>CAKSJG010000010.1 GCA_934463165.1 uncultured Clostridia bacterium
GCGACTTAAAATAAAATACATATACCTGTAACCGATACGAATTTTTAATGTGTTCGGATATTGACGCGTGCGGCTAAGCTCACGGGAGTTAAACATACCGCAAGCAATTTATTACATAATGTCATATAAAATTTTAAAAAAATAATATAAAAAACAAAAAAATTCTTGACTTATTATAAAATGTATTGTATAATACTATAGTCTGATGTGAATCGGACACATGCTGGAATAGCTCAGTTGGTAGAGCAGCGCATTCGTAATGCGCAGGTCGCGTGTTCAAGTCACGTTTCCAGCTTATTTTGATACCCGTTCGGCTTAAATTGCCGAACGGGTATTTCTTTTTGTCTATTTCTCTTTAATTTCAAATACGGGCGATTTAAGTATGCCTGCGCTCTCAAAGTCATATTCATATGACCATTCCTCACCCTCGGTATACCAGCTGTTGGCACCGAACCATATGATGTAACCGCAGTTATGCAGCTGACCGAACGTGTTGATTCTTGTGCCGAAGAGTGTGAATTCTATTTTGTGTCTGCCCTTTTTGAGGTCTTTAAACTCCGTGATGTACGGCGCGAATGCCGAAATTTTCATCGGGCAGCCGTCTACGCTCACACCGACAACTGCGCCTCTGTATCTGCTTGTCTTTATCTTAAGATCACAGTCGGGCACATCAAGCTCTGTTTCATAAACAACGTTTCCGCCGTAGAACGGCATGCCGTTTGAGGAAAGCTCTCCGAAATGAATTTTATCGGACGGCTCTTTGATTAAAACATCGCATCCATTTACGGCTACATCAAAATCTCCGAGGAGGAAATAATTCTCAACGCTTATTCTCTTTGAAATCGGAGCGGTGATCTCGATTATGTTTTCACCTTTCTCTATAGCGCCGACGCTGTATTTCTTAATGCTTTCGTCAACATAATATCCTACAGGTTCAAGCGCAATGTCTCTGCCGTTTACCGTCATTTTTTCGGCTTCTTCACCTGCGATGAAGCAGTTTTCAATATCAGCCTCGCTGTTTACGGTAAACCTGAATGTCAAATGATGCTCTGTATTTTCGCCCTCAATTGCCCACGGCTGAATGTCATAGCCGTCGGCGCGCGGATAATTCCAGATTTTTCTGCATTTAAGGTCAATGCGAAGCATCTCTTCTTTCGGCATAAATTCGCCGCCGTCAACACTGTACTCCGGCATGTCGAGAACAACAACGTTGTCCTCGCATCTTCTGCAGCTTACAGCGTTTTTAATGCTTGTTTCAAATTTATCATCGGAGGATTCCTCCTCAGCTTCGCCGCAGCCTCTGCCCTCTTCAAGCTTTATCAGCAGGCTGTCCCAAGAATAAACCTTTTTGCAGATATACGTTTTTCCGTTTTCGGTTTTGAAGTTAAGTTTTTCCGTTTTCCCGGTAATTGTATTGTAAAGCGTCGGTATGTATTCACCGTCTAACGTGAATATGCAATCGTCAAATACCGATACGTCCGTCTGTTTGTTTTCCTTGCAGTGAGCAATAAAAAGCCATTTTACATCTCCGTCCTGTCTCATTGCATGAATCATGTTATACAGTGTCTTGCCCTCTGTGTTTATAAGCTTAACATTGCGCTCTTCGTCAAGAGCGTTAAGAATCGATACCTTGTCACAATCGGCATGGATGCTTTTATCATACAGCTTTTTAATCTCTTCGGACTCTTCAAGCTCAACATATTTCGGGCATTCGCCGACGAATATGAGCTTTCCGCCTTTTTCGGCAAATTTTTTAAGTATATCAAATGTAGTTTTGCGAATATTTATGCATCCCGGCACTATGACCGTTTTATAATTCATGCTGCCGACTGCAAGATTTTTGTCACTCGTATCTTCATAGAGATCCGGAAGCATGGATTCACTGATAAAATCAAAATCAGCCATGCCGGAGATAAGCCACTCAGTGATATTATGAAAGTTATCGTCAAGCTTTTTCTGAACATCATAGCTCGTGTCGGACGGACCGAATTTTATCCAGAAGCTTTCTATCGGGTGAATTACACCTATATCAACAAGCGGTTTGCCGCGTGTAAGCACCGTATTCACTCTTGCAAAGTGATCTTCTATGTAGCTGTAATGATCATACCACGGCGACTGATAGCCTATGCTTGCCGGATAGTCTCTCTTAGCCGAACCCTTCATCGATACCCATGCAAGATGCTGAACTCTGATGTTTACACCGAGAGCAGCCTGCCAGTCTCCCTGGAATTTATGACCTCTGAAATCAAAATCCCAGTTTGTAACACCGTAGAGTTCCGACATCATAGCTTCTTTATTCATCTGATGACAAACGGACTGGGTCTGTTTTGCTGTGGTAAACTCTGTCTTGTTGCAGAGCATATCTATGCCCGGGTATGTAAATCCGCGGTATGAACGCATTGCTTCACTGACGCAGCTCGTCTGCGAAGCAAGAGATTCTTCCCCAAGTACGTGACCGGTTAATGCAAGGCCGTATTTCTTACATCTTTCGCCGTACTGATCCGAGAAACCATCAACGAATCTGTCACATACATGATCGTGGAAGCAGTATCTTGTGCGCGACGGTTTGCAGTTTGGCAAATCATAGAATATTTCGGGGAGAGTCTCTGTTATGTCAATTCCGTATGCCGCCTTAAATGTATCTGCAAAATCGGTAGTCCACGGAATAACAGCGTCGTCATGACTGTCTGCAAACGGAAGAGTTTTTTTGGTGGTAAAGTGCGGTTCATCTGTAAAAATTGCCGGGACGCTCTTACCGAAGCTTTCGCCTACCGCATCTTTATATCCGTCAACGGTTATGTCAAGAAACTTTTTAACCGCGTTTTTATCGAGCGTGTCAACGTATGTCTGATTGTTAAACCAACCCGTTTCATCGGCAGTTTTCACATAGGCATAACGCTTCATACCATCGCACTTTTCGCCCTCATTTATTTTTTTATATGACTTAAGAGTTTTGTCACCGTTTAAAACGATGTCATATATACCGATAAGGTACGGAAGCCCCTCTTTGACTCCCCTTTCCTTATCGCAAAACTTAACCGGAGTTTCGCTCCACATAAGAGCCTTTTGCCTGAAGGCTTTTGTTTTTGTAACCATGCCGCCCGCAGAGCCCGATGCCCAACGGTCTTCGTCATAGAGCCATGCAAGCATGTTTTCTTCTTCGGCTTTATCGCGGCATGCCTTTATGAGCTCCATAAATTCCTTGCCGAGATATTCCGTTGCCATGCCGGCTCTCGTATGCATATGAAATCCGCCGAGACCCATTTTTTTGAAACATTCTATCTGCCTCAGCAGCACATCTTTTTTAAGAACACAGTTCCACGCCCAGAACGGTGTGCCTCTGTACTCCGATGTCGGGTTTTCAAAAAGCTTCATATCGAGCTCTTTGGTATTATTTTTTTTGTAAAGCACATTAATCCCTCACTTTTTTTATTTTTGTGTTGACTTTATTATATATTTTTATTATAATAAAAACAACCGATTATTTTCAATAAATATAGGGAGATTTTTACCAATGATTCATGCCAATAAATATTTTGTAAACGAAAATATAAATATAAGCTTTTGCCGTTCTTCCGAAACAGATTACCACAGCCACGATTTTATTGAGCTTTCATATGTTGAAAGCGGAAAAGCGGTTCACAAACTTAACGGAAAAAAAACAATCATACAAAAGGGAAATTATTTTATTCTTGATTATAACAGTACTCATTCATATCGTCAATACGGCGACGAGCCCCTTGTAATCATCAACTGCCTTTTTATGCCCGAGTTCATAGACAAAACTCTTTATAAATGCCGCGGATTCAACGATGTTGTAAACAACTACAGCTTTAAGTTCAGCAACAGTGTTATAAACATCAGCCCGGCAAACAGCGTGTATATGGATGATGACGGCAGTGTGCGCTCGCTTTTGCATACGATGTATAACGAATATGAAAAAAGGCAGTCGGGATTTTTGGAAATAATTCGCTGCCGGCTCATAGAAACAATAATAATCACAATGAGAAAAACAGAATATGCAAAAAACCTGATCGGAAATTCCGTTTGTAAAAGCATAATGAAATATGCTGAAAGTCATATTACAGATAAAGACATCCTGAGCAGGGCAAGCGAAAAAACAAACTTCAGCGTGTCGTACCTGAGCTCCGTGTTCAAAAAAGAAATGGGGATAACATTTTCAAAATATATACAAATAAAGCGCATGGAAGAAGCGTGCAGACTTCTTGCAAACACCGATAAAAAAATAATTGAAATAGCGCAGCTTGTCGGATATACGGACATGAAATTTTTTAATTCTCTTTTTAAAGCCAACCTCGGAATAACACCGCGCGAATTCAGAAAAAGATACACGGCGATTTGATTTGCCGTGTATCTTTGACTTTTTATATATCAATTTATCGTGTTCAGCTTACGCTTGTGCCATCTTTAATGTCACCGTTTTCGGGTGTAAGGATCGAAAGATGTTTTTTATCTGCCGCGCAGAGAATCATTCCCTCCGATTCCACACCGCGAATCTTAACTTTTTTAAGATTTGTGACAACAATAACCTTTTTCCCTACTATCTCTTCGGGAGAATAGAACTTAGCTATTCCGGATACGATCTGACGGATTTCATCGCCTATCTTTATTTTTGAAACCAAAAGTTTATCGGCTCCGTCCACACGCTTACTTTCAAGAACCGTGCCAACCTTGAACTTAACCTTTGCAAAATCGTCTATTGAAATTTCGTCCTCAGTCTTTTTATCTTCATTTTCTTTTTTATCCGAAAACAAATCGTTACTTACCTCCTCAAGCTTTTTCTTTTCATCAAGACGCTCAAAAAGCGGTGTTGCATCACCGACGCAAATTTTGCGGTCTGAATTGAATTCGGCTATACTTTCATACGAAGCATCAGCCGCGTTTATCTGCGCAATAATTTTTTCTCCGGTTTCCGGAAGATACGGAGATACAAGAACCGCAATAAAACGTATAGATTCCAAAAGATTGCAGAGAACTGTTTTTAATCTGTCACTCTTTGATTCATCTTTGGCAAGAACCCATGGCATTGTCTCGTCTATATATTTATTGCATCTTCTCGCAAGGGCAATTATACAGTCAAGAGAATCCGCAACTCTTAGTTCTTTCATATATTTATCAACCTGTGATACGGTATCGGTACATGCTTTTATTAAAGATTCGTCAATATCCTCGCAAATTTTGGGATTGTCAAGCTTTTTGCCGAAATATTTATTTGCCATTGCAACAGTGCGGTTTACAAGATTGCCGAGTGTATTCGCAAGATCACCGTTATAACGTGAAATAACAGTCTCAAGCGTAATCACACCGTCCGATGCAAAGGGCATTTCACGAAGAACATAATATCTTATTGCATCCACACCGAAATGACGTACAAGATCATCAGCATATAAAACATTTCCCTTTGATTTACTCATCTTATCTGCACCGGCCAAAAGCCACGGATGACCGAACACCTTTTTCGGCAAAGGCTCTCCGAGAGCCATAAGCATAATCGGCCAGTAAATCGTGTGAAAACGAAGAATATCTTTTCCTATGATATGAACATCTGCAGGCCAATATTTTTTATATGTTTCGCTTTTTTTATCAACATCATATCCGAGAGCGGTGATATAGTTTGACAGAGCATCAATCCAGACATAGATTACATGCTTGTCATCAAAGGTTACGGGAATACCCCATTTAAACGATGTTCTCGAAACACACAAATCCTGAAGACCCGGTTTTAAGAAATTGTTTACCATCTCTTTTCTTCTTGATTCCGGCTGAATAAAATCGGGATTTTCTTCAATGTGCTTCATGAGCCTGTCCTGATATTTACTCATACGGAAAAAGTAAGCCTCTTCATTTGTAACGTTTAGTTTTCTGCCGCAGTCGGGGCAAACTCCGTCAGGAGCCTGAGTCGGTGTGAAAAACGACTCACACGGAACGCAGTAAAGTCCGCTGTATTCACCTTTATATATATCACCCTGATCGTAAAGCTTTTTAAAGATTTTTTGAACCTCTTTTTCATGATAATCATCCGTTGTACGGATAAATTTATCATAGCTTGTATTCATAAGATTCCATATATCTTTGATTTCTCCCGCTACTTTATCTACATACTCCTTCGGACTGATTCCGCATTCTGAGGCGCACTGCTCAATCTTTTGACCGTGCTCATCCGTTCCGGTAAGAAAGAAAACATCCTTTCCTATAAGACGGTTATATCTTGCTATTGCATCAGTAAGAACTACCTCATAAGTATTGCCTATATGAGGCTTTCTTGAGGTATATGCAATTGCTGTAGTAATGTAAAACTTTTCTTTTTCCATATTGTTGCATCCTTTCTCAAATGCACAAATGAGTGCATTTCATTTAATATAAAGAATAAATTTAATAACTGTTTTTCGATTATTCAAGTTCTTTTTCTTTGAGCTCTATCTGATGATCCACATAATCGTCAATGCCGAATGCTATGGATCTGCCTATCGTATCGCTGCAGCTTCTGAGAATTTCCAGATCAGACGGATTGTCATAAAAACCTATTTCAAGATATGCTATAGGTATCGGAGATTTGCAGAAAAGCACAAGCTCCGGATAACCGTCATAGCATCCCGATCCGTAGTACGTAAGCGGAGAATCACTGACTATTTTATCATTTATTGTCTTTCCGAGAATGTTGCTCTTCTGAATGTAATTTTCTGCCATGGGGCTCTGGTCATAATATCCCGATAGTGATATATAACTCGTTCCCTTTCCGCCGCCGGCATTGGAATGTATGCATACAAAATAATCGGCATCGGGACTTTTTGAAGTATCGTTATCCGGATAACAAAATTTAAGTCTTTCCGTCATTGATGGGTTTCCGTCTGCACTGCGCGTCATTCTGACCTCATAGCCGAGATCCTCAAGGTATTTTTTCGCAGCCAATGCATTGTTCATATTAAGCTCAGGTTCAATATCGCGGTCACCGTGATTTATCGGATACCAGCATCCGCCGTTTGCGGGAGCCCTTCCGGTACATCCGCTGCCCTCACAGTCATGCCATGATGTATCACTCTTCCAGTGTCGCCATTCACCCCATCCGCCCATTGATGAATTGTATATCCAGCCATTTTGTTGTTTATCGGTATTCGTCATCTGACCGGACGGCTTCCCGTGACCCGGATCAAGCACTATAACTGCCTTGGGCATATTTTCATCCGGAATATCTTCATCGGGCAAAACAGAATTCGCATCGGACTGAACACTGCTGTCGGAAGATACATCGGAGAGGACTGCTTTATCGTCTCTATAGCGGCAGATTGATTTGACCTGCTTATTTTGCTTTCCGAAATGTATAACCCCCGTCATTCCCATAACAGCAACCGTAAGCATTGCAATTATAACGGATATTGATACTATCATGACAATTATTCTGAAAATTGAATAATCACCGGTTGTCTTATTCTTAAGTATGTTCATTTATGTCTACCTCAGGTATATTGATTTTGCGTAACCCACATTGCCGTTCCAGCTTATCTTATAAAAAGTTCCGTTTGCGTTTTCCAAAAACTCTACCGTACTGCCGACAGGAATTTCACATATTATATTGTCGGAATTTTCATACGGCTGACTTCTTAAGTATATTGCATACTTTACATTACATACGGTCATGTAGCTGCTGCCGTATGTCTGAGCGCTGTATGGTGCACTATCACTTAAATAACAGGTTTTTGCATAGCCTATTGTTCCGTTATAGCTTATTTTTGAAAAAGCGCCGTTTGCCGTTTCAATATATCCCACCTGTTCACCGAGAGGAATCGTAAATAGGATATTGCTTTGCTCTTCTTTCGGTTCGCTGCGCAGATATATTGAATTTTTAACATTTGCAACATACATGTATTTTTTTATCGTATTATCCGATGTACTCCCGTTTGTTTCTTTTTTCTTTGAGGCAGGCTTTGAAGATGAAAGATTTGCACGCTCAACATAACCTGTTTCACCGTCATATTTAACCTTTGCAAACTTGTTATTTATATTTTTTAAAAATATAACTTTCTCGCCGTAATCTGCCGTAGCAATAATGTTGTCACTGCTGTCCTTAGGTTCGCTGCGAATATATGCACTGTCATCACAATTGGTTATATAGCGAATTTCTCCGGCCTCTTTTTTACTGTCTTCATCATCATCTTCATCATCATCTTCATCATCATCTTTATCATCATCCAAAGAATCAATGGCATCTTCCGCTTCATCATTTATTCCGTTTAAAATTGACATTGCCTTATCAGCAAGTTTTTCTTCCTTGCTCTTTCCTATAACACCTGTTGCAAAAAGAATTGCTACAATTAATCCGACAACTATTATAACACTAACAACCGATATTATTGCAACCATCATGCCCTTATTGTCCTTTTTCTTCGGGGCAGCCGGTGTATATACGTATCCGTCATCATAACCGCTATCTGCATAACCGCTGTTCTGATAATTACTGTCATCGTAACCGTTATTATCATAGTCTCCGGAATAATCTGCATAATTAGACTCATTTGCCGCATACGGATCGTAATAATTATCCGTTTCATATCCGTTTGCACCGTCACCGTTTATATTGCCGTTGTTTTCATAATTCTGATAATCCCCGTTATTTCCGTTGTAATTTTCATCATTCATAGGAATAACCCCCATAATAAATTTTTTGTTTATCATATGTTAAATTATAATTGAAAAATTACCTTTTGCTTAATAATAACATTTTTTTACAAATTAATCAAGAAATATTTTTAATCATCGAGATTTATTGCCGGCCTTATTCTTTCCGCTGCAAGACATGATATTACAACAGATGCCGCGTCTTTTATAAGATAAGGAAACGAAACAAGCACAAATGACGCATCTATACCCGTATTTGCAACAAAAGCGAATTGCAGCACTCCCATAGCATGGCAAACGGCAATACCGAGTATTCCGAGCAATATTTTAAAAACAATGTTTTTTAAGCCTGCGGAAAAAGCACAAAGAAATGCAAGCGGAATAAATCCGAATATGAATCCGCCGGTTTTACCGACAAGAACTCCGAGTCCGCCCGAGAATGACGAAAAAATCGGAAGCCCGACAGCCCCCAGCAGAATATATGCTGCAAGAGCAAAAAATGAACGTTTCTTGCCTATGGTGTATCCGCAAAGACACACAGCAAAAGTTTGCAAAGTGAAAGGAACTCCTGTCGGCGTTACAAAAGCTATCTGAGAGCATACCGCAATCACGGCAGCAAACATAGCCGATACAACAAGGTTTTTTGTTTTTATATTAGTGTTTGACATTTTTATCCTCCGTATTTTAATTTTTATTCAAGCTCAAAAGCTCCGGTATACAGCTGATAATACTGTCCCTTTTGAGCAATAAGATCATCGTGCGTACCGCGTTCAATGATTCGTCCGTGATCAAGAACCATTATAACATCCGAATTCTTTACCGTTGAAAGTCTGTGGGCAATAACAAATACCGTCCTACCCTTCATCAAAGCATCCATACCACGCTGAACTATTGCCTCGGTTCTGGTATCTATTGAAGATGTCGCCTCGTCAAGTATCATAACCGGAGGATCCGCAACAGCCGCTCTTGCAATGGATATCAGCTGACGCTGACCTTGCGAGAGATTTGATCCGTTGCCTGATATAACGGTATTATAGCCGTCCGGCAGACGTGAAATAAAATCGTCCGCGCCGGCAAGTTTCGCTGCCGCTATGCATTCATCGTCCGAAGCATCAAGCTTCCCGTAGCGAATGTTTTCCATAACAGAGCCGGTAAAAAGATTGGTATCCTGCAGAACTATTCCGAGTGATGAGCGCAAGTATCCTTTTTTTATCTTATTTATATTAATTCCGTCATATCGTATCTTTCCGTCGGCTATATCATAAAAACGGTTTATCAGATTGGTAATTGTAGTCTTTCCGGCACCGGTTGCACCGACAAATGCCACTTTCTGCCCCGGCTTGGCATATATTGTTACGTTTTTCAAAACATTATGACCCTCTGTATATGCAAAATCCACATCATCAAGGGTGACATCGCCCATAAGACGCGTATATGTTACGCTGCCGTCGGCGGAATGCGGATGTTTCCATGCCCACATTCCCGTACGCTTATTGCACTCGGTTATTTTGCCGTTTTCTTCCTTGGCATTTACAAGCGTTACATAACCGTCATCATGTTCGCTTTCTTCATCAAAAAGCTCAAATATTCTGTTTGCACCGGCAAGACCCATAACAACCGCATTAATCTGATTTGAAACCTGATTGATATTGCCTGCAAACTGTTTTGTCATGTTAAGAAACGGAACAACAACACCTATGCTGAACGCAAGACCCGAAATGCTTATGTTACTTATACCCGAAAGGAGGAAAAAGCCGCCTGCAAGAGCAACAAGAACATAAAGAATATTTCCGACATTATTAAGTATCGGTCCTAAAGTATTGGCATATTTGTTTGCTTTGTCAGCCTCTTCAAAAAGCTTGTCGTTGAGTCTGTCAAAGTCATGTTTACTCTCCTGTTCATGATTAAATACCTTAACAACCTTTTCACCGTTCATTATCTCCTCAACATAACCCTCTACCTCGCCGAGAGATGTCTGCTGACGGAAAAAGTATTTTGCGGAACCGCCGCCGATTTTTTTTGTGATAAAGAACATGCAAACAACGCCGGCGATAACAACAAGAGTCAGCCAGACGCTGAAATAAAGCATTATGCAAAAAACCGTTGCAACTATTATTCCCGATATGAGCGTCTGAGGAACGCTTTGGGATATCATCTGACGGATAGCGTCAATATCGTTTGTATAATGACTCATTATGTCTCCGTGGTTATGAGTGTCAAAATATTTAATCGGCAGAGTCTGCATATGAGAAAACATTTTTTCTCTTGTTTTTTTCAGTGTTCCCTGCGTTATTATCGCCATAAGCTGATTGTATATAAATCCTGAAATGAGAGAAAGAACATAAAGCGATGTCAAAAGTATAACATAACCGATAATCTTATTTCTTACACCTGCCCAGTTTCCGGATGCTGTATTTACGGAAATAATATCTATTACCTTCTGCATAAAAAGCGACGGTATAGAGCTTATAACCGCGTTAAATACAATACAGGCAACCGTGACCGGAAGCATAACGGGATAAAACCCAAACATCATTTTAATAAGCCTTTTAAGCGTTCCTTTTTTTACTTTTGGATTTTTCACCTTACTCAATGCTGTCACCCGCCTTATTCTGTGATGTATATATTTCTTTGTAAATATCGTTTGTTTTAAGAAGCTCACTGTGTGTGCCGACAGCATTTATTTTGCCTTTGTCCATAACAATAATTCTGTCGGCATCCTCAACCGATGAAATTCTCTGAGCTATTATAATCTTCGTTGTCTCGGGTATATATTCTCTCATTGATTTTCTGATAACGGCATCGGTTTTTGTATCGACAGCGCTTGTGGAATCATCCATAATCAGAATTTTCGGTTTTTTAAGAAGTGCGCGCGCTATGCAAAGTCTCTGTTTCTGACCGCCCGAAACATTTGATCCCCCCTGCTCTATATAGGTGTCGTACCCTTCGGGGAAATTTTCGATAAACTCATCTGCACAGGCAAGACGGCACGCCTCACGGATTTCTTCATCCGTTGCATTTTTATTGCCCCAACGCATATTTTCGTTTATTGTACCCGAAAACAAAATATTTTTTTGGAGTACAACCGCAACCTTATCGCGCAGGGTTTCTATATCATATCCGCGAACATCCACACCGCCTACGGATACGCTGCCCTCTGAAACATCGTAAAGTCGTGATATAAGCTGAATAAACGAAGATTTCGAACTTCCCGTGCCTCCGACTATACCGATTGTTTCACCGGACTTTATGCTTATGTCAATATCGGAAAGAACCGGTTTTTTTGCATTTTTTGAGTATTTAAAGCTTACGTTTTTAAACTCAACAGAACCGTCCGATACATCATATATGGGATTTTCAGGGTTGTGTAGAGTGGTTTTTTCGACAAGAACCTCCTCTATTCTTTTCGCGGATTCTATGGATATTGTCACCATTACAAATATCATGGACGCCATCATAAGACTGCTCAATATCATAAAGCTGTATGTCAAAAGCGCCGAAAACTGACCGATATCAAGCTCCAATCCACGCGTTGTTATAATAAGATACGATCCGAACGAAAGTACAAATACCATTACGGCGTAAAGGCAAAACTGCATGAGCGGATTGTTTACGGCAATTATACGCTCCGCCTTTGTAAAGTCACGGCATACATCTTCTGCGGCACGGGAGAATTTTTCGGTTTCATAATCTTCACGTACAAAAGATTTTACAACACGCATGGCTTTTATATTTTCCTGAACGGAATTATTGAGCCTGTCATATTTTTTAAATACTTTTCTGAAAAGCGGAAGCGCCTTGAAAATGACAAGACCGAGTCCGAATCCGAGAACGGGGACAAGCACCACAAATATCCAGGCCATTTTTCCTCCCATTACAAATGCCATTACAAATGCAAAAACAAGCATCATAGGCGCTCTTATTGCCGTTCTTACAATCATCATATATGCAAACTGAACATTTGCCACATCTGTTGTTAGCCTTGTAACCAAGGATGATGTTGAAAAACGGTCAATATTTTCAAATGAAAAGTTCTGAATGTTGTAAAACATATCTTTCCTTAAATTTTTGGCAAAACCGCACGATGCCGTGGAACAGGCAAGACCCGCCAATATACCGAATGTAAGTGACAAAAGCGCCATAATTACAAGAACAAGCCCATAGCTTGCGATTGTTTCTATGCCGCACCCCGCATTGATATTGTTAACAAGATCTGCTATGACAAAAGGAATTATACATTCAAGTATTACTTCAAAAAAAACAAAAATCGGTGCCAAAATCGTTTGCTTTTTGTATTCTCTTATACTTTTGGCAAGCTGTTTAATCATTATGTGCATCATCCTTTCTAAAAGTACATTTTTATCTTTTATAAAATCCTTTATTACTTATAAGCATTCCCAGTTTTTCCATATAAAACAGGCATTATACATATTATATCTTTTTCACAAAAAAGTGTCAAGGTATATAATTAACATTTTTTACAAATAATCCAAAAACAGGTTTTTATAAAATTAAAATATATTAATCTTTATTGATTATTTTTTATTTTTGTGTTACAATGATTGTACAATAAAAATAAGGGGGAATTTATAATGAGAAAAACAATAAAAAAATTAGCTTCATTTATCATACTCTTTATACTTATTACATCTCAGACATATGCTTCCGAAAAGACTTATCTTATAGATGATATAGGTATTTCAATAACATTCGACGACGGTTACACCGTATTCACCCGAGAAACGGAACCCGACGACGAAAACCTTGTCAAATTCGGACTTTCGTATACGAGTCTGGTAACAAGCTTTACTCAAAACAATATAGTCCTTGAGGCGTTCGGCACCGAATTTACGCATGAAATTGTCATATATGCCGAAAAGGATGACTCCGAACCCTACCTTTCAATGGACAGTGAGGCGCTGTATCATGCGGCAACGGATGCCCGAAAAGAATTTGAAAAAAACGGTAAAACCGTAACAAAATGTGACATTGAGGAAACCGAAAATGCAGTATACACAAAAATTGAAGCTCAGACAGACGACAGCAACAGGATAATTCAATATGCAACCGTCATAAATAATTATAAAATAAAAATTGAGCTTATATCTTATGAATCAACATTGGAAGAGAGTATAATTTCGGATTTTGAAAACAAGGTAGGAAATATTAAGATTTACAGCACTGTAAATAATGAGGAAATCGGCAAAAGCGACGCAGAAGAAACAATATCTCCGATTATGCCGAAAATTAAAAAAAGCGCGAATTCATCCGAAAAAAACAATACCGATAAAGGAAACGGAAATGATGAATTACAGTCAACCCTTATTGCAATCTGCGTAATACTTGCCGTAATAACTCTGCCTGTCGCTGTTTTAAGATATATAGTTATAAGGGAACATGTCCCGAAAAAAGTATCCGTATTTTTTTCAATATGGTACGTGATGATAACAATGGCAATTGTCTATTTTGCGGCTGATAACTTTGAATTTAAAAACTATTTGTGCATCATACCCGCCATATGGGGATTTGTAATATATAAGATAATGAAATAAGCTTTTTCAAAGCAATAAAACTGCGATAAAATTAAAGTTATTTTAATCGCAGTTTTATTATTTTTAATTATAATTTTCTTTTAGAAATCCGGCAAGCTTTTCAAGCGCCAAATGCCTGTGACTTACTTTATTTTTTATATCCTCATCAAGTTCGGCAAAAGTTTTGTCATATTCCTTAAACCAAAAAAGCGGGTCGAATCCAAAGCCGTTAGCTCCACGCTTCTCATTTAATATATATCCGCTGCACTCGCCGCGGAAAACATGTTTTTCACCGTTTGGTTCAAGCAAAACAATACAGCACACAAAATGCGCACTCCTTTTTTCAAACGGAACACCGCTCAGATTTTTAAGCAGTTTTTTCATTCCGTCATCGGGAGTTGTGCCGTCACCGGCATACCTTGCGCTGTAAAGTCCCGGTGCACCGCCGAGTGCATCAACTTCAAGACCCGAATCGTCGGCTATAATCAACTTACCGGTATAGGGTCTGACACCCACGGCTTTCAAAAATGCATTTTCTTCATATGTTGACCCTGTTTCGTCAACGTCTATATCTGCTCCGACATCACGCTGTGAAAACACGTTATATTCGGGAAGCATATGTCTTATCTCGGCAAGCTTACCTTTATTGTTTGTAGCAACCACTATATCCATAGTTTTCACCGCTTGTTCATATTTTTATTTCTTTACCGCCGTCGCCCGGCTCGGTTACATAAAAATCAGGATGAAGCCCCGTTTTTTCTTCATAATTTTTGCCGACCGTCTTTATAAATTCATCAACGGCGTCAGCCTCAACAATGCTTACAGTGCATCCGCCGAAGCCTGCACCGGTCATTCTCGAACCGAGAACTCCGGGGATTTTTCTGGCTTCCTCTACCATTGTGTCAAGCTCAAAGCCGGTAACCTCATAATCATCTCTTAAAGAATCATGTGAAGCATTCATAAGCTCTCCGAAAGTTTTAATATCACCTGCACTAAGGGCATCAACCGCTTTTAAAACTCTGTCGTCTTCGCTTATAACATGTTTTATTCTCTTAAGAACAACAGGATCGGTAATAAGATGCTTATGCGCTTCAAACTCCTCAAGGCTTATCTCTCCGAGGCAGTTCTTTTCGGGCATTGCTTTTTTAAGAATCGCAAAACCTGCTTCGCACTCGCTTCTTCTTTCGTTATATTTTGATGCGCCGAGAGCATGTTTTTTATTTGTGTTTGAAATAACAATCTCTTTGCCGCTCAAATCAAGCGGAACATGTTTGAAGCTTAAATCCTTGCAGTCAAGGAATATTGCGCAGTTTTCTTTTCCCATTGCCGATGCGAACTGATCCATAATTCCGCAATTTACGCCTGCATATTCGTGCTCGGCTTTCTGACCTATCTTTGCCATTTCTATCATATCAATGGGTGTTGTAATTCCGTTTTTCTCGTTTGAAAGAGTTGCAAAACAAAGAGCCGTGGAAACCTCTATGGCAGCCGAGGATGAAAGTCCGCCGCCGTGCGGAACGGTATCATCATAGAGCATGTCTGCTCCGCAGATATCATAACCCGCTTCGGAAAGCATATACATAACACCTATCTGATAATCTCCCCATTTAATACCCTTATAGCTGTCAAGCTTATTTATATCGGCCTCAACAATGCCATCAAGATCTGTAGCCTTAAGACGGACTATATTGTCATCTCTTTTACGCATAACAATTGTTGTTCTCATTTTAAGAGCCGCAGGAAAAACATAACCGCCGTTATAGTCGGTGTGCTCCCCAATCATGTTAACTCTTCCGGGAGAAGCAAAAACTCTGATACCGTCCTCGCTGCCGCCGTAGATCGAAATAAATTCTTTTATCATTTCTTTTACTTCCATGTACTGTTCCTCCGTAATATTTATTTAAATCGGGCACTACTGTGCCATTGCATTGCCTCTTGATTCTGCCGTTGCCGAACCGTCACCGTCAGTGGCACGGTATTTGGCAAACGGTTTTTCTTCTTTTTTATATTCGTACTTTATATTATATTTTTCACAGTAAAATTTAAGTGTTTCATCCCAATTATCACATAAAACACCGGTATCGGCAATGAGAGATTCGGCCTGAGCTTCATCGGATTCTCCGTAGCTTTCAAGAGCATCAAGAAGCTTACAATACGCATCATACTCGCATTTAAGCTTACCGCCATACATCTCTTTAAGAAGCATGATGTCGCTGTTATCATAAGATTTTGAATCGACATCTTCGCGAAGAGGATTGAGAGCGCAGTTCAGAGTAACGTTGAGTATCTGACTCGAAACCGTTGAATCGTCAACATAATTTTTGCCTGTAACGCTTTCAAAACTTTCGTCGGTAAGTTTTTCCGACTTGTACCATTCGTCATAATCTTCCATAAACTCTTTCATCGCATCTCTTCCGGGATTTAAATCCTTGCCGCATAAATACGAAGAATATGTTATATTGTTAAGAGACTTTCCTTCACCCAAAAACTTCCGGCTGTACTGCTTTTTTTCGGATTCGGAAGAATGAGACCCTACGCTGTTGTATTCCACGGTATTCTTTATCTTAACTGCTGTAAATAACGCTGCTGCAATAACAGCAACCGAGAGCAAAACAATGTAAAACTTAAGTCTGTTTTTTGCCGTATCGGGCTTGGCATTTCTCCTTTTTTTGGTTCTTGTCATAATACTTCACCGCCAAAAAGATTTATACATGCAGCCGTATCCGAAAGCTTTTTTACCCCTCCTATATCAATCAGAGAAAGACAGAGAATCAAAGCAACAATAACCAATCCCGATATTATTGAAAGTGCAATAACGTGCTTTTTCTTCATTTTGCATCACCTTCAGATTATTGTTTTAATATACATATCCTATTTGTTATATACACACATCGCTACCCCGCCGTCAACAACTGAAAGCTTGGTATCGCTGTCCTGTACTGTTAAAATAAGCTTATCACCTTGAATTTTGTATGTTCCGTTTATGGACTGAACCTCCTTGCCGTCCTGAGTTGCCGATACAAGGCAGTCACCGTTTTCATATAACTTAAGTGTCTGAACAACATTTTGTTCTTCATAATTATAAACAAGTGTTGAGGTTGAGTTTTTCTTTATTTCACCCTTGAAATACATCATAGACTCAACAAGACCGTTTTCCGTTACATAAAGTGCATCCATATCGGCACCGGAATCATCATAGAGCTTTATAACCTTTTTATCACTGTCATATTTCCAAGTTCCGTTTGTTACATATGACTCAATGGATTTTGTTATGCTGTTGTCCTCATCATATTTTTTGATATCGGAATCAAGCTTTCTTGCCTTTGCATAGCCTTTATAGTCATCATCGGTAAGCTTCTTTTCTTCAAGATATTTTTTGTAATCATCCTGTTTGTCGTTTGAAGAAATATATTCCTTTATAACCTGAGTTACAATAAAGTCCTTGTCATATTTTCCGACAAAAGCGCCGTCATGCTTCTCGGTCTTCTGTTCTTCTTTCTTTTCCGCAGAAGAGTCTGCAGCGGAATCCGCAGATGAATCAGCTGTCTCATCGGTATTATCGGCCGGAAGTGTAACCTCTGTCTCTTTCGCGGTAAATTCAAATGTAAATCCTGCATTAGGATCTTTATAAAGACCTGCAATATCACTCTTTTCAAATTTTGAAACAGAAATTGTCTTTGGTGCTTCATTTACGCCGCTGAACTTTCCTATAATTATAAATGCGATTAGAGCAACAATTATAACTCCGAGTGCAATAACAATTCCGAAAAGAGTTCTGTTTGTCTTTTTTTCATCGGACATTTCCATTGCATTGCCGTCTTCATCATATTGCACTTCGACATTTTCCGCTTCGGTGATGTTTTCGGCACAGTTTTCATCTGCCGCAGTATCATCCGACTTATCAGAATCGATTTGCGAAGCCATGTCATTTTCAATGGCAGAATCGTCTGCCTGAGTATAATTATTTGATTTTTCCGCAGCCGTGTCTGTTTTTATATTTTCAAATTCTTCAGGCTCAGTGCCGCAATTGGGACATGCCTTTGATGCGTCTTCGATTATTTCGCCGCATTTAGGACATTTCTTTTCTTCCATTTCAATATCAACTCCAGTTAATTTTAATTTTATAAAATACAGTATATCACAAATATACTTTTAAAACAATACTTTATTTGTAAATTTTTTATTAACACATTAAAAATTCGTATCGATTACAGGTATATGTATTTTATTTTAAGTCGCTCAAACAGGCAGTGCAGTAGCGCTGAACTCGCGAGCTCAAAAAAAATACATACACCTGTAACCTTAGAGAAGAGCAGATATCAATTAGGTATATTTGTTATGATTATAAATTAAATGCAAGAACATCTGTCTGACGGGCGAGGGGTTAGGGTATACTTTTTATTTTTTGATTGAAAGCGAGTTTCAGCGCTACTGCACTGGCCTGTTTGAGCTTTTCAAAAAATCAAAAGTATACCCTAACCGCTATGCCGACGGATGATAAGCTTACCAAAGTTCGGATATTGACGCGTGCGGCTAAGCCCGCGGATGCGTTTTATTATAGACCTCTCTGATTTTTCCGTGAACTATTGACGAATAAATTTGTGTTGAGGCGATATCCTTGTGACCGAGCATCTCCTGAATAGAAATAATATCCGCTCCGTTTGAAAGCATATGTACAGCGAACGAATGCCTGAGCGTGCGCGGTGTTATATCTTTTTTTATCCCTGCAAGAGAGGAATATTCCTTTATTATTTTCCAGAAGCCCTGTCTCGACATTGCCGTACCGCGGCAGTTTACAAACAACTCACGCGTATCTGCGGATGCCATAAACGGTCGTGAATCGTAAAGATATCTTTTCAGCGAACTTACGGCCGTTCTTCCTATGGGAATTATTCGTACTTCCCCGCTCGTGTGTATACATCTTAAATATCCGAGATCGGTATCCGCATCATCAACACTCAGTGCAATAAGCTCACTCACCTTTATTCCGCTTGCATACATTACTTCAAGCATAGCCTTGTCACGAATACAGCGGGGTGAATCACCCGATGCCGAATCAAGAAGCCTGTCCACCTCTTCTCCTGAAAGAATTTCCGGAGGCTTTTTTTCAAGTTTCGGCATTTCTATTCCGACAGTCGGATTTTCTCTGACAAAACCTTCGCCTATAAGAAAATTATACAACGCTCTTATCGATGATATGCTTCTCAGGAGCGACGAATCGGATTTGCCGCTCTTTTTCATATCAAGTATGTATGACAGTATTTGAGTTTTATTTATTTCTAACATATTGTAGCTGTTTTTATAAATATATTTTTCAAAACATCGGATATCTCCACAATAAAATTCGGTCGTGCTGTCCGAAAGTTTTCTTTTTTCTTTTAAATAATATTTGAATCTGTCAAGAATTATTTCTTCCACCAAATCAAGTCCTTATCATTTGATTACATGCATAACAAGCACCGATATGCATACTTCGAAAAACGTAATAACACAAAGCAGCACACATGCGGCAATCATAAGCACTCCGTACTCAAACCATGCCCTGCGGCCGTCAGAAAGGCTCGAATGCCCGCGGCGGCGTATTCTCTCTATCGGAAATTTTATTGACGATACAAAGATCAAAAAATAAACGGGAAGAGAAAAAACATATGGCAGAACAATGGTAAAAAATGTAAATACAGCGCCCCTCCACGCATATGCACGCAGCAAAAAAGCCACCGTAAAGCCTGCCGAAAAACCCTTAAACATAACAAGTGCGCATGTAAAGGGCAAAAAAACAAAAAGTGACGACGAAATAACAGTAATAATCACAAACTTTACATTTATCGTCAAACCGTTTTTCAAAATTTTTGAAAACGATGCCGTATTGCTTATAACAGTATCGGTATAGCTGAATATATCGTCATATCTTTCTCCCGTGGCATGAGCCGCGCAATACATTCCGCATATAAGCGCCGCAAACCAGATGAAGAATGAAAATGCAAATATTTTTTTGTTTTCGGCAAAATAACTTTTTACAGTGTTCATATTTATGTCACCCTCACCTAATACTATGCCGGATGACAAATTTAAATTCTTATTTTCCGCTCATTTTTTTTGCTTTTTCCAAAGCGGCATCCACAGCCTTAATAACGGTTGACCGAAAATTACCGTCTTCAAGAGCGGCAACGGCATCTATCGTTGTGCCTGCCGGAGAGCAAACCATATCCTTTAAAATTCCGGGATGAATACCGCTTTCAAGCTGCATTTTTGCACTTCCGAGAAGAGTCTGCGATGCAAGAACATATGCGGTCTTACGGTCTATTCCGTATTTTACCGCAGCGTCTGCCATTGCCTCGATAAACATAAATACATATGCCGGTCCGCTTCCGTTTATTGCCGTGCACGCGTCTATAAGTTCTTCCTTTACGTGTGCCGTTTTTCCGGAGCATGAAAAAATTCCGTCGGCAAACTCAAAATCGGCATCACTGCACAGACCGTTTGAACATAAAACGCTCATCCCCTCCCCTGCCGTGAGACAAAGATTAGGCATAACTCTTATTACGGCTGCACCCGGTATTACGGATTCTATCCTGCTTATCTTCACTCCGGCAGCAATGGA
Source organism: uncultured Clostridia bacterium (assembly GCA_934463165.1). Lineage (GTDB taxonomy): Bacteria > Bacillota > Clostridia > UMGS1810 > UMGS1810 > RGIG1828. The sequence continues at coordinate 20,767 of CAKSJG010000010.1, forward strand.
TATATATGTTTTTTCTTTGTATCCGTCTGCTGCGGCAATATCTTTAAACACAGCGTCTACATTTATCGGTTTAACGGCAATTATTATATAATCGGCCTTTTTTACCGTATCCTCCAAGCTGCAAATATTTACTCCATTACTTTCAAGCTCACTGCCGGGATTTTTTTCACAAACATAAATATCGCTTGCGGAAAAACCGCCTCTTAAAATCCCTTTCATAATTGCGCTGCCCATATTTCCGGCACCTATAAAGCCAACAGCTTTCATTTAAAATCATCTCCAAGATTGTATTGCAATTTTAAAAAATCGTATGCGTATTATAGCACACGATTTCAATTAAGTAAAGCAGTTTTCATAAAATTAAATATATTATGTAACCTTTGTATAAAATTCAAATATTTTTTAGGTGTATCTGCACATAGTACAATCAGCAACAATGGGCTGTGAAATACCCTTTCAGATCCAAAAACATTTTATAATTTTCGGCAATCTCAGACAAAATTCCCGAATACTCCGGCTTTTCAAAACCGGTATCGGCACATTTTGCAAATTTTAAGGCCTCCGTAAGCTTTTCGTCATCGGAATTTGAAAAAACAATTTTTATACCGCGTAAATCTGCAAGATTCAAAAGTGATTTTGCTATTGAAATTTTAAAGCACGCGATGTCATAATTCTCCTTCATTTTTATATCTTTAAGCACAGCATATTTTTCTGAAAGTTTTATCTCTCCGGCACCAAAAATAATTCCGTTGTCGGATGCAGCCATAATAAGAGAACCGTTTTCGGGTTTAAACCCAAACTCCGATATTATGCCTGCCTTATCGGTTTGCGTTATCTCAATCATTCTATCTGCTCCTTTCATCGCCGGATAAAGCATTTCTCAGTATTACCTTAATCTCTGCTTCGGTTAAATGCCTCCACTTTCCTATCGGAAGATTGCCTAAGTTTAATCCACCCTCCGATACACGTCTGAGCGCTCGAACATTAAATCCGACAGCGGCGCACATCTTCCTGACCTGACGGTTTCTGCCCTCATGGATGGTTATCCGAAGAAGCGCACTGCCCTTTGTAGATTCAGCAACGTCTACGGTTGCCGGAGATGTGCGCCTGCGGTCTATAATAACACCGCGTTCCAGAATGCTTATGGCATTGTCACACGGTTTGCCCGTCACAAGGACTTCATATATTTTATCAAGTTTATGCTTAGGATGCGTCACTTTATATGTAAAATCACCGTCGTTCGACATCAGAAGAAGCCCTTCGGTATTATAATCCAGTCTGCCGACAGGATATACTCTTGTACTTATATCGCCTATAAGATCCATAACAGTCGCTCTGCCCTGATCATCATTAACTGTAGACATATAGCCCACAGGTTTGTTAAGCATGATATAAACTTTTTTGCTCTCGGGTTTTATAACCTTTCCATCAACACAAACCGTATCCCCGCCGGAAACCTTAACCCCGAGCTCCGATACGGTTTTTCCGTTTACGCTTACCCTTCCGCTTTTTATGATTTCTTCACTTGCTCGTCTTGATGCCACAGCACACTGCGCAAGGTACTTTTGAAGCCTCATTTCTTCCATGGTGCCGCCCCTTTCAGCTGTATAATAACATATTATATCACACAGAAGTAATAAATGCAACAGATAATAAACAAAAAGTGACACACCTAAAAGACTGCAAACATATCCGATTAAAGATATATTTGCAGTCTTTTTAAACCGCTTCTGCAGTTTGTATTTGATTATTTCTGCGGACCTGCGGGAACGAGAGCCTTACCTGCTTCGTTGCCTTCATATTTCACAAAGTTTTTAATAAATCTTTCTGCAAGGTCCTGAGCCTTTGCTTCCCATTCGGAAACATCAGCATATGTGTCTCTCGGGTCAAGGATGCCGCTGTCAACACCTGGAAGCTCTGTGGGGACTTCAAAGTTAAAGTACGGTATCTTCTTTGTCGGAGCATTTGCAATGTCACCGTTCAAGATAGCGTCTATAATACCTCTTGTATCTTTAATGGAGATACGTTTGCCTGTTCCGTTCCATCCTGTGTTTACAAGGTATGCCTTAGCACCGCTCTTTTCCATTTTCTTAACAAGCTCTTCGGCATATTTTGTTGGGTGAAGCTCCAAAAATGCCTGACCGAAGCAAGCTGAGAATGTCGGTGTAGGCTCTGTAATTCCTCTTTCTGTACCTGCAAGCTTTGCAGTGAAACCTGAAAGGAAATAATACTGTGTCTGTTCCGGTGTAAGAACAGATACCGGGGGAAGTACACCGAAAGCATCTGCCGAAAGGAAGATAACATTCTTTGCATCCGGAGCTGCCGATACCGGGCGAACAATATTTTCGATATGATCGATCGGATAAGATACACGTGTGTTTTCGGTTACGCTCTTATCGTCAAAATCAATCTTACCGTCTTCATCGAGAGTAACATTTTCAAGAAGAGCATTACGTTTAATAGCATTGTAAATATCGGGTTCTGAATCCTTATCAAGGTTGATAACCTTTGCATAGCAGCCGCCCTCAAAGTTAAATACACCGTTGTCATCCCAGCCGTGCTCGTCATCACCGATAAGAAGACGCTTGGGATCTGTTGAAAGTGTTGTCTTACCTGTTCCGGAAAGACCGAAGAATATAGCGGTGTTTTTGCCGTCTAAATCTGTATTTGCGGAGCAGTGCATGGAAGCAATGCCTTTAAGCGGGAGGTAATAGTTCATCATAGAGAACATACCCTTTTTCATTTCTCCGCCGTACCATGTGTTTACTATTACCTGCTCACGGCTTGTTATATTGAACATAACGGCTGTTTCAGAATTGAGACCGAGCTCTTTATAATTTTCCACCTTTGCTTTCGAAGCGTTGTAAACAACAAAATCAGGTTCAAAGTTTTCCGCTTCTTCAGCTGTCGGTGTAATAAACATATTTGTGACAAAATGAGCCTGCCATGCAACTTCAACGATAAAACGTATAGCCATACGAGTATCTTTGTTTGCACCGCAGAATGCATCTACAACATAGAGCTTTTTGTTCGAAAGTTCTTTTATTGCAATATCCTTAACAGCATCCCATGCTTCTTTGCTTGCAGGGTGGTTATCATTTTTATACTCATCGGAAGTCCACCATACAGTGTCTTTTGAGTTATCATCCATAACAATGAATTTGTCTTTCGGAGAACGGCCTGTGTAAACACCTGTCATAACATTAACAGCACCAAGCTCGCTGACCTGTCCTTTTTCAAAACCCTCAAGACCTGCTTTTGTTTCTTCTTCAAACAACATTTCGTATGAAGGATTGTGAACGATCTCCGTTGCACCTTGGATTCCGTACTTGCTTAAATCAATTTTCATCATTAATCAAACCTCTCTTCTTTGAAATTATCATAACAAAAACATATTTTTCATTAAAACATATTATATTCTATTTTTTTGCAAAAATCAATACCAAAACTTGAATTTTCAGTATTTTTAAACAGTAAAATCATATGTTTATATAATTTATCATGCATATTTTTGCAAGTCATCTTTGAAGTATTGATTTAGACAAGGATATTTGAATTTGACGCTTACCCGTTATTGCTCTTTCATTACCGCCAGCAAAAGTTTGTGTATGGATACCGTTATAAAAATCGAAAATATTTAATAATGTGTTAAAAACTCCAAATATTTTAACATGTATACACATTATAAATACATGGAAATCCGAGCTATTATATTTTATAATATATGTAATTACTCATTTAAATTATAAAATCGGAGGGGATCCCAAATGAAAAAAACAATTAATAACATTACATTTGAATATGAAGGAAATTATAATGTTGAAATAACAGAAAAATGTGTTTCCGATGATTATGCCAAACTCGGAATACGCATTGATATGCCGACAAAAACAAATCCCGAAAAAACAGTAATAAGATGGGATATACCCGTCTCGGATATATTTTCACAGTGGAATCCAATGCTTTGGTTTGACAATGCCGTTGCACCGCAGTGGGAAAATACAAAATGTGCTTCAAGATCTGCACTCGGTGCGCCTGTTCAGACGCATATATCCGCAGACGGAGAAAACAGAATTACCGTCGCACTTGCGGACGTTAAAACACCGTGTGAAATTTATTCCGGAATAAGCGAAGAAAAAGCAACTATATCATATAAGCTTGTGTTTTTTACCGAAATGATTGCACCTATAGACAGCTATGAAACCGAGATGATTGTTGACACAAGAAAAATACCGTTTTACGATGCCGTATATGATGTTTCAAAATACTGGGACAGCTTAGGATATAAAAGCGCCTATGTCCCCGAAAATGCACAAATGCCTATGTATTCGACATGGTACTCAATGCATCAGATTCTGGAATCGGAAGATTTAATAAATGAACTTAAAATTGCAAAGGAATACGGTATGGATACCGTAATTACGGATGACGGCTGGCAGACCGACAATAACGACCGCGGATATGCATATTGCGGCGATTGGGAAGTTGCCGAAAGTAAAATTCCCGACATGAAAAATCTTGTTGATCGAGTGCATGCACTCGGTATGAAATATATGATGTGGTACAGCGTTCCGTTTGTGGGCATCCATTCAAAAGCATATGAAAAATTCAAAGGCAAATACCTTAACCCGAGGAGCAATGATGATTGGTACGTACTTGATCCCCGTTATCCCGAGGTAAGACAATATCTCTGCGATGTGTATACATCTGCCGTTAAAAACTGGGGACTTGACGGATTAAAACTTGATTTTATAGACAGTTTTGCACTTACGGAAGAAACTGCCGCAGTTAAAGACGGCATGGATTTCGAATCACTTGAAGATAGCGTCTGCGCGCTTCTCGGGGAGGCAAAAAAAGAGCTTATACAAATTAACCCCGATATTCTTATTGAATTCAGACAAATGTATATGGGACCGATAATGCGAATGTTCGGAAATATGATAAGAGTTGCGGATTGTCCTTACGATCCTATCAGAAACCGTACGGGCGGACTCAGCCTCAGAATGACATCGGGATCAACTGCCGTGCACTCTGATATGATAATGTGGAATACGGCCGACACAGCCAAAAACGTTGCCATACAGCTTGCAAACTCGATTTTCAATGTTTATCAGATATCCGTAAGGATAGAAAACCTGCCCGAGGATCACAAAAAAGTGCTTAAATTTTATCTTGATTTTGCAAGAGAGAACAAAGACTGCCTTTTAAGCGGAAAGCTTAAGCTGTATAATCCCGAGGCAAGATTCACCTTGGCATCATCCGAAATGGACGGCAGACTGATTGCCGCATGCTACGGAAAAAATATTTTAAAAACAGAAAAAGCATATGATCATCTTACATTTATAAATGCCGGAAGTGAGCCCGAACTCATAGTAGACAGTTTTGACAATTCATTTGACGCAGAAATTACAATATTTAACTGCATGGGTGATATTACCGCAAAATATAAAACAAAGATTGCTGAAAAACTCAATCCTTTTGATGTGGAACTCGGCGGAATGATTGATATAAAGAAAATATAAAATCAAATGCATATAATAAATATAAAAAGAATGAACACCGTATGATAGTGTTCATTCTTTTTTATCATCAATAATTATTTTTTACTGATTGTCTTTTCCTCTGAGTTCCACTCTTCTGATTTTACCGCTGATAGTTTTCGGAAGCTCGTCCATAAACTCAACTACCCTCGGATATTTATACGGAGCGGTGTGTGATTTTACATAATCCTGAATTTCTTTTTTAAGCTCTTCGGTGGATTCTTTATTCTTTGTAAGAACTATTGTTGCCTTAACTACCTGACCTCTTATCGGATCGGGAGCGGCAGTTACGGCACATTCAAGGACATACGGAAGCTCCATGATAACGCTCTCTATCTCAAAGGGTCCGATACGGTAACCGGAGGATTTGATTACATCATCAATTCTTCCGACATACCAGAAATAACCGTCTTCATCACGCCATGCAAGGTCTCCCGTGTGGTAGTAACCGTCATGCCATGATTCACTTGTATGAACATCGTCATTGTAATAACCCTTATACAGTCCGCAGGGGATTTTTTCGGATGTCTTGATAACGATTTCACCCGTTTCACCGACACCTGCACTCTTGCCGTTATCAAGCATGATATCTACATCATAGAGCGGGCTCGGTTTACCCATTGAACCCGGCTTCGGAGTCATGCCGCGGAGGTTTGCAATAACGAGAGTTGTTTCTGTCTGACCGAAACCTTCCATAAGGCTGAGTCCGGTTGCCTTTTTCCACTGTTCAAAAACCTCAGGGTTAAGAGCTTCTCCGGCAATTGTTGTATATTCAAGTGAAGAAAGATCATATTTTGAAAGATCTTCCTTAATAAAGAATCTGTACATTGTCGGCGGAGCGCAAAATGTTGTTATGTTATACTGCTTAAACATAGGCAGAATATCTTCCGCATGGAAACGGTCAAAGTCATATACAAACACCGCTGCCTCGCACATCCACTGACCGTAAAGCTTACCCCAGAGAGCTTTGCCCCAGCCCGTATCTGAAATGGTAAAGTGTATACCGTTAGGATTTACATTATGCCAATATTTAGCGGTTATAAAGTGTCCGAGCGGATATTTAAAGTTATGTGCGGCAATTTTCGGATATCCCGTGGTTCCCGATGTGAAGAACATAAGCATTGTATCGTTTCCGCATGCTGCATCGGGCTTTCTTTCGTATTTATCTGAAAACGCTTCAAATTCCGAATTGAAATTATGCCAGCCGTCGCGTTCACCGCCGACCAAAACCTTAGTTTTAAGTGTTTTGCTGTGAGCAGCTGCAAGGTCAACCTGATGCGCAACATCGCCGTCTGCAGTACAGACTATTGCACTTACGCCTGCTGCATCAAAACGGTAGTCAAAATCATGTTCAACCAGAAGATTTGTTGCAGGAATTACAATTGCCCCGATTTTGTGAAGAGCAAGGATAGAAAACCAGAACTGATAATGACGTTTGAGAACAAGCATTACCCTGTCTCCCCTCTTTATACCGAGAGATTCAAAGTAGTTTGCCGTCATTGATGAATATCTGCTCATATCGGAAAACGTAAACGTTTTTTCCTGCTTTGTGTTCGAGACATAAATCATTGCTGTTTTGTTGGGATGTGTTTCGGCAAGAACATCAACTATATCAAATGCAAAATTGAATTTATCTTCATTCATGAAATCTATGCCGACAAGACGTTTTTTATCATCCTTTTTAACCTTAACCCACTTTTTATAAACAGCGGTATTCGGCTGTACTGTCCACTTATCGTCTTTAACTTCGTCGGGATATTCATTGTATTCGGCTTCGTCGCTGTACTGATCTTTCATAACAACAGCATATATCTCTGCGTCATCTCCGTCAAGAGCGGTAAGAGCATGCGGAAGAGTACTGTTATAGTAAACCGTATCTCCTGCTTCGAGAATTTCTTCATTATTGCCGATATTTAATTTAATGCGCCCCTTAACAACTATATCAAATTCCTGACCCTTGTGAAATGACTTTTTGGGATTTACAAGATCCTCCTCCGAGTAAGGAATAACAACATGATAAGGCTCTGCAAACTTGTTTTTAAACAGTGAAGCAAGGTTAATATATTCATAACCCGAATGCCTTGTTATCGGAAGCCCTTCGCCTTTTCGTGATACCTCATAGTTATTGAGTGTCGGGCTTGAACCTTTTAAAAGATCTGTCGGGTCAAGATTAAATGCCTTTGCGCATTTATAGATAAAAGTAAAGTTAAAATCTCTTGTGCCGCTCTCGTACTCAACGTAATCCTCAAGGCTGACGCCCGTGTTTATTGCCATCTGCTCACATGTAAGACCCGTAAGCTCTCTTGCGTCGCGTATTCTTTTTGCGACCTCCATCAATTCCATTTGTTCCTGTGTCATTTCGCTCATTAATATCCATCCTTTCTCTTTGTGAGACGGTGATGTAAAAATAAAAAAAAGCCGCCTCAAAGTTTTTTCTTTGAGACGGCTATATTTCTATATCCGCGGTACCACTCAAATTGCGTCTTTACAGACACCCCTCACAGATTCTAACAAATCCTATGCCTTAACGCGGCATAAACGGGAAACGTCTACTCACCGAAACGGGTTTTCGGGCTTCCGGCTCGGAAGTGATAAGTCATTGGAAAAACTCGCTGTTGGCTCGCAGCAACCGCCAACTCTCTCTTAAGCTTATTTTACCGACCGTCTTCGTCACAGCCTTTAGAGTTAATATTAAGTTCGTATATAATCATATCACAAAGATTATACCTCGTCAATGGTAATTTTAGACAAACAGTATTTTTTACATTTGGGGCACTATTTGTTTATTTCTGACAAATCCTGTTCAAAAAAAATTTTTTCTCTTTTTATCTTTATGTCATGCATCTTAGCTTTACAAAAATCTTCTATTGCCGAAATCAAAAGCTCCGGTTTTAAATTTGCCTTTCCGCCTGCACAAAGTTCTGCCGAAATACCGTAACTTGTACCGTCATGATAAGAAAGTGATATATTCTTTATAAAATCCTTGATATTTACCTCTTTCATACCGCGTTTGGATTTTTTTTCAATAATTACCGACTCTTCGTCAAAAAAGCCTTGTATGCTGAATTCCGTTTCGGATTTAAAAGTAATGTCATAAAGTGCGGAAGATATAAGAGAAAAATCAGGTTCTTCCTTTACCCTCACCGCTGCAACAATTCTGATATCCGGCATCAAAACAGAGTTTAATACGTTTGTCATTTCATCTGTCGGCATCTCGTGTGTCAATTCGATGTCAAGCATTTCGCACTCGCTCGTAACCCCTACCGGACACGGAAGAGCAATGTTTAAAAGAATGTGCGGATTAAATCCGTTTGAATATGCAACAGGCATTTTTGCACGCTTGAATGCCCTGTTTATACTCCTCAAAAAATCCAGGTGAGATATATATTTCACACCTTCGCCTTTTGTATATGTGAGCCTGTATCTGAATTTATCTGTGTTCAAAGCAAACACCCCCTCCGAATCTTGCCGCACCGCATCCGCTGCATTTTTCGCGGCAGTTGGGAGTGGTTATCCCTTGTTCGGCTTTTTTCGCCTCAGACAGCATAAATTCTTTTGTAACACCGATGTCTATCATATCCCACGGTAAAATCTCATCATAAGAACGTGCCCGAGTGTATGTTTCTATTTTTATCCCGGCATCTGCAAAAGCCTCATGCCATTTATCAAGATTAAACTGATCGCTCCATCCGTCAAACTTAATGCCCTTTTCATGAGCTTTAAGAAGAACCTTGGAAAGACGCCTGTCACCGCGCGCAAAAACACCTTCCAAAACACTGACCGGCGCTTCGTGATAATTATATTTTACTCTCTTATCATTCATTGCTTCCTTAAGCGCAAGCTGTTTTATGCGCAGCGTTTCATTATCATCTTGCTTTGCCCACTGAAAAGGTGTAAACGCCTTGGGCACAAATGATGCAACGGATGTGGTAACCCTGAGACCGGGACTGCGTTTTTCCTTCGGAGTTTCAAGGTACTGTCTGACAACTTTTTTTGAAAGGTCAGCAATTCCGCATACATCTTCTATTGTTTCAAAAGGCAATCCTATCATGAAATAAAGTTTGATTGAACTGTATCCGCCCTCAAATGCCATTTTGACAGATGAGAGAAGGTTTTCTTCGGTAATATTCTTATTTATGATATCTCTCATTCGCTGTGTACCTGCTTCGGGAGCAAATGTAAGAGAGCTCTTACGCACTTTCTGAACTTTTTCCATAAGCTCCATGGAAAATGAATCAAGCCTCAGAGAGGGAAGCGAAAGCGATATTTTTTCTTTCTCTGTAATATCCAGAAGCTTGTCCGTAAATTCACGCAGACACGTGTAATCACTTGTTGAAAGAGACGATAAGCTTATCTCGTCGTATCCTGTGGACGCAATAAGTTTTTCGGCCGATTTTATCAGAGTGTCGGGTTTTTTTTCGCGTACGGGTCTGTATATCATACCTGCCTGACAAAAACGGCAGCCCCTTATGCATCCTCTGAAAACCTCAAGCATTATTCTGTCATGAACAATTTCTACGAAAGGAACAATTATTTTTTCGGGATAGTATACGCTGTCAAGATCACGTATTATTCTCTTCTTTACCTTTTTCGGCGCCTCCGGGCAGTTCGGCGTGATCGATTTTATTCTGTCGCCGTCATATTCCACATCATAGAACGACGGCACATATACTCCCTCTATCTGCGCAATGCTCTTCAAAAAATCAATCCTTTTGCCGCCGCTTTTTTTCCATTCTTTGTATGCATCCATAACCTCAAGGTTCATTTCCTCGCCCTCGCCGAGAAAATAAAAATCGGCAAAGTCGCAAAGAGCCTCGGCACTGTATGCGCACGGGCCTCCCATACAAACGAACGGATCGCCCTCTCCCCTGTCTGCCGACAACAGCGGAACACCGGCAAGATCAAGCATATTTAAAATATTGGTATAGCACATTTCATATTGAAGAGTGAATCCTATAAAATCAAAGTCACGTATATAATCTCCCGACTCCAATGCATAAAGCGGAATGTTGTTTTTCCTCATTTCGGATTCCATATCTATCCACGGTGCAAAAACTCTTTCACACCAGATATCGCTGCGTCCGTTCAGAACCGAATAAAGTATTTTCATCCCGAGATGAGACATGCCTATTTCATAAGTATCGGCAAAGCAAAAAGCAAAACGTATATCAACCTTTGATGCATCTTTATATACACAGTTAAGCTCACCGCCCGTATACCTTGCAGGCTTTTCGACAAGCGGAAGTATATTTTCTATCTCCTGTTTAATCATTTGTACCGTCCTTTCATTTTCGGCATTCGGTTTTTTTATTATACAACATTTTTTCCCTTTTTTCAATACAATATTTAAGAGTTGTGTATGCGCCGTATTTTTTTGTCATTACTATTATTTCACGCTGACTGAATTCCCCGCAAAACCGCCCGTGCGAAAAAACCGATACCGAAAGTGTATAATACGGACTTATAAGCTCTGCAATTTCAAGCAGCGATTTTGAGCCGTCTGCCGTAATACGTTTTAATATGCGTCTGCATTTCAGCTTTCCGCACAGAATTTGTTTTATGTCATATGCAAAATAAAGGTGTTCCCTTTTCAGGGAATAAGCTAAAAAAATCACAGTTGTAATCAGAGAAACATTGAAATAACCCGAATAAAAAACGCTGAAGCTCACACAAAGCAGCAAAATACACGCAGCTCTCGATATTTTTCGCACAATCTTGCCGGACCGTATGAGACCGAATCTTTTACACAGCCGTATTTTTAATATGTTTGCTCCGTCAAGAGGATAAACAGGCAAAAGATTTACGAGCCCGATGCAAAAATTTGCCGTGCATGCATAAAACAAAACCTGCGCACAGTCAAAAATCGCAGACATAACCCCGAAAAATAAAAAAGCTAAAATGCTTGCCGCCGGCCCCGCCGCGTAAACAGCCGTTTGCCTGTCGGAATCCGTGCAATACTCCGTAACAAGATTCATTCCGAAAATCGACACCCTTATGTATATCGGACGTACACCTGACACAATGCAAGTAATAAGATGCGCACCTTCATGAAACAGCACAGCCCCGTATGCAATCAGAAGCTCTGCACCGTATCCGAAAAAGACCGCGAAAAAAACGGCTGCGCAAACAGATTTGCCAAAATATATTTTAATTTTTATCACCTTTTAAGATAATATATCGGATTTACGGCATTTCCGTTTTGTCTGATTTCAAAATGAAGATGCGGACCCGTTGCTATGCCTGTATGCCCCGCTTTTCCTATAACGGTCGTTTTGTCGGCACTGTCACCCTCACTTACCGAAATTTGTGACAAATGAGCATATGATGTGGTATATTCGGCATTATGACGTACAACAACATAATTTCCGGAATATTCATTATTACCCGTTTTTTCCACAATACCCACTTCAGAACAATAAACATCCGTTCCCTCCGGCACTGCTATATCTATACCTCCGTGAACACTCGATGCATTTTCAGCCGGTCTGCTCCGATCACCGAAAGGCGAAGTTATACTGCCTGTGCACGGATAGACAAATTCATAGGCAAATGTCGGAACAACGGGAACCGGCGAAGATGCCGGAATATTTTTTTTCGACGAAGATTTATCCGCATCTTTTTGAGCCCCGGCCGAATCCGAAGTTTTTTCTTTTGCATATGCCTTGTTTTCGGCGTTACTTTTTCTTCCGTGCAGATAACCGAAGCAAAAATCTGACAAGTTCTCTCCTATCTTGCCGATACTTACAAACTTTTTATCCCAAAAATTTTTTGCATCCGATGTAAATGAATTCACTTCAGATATGCTTGTGGAATCTAAAAGATAACGGCGTACTGCGGTTTTACTGATTATTCCTGCTCTTGTAAATACAAAAACAGCGGTTATACTCAGAACCGCAGCCGCTGATCTCACCTTTAAAACAGTATGTTTTTTCGGCAGGTTTTTGCTTACGGGGTTTGTATGCGATATATACTTTGACGACGGGTTTTTAAATCTTTTATATTTCAACCTATGCACCTTCTTTATACCTTTATTATTTTATGTGACTGTTTAATTATATTTTTTTTGCACGGATTTTATGCCTATTCAAAAAATTCATACTTCGGTCCTTCATCATCCTTAAGATAAATACTGATATTTCCGTCATCTCTGCAAAGTGCCAGAAATACATCGGACAAATCATTTGCCCCTGCCGCTTTGGCTTCACTTTTAAGTCTTTCATAACTTACGGATACCCCCTTAAGGTTTGATTTTAGAACCTTTCCGTCCGATATTATCGTGACTGCCGGTTTTGTCTGATTTGAAACCGCCCCGACATCGGATACCGTTGCGGGCCGCGATGCCTCTTTGGGAATAACCGACACCTTGCCGTTTGCTTCAAGGAAAGCATATGCAATATCATCTATATTAAAATACCCCTGATTGCGAAGCTGTGCCGTAAGCTCATTAATGTCAAGCCGCGTTTTTGAAAGATTTTTTCTGTAAATTTTTCCCATTTCAACAAGAATAATACTTCTGCCTGTCATGATACGCCTGAATTTTATTGATTTGGAGCTAAGGACGGAAATTGCAAGCCCGAGCACCCCGTAAACCGCCATGGCAATGAGCGGATAGTAAAAATTTTTATCTATTGCCGTTGCCGCCTCCGCCGCTATTGAGCCTATGGTTATGCCGTTTATATAATCAAACATATTAAGTTCGCTCATTTGCTTGTTGCCTATAACTTTTGTTATGATAAACAAAACAATTACAGATACAACAGATGTATATACAATATATAAATAATCCATGTAAGCACCCTCTCTATAATTTATTTTCGTAATTTGTAGTATGTATTTTTATACAGAATTTATACATTTTTGAAATTAAAGCATAATATTTTAAACATAAAATAACAAAAAACGAAAAAAATATTGACATCCGGGTTTAAAAGTAATATAATGCTTAACATAAAATAAAATTACAAAAAAGGACACTTAAAACCATGATATCCAAGATTGCGTACAACTTCAGCTTTTATTTTGGCTTTGCTTATTACTTTAGCAAGGTCTTTCGTTGTTGCGCCGATATCAAATGTTAAGATTGTTTTTGAAATATAAGGCTCATCAATGAAAGACCCGGTAATTAAATTACCCGGGTCTTTTTTCATACAAAAATAATGAAAGGGGCAATTTCAATGAAAAAGATTGCGGTAATCGGATTAGGTCTTATGGGAGCAAGCATAGCCAAAGCATACAAAAAAAACGGCAGCTATACAATCTATGCTTACGATAAAGATCCTTCCGTTTTAAGCTTTTCGAAAATATCCGAAACAGCTGACGAAACTTTGACAGACGAAAATATCGGCGAATGTGAGACAGTCTTTATAGCGCTTTACCCCAAGGACGCGATAAACTTTCTTGAGAGTAAAGCTAAACTGATAAATAAAAACGCACTCGTAATCGATACATGCGGAACAAAAAGAAAAGTTTGCGAAAAGGGTTTTGAATCTGCCGAAAAATACGGCTTTACGTTTGCGGGCGGTCACCCGATGGCGGGAGTTCAGTTTTCGGGAATAAAATATTCACGTGCGGATATGTTTGAGGATGCATCGATGATAATTGTCCCTAAGGCATATGATGATATAACTCTTTTTGAAAGAATCAAAAAGGCTCTTGAGCCTCTAAAGCTCAGAAAAATCACAATTACAACTGCCGAAGAGCATGATAAAATCATCGCATACACTTCACAGCTTGCACATGTTGTATCAAGTGCATATATCAAAAGTCCGACATCAAAAAAACAAAACGGTTTTTGCGGCGGATCTTTCAGAGATATGACAAGAGTAGCAACACTTAACGCAAATATGTGGACACAGCTCTTCCTTGAAAACAAAGAAAACCTTTCAACTGAAATCGGAAATATCATAGAAGAGCTTGCAAAATTCAAAAAGGCAATTGATGACGACAACGATGAATATCTCTATTCGCTTCTGTGCGAAGGAAATAAATGTAAACAGGAATCAGAAGAAAATAACAAATAAATAAAAAAGAGAGGATATATAAAAATGATTATAGTACTTAAAAACAATTACGACAAAAAACAGCTTGAAAGACTTACCGACTGGCTTGAAGAAATGCACATTACTCCACAGTTCTCCGAAGGTACAAACCATACTATTTTAGGTCTTGTCGGAGATACGTCCAATCTTGACGAAGACATGATATGCGCTCTTGACATTGTTGAAAGTGTTAAGAGAATTGCAGAGCCTTACAAAAAAGCAAACAGAAAATTTCACCCCGAAGACACGGTTATTGAGCTTGAAAACGGTGCAAAAATCGGCGGCGGCAACCTTATGATTATGGCGGGCCCGTGCTCTATCGAATCGGAAGAACAGCTTACCGAAATTGCAAATGCGGTAAAGAAAAGCGGAGCAAACGTATTACGCGGCGGAGCATTCAAGCCGAGAACATCTCCGTATGCTTTCCAGGGTCTCAGAGAAGAAGGACTTGAGCTTATGGTTAAGGTTAAAAAAGCACTTAACATGCCTATTGTTACCGAAATTATGGACTATGATCACCTCCCTTACTTCAAGGATGTTGATATAATCCAAGTAGGTGCAAGAAACATGCAAAACTTTGAACTGCTGAAACACCTCGGCAGACAGGATAAACCTATTCTCTTAAAAAGAGGACTTGCAAACACTCTTGAAGAATTACTTATGAGTGCGGAATATATTATGTCCGAGGGTAACGAAAAAGTTATTCTTTGCGAAAGAGGAATAAGAACATTTGAAACCGCAACAAGAAACACTCTTGACATTTCGGCGGTTCCGCTCCTCCACTCTATGTCTCATCTTCCGGTTGTTGTAGACCCGAGTCACGCAACAGGCAAATCAAAGCTTGTGCCGTCAATGGCGCTTGCAAGTGTTGTGGCAGGCTGCGACGGACTCATTATCGAAGTTCACAACAATCCGCAAAAAGCACTTTGCGACGGAGCTCAGTCTCTTACTCCTCAGCAGTTTGACACATTAGCGAAAAAGATTGACACCGTAAAGGACATTGCATATAAAGACTGATAAGGCGGTGAATTGGCCATGGTTAATATAAAGGTAAATACATCGACTGCTTACGATGTTATAATAGATAAAAATATAATTTCATCCTGCGGCAAATATATCAGAGATGCCGCGAAAAAAGCAAACAGGGTTGCTCTGATATCAGACGACAAGGTTTTTCCGATTTACGGAAATGCCGTAAAAAAATCCATTGAAGATTCGGGGCTCGAAGCCGTATGTTTTACATTTGAAAACGGTGAAAAGTCCAAAAATATTAAGACATACGCCGAAATACTTGAATTTATGGCTGAAAACAGACTTACGAGACAGGATGCGGTAATTGCGCTCGGCGGCGGTGTATGCGGCGATATGGCGGGATTTGCGGCAGCAACATACCTGCGCGGAATAAAATATATTCAGATACCAACGACTCTGCTTGCAAGTGTTGATTCTTCAGTCGGTGGAAAAACCGCGATTGACCTTGAATGCGGCAAGAACCTTGCCGGTGCGTTTCACCAGCCGTCGGCCGTGATATGTGACACAAACACATTCAATACACTCTCCCCCGACCAGATCGCATGCGGATTTGCAGAAGTTATAAAATACGGAATACTTTATGACAAAAACTTTTTTGGCGGACTTTTGCAAAGAAAATATTCTTATGAAGAAATTGTTGCAAAATGCGTAAACTTTAAGCGCGAGGTCGTTGAAGCGGACGAAACCGAGCACGGAGGCAGAAAATTTTTGAATCTCGGCCACACACTCGGCCACGCGGTTGAAAAACTCAGTGGATATACGCTTACACACGGTGCGGCAGTTGCAGTGGGAACAATAATGATATCAAAAATATCCGAGCATTTCGGTTTTGCCGAAGAGTCTATGATAAATCTGATATCAGATATCTTCAAAAAATATAACCTCCCGACAGATTTTCATGCATCGGCAGATGAAATAATTAGCATAGCTATGAATGATAAAAAGGCTGAATCTAAAGATATCACCCTTGTTATGCCGAGAAAAATCGGAAAATGCACCCTTGAAAAGACAGATTATGAGACTTTTAAAAAAATGGTTCAATATTGCACCGATAACCGCTAAACCGGGAAAGGATTAATCATGGAAAACAAAACCGTAACGCTTCACCCCTCAAAAAAACTTTGCGGAAGCATAAATATATTATCGTCAAAATCCGAGCTGCACAGGCTTATCATATGTGCG
Organism: uncultured Clostridia bacterium; assembly: GCA_934463165.1. Taxonomy (GTDB): domain Bacteria; phylum Bacillota; class Clostridia; order UMGS1810; family UMGS1810; genus RGIG1828. The sequence continues at coordinate 37,559 of CAKSJG010000010.1, forward strand.
TCTCTTGCAGACAGAGAATGCCGCATAAAATACTGCGGTGTGCTGTCAAACGATATACATGCAACAATAAACTGCATGCAGAATCTCGGCGCAAAAATTTCAACCGATGAGCAATACATATATATAAATAAAACTATTGATAAAGAAATATACGATAAAAAACGGATATTTTGTTCAGAGAGCGGATCCACTGCACGTTTCATTCTTCCGATTGCAACCTTGATATGCAAGGGCGGAGCTGTAATCGACGGATGCGGCAAGCTTCCCGAAAGGCCGCTTGACGATCTGTGCGAATGTCTTGAAAAACAGGGAGCCGAGTTTACAACGCATCATTTGCCGACTGAAATCAAAAAAACCGCATCAATACACTCGGAGCTTAAAATAAGCGGAAACATCAGTTCTCAGTATCTTTCGGGACTGCTGATGGCCTCTCCTCTTGCCGGCAGCGCCGATATCAGACTTACAACAGAGCTTACATCATCCGGATATGTTGACATAACAATTGACGCAATGAACACATTCGGCATTAACGTAAAAAAAGAAAATAATGTCTATCATGTATCCGGCACGTACAAGGTACCGGATGATACTGTTAATGCCGGCGGTGATTGGTCAAATGCAGCATTCTTTATGTGCGCGGCAGGCGAAGAAAAGTATATAAGTATAAACGGTCTTTCAATCGAATCACTGCAAAAGGACAAACAAATATATGATCTTTTGAGCGATATCGGATTTGAAACAAGCTCACATGAAAATACAATATTCGTAAAAAGAGGAAAAAACATACGACCGTTCACATACGATGCGCAGGAAACTCCTGACCTTGTCCCTATTATTTCAGTTCTTGCGGCATCCGTAAACGGAGTCAGCACCGTAAAAAACATATCGAGACTAAAGTTTAAGGAAAGCGACAGAATCAAAGCAGTGTGCGACATGATAAACTCCCTTGGAGGAATCGCTTCGTCGGACGGCGAAAATATATATATAGAAGGAAACGGAAAGCTGAAGGGCGGAACGGTAAACGGATATAACGATCACAGGATTGTTATGTCGGCGGCAACGGCATCGGTAATATCCGACGGAGATATCACAATAACAGATGCGGATGCAGTCAGAAAATCGTATCCCGACTTTTTTGAATGCTTTAAAAAACTTCAGGGAGGAAAGTATGAACAGTTACGGCAATAACATAAAAATAACGGTATTCGGTCAGTCACATGCCGAAAGCATAGGCGTTGTCATAGACGGGCTGAAATCCGGAATACAGATTGAAGAAGAATACATTGCACGGATTATGGCAAAACGCGCTCCGGGCAGCTCACCTCTTGCAACAAAAAGAAAAGAAGCCGACAAGGTACACTTTATAGCCGGTGTGGAAAACGGAAAAACCGTAGGTACAAGCGTTTGCGCCGTTATTTATAACAGCGATATGCACTCAAAGGATTACTCCGATTTAAAGTTTAAACCGCGTCCGTCTCATGCAGACTACCCTGCAGCTGTACGGTTTGGCGAAAATTATGATCTGCGCGGAGGCGGACAGTTTTCCGGCAGGCTCACGGCTCCCATTTGCATAGCAGGCGCCATAGCACTTTCGGAGCTTGAAAAAATTGGTATATGCGTTTCGGCACATGTATATTCCATAGGCGGCATACAGGATGAAAAATTTTCTCTTACGGATGAAGAACCCGAACTTATGCAAAGACTGAACGGCGAAGCATTTGCCGTAATAGACGTCACAAAAAAAGAGAAAATGACTGTTGAAATTGAAAAAGCCGCAAAGGAGCTTGACTCTGTCGGCGGAGTGATAGAATGCAAAATAACAGGCGTACCGGCAGGCATCGGAGAACCGATGTTCTGCGGAGTGGAAAACGCAATATCCTCGGTAATATTTGCAATACCTGCCGTAAAGGGAATCGAATTCGGAGCAGGATTTGAATCTGCAAAACTTCGCGGAAGCGAAAACAATGACAGCTATTTTTATGACGGCGATGTTATAAAAACACGCACAAACAATGCCGGAGGAATATGCGGAGGAATGGCAACGGCAATGCCGATAGTTTTCAGATGTGCAATAAAACCGACTCCGTCTATCGGACAGGTTCAGGACACCGTTGACATGAAAAACAAATGCAACACAAAATTGCAGATTCACGGCAGACACGATCCGTGTATTGCCGTAAGGGCAAATACCGTGGTCAGATGCGTTGCAGCGCTTGCAATATATGATCTTATGCAATATTAAAAGCAACATACAGAAAGGAAAGATATAAAATGAATCTTAATCTTGATGAAATCCGTACACAAATCAATGACATTGATGATAAAATCGCCGATTTATATGAAAAAAGACTTTCACTCTGTGATGAGGTCGCACAGTATAAAAAGTCGACAGGCAAAGCTGTTCTTGACAGCAGACGTGAAGACAGAATAATTGAAAGAATAACTGCCGGAAGAGATAAAGACATAAAAGATGCCCTGACTGCTTTATATAAAGGAATATTCCGCACAAGCAGAGCAAGACAAACAACTTATCTTAAAAATGACAGTCCGCTCTATACGGAAATTGCAAAAAAAGCAAAGGAAAACAACGTATTCCCCGAAAAAGCAAACGTTGCCTGCCAGGGAACACACGGCGCATACTCACAGATTGCCTGCGACGCACTGTTTGAAAGCCCCGACACGTTATATTTTGAAAACTTTGAAAGTGTTTTCAAGAGTGTAAACTCCGGACTGTGCAAATACGGCGTTCTCCCGTTTGAAAACAGCATTCACGGAAGCGTATGCGAAGTGTATGATCTTCTTCCGTCATTTGACGGCTATGTTGTACGCTCGGCAAAGCTCCCGATTCATCACTCACTCCTTTGCAAGCGCGGCAGCAATCTTAAAGACATCAAAGAAATTTTTTCACACAAGCAGGCAATTGCACAATGCAGTGATTTTTTAAATAAGTACCGTGATATAAAGGTGACCGTATGTGAAAACACAGCTATGGCGGCAAGGATGGTATCTGAAAGCGGAAGAGACGACATCGCGGCAATATGCTCCGAAAGCTGTGCGGAAAAATACAATCTTGACATCTTAAAAAAGGATCTTCAAAATTCAAGCATGAACTACACGATGTTCTATTGCATAGCAAAAGAGCTTGAAATATATTCCGATGCAAACAAAGCTGCATTCATGTTTAACACACCCAACCGTACCGGCGCGCTGGAAGACGTCCTTGCACTGTTCAGCACTGCGGGAATTAATCTCACCAAGATAGAGAGCAAACCAATATCGGGAAAAGATTTTGAGTTTATGTTTTATGCAGAAGCGGATATAAGCGGCGTAAATGAAGATATGCTCGGACTGTTTTCGCTTCTTGACGCAACTCTCCCATTCTTTAAGTTCATAGGCATATACAAAGAAATACAGGTTGAAAATTAATAAAAAACTTCGGAGGATAACATGTCAAAATACGGATTATGCGGCGAAAAACTTGCACACAGCTACTCTGAAACAATACACAACATGCTCGGAAATAATGATTATAAACTCCTCAGCATGACAAAAGATGAATTTTATTCATTTTTTTCTGAAAGAAAATTCAGTGCCGTAAACGTTACCATACCTTATAAAAAAGATGCGCTTACACTTTGTGATGAGGTTTCAGAAGAAGCTGAAAGAATCGGATCTGTAAACACGGTTGTAAACAAAAACGGCAAACTTTACGGCTACAATACAGACATATTCGGCTTTATTGAAATGGCAAAGCGCGCGAAAATCGATTTTTCGGGTAAAAAGGTTCTGATTTTCGGCAGCGGAGGCACAAGCCTTACCGCTCATGCGGCATCCGAGGTTATGGGAGCAGGAAAAATTGTAACCGTAAGCCGAACAAGCAAGGTAAATTATGAGAATGTATCATCCGAAAGCGATGCGGATATCCTGATAAATACAACCCCCGTCGGAATGTATCCGAATAACGGAAGCTGCATAATAGATTTTGATCTTTTTCCGAAGCTTTCGGGAGCGATAGATGTTGTATACAATCCGCACACGACTGAATTTGTAAGACGGGCAAAAGTTCGCGGCATTCCCTGCACGAGCGGACTGTATATGCTTGTGGCACAGGCTGCAAAAGCACATGAATTGTTTTTTGACACGACTATTGAAAAACGCGATGATGTAATTGCCGATATATACAAAAAATGCCGAAATGCCATGATGAATATAATACTTGTCGGAATGCCCGGCAGCGGTAAATCAACTGTCGGAAAGCTTATTGCGAATATAACAGGCAGAGAATTTTTTGACAGCGATGATATTATAACTCAAACAGAAAAGTGCTCTCCTGCCGAAATAATTAAAAACCGCGGAGAAGAAACATTCAGGAAAATTGAATCCGAAGTAATAAAAGAGCTTTCAAAAAAATCGGCATGCGTTATAGCCACAGGCGGCGGTGCCGTCATAAAAGAAGAAAATCGCACGGCAATGCGGCAAAACTCAAATGTTGTATTTATCGAGCGCAGCATAAATGAACTTGCAACCGAATCCAGACCGCTGTCTGACGGCGGAAATGCACTTGAGAAGCTTTTTTTGCAAAGAGAAGCATACTATCGGGAGGTTTCGGATTTTACATCGGAAAACAAAAATGATGCACTTGAGTGCGCGGAGTATATAGTAAATAAACTGTTATAAAAAAATGGCGGCAAAACGATTTGTTTTGCCGCCGTTTTTTATTATTTTAACTGTTCTGATCTTCATCGTTTTCGCCGGAATTCTGAACAGGATTCTGAACAGGATTCTGAACAGGATTCTGAACAGGGTTCTGAACAGGGTTCTGAACAGGGTTCTGAACGGGGTCCTGTGCAGGGTTTTGCACAGGATTCTGTGCATATTGTGCATCATATGCAGCATTGTATGCCGCATTATAAACATTTGCATCATAAGCCGCTTTTTTTGCACTTGATTTTGCAATTGCAAGCCATATTGAACATGCAAGAACCGCAATTATCGAGATTATGTAAGCATAAAATCCGATGCCGTAATTAAAGCCGTTTCCGATAAGTCCGCTCTCTCTCATACCAAAAGCCATGAGAAGAAAAACAAGGAATGTCAGAATATCAAAAACAATAGCGGCAACGGGCTTTTTTATTGCTGCAAAAAGCAGAGTAAAAAGCGAAAGAACTGCCAGAATAATTAAAACCACAAGTGTTATTACCATTTCATCGGCCATACCGAAAGCAGACGATGCATCGAGAATTACTCTGGTCATTGTAAGGAATGAAATACTCGTAACATCAAATCCGGCAGCAGCACTTCCGAGAGATGCAAGACCTCCGAATGATTCCATATATTCCCTTGACATTGAAAGATACGGCAGGAAAAATGCCGCAATAAGAAGCAGCGCCGCAACAAGAGTAACCACAAACGGTGCGGTTGTTCCGTCCTTTTTCTGCGGGGGCACGGGCATCATGCCGCCCTGATAATTAATTTGATCCATTTTCTTTACCTCCATAAAATTATATTTTGGATATTTAACACATGACAATACCGTCATGCATAAATTATATCTATATTATACACAAAAATTGTCTAAAAAGCAAGATAAATATCAGAAAAACTTATTTATTTTTACTTTTTTATAAATTTGTATATCGTATTCGGCTCCCATGTGCTTAAGCAGGTGCGTTGATATTCGAACACTCGTTCTTGCGTTTAATCATATTATTTTGTATGTTTTATGCAGCGGAACGGTGTGGGCACCGTTCCCTACGAATAAATTGATAGGTATATTTTCAATTAAGAAATTGATTTAAACAAAAATTATAACAAGAATCCGGTTAATAATTATTTGCAAACTTTCAATAACTGAGTAGGGAACGCTGACCACAGCGTTCCGCTTGCGCAATATAAACACAATAATTTAATATTATGCAAGAAATTTTTTCTTCCCCATGCGCGTAGGTGCTGATATTATCCATCCGCTCGTCTGCAAGCGCTTTTCGGGCGAGGCATTAGGGTATGCTTTTTATTTTTTGATTGAAAGCGAGTTTCAGCGCTGCAGCGGTGTGTTAAAGCAAACACATTGTCACCTTCATATTTATTACTGTTCCGTTTGGAAATGTTTTTAGCCTTTTTGGAAATAATTTGTCATATACTCTTGATTTTTTGCCATGTATATACTATACTACAGACATAACGATTAAGCAACAACTTAATTGTTATAAAAATCGGCGAAAGGAATGTTTTTAAATGAAAAAAACTTACAAAATCGAAGTTGACTGCGCAAACTGCGCTAACCTTATGGAAAACGAAGCAAAAAAAACAAACGGAGTGGCAAATGCAACCGTAAACTTTATGCTCCAAAAAATGATTGTGGAGTTTGCTGACGGTGCAAACGCGGACGCTGTTATGAAAGATGTTCTCAAAGCATGCAAAAAAGTTGAACCTGATTGCGAAATAGAGTTATAATATTTGCATATTTTTGTGACGGGAGGAATTATCCATGACAAAAAAACAAAAAAAGATGCTCATACGAATAATATTTTCCGCGGTAATGCTTATCTGTCTGAAGCTTATCCCGAATTACGGCATCATTAATTTTTGTTTGTCTTTTGCGGCATATCTTATTATAGGATATGACATTTTAAGAAAAGCGGGAAAGGGAATATTAAACGGAAGAGTGTTTGATGAAAATTTCCTTATGGCAATAGCAACCGTCGGTGCATTTGCACTTGCCATATATGAAAAAAGCGGTGATTACAGCGAAGCTATTGCGGTTATGGTGTTTTATCAAACCGGAGAACTGTTTCAAAATTATGCCGTGGGCAAAAGCCGTAAAAACATCGGAGCGCTCATGGATATCCGCCCGGATTATGCAAATATCGAAAAAGACGGAAAACTCATTAAGGTCAGCCCGGATGAGGTCGGCATCGGAAGTACAATAGTTGTGAATCCCGGCGAAAAAATCCCGATTGACGGTGTTATAGCAAGCGGCAAATCAACGCTTAACACCGTTGCCCTTACGGGTGAAAGCGCACCGCGCGATGCATCGGAGGGCGATGAAGTCATCAGCGGATGCATTAATATGTCGGGCGTACTCAAAATCAGAACAACAAAAGAATTCGGCGAATCAACCGTATCAAAAATTTTAGAGCTTGTTGAAGAATCAAGCTCAAGAAAATCAAAATCCGAAAACTTCATTTCAAAATTTGCGCGTATTTATACTCCGGCAGTATGCTATTTTGCACTTGCGCTTGCAATTCTGCCTCCCGTTATCAATTTGATGATGGGCACAGCCGGTCTGTGGAGCGAATGGATATACAGAGCTCTGACGTTTCTTGTTATATCATGCCCGTGCGCCTTGGTTATAAGCATACCGCTGAGCTTCTTTGCCGGAATAGGCGGAGCAAGCAAAGAGGGAATACTCATAAAGGGGTCAAATTATCTTGAAACCCTCTCGCAGACAAAATACGTTGTATTTGACAAAACAGGAACTCTCACGCGCGGTGTTTTCGAGGTAAGCGCCGTTCATCACAGCCCGATGGCACGCGAAAGACTGCTAGAATATGCAGCGCTTGCCGAATGCAGCTCGTCGCATCCTATAAGCAAAAGCCTGCAAAAAGCTTACGGAAAATCTTTAAACCGCGACAGAGTCTCCGACATAGAAGAGATAAGCGGCAAGGGAATAAAAGCAACCGTTGACTCTCACTCTGTTCTTGCCGGCAACAAAAAGCTTATGGATATGTACGGAATAAAATATATGGACTGCCACAGTGCCGGAACAATAATTCACATGGCTGTTGACGGTGAGTATGCAGGTCATATAGTAATTTCCGATGTTATTAAATCGAATTCGAAAAAAGCAATAGAAATGCTTAAGCACTGCGGAGTTAAAAAAGCCGTTATGCTGACGGGTGACAATGCAAAAACCGCAGAACAGGTCGCAAAAGAGCTTGATATCGATGAAGTTCACAGCGAGCTCCTCCCTGCCGACAAGGTGGAAAAGGTATGTGAGATGATAAACCAAAAAACAGATAAAGAAAAGCTTGCATTTGTCGGCGACGGTATAAACGACGCACCCGTGCTGACGCGTGCCGATATAGGCATTGCAATGGGCGCTATGGGATCCGACGCGGCAATTGAAGCTGCGGACGTCGTACTTATGGATGATGATCCGCTCAAAATTTCAAAGGCAATCCGAATATCAAGAAAATGCATTGCAATTGTATATCAGAATATAATATTTGCACTTGCTGTTAAGTTCCTGTGTCTGGCTCTCGGCGCGCTTGGTATTGCAAACATGTGGGCAGCTATATTTGCCGATGTCGGCGTTATGGTTATTGCTGTTTTAAATGCAATAAGAGCTCTCAGCGTACACAAGCTTTAATGATAAATATAAATAATTATTAAAAACAAGACGAAGCCGCATTCGGCGGCAGTAACACAAAAAAATTTTTTGCGGAGCAGTTGCGAACATGCGGATCTGCTCCGCTTTTCTTATTATTCTTTCTTTTCACCTTGATTTTATGAAATATAAAACAATCAATGACAAAAAATGCAAAAACCCGAACACACAGGCAAAATTCAGTTTGTATGTTCGGGCTTAATTTATATTTTAAAATACCGTACATTTGTCAGAGTGTTTGTATAAGTGATAAAATATACACGGGAAAGGAAGTTGATTTGAATGAGAAAAATCACAAACGAGCTGATTTTGAGCTTTAAAACATATTTAACAATGGAGGAAAAGAGTGAAAATACAATAGAAAAATATATTCGAGATGCTACATTTTTTATGATATGGCTCGCCGGTCGGGAGGCAACAAAGATATTAGCTTTGAATTACAAAAAGAAGCTTTGTGAAAAGTATGCTCCGAGCAGCGTAAATGCGGCAATATCTTCTCTTAACAGCTTTTTTGCATTTACAGGGTGGCATGATATACGGATAAAAGCATTAAAAATTCAACGGCAAATATTTTCAAATAAAGATAAAGAGCTGACAAAGGCGGAATATGAAAGATTACTCGCAGCTGCAAAAAGAAAAAAGAACGAAAGACTATACTTGCTGATGCAAACGATATGCAGCACCGGGATCAGGGTATCGGAATTAAGGTTCGTAACCTGTGAAGCCGTAAAGAAAGGTCAGGCGGTTATAAGCTGCAAAGGCAAAATGAGAACAATATTTTTGCCGAAAGAGCTTTGCAGAATGCTGAAAGAATATATAAAGAAACAAGGAATTAAAAGCGGTTCGGTATTCGTGACCGGAAACGGAAAGCCGCTCGACAGGAGCTATATATGGAAAATGCTTAAAAATCTTTGCGAAGCCGCAGGAGTGTCAAAGGATAAAGTTTTCCCGCATAACTTCCGTCACTTGTTTGCAAGGACATATTACAGCCTGCAAAAGGATATTGTCAGACTTGCCGATATATTGGGGCATTCAAGCATTGAAACCACCCGTATCTACACCATAGAAAACGGTGATATCTGCCGCAGACAAATACAAAAACTCGGACTTTTGCGGTGTTAGATAAAAATCCACATAATTTTGATTATGTGGATTGAATATAAAACATGATACAACATTATATGTAAAATTATAGCATAAAAACCAAATAAAATCAACCAATCCATAAAAAATCTATAATATGCACAAAAAAATTGCAGCACAAATCGACCGATTAAAATTTGCATTTTGGAATCGGTCTTATTCTCATGTCTATTTTTGATTTTTGTAACGATATGTACAAGTAATGTTCCACATAATCAAAATTATGTGGAATATTGCAGGAAAAAGTATTAAAAGAAACTTTGATACATGTAAAAAATCGTATGGTTAGCACTATCATTTTCCATACGGTACTTTTTCTGATAATGAGATAAAAAACGGAGAGGTAAACAATGGCAATATTAAAATGTAAAATGTGCGGTGGGGAATTAAATGTTTCGGAAAACACAAGCGTCACGGAATGTGAATTTTGCGGAACAAAACAGACAATTCCGACGAGTAAGGACGAAAACTTGCAGGGGCTTTTTAACCGTGCAAATATTTTGCGTATGAAAAGCGAGTTTGACAAAGCGGCGGAAATATATGAGAGAATAATTCAAAATGATGAAACACAGGCAGAAGCATATTGGGGACTTATTCTATGCAAATACGGCATTGAATATGTGGAAGACCCACAGAGCTTTAAGAGAATACCGACCTGCCACAGGACATCTTTTGATTCGATTATTGCAGATGATGATTACAAGTCTGCTCTTTCTTATGCAGACTCCGTTCAACGAGAAATTTATGAATCGGAAGCAAAAGAAATTGACAGACTGCAAAAAGATATATTGTCTATTGCATACAAGGAAGAACCTTTTGATGTGTTTATCTGCTACAAAGAGACCGACAACACCGGAAAAAGAACACAGGACAGCGTTATAGCAAATGACATCTATCATCAGCTGACACAAGAGGGACTCAAGGTGTTTTATGCTGCAATCACATTGGAAAACAAGCTCGGTACGGCATATGAGCCGTACATATTTGCTGCACTCAATTCCGCAAAAGTCATGCTTGTTATCGGAACAAAACCGGAGTATTTTAATGCCGTTTGGGTTAAAAACGAGTGGTCAAGATTTTTAAAACTCATTCAAAAAGACCACACAAAACTGCTTATCCCCTGCTATCGGGATATGGACGCATATGAATTGCCGGAGGAGTTTGCGCATCTTCAGGCACAAGATATGAGCAAAATCGGATTTATCAACGATATTGCACGTGGGATCAAAAAAGTTATTAACATCAATGATTCAACTTCATCTACGCAAGAAGAAGTCTATATCACAAATGTTAATGTAGAACCCCTTTTAAAACGTGTTTTTATGTTTCTGGAAGATGAAGATTATACAAGTGCTAACGAATATGCCGAAAAAGCTTTGGATTTAGATCCGGAAAATGACATAGCATACTGGGGAATAGTGCTATCAAAATTTAGATGTTCTTCTGATGAAAAGCTTTTAAACAAGCTGATTTCAGAAAAAATTGTACTTGATGATTGCAAACCATATCAAAAGGCAGTTCGGTTTGCAGGATCAAATAATAAATACACAGAAATTAATCAAAAAATCAAAAAACATTTTCAAAAAATATGCATTTCTCTTACAAATCAAATTAAACAACTTAATGACGAGGTTACTGACTTAGAAAATAATTTGGCTACTATTGAACTAATGTCGAATACTTTCAATGCGAAAAAGAAAGATCAGAAAGAACTAGAAGAACTTCAAAAACAGGTTATTGCGAAATTAGATACTGAATATGAAAGGTATGCCCAGAAACGTAGAAATCTGTTAAAAGAAAAAAAGGCTCTGATATTTTGGGAAATGAGTCGCAAAAAAGAAATTGATAAAGCTTTGGAAAAAGTCAATATAGAATTACAGAATTGCTTAACGAAAAAGAGTCAAGCAAAAAAAGAATTTAATTCTAAATATACACAAATAAACAAAGACATCGTTGCAGAAGAAAAAGTACTTCAATCAAAAAAGGAAAAATCAAAACTGTTAATTGATAAAAGGAAATCCGAAATAAACAAACTATCACAAGAAAAAGATAAATTACTTAAACTATGTCAATAACAAATATCATATTTGGGAAAACTGATGGCTGCAATGCGTGTCAAAAAGCAAGCGGATTTAAAAAATTGCAGAAAATCTTTTGAAAGCTGGAATAATTATCAAAAGATAATGCGGTTTGGTAACGAAAAATTAAAAACAGAATTGCAAAATTATACTGAATATATTAAAAAGCGAAACAAAAATGCACGTTTGCAAGATTTTATACAGATGCAAAGAACGCAATATCCAAGGCAACCACTGAAAGTAATTATAGAAAAGCAGCATATCTTTTTAAATCTATCAGCGAAAATAAGGATTTAAAAACCCTTTAAAAGAATGTTACTACTGGCTGCGGTCGCCCGGCAGTAAACTGAATTTGGCCGCTGGTATCAGTATCAATAACAATTATGAATACGTGATAGGCGCCGCCAGTGTTAACCGTAGTAATTTTGCTGTTCGCCCCGCTTTGTGGATTGATTTAAGCACGGTTAAGTAATAAGGCTATACTAATTTTTTCAGAACCTTGTACACAACGCGGAAGAAAATAAATATTGATACAAAATGTAAGTCAATTTAAACCAAAGCGAATAAAAGTATTGGAGGCATTTCAAATGAGAAAAAATTCACAGCACGATATCACTTTTTTATTTGGTGCGGGAGCAGAAACAAAATTCGGACTGCCTTTGGGGGCTGAATATACAAATAAAACCATTCTATGCAAGCGAAATAAAATGTATGCTGCTCTTGCAGAATTTTATAAAGCAAAAAATGTAAATGGGTATCAAAAAGAATTTATGTTTGCAAAAGATAGTACGACATTCTTTAAAATAATAGAACTTGCTATAGGTCATTGCAATGATTTGGAAGAAATGGATTATTATACAAAATCTTTATATGAAAAATTCATACAATATAAAGAACAAAATAATTGTAACGATTTTAAGCAATATGTAAAAAATAATGTATATGAAAAAATCATAACCGATATCGATGATAAAAACAAAGATGACAATAGCAATTATGAGCAATTAAGAAAAAATCTTGATTATTATGGGAGCATAGAAAAAGATTTTTCTGTTATAATAAACCGAGAGCGAGCCGGAACAAAAAGATTTTGGAGATTAATTAACTATTTTTGGAGTTGTTATTTTTCAATTATTATACCTCTTTTAGATATAATTGGTGAAAAATCATTTGATGGAGAAAATATATATAAAAGTGTTTTGAATAATCTTTATAAAGTAAGCAAGCGCTTAATCGATATTGAAAACGGAGACGATAAAAAATTTGATTTGGATGATAATAAAAATTACTATAAAATGTTACATAAAAAGTTTTCAGACTCATACGCACTTACCACAAATTACACCCCATTTGTTGCCCATTATTGGGGAAAAAAATCATCATATTTGGCAGGAAAATTATCAGAGTTTGAAATTCCTGATGAATTGGACGTATGCACATATGAAGAGAAAAATATGTTTGACAATAAATTAATATTTCCGTTTTTGGCAACCCAAGCTCCGGTAAAGCCTATTATTCATAGTTGCCAATTAAAAGAATACGTCAGCGCACTTAATGTTCTTGACAGTACAAAAACATTAATTATTGTCGGATACAACATAAACGAAAATGACAATCATATTAATGCTATATTGAGAAATTATGTAAAAAATAGAAAAAGGCTTATTTTTTGTAAGTATGAAGACAATTCAAACTGTTTTGATGAAAACATAGAATTGCAGAGAGTTCTCAAAAATCTAAAGTTACAGGATAACCATGAAGATTCTTACATATCCATTATTCAAAACGCAGGAAATGTTAATCAATTAACAAAAGAATTAGATGTAATGATCAATGGCAATAACAAATGAAAATTGTAGCTATTAACAGGAGGGTAAAAATGGCAATATTAAAATGCAAAATGTGCGGCGGAGAATTGAATGTTGTCCGCGGAGAAAAAGTTGCAGAATGTGAGTTTTGCGGAACAAAACAGACAATTCCAACCGGAAATGATGAAAAGAAAACAAATCTTTTCAACCGGGCAAACAGGCTCCGAATTGCCGGGGAATTTGACAAGGCGGCAGGTATCTACGAGAGTATTACGGCGGAATTTCCCGACGACGCCGAAAGCTATTGGGGTCTTTGCCTTTGCAAATTCGGAATCGAATATGTGGACGATCCGAAAACGGCAAGAAAAATTCCGACCTGTCACAGAACATCATTTGAAAGTATTTTTGATGATGAAAATTACAAGTCAGCAATCGAAAAGTCCGACGTAATTGCACAGGATATTTACAAAAATGAAGCAACGGAAATTGACCGTTTGCAAAAGGATATTTTGTCCGTTGTACATAATGAAGAACCGTTCGACGTATTTATCTGCTATAAGGAAACCGACGATTTGGGCGAACGGACACAGGACAGTGTTTTGGCACAGGATATTTATACGGAGCTTACAAATCAGGGATTAAAGGTATTTTTCGCAAGGATTACGCTTGAAGATAAGCTTGGTAAAGAATACGAACCGTATATTTTTGCGGCATTAAACAGCGCAAAGGTTATGCTTGCGATTGGCACGAAAGAAGAATATTTTAATTCGGTGTGGGTTAAGAACGAATGGAGCCGATACCTTGCATTGATGCAAGCGGATAAAAGCAAAGTCCTTATTCCCTGCTACCGTGATATGGACGCTTATGACATACCGCAGGAATTTAAGAATTTGCAAGGTCAGGATATGGCAAAGCTCGGATTTTTGCAGGATTTGGTACGTGGTGTGTGCAAGATTGTAAATCCCGAACAAGATAGCAAACACGAAAATGAAACACCTGCACAAACTTCCGCAAATGCAACCGTTGATTCACTTTTAAAAAGAGTGTTTATGTTTTTAGAGGACGGAAACTGGAACAGTGCCGATGAATATTGTGAAAAGGTGCTTGATATTGACCCCGAAAATGCCGAGGCTTATTTGGGAAAATTTTTGGTGGAACTGAAATGTCATAATGTTTCAAAAATTGATGTTGCACCATTTTGTACAGTTATAAATTGTAATAATAAACTTCAACTTGTCAAATGTGTTCGCGAAATTACAAGAAAATCTCTTGAAGACGCAAAAAAACTGGTAGATAATATGCCGTTTACTATTCAGGTTCCACAGAATTACATGGATAAATTGCAGAAGATATGTGAGATAAGTACAAGTCTATCATCTGCTAATTATAAAAGATTTACAAAATTTGCGTCTAAAGAGAGAGTAGACGAAGTTAAGGCATATGTATGCGAAAATGTATATCGAAATGCTGTAAAATCAATGGAAGAAAAAACACAACAATCTCTTGAATCGGCAATTTGCATGTTGGAAGAAATCGGTGAATTCAAAGACGCCAAAGAGCTGGTTAGGCTATGCAACGAAGAGTTGGCAATGTCTAAAAACCGGCTGCCTAAAATGCAAAAGGAACATCAGACCGTTGGCATAACAATTTCAGCCGGTCTGTTCCATATAGTCGGTTTAAAATCAGACGGAACAGTTGTTGCCTGCAAATATAACAGAGATGGTCAATGCGAAGTTGCAGATTGGAGGAATATTGTTGCAATTTCTGCCGGCAATGATCATACGGTCGGCTTAAAATCAGACGGAACAGTTCTTGCCTGCGGAGATAGCTACTATGAACCATGTAACGTTGAGGACTGGCGTAATATTGTTGCAGTTTCAGCCGGTTGGTACTATACAATCGGCTTAAAATCAGACGGAACAGTTCTTGCCTGCGGAGATAACGAATATGGTCAATGTGAGATCACAGATTGGAAAAATATTATTGCAATTTCTGCCGGCGTTTATCATACGGTCGGCTTAAAATCAGATGGAACAGTTGT
This sequence comes from uncultured Clostridia bacterium, assembly GCA_934463165.1. GTDB lineage: Bacteria > Bacillota > Clostridia > UMGS1810 > UMGS1810 > RGIG1828. The sequence continues at coordinate 53,018 of CAKSJG010000010.1, forward strand.
TGCCTGCGGAAATAACGGATGTGGTCAATGTGAAGTTGCGGATTGGAATAATATTATTACAATTTCTGCCGGACGTAATCATACGGTCGGCTTAAAATCGGACGGAACCGTGCTTGCCTGCGGAGATAACAAAGACGGTCTATGTGAAGTTGCGGGTTGGAATAATATTGTTGCAATTTCTGCCAGCAGTGATTATACGGTCGGCTTGAAATCAGACGGAACCGTGCTTGCCTGCGGAGATAACAAAGACGGTCTATGTGAAGTTGCGGGTTGGAATAATATTGTTGCAATTTCTGCCAGCAGTGATTATACGGTCGGCTTGAAATCAGACGGAACCGTGCTTGCCTGCGGAGATAACAAAGACGGTCTATGTGAAGTTGCGGGTTGGAAAAACATATATATTCCTGAAAGATTTGCATCAATTGAAGACTATATCGAAAACAGAAACACCGAATTTAAGAAAATTGAGAAAGAAAGAGAAGAAATTCAGCGAAAGCAAGCAGCGGCTGAAGCTAAACGCAAAGCGGCTGAAGAAAAACGGCTCGCTGAAATTAAAGCGGCGAATGAAGCGAAAAGGCTTGAAAGAGAAAGGCAGGAACAAATCGCAAAAGCGGAATGGGAAAGAAAAAAAGCCGAGTATCGTTCCGTAGGCGTTTGTCAGCATTGCGGCGGCACATTTAAAGGTTTGTTCTCAAAAACTTGTACTAAATGTGGAAAGCGAAAGGATTATTGAGGAAAAGTATTAAAACAATATCTTTGATACAGTAAAAGGTGGAAAAATATATGACTATAGAAGAATTTACGAAGAATTACGGTATAAAGAACAAGGAAACTGTAAAAAATGGATTTCCAAACAACTTATCCCCGGCGGAGATATTTCCAAGAATTTTGTCCCTAACTCGGCAAGACCGCCATACACTAATGCACGTGCGAAAACAGCTGATTCAATTTATTGCAGCATTATAAAAGCAACACGCAATCGTAAGCACGTGTTACCCCAAATTTACAAAATATGTCCGGAAGAATTTAATACATATATAAAACAACTTGAAAAAGCAGAACTGATTATAGTAAGAACGACTGATAATATTACTTACTATGATTTGTCAATTCGTGCAATAAATTGTACCAGAAAAGCGATATTAGATATTATAAAGTCATGTTCAGAGGGCATAGTAAAAGGCGTTATGCAAACAGCACTCGAAAGTGCATAGCACAGAATAAAAGATAATGAAAATAATTGAAATATGCGAAAAAATAGAACTGGAGGAAAAATAAATGTCTAAATTTGTAATAGAATGCCCGTCGTGCGGGCGGTATGCAGAGGCATCGACAGGATTTTTTGTTAAAAAGAAGATTGAATGTTCGTGCGGAAACATTATAAATGTCAAAACAGATAAAATGACATCAAAACTATGTCCGCACTGTGGAAACAACGTCGTTTTCGACCAAAGCAAAGGCGAAAATGCAGTTTGCCCTGTTTGTCATGAAAAAATAAACACTGCCGAGAATTTGGCGACACTTGTGGAGTTCACCTGTCCTTCGTGCAGCTGTAAATTATCTGCTGACAAGAATGCGACAAGCTACACTTGCCCACTTTGCGATACCGTAATCAATGTGCAGGAGCGCATTGCGAAGGAAAAAGTTAAAAATCAAGGCTTGGCAAGCGTTATCAAGTACGAGGGCAACAACGAAACCTTTGTGTGGAAGCATCCGATTGAGGACTTTAATTTAGGCTCACAGCTTATTGTTCATGAGTCGCAGGAAGCTATATTTTTTCGTGACGGAAAGGCTTTAGACCTTTTCGGGGCAGGAAGATACACACTATCAACACAGAATATCCCCCTTTTGGAAAATCTGTATAAGCTGCCGACAAATACAGATGAAGTGTTCCATTCCGAGGTGTATTTTATTAACCTCACAACGCAAATGGGCATTAAATGGGGAACGGACTCAAAAGTTCGCCTTTTTGACCCGGCATCCGGTTTACATATTGAAATCGGCGCTTGCGGAAATTTCAGTATGCGTGTGAACGATTCCAGAAAGCTTTTGATAAAGCTTGTCGGAACGGCAGGCGAATTTACGCAAAATGATGTTATCGGCGGAGGTTACAGCATAACTTCGGTTGTGGGTAAATTTAAGGCACTTGTTATGAATAAGGTTAAGGCAAACCTTGCCAAAACAATTAAGGACAGCAACATCAATATACTTGAAATAGATGAATATATCGATACCATTTCAGACAACTTGAGAGTTATAATCAACAAAACTTTGGACGAATACGGTTTGTATATGCCTGAGTTCTTTGTGACAAGCATTTTGACTCCCGACGATGACCCGAATTTCAGGCGTTTAAAACAGCAATTTGCTGACAAAACTTTAAAAGTGCGTGAAGAAGAAATCCGAAAAGCCGAGGCAGAGGCGGCACAGGGGCGAAAGATCCTTGAAGCACAGACCGAAGCACAACTTAAAATGGTGGGTGCACAAGGTGAAGCGGAAGCTCTTAAGATTAAGGCGCAGGGAGAGGCTGAAGCATATAAAGCGCAAGCTGCTGCAGAGGCCGCGGAAATGAAAATGAAAGGCTACACATATTCGCAGGAAACAAGCCGTATGGTCGGTATGGAAGCAATGCAGAACGGCATTACAGGCAGCAGCACCGGCGGCTCGGCACTTGGTGATATTGCCGGTCTTGGCGTAACGCTCGGCGCTATGGGCGGCGTTATCAATATGACAAAGGATGCCATAAATCCCATTATGCAAGCAGGGAGCGAAATCGGCAGCAGTGCCGTGCCGAATGAAGGCATGAACGGTTGGAACTGCACTTGCGGGGAAACGGGAATAACCTCAAAGTTCTGCCCGGAATGCGGAAGTGCAAAGCCGGAAGAAAAAACAGGATGGGACTGTGCCTGCGGAATGAAGAATATTACATCTAATTTCTGTCCGGAGTGCGGCAGCAAAAGGCATGAAAATCAAACATGGAACTGCTCCTGCGGAAAAACCGGAATAACTTCAAAATTCTGCCCCGATTGCGGACATAAAAGGGAGGACTAAACAATGATAATTGACAAAAAAAATAAATCTGTAATTGCAGTTTACGCCATTGCCGCGGCGGTTTACATACTTGCTTTTGTAATTGTACCGTTTCCGAAAAACAGTGCCGCGGCTTGGATTTCGTTTCTGTTCGCAGTTTTGGCATTCGGTGCAAGCTTTGTTATAACGCGAAAAGCATTTTACGGTGATACTGCAATTATCAGCAAAGTGTACGGCTACCCTATTTTCAGAATCGGTATTATATATCTCACGGTGCAGGTTGCTTTCAGTCTTATTATTTTTATAGTCGGATTCTTTGTTAAAGTTCCGTATTGGATTGCTCTTTTGCCATCTGTTGTGTTCTTGGGGCTTGCAGCTATTGGATTTATTGCAGCCGATAATGCACGTGATATAATTGAGAATTTTGACGAAAAATCAAAAACCGTAACCAAAGCAGTCGAAATGTTTAATACGGATATTGCCGGTGCAATTGATTTATGTGAAAATCCCGAAATAAAAAAAGAGCTTGAAGCCCTCGCAGAAAGTTTTCGCTTTAGCGATCCCGTTTCCGCCGATGCGACAAAGGAGATTGAAAACCGCATAGATGAACTTCTTGTTAAATTAAAGAGTGCCATAAATTCTGATGAAAGCAAAGTAATAATTAAACAGCTTACAAACGCAATGAATGAAAGAAACAGAATTTGCAAGGCGAATAAATAACAAAACATAGCCGAAAACTTATCATTATAAAAGTTTTCGGCTATGTTATTTTTTTCACTGCGCCGTACCGGCTGCTTTTAAATTTTAATTTGTATCCGATGCAGTCTCTGTGCTGCTCCGTATTATTTCTGATCCGGCTTACAAAATATTTTTTCTAAGTTCTTCTCCGCTTTTGCTGCTGAGATACGCCGGAGCTATATCCAGAACGGTCTTGCATCCTGTCGAGCCCTCTTTGTTCAGGCGATATGCCGCACGTGCATACGCAACAAGAACAGACGCCGTAAACTCCGGATTTGAATCAAGCTTTAAGCTGTATTCTATAATATGCTTATTTTCCCCATTCTCGCCCGTTTTTCCGCTTCTTATAACAAATCCTCCGTGAGGAATACCGCTGTGATTTGCGTTGAGTTCTTCCTGTGATATAAAATGAACCGTCGTATCATAATCAGCAAAATAATTAGGCATATTGACAATTTCACTTTCTATTTTTTCAAGGTCGGCACCCTCTTTTGCAACAACAAAACATTCACGGGTATGTTTTTCACGTGTTGTAAGTTCCGGTGCAGAGCCGGAGCGTACAGCTTCAAGAGCCGAATCGACCGGAATCGTATATTGCTTAGCGTCAACAACGCCGTCTATTCTGCGAATAGCGTCCGAGTGACCCTGGCTTACACCCTTTCCCCAAAATGTATAGTCTTTTCCGTCCGGAAGAATTGCACCGGCATACATTCTGTTCAAAGAGAACATACCCGGATCCCATCCGACAGATATGATTGCCGTTTTGCCTGCGGATTTCGCCGCGCTGTCTACATTTTTAAAATGCTCGGGAATCTTTGCATGCGTATCAAAGCTGTCAATCACGTTAAATAATTTTGCCATTGCCGGGGTCTGTTCAGGAAGATCCGTTGCGCTTCCGCCGCAAAGAATCATAACGTCAATATCATCCGTAAATTCCGCTACCCTTGAAACATTACAAACCGGAACACTTTGCGTTTTAATTTTAATTTTTTCGGGGTCGCGGCGCGTAAAAACAGCGGCAAGCTCCATATCGTCGTTATTTCTGACTGCAAGCTCCACGCCCTTTGCCAAATTACCGTAACCGCAAATACCTATTCTTATGCTCATTATTTATTTTCCTCCTTGATAAATTTGTAATATAGTTAACTTTAGAATTATAAGATATCAAAATTAATGTATATCTTGCTGAGTTTTTTATTTATCTATTTCCCGTTAACAGGATGTATATTTTTAATTTTCCTTTGCGGAACGCTGTGGGCAGCGTTCCCTACAAATAAATTGATAGATATAGTTCCTATTGATTGTCTTTGTTTAAACAAATTTTAACAATATAATTCTATTTATTGAATTACCGGATATTTTATAAATACCGATTTTATTTGTCGGATGTTTTTTCTTTTATATATAATTTTTCAAAACCGCACAGCATGTCAGACATGTTCGGCGTAAGCTTGCCGTGAATACGCTTATTTACAAACACGGCTCCGTCGGTAAAATACAGCGGTATCTGAATTGCGTTTTCGGCATAATAATTTTTGAAATTCTCAAAAGCAACCTGTTTTTCATTTTTATCGGACGCTATCTGCAAATTTGACGCAAGCGCATCAAGCTCGCTTGAATGAAATACGGTTAAATTTTGGGATGAACGCTGAGAGCCGAACATAAACGATAAATCAGCGCTTCCGGGCATTATCACTTCACCCACGTAAAGATCATATTGCTGCGCGGTAACTTTTGAAGAATATGTTTCAAAATCACATCCGTCAAGAACTACGCTGTAGCCTCCGCTTTCTATCATTTTTTTAAGCGACATTGCAAGACGTTCTTTCGTTTTGCTGCCCGTATTATACAAAAGATTTATTTTATGGGTATCTTCATCAATATTATCCTCACGGTATGCCGTATCGGGTGATGAAGCGTTCTTATTTTTGCTTTTTACATTTTCGCTGTCGGTATTGTAATATGCCTCGCTTCTTATGGGAGAAAAAGCACGCTCTCCGTTTCCGAGAGTTATTTCCTCAACCAATTTTTCATAGTCAATAAGCCCGGAAAGACTTAACCGTTCTTCCTTTGTATCAAATGCAGCGGCTCCGCTGTTTATGCCGATATATGTGAACCTGTTTTGCTTTACTGAAAACTTATTATATACATTGGATGTAAGTCCGAGTTCGTCGATGTTTTTCCATGATGTCAAAAGAATTTCGGTCTCACCCGAATCAAAAGCTGATATTACTGTATCGGAATCCGACAGAATTTCCACATCTATATTATCTATATACGGACGTCCGCTTTCTCCGTGCCATGAGGGATTGTATTTTAAATATATATTTTTATATTTAATGCATCCGTCATATTTATACATTCCCGTTCCGTCCGGAATAAAATCGCCGTTTTGCGCCATAAAGCTGTCTGCCCCGAGCCCCGACGGGAGTATGGGAAAATCCAGATCATTTACGAAATCCGATTTCGGTGAAGAAAGAGTAAATATAACCTTATCATCACCGTCTGCCGAATATGCAGCAATGCTTTCTAAAACAGAGCTGTATCGGCCGCCGTAAAACGATATATATGTCAATGTTGAAACAACATCCTCCGAAGTGAGCGTTTTTCCGCTGTGAAATTTTATACCGTCTCTGAGCTTGACCGTGTAAACCGTATTATCGGATGAAACCGTAAACGATGAGGCAAGTACGGGAAGAGCGGTAAAATCATTTTTAGTATTAAACAGTCCATCATACACAAGGCTCAAAAAATCGCTTACAGAGCTGTGCTGAGTAATAAGCGGATTAAGAGTGTCTATCGGCACACAGCCCATTTTTACCGTACCGCCGTAATCGGGAGATGTAGTTTTGTCTTTTTTCACGGTTTCGGTGTTGTTTGATGAGCATCCGCCCGTAAAAATTGCAATGCACAAAAGCAATATTATTATTTTTTTCATTTATGTCAATCCTTTCCGCCTGCAACACCAGTGAGTCTATTTTTCACATATCCTTTTAACGGATGTGCACTTTCCGCTTTCATCATCCACTTCAAACACCGCTCCGCAAAGAGCCGCAAATCCGGAAGCGTATTCAAAACGCTGCGGCATACCTGTCAAAAATCTTTTTATTATTATTTCTTTTTCCACACCGATTACAGACTCTGCCGCGCCGGTCATTCCGAGATCGGTAATATAGCCTGTGCCGCCTCTCGTGACGGTTTCATCGGCCGTCTGCACATGGGTATGAGTCCCGAACAAAACCGACACCTTAGAATCAAGATAATACTTCATTGCTATTTTCTCACTTGTCGCCTCGGCATGAAAATCAACAACTATTATGTCACAATCTCTTTTTAATTTTTCAATACATTTATCAGCTGTTTTAAAAGGGCAGTCAAGCGATATCGGAATATTTACTCTGCCCATAAGGTTAATTACCCCAACTTTTTTTCCTCGGCATGTGAGTGTTGTCATTCCCGTTCCGGGAACGGAATCGGGATAATTTGCCGGGCGGATAATATTGGGCTGTTCGTCAAAAAGCCGAATTACATCTTTTTTTCCGAAAGTATGATTGCCCAATGTAAACACATCAACGCCGGCATCGGTCAGTTCATCATAATCGCGGACGGATATCCCCGATCCTGACGCATTTTCGGCATTGGCAATGCACAGATCTATACTGTAATCATCCTTTATTCCTTTAAGAACAGCAGAAGTATGCTCTACCCCGCAGCGGTAAAATATGTCACCTATTGCAAATATATTCATGATATATGTCTCCGTTATATAAGCTTAACCCTGCATATGAAATTCAATAAAAACCAAGGTTATTTTTAATTTAAAATAAGTTGCAAAAACGGAAATCAACGCGTAACAGACCGAATACGAAAGCATATACAAACGATTCTGCCGTAAGGCATGTCAATATTAGCGAAGATTTCCGTTTTTATGCCGCGTCAATGTGATAAGCAATAAACTGCACCGCATCAACACCGCAAATTTTTATTTTGCATAATCAACCGAACGCGTTTCCCTGATAACATTAACTTTAATCTGACCGGGATACTCAAGTTCGTTTTCTATCTTTTTAACTATATCTCTTGCTATAAGAACTGTATCTTCATCCTTAACATCCTCGGGCTTAACCATAATTCTGATTTCACGGCCCGCCTGAATTGCGTATGATTTTTCAACACCGCTGAATGAATTTGCAATTTCTTCAAGTTTTTCAAGTCTTTTTATGTATGTTTCAAGATTTTCTCTTCTTGCACCCGGGCGAGCGGCGCTTATTGCGTCACATGCCTGAACGATGCATGCTATAACCGTTTTCGGTTCTACATCACCGTGATGAGCCTGAATTGCATGAATAACATCATTCGACTCACGGTATTTCTTTGCAAGATCCACACCGATATCAACATGTGAACCCTCAATTTCATGATCGACAGATTTACCGATATCATGAAGCAGACCCGCTCTTTTTGCAGTCTTAATATCAACACCGAGCTCTGCCGCCATAATTCCCGCAAGGTGAGCAACCTCTGTTGAATGTTTAAGCACATTCTGACCGTAGCTTGTTCTGTAACGCAGTCTTCCCAAAAGCTTTACAAGCTCCGGATGCAATCCGTGCACCCCGGTCTCAAATGTAGCCTGCTCTCCCTCCTGTTTTATGATGGCTTCAATTTCTCTTTTTGATTTTTCTACTGTTTCTTCAATTCTTGCCGGATGTATTCTTCCGTCAACAATAAGCTTCTCAAGAGCCATTCTTGCTATTTCTCTCTTGATTGGATCAAATCCCGAAAGCACAACAGCCTCCGGAGTATCATCAATTATTAAATCTATACCGGTTAATGTTTCGAGGGTTCTTATATTTCTGCCCTCTCTGCCGATAATTCGTCCCTTCATTTCGTCATTTGGCAGCGAAACAACACTTACCGTGGTTTCTGCCACATGATCCGCAGCGCATTTTTGAATTGCGGCACTGATTATATTTTTAGCTTTTTTGTCTGCTTCTTCTTTTGTCTGAGCTTCTATTTCTTTAATCATCATTGCAGATTCGTGTCTGATTTCAGATTCAAGATTTTTAAGCAAATATGATTTTGCTTCTTCAACAGAAAGCCCCGAAATTCTTTCGAGAATTTCAAGCTGTGCACTTTTGACCTTTGCCGTCTCTTCTTTGAGAGCGTCAGCTTCTTTGATTTTTCTGTTCAAAGTTTCGTCTTTTTTCTCTAAGGTATCGGTCTTTTTGTCAAGAGCTTCTTCCTTTTGCTGAATACGTCTTTCCTGACGGTTAATTTCATTCCGTCTGTCTTTTAACTCTTTTTCAAGTTCATTTCTGCTTTTATGAATTTCTTCTTTTGCTTCAAGCAGAACTTCTTTTTTCTTGGTTTCGGCGGCCTTTTTTGCTTCGTCAACTATTGACTTTGCTTTTTCTTCGGCTCCGCCTATTTCCGCTTCGGCAATCTTCTTTCTGTATACGGTTCCGACAAAGAATCCGATAACAAGAGCAGCTATTGCCGCAGCGCATGTAATAATAATATGCGTCAAATCCATCTCAACTCCTTTCTGTGTAAAATTTTTGTGCCGTCCGCATGCAGCGAATCGGCATTTTGCCTTTTATGCAATAATATCATTCGGGTTCACCGCCGTACAGACGCGCTGCCTGCACAGCTGAAAATTTGAATACATACATAAATATATTTTATAACAAAACATCAAATATGTCAATATAAAATTGTTGTTTTTTGCGCTGTTTTTGCTTTAATCATCATAATTATTTTTTCAGTGCTTCATTTTGCCGGTAAATATTTTGAACCGATCCTCATCCCAAATGCTGCTGCGGCATTACAACGCGCCGCAGCTCACATATATATCTGACTGAACTTACCCTATGAATTCTGACTTAAATACTCAAAATTCTTTTTATGTTTTTTGAAAAAATGCATTTCTTTTCTTCATCATTTATACCGGTATCAAGCAAAACCGCGCCTATATACATAGGCAGGCTGCATGTCGGATAATCCGAACCGAATATGAATTTATGCACACCGACCTTGTCTATGCCGTATCTTAACATATTTTGCCTGAATACTCCGTAACCGGATATATCAAGGTAGACATTTTCACTTTTTTTGAGAATATCCAGATTATTCATGTAATATCCGTATTCATCCGGATGAGCGACAATAAATTTGAGCTTGGGATGATTATCTGTCATTCTTCTGTAATTATTATCCGAATGAAAACTTACAACCATATTATAATCTTGCGCCACATCAAGAATCTCATCTATATTTTTATGGTTATATCCGTCCTCACCCCATCCGTGCATATACGGCACAAGCTCTCCGATGAGATTCAGTCCGAGCTTACTCATTTTTTCGATTTCTTCACAAGACTCGCGCACATATCCCGGATGTATGTGAAAGCCGGGTATATATCTTCCGTTATACTTTTTCATAAGCTTTAAGGCCGTATCATTGCTCATTCTTACCGCCTGCCAGTCATTTTCAAGCTCATATTCACTTTTGCGGCATATAACCGAACCGCAAAACTTTGATACATTGTGTATGTCCATAAGCTCAAGTGTAGTATCCTCCGTCATACCGCAATGTTCACCGTACGGACATATATTATTTTTACTGCTGTTAAAAGGATGAGTATGAAAATCTATTATTTCAAAATCCATAATTGCTTCCTCCGCTACTTTTCGTAAAGTTCTATACTGTCACATCCGTCTGTCTCTTTTAAATTGACATGAACTATTTCACTGCCGGATGTGGGAATATTTTTGCCGACGTAATCTGCTCTTATGGGAAGCTCTCTGTGCCCGCGGTCAACAACCACGGCTAACTGAATCCTATCGGGCCGTCCGCATGAAATCACAGCGTCCATTGCTGCTCTTACCGTTCTGCCGGTAAATATAACATCATCAACAAGCACAATACACTTTCCGTTGACATCAATACCGATATCGGCACTGTTTCTTACAATAACATCTCCCTTATCGTTTGCATAAGAAAGATCGTCCCGGTAAAGAGTAATATCCAGGGTTGCTACAGGTACGGTTTTTCCCTCTATTTTGCCTATGCACTCCGCTATGCGCTTTGCAAGCGGAATGCCGCGCGTTTTAATTCCTATCAGGCATATATTGTCAACAGATGAGTTTTTTTCTATTATTTCATGAGATATTCTTGTAAGTGTCCGTGCAAGAGAATTCTCATCGGTAAGTACAGATTTTAACTTCATACAAATACCTCCGTATATTTTTTATAAAAACTTTGCGGGGCTGCCGCGTCTTGCAGCACCCCCGCATAAAACTCAAATCATATGATTATTGTTTGATTTCTTTTTTATCAGAAAGAATAAGATTTGTGATTATTCCGATTATAAGAGCACATGCAATTTCGGTAAGTGTAACCTGTCCGATTTTAAGAGCCATTCCGCCTATACCCGCAATAAGAATTACCGATACAACAAAGAGGTTTCTGTTATCGCCGAGGTCAACGTCCTGAATCATCTTAAGACCGCTTACGGCAATGAAACCGTAAAGCGTTACGCAAACACCGCCCATTACACATGAAGGGATAGTCGCAAGGAAGGTTACGAACGGTCCGAAGAATGAAATTACGATTGCCATTATTGCAGTTGTGAGAATTGTGATTACAGAAGCATTACCCGTGATTGCAACGCAACCTACAGATTCACCGTATGTAGTGTTCGGGCATCCGCCGAAAACAGCACCAACAATGGAACCTACGCCGTCTCCCAAAAGTGTTCTGTGAAGACCCGGTTTTTCAAGAAGCTCTCTGCCGATAACAGAAGAAAGATTCTTATGGTCGGCTATATGCTCCGCAAATACAACGAAAGCAACCGGAACATAAGCAACCGCAACTGTTGCTATGTATTTTGCATCAACAGCGGCAAAGCCCTTGCTTGCTTCCATGAATGTGAAATCGGGATACCACTGCATATTGCTGAAAAGTGAGAAGTCAATGATTTTAAGCGTATCATTACCTGTCTGAATTCCTATTACCGTGAATATTGCTGCTACGGCATATCCTGCAAGAATACCGATTATGAACGGAATGAGCTTGGTCATTTTTTTACCGTATACCGAGCAAATCATTACAACAAAGAGTGTAGCAAGTGCACAGATAAGACCTACCCAACCCTTTGCACCCATAGCATAAACTGAATTTGCAGCGTCAAACTCCGCAAACTTAAGCATATCACCGATAGCATTTCCCGAAAGTGAAAGTCCTATGATTGCAACCGTCGGTCCTATAACAACCGGGGGCATGAGTTTGTCTATCCATGCAACACCGGCAAACTTAACTACCAAAGCAATTATAACATAAACAAGACCGGCAAATATTGCACCGATTATAAGTCCGGCATGACCTGCTTCTACCGATACAGCTCCGGCAAATGCCGCAAACATCGAACCGAGAAAAGCAAACGAAGATCCGAGGAATACCGGGCTTTTGAATTTTGTAAACAAAAGATAAACAATTGTGCCGACGCCTGCTCCGAAAAGAGCTGCGGACTGTGACATTCCGTTACCTATAATGGACGGAACTGCGATTGTAGCCGCAAGAATTGCAAGCAGCTGCTGGAATGCAAAAACAATAAGCTGCCCAAACTTAGGCTTGTCTTCTACGTCATAAATTAGTTTCATTGAAATCTCTCCTTAAAATTTTGTTTAAATAAGGTATTTTTAAAGACAAAATGCCCTGTCCGCGGATGCGGATAGGGCATATAAATGCGAAAATATAGTGTGAATCTTGCCGATGTCCCGCATCGAATTTAAAGATATCTTATTCATCGCCGATTATTATATCACACTTTTATTGTCGTGTAAAGCATAATTTTGTAAATTTTTGTATTTTGGTTATTTTGTATAGAGCAGTACAAAATAACCCGTAATATTTTAAATCATATTTGTTTTTTGCTTCTTTAGTATCAATTTTATTATCCTTGCACGGTTGTGACGCTGCATTATTATATAATGCAGATCTGCAATGTATGAAAAGAAAGAAGTCAGCACATATTCCCATTCCGCGCCGAACGGATTTATCGGTAAAAGCGGAGCAAAGGAAAGAACCATGTTGATTTTATGCCCAAGCTCCGCCTGCATCGAGTTATGCAGCAATGCAATCACCCTGAGCTGTTTAAATACGTAAAATTATAAATTATCATACGTAAAAATTACAATTTTTTCTTTCTGTATTCCGATGGAGAAACACCGTATTTTTTTTTGAAATACGTTGAGAAATAAAAGCTGTCAGAAAAACCGCAGAGTGAAGCAACGTTTTCGATGCTTACAAATGTTTCCTGCAAAAGCAGCTTTTTTGCCTGCCCAAGGCGGAGACCGGTCAAATATTCATGCGGTGTTTTCCCTATTTCCAGACAAAAACAGCGTCTTATATAATCAACATTGTATCCCACTGCCTTGGAAACATGGGAAATTCTGAAGTTCGGATTAGAAATATTCTTATATATTATATCCTTAATATCATACACAAACTTATACTTATATTCTTTTTCAGAATACTTTTTTACAAACTGACACATTGTATCCAATATGCTGTCTGCTATGGCAGCGTAATTCGTTTCATGCTGAACCATAACCTTTTGAAGCATAATCATAAGTGCCAGTATACTTCCGTCATGATCGTTTATCACCATCACGCCTGAAAAATCAAGTTTACGGGCCTGCACATACATATCGGTATATCCTTCCGAAGAATAACCCCCATGCGATATTTCCGGCGGAATAATCATAACGCTTCCGCCCTCTATATTATATTCCGTACCCCCGATGATACTTGTATTTGCCCCGCCTGTATTTAATATGATTTCCCATGACTTATGCATATGTTCATCACAATGAGTTATGGGATGTTTAGTTTTTCCGCAAAATAATGTATTCATTTTTATCTCCCTCCGTTTAAATATTATCAGATAAAGTCGTTTTTGTCAATATTTATATCGTATATGTATATTCATTTTTTTACAGTTTATCTATATAATATGGTTATAAGCAATAATCAAATGTCGGTTTTGCAGACACAAATTTTATTATTTACAGGAGGATATCTCAATGAAAAAATTAGTTATGGAAGGGCCCAAAAAAAGCAAACTTATTGATGTTGAAAAGCCAAAGATAACATCAGCAGACCAAGCTCTTATCAAATTAAAATACTGCGGAGTTTGCCGTTCGGAAAATTATGACTGGGCGCATGCCGAACCCGAAATGACATTTGGTCATGAACCAATCGGAGTTATTGAGGAGATTGGCGCAGATGTAAAAAATTTAAAAGTCGGTTCAAGAGTAAGCGGTCTGTTTTACGGCGGAACACAGTACGCTGTCGCAAACTGCGAAAATATCTTTGAAATTCCGGATGATATTAAAGATGAAGAGGCTGTTCTTGAACCTCTCGGATGCCTTATCAGCGCTGTCAGCAAGGTAAAAATACCGGTTGTCGGCGACAAAGTTGCCGTTGTGGGATGCGGATATATGGGATGCGGTGCGATAAGTCTTCTAAGTATGCGCGGTGCACATGTTGTCGGAATTGATACAAGAAGAGAATGCCTTGAATATGCAAAAAGATACGGTGCAAAAGAAGTTTTCACCCCGGAAGAATTTTTAAAAAGCTTTGATAATAATTTTGTCAGTTCCGGCGTCGGAACCTGGAACGGATCAAGCGGATTTCCGCTTGTTATGGAATGGGCAGAAACGGACGAGTCTCTTGATTTTGCAATAAACATTACGGCAATGTGCGGTCAGCTTGCCATAGGTGCTTATCACACGGGAGAAAAACGCCTTGTGGATGTGCAGCAGCTTAATGTAAAAGCAATAGACTGCCTGAGCACGCACCCGCGTGAATGGGATCTTTTGCAGACATCATGTGCACGTGCATTGGAGCTTTTTGAAGAAGGTTGGAATTTCAGGCATGTTCCGACAAAAATATATCCCATTACACAGTTTGACAAAGCTCAGGAAGAATTAACAGGTGCAAAATACGGGAAGTGGATAAAATCGCTTGTTGACTGGACAAAATCAGACGGAGAAGCATATATTATTGACTAAAAACAATATACCACAGAAAACCGTGTAAAAAATAACGCGGTTTTCTGTGGTGCTTTTAAGGAGACATACTATGAAAATAGCAATAGGCAACGATCACGTTGCACTTGATATGAAAAATTATATTAAAAATTATTTATTGGGTAAAGGGTATGAAGTTATCGATGTCGGCACCGACAAACCGAAAAGGTGTGATTACCCGATATACGGCAAAGCGGTAGCAAAGATTGTTAAAAACGGCGATTGTGATTTCGGTATTCTGATATGCGGAACCGGGATAGGTATTTCGCTTGCTGCAAACAAAGTGCACGGCATAAGAGCAGCAGTTTGCTCCGAGCCGTATTCGGCGAAGCTTTCTCGTATGCACAATAATGCAAATATAGTTGCATTCGGTGCACGCGTAATAGGCTGTGCAACAGCTGAAATGATTGTGGATGAATTTTTAAATACTAAATACGAGGGCGGAAGACATCAAAAAAGGATTGATATGATATCCTTAATAGAAAAAGGTGAATTTTAATGTACAGACTCGGAATAGATATAGGCGGAACCAAAATAAATATAGGGGTTTTTGACAGCAAAAAAAATCTGATTGATTTAAAAAAAATATACATATCTGAAATATCGGATTTTGTAAACGATATTTACAATTCAATTTTAAATATATGCAATTCATTGAAAATAAAGATCAGCGATATCTCATCATGCGGAGTGGGAATTCCCGGCACTGTGGATAAAGCCGGCAAAAAAATTATTAAAGCTCCGAATATTTTCATACTTCCCGACAATTTTGTCGAGCTGCTTGAGAAAAAGCTTAAGATTCCCGTACGCGCAGTTCAGGATTCGCGCGCAGCCGCATGGGGAGAATTTATCATCAGAGATGATAATGTAAAATCACTGATATGCGTATCTGTGGGTACGGGAATCGGTACAGGCATAATCTTAGACGGAAAGATATATGACGGGGCTCTCGGATGCGCAGGTGAGCTCGGGCACATACCTATTAAAGAAAACGGCAGAAAATGCGGATGCGGAAAATACGGATGCCTTGAAAAATATTGTGCCGGCGGTGGTCTTGACATAACGGCAAAAGAACTTTTGGGAAACGAAAAAAACGCTTCCGACTTATTTGAAGAAGCAAAATGCGGGAATAAAGATGCCAAGAAAGCGATAGATGACGCTGTTGCAACTCTCGGAAAAGCCCTTGTATCGGCAGTAAACCTGTTATCGCCGGATTGCCTGCTAATAAGCGGCGGCCTCAGCAATCAGGAAGAATTGTATTGCCGCCCGCTTATCGACTATGTAAAAAATCATTGTTATAAAACCGACATGCCCCCGATTATAAAAAAAGCTATACTCGGTGAACTCTCACCGTTGTTCGGAGCCGCATTTATACCATGTGCAAAAAATCATTCGCATTCAATATCGGCATCGATAATGTGCGCGGATATTCTTCATATGGAAAAAGCGATTCGTGATATAGAAAATGCAGGAATAGAATACATTCACTGTGATATCATGGATCAGCATTTTGTGCCGAATCTTATGTTACCTCCTCAATTGCTGAATAAATTGCATTCATGCTCACATATTCCGTTTGACTATCACCTCATGACGGAAAATCCGGAAAAAATAATAGATAATCTTATGATTAACAAAGGCGACATAGTAAGCGTACATTATGAAAGCACACCGCATCTTATGCGCGTAATTTCACAAATAAAAGAAAAGGGAGCAAGTGTAGGTATTGCATTGAATCCGTCAACACCTATTGAAATGTTAAGCGAAGTCTTGGAAGAAATTGATGTTGTACTGATAATGACGGTTAACCCCGGATTTTCCGGGCAAAAAATTGTACCGTCAAGCTTTGAAAAAATTAAACGAATGAAAAGTATGATTCTTAAACGAAATCATGAATATATAAAAATTGAGGTTGACGGAAATTGCAGTTTTGAAAATGCTCCAAAAATGCACAAAGCAGGAGCTGATATACTCGTCGCGGGAACTTCAAGTGTTTTTTCATCTGATATAAGTATTTCGGAAGGGACGGAAAAACTCAGAAAGTGTATTGAATTGAGCGAATAAATTATAATGTGTTTTGCTATTCCCCTAAATAATATTATTGACATAATGTTAGTATTCTACTATAATATAAATAATATAAAAATTGAAAAGGAGGTATTATTAAATGAATTTAAGCGTATGTGCAGATATGATTTTTAAAAATTTTGATTACACAAAAAGAATTGAAAAAATTAAGGAATGCGGAATTAATGCTGTTGAATTTTGGAACTGGTCAGATAAGAATTTGACTTCAATCAGAGAAACCATCAAAAGTCTTGATATGAAAATTTCAACATTTTGTGTAGACAGCAAAAACAATAAAATAAGTAATTTTATACGGAAAAATGCTCTTAACACAAAAGATTGTGCGACATTGCTGAAATCATTCGATGAGAGCTCACAAATAGCAAAAATGTTTGGGACGGACAGACTTATAATAACCGTCGGTGATTATACGGACGACGCACCACATAATAATCAAAAAGAAAACATTTATAATAATCTTTGCCATCTTGCTGAAAAAGCACAAAAAAATAATATAACCGTTTTGATTGAATCAATTAACCTTTCGGAACGCCCGAACTACATTTTTCCGGATGTTCGAAGTATTATAGAAATTGTCAAAAAAATATCGTGCGAAAATATCAAAGTGCTCTACGATATATATCATCAAGCTGCGGGAAACATGTTTTATATTGATGAGATGATTCGCGATATTGAGTTTATCGGGCATATCCATGTTGCCGATTTTCCGGGACGCGGCGAAATCGGCAGTGGAAATATTGATTACATAAAAACATTTTCCGAGTTAAAAAAACATGGTTACAATAATTACATCGGACTTGAATATATGGCATCAAAAGATGAAGAAAAAACAGTGAAAAATGCATTTGAAATAATAAATCATTAAACAGAAAATCATTTTTTCACGATTAAAGAAACATTCCCGAATGTGTAAGCACACACGGGAATGTTTCTTTTAATTATATCTGCCTGCATTTTTGACTCTGAGTCTGTTAATCGCACGCGCCATTTTTGCCTGAGCGGATTTATAATCTTGAATACTTTTTTTCTGAAGTATTGCCTCTTTCGCCTCTTCGGCGTCGCGTTTGGCAATATTAATATCTATTTCTTCCGGTCTTTCAGCAGTATCTACCAGAACCAAAACCTCGTTATCCTCAATTTTTATAAGCCCCTGTGAAACAGCCGCTATCTGAACATTATCATTTTCACCGGTCTTAAACTTAAGCGTTCCCGGGATAATTGCCGCAATAAGATTCATATGATGAGCCAGAACTCCGTACTGACCCTCAACTGTCGGAACCTCAAGCGACAGGCACTCGCCTTCAAAAAACGGTTTATCGGATGCAAGCAGCTTTAATCTGAAAGTATCCATTATATTTCACCGTTCCTTATTTGCTCTGCCTTTTTGCGAACATCGTCTATCGTTCCGACATTATAAAACGCCATTTCGGGGTATTCGTCCATCTCGCCGTTTATTATAGCTTCAAATCCGTCGAGTGTCTGATCAAGAGTAACATATATACCTTTAAGCCCCGTAAACTTCTCCGCAACGTGAGTCGGCTGAGACAAAAACCTTTGAACCTTACGTGCGCGGTTTACGGTGTTTTTATCGTCCTCGCTGAGTTCTTCCATACCGAGAATGGCAATGATATCCTGAAGTTCTCTGTATTTCTGCAATATTTCCTGAACTTTTCGCGCTATTTTATAGTGTCTCTCTCCCACTATATCCGCTTCTAATATACGTGAGCTTGATTCAAGCGGATCAACGGCAGGATATATACCCTGCTCCGATATCTTACGGCTTAAAACTGTTGTTGCATCAAGATGAGAAAATGTCGTGGCAGGTGCCGGGTCTGTAAGGTCATCGGCAGGAACATAAACAGCCTGAACCGATGTTACGGAACCGTCGGATGTTGAAGTGATTCGCTCCTGAAGCGTACCCATTTCTTCCGCGAGGGTCGGCTGATATCCGACAGCGGACGGCATTCTGCCGAGAAGCGTTGAAACCTCGCTTCCTGCCTGAACAAAACGGAATATGTTGTCTATAAACAAAAGCACATCTTTATTCTCTTTATCTCTGAAATATTCCGCCATGGTAAGTCCCGAGAGGGCAACTCTCATTCTGACACCTGGCGCTTCGTTCATCTGACCGAAAACAAGAGCCGTCTTTTCCGATACACCGCTTTCGTTCATCTCGTTCCATAAGTCATTACCCTCTCTGGAACGCTCGCCGACACCGGTAAAGATGGAATAGCCGCCGTGTTCCATTGCGACGTTATGAATAAGCTCCTGAATAAGTACCGTCTTACCGACGCCGGCACCGCCGAACAATCCGATTTTGCCGCCTTTGGGGTACGGTTCAAGAAGGTCTATTACCTTTATACCGGTCTCCAGAATTTCAACCGTAGGGCTCTGACGGTCAAACGGCGGAGCTTTGCGGTGAATGGGCCATCTCTCATTCGATTTATCTATTTCACCTTTGCCGTCTATAGGATCGCCGAAAACATTAAACATTCTGCCGAGTGTACACTCACCGACAGGAACGGTTATGCATTCTCCTGTTGCGGTAACTTCCATACCGCGGTACATTCCCTCGCTCGGAGCAAGCATAATGCACCTTACCGTGCCGTCGCCTATATGCTGGGCAACCTCCATGACCCTCTTCTTATTATCAACCTCAACGATAAGCGCCTCTCTCATTTTAGGCAGCTTGCCCGCTTCAAACTTAACATCTATAACAGAACCCGATATCTGCACTATGATACCTGTCATCATGCAGCGCCTCCTTTTATTTTGATTTTTTTCTTGCAAGCGCTTTTGCGCCAGAAGATATTTCGGTTATTTCCTGAGTTATTGCACCCTGACGGACATGATTATATTCTATCGAAAGATCAGACAAAAGCTTTTGGGCATTTTGATTTGCCGAATCCATAGCCGTCATTCTTGCATTCTGCTCACTGCAGAAGCTGTCTATAAGTGCACTGTATATAAATCCCGACACATAGCTCGGTACGATATTATCAAGTACCTCTTCTATGGACGGATAAAACTCAAACGGTCTTGAGACTGCTTTCTCAACCGTGTCGGTAATAAAATCAGCGCGGTGAAACGGCAAAAGTCTTGTTGAACATGCCTGTTCGCTCAAGCCTCCGGCAAAATCCGTATATACAATATATATCTTTTCAAGATCGCCGCGCGTAAACAAATCAAGGAGAATCGATGTTATTTCACGTGCTCTGTGAAGAGTCGGATTCTGAGCGGTATATAAAAAGCTCTTTTCTATCGGAATATTGTGTGATGCAAAATAATGTCTTCCGTATTCACCGACAACAAAAAGCTTGTTGTCATCATGAGCATTCATAAGCCGCATTGCTTCTTTAATAACATTCTGATTATACGCGCCGGCAAGACCTTTATCTGCCGTTATAACAAGATATCCGTTGCATCCGCTGAGCTCAGGTTCACCGTGAGGCGGATAAAAGTATCTGTTGTGTACGTCTGCCGATATTCTGAATATTCTTTTTATTTCCTCTTTGAGTGCATTAAAATACGGTCTTGTAAGGTCAAGATCCGACTTTACCTTTCTCATTTTTGTGGAAGCTATAAGATACATTGCATTTGTTATCTTTTTTGTATCCTGTACGCTTGATATGTGATTTTTTATTTCCTTTGTTCCGGGCATAACATCACATCTCCTGTTTTATATCTGTTTCTTTCTCGCTATCAAGAAATTTATCACACGTTTTGAGAATTCTTTCTTTGTCTTCGTCCGTTATAATCCCCTTAGAATCTATATTTACACAAAGATCGTATGCGTTTTCTTCAAAATATGCAATCATCTGTTTCAAAAGCGTACCGATTTTTTCTTTCTCGGTATTTATAAATTTATGCGCAAGTGCACAGTTTAATATAATAACCTGACTGTGCTGAGAAAGCGGACTGTACTGCGGCTGCTTGAGCATTTCCATAAGTCCCTGACCGTAATGCAGCTGTGCCTTTGTAGCATCGTCAAGGTCGCTCGCAAACTGCGTAAAGACTTCCATTTCTCTGTACTGTGCAAGATCAAGTCTTATAGTACCGGCAGATTTTTTCATCGCTTTGGTTTGAGCATCTCCGCCGACACGCGAAACCGAAAGTCCTACATTTACTGCCGGTCTCTGACCCGCGAAGAACAAATTACTCTCCAAAAATATCTGTCCGTCGGTTATGGATATGATATTTGTCGGGATATATGCAGATACATCTCCCGCCTGTGTTTCGGCAATAGGGAGCGCTGTCATACTTCCGCCTCCGAGAGCATCGCTTAAATGCGCCGAACGCTCAAGGAGTCTTGAATGCAGATAGAATACATCACCCGGGTATGCCTCACGTCCCGGAGAACGCTCAAGCAAAAGACTCAGCGAACGGTAAGCTATGGCATGCTTTGAAAGATCGTCATAGACTATAAGAACATCCTTGCCTCTGTGCATAAAATATTCGCCGATGGCACAGCCTGCATACGGTGCAATATATTGCAGCGGGGCAGGATCTGCCGCACCGGCATTTACAACTATCGTATAATCCATGGCACCGCGTTTTTCAAGATTGCGGACAAGCTGTGCAACGGAGCTTGCCTTTTGACCTATGGCAACATAAATGCAAATAACATCTTTGCCCTTTTGATTTATAATAGTATCCGTCGCTATAGCTGTTTTACCGGTCTGACGGTCGCCTATAATCAGTTCTCTCTGACCTCTGCCTATAGGAAACATTGAATCAATGGCAAGAAGACCTGTTTCAAGCGGCTTATTTACGCTCTGACGGTCAAGTATTCCCGGAGCGGGATTTTCTATCGGATAAAAATCAGCCTCGGTTATATCTCCCTTGCCGTCTATCGGACTGCCGAGTGCATCAACAACCCTGCCTATGAAGTTTTCCCCTACGGGGACACCTGCAGTTTTTCCCGTTCTTCTTACGGTTGAACCTTCATACACATCATTATCGGAATCAAAAAGCACACATCCGATTTTGTCTTTTTTAAGATCCTGAACCATGCCTCGAACACCGGAAGAGAATAAAAGTATTTCACCGTATTCAACATTTGAAAGTCCCGAAACTTCGGCTATACCGTCACCGACAAATATTACTTCGCCGACTTCCTCCGCCATAGCTTCGGGTGTCCAGTTTTTAATTGTTTCCTTTATAAGCGGAATTATGTTTCCGTTTGTTTTCGGAATGCTCGCAAGAGTATCTCTCAGCTGCTGAAATCTGCCGTTAACGCTCCAGTCGTATATATCGTTTCCGACTTCAAGTCTGAAGCCGCCGGGGAAAGCTTCACTCTGCTTCCATCCGATAACGATTCCGCTTCCGTATTTTTTTGTGATAAATTCTTCAAAACGCTTAAGCTGTTCATCGTTCGGTTTTGCCGATGAATAAATTACAGCGCTGTTATTGTTTTTGCTCATCGTCAGCGCCCCTTTCGACTGCAGAGAGGAATTGCTCGTATGCGTCAAATGTTGTTGACTTCAAAACAACCTTTTCGGCTGCCTCGGCAACCATGGCAGGAATTTCTTTCTTGCATGCTTCAAGCACTCGTGCATGCTCTTCTTCTGCCTTTGCCTTTGCCTCCGCAATTATGTGCGCAGCTTCTTCTTTTGCTTCGCGTATGCTCTTGTCATTGGCTTCAAGCTGTTTTTGGCGTTCCTGCGCCTTAAAAGCTTCTATTTCAGCTTCGGCATTCTTAAACTTTTCGTTATATTCTTTTTCCTTTGCCTCTGCGGACTGCATTTTCGCGATTGAATCCGCGTCGGTCTTTTCATAATATTCTTTTCTTTTGTTCATAAAATCCCTTACGGGTTTGTACAGCAAAAAATATAATATTGCAAAAAGAATTATAAAGTTAAGCAAGTGCAGCAAAATTTGCTGATAATCTATGTTTAGCGGAATATTATTCATTTATTTTCACAACCTTTACTGTGTAAATATACATTAAAGAACAAATATTATAAGAATTGCAACAACGAGCGCATAAATGATAGCCGTCTCAACAAATACAAGACCGAGCATAAGGCTGGTACGGATTTTATCGGTTGCCTCGGGCTGACGTGAAATACCCTCTGCCGACTTAGCTATTGAAAGACCCATACCTATGGCGCCGCCGAAAGCTGCAAGACCGATTGCTATACCTGCCGCAAGTGCTTTGTCGCCGTCTGCTGATGCTTCGCCGCCTGCAGCATATGCTGCCGATGCAAAAGCAAAGACCGCCACTGTGACAAGTACAAATGCAATAATTCTTTTAATATTTTTTTTCATAGTAAAAACCTCCATGTTTTATATATTTCATCCGATTGCGAAAAAATTTTTGCAGCCGGATTATAAAATTATTGTTTAAAATATTGTTTTTACGCTTTTTCACTTACTTCTCCGTAGAAAATTGAAGTGAGAAGCGTCAAAACATATGCCTGAATCAGCGCATGTAAAAGTGTAAACAAAAGTCCTACTAATACCGGAAGAACATAGCTCAGGTTGGAATAATAGTAAACCAACTCTGTGACAAGAGCACCGCTGAGAAGTGCTCCGAAAAGTCTGAAACTCATTGATACCGGCAAAGAAAAATCCTTAAGTGTCTTTCCTATTCCTTTTATTCCGTTGCCGACTATACCACCGGATAAAATAATCAGATACGAAAGACAACCCATGCATATTGCGCCGTTAATATCCGAAAGAGGCGCCGGAAGTGAAACCGACTCTCCCGTGACGGTGAGCGCCTGAAACCCGAAAAGTTCAAAAATCGTACCGATAAATACATATGCACCTGTCGCAAAAACATAAGAACCTAAGAATCCGTTTCGGTGAGGACTGTTTGTTTTGGCAAGGTTATCAAAAAGCCCTACCGCCTGCTCCAAAAGCAGTTGAAACCTACCGGGAACACGCTTGAATTTCGGTATTACAAATATTCTTACAATAAGGGCAAACAAAGAAATTATTGCCGTTACCGAAAAAGCAGACACAAGACCGGGATTGACATTCTTAAAGCCAAACAGGCTTATTTTTGCACCCTCGTGCAAAACCGCATCTCTCATAACGGTTTGAACAGGTTCTTTTTTAGCTGCAAAGCCGCTTGTAAGTACGATTCCGACGATTGTCAAGGCGATCAGACCTATGAAAATCACAAGACTGATATTTCTTCTTTTTTTCGTCATAAATCCCACATACTCCTTTCAGTAAAATTATGTATAAATCTACTATGCAAACAATTTTATCACTAATTTTTGTATTGTCAATACATTGTATGAAAAATTCTGATACATTGATAAAAAATTAACGCAAAAAAGACAAACTTTGATTAATTTTTCAACAAAAAAAACTTGAAATTATTGGATTATTGTGATATAATAGCATAGTTGCTATAATTATATCGGGGTGTAGCGGAGGTGGTACCGCACTTCATTTGGGATGAAGGGATCGCACGTTCGAGTCGTGTCACCCCGATAAAGACGGCAGTCTTCGTAAAGAAAACTGCCGTCTTTTTATGTATATTTTAACTTTCCGCTATATTCCGAATTTACCGCGCGCTTCGTTAAATTTTTTTATCGGCTGCATTTTTTCGGCAGGAGGGCAAAGTGTTTTATACATCAATGCGGTTGTATACCATCTGTTAAATTTATATCCGCAGTTTTCCATTTGACCGGCAAGCCGATATCCCTGCCTTTCATGAAAATGCTTGCTGTTATATACAGAATCGTCTTCCGTATTTTCGGGAGGGGTTAAGACGGCAACGGCATTTACAATTCCCTGCTCTTTAAGAATTGCTTCAAGCATATCGTAAAGTTTCCGACCAATTCCCATGCCGCGTGCATTTTTATCGATATAAACAGTGAGCTCCGCATCCCACCCGTATGCCGCTCTTGTCCTGAAAAATCCTGCATATGCATAGCCGACAATCTTGCCGTCCGCCTCCGCAACAAGGTACGGATATGATTCAAGAGTATGTATAATTCTCTTTTTAAATTCGTCCAAAGTCGGAATTTCATATTCATATGTTATGGCGGTCTTTTCAACATAATATCCGTAAATATCAAGAAGTGCCTGTGCGTCCTCCGGCTTTGCGGCGCGAATTATTATCTTTTGTTCCATGTCTGTGTGCCCCTTTTTACAATCGAAAAAATTTTAAATTACGATTAAATTGTATCATGCTTACATGATTTTGTCAAATAGCATAAAAATAATTATTAAAAACATTTGACAAGTTTGCAATTAGACGATAAAATAATATTCTTATCGGATAACGACGTTATTAAAAGGAGAAAGAGTGAAAATAAATAGGTATTTTAAGACATAACAAAAAATGGTATCTGATACCCCCAAAAAAAATATTTAAGCATTAGTTATCGTTGCATTTAACTAATAAAGAAGTATCATACAAGCTGGTTGTGGGCGGCAATGACATTACATCTTATGTGGGTAGTCTGTCTTGGCAAAACTCGATAGATGAGCTTGCAACAAAGATAAGTTTTGAGATTGCAAAGTCTGATACAAATTATGTGAATACATACGCTCCGCACATTGGCGATATCGTAAACTTCTGCACCAACATTGAGATATTCCGTGGAATTGTGATTGCGGTCGATGACGGAGATAAATTCAAAAATAAACATACGGTGACGGATTTCGGTTGGTATCTCAATAAATCAAAGGAAACCTATCAGTTTAACAACATGAACGCAAAGAAAGCAGTTATACGGCTTGCTCCGACTTCAATATTACGATTGATTCCGTACCGGAATTGAATATAAGTATCACACAGATTTACATAGATAAAACCATATCTGATATACTTTCCGATATTCTTGATAAATGCGGCAGTGGTTACAATTTTGATATGACTCCGAATGGGATACGGATCTATAAATACGGTGCGATATATGACTACCCGGAATTCAGAATCACACCGAATACACATCTGATTTATTCTCCAACCTTAAAAGGCAATGTGTCACATACCCTTTCAATTGAGGATATGAAAAACAGCATAAAGGTAATAACCGAAACTGATAAAGTGTATACCGTCAAGGCTGTGGCGAAGGATGCCGACAGCATATATAAATACGGTGTTTTGCAGGACGTATTCAAAATTGACGAAAAAGACGGAGATGCAAATACCTACGCGAAAAACAAGTTGTCGGAACTGAATAAAATCAAGGAGAGCTTTTCAATAGAAATTATTGAGACAGTAAACAGCTACACCCGAGCCGGTGCGTTGATTACCGTTGACAATGTTAATTATCTCATCGAAAACACTGACCACAGCATAAAAAACGGAGTTCATTATGTGAAATTGGGACTGAGAAAGTTTGGATAAAGCAATATAGGGGAATTAAATATTTCTGAAACATATGAGAGCAAGTATTCAATATGTCTACTTGCTCTCTCGGCTTATATGGATTTTTCTTTGTATTCCGTACCCCACGCAACCATAGCGTCAAGCACGGGTTTTAAGCTGTAACCCGTTTCGGTCAGTGTGTACTCAACCCTCGGCGGCACCTCTGCGTAAACCTTTCTTGTCAAAAGTCCCGCATCTTCCATTGAACGGAGATTTGCAGTGAGCACCTTTTGAGAAATGTTTCCGACGGATTTCTTTAATTCCCCGAATCGTTTGGTACCTTCCAAAAGGTCACGGATAATCAGCACCTTCCAACGGTCGGATATAAGCATAAGCGTTGTTTCAACCGGGCAAGCCGGCAAGTCCTTTGTCATATGTGCACCTCCTCATTCCCAAAGTATAATTTGGAAACTAACATGCTTTATATTCTGTATATTCTATATTATACTCAACATATTGCATTTTGTCAAGACCGTTTCCTTTCGGTAACTATACCACAAATATGTGCGTACTTTACAAAATCGCCCGATGATTTTATAATAGACAGTATGAGGAGGTCTGTAAAAATGACGGTAATTGAATTTTTCAGAACTGTTTGCGAGGATATACATTCAACGGTTGTTGCCACAGTGGATAAAAATAATCTTCCCGTGACCTGCGTCATTGATATTATGGACTATGACAGTGACGGACTGTATTTTTTGACCGCACGGGGCAAAAACTTTTATGACAGATTAAAGGAATACGGTTATCTGTCGCTTACGGGAATGAAAGGCAGCGACACTATGCACAGTGTTTCGGCATCTATTTTCGGATATGTTCGTGAGATTGGAACAGAACGACTGAAAACATTGCTGCAAAAAAATCCATATATGTATGAAATCTATCCGACCGAGGAATCGCAGAAGGCATTGACGGTATTTCAAATTTACAAAGGCAGCGGCGAAATATTTGACCTGTCAAAAAAGCCGATCGAGCGTTATTGCTTTACATTCGGCAATGCGGACGAAGTGAAAAGCGGATATTATATAACGGACAAATGCACAGGCTGCGGCAAATGCTTGACGGTGTGTCCTCAAAATTGTATTGATATAACGGCAGGCAAAGCAAAAATAAATCAAACAAATTGCCTGCATTGCGGCAGCTGCATTGAAGTATGCCGCTTTGGAGCTGTCAGGAAAAGAGGTTAAGGCTATGACGCAAAACGAAAGACTGATATTTTTAATCGAGTATCTGCTGAACGAATCCGAAAGATACCGGGATATTGATATTCCGAGTGATATAACGGAACAGAAAAATCTGTTTCGCTCGCTTGTGAATATACGAACACCGAAAGCGATTTCGGATGATTTTATAAAAATACAAGATGAATATTTGCAAGGTGAAATTGCCGAAAAAGGCATAACCGATGCCGATACGCTGCTGTTTGAAGAAAATAAAATCAGCCTGTGGCAAGGCGATATTACAACGCTTAAATGCGGTACGATTGTCAATGCCGCAAATTCCGCAATGCTCGGTTGCTTTGTGCCGTGCCATAAGTGTATTGACAATGCTATACACACTTTTTCGGGCGTTGAACTTCGGCTTGAATGTGCGAAAATTATGGAAAAGCAGGGTTTTGCGGAGCAAACGGGCAAGGCGAAAATCACAAAATCATACAATTTGCCCTGCGATTATATTTTGCACACGGTAGGTCCGACTGTAAACGGTCGGCTGACAGAAAAACATTGTACTCTGCTTGCATCATGCTATAATTCGTGTTTGGATTTGGCAGAGCGGTACGGGATAAAATCAGTCGCATTTCCGTGCATATCTACCGGTGAATTTCATTTCCCGAACGAAAAAGCGGCAGCAATTGCGATAAATACCGTGCGTGAAAAATTAAAAACTTCAACTGTTGAAAGGGTGATTTTCAATGTTTTTAAGGACGAGGACAAACGAATCTACGAAAAACTTCTCGGATAAAATAACACAGCTTGCCGAAAAAATAAGCTCTGCCGACGCAGTTATTATCGGCGCCGGCGCCGGTCTTTCAACTTCTGCCGGATTTACCTACTCCGGCGAAAGATTCAGCAAATATTTTTCCGATTTCAAAGAAAAATATGGCTTTACAGATATGTATTACGGCGGTTTTTACCCGTATAAAACGCTCGAAGAATATTGGGCGTATTGGTCGAGATATATTTATAT
>CAKSJG010000011.1 GCA_934463165.1 uncultured Clostridia bacterium
AAGCAGAACCTTTCTCCCAAGCACTGCATTTCGAGCTATACACAACCTCCACCTGCCCGAATTGCAGACTGATAAAGCCTGTTTTAGAGAACGCAGGCATAGAATTCGAGGTGCGTGATGCTGAAGTTTATGAGGCAGATGCAAAAAAACTCGGTCTGACGCAGGCTCCTTCACTTGTCGCATACGGAGATGAAATCGTTATTTATTCCGGCATCGGCAAAATCAAGGAATTTATAGACAGCCGTAATAAGGCGTCACAGCTCTAATTGCTTACCAATCCGGATTCAGGCTGTGCAAGTTGTAGGTTTTAGAGTTCCTCACCGGCGCTGCGCCTTATGACGCATTGAAGGAGAATTAAACGGAGAACAATGCAAAAACTGTCACTATAATAAAATATCTGCTATAAGGCATCTTTTTTAAAAGCCGGAGTAATAAGAAAGAAGGATTTACATGAAACAAAAACAAAGAAAAAGAATATTGTCTGTGCTGCTCTCCGCAGTCATACTGCTGAGCCCGACGGTTCTGCCGGCAAAGGCGGCGGACGCCAAGACAAACATCAAAATCGGAGACTATATTCGCCTGGGGGCATATAATAACGAGTCTGTCTTGTGGCGTTGCGTTGCTGTTGACGACAACGGTCCGCTGATGCTCTCGGACAGGGTGCTGGTGGATTATATGCCCTACGATGCAAGGACAAGTGATAATGCCGAAAAGCATTCTCACAGGCGCAGCGGTTATCGGAGCAAATACGGCTCAAACCACTGGCGCGACAGCAATATGCGTTCTTGGCTTAACTCAGAGGATAATACGGTAAAATGGCTGTGCGGCAATTCGCCGAAGGCAGGATATGTAACTTCCGGACATGAATATGACAAAAAGGCAGGGTTTTTAAGTGGTTTCGCTCGGGACGAAATTTCTGCCATCAAGACGGTAACGCAGCGTTCCATCGTTTCTCACCCGGAGTACAGTGCGGGATATATTGACGAACCGGGACTTGATCTTCCCTACAATACCGATATTGATACGGTTGCTGACGGATACGAAAGCGCATATTACGAAAATATTACCGATAAGGTGTTTCTGCTTGACGTAAAGCAGCTCAATACGGTTAAGCAGAAGCTTGGAAGCTACTACATTGGAAAGAATAAAGCGGGACAAAGCTGGAACTATTGGCTGCGTACTCCGATTACGGACTGCAACCACGATATGCGTTACGTTGATCCGCACGGAAACATCCGGCGCGACGCCCCATATAAAGGATACTACGGAGTTCGCCCGGCATTCTATCTGGACGCTGAGTATTATACCGTTTCACAGGGCAAAGGAACAGAGTCTGAACCGTATGTAGGCATAGTGAAAAACAAGCCGCAGGAGAGTATCAGCCTTTCCGGCGCAGAACGTGATACAGGAGACGGGAACTGGGATGTTGATACGGATAAAAACATTCAGCTTACGCTGGGAGAGTTTTACTCCAAAGACGGTAAATACGCCAACCCCACAATCCCGGTCTATGTGATTCAGAAACCCCGGAGCGATAAGGAAAATATGGTAATTTTGTTTTGCGCCGAAGGCTATACCAAAAGTCAGCAGTCAAAGTTTATAAAAGATGTTCAGCGAATGTGGAGAAAAACGCTTGAAACAGAGCCGTACCGCAGTATGGCGGATCGCTTCAATGTATATGCGCTGTGTACGGCGTCGATAGACACCTATGGCGGTGACAGCACATTTTTCAGCGTAGTTAACGGTTCGCGTGATGCCTATATCTCTGTTAATATGAACGGTCAGTGGAAAAATCATATGCTGGAGCGCGCCATAGGTCCCGCATTCATAGAAAAGATTCACGATGCGCATATTCCCGAGACAACAAATCCGAACGAGTTCCGGTGGGATAACGAGTATGAGCCGTATTATTATGTATACGATTACATTGACCAGTTTATTGTGCTTGCAAACAGCGGCAACTATTTCGGAGCTTCTCATGATAATATTAAATCCGGTATCCACTATATCGTTACATCATCGGATAACTACTACTCTCCGTTTACGATGAGACACGAACTGGGGCATGGGCTGCTGCGTCTGGGTGACGAGTATGAAGTGAGGTATAGTCCGGTATCGGAGGAATCAATGAAAGCGTCGCTGAATTTGTCGCACACAAAGGATCCGAAACTGGTGAAATGGAAGAATATGCTTGGATTCCGGCACACCTATTCCTGTCCGCATACGGATGGTTCGTATATATACAATTCAAGTTCTATGTGTATTATGCGGTCAAGTACAAACAGTGAATTATGCGATGTGTGCAGACTGCAGGGTTTCAAGCGTATGAGCCAGCTGATCAAAAATCCGCCTGATATCTATGTGGCGGAACCGGAGGTAAAGATATATACCGGGGACTACAAAAACCTAAACGAGAACTCCTCTGCTTTTGAGGATGCAACCTCTTACGGTTATTCCCAATACGATACTGACAGGAGCAACCGTCTCTTGAGCGGATATAGCAAAAATCGGTTTAATTCCGGACTTAAGGGCAGCGAGATAGAGCTGCGTACTATCGTTCAGAATCTGTCGGATACCGAAAAAAAGACAATAACTCTGCGGATGTGGGTAGAACATTCCGACGGAACGGTAGCCAATGCAGCGGACGGCAGGAAAATTTTAACGGAAAAGAAATTTGATATTCCCGTCTGGAGTGATAAATCCAGGTTTTGGACGAAGAACGCACTGGAATATAACGGCAGCGATTTCGATTCCGGACTTGTCAACTGCTCTCTCGTTTATACTATCCCGCAGAACGCAGTTTTGCAAAACGGCGATACCGTCGGGTTTGAGGTAGTGGACGACGCTGCGGGCGCAACGCTTGTTGATGACGATACAGAAACCAAAACCTATGCCGACATTACCATCGAATACAAGCTGGAGGACGGAAGTGACGTTCCGAATACCAAGTCCGCTGTATTCCCGGCTGCGGCAGGAACAAAGGTTGACTGGGAGCTTCCAAAGGAACTGAACGGCTACACCCTGGTCAAATCTGAGGGTACGGACAAGGCCGTCGGTGCCGGCGGAATGACCGTTACCTGCTACTACAAAGCAAAAGAAGACCGCCCGGCAGCTTCGTTTATAATTATGGATGAAAGCGGTGCGGAAGCGGATAAGACATTGAAGGCGGGAAAATTCAAAGCAAAGCTTACTTTGCCGGAGGGACGGAAAACAGCAGATGTTATTATTGCGAAGTATGTTAACGGAACGCTCGGCGAGTTAAGAAAGTCCGAACCGAAAGAAGCGCAGGCTATAATCGAAACCGATTTTATTACGGTAACCGGTGAGGATTTGACAAAACAGACCGAAATCAAAGCGTTCGCTTTTGAAAGTATGGGAAATATAAAACCGATGTATGATTTTCAGCATATAACAAATAAAACAACAAGGAGTGCGAAATGATGAAAAAATACGAATGTGAAGTATGCGGATATGTATATGACCCTGAGATTGGAGACCCTGATAACGGAGTAGCACCCGGAACAGCGTGGGAAGATGTTCCTGAAGACTGGGTATGTCCGATTTGCGGATTGGGTAAAGATGCATTTGAGGAAGAATAATTAAGTAATTGTTTTATAAGAGGTTTGTACATGTTGCAAACCTCTTTTACTTTTCGCTTTCAACTTACCACACTATCCACAAAACTACTACTGCCGCAAAACCGCACATTAACAAAACACATTGAATAACTTTTTTAATAAAAATGGTCCATATGTTTGACAACTGCACATTTTTTAAATTTTTAAAAATTTTTTATCAAGGCACAAAAATCCCATATTAATTCCTCCCCAATTATATCTACCATTGATTTTTATGACAACTGTTGTAATATTCTTATTTACTCTCTTGAATTAAAGAAATACACCATTTTCTGCATTTTATTTTACAATTATCTCATATGATCAACAAAAATTTAATAAAACGCCAGAATGGCATTTAAAAAATAGCTCCATTCTGGCGCATGCCACATAATCCCTTCGAAAAATCGCACAAAATAAACTCGCTAAGTTAAAACAACAAATTCTTATATTATTACTTATAGTCACCTATTATTAATTCGGTAGCCGAACCGTCGGTAAATCTGATAAATACATACTGCCCTTCATCAATTGAAGAAACACTGTCTTTTGACCATGTGCTTCTTCTCGGGCTGAATATATCGGCATCAAGAGAATTTTTGACGGATACCGTTTGCGTTTTTGATCCGTCATCAATGCTTATGTTGTACGATTTATTCTTCTTTTCATATGCTGTGACTTTACCGTAAATAACTTCATATTCTTTTCCGCTTCCGTATTCACCCCAAGACGATCCGCTCGGAACGCTGAGCGCCGAAGAAATACCTGACGGAGCATTTTTTTCAAATGAAGTCAATACATAGAGAAAGCGTATCTTACCGTGAACAGCCGCATCCACAAGCAAAACATCTCCGTTTGATATATCGCCGATACTTGATTTTGCACCGCGGATTTCCGTATCGTCGGGTAAAACAGATTCATACTCACCGTCTTTTCCGGCAAGAGTATATTTGATTTTGTAAACATCATCGCCGCTTTCGGCATCCGATGCAGAAGTCATGGAGAGGACTATTAAAACGTCATCTCCCGGATTAAGTCTGTATATGGGGTCAAGCTCAGCAAGGGGATCTTTGCTGTCATCTTTATTGTCGCCATCATCTTTGCCGGGTTTTTCATCAGACGGTTTGTCCGAATTATCGAAGTCAAGTGCGCGTGTTATCAAAACCGCACACTCCGCTCTTGTTACCGGAATATTGCCGCGAATTTCGGAATTTTCGTATCCTATTATTATTCCGTTTTTATAAGCCGCAAATACGTTTTCTTTAAGATCATCATTAACCGTATCTGCATCCGTAAATTCATCTTCAAGATTTCCGTCAGCTTTTTCAAGCTTCAATATATTTGTCAAGGCATATGCAATTTCGGCTCTCGATATAGCCTCATCAGGTTTGTAATCTTCATTGGGGGAATATAACATATCAGACGATTTTTCAATATATTCTTTCGCCCAATGATCCGAAATATCGGAAAATGTCTTTTTGCCGCCATCAAGCTTAAATGCAGCTGTAACGATTTTTGCAAACTCTGCTCTTGTAATATCAGACTGCGGACGGAAAGTGCCGTCCTCATAGCCGTTAATGACTCCGTTTTGAGTAAGCCTGCTTACAGACTCATATGCCCATGCATGGTCCTCATTTGAAAAATCCGAAAAATCAGCATATACCGCCGATGCCGAAAAAATCAAAAGTGCAACAATAATTAAAGATAATAT
The DNA here is from genome assembly GCA_934463165.1 of uncultured Clostridia bacterium. Classification (GTDB taxonomy): domain Bacteria; phylum Bacillota; class Clostridia; order UMGS1810; family UMGS1810; genus RGIG1828. The sequence continues at coordinate 5,329 of CAKSJG010000011.1, forward strand.
TTTTTTCATCGGTATCATCCTTTCTGAATTAAATAATTGTTTTGTTAAAAATCCGTTATATCTCAAAATCAAGACAGCTGCGCACTGCCGTATACGGACGGACAAAAGTATCGGCAACATGCACATGATTCGGGTGAACGGAATACCCTCTCAAAGCTTCTTCGTTTTCAAACTGTGAATCAAGCATCAGATCTGCCGTAGACGAAGCCAGGCCGTTTGTATAAACGTGTATTTTCGAAAGTCCCGGTATTTTGCCTGCCAGTCCCTCAAGTCCGTTTTTTATATTTTTCTTGATTTCTTCCTTTTCGGATTCGCTGAATTCATCTTTAAGTTTCCAAAGTATAACATGCTTTACCATTTTACGTCATCCTTCCCGGCAATAAATTAAATTACATGTTAATTATATCACATCAAATGTTACAATTCAATACATAAATAATGCCAACAGTAAGTATAATGGTAATAATCTAATAATAAAGGAAGGTTAAAATGCAAATCGTACCGACAAATATACAGTACACATCTGGTCTGACATACAAAACAGCAAAAAAGCTGTGCAACAAATATCCGTTTTTAACATGCAGAAGCATAGGAAAGAGCGTCCTCGGAAAAGATATATTGCTTCTTAAAGTAGGATGCGGCGAAAGACGCGCATTTTTTAACGCATCTCACCATGCAAACGAATGGATAACAACCCCTATTTTATTAAAATTTATTGAACAATACTGCATGGCGTATGCAAACGGAGAAAAAATATGCGGTATTCAGGCACGTGAACTTTTTATACATAAAACACTTTTTACGGTTGCCTTAGTAAATCCCGACGGTGTTGATCTTGTAAACGGAGCTATAGACAAAAACAGCGATGCATATAAAAATGCCGTAAGCATTGCCGATAACTACAATCAGATAAAATTTCCCGATGGATGGAAAGCAAATATTGAAGGAACAGACCTCAACTTAAACTACCCGGCAGGCTGGGGAAACGCAAAAAGAATAAAATACGAAAAGGGGTTTAACAAACCTGCACCGAGAGACTATGTCGGCGCATGCCCACTTAGCGCACCCGAAAGCCGCGCAATTTATGACCTTTCTCTAAGAAGCAGTTTTTGCCTTACACTGTCTTATCATACACAGGGAAAAATAATATATTGGAAATATCTTGATTTTCTGCCGTTTAACTCTCTTGAAATTGCAAACAAACTAAGTGAAGCAAGCGGATATCGCCTTGAGGTTACTCCTGCGGAATCGGGATATGCAGGTTACAAGGATTGGTTTATTTCCGCATTTAACCGCCCGGGATATACGGTTGAAGCAGGAAGCGGAGAAAATCCGTTGCCAATATCCCAATTTGACGAAATATACAGCGATAATAAAAACCTTTTGGTAACAGCGCTTAATCTTGCTTAATTTATCGTCTTAATAATCTGCCGGGTATCAATTGTATTGACATATGCACTTTTTTTTGGTAAAATAAACACATAATATGATTTTTATGCGGAGGAATAGTAATGATACTTACCGTTGATATCGGAAATACAAATATAGTTCTCGGCGGTTTTTCTGACAATGAGCTTAAATTTGTTGCAAGAATGGCAACGGATGCGAGCAAAACCAAGGATGAATATGCCGCCAAAATCAGAAGCATTCTCACTCTTTACAATATAGAAAAGGCAGAAGTAAAGGGTGCGATAATATCATCGGTTGTACCGCCGCTTAACATTGCCGTGAAGCAAGCCGTTGAGCAGGTATATAATGTGAAGCCGATAATTGTCGGCCCCGGAATAAAAACCGGTATAAACCTTATTTGCGATGATCCCGCAACAATCGGAGCGGATCTTATTTGCGCATGCGTAGGCGCTCATTATTTATACGGAAGTCCTGCTCTCGTTATAGATATGGGCACGGCAACAAAAATCATGATATTGAATTCCGACGGTGCATTCTGCGGTGTTTCTATTATACCGGGTGTTTACATAGGCTTGAAAGCTCTGGCAAGCGGAACGGCACAGTTGCCGCAAATAAGCCTTGAAGCGCCGGCATCCGTCATCGGAAGAAACACGGTCGACTGTATGCGTTCGGGTGTTGTTTTCGGCAATGCATCCATGATTGACGGAATGATAGACCGCTTTAACGAAGAATCAGGCATAAATTTAAAGACAATTGCAACCGGAGGACTTGCAGAGACGATTATTCCTCATTGCAAGCATGAAATCACCCTTGATAAGGATCTTGTCCTTAAGGGATTAAATATTTTATACAAAAAAAACAAACAATAACCTTTGTAAAGCTGCGGATGTTTTCTCAAATAAAATAAAGCGGAGATTATAACCCTGACTTCTATAATTATTTGTTAAAACTTCGTTCTTTAAATAAAAATATGCGTTGTATCGCTGCGGCGAACGACAGCAAGGAGGATTTATTATGAAAAACAGCAAAGGTAATTCAACAAAACGGCTTGTTCTGTGTGCAGTGCTCACTGCAATAGTGGCGGTGCTCCAATTTATGGGAGCATTCATTAAGTTCGGCCCGTTTTCAATTTCGCTGGTGCTCGTACCTATAGTCGTCGGGGCGGCAATTTGCGGAACAGGTGCAGGCGCATGGCTCGGTCTCGCTTTTGGGATCACGGTATTGTTATCGGGTGATGCAGCTTTATTTATGGCTGTAAACATTCCGGGAACAATTGCAACGGTCCTGTTAAAAGGTATGCTTTGCGGTCTTGCGGCGGGATTGGTCTATAAATCGCTTGCCGGAAAAAATATTTATATCGCTGTAATTGCGGCGGCTCTCGTATGCCCGATCGTAAACACCGGAGTTTTTCTGTTGGGATGCAAAATATTTTTTATGGATACCATCCGTGAATGGGCAGTTCAGGCAGAATTCGGAGATAATGCGGGAGGCTATATGATAATTAGTCTTGTAGGGCTCAATTTCATTGCGGAAACCGTGATAAACATTGTTCTCAGCCCCATAATCACCAGACTTATTAAAATGAAATCGAATTTTAGTTATTAAAAATTTTAAAGCAGACATAACACAACCAAAATAATTTTTTAATGTGTAATGTCTGCTTAATTTTTCTTTTATCCGTGTTTTTGTCACCGTATTGATTTATTTAATTGTCAAAAAATTCCCTTTCGGCATATGCACAAAGATAGTGATATATGGGAAGATGAAGTTCCTGAATTTTAAAGGTCTCTGTCTCGGGAACTCTGACCGTAACGTCAGACAGCTCCGAAAGCCTGCTTTCATTCTCTCCGGTAAGCGACAAGGTTTTGATACCTATACACTTTGCCACCTCAACTGCATTTACAATATTCTTTGAATTCCCCGATGTTGATATGCCGATAACAAGATCATTTTCCTTTGCATAGCCGTAAACAAGCTGGGCATACATCATATCCGATTCAACATCGTTTACAAATGCCGATAAAATTGCACATTGACTCGGAAGTGATATTGCAGGGAGTGCGCCTTGCATATTTTCTCTCAAATACTTAGGAATTCTCTCATCGGTCACCTTGCGTTTCTTTAAAAAGCCTTTCATCAGCTCTCCGACAATGTGTTCGCTGTCGGCGGCGCTTCCGCCGTTCCCGCACACAAGGATTTTACCTCCGTTTTTATATGCGCTGCAAATAAGCTCTGCCGCCTCTTCAATGCTTTTGCGGCACTGCGTAAGGCTCGGATATCTTTTTAATAATTTGTCCATATTTTCACTAATCCCTTTCACATCTGTTATTTATTCTTTTCCGCCGTATCCGCAGCGACGGCAAGAGCCGCCCAATCTCCTATCGAATCTCCGAGTTTTGCCGGCACAATTTCGCAGACATTCCTTGCATAAAACAAAGCTTCACGATCTATAACCCGCTGCATTTTTTTACGCAGAAGCTCTCCGCTCCTCTCAAAAATACTGCCGATAACAATTTTTTCGGGATTCAAAATATCTATAAGTATCGAAAGCCCGGCACCGAGCTTTTCCGCACATATGTCATATACACGCAGTGCTTCCATATCTCCCGATTTTGCACAATCGGCAATTTTCTTTGCGGTTATTTTTTCAAGCTCGTCATATCCTCCGCAAAACGAAACGCTCTTTCCGCATTGCAGTCTCTCCCTCGCAACCGTCTTTCCTATCTCGGCAATTCCGCCGCCCGAACAAAAACCTTCAAAGGATCCGGATTTTCCGTATCCCACCGGGCCGTACGATTCCATTCTGATGTGCCCGATTTCACCTGCCATGTCATTCGTCCCCGAATAAAGCCTGCCGTCTAAAATCAACCCTGCGCCCATGCCTGTTCCGAACGTCAGAAAAATCATGTTTTCGCAGCCTTTTCCGGCTCCGTACTTCCATTCGGCAAGAGCGCATGCATTTGCGTCATTTTGAATTCCCACAGGCACCCCGAACTTTTCTTCAAGCATTTTTACAATTTCGATATTATCCCACCCTGGCAGGTTCGGAGGAGACATAATTATTCCTTTTTTCGAATCAAGCGGTCCTCCGCAGCTTATACCTATCGACTCTCCCACTCCCAGCTTTTCCGCGGCTTTTGTAATATTTCCGAGCGTATCGTTCACATCGGTTGTATCAAAACGTATCTTTTCTTTAACACCGTTATCGTCACCGACGATTACCGCGCATTTTGTTCCGCCTATATCTATTCCCACATATTTCATATTGACCACCTTATTTATTCGGTACACTTTCCCAATCTTTCAAAAAACGTTCTATTCCGGCGTCGGTAAGCGGATGACAAATCATCTGACAAATTACCTTATACGGAATTGTTGCAATGTGAGCGCCGGCAAGAGCCGCGTCAACAACATCCTCCGGGCTCCTTATGCTTGCAGCTATTATTTCTGTTTTTATATCATGCATTCCAAAAATTTCGGCAATGGATTCTATCAGACTGTTTCCGTTTGACGAAATGTCATTAAGTCTGCCGACAAACGGGCTGACATATGCCGCACCGGCACGCGCTGCCAAAAGAGCCTGTGCAGGACTGAATATCAGCGTAACATTGGTTTTTATTCCCAAATCCGAAAGCCTCTTTACTGCCTTTAGTCCCTCTGCCGTCATGGGAATTTTTATTACTATATTTTTATGTATCTTTGAAAGCTCCATAGACTCCGAAACCATATTTTCGGCGTCAAGACTTATAACCTCTGCCGAAATGGGGCCGTCAACAACGGATGTTATTTCGGCAACAATGTCTTTAAAAACCTTTCCTTCTTTTGCAATAAGAGACGGATTCGTTGTAACGCCGCATATCACGCCCAACTCATTTGCGGCTTTTATTTCATCTACATTCGCCGTATCGATAAACATTTTCATAATGCATAGCTCCTTTACTGACACTGAATTTTTAGCCCGAGCTGTTTTTGCTCATTTTTATTATACTTAATCCGATATACGTTTTGAATAGAATAATATGACAAAATAAAATAAAATTTTGCACTATTGTGCCATTTACATTTGTTTTGCTTTGTATTATACTGTTATATGACAAATACAATTGAATGCAGGCATTCAAAACATATGAGGAAAATTGCCATGAATCTAAAAAAAATACGGTTTATATCCGAAAAGCTCGGTACAATTCTTATGAAACCTTTTGAATTTAACGGTCTGAATGTCACCGTGAACTATGCTGCACGCGCAAAACACGCAAAAAATTGGTTAATAGCTCCGCATTATCATCCGTGGTTTGAATTCAATTATGTTTCCAAGGGGTCATTATACACAACAATTAACGAAAAAGAATTTCTTATAAATGCCGGTGATTCATATATAATTCCCCCCGGAATAACACATTCTCACAGGCACAATGACACGGGTGATGACGGACTTTGCATCAGGTTCAGTCTCGGCGCAGACGAAGATAACCCGATTTTAAATACTCTTCTCACTGCGCATGCAAAGCCTTTTATATCGGATATTGACAAAATAAATATGCAGGGCGGCATCTACGGTACAGAAACCGGATTCCTGTCGTGGCTTATGCATCTTTATGAAATAAACTCCCGTGATATTACACCTGCCGCCCCCGTTCAGAACACATTCGCTGCGCAGGTAACGCTTTATCTCAAAGAATACTTCCGAGATAAAGTAAAATCGGAAGACATTGCAAATGCCATGAACACGAGCTACAGAACCCTTGCGCGGAAATTTGCCGCGGAAACCGGCACAACCGTTTCGGACACGCTTTTGAAAATACGGCTCGACAATGCAAAGAAGCTTTTGATTTCAACCGATTTGCCGATATATAAAATTGCCGTTGAATCGGGATTTGAAAATGAATTTTATTTCTCGAGAATTTTTAAGAGAAAAGGAAATATTACCCCTTCCGGCTACAGGAGTAAAAATAAGATTTGAAATTATAAGCAAATGCAAAAATGAATTTTTGATTAAAAATTCGACATTATTCGATTATTTTTGTAACACAAACGGTCATTTGTAAATATAATATTGTCGGGGACATTTTCATTACGCGATCCCCAAATATTACTGGGAGGAATACAAATGGCAACCTATACCAATCAAGCAACATTAACCTACGGCGGCAATATCACAAACTCTAATACCGTTGTCAGCGAAGTTACGGAGGTTTTAAGCGCCACCAAAACAGCAGTTACAAAAACGTACAGAGCAAACGGTATAATAACGTATGCCATAAGCATCGTTAACAGCGGTTCGACAGCGTTTACAAACCTCACGCTTACGGATAACCTCGGAGAGTATACTTCGGGTGAAAATTCTCTCACTCCGCTTGACCTTGTTGAAGACTCCGTTTTGTATTATGTAAACGGTGTTAAACAAGCAACGCCCACCGTTACCGCAGGGCCTCCGCTTGTTATAAGCGGTATATCCGTTCCTGCAAACGGAAATGCACTCATAGTATACGAAGCTAAAGCAAACAATTCTGCACCGCTTGATTCTGCAGGAACAATAACAAACAGTGCGGTTATAAACGGGGATGGGCTTTTAAATGCAATTACCGTTACTGATACCGTTTCGTCAGTCAGTGAAGCCGCCCTCACGATAAGCAAAGCAGTATGCCCCGCAACCGTTACGGAAAACGGTCAGATGACATTTACCTTTGTTATTCAGAATACAGGTAACACGGCAGCAGAAACGGGAATTGTATTAACCGATACTTTAAGCCCGATATTAAAATCAATATCCGTAACATATAACGGAGATACCTGGACAGAAGGCACAAACTACAGCTATAATGTGGAAACAGGTCTGTTTGAATCTCTTGCAAATCAAATCAACGTTCCTGCAGCTACATTTACTCAAAATGAAACTACAGGCACATGGACCGTCACACCCGGAATTACAACAATTAAAATCACCGGAACTGTCTGATCAAAAAAAACTGTGCAGCCGACTCGGCTGCACAGTTTTTTTACATATTTAAAACAAGCTTATCTGATTATCTTCGCTGTCTTCATCTTTCAGATAATATCCCGTTGCGGGAATATTTTTAGCACGGTAATAATCGGGGTTTGTAAACTGCACATCCTTTAAAAACTCAACTCTTGCAATGGTGCTTTTCTTTTTCATATTCATAAGAGCAACGCCCATCGTATCTCTTGTTGTTTTTGTCTGCATAAGAGATGTGTTGAAAATCACGATTTTATCAAGCGAGCTGTAAATAACCACATCTTCATCTTCGGGCAAAAATTTAACATCTACAAGCTTGGACTTTGAATAATATGCATTTATAAGCTTTTTGCGGTTGGTTTTAGTCTCATAGCATTTCATTGATACCCTCGCGCCCTTGCCGTTTTCATAAACATAAAGTAAATCGCCGCTGTAATCCGTTGTCGGGATTATATACACAATTTTTTCGCCCGGCTCCATATCTATAATGTTGGGAATAAAATGACCGAGTTCGCTTGCCTTGCAATCCGTTATTTCATACATTTTTATCTTGTATGCATTAAATTGATCGCTTATAAGCACAAGATCAGACTTATTGGTTGCATCCCATTCGCAAACAATGTAATCGTCTTCCTTAAGCTTCTGCGCTCCGCTTGATCTCAGCGATACATGACTGATTTTTTTGAGGTAACTCTCTTTGGTAAGAAATACCTTAAGGTTATAGTCTTCAATGATGCTGTCTTCGCTGAATTCTATAATTTCATCATCATATACTATTTCTGTTTTACGGTCTATACCGTATTTTTTATCAATCTCTTTAAGTTCACCGATAATGAGCTTTTTAATTTCTTTTTCATCATTAACTATCTTATCGAGACGGTCAAGCTCGGCATTTAAATCGTCAACATCATTAATTCTCTTAAGAATGTACTCCTTGTTTAAGTTTCTGAGCTTTATATCCGCAATAAAGTCGGCCTGAATTTCGTCTATGTCAAAGCCTGCCATAAGATTAGGTATAACGTCATCATCCTTTTCGGTGTCTCTTATGATTTTTATTGCCTTGTCAATATCAAGAAGAATCTTTTTGAGACCCTCCATAAGATGCAGCTTATGTGTAAGCTTATTTATATCATACTTTATTTTTCTTGTCACACATTCCATTCTGAAGCTTGTCCAGCATTCAAGAATCTCGGCAATACCCATTACTTTAGGCGTTGTACCCACAAGAATGTTGAAATTACAGCTGAAGCTGTCTTCAAGCGGCGTTATTTTAAACAACTTGCTCATTAATTTGGAAACATCCGTACTTTTTTTGATATCAAGAGTTATCTTAAGACCGCCCTTATCGGTTTCATCTCTGATATCAGTTATCTCCTTGATTTTCCCCGCCTTTATGAGCTCTATTATCTTATCGATTATAGCTTCGGATGTGGTGGTATACGGTATTTCATATATTTCTATAACGCTGTTTTTCTTGTCATGACGGTATTTGCTTCTGAGCTTTATGCTGCCGCGCCCGGTTTCATATATTTTATCAAGCGCTTCTTTGTCATAGATGAGCTGTGCTCCCGTTGAAAAATCCGGTGCTAACAATGTTTTGGAAATATCGCATTTTTTGTTTTTCAGGTAAGCAATGGTCGTTTGGCATACTTCCTTTAAATTAAAGCTGCATATATTGTTTGCCATTCCGACGGCTATTCCCTGATTCGGATTAACCAAAATGTTTGGAAAAGTAACCGGAAGAAGCGTCGGTTCTTTCAGTGTTCCGTCATAGTTATCGGTAAAGTCAACCGTGTTTTTGTCTATGTCTTTAAAAATTTCATTGCATATTTCATCAAGCTTAACTTCTGTGTATCTCGAAGCGGCATATGCCATATCTCTCGAATAATGCTTTGCAAAGTTTCCCTTTGAATCCACAAACGGATGCAGCAATGATTCGTTTCCGCGCGTCAGTCTGACCATAGTTTCATATATCGCACCGTCACCGTGAGGATTAAGCTTCATTGTCTGACCGACAACATTTGCCGACTTTGTTTTCGCGCCCTTTATGAGATTCATTTTATACATTGTATACAGCAATTTTCTGTGTGACGGCTTAAATCCGTCTATTTCGGGCAGAGCTCTCGAAATTATTACGCTCATTGCATACGGCATATAATTTTCTCTTAAAGTATCGGTTATAAGCATATCTGTATCATACATTTCAGTTTCACCTCCGTCAGCTCAAATCAAGCATATCCAAATACAAATGACCGTTTACGGCAATGTATTCTTTTCTGCCGTTTAAATTATCTCCCAAAAGAAGATCAAACATTTCCGAAGTCTGTTCAACATCCGCTGCGCTGACCTTTATAAGCCTGCGCGTTTCGGGGTTCATGGTTGTCTGCCACATCATTTCGGGCTCATTTTCACCAAGACCTTTTGAACGCTGAACCGTATATTTGTTTTTGCCGAGTTTTTTTATGATATCCGCTTTTTCTTTTTCGGTATACGCAAAATACGTTTCGTTCTTGGCGTTTATTTCAAACAAAGGAGACTCCGCAATATATACTTTTCCTCTTTCAATAAGAGTGGGAGTCAGCCTGTATATCATTGCAAGCAAAAGCGTCCTTATCTGAAATCCGTCAACGTCGGCATCGGTACAGATAATAATTTTATCCCATCTGAGGTTGTCTATATCAAACATAGACAGGTTTTTGTTGTGTTTGGAGCTTATTTCAACTCCGCATCCGAGCACCCTCATAAGGTCGACGATAATATCGCTTTTGAATATCTTGTCGTATTCTGCCTTAAGACAATTGAGAATTTTTCCGCGGATAGGCATTATTGCCTGAAATTCCGCATCACGTCCCTGTTTGCACGAACCGAGAGCCGAATCACCCTCAACGATATATACCTCACGTTTTGAAACATCCTTTGTTCGGCAGTCAACGAATTTTTGCACTCTGTTGTTGATATCGATGCTTCCGCTGAGTTTTTTTGCAATATTGATACGTGCTTTTTCGGCATGCTCACGGCTTCGCTTGTTAACAAGAACTTGAGCGGCAATTTTATCTGCCTCAACCTTATTTTCAATAAAATATATTTCAAGCTCGTGCTTTAAAAAGTCGGTCATTGCCTCTTGAATAAATTTATTGTTAATTGCTTTTTTTGTCTGATTTTCGTAGCTTGTCATTGTTGAAAGCGAATTGGAGACAAGAACCAAACAGTCTTTAACATCGTTAAAATTAATCTTTGATTCATTTTTTGTATATTTCCCGATTTGCTTAAGATACTTGTCTATGGCATATACAAATGCGTTTGATACAGCCTTATCAGGCGAACCGCCGTGTTCAAGAAAGCTTGAATTGTGATAGTATTCAATGCGGCTTACCTTGTTTGAAAAACAAAATGCGACCGAAAGCTTAACCTTGTAGTCGGGTTTATCCGCACGGTCTCTGCCGACCCGTTCACATTCGATGTATTTAACATCCGTGAGCGCCCCTTCCGCGCTAAGCTCTTTAACATAGTCGACAATGCCGTTGTCATATTTGAAATCTTCCGTCTCAAACTCATTTTTTGTAATTTCGTTTTTGAATCTTAAAAGAAGTCCCTTATTTACTATCGCCTGTTTTTTCAAAACATCGTGGTAGTAGTCGGCACTTATGTCAATATCGGTAAATACATCAAGATCCGGCTTCCACCTGATCTTTGTCATTGTATGTCTGTGTCTGAAAGGCTCTTTTAAGAGTCCGCCTATATTCTGCCCCTTTTCAAAGTGCAGTTGATATTTAAATCCGTCACGGCAAACCGTAACATCCATATATTCCGAAGAATACTGTGTTGCACATGCGCCGAGTCCGTTTAATCCGAGGCTGTATTCATAGTTTGACTGCGAGTTATTGTCATATTTTCCGCCTGCATAAAGCTCACAAAAAACAAGTTCCCAGTTGTAGCGGTCTTCCACGGGGTTATAATCAACCGGGACACCTCTGCCGTAGTCGGTGACTTCTATTGATTTGTCAAGATATCTTGTTACTTCTATTAAATTACCGTGCCCTTCGCGCGCTTCGTCTATTGAATTTGAAAGTATCTCAAACATTGCATGGCAGCAGCCCTCTATTCCGTCCGAGCCGAATATAACCGCAGGACGCAGTCTTACCCTGTCGGCACCCTTAAGCTGTGTTATACTTTCGTTGGTATAATCTTTTTTCTTGCCTGCCATTTTTCTAAACCACCCCAATATATAGTATCAAATATATATAGATTACACTATTTATGGAATTTTGTCAAGTTTTTACATCTATTTTTTACATTTGCGCAAAAAATAATCTTGTAAATATTTTGAAAAAGGTATATAATGTAATAAAAATCAAGCAGGTTGTGAAGTGTTATATGAATTTCGACATACTTAAAAATTGCACGCTTTGTCCGCGCAAGTGCGGTGCAAACAGATTAAACGGAGAAACAGGATATTGCAAAAAGGATGCGCATCTTTGCATAGCGCGCGCGGATCTTCATTTTTGGGAAGAACCGCCGATATCCGGAACGCGAGGCTCGGGGACAGTGTTTTTTTCAGGATGCAATATGGGGTGCATATACTGCCAGAACTACAAAATAAGCACAGGAGGCTTCGGAAAATGCATCACGGAGGATGAACTTGCCGAGGAATTTTTGAAATTGCAAAATCGCGGTGCACATAATATAAATCTTGTAACTCCCACCCACTTTACACCTCAGATATCATCCGCTCTTATGACTGCCAAAAAACACGGGCTTAAAATCCCGATCGTGTATAACTGCGGAGGGTATGAATCAACCGAGACGATTAAAATGCTTCATGGACTTGTAAATATATACATGCCCGATGTAAAATATTATGACGATAAATACGCCGTAAAATATTCTAACGCACCAAACTATTTTACGGTTGCATCGCAGGCACTTCGGGAGATGTATCGCCAAACGGGAAGATTTGTTTTGGATTCGGACGGTATTATGCAAAGCGGAATGATAATCCGTCATATGCTGCTGCCGAAGCTCCTTTTTGATTCAAAAAAAATTATAGATTGGATATACGCCGAATTCGGAGACAATGTGTATATAAGCATAATGAGCCAATACACCCCGATGCCGCAGGCGGCAAAATACGGCGAGCTCTCGGAGTGCGTTTCCGAAAGATATTATGAGTCGCTTGTAAATTATGCCGCCGAAAAAGGGATAGTCAATGCATTTACTCAGTCGGGTGATTCAGTCGGTGAGAGCTTCATTCCGCCGTTTTAATACTTTAACCGCTCTGAAAAAATACAACTCCGTTCCCGAGTTCAGATATGAAAACGGAATATTTACTTTCGGGTTTACAATAATATTCGACGGATCGTAATTCGGGCTTTATACTTTTTTAACAGAAAAAAGACATGCGCCAAAATGTTTGGTACATGCCTTTCTTTTTATTCCGCTTTTCGCTTTTCCTCAATATTCTCTTTTATCATCATGTCCTTTACTTTCATAAGGCGCGTGATCGTGCTGCGCTCGTTTTCGTCAAGCTTCATGGTGATATACTTGATTGTTTCTTCATAATCCGGTATCATTACGTATTCAAGTGCATTAACACGCCGTCTTGTTTTTTCAATTTCGGACGCCATAAGCTGACACGACTTTTCAACCTCGGCAAGGCGGATAAGCTTCGGGAGTATTTCCGAAAGTGAAAGCACTGCGCTGTCCATATCTCCCGAAGTATATGCAAATCCGTAAGAATAAATACTGTTCGGGTCTGCAAGCTTATATTTTACCGAATACTTCGGTATGATTACGCTCATAACGTTTTGTTCTTCTATTTCAAGAGACATTTCCTGCTTGGGAAGCATAAGAGCCGTGTTTATAACTTCATCGGGCATTGTGCAGCCGGCTATTGCCATTTTTTTGTTTGCCGCCCCGAGAGCCTGCTCCACTTCACGGCGCAAGCGTTCGTTTTCGCGGATAAGATCCATAAATCTGCGCATAAGCTCGTCGCGCTTATCTTTCAAAAGTTTATGACCTCTTCTTGCTGTCAACAGCTTGTGCTTTAGGTTTGAAAGCTCCATTCTCGTAGGGTTAACGTTTATTCTTGACATAATATCACCCTATTCCTTGTAATATTTATCGAGAAATTCATCTTTAATACGTTTCAGTTCACTTCTCGGAAGTATTCTCAAAAGCTTCCAGCCGATATCAAGGGTTTCTTCTATGCTCCTGTCGGTGTTATAACCCTGTGACACGTATTCTTTTTCAAACGCATCGGCAAACTCGGCATACTTTTTATCAATATCCGTAAGAGCAGCTTCTCCCAAAATCGACATAAGCTCTTTTGCGTCTTTTCCGCGTGCATATGCAGAAAACAGCTGATTCATTGTGTCGCTGTGATCAGCCCTCGTTCTGCCCTCGCCGATTCCCTTATCCTTAAGTCTTGAAAGAGACGGAAGAACATCTATCGGCGGTGTGATTCCCTTACGGTAAAGATCACGCGAAAGAATGATCTGCCCCTCGGTTATATATCCCGTGAGGTCCGGTATAGGATGAGTTTTATCATCCTCAGGCATTGTGAGGATCGGAATCATTGTTATTGACCCGTTTTTGCCCTCCTGTCTGCCGGCTCTTTCATATATCGTTGCAAGATCGGTATACATGTATCCCGGATATCCTCTTCTGCCGGGAACTTCTTTTCTGGCTGCCGATACCTCTCTTAATGCATCGGCATAATTTGTTATATCCGTCAGAATAACAAGAACATGCATATCCTTTTCGAAAGCAAGATACTCGGCTGCCGTGAGCGCCATTTTAGGCGTCGCTATTCTTTCAATCGCAGGGTCGTTTGCAAGGTTTATAAACAGCACGGTTCTCTCCAGTGCACCGTTTTCACGGAATGAATCTATAAAGAAGTTTGATTCCTCAAAGGTAATACCCATTGCCGCAAATACAACGGCAAATTTTTCATCGCTGCCGCGTACCTTTGCCTGTTTTGTTATCTGAGCGGCAAGCTGTGCATGCGGCAGACCGCTTGCCGAGAATATAGGCAGCTTTTGTCCGCGGACAAGTGTGTTTAAGCCGTCTATTGCAGATACACCCGTCTGAATAAATTCCTGCGGATATCTTCGTGCGGCAGGGTTCATGGGCTTTCCGTTAACATCAAGCCGCATTTCGGGGATTATCTCGCTTCCGCCGTCTATGGGATTGCCGAGACCGTCAAAAACTCTGCCGAGCATATCTTCAGATACGGCAAGCTCCATTTGTCTGCCCGAAAAACGCACCTTACTCTGAGCCGGGTTTATTCCCGTTGATGCCTCAAAAAGCTGAACAAGTGCGTTGGAACCGTTTATCTCAAGCACTCTGCATCTTTTTATATCTCCGTTTGCAAGTTCTATCTCACCGAGTTCGTTATATGTTACTCCGCTTACTCCCTTAACGAGCATCAGAGGACCTGCAACCTCTTCAATGGTTCTGTATTCTTTTGGCATCAGTATTCCTCCTTCGGTACAGCAGAGCTGAGTTCTTTTTTAAGCTGATCCAGTATTGCATTGTATTCTTTTTCGGTTTCTTCTTCTTTTACATATTTAAATCTGCCTATACTTTCACGAACAGGAAGTTCGGCGATTTTTTCAACCGAAACATTTTTTTCAATCATTTCGGTTGAGAGGTCATAATAAGCAAGAATCAACTTCATCATTTTCAGCTGCTTATCAAGACTTGTGTATGTGTCTACCTCATGAAATGCAAGCTGGTGCAAAAAGTCTTCTCTTATTGAACGCGCCGTTTCCATTTTCAGCCTGTCTCCGGGAGAGAGTGCATCCATTCCGACAAGCTTTACGATTTCATCAAGCTCGGATTCATCGTGGAGTATTGACATCAGTCTGCCGCGCAGTACCATCCAGTCTTCCGAAACGTTTTTCTTATACCAGTTTTCAAGCAAATCCACATACAGTGAATAACTGGTGAGCCAGTTTATCGCAGGGAAATGACGTTTATACGCAAGCGCCGAATCCAATCCCCAGAATACCTTAACAATTCTGAGCGTTGCCTGTGATACGGGCTCTGAAATATCTCCGCCCGGAGGGCTTACGGCTCCTATTGCCGAAAGAGCACCCTCTCTGCCTTCTTTTCCGAGAGATATTACTCTGCCGGCTCTCTCATAGAACTGTGCAAGACGGCTGCCGAGGTATGCAGGGTAGCCCTCTTCACCGGGCATCTCTTCAAGTCTGCCCGACATTTCTCTGAGAGCTTCTGCCCATCGTGATGTTGAATCCGCCATAAGTGCAACGCTGTAACCCATATCGCGGAAGTATTCCGCAATTGTTATGCCTGTGTAGATAGATGCCTCACGCGCAGCAACGGGCATATCCGAAGTGTTTGCAATAAGCACTGTTCTTTCCATAAGTGACTTTCCTGTATGCGGATCGATAAGTTCGGGGAACTCATTCAAAACATCCGTCATTTCGTTTCCGCGTTCACCGCAGCCGATATATACCACAATATCGGCCTCTGCCCATTTTGCAAGCTGATGCTGCGTTACGGTTTTTCCGCTTCCGAACGGACCCGGAATTGCAGCGACGCCGCCCTTTGCAATCGGAAACATGGTGTCTATGACTCTCTGACCCGTGATAAGCGGTTTATCCGGTGAAAGCTTTTTGGCATACGGTCTCGCACGGCGAACAGGCCACTTTTGCATCAGCGTAAGATTTTTTTCTTCGCCGCCGCAATCCAATGTGCAAACCGTATCTTCAACGGTAAAATCACCCTCGGATATGTTTTTTACAACACCGCTTATTCCGTACGGAACCATTATCTTGTGAACAACTATGTCCGTCTCGGCAACCGTACCCAAAACATCGCCGCTTTCAACATTATCACCCGATTTTACCATCGGAGAAAAATGCCACTTTTTATCACGCGGCAAAGAATCAACTTCAATTCCGCGTCCGAGATTATTTCCGCAAATCTTCATTATTCCGTCAAGCGGTCTCTGAATACCGTCAAATATGCTTCCGATAAGCCCGGGGCCAAGCTCTACGCTGAGCGGTTCACCCGTTGATTCAACAGGTTCATCCGTTCCGAGACCCGAGGTTTCTTCATATACCTGTATACTTGCCCTGTCGCCGTGCATTTCTATAATTTCGCCTATCAAGCGCTGATTGCTGACACGGACAACGTCAAACATATTTGCATCTCTCATATTTTCCGCTATGACAAGCGGACCGCTTACTTTTACTATAGTACCGGTGCTCATATGTGTATCCTCCTTATGCTACAAAATATTTGATCCAACCGCTTTTTCGACAGATTTATTGACATCTGCCATACCTGCGCCGGTATTACCCGATACACCGGGTATAAGTATTATAGCAGGCATACTTTCAAAACGGTATTTTTCTATCTCTTTTTGCGTGCGTGCCGCAAGCGCCTCGGTAATATATATTATTCCGTAACCGCCGAGTGCAAGACTTTTTATGATTTTTGCCGCTTCCTCATCGGTCTCGGGAGAGAATGTATCCATACCGAGAGCACCAAAACCGTATATGCTTTCGCGGTCGCCCATAACTGCTATTTTATACATAAACATCACGCAGCCTTTCTTTTATTATATCTTCCGGAAGTGAAGCATGCTTTGCGCGAAGTATCAGCCGTAAATTTTTTACCTCCGTCTCAATGCGTATATAATAAGCCGCTATCGGATCAAGACCGAAGCTCACCCGTGACGCATCGCCAATAAATTCAGCAATTGCCTTATCGCAGGCTTTTTCAAGTGAAGCAAAATCAGTGATGTATTCGGCGAGATACGAATATGAGCTGTTCATGACAAATTCTTTCACACTGTCAACACCCTTATTTACAGCCCTCACCATACCTTCGGCATCGATTTCACATCCGCGAGCAAATAAAATATCGTTTATTTCTTCTCCGATGCCGGTCAATGCCGCTCTTGCGGCTATACGTATATTTGCAAGAGACGATGTCATATCCGCAAGCTTTTCGGAAAAAGGATTCCCTTTTGCAAGTCTTACGGTTGCTTCAAGTGAACATTTATCAATAAAAATATCCGTCAATCTGCCGTCGGCAGTTGAGGTAATCAGGTTGTATGCTTCGGCTGCCGCATCCGAAATCCAATCGGGAAGCAAATCAAAGTTTTTCTCTTCGACATGTTTTTTCAGTTCCGCGGGATCCGTAAGACACGGTGTTATATAGTTTTTATCGGCATTATTGCCCGTGACCATCGATTTCAAGACAACCTTTAAATTATGGAAGTCATTTTTCACCGTCAGAAATTCCAGTTCTTTTTTATCGGGAGCCGTTTCACACAAATATTCCCAGGCATCACTCACAATTTTATCAAGAGCGTTTTCGTCTATGCCTTTATCACGCACAAGGCTGCATGACGCGTCATATGTCGGTGTCTGAAGCAGCTGCTCGAAAAACGATGCGGAAAGAAGTGTATTTTCTGCCTCTCTCACACTTGCCACGGCATATGCATATCTTCTGCAATCCACATCTATCCCTCCTTAAGCTCGCGGCAGATTGCATCTCTGATTTCATCCGCCTTATCTTTTATGAGAGCATCAAATGTGCAATTTTCGTCAATTCCGCCGTATCTTAAAACAAAACCGCTGTCAAAGCTTCCGATTTCTTTTGAAAGTACAATATCGGCATTGCGCTCTTTGAGCAGAAGGTTTACATCATCAATAAATTTTGCGGGCAGTCTGCCGTTATCGGTTTTATTTAAAATAAGTTCACCGCTTTCGCTTTGAGCGTATTTTAATATCAATTTTTTTATCATATCAAAATACTCTTCGTCTTTTGCATTTTTCAATTCGGCGGCAGCATGTGATATGCAATTTTTTATGATATCCGATTTTTCTTTAAGAATACGTCTCGAAATATATCCCTCACATGAAGATACCGATGCTTCTTTGATAAACTCTGATTTACGCTTTGCCTTTTTAACAAATTCGGAGGCTGTTTTCTCCGCATCGGCAACGATGGCTGCGGCTTCCGATTCTGCCTTTGCAATAATCGCATCCGTTTCTTTTTTTATCCGGTCGTCTGCGGCTTCTTCTATTTTTGACAATATGCTATCAAGATTATTCATATTCACCCCTCCTAATGCAATCAAATTATGTTTTATGCCGTATTATTTTTCGGGCACGTATTTTTATATGTTATATATAATAAGGATTGATATGAGGAGCGCAAGAATAGCGTATGTTTCAACCATAGCCGCCATAATTATGGCTTTTCCGCTTTCATCGGGCTTTTTGGCTATAATACCGACTCCTGCCGCTGCAGCTCTGCCCTGTGCTATACCGGAAAAAAGACCGCCGAAAGCTATGGGAAGGCATGCGCAGAAATACATAATTCCCTGACTGAGTGTGAGAGTCTCCGCTCCGCCGCCGAGAACACCTATTCTGCTGAGCAAAAGTACGGAAACGAGAAGTCCGTAAAGACCCTGCGTACCCGGAAGAAGCTGCAGGATAAGAGCCTTACTAAACTTTGAAGGATCCTGACTGACAAGCCCTGCTGCCGATTCTCCGACAAGACCTACTCCCTTTGCACTTCCGATACCTGCAAATAATGCCGCAAATGCCGCTCCGGCAATTGCCAATGCTAAACCTAATTCATTCATAAATATTCTCCTTTTCAAATTTAATATATTTTGTATTTGCTTTAAGGGGTTTGAACATTCGCCCGCCGCCCTCATAAAACTTTGAGAAAAATTCAACAAACTGCAGTCTGTCGGCATGAACGTATGCACCGAGCATATTTATACCCATATTGGCAGTATGCCCCAATATGCCGACAACTATAAGGCAAATTGCCTTTACCGTTGTATTTGAAGGCATTGTCGCTATGAGATTTATAACGCTTGCTATGCTTCCGGTTGCAAGCCCGAGAGCAAGAAGCCTTGAATACGAAAGTATATCGCTCAGATATCCCGTCGCAGTGTTATACAACGCATATAATCCGCCGAAAAACCTCATAAACAGATTTTTTCCGCTTCTGCCTGCCGTAAGAACAAGAAGTATCACCCCGGCAAGAGCAAGATATTTTCCTGCCGTTATATACACGGGCGGAACATCCGCCAGAATAGATGCGGCAATCGGCGCAACACCGATTATTGTAATATATACGGGAACCACATTTAAAAAAGCGTCAAGGCGTTTCCCGTCATCCCACTGCATTTTAAAGCTGACGCCGAGACCGACAAACAGATGAACTATTCCGAGCAAAAAGCTGAACAGCAGCAACTTGATGGGATTGTTAAGCGGTTCAAACCACAATGCCGTGGTTGCTATTTTAACGCCGAAAAAGTTAGAAGCTATTGTCTGGGGAAGATCACCGAACCAGCTTCCGAAGAGAGCTCCCCAAAACAAAGTTGAAATACCGCAGTATTTAAACATTACCAGACTTCGTTTGAGTGTTCCCTCAACCTTGAATTTTTTAAGCACAATTGCGGTTACTATGACCATCATCAGACCGTATCCCGCATCCGAAAGCATCATACCGAAAAACAGATAGTAAAAAAATGCCATAACGGGGTTAGGGTCAACATCATGTCTGTTCGGCATTGCATACATCTCCGTAATTCCCTCAACCGGCTCGGAAAATCCGCCGTTTTTCAGCAATACGGGAACATCGTCATCTTCGTCGGGATCACGCAGACTCACGGCGCATGTATATTTTTTGTCAAATTCCTCAATCAGTCCCTTTGAATATTTTTCAGGAATCCAGCCACTTATTATAACCGTATTTTTTGAAACGGCAAGCTTGTTTATTGCTTCGTATTTATCTCGCCTGAGAATCAAAAAATCTATCAAAAATTCGATATCTCCGCGTCGTTCGATCAATGATTTAACCTCTCCTATATAGTTATTCTTCAGAGTCAGATTATCATCGATGTTTTTCTTCAATTCTGACATTTCTTCCGACGGAGCAAGTTTTTTGTTTCCGCCGGCAAGCGCAAAACCGCCGTCGCGCAGATTTTCAAAGACAGACTCGGAATCCTCTTTCAGACATATTACGGTTATTCCGCTTTGCTCCTTTGACGAAAATACAACCTCTGCAAAGCAACGTGTTCCGCATTCATTGAAAATATTTTCTTCCAGTTCTTTTGCATCAACATTTCCCGGGTACGTACCGGTAAATACCGAAGTGCACTTTGTTTCGGAAAATCCCGTAGGCATTTTGAGATTAGTCCATGCTTTTATCATATCATATTTTGTCTGCAGCTTAATGTTTTCGGATTCAAGGGCAGAAATTTTTTTTGAATAATCGTTAATTGTTCTGCAAAGGGACATGAGCTTATCGGCATTTCCCTTTCTTTCGGCAAATGCGTCCGTCGATACGGCTTCTCTTCCCGAAAGTGCCGCCGTAAACGGAGGTTTATATCCGCTGCATTTATCCAGAAATTCCAGGGCCGACTGTGCCAGGGAAATTGACCTTTCAAACTGTGCCGTTTCGGCATTGGTGTTCATTTTTATAAGTTCCTCGTCTTCTATGTTCACAAGTTCCACGGCACCCCTGCGCTGAAGCCTTTCGACTACATTTTTGCTGTCTGTGATAAGAGCTATGATCTCAATTTTTTTAAATTTCAGCTTTGCCAAACATATCACCCTCTTTCATTGTCAAACAAAATACCATATACCATCGGGATTGATTTCTCCTTAAGGTCTTCGTTTCTTTTGTTTAACTCTTTGCACCTTTGCTCGGCAGTTTTCTTTGCTTCATCAAGTCTTTTTGCGGACTGTGCCTCGGCTTCGCCAATGATTTCATCGGCAAGATGTTTTGATTTATCAGCAATGCCGTCAGCCTTTTTTCTTGCATCAAGCAATATGGCATGTGCCTTTTTATCGGCATCCTCAAGTGATTTTGAAAGACGCTGATCCGTCTCCCTTTCCTTTTCAAGAACCTTGTTTATCGTTTCGGTTAGCATAAAACTCACCTCCGTCTTAAAAAATTCAAAAAGGAAGCCAAATCCTCTACAGACAGCTGGCTCCCTTAAACAAAAACTATTTAACTGTATTATGCACACTGCGAAGAAAAATATTCGGAATATGCAAAAACCAAAAACTGTCTTTTGATTTATCAGAATAATATCACATTGTTAATTATTTGTCAAGCATTTTTTCAAACTAATTGTTAACAAATTGTAAATTTTTCCAAAATTTTGACTGTTTATATAAGCATAAAAGGAATATACTAATTATAAAGCCCGAAAAATTTGTTTTAGAAAGAAGGTATTTATCTTGAAATATCAAAATCTGCACGACTTAATTGACAACAGCAGCAGCAGCCGAACTTTTTTTCTTAATCTGCCGGTTGATATCCAATTAAGGCTTCATGAATACGGCAAATATATCTTTTCTGCCGAAGGACTGCACAAAGCAGCGAGAGATATCTCTCAGATAAAACACCTTGAAAGTCTGACAATGCGATGAATCCCAAAAATCACACAGGCTCGGAGTATCTGAATCCATATTACACAAGCGGTGTTTTTCTTGATATAAGATGAAGAATATTACCCTCAATATCGCGGAAGAACATGGTTCCCACGCCCTTTTCGTTCATAACCGCAGGCTTTAAAATTTCTGCACCGCTGTTTGAAACCTTTTCGGAAAGAGCTTCAAACTCCGACGGATCGACGGAAAATGCAATGTGTCTTATTCCTGGTACGCTGAGCTCCGTCGGAATATTTTCAGAATCCGCGCAGCAAAATTCGATCATGCTTTTGTCGGAAAAAGCAACAAAATAAGTACCCTTCTTGTTGTCATAAACAATTTCGCCTTCAAACATATCTTTATACCAATCCGAAAGCTTTTTTGTATCCTTTGCAAAAATCGCAATATGTTCAATTCCTGTTTTCATAATAAAATCGCTCCTTTTTTCTGCATGCTTTTTTATTATTATAGCTCAACATCCGTTTAAAGTCAACAAAATTTAAACATTTGCTCTTTTTATCACCTTATATACTATTGGCGTAACGATTGCCGTTATTACAATTTCGGGGATCATATATGAACCGTTATAGACAACCGAATAAAAGAGTGAAAGGCTGTTTCCGCTGAAGCTTGAAAGAACCCAATCACAGAAATTTTTGAATGCAGGTATCTGCGCAAGACCCGATGTTGCATCGCCGAAGAACCAATCTGCCCATGCACCGAAAAATATCGCGCCCGATATGATATGGAATATGTATCTTGCAAGAAGAGCAACCACAGAACCCAGGCATATTGCCAACACGTCATTTTTTATTTTTCCCTTAAATATTCCGCCGAGACCGAGAGCCGTGTACGCAAGAACATAGTCAATAAGGCATACGCCGAGCGCCGCCGGAATTGCCATCTGACTGTCTCCGGGTATAAAGAAAGCCGAAACCGTGTTCATGCCGGTAAGCATTTGAAGAATCGAATACACAAAGGCACTGAAGATTCCCCATTTGATTCCGTAAATATACGCAATCAATATAACGGGCATCATCGATGCAGCCGTAACGGATCCGCCGAAAGGCAATTCAAAAACCTTTATCAGCGAAAGGATTACCGCAATTGCCAGAAGCATTGCAGTGGTAACAAGTCTTTTTGATTTCATTTGTAAAAACCTCCCAAAAATAAATAACTGTTTGAGAAATTTGACGCGGATATCATTTTTTCGGCAGCGGTTGGGCCAAAAAAAGGCACACCGAAAAGGTATGCCGTAAAATCTGATATTATTCCTACGTTGGCATTACCCAAATCAGGTTTACGGGTCGAAGCGGCATTACACTCCCTCTCAGCCTGCATGCGCAAGCTCCCCTTTGTCTTACAACATTATATCACCTTAATCGGGATATGTCAACAAATAATTATCTGTTTATTTAACTATTTTGCCGCTTCGGCGCCAAAGCTTCTGCATTTTTCAAGACCGTCATCATCGGGCATTTCATTGATGATAAGACCCTCGCCGCCCACAAAATTTGCTCCGCTGTCCGATACTCTCTGCTCCCAGTCGCGCATCCATTCGCCGTCTCCCCAGCCGTATGAACCGAAAAGAGCAACGTTTTTACCCGAAATTTTTGATTCAAGCTCGGCAAAAAACGGTTCAAATTCGCTTTCTTCAAGAACCTCGGCACCCATTGCCGGGCATCCGAGAATCAGAGTATCATAAGAGGCTGCTTCGTCTGCGGAAATTTCCGAAACATTAAACATGCTAACATCCGCCTGTGTATTTTTGGCACCCTCATATACCGCTGCCGCCATTGCCTCGGTGTTTCCCGTGCCGCTCCAATAAATAATTGCTGTTTTACCCATATCGTAAAACCTCCTTGTTTTCATAATAATATATTTAAACATAAGACACATATAAATATGCCGTATGTAAAACACACGATATTATGTGCAAAAAATCTGCGCAAGAGACTGACCTCTGTTTAGCCTGCAAAGTATTGCCCCGGTGCATTTTCTGTAGCGTTCAAAAATTTTTGACGCAACCTCCTTATCGGAATATACTCTCCACACACCTATCATAAGGCAACCTGTATCTCTGTGGTTTATAAATGCATATATATCATTAATCGGATATCCGAGAAACGCGCCTATTTCATGCGGAAACTTACCCTTCGACAAACGTTTCGACAAAATATCAAGATACTCTTCTACCGTATTTGCCGAAGCGTAACCGAGAGATGAAAGAAATTTTTTTATTTCTTTGTCGTTTAAACGCCTGCTCAGTGTCTTTTCTCTGTATACCATAAGAAGTGTGCTTTTGCTGCATCTGCACATGACTTTGATATATATATCTTTTTTGTTAAGCTCATGATTGAGCCTTGAAATTTTCTCATCCAGGTTCATAATTTTATCATTAAAAACCGTTACGGTGCTTGCACTTTTGATTCCGGCAAGAGCAGGTCCGCAATGATTTGCAATAAGTGTTTCAAGCATACATCCTCCATTGGTTAGTTTAAACTAACTCATGTGCAAAAATTTTATCCGAAATACGCCATCAGGGCTTCATTAAGAGCTGTTCCGCTTGAAGAATTGCAATGCTTTATGTATGCACCGGCCTTTTCTGCCTGTTTCGATGCAATATTAACCATTTTATGCGCAACCGTTCCCGTAAAAACAACTACCATATCGGGGGTTCCTATCTTATTTTTAAAATCTGCCGGACATTGTGTAAAAACCTTACATTTACATCCGTATTTTTTACATATTTCTTTATATTGACAATGCATTCTGTCATGTCCGCCGACAATTACCACGCTCATATTTTCACATCCTTTTTATTAATTACAAATTGTTTTTTTAAGTATATATTCAGCCATTAATACCGAATTTTCATCCGTAAGTCCGCACAGGCAGCATATTGCGTCTCTTCTGGCATTTTCCTCGTTGCTGCCGAGCTGCTTCATAAAAAAATCATACAGGGTAAGATATTTAAAATACAACTCTCCCGCAAAAAGAGCACCCTTTTGGGTAAAAACAATGCTTCCGTCATCCATGCGCTCAACAAGCTGTTCACCGATAAGCTTCGGCATCATGAGCGACACGCTTGCTTTTTTCACTCCGAGAGCGGAGGCAATATCGATGCTGCGTACCGTATTGCCTTTGTTACCGAGTTCATATATTATAAACATATATTTTTTCTTTGTTGACGAAAGCATATGCTTTTCCTTTCATAAATTAATTTTATCTGAAGCCTTTATTCATTCAGATACGGTTTCATGCTTTTTGCGCATATTCCCATTGTTGAAAGATTATGCAGCATTGCGCCCGATACCGGTGCGATAAGACCGGTTACTCCGCAAATTAATAGAACACTGTTAAACAGAGTTATAAATTTATAATTTGAATGTATTCTGTCGAACAACTCTTCGCTTAGGTTTCTTAAAACCACAAGTCTTTCAAGATCAGATGAAAGAAGCGTTATATCGGCGGTTTCGCGGGCAATGTCGGATGCGTCTTTCATGGCAACGCTTACATCCGCTGCCGCAAGTGCGGGCGAATCATTTATTCCGTCTCCGACCATAACAACCTTATGACCGCTGCTTTGTATCGATTTTATGATATTTAGCTTGTCTTCGGGCAAAACACGTGCATGAAAACTGTCTATGCCAAGCTCTTTGCATACCGCCGACGCGGTACTTTCTCCGTCGCCGGTAATCATAAGAATATCTTTAAAGCCTTTAACCTTAAGCTTTGATATGACATCTTTTGCATTCTTCCTAACCGGATCTTCAATGCATAACACTCCGCAAAGTTTGCCGCCAATGGCAAGATAAACCATGGAGTATTTATTGCCTGCAGCCTTTATGACATTTTCCTGCTCTTCCGTCAGGGGAACCTTCTCATCGTCAAATATAAAGTGAGCGCTGCCGATAAGAGCACGCTTTCCGTCTATATCTGACGCTATTCCGTGAGCAACGATATATTTTACATCGGCATGCAGCTCTTTGTGTTCAATACCCTTTTGCTGTGCGGCGGAAACAATTGCCTTTGCCACACTGTGCGGGAAATGCTCTTCAAGGCATGCAGCCGTTTTAAGGATTTCATCATCACTGTAGTTTTCAAATGACAGAATCTTTGCCAATGTCGGGCATGAAACCGTAAGCGTGCCTGTCTTGTCGAATACAACGGTATCGGCACATGCATAATTTTCAAGGAATCTGCCGCCTTTAATCATTATATCGTAATTTGTGGCTTCTTTCATTGCCGATATAACACATATTGGTGTAGAAAGTTTAATGGCACATGAATAATCCACCATAAGAGCCGACAGTGCTTTTGAAAAGTTACGTGTTAAAGCATATGTCACAACGCTTGTTATAAAGCTGAAAGGCACCAGAGAATCGGCAAATTTTTCTGCTTTTGTCTGAACACCCGATTTCAGATCCTCGGAATTTTCAATCATCTCTATAATGTTATGAATCCTGCTGTCTGCGGAAAGCTTTACAACTTCAATATCTATCGAACCGTTCTCAACTACCGTTCCCGCATATACACTGTTGCCGTCCGACTTTTCAACGGGTATCGATTCTCCCGTCATGGAAGCTTCGTTAACCTCTGCCGAGCCGAAAACGACGGTACCGTCAACAGGTATCATACTTCCCTGCTGAATACGGATTACATCTCCCTTGCATACATTCGCAAGAGGAATAAGCTCCGCACCTTCGTCTTGTATTTTCCAAACCTTATCTATATTGAATGACAGGCTGTTTGAAAGTGCATTTTTTGCTTTCTTTCGCGTATAGTTTTCAAGCAGAGACGATATGTTCAAAAGCGTCATTACAGAAGATGCCGTAGACGGAGATCCGCTGAGTATCGATGATGTTATGGATACCGCATCAAGCACATTCACGCCGATTTTGCCTTTTGAAAGACTCGAAATGCCCTCTTTCACAAACGGAACTGCCCTCTTAATTGTAAGAGGAACACGCAAAAATGAAGGCAAAAGCATTTTCATAGCAAGACTCTTTATCACAATCTTTTTTAAGTCCTTTTTAAATTCATCGTCGGTAATCTGAGCCTGAGTAAGTTCGCCGCCGTGTAAACAGGAAGTATCAAGGCTGCATATGGCATCAAAAATTTTTTGCTTTGCGCCGTGCGAATAATATATCAAAATTCCTCCGTTAACGTATGACACTTCTGCAGAACCAACGCCGTCAACGGATGTAATATATGAAATCAGTGCGCTTTCGCATTCTCTTTTAAATGCTCTTTTTCCGCAGCGGAGACGAATACGCCCGGGGGAATCATATACGATTTTGTATCTCATAATAGCACGCCTCTTTTTTATTCAGCTGTGTCGTTGTCATCACAGCTACAGGCTTCTTTTTTTGCATCATAGCATATGTCCTGTGCTTCTTCCTTCATATTTTTGAATGTTTCGCGTGCATCATCCTGAAGCTTAATGCATTTTGCAAGCCCCGATACGCATATCTTTCTTGCTTTGTCGCTCTTTGCGGCTTTAACTCCGCAGGTTGCTGCAAGAGCTCCGCCTATAAAGCATAACAATTTTTCGTTTTTAATAAGTTTTGTAAATTTCATAACAAATCACCTTCATAATTAATATTTTCAGAATGCAGCAAGCATCCTTTATTTTTTATTGTTGCCGTGGCACGAACCGCGCATTGCGCAGTTCGCACAGCCACAGCCGCAGGAGGTTTTTCCGGCGGCCTTATCTTTTTTCATGTGTCTTATTATGAGCACCACCACAAGTACAAGCACAGCCAAAACTATAATTGTTCCGATGTTTTTCAAAAGAAAATCCATGATAAAAACCTCCTTACGATATGCTGATTTCTGTTATTTTATTCTTACTTTTGTATTCAATGTTTCGGATTCCTTATACGGCTTGAAAAGCATATATATGATGCACGCAATAAGAATTACCGAAACAACAACACCGAAGATATTTGCAGAACCTGCAAACATTGCACCGATCTGATTAATGCAGAGTGCAACAACATAAGCAAATACACACTGATATCCGATTGCAAACCAGGTCCATTTTGCATTGTTCATCTCTCTCTTAATAGCACCCATAGCTGCGAAGCAAGGTGCACAGAGAAGGTTGAATACGAGGAATGAATATGCTGTAATCGGTGTGAATGCCTGAGCCATTGTTGCATAAACCGAAGCGTCGCCGGCTCCGTAGAGTATACCCATTGTTCCTACGATATTTTCCTTTGCAACAAGACCTGTTATAGATGCAACGGTTGCCTGCCAGTTGCCCCATCCAAGCGGAGCGAATATCCAGGAAATTCCCTTACCTATTACTGCAAGAATACTCATATCAAGCTGTTCTTCGCTGAGCATTGTAAAGTGTCCGTCAACAAAGCCGAAATATGATGTGAACCATACAAATATTGTAGAAAGAAGTATGATTGTTCCGGCCTTTTTAATGAATGACCAGCCGCGCTCCCACATGCTTCTGAGTACGTTTGATACTGTCGGAAGGTGATATGCAGGGAGCTCCATAACAAACGGTGCGGGATCTCCGGCAAACATTTTTGTCTTTTTGAGCATAATACCCGATATTATAATTGCAGCCATACCTATAAAGTATGCCGATGTTGCAACTGCAGCCGAGCCTGAGAAAATTGCGCCGGCAATCATTGCTATAAACGGAACCTTAGCACCGCAGGGAATGAAGGTTGTTGTCATTATTGTCATTTTTCTGTCACGGTCATTCTCTATGGTTCTTGATGCCATGATACCCGGAACACCGCAGCCCGTACCTATGAGCATAGGAATGAACGATTTACCGGAAAGACCGAATTTTCTGAATATTCTGTCAAGTACGAATGCAATTCTGGACATATATCCGCAAGCTTCAAGGAATGCAAGAAGCAGGAAGAGCACGAGCATCTGAGGGACAAATCCGAGTACCGCACCGACACCGGCAACAATACCGTCTAAGATGAGTCCGGATAACCACTCTGAGCAGTTAAGCTTTGTAAGAAGCGATTCAACAAGAACCGGAACACCCGGAATCCATATACCGAATTCAGCCGGATCTGGTTCTTCGCCGTCATAGCTTTCGTATGTATCTATTGCAGCTACAAGATCGGCGTGTGTTGCTTTTTCTTCGGAATCCTCCAATGTTTCTTCATCAACAACAGTGTATGTTGCTTCTCTGAGAGATTCTGTTTCGGAAGCAAATTCTCTGAGAGCTTTAACAGCTTCTTTTCCGTCAAAATCATCGGATTCGGAATCAATTGCAGCGGATACGGCTTCAACATCAATGCCCTTTGAATCGGCATATTCAATATATCCGTTGATTATCTGATCGGCACCGCCGAATTCTTCTGCTTTTTCTTCATAAGCAGAACCGCCTATACCGAACAGATGCCATCCGTCACCGAAAAGACCGTCATTTGCCCAATCGGTTGCGGCTGAACCGACACCTACCATAGAAATGTAATAAACCAAAAACATTATAACGGCAAAAATCGGAAGTCCGAGGAAACGGTTTGTAACAACTTTATCGATTTTATCCGAATTTGAAAGCTTGCCGGCATTTTTCTTTTTGTAGCACCCTTTAATAATCTGAGCTATGTAAACATAACGTTCATTTGTGATAATGCTTTCCGCGTCATCGTCAAGCTCATCTTCGGCAGCCTTTATATCGGCTTCGATATGCTTAATTACTGAATCGTCGATTTTAAGCTTATCTATCACCTTTGAATCACGTTCAAATATTTTTATTGCATACCATCTCTGCTCATCTTCATTCATATCATGAAGTACGGCTTCTTCTATGTGTGCAATCGCGTGTTCAACAGTGCCGCTGAAAGTATGCTGCGGAAGAGTTCTTCCCTGTTTTGCGGCAGTTATTGCTTCCTCTGCGGCAGCCATAACGCCTTCGCCCTTGAGCGCAGATATTTCAACAATCTTACATCCGAGCTCTCTTGAAAGCTCGGCAATATTTATTTTATCGCCGTTCTTTCTTACAACGTCCATCATGTTAATTGCAATAACAACAGGAATACCAAGCTCGGTGAGCTGTGTTGTAAGATAAAGGTTTCTCTCTAAGTTTGTACCGTCAATAATATTTAGTATTGCATCGGGTCTTTCTTCAATAAGATAATTTCTTGCAACAACTTCTTCGAGTGTATAAGGCGAAAGTGAATATATACCGGGTAAGTCGGTAATTATTACATCGCTGTGCTTTTTAAGCTTTCCTTCCTTTTTTTCAACCGTTACTCCGGGCCAGTTTCCCACAAACTGATTGGAACCCGTAAGAGCATTAAACAATGTGGTCTTACCACAGTTTGGATTACCTGCAAGGGCAATTCTGATATTCATAAACCTGTTCCTCTCTTTCTTTATCCGTCGGCAACTGCCGATTCAATTTAATTTACTGTACTTCAATCATTTCCGCATCAGCTTTACGGAGCGTAAGCTCGTAGCCTCTTACGGTTACTTCAATCGGATCTCCGAGCGGAGCAACCTTTCTTATGTACACGGATACACCCTTGGTTATACCCATATCCATAATTCTGCGCTTTACGGCACCCTCACCGTGCAGCTTTACAACAGTTACTGTATCGCCGACTTTTGCCTGCTTTAATGTATTCATTGTTTGTCCTCCTAAAAATATATTATTTTATTAAAATCAAATTATGATTTTTTGTGCCATTTCTTCGCTTATGGCAACTCTGGTCTCCTTGACGTTCACAATAACATTTCCTCCGAGAGCACTGACAATTGTTACAGTTCCTCCGACAACGAACCCGAGATTTTCCAAATGTTTTTTTATCTCAGGTTTGCCGCCTATTCTTTTTATAATATTTTCTTCACCGACATTTGCTAAACTTAGCGGCATATCTTACCTCCGTTCCGGTTAGAATAGTCTAACCCGTATCCAAAATAAATAGTTAGCCCTTGCTAACTTCTTCCATAAGTTAGTTTAGCACAACTAATCAATTTTGTCAATAGATTATTTTAATTTTTTTAAATTTGTAAAATTAAAACATCCGAATTGTGAGTGTATAAATGTTTTTTGTATGTTTTGACATGTATAAAACCCGTATTAATATTAATAATTTGCAGAAAACGTCCTGTTTCGCCGGCAATTGTACACATGTCATGTTCTAAATATCCTCCGCCCGCTATCATACACGGAATATGATAATTGGCAGCTTATTGTATTCCTCACCGTATACCGCTCCGCCATTGTACCGCTTTAAACATTCGCGCAATTCCAACTCCTTCAAATCACGCCGAATAGTCATTTCACTGACAAAGAAATGTAGCGCAAGTTTTTTGACAGTTGTGTGTCTGCTATGTTTCAAGTAAGCAAACATGGCGATTTGTCTCTCATTCAAAGCTATATAGCCTTCTCCTTCTGTTTATCAAAATGTTCGTTTTCAAACATTTCAAACATCTATTGACTTTCCGTATGTTTTATTATATTATAAATCTTAAGAAATTACAATTAAGGCTAAACGTTGCGATTTAAGCCCCCTTTGAGCAGTCAAAGCTGTAATTAAAATAAACAAATTCACAGCGCTTATATTAAAGTAGCTAACATTTGGTATATGCAAATCAAAAAACTGCATTTTATCTGCAAAACAGATAATTGCAGTTTTTGAAATAAAAATTAAGGAAAGGAAATGAGAGTATTGAAATTTAAAGCCCAAAAAAACGTACTGATTGCCGGCCATCGCGGCTATCCTGCAAAATTAACCGAAAATACACTTGCCTCTTTTCAAGCGGCGACAGATTCCGGGGTTGACATGATTGAAACAGACATTCGTATTACAAAGGACAAGCACTTAGTTCTTATGCACGACAGCAGCGCCGAACGAGTCGGCGGAAATTCAAGATTAATACGAGATATGACGCTTGAAGAAGTCATGGCACTGCGCATCGGCAAGGAAAAAGCATCAATTCCAACGTTAGATGATCTTTTTGATCTGTTTTCAGACAACAAAGCATTATTATACAATCTTGAAATCAAAGTATACAGTCATGAAGAGGGAATAGAAGCCGTTCATGACACTGTAGTTCAAGCGGTGGCACTTTGTCAAAAATTTGATGTCTGTGACCGCGTAATTTTTAATAGCTTTGATGCCTATGTGCTGGAATATATCTATAAAAATTATGGAAACAGGTTTAAGCTTCATGGTTACTACCCATACAGTATTATGGAAAATATAACGAATAATCCGAATAATTATCTCGACTATGCATGTTTTTGGGCACACGGAGAAGAAGCAAAGGCATTTTGCGATTATTTGAAACAACATGGAATAGAGCCTTGTACCGGTTCCGACACTACCGAAACACAATTTTACGAAGCGGCTAAATACGGTTGCTCTATGTTTACATTAGATGACCCTGCAAAGGCCATTGAGTGGCGAAAAAAATTATAAATATCTCATTTGAATGTTAAGTGATATTTGCTTTCATTACAAACCTACAATGTGTAAAATCTATATTTTAAAACTTAGTTTGACATAACTTACTAATTGTGATACAATATATATAAATACATATTGATAATATCGGTTTGCATGCCGATAGTGAGGTAATAAAATGATAATAAAAGAATCTGCAGAAAACTATCTTGAAGCAATACTTATGATAAAAAAACAAAAGGGCAACGTACGCAGTGTGGATATTGCCAATTTTTTAAACATCACAAAACCCAGTGTATCTGTCGCAATGAAGTCATTCAGAGAAGAGGGATATATAATTGTTGATGATAACGGAAGTATAACGCTTACAGAAAAAGGAATGGACATTGCCAAAAATATATGTGAAAGACATGAAATTATTGCAAAAGCCCTTATCGCTCTCGGAGTTGACGAATCAATAGCTTATGAAGATAGCTGCAAAATTGAACATGACATAAGTCAGCAAACATTTATTGCAATAAAAGAACATCTCAAAAAACACGGAATTTTACAGAATTCTTGATGCAAAACAGTTTCGGCGTATTTAAATTCGGGTTCGGTGCAGAGCATGATATGTTTCTGTATCGAACTTTTATTTTATATATTTTGGAGAAATGCCTATGAAAAAAATTCTGTCTGTTATTTTGATTATAATATTTTTAATATCATTTGCGTCATGCAGCGAAAAAAAATACAGCAAATCGGATTTTTGCCTGAATACCTATGTTACGGTTACCGCCTACGGAAAAAATGCCTCAAAAGCGGTTGACGATGCATTTAAAGAATTTGAAAGAATTGAAAACATGCTGAGTCCGTATATTGAAACAAGTGAAATAAGCCGCATAAACAGTGCAGGGGCAAACGAATCCGTAACGGTAAGCAAGGAGTGTGCAGACATAATAAAAAAGGCCCTCAGAGTATGCAGGATAACCAACGGTGCATTTGACATAACAGTTAAACCGCTTGTTGATTTATGGAATGTTACCGATCCGGACACAAAGACCGTACCTTCCGATGAAGATATACAAAAAGCACGCGCAAAGGTTGACTACCGCAAGGTTTCGGTTTTCGGAAATACCGTAAGTATTTCGGCTGACTGTATGCAAATAGACCTCGGAGGAGCGGCAAAGGGATACTGTGCCGACAGAGCATGTGAAATCATGAAAAAATACAATATTAAAAACGCTCTTATTGACCTGGGCGGCAATATATATGCACTCGGAAAAAACGAGAACGGAGAAAAATGGAAAGTAGGTATTCAGGATCCTGAAAAAAAACGCGGAGAATACATTACCGCGATTGAATTATCGGACGAAACCTGCGTAACAAGCGGATCGTACGAAAGATATTTTGAATCGAACGGCAAAATTTATCATCACATAATGGATCCGAAAACGGGCTTCCCGGCAGAATCCGAATTTAAAAGCGTAACCGTCATATCGAAAAATTCTTTTGAGGCGGACATGCTGTCGACGGCTATATTTGTTACGGGAGCCGAAAATTTTGAACTATTAAGAGATGATTTCAACATAAAGAAATACATAACTATCGACAAAAATAACCGTGTTGAAATACGGTAAGATAACCGATGCAAAAAACACCGTCACTGCGAAACATTTGATTCACACAAAAAACGGATGTCAAAAATACTGTTTTTGACATCCGTCTTTTGTGTGAATCAATATTAAACCAATTCAATAATTGCCATTTCAGCTGCATCTCCGCGTCTGGGACCCATTTTGAGTACTCTTGTGTAACCGCCGTTTCTGTCGGCATATTTCGGAGCAATTTCAGCAAACACCTTTGTTACTACATCTTCCTTAGTAATATAAGCAAGAGCCTGTCTTCTGGTGTGTAATGTATTTGTTTTACCTAAGGTTATCATCTTATCAGCCATACATCTGATTTCCTTTGCTTTGGGAAGAGTTGTTTCTATTCTTCCGTTTTCAAGCAATGCGGTAACCAGATTTCTTAAGGTTGCATCTCTGTGATCAGATGCACGACCTAATTTTCTTGTACCCGGCATGTGCATATACCTCCTTTACCAAAATATAAGTTCGTCAAAGCATTACTGCTTTTTATTCATCGTATTCTTTTGAGAACTGGAAGCCTAAAGAATTAAGCTTTCCTACAACTTCCTCAAGAGATTTTCTTCCGAGATTTCTGACTCTCATCATCTCGCCCTCGGATTTGCTTACGAGATCTTCAACCGTATTAATACCTGCACGTTTGAGACAGTTGAAAGAACGAACGGAAAGATCGAGCTCTTCTATGGTAAGCTCCAATACCTTATCTTTCTGATTTTCTTCTTTTTCAACCATTATGTCGGTATCTCTGATTTCATCCGTAAGGTCAATAAAGAGATTCATGTGATCATTCAATATTTTTGCACTCAATGAAAGTGCTTCCTCCGGTGTTATGGTACCGTCGGAAAAAATTTCAAGAGTAAGCTTATCATAATCGGTAACCTGCCCTACACGGGTATTTGTAACATAGTAATTTACCTTATCAATAGGCGAATATATTGAGTCTACGGGAATAACACCGATTACACTCTGCATATTTTCCTTATTTTTTTCACTTGTT
The DNA here is from genome assembly GCA_934463165.1 of uncultured Clostridia bacterium. Classification (GTDB taxonomy): domain Bacteria; phylum Bacillota; class Clostridia; order UMGS1810; family UMGS1810; genus RGIG1828. The sequence continues at coordinate 40,185 of CAKSJG010000011.1, forward strand.
ACATATCCTCTGCCCTTTGAAAGAGTGATTTCCATATAAAGTCGGGCATTGTCGCTAAGTGTGGCAATATGAAGATCACCGTTAATAATTTCAACCTCATGGTCACATCTGATATCTCTTGCGCAAACCTCTCCCTCTCCGGATGCTTCAATATATACCGTTTTGGGAGTGTCACAGTAAAGCTTTGCTATTATTCTTTTGACATTCAGAATGATTTCGGTTACATCTTCTTTTACACCCGGAATCGTTGAAAACTCATGCATTACTCCGTCAATCTTTACGCTTACCGGAGCAACACCGGGAAGAGATGAAAGAAGAACTCTGCGGAGCGAATTGCCAAGTGTCAGACCGTATCCTCTTTCAAGAGGTTCAACCTCGAATTTGGCATATTTTCCGTCATGACTCTTTTCCACACATTCAACGCGGGGTTTTTCCATTTCGATCATAACATAACCCTCCATTTCATTACTATTATTATTACACTATTGAGGGGAGAGCTATTATTTCGAGTACAACTCGACGATAAGATGCTCTTCGATATCAAGGTCAATATCTTCTCTCTTTGCAAGAGTTACAACCTTGCCCTGAAGCGTGTTTCTGTCAAGATCAAGCCATGTAGGAATCGTCTTGCTTTCATTTGCTTCTATAATAGCTTTTATCTTAGGAAGATTTCTGCTTGTATCTTTTAATGTAATTACATCACCTTCCTTAACAAGGTAAGAAGGGATATTTACCTTCTTGCCGTTTACGAGGAAATGACCATGTACTACAAGCTGTCTTGCTTCAGCCCTTGAAAGACCGAAGCCGAGTCTGTATATTACATTATCAAGACGGCTTTCGAGAATCTGGAGCAGGTTTTCACCTGTTACGCCTACTTTCTTTTCAGCAAGCTCAAAATAGTGAGCGAACTGACTCTCAAGAACGCCGTAGAATCTTTTTGCTTTCTGTTTTTCTCTTAACTGTAAACCATATTCAGAGAGCTTCTTTCTGCCCTGACCGTGCTGTCCGGGAGCATATGCTCTTTTTTCCATAGCACACTTTGCGCTATAACATCTCTGACCCTTAAGGAAAAGCTTCTGTCCCTCACGGCGGCAGAGACGGCAAACTGCGTCTGTATAACGTGCCATTATTACACCTCCTGTTTAATCACACTCTTCTTCTCTTAGGCGGTCTGCAACCGTTGTGAGGAATCGGTGTTACGTCTTTCATCATGCTTACTTCAAGTCCTGCTGTCTGAAGAGCTCTTATTGCAGATTCTCTACCGGAACCGGGACCTTTTACAAATACTTCAACAGTCTTAAGACCGTGTTCCATTGCTGCTTTTGCTGCAGTTTCAGCTGCCATCTGAGAAGCAAACGGAGTACTCTTTCTTGAGCCCTTGAAGCCTAAACCACCGGAAGATGCCCATGATATTACATTACCCTGAGTATCGGTGATAGTAACTATAGTATTGTTAAATGTGGAACGAATGTGAACACAGCCGCGTTCAATATTCTTTTTCTCACGTCTTTTACGACTTTTTTTAGCCTGTACAGCCATTAACTATCCCTCCTCGGATTATTTCTTCTTACCAGCAATAGTTCTCTTAGGACCTTTTCTGGTTCTTGCGTTATTTTTTGTATTCTGACCTCTTACCGGAAGACCTCTTCTGTGACGGAGACCTCTGTAACAGCCTATTTCTATTAAACGTTTGATATCCAGAGCTATCTGACGACGAAGGTCACCTTCAACGGTGTAATCTCTGTCTATGATTTCTCTGATCTTTGTAAGTTCTTCTTCTGTAAGATCTTTAACTCTTGTATCAGGATTAATTCCTGCTTCAGCCAAGATTTTGTTTGAGCTTGCTACGCCGATACCGTATACATAGGTAAGACCGTATTCAACTCTTTTTTCGTTAGGTAAATCAACACCTGCTATTCTTGCCATGAACTTTTTGCACCTCCTGTTATAATACTTGTGGATAAAATATATTCATAACCGCAGAGATTACAGGGGAAGCTCCCCTGTACAGCCGCACTCTGCAAGCTACAGACTTAGTGTAATCAACCCTGTTTCTGTTTGTGTTTGGGGTTTTCACAGATAACCATTATGTTACCTTTTCTTTTTATAATTTTGCACTTTTCGCACATTGGTTTAACTGACGGTCTAACCTTCATGTTTATTACCTCCTATTACTTATCTGAAAGCCTATTTGGCTCTCCATGTTATACGACCCTTGCTGAGATCATAGGGTGACATTTCAACTTTAACCTTGTCTCCGGGAAGTATTCTTATGAAGTTGGTTCTAAGCTTTCCGGAAATATAAGCCTGGATTTTGTGACCATTCTCAAATTCTACAATGAAATTTGCATTGGGCAGTGCTTCAAGCACTGTACCTTCCAATTCAAAAACATCTTCTTTTGCCAAGGATAAAACCTCCCTTTATCAATATCTATTCGTCCATCGGTTTTAGTTTAAACTTCTGAATTGCTTTTCTGATTTTTTTATCGGTAAGCGGCTCACCGGCATTTATCAAAGCCTGCAAATCCTTATCGGTTTTTGATGTAAACCGTAAATGTTTCGGGTTCTTTGCTTTCGGCTTAAATGTTTTGCGGCATTTTCCGTCCGCAATATATACCCTGTCCTCCGCAGCCGATAAAACCACATAACACTTTCCTTTGTCGTGCCCGGCATTGGAAAATACAAATTCGCCGTTTAGCGGTTTGTATGTCTTATTACTCATCATAACACGTTGTAAGCTCCGGATCTCCGTCAGTTATGAGAATTGTGTTCTCATAATGACACGCGAGTGAACCGTCCTTTGTTTTAACCGTCCAACCGTCTGCAAGCGTGACTGTTTCGCATCTGCCTGCATTGACCATGGGTTCAACGGCTATCGCCATTCCCTTTGCAAGACGTATGCCGTGACCGAAATGACCGTAATTCGGTATTTCAGGATCCTCATGCATATTTTTGCCTATTCCGTGTCCGCAGTAATTTCTTACAATACTGTATCCGTGACTTTCGACATAATTCTGAATTGTTGCCGAAATACTGAAAAGCCTTTCGCCGTTTCTGGCATATTTGAGCCCCTCAAAAAAGCTCTGCTTTGTTACATCTATAAGCCTTTGAGCTTCATCGGATATCTTACCGACAGCATATGTTCTTGCCGCATCACCCTGATATCCGCCCTTTACGGCTCCTATATCAAGGCTTATGATATCTCCATCTTTCAGTTTATACGATCCGGGAATACCGTGTATCACCGTATCGTTTACCGAAGTACAGATGCTAGCCGGATAACCGCCGTAGCCAAGGAAAGACGGTTTTGCACCGCAGCTTAAAATATAGCTGTGTGCAATTCTGTCGAGTTCCTTTGTTGTTATACCGGGCTGCAGATGCTTTTCAAGTTCGCCGAATGTACCGTATACAACTTTTCCGGCTGCACGCATTTTTATTATCTCTGAAGTTGACTTAATATTGATCATTTATATCCTCCGCAAAAATTCAGCCTTCAAGGATTTTCATAACCTGCTCGTTTGTATCTTCTACCGAAGATGCACCAAAGGCTACTTTCAGTATTCCTTTTTTCTTATAATAATCTATAAGAGGCTGAGTTTGACTGTGATATACCTCAAGACGACTTTTTACGGTTTCCGGTGCATCATCCTTACGGATTGAAAGCTCCGCATCACATTTTTCGCATCTTTCGCCTTTCTCGGACGGGTTGTTTGTAATGTGATATATAGCACCGCATGACGGGCATTCTCTTCTGCCCGAAAGGCGATTTATAATGACTTCGTCTTCCACTTCGATATCAAGAGCCATATCAATCTTTATTCCAAGATTATCGAGCGCTTCCGCCTGAGGAATAGTGCGCGGAAAACCGTCAAGTATGAATCCGTTTTTACAATCATCTTCCGAAAGTCTTTCTTTGATAATTTCTATAACGATTTCATCGGGCACAAGCTGACCTTTTTCGATAAGCTCTTTCGCCATTTTACCTGTCGGAGTATCGTTTTTTATCGCACTGCGGATTATAGCTCCCGTCGATATAGTGGGTATACCGTATTTATCGCTTAGTATTTGTGCCTGTGTGCCTTTTCCGGCACCGGGGGCACCGAGCATTATTAAATTCATATTATTCACCCCGTCCGCACATCAATCAAGGAATCCCTTATAATGACGCATAAGCATCTGAGATTCTATCTGCTTAACCGTTTCAAGTGCAACACCAACCATGATGAGGAGTGATGTTCCGCCCATTGAAACCGCACTGAGTGTCGGAACGAGTTTTCCGAATACAAGCGGTATTATAGCTACAACGCCGAGGAAGAATGCTCCGGCGAGAGTTACCTTTGATAAAATTCTGTTGATATAATCGCTTGTCGGTTTTCCCGGTCTGATACCGGGGATAAATCCGCCGTTTTTCTTCATGTTGTTCGATACCTCAATCGGATTGAACTGAATTGCAGTATAGAAATATGTGAAGAATAGTATAAGCAAGAAATAAAGCACAATATAGAACCATGATCCGGAACCGATAAAGCTCCAGAAGCTGCGCCAAAAGCCGCTTGTGGGTTCACCCGTAAACTGCATTATCGTTGACGGGAAGCTCATTATTGACATAGCAAAGATGATAGGAATAACACCTGCCATTGCAACCTTGAGCGGAATATGTGTACTTTGTCCGCCGTACATTTTTCTGCCGACCATTCTTTTGGCATACTGAACGGGGATTCTTCTTTCAGCATCTGTAATAAATACAACAAACGCTATCATGGCAACCGCAAATATACCTACGAGAACTGCTGCCCACCAAGCAACGGAGCCTGTGGAAACGTTCTGATAGAGGGTGTAGCCCATTGTCGGTATTCTTGATACGATACCGGCAAAGATGATAAGCGATATTCCGTTGCCGACACCCTTCTGGGTAATCTGTTCACCGAGCCACATAAGGAAAGCGGTACCTGCGGTAAATGTTGCAACAATTACAATATAGCTTGTTACGCCCGGATTTTTAACGGCGCCTTTTATACCGAAATACATACCTGTTGCCTGAATAAATGCAAGCACGATAGTAATGATTCTGGTCCATTTTGCAATAACTTTCCTTCCCTCTTCACCTTCCTTGGCAAGTCTTTCGAGTGCCGGGATGGCAACAGTAAGGAGCTGAAGTATAATTGACGAGTTGATATACGGTGTGATACTCATTGCAAAAATTGTTGCGTTACTAAATGATCCGCCCGAAAATGCATCGAGAAGCCCAAACAGTGAGTTGCTTCCGTCTACCAATTGTTTCAGCGCCGAAGCGTTAAGTCCGGGAACCGGAATATACGTACCGAGTCTGAAAACAAATATCATGAGCAAGGTGTAAAGCATTTTTTTCCTTAAGTCCGGAATTGACCAGGCATTTCTAAGAGTTTTAAACACCTTACATCACCTCATACTTTCCGCCTATACCGGTGATTTTAGCTTTTGCGGATTCTGAGAATTTAGCAGCTTTAACGGTAACCTTCTTTGTAAGTTCACCGCCGCCGAGCACCTTTATACCGTCAAGAGGTTTCTTAACGATACCTGCTTCTTTAAGAGCCTGAGCGTCTATAACAGCGCCATCCTCAAATTTATTAAGATCCGAAACATTAATCTGCGCATATTTCAGTGCAAAAATGTTATTAAAACCACGTTTGGGCAATCTTCTGTATATAGGCATCTGTCCGCCTTCAAAGCCGATTCTTACACCGCCGCCGCTTCTCGCGTTCTGACCCTTATGGCCTCTGCCGGCTGTTTTTCCGTTACCTGAACCGTGACCTCTGCCTTTTCTCTTGCTATCCTTTGTAGAACCTACGCCGGGTTGGAGTTCAAACAATTTCATGCCTACAGCACCTCCTTATATTAGTTTAATTCCTCAACGCTGACGAGATGATTAACCTTTTTGATCATTCCGCGGATCTGCGGAGTGTCATTATGTGTTTTCTCGTCTCTTATTTTCTTTAAGCCGAGAGCCTTAACGGTTGCAATCTGATCTTTTTTGCAGCCTATTGTACTCTTAACCAAAGTAACTTTTAAATTAGCCATTGATTTTTCCTCCTATCAATAATGTTAAAGCCTAACCGATTTATTATTAGCCGAGAATTTCTTCAACGGTCTTGCCTCTGAGCTTAGCAACTTCTTCAGCTACTTTAAGAGACTTAAGACCTTCGATTGTTGCATTAACAAGATTGCGAGGATTATTTGAACGAAGTGATTTTGTTCTGATGTCGCGGATACCTGCAAGTTCGAGAACTGCTCTCGCGCATCCACCGGCAATAACTCCGGTACCTTCGCCTGCGGGTTTCAAAAGAACTCTGCCTGCACCGAATTCACCGATAACCTCATGGGCAATTGTGGTGTTTACCATCGGAACTGTAATCATGTTCTTTTTAGCGTCATCTATAGCTTTTCTAACAGCATCGGGAATTTCAGCAGCTTTTCCCATTCCTGCGCCTACGTGACCGTTTCCGTCACCGACAACAACAAGAATGCTGAATCTGAAAGTCCTACCGCCCTTTACAACCTTAGCAACACGATTTATGCTAACGATTTTTTCCTGCAGATCTAATGAGTCTGCATCTATTCTTTCTTTAAGAGCCATCGTTTCTCCTCCTTCTTAGAATTCTAAGCCGCCTTCTCTGGCGCCTTCGGCAAGTTCCATTACTCTGCCGTGATATACATAACCGCCTCTGTCAAAAACAACTGCTTTTATGCCTGCATCAACTGCTTTTTTAGCAACGAGCAAACCAACTTCTTTGGCAGCTTCTTTATTGCCGCCGTTTGCTACCTTGTCTTTAACCTCTTTATCTAAGCTGGAAGCGGAAACCAATGTTTTACCTGTTGTATCGTCAATAACCTGAGCATATATGTTGCTGAGGCTGCGGAATACATTAAGTCTTGGGCGCTCAGGAGTACCGGAAATATTTTTTCTTACTCTGTAATGCCTTTTAATTCTTGCAGCATTGCTGTCTTTTTTATTTACCATTATAGTTTACTCCTTTCCGGTTCTTACTTCTTAGAACCTGTTTTACCTTCCTTACGTCTTATAACCTCATCAGCATATTTGATACCCTTGCCTTTATACGGTTCAGGCATTCTCTTTTCTCTGATGATAGCAGCAATCTGGCCGACAACCTGATTGTCTATACCTTTTACTATAATAGTGTTCGGGTCCGGAGCTTCAAGTGTGTAATCTTCTCCGTCTTCAACCTCTACAGGATGAGAATATCCCAATGTAAGAATAAGCTTTTTACCCTGTTTCTGGCATCTGTAACCTACACCGTTTATCTGAAGTGTTTTTTCGAAGCCGTTTGTTACACCCGTAACCATGTTGTTAAGAAGGCTTCTTGTAAGACCGTGAAGTGATTTGTGAACTTTGTCTTCCGACGGTCTTTCAACAATTACCTGGCTTCCTTCAACCTTAATAATCATTTCGGGATGAAGTGTCTTTGTAAGTGTGCCTTTGGGACCCTTAACGGTAACTGTGTTATTATCATCGATCTTTATATCCACCCCTGCGGGGATATCGATCGGCATTCTACCTATTCTGGACAATTCTTTTCACCTCCGCCTTACCATACAAACGCTAAAACTTCGCCGCCGACATTAAGCTTTCTTGCTTCCTTATCGGTCATAATACCTTTAGAAGTAGAAATGATTGCGATGCCAAGTCCTTTAAGCACCTTCGGTAAGTTTTCTTTACTAGCGTATACTCTGAGTCCCGGCTTAGATACTCTCTTAAGACCGGTAATAACCTGCTGCTTGTTTGGGCCGTATTTAAGATCAATCTTAATAATGCCCTGGATTTTATCCTCTATAACTTCATATCCGTTGATATAACCCTCATCATTTAATATCTTAGCTATTTCGATTCTGATTTTTGAGGCAGGAATATTTACGGATTCATGTTTTGAAGAATTTGCATTCCTGATACGGGTAAGCATATCAGCGATAGGATCGGTGATTTGCATTGTGCTACCTCCTTTTTTAAATCTTTGTAACCTTCTTTAATTTTACCAACTTGCCTTTTTAACACCGGGAATCTGACCTTTGTATGCCAATTCTCTGAAGCAAATACGGCAGATGCCGAATTTTCTGAGATATGCATGCGGTCTTCCGCAGATTTTACATCTGGTATATTCACGGGTTTTATATTTTTGCGGCTTTTGCTGCTTTAAAATCATTGCTTTTTTTGCCATGTGATTATACCCTCCAATTATTTATAGAACGGAGCGCCCATAAGGCTAAGGAGCTCTCTTGCTTCTTCATCCGTGTTAGCGGTTGTAACAAAGATGATATCCATTCCTCTGATTTTGTCTATCTTATCATAATCTATTTCCGGGAATATAAGCTGTTCCTTAATACCCAGAGCATAGTTTCCTCTGCCGTCGAAGGAGTTCGGGTTAATACCGCGAAAATCTCTTACTCTCGGGAGAGCTATGTTAAATAATCTGTCCATGAACTCATACATTCTGTCACTTCTCAGTGTAACTTTGCATCCGAGGTTCATGCCTTCTCTTATTTTAAAGTTGGCTACAGATTTTTTTGCTTTTGTAATAACGGGCTTCTGTCCTGTTATAGCTGCGAGGTCGCTTGCAGCGGCTTCAAGAGCTTTAGCATTATCCTTTGCTTCACCAACACCGATATTTATAACGATCTTATCGAACTTCGGAATCTGCATCGGGCTTTTATATCCGAACTTCTCCATAAGAGCTTTTCTTGCTTCTTCGTACTTTGCTCTCATACTGTTCATGAGTCAAAATCCTCCTTCCTGTTATCAGTCTATAATTTCAAGACAGTTTTTGCACATTCTTGCTTTTTTACCGTCAGCGAGAAGTTTGTATCCTATACGTGTAGGTTTGCCGCATTTATTGCATATGTGCATAACCTTGCATGCAAAAATCGGGGCTTCCTGCTTAACGATACCACCGGTTTCACCGGCTTTTCTTGCTTTGGTGTGCTTGGTAACCGTGTTTATACCTTCAACGATAACAGTTTTCTTTGCTGCACTTACAGAAAGGACTTTGCCCTTTTTGCCTTTATCCTTACCGGATATAACAACAACGTTATCGCCTTTTTTAATATGAATACTGTTTTTCATTCTTAAGCCACCTCCTATTAAAGAACTTCCGGTGCCAATGATAAGATCTTCATATATTCGTGGTCTCTGAGCTCTCTTGCTATAGGTCCGAATATACGCGTACCTCTCGGTGTCTTATCATCTCTTATAATAACAGCTGCATTTTCGTCAAATTTGATGTATGTTCCGTCAACTCTTCTGAGTCCTTTTACACTTCTTACGATAACAGCTTTTACAACGTCGCCTTTTTTAACAACTCCGCCGGGTGTTGCTTTTTTAACCGAAGCAACCACTACATCTCCGACATTGGCATATTTTCTTCTGCTGCCTCCAAGTACTCTGATACACATAAGTTCTTTTGCACCGGTATTATCGGCAACTTTTAATAAAGTCTGCTGTTGAATCACTTGAAACTCTCCTTCCTCTTGTTAGATTACTGAGCTTTTTCAACTACTTCAACCAGTCTCCATCTCTTATCCTTAGAAAGAGGTCTGGTTTCCATAACCTTAACTCTGTCACCGATTCTAGCTACCTGCTCTTCATCATGAGCTTTAAGCTTATAGGTTCTCTTTACGATTTTGCCGTAAAGTTTATGTTTAACATTATATTCAATCGCAACAACGATGGTTTTATCCATCTTATCGCTTACTACTTTACCGATACGTGTTTTTCTGTAATTACGTTCCACTTAAAATTCCTCCTCTCTTATTAAACGGTCTGTTTTAATTCTCTTTCGCGAAGGACTGTTTTAATTCTGGCAATTGTTCTTTTAACATCTGTAATTACTCTCGGATTATCGAGCTGGTTTGTAGCATGCTGAAATCTGAGATTAAACAGTTCTGCCTTAAGTTCGTTTAACTTCTGCTCTAATTCTTCATTAGTCAGATCCATGATTTCATTAATTTTCACTCGAATCACCCTCCTTAGCTATGATTTTACACTTGATAGGAAGCTTGTGCATAGCAAGTCTGAGAGCTTCCTTTGCTGTTTCTTCAGCAACTCCGCCAATTTCAAACATTACTCTGCCGGGTTTAACAACAGCAACCCAGTACTCCGGAGAACCTTTTCCGGAACCCATTCGAGTTTCAGCAGGTTTCTGTGTTACAGGTTTGTCGGGGAATATTTTAATCCAAACCTTACCGCCTCTTTTAATGTAACGAGTCATTGCAACTCTGGCAGCTTCGATCTGGTTGCTTGTAATCCATGTCGGCTCCATTGCCTGGATACCGTAATCACCGTAAGTAACAGTGTTACCGCGAAGCGCTTTACCCTTCATGCGGCCTCTCATTACTCTTCTGTATTTTACTCTTTTAGGTAACAACATGATTATCTGCCTCCTTTGCTCTTCTTTTCCTCGGTCTTTTTGGCAGCGTTCTTTAATACTTCACCTTTATAGATCCAAACTTTAACACCTATTTTACCGTAGGTTGTATCTGCTTCATAAAAACCGTAATCAATATCAGCTCTGAGTGTCTGGAGAGGAATTGTACCCTCGTGATAATGTTCGCTTCTTGCGATTTCGGCCCCGCCGAGTCTTCCCGAACACGAGGTCTTTATACCCTTAGCACCCATTTTCATTGCTCTCTGCATAACCTGCTTCATAGCACGTCTGAACGAAATTCTGCGTTCCAGCTGAGAAGCGATATTTTCGGCAACGAGCTGTGCGTTAACCTCTGCATTTTTAATTTCTACTATATCGATAATAACATTTTTACCGATAAGTTTCTCAACCTGAGCCTTGATTTTATCTTTTTCAGCTCCGCCTTTACCGATAACAACGCCCGGCTTTGCGGTGTAAATGTGAATTCTTACTTTACTGTCCGTTCTTTCTATTTCAATCTTGGCAATTCCTGCTGAGAAAAGTGATTTTTTGAGATATTTTCTTATCTTATAGTCTTCTACCAGATTATCGCCGAAGTTATTCTTATCAGCATACCATTTGGAATCCCAATCCTTAATAATTCCGACTCTTACTCCGTGTGGATGTACTTTCTGACCCAAGATTCTTTCCTCCTTTACCTTATTCTTTTTCTTTCAGAACAATTGTGATATGGCTTGTTCTCTTTCTGATTCTGAAAGCTCTGCCCTGTGCCCTCGGTCTTACTCTCTTAAGAGTCGGGCCCTGGTTGGCATAAACCTCTGCAACATAAAGTTTTTCCGTATCCATACCAAAGTTATTCTCTGCATTTGCAATGGCTGATTTGAGAAGCTTCTCAACTATTTCTGCAGCAGCTTTGGGGCTGAGCTTTAAAATAGCCATTGCCTGAGCAACATTTTTATTTCTGATTAAATCTATAACAGCTTTTACTTTTCTTGAAGAAATTCGAGCATAACTTACTTTAGCTCTTGCTTCGGTAACAGTCTGTTCCATTCGTGAATCCTCCTCTCATAGAACTTTTAATTATTTTGCGCCTGTGGTTTTTGCTCCTGCATGACCTTTAAAGGTTCTTGTGGGAGCGAATTCACCGAGCTTATGGCCTACCATATCTTCCGAAACATATACCGGAACATGCTTTCTGCCGTCATGAACAGCGATGGTATGACCTACCATTTCAGGGAATATTGTAGATGCTCTTGACCAAGTCTTAATAACTCTTTTTTCGCCGGCATCATTCATAGCATCAATTCTTTTCATAAGTCTTTCTTCGACGAAAGGACCTTTTTTTACTGATCTACCCATTATTAAACCTCCTCTCAAATTGCGGTTTTTAAAACTACCGGATAACAGGTATTATTTCCCGTTTCTTCTCTTAACAATATACTTGTTGGACTGTTTGTTTTTCTTCCTCGTTTTGTATCCGAGTGTAGGTTTACCCCAAGGAGTAACAGGACTCGGCATACCGACAGGTGACTTACCTTCACCACCGCCGTGCGGATGGTCGTTCGGGTTCATAACAACACCACGGACAGTAGGTCTCCAACCCATGTGTCTTTTCCTTCCGGCTTTACCGATAGAAATGTTTTCACTGTCTATATTACCGACAGTTCCTATTGTTGCTCTGCAGTCAAGGCTTACCATTCTTACCTCGCCCGAGGGAAGTCTTACCTGTGCGTAGCCGTTTTCTTTAGCCATAAGCTGAGCAGCATTACCGGCACTTCTTACCATCTGTGCGCCTCTTCCGGGGAAGAGCTCAATGTTGTGAATAAGTGTACCTACGGGAATATCTTTAATTAAAAGAGTATTACCCGGTTTGATATCCGCGTCGCTTCCGGATCTTACAACGTCGCCTGCCTTGAGACCAAGGGGCGCTATAATGTAAGATTTAACACCGTCTTCATACTGAATGAGAGCAATGTTAGCGGTTCTGTTCGGATCGTATTCTATAGAAAGAACAGTTGCATTGATACCGTCTTTCTGTCTTTTAAAATCAATAACTCTGTATTTTCTTCTGTTGCCGCCGCCTCTGTGACGAACTGTTATTCTACCGTAAGAGTTTCTGCCGGAGTTTTTCTTTAAAGGTTCCAGCAATGATTTTTCGGGAGCAACCTTAGAAAGTTCTTCAAAGGTTGAAACAGTCATGAATCTGCGTGCGGGAGAAGTAGGATTATATTTTTTTATTGCCATTTCCGTTCACTCTCCTAACTATAAATTAAGCCATGCCGTCGAAAAATTCGATTGTTTTGCTGTTTTCGGTAAGCTTAACGATTGCTTTTTTCCAATCAGCTCTTTTTCCCGATGTAGCACCCATTCTCTTAACTTTTCCGAGAACTCTTAAAGTCGTAACTTTTTCAACGCTTACGCCGAAAATTTCCTCAACGGCTTTTTTGATCTGAATCTTGTTTGCGCCGATGGCAACTTTAAAGGTGTACTTTCTGTCAGCTAACTGATCCATACTTTTTTCTGAAACAATAGGTTTTATAATGATATCGTGGTTATTCATTATGCGTACACCTCCTCGATTTTGGATATAGCGTCTTTTGTGACGATCATAATGTCATGTTTTAAAATATCATATACGTTAAGGCTTCCCATGAAGGTTGTAGTAACGCCTTTGATATTATTTGCAGATTTAACTACGTTATCGTTTTTCTCGTTTGTAACGATAAGAGCTTTTGATTCAACCTTGAGATTTTTGAGCATCTCAACAATTTTCTTTGTTTTGATTTCATCTACGGCAATATCGTCAACAACGATGATTTCATTTTCAATTGCTTTTGCACTGAGTGCAGATACCATAGCAACTTTCTTAAGCTTCTTGTTTACACGGTATCCGTAATCTCTGGGCTTGGGGCCGAGAGCGATACCACCCTTAATCCACTGTGTTGCTCTGATGCTTCCCTGTCTTGCACGGCCCGTACCTTTTTGTCTCCAGGGTTTGATGCCGCCGCCGCGTACTTCAGAACGCGTTTTTGTGTTTTGTGTACCCTGTCTCTGATTTGCAAGGTAATTAACAACAACCTGGTGAAGCGCAACTTTATTTACTTCGTGAGCGAAAACATTTTCGGAAAGTTCAACGCTTCCCACTTTGTTTCCTTCCATATTATATAAATCTAATGTTGGCATTAGTTAGTCCTCCTTTCTTAGAATTCACTTATGCTTTAACTGTATCTCTAATTGTTACGATTCCACCTTTGGGACCGGGAATGGCACCCTTTACAAGAATAAGATTCTTGTCGGCATAAACCTTAACAACATCTAAATTCTGAACCGTTACCTGTTCAACACCCATGTGTCCCGGGAGTTTTTTGTTTTTCATAACTCTCGAAGGCGTTGAGCACGCACCCAAGGAACCGACACCTCTGTGATAACCTGATCCGTGAGTCATAGGACCTCTGTGTGTTCCCCATCTCTTTGTTGTACCTGCGTATCCCTTACCTTTACTGATACCGGTAACATCGATTTTGTCTCCTTCGCTGAAAATATCAGCTTTGAGTTCGTCGCCTACATTAAGAGCCGAATCATCTTCAAGTCTGAATTCTTTAAGATGTCTCTTATTGGCAACTCCGGCCTTTGCAAAATGACCTTTAAGGGGCTTGTTTAAAGCCTTGTCCTTGCAATCTTCAAAGCCGAACTGTACAGCATTGTAGCCGTCGTTTTCAACAGTTTTTTTCTGAACGACTACAACCGGGCCTGCTTCAACAACAGTTACCGGAACAACTGTGCCGTCTTCTGTGAAAAGCTGTGTCATTCCGAGTTTTTTTCCGATTATTGCTTTCTGCATTTTATTTCCTCCTATTTTGGTTATTGGTTGAAACTTAAGGTGTTCCAACATGACCTGCTGCTTTAGGATATGGCAGCAACCATGGCAGAATCAGAAGCTTCTGCTCATCTTCATCAAACTTGCTTGATTGAAATATCAACTCCGGCAGGGAGAGATATCTTAAGAAGCGTATCGATGGTCTTAGGCGTAGGCTCTAATATATCGATGAGTCTCTTATGAGTTCTCATTTCAAACTGTTCGCGGGAATCCTTGTACTTGTGTACAGCTCTGAGGATTGTGATGATTTCCTTCTTTGTCGGAAGGGGAATCGGTCCCGAAACCTTTGCGCCTGTTCTTTCAGCTGTCTCTACAATCTTTTTTGCGGACTGATCGATTAACTGATGATCGTAAGCCTTGAGCTTAATTCTGATTTTCTGACTTTTAGCCATTACAGTACCTCCTAACATAAAATAATTTTTGGTGCCATCCGGCAGTCATAAAAACAGTACACGCATCCGCGTGTGTCATACTCTCTGATTTTAAAACCCGGCATTTAAGCATAGCTGTACCGGGGCAAAAATACAAAAAAGTATTCACTGTGACCTTGCCGCCCGTATTCAATGATTCGGACATTCTCCATGGAAATTGACCGTGAAACACACGGTCGGTAACCTCCCACTTCATCGTATGTCATGCCACACAAAGCATATTTTATTATATTTTTGCTTATTTTTCAAGAGTAATATTTACCTAAAACTGCAAAAAAAGACGTTTTTTAAAAATTTCGTTAAAATTGCACAACAAACCATATTGCATACTTTGTTGCACATGTACACAATAACATTCTATTTGATCAAAAAAACGGTTCAAAGCCTTTTAAAATAAGGACTTGAGCCGTTTTTTTATATTCAACGTTAATTTTATAAAATATAGTATACAAAATGCACAAGAAAAATCATCGTTCTTCCCTGAAATAAGCAAGTCCCAGCGATGCAGGAGGCTGATTTTCTTTTTTATTTCTGATACTTGTAATTACAAGTACAATAATTGTAACAGCATATGGAAGCATTTCAAATATTTTTTTGATTGTTACGCTTATTCCCGGAATATATGTCGGTATAACATACAAAAGGCCAAACAAAATCGATCCTATTATGCTGAGGTTCGGTCTCCACATAGCAAAGATTACAAGAGCTATGGACAGCCAGCCTCTATCGCCGAAGCCGTTATTTGACCATACGCCGTTTGCATAGTCCATAATATAATATAATCCCCCGAGGCCGGCTATGATGCTTCCTATAATCGTTGCCGTGTATTTGTATTTTGAAACATTGATTCCGGCAGCATCCGCCGTCTGCGGACTTTCACCTATGGAGCGCAGATGAAGCCCAACTCTTGTTTTGTTAAGTACATAAGATGCAATAATTGCAATTATCACAGCAACATAAGCAAGAAAGCTGTAGGAAAGAAAAATATCTCCGAACCAGCCGAGATTTTTTGCAAACGGAAGAGTTTTTTTGAATATTCCGCTTGTTGAAGAAAGGGCTATCGACGGTACATCACTTTTTGTAATTGTTATGAGAGATCCGCCGAAAAAGTTGCCGAGGCCGGTTCCGAATGTCGTAAGAGCAAGACCGGTAACGTTCTGATTCGCTCTGAGTGTTATTGTAAGAAAGCTGTATATAAAGCCCATTATTGCCGAGCCGAGCATGCATGATAAAAACGGAATAAGAATTGCCAGATACGGATTTACCGCCGCACCTCCGAGACTTTGCTCATAGAAAAAAGCTCCTGCAACTCCGCTTATTGCTCCGACATACATTATACCCGGTATACCGAGATTAAGATTACCGGATTTTTCTGTAATTATCTCACCAGTTGATCCGAAAAGAAGAGGTATGCCCTGCATAACGGCACGCTGAAAAACAGTTACTGCTATCATTTTGTTCCCTCCTTTTCACCCTTGCGGCAAAATTTAATGCAATAATTTATAAAAAATTCGCTTCCTATAATAAAGAATATTATAATTCCGGTTATTATATCCGAAAAAGCGTCGTTAAGTCTGAATGCCGTCGATATCTGAGACGCTCCCTTTTCAAGAAAAACAATCAGAAACGAAGTAAGTATCATAAATACGGGGTTAAACTTTGCCAGCCACGATACCATAATTGCCGTGAAGCCTCTGCCGCCGACCGTATCACTTTTAAGCGAATGATCCGTTCCGGCAACGATAAGCAGTCCGGCTATTCCACATACGGCTCCCGAAATAATAAGAGTACGCGTAATAACTTTTTTAACGTTTATGCCGATATAGCGCGCCGTGTTTTCGCTTCCGCCGACAACCGAAATTTCATATCCGTGCTTGCTATATTTGAGATACACATACATAACGGCGGTTATGACAGCCACAATCAATATATTAAGAAGATATTGGTTGTAAATCGTGGGAAGAACGCCGTATTCGAGAGTTCTCGGCTGCCCCGACCCTTTGGGAACAGACCATGCAAGAGTGAAATACGCAACAAGCTGAATTGCTATGTAGTTCATCATAAGAGTAAACAGCGATTCGTTTGAATTCCATCTGGCTTTAAAAAAAGCAGGTATATATGCCCAGAGAGCGCCGCATATAACGCTTGCCGCTATCATTACAGCAATAAGAGCGGGAACCGGAAGTTTGTCGCCTATAACGATCATGCATGCCTCCGTCGCAAGTCCGCCGATAAGAACCTGTCCTTCAGCACCGAGGTTCCAAAACTTCATTTTAAATGCAGGTGTTACTGCAAGAGATATACAAAGAAGAATTGCAACATTCTGAAGAAGATTCCAGAATCTTCTTGCAGATCCGAATGCGCCTTCAAACATTGTGCTGTATACGTCAATCGGGTTAAGATCCGTTATTGCGACCGTAACCAGTGCACATACAACAAGCGCTGCCGCTACGGCAAGAATACGAACAATCCACGCTTTCCACCAAACGATTCCGCTGCGTTTTGCTATGTGAAAAAGCGGCTCATGAACCGTCGATTTTGATTTAGTCATTTTCATTGCCCCCATCCTCTGCCAAATTTGTGTGATCGCTTTTTGTCATTAAAAGCCCCACTTCTTCTTTGGTTGCCTTTCTTCCGTCAACCAAACCGGTAACCTTTCCGCCGCCCACAACCAGAATTCTGTCGCAGAGTTCAAGTAAAACATCAAGGTCTTCGCCGACAAATATAACAGCCACGCCGTTTTTCTTCTGCTCATTCAGCAGATTGTATATCATATATGAAGAATTTATATCCAGTCCTCTTACGGGATATGCTGCCATGAGCACCGTGGGAGCCGACGCAATTTCACGGCCAACAAGAACCTTCTGAACGTTTCCGCCCGAAAGCCTTCTTACCGGGGTGTTGGCACCCGGTGTTACAACTTCAAGGTCATGTATAATCTTTTCGGCAAGGTTTTTAGGTCTCTTTCTGTCTACAAAAACAGATTTGCCCTTTCTGTAACTTCTGAGCATCATGTTGTCTACAATATCCATATTGCCGACAAGACCCATTCCGAGTCTGTCCTCCGGAACAAATGAAAGTCTTACGCCGAGTTCTCTGATCTGAAGAGGCGTTTTGTCTCTGAGGTTTTCCGTTTCGTTTGTTTTCGGATTATTATACAGTATATCACCGGACGATATTTTGTTAAGACCGGCAATGGATTCCAGAAGCTCTTTCTGACCGCTTCCCGCAATACCTGCAATGCCGAGTATCTCTCCCGAACGCGCTTCAAAATTAATGTCATCAAGAAGTTTTACTCCGTCCCTGTTTACACAGCTTACGTGTTCAACCTTTATACGCGTTTCGGAGTTTACGGGTTCCGTCCTGGTTATATTAAGGCTGACCTTTTTTCCGACCATCATTTCCGTAAGTGCGGATTCGCTTGTTTCCTTTGTATTGACAGTGCCTATATACTCACCCTTGCGAAGCACGGATACTCTGTCTGAAAGAGACAGAACTTCATGAAGCTTATGGGTTATTATGATAATTGCTTTGCCGTCATCACGCATACGGCGAAGTATTTTAAACAGTTTTCTTGTTTCCTGCGGGGTAAGAACGGCTGTAGGTTCATCAAGAATAAGTATATCGGCTCCGCGGATTAAAACCTTTATTATTTCAACCGTTTGTTTTTCGGATACGGAAAGCTCATATATTTTCTTTTCCGGGTCAATTTCGAATCCGTATTGCTCGCTTATCTTTCTGATTTCCTCGGTATATCTTTTCATATCAAACTTCTTATCATCCTCAAGACCGAGAACAATGTTTTCTGCAGCCGAAAATACGTCGACAAGTTTGAAATGCTGATGTATCATTCCGATTTTATAGTGAAAAGCGTCTTTCGGAGAACGAATTACCACCTCCGAACCGTCTATAAAAATCTGACCGCTGTCGGGAAAATAAATCCCCGCTATCATGTTCATCAAGGTTGTTTTGCCGCTGCCGTTCTCACCGAGAACAGAGAGAATTTCTCCTCTGTTGACCGAGAGGGAAACATCTTTATTGGCAACAATGCTGCCAAAAACCTTTGTGATATTCTTAAGCTCAATTGCGGGCTTCGTACTCATTTGTAAGACCGTTCCTTTCATAAACTTTGTAAACAATAAGTTCCGAAAACAAAATACGGCAACTCGTCATATTTTCTTTTCGGAATTTATTGACAGTTATTTCATATAAAACTTATCGGGCGGAGCAGAAACCTGCTCCGCCTGATATTTTTACATTAAAATTATTTCATTTCGTTGAGAAGTTTAATTCCGTCAATCTGTACATCAAAGTACGGAGCTGAACGATATTCGGACTCGTGGAAATATCCGTCCGAAATCGCTTCGGTATCCGGAGTATACTTTTCATCTGTATCAACATCAGCCTTGTAAGAATCAAGAGCCTTGCCGTCTACAGTAAATTTAGACACATCGAATACATGGAGAGTTCCGTCTTCAAGAGTTTTCTTAGCCTCGTCTATAGCTTCTTTTGTGCCCTTAGCCGCTGCTTTGTCATTGATATCTGTAAGAACAACAGAACCTTCTTTTATTCCGCCGCACCAGTCATCGTCAATTGCTTTTCCTTCAACAACCGATTTAATCATATATTCAAAATACGGTTCCCAGTTAATTCTGGAAGATACGATAAATGTGTTCGGGCATGCACTGAGTGTGCTTCCGTTATATGATACATTCGGAACGCCTGCATTTTCACAAGCTGTGGGAGCACCCATCGAGTCAGCGTGCTGGCTGATAAGTTTACATTTATTACTGATAAGCTTTGTTGCAGCTTCTTTTTCAAGAGCTTCATCATACCAGCTGCCGGTAAACTGAACTTCCATTGTAGCTGTCGGGCATACAGAACGTGCGCCAAGGAAGAATGATGTGTATCCGGAGATAACCTCTGCATATGTGTACGCACCTACATAACCAATTTTTGCTTCATCGGCTGTGAAATCACCGTTTTCAATCATTTCGTTAAGTTTAAGACCTGCAGCAATACCTGCAAGATATCTGCCTTCATAAATGGAAGCAAATGCATTGTGGAAATTGTCAAGTTTTTCTGTGTGAGCAGTTGTACCCGTTGCATGGCAGAACTGTACATCGGGGAATTCTTTTGCAGCCTTAAGCATATATGCCTCGTGACCGAAGCTGTCTGCAAATACTGCGCTGCATCCCTGGTCTGCAAGATCGGCTGCAGCTTCATAACATTCGTTACCTTCGGGAACATTTGTTTTGAAGATTACCTGATCGTCACTTAAACCGAGTGCTTTTGTTGCTGCCTTTGCACCGTCCATGAAGTTCTTGTCGTATGTAGAGTTTTCATCATGAAGGAAGATAAAACCTACCTTAACATCGTTCACGTCAGTTGCTTTGCTTTCTGTCTTTTTCTCTTCTTTTGCAGCATCTTTGCCGCAAGCAGCAAAAGAAAATACAACACAAAGAGCGAGAACCATTGCTAATAATTTTTTCATTCTTTCCATACCTCCGTAAAATTATATCATCGGCATATTGCCGACAAAAACTAACTTAATTGTATATTATTTTCGCTTCAATTACAATTAGAAATTGTGACGAATTTTTAAAGTAATTTTAATCTTTTTTTCACTAAGTTTACATGTGTTACAATTTATTTACAAATTGATGACATATTTTAGTTATTATTAATGTGTCCGTCTGATAAATTCGGTCGGCGTACTCCCGTTAAATTTTTTAAATGTTTTTGAAAAGTACGCCAAATCCGAAAATCCTGTCTTTGATGCGGCCTCACCTACGGACAGCCCCTTTTCGGTCATCATTTTTTTTGCACTTTCTATACGGAGAAAATTTATAAATTCTATGGGAGAATATCCCGTCACCTTTTTAAATTCTCTCACAAAATAATATTTATTAAGCCCCACCTGTGACGAAAGCTCATCAAGCGTCATTCTTTTTTCAAGATGAGATTTGATATATCCTATGGCAAGAGTGATATTTTCATCAGGTTTCATTTTCTCGCCTTTGCCGTTAGTATAATTTTCTGATACATATATCAAAAATTCAAGCATGGCGCACATCACCGACGCCTTCGCAAACGGTTTTGACGAAATATATTCCTCGTGCAGTCTGTCAAACATGGTACGTGCTTTTTCGTCACGGATATAATTGCTGTATATAAGCGCGGAGGTGTCTATTCCGTGTAAAAGGCAATAATTTCTGTCGGGAATAAGGCATCTGTATCTTATCTGCGAATCGGATACAATATCATGAGACAAATTTGAATTTACAACAAAAATATCACCGCATTCAATCACGTATTCATCACAGCCGCAAAGTATTTTCCCCTTGCCGCCTATAACATAAATAAATTCTATATTTTCATGCCAGTTTGCATGTGCCGAATACCTGAACCTGACATCCGTAACAGGATGATATATAAACGGCAAAATTTCCGTTTCCCTTATATGAGCTTCATAAGTATTTTCAATCACGTCCATGATATACACCTCCGTTAAATGTCAATATCGTTATAGTCAAAGTCATTATCACCATTGACAGACGTCTACTCACATTATATAATAAACCCGTAAAAAAATCAATCTTTTATGTAAGGAGATGCAAAAAAATGTATGACTTTCCGATAGGAGTAATGGTAGATTCTTTTAACAAGGATTTTAAAACGTCGGTAAAGCTTGCAGCCGACATCGGTGCAAAAGGAATTCAGATGTATTGCACATACGGCGAGCACGCTCCCGAGAATATGACAAAAGAAAAGAAAAAGGAAATTTTAGACATTGTCAAATCGTCGGGTCTTGTTTTTTCCGCAATATGCGGAGACCTTGGCATGGGATTCGGCGATGCCGAAAAAAATAAATACAATATCGAAAAATCAAAAAGAATTATGGAGCTTGCCAAAGAGCTTGAATGCAATATCGTTACAACGCATATAGGAGTTGTTCCGGGTGATAAGAATCATGAAAGATACAAAATCATGCATGAAGCATGCTCTGTTCTTGCAGCATTTGCAGACGATATCGGATCACGTTTTGCAATAGAAACCGGTCCCGAAACGGCAGATACACTCAAAGCCTTTTTGGATTCTCTCGGTTCAAAAGGCGTCTCCGTAAATCTTGACCCTGCAAACTTCGTTATGGTTACGGGGGATGATCCCGTAAAAGCGGTATATACCCTTAAGGATTACATAGTTCACACTCACGCAAAAGACGGAATCAAACTTAAGGAATCAAATCCCGAATTCATATATCAGGTTACTCATCCGATCCCCGAGGAATATAAATCGGAAAGGTTTTTTGAAGAGGTTCCTCTCGGAAAAGGATCGGTAGATTTTAAAAACTATCTTAAAGCGCTTGACGAAATCGGCTACAAAGGTTTTCTTACAATAGAAAGAGAATGCGGAGACAACCCTGCAGCGGATATTGAAGCAGCAGCGCTGTATCTTAAAGAAATCATAAAAAATAACTGAGGAGGATAACAAAATGGAAAAAGTAAAAATCGGTCTTGTAGGAGCAGGACAGATATCAAGAGCTCATCTTGATGCATATAAAAAAGTGAAAAACGCAGAAGTTGTTGCAATATGTGACATCAATGAAAAACATTTGAACGAAACCGCAGACTTGTTCGGAATCAAAAACAGATACATAAGCGAAACCGAAATGCTTAAAAATGAAAAGCTTGACGCTGCAGACGTATGCGTATGGAACTGCAATCATGCAAAATGCACAATAGAGGCATTGGATGCAGGGCTTCACGTGCTGTGCGAAAAGCCGATGGCATACAATGCAAAACAGGCAGAAGAAATGCAGGAAGCCGCAAAAAGAAACAACCGTCTCCTGATGATAGGATTTGTTTTGAGATTCGGAACGGAAAGCAAAATAGCAAAAGATTTTATAGATAACGGTTATCTCGGAGACATATATTTCACAAAGGCTACATATCTCAGACGTCACGGTTCTCCCGGAGGATGGTTCGGCAAAAAGGAACTTTCGGGCGGCGGACCGGTTATCGACCTCGGCGTTCACGTAATAGACCTTACCCGTTCTCTTATGGGATCACCCAAGCCCGTATCGGTATATGCCGTAACATCCGACAGACTCGGAGACAGAAAGTATCTTAAAAACGATGTCGGCTGGAAACCCGATGACGCAACGGACAATGACGAATTCAGTGTTGAGGATTTCGGAACGGCATTAATCCGCTATGACAACGGAAGCTGCACACTTCTTGAAACAAGCTACAGCCTTAACGGCGAAGAGGTAACCCAAAAAGAATTCTTTGGCACAAAAGGCGGAATAAAGATTGACAACGACGGCAAAATGAAGATTTTCGGAGAATATAACGGCTATCTTGCCGACATAACACCGAAGCTTGAAAACTACAAATACGGAACGGAAATGTTCCCCGATGAAATGCAGCACTTTGCCGACTGTGTGCAAAAGGGAATTCCGTGCATGGCATCCGCCGAAGACGGAATTGCGGTTATGAAAATACTTGACGCTGTATATGAATCGGCAAGAACTGGACACGAGGTGATATTATGAAAATCGGAGTAAGCTCATATTCATTTTCGTCGCTTATAAACAAAGGCGAAATAACGCAGAAAGACACTGTAAGACTTGCAAAAGAAATCGGATTTGATGCAATAGAATTTACCGAACTTAAACCCGACGGCGACAAAAGCATTGAAGAATATGCAAAGGAAATAAAAAACGAAGCGGAAAATTACGGAATGGAAATTTCCGCATATGTTTGCGGAGCGGATTTATCGATAAAAGATAACGAAAAGGAAATCAAACATTTAAAGGGCTGTGTTGACATTGCAAATATTCTCGGCACAAAAATATTCAGACATGATGTTATGTTTGCTTACGGAGATTTCAGAAGCTTTGACGAAGCTCTGCCTTATGCATGCAAAGCAATAAAGGCGGTTTCCGAATATGCCGAAAAATACGGAATAAAAACCGTTACCGAAAATCACGGTCTGATCTGTCAGGATCCCGACAGAATGGAAAGACTTGTAAGCGGCGCTCAAACAAACAACTTCGGTCTGCTTTTGGATATCGGCAATTTTATGTGTGCCGATGTTGATAATGTATCTGCCGTTGCAAGACTTGCAAACCTTGCATATCATGTTCACGCAAAGGATTTTATCTATATCGACTACAACGACAAAAAAGATACCGACACGGGATTTGTCACACGCGGACTTAATCTTCTGAACGGTACAGCCGTAGGAAAAGGTGATGCAAATACAAAAAGATGCATTGAAATACTTAAAAGAAACGGATATGACGGATATATAGACATTGAATTTGAAGGAGACGGGAACTGCATTGACGAGCTCACCTTCGGGCTTAAATATCTGAGAAATATAATTTAATTATCAGGATTGAGGATATGGCATTTTTTAATTTTTGATAATCATAAGCACACGGGAATTGAACACAATGTTGTCTGACTCCGGTGTGCTTAAGTGTTAATATACGAACATTGGTAAGTTTATCATTCGTCGGAATCGTGGTTAGGGTATACTTTTGATTTTTTGGAAAGCTCAAACACAGCGCAAAAGTGCTGAAACTCGCTTTCAAACAAAAAGCATATCCTAACCCCTCACCCGTTAGACAGATGTTCTTGACCGTTATTATACAAGGAATATGTCTGTTGCATGTGCGTAGTGGCGAATATTATCTGCCCGCCTGTTTACATATAATTTTTTTGGCGAAAGCTATCCGCCCTACGTGCAGTCGGACATATAAATTCTTTACCTTTAATTATATAAAACATTCAAAATAATGCAATTAAACGCTACCTTGTCAGTTTTTTTATCCAACGATATCTGTTTACCTTTATTGCCGCTGCCGCACATTTGAATATCTGATCACTGTTAAGACAAAGAACAACAATATAAGGCGCAAGCTTAAACTTAAACGCGGCAAGATACGAAAGCGGCAAAACAATACACCATATGCTGATTATATCGTTTATAAACACAAACTTGGAATCACCGCCGCCGCGGATTATACCGGTTATAACCGGCATTTCATATGCCGTACCGATGCACGTTACACAAAGGACAAGTATAAATTGATTTGCCATTTTTGTTGTTTCGGGGCTTAGGCCATACGCTTTAAGAATAAATATTCTCAGAATGTACAGAGATATACTCGTAAGTATGCCTATGCATACAAATATCATCTGCAGTGTTTTGACATAGGATTTAAGAGATTTCATATCTCCCGAGCCGACGGTCTTGCCGATTATAACAGCCGTTGCGGACGAAGCGCCGACAGACGCTACCTTAAGCACTTGATAAAGCGTTGACGCAACGGAATTTGCAGCTATTGCGCCGTCATTCATATGACCTAAAATAACGGCC
Source organism: uncultured Clostridia bacterium (assembly GCA_934463165.1). Lineage (GTDB taxonomy): Bacteria > Bacillota > Clostridia > UMGS1810 > UMGS1810 > RGIG1828. The sequence continues at coordinate 65,297 of CAKSJG010000011.1, forward strand.
TGAAGCGCGGTGGATGTGCCGAACATCGCCGCAACTACAATAAAAAACACACTGTTTTTAAGATAATCCGAAACTAAGATTTTATCATTCACAAAAATATCCGAAAGCCTGAACTTAAGTTTTTTATCCTTAAAAATCAAGTAACCGAACACGATTGAAAATTCTATTATTCTTGAAATAAGAGTACCTACAGCGGCGCCCCTTACTCCCATCGGCGCAAATCCCAGTTTTCCGAATATAAGAATATAATTTATGACGCAATTTACGCAAAATGCTATGCATGCCGTAACAAATGCTATCTTTACCGTTTCGACACTACGCATAAGCGCAAGCATAACATTCGTGAGAGCAAACAGTATATATGTATATTTAATTATATCAATATACTTCACACCCTCCGATATTATCTCTTCCGACGGGGTAAACATTCCGACTATTTTATGCGGAAAAACGCTTGCAAGAACAAAGAGGATAAGCCCAAATACAAATCCGAGACAGATTGCTCCCGCACCTACGGATTTTATCGGATTCGTCCGCTTCTGACCCCAATATTGACTGCCCATAACCACAAGCGCATCGCCAACGCCCATTATAACCTGCTGAAAAACAAATTGAACCTGATTTACCGATGCAACTCCCGAAAGAGACACCTCGCTGTAAGCTCCGACCATAATATTATCCGCAAGGTTAACACCGAGAACAATAATATTCTGCAATACTATAATTTTGAAAAGTGAAAAAAAGTTTTTATAAAATGTTTTATCTCTTGTAAGCAACAAATTTAAGTACCCTCTTAGTTTTTCTTTTTGGAAACGGTGACGTATGTCATCTCTTTTTTCTCATCGCTGCCCTTAAATTTATATTCAAGTCTGTATTTAAGATTGGCATAAAAATCCTCGGGCTCATTAAGATTCATATCAATATATTTTTTATCAACGCTGTCTGACGATATAATAGCTTTTTGAGATGCTGTTGTCTCATTTTCTGCTTCCTCGCCGACTATTTTGAGAGGCGTTGAAAAATATGCACTCATTGACGATGATTTCGGATCTTCGACCGTAATATTTACCGTATCAATAATCTCCGCGGTGTTGTTGTAGATTTTATACACCATGTCTGCAACACAAAGCTCGGAGTTTGCATTTTTTATCTTTTTAAGCTGCCTGTCATCCAATCTGAACCCGTCAAAGGTTTTGTCCTCAAGTATTTTTTCGATTTCATCGTCCGATAAAAGTCTGACGTTGGTACACATTGCATTTATGCCTATAGAGTCATTTGCCCCACCCATTGAAAACTTACCCAAAAACGGGGTATACTTCGCGGCAAGAAAAACCGTAACCGCCAAAACAATTAAGCAAATAACAATTGCAATAAGAAGATTCCTCTTCTTATTCTCCGAAGAAAATTTTTTTCTCATCTACAACACCATCCGTTAATTTATTTTCAGGAAAAAAGTGCTTTTGCAAAATCATCAGATGAAAAATCCTGTAGGTCGTCTATGCCTTCTCCAACTCCCACAAGCTTTACGGGAATGTTTTGTTCATGCGATACTGCCAAAACAATTCCGCCCTTGGCACTTCCGTCAAGCTTGGTGAGTATGATGCCCGTTATATCGGCTGTTTCTGAAAACAGCTTTGCCTGATTAACTGCATTCTGCCCTGTTGTCGCATCAAGAACGAGCAGCGTTTCTCTTGAACACTGCGGCAGCTCGCGGTCTATTACTCTTGATATTTTTGCAAGCTCATCCATAAGATTTTTTTTGTTATGAAGTCTGCCTGCGGTATCTAAAATTATTATATCACTGCCCCTTGCCTTTGCCGCCGCAATTGTATCGAACACGACGGATGCCGGGTCTGAACCTTCCTCATGTTTAATAAGATCAATTTCGGATCTGTCTGCCCAGATCTGCAGCTGATCTATTGCTGCGGCTCTGAATGTATCTGCCGCACCCAAAATAACCTTTTTGCCCTCCGCCTTGAAGCGTGCCGCCATTTTACCGATAGATGTTGTTTTTCCCACACCGTTTACGCCTATTACCATTATAACTGCGGGAAGCTTATCGGTGTTAAGCGTGTTGTCATTTTTACTGAGCATTTCCGATACAATTTCGCTTATCTCACCTTTTACAAGCTCCGTCTCCGTTATCTTTTTTTCTTTAACTCTCTTGCGAAGCTCGGATATTATATAAAGCGACGTATCAACTCCGACATCGGCCATGATAAGCGCTTCTTCGAGTTCTTCAAAAAGCTCTTCGTCAACATGTTTAAATGCCTTAAGCACGCCGTCTATTTTATCGTTAATGGAATTACGCGTTTTTTCAAGACCGCTTTTAAGCCTTGCAAAAAAGCTCTTTTTTTCTTTGGGAGCATCAGCCGCTTCATCCTGTGTTTCTTCTTCAATCAAATCGGAATCCGGCTCGTCAGCGGCGGGCTCACCTTCAGAAACCGCATTATCGGCAAATTCCTCTGTAAATGGAATATTTTCCTCTGCGAATTTATCAGCCGTTTCATCACAATAGGCGGCTTCATCATCGGCCGAAGTCTCATAATCCGTCTCCAAATCATCCGAATGTGCTTCATACGTAATTTCTTCCGTCTGTTCTTCGCCGGCACCGATTTCATCCTCAACCCGATAATCATCCGCCTGCGCGGATTCGTCATTTGTTATATCATCCTGTATATCTTCTGTTTCTTCCGCGGCCTTTTTGCCGAAGAAAAAACCGAATTTGTTTTTAAATCCCATCAGCTGTAATCCTCCAAATCTTCAAATTTTAATTTAAGCAGCTTGGAAACACCCTTTTCCTGCATCGTTACACCGTACATAATATCTGCCGCTTCCATGGTTCCTCGTCTGTGAGTTACAACTATGAACTGCGTCTTGTTGCTGTATTTTTTGATGTAATCCGCAAAGCGGTATACGTTGTTATCGTCAAGAGCCGCCTCAACCTCGTCAAGTATGCAAAACGGCGTCGGCTTAACTTCAAGAACCGCAAACAAAAGAGCTATTGTGGAAAGCGCTCTTTCTCCGCCCGACAAAGCCATCATGTTTTGAAGCTTTTTGCCCGGGGGCTGAACTTCTATTTCAATTCCGCTTTCCAGAATGTTTTCATCGTCCGTAAGCGAAAGCTTTGCCTTTCCTCCGCCGAAGAGCGCAGCAAACACAACTTCAAAGTGTTTACCGATGGTTTCAAAACTCTCTCGGAACTGTTTTTCCATAATTTGCTGCATTTCGGTAATAATAGAAAACAATTTTGACTTTGTCTCATCAAGATCTTTTTTCTGACCCGAAAGAAAGTCAAATCTTTCTTTAACTTCTTTATATTGCTCAATTGCATCTATGTTTATGTTCCCGAGAGCCTTTATCTGCGATCTCAGTGATGCTGCCTCGCGCTGAGACTGAGTCATGTCAAAATCTTCTTTTTTATACTCAAGCGCTGCGTTATATGTGAGCTCGTATTCATCCCAAAGCTTATTTGCGGCGTGCTCCGTCTCAACCTCAATTTTTGCATTTCGATTTTCTATTCTCGATGCCTCCGCCTGCAAAACATATATGGTTTCGTTCTGATCTTTCAGACTTTTTTGCGTATCAACAAGTTTTTTTGACGCTTTATCATACTCTTCCTTACCCGCGTCTATTACCTTGGTCAGTTCATCACTGTTTTGCGATGTTTTTTCTATCTCGGCATTTAGCTCCGCAATTTCTCTGTTTATTTCGGCAATATTTTTTTCAATATTTTCGGTTTGTATTTTCTTCTCGCCTATATTCGATTCAACCGAAATCTTTTCCGATTTAAGAGCCTCTATTCTTTCGCCGGATACCGCTATATCCTTTTCGATATTTGCATATCGGATTTTGTCATCGGTTACGGAGCTTAAAAACTTTTCTCTTTTCTCCGTTAGAACGGCACCTTCGTTTTGGACACCTTCAAGCTCTGCTTTGATATCACGGATTTTGCTTTCGTTTTCCTCAATTTTTTTCTTGAATACATCCTTTTGCTTGTCGATATCTTCAATCTCGCCGAGGACGGATCCACTCTCGTTGGTTATAGCACTGATGTTTCTTTCAAGCTCTCTGATTACACGGTCATTATTTGATTTTTCGGAGCTGATTTTTACATATACATGCTCACAGTCTTTAACAACCGTATCGAGTTTTTCTTTTTCATCCGCCATTTTTTTGATTTTTTGGCGGTAACCGCTTATTACATCATCATTTTTATCTATGATTTTTCGGAGCTGCTCTATTTCTTCCGCAATTCTGTCAATATCTCTTTGACGGCTCAGAAGACTCTGTGTTTTGTTTACGCTTCCGCCTGTAAGAGAACCGCCGGGATTCAGCAGCTGACCGTCAAGCGTTACTATTTTAAACTTATAGCCGGCCCTTTTTGCAAGAGCTACGGCATTGTCTATGTTGTCCATTATAACTGTTCTGCCGATTAAGCTTTTGAAAATGCCGTCATATTCACTGTCATAATTTATCAGTTCGGATGCAATTCCGATATATCCCTTTGCATTTGTCGGGGGGTTTTGCAAAAGATTGCCGCGTACGGATGTCAGCGGCAAAAATGTTGCGCGTCCTATACGGTTTTCTTTAAGGTAAGATATACACCCTTTCGCAGCATCCTCATCATTTACAACGATATTCTGCAGAGCGCCTCCGAGGGCAATTTCCACCGCGGTTACGTATTTACCGTCAACATCAATCAGCTTTGACACAACTCCGCGTATCCCTGAAATATTGCTCTTTAAAATGCTTTTAACGCTTTTTGCATAGCCCTCATAACCACGTTCGAGATCTTCCAGAACGTTTTTGCGAGACTGTTTGTCGTTGCACTTTGCGACTATACTGTTCTGCTCTTCTTTTGCCGTATTCATGGCATCGGTAACTTCAAAGTATTCTTTTTTCAGCTTTTCGAGACCGACTATTGCACCGCGCCTTTTATCTTCGTTTGTTTTTTCTTCTCCGATTAGTCTTTCCGTTTCGGATTTTGCCTTAGCAAGCGCATCGTGTTTAACCGCAAGATCATCTTTAAGTGTTGCTTTTCTTTCGTCAAAATTTCGATACAGTGCGTCAAGACCCGATATTTTGGTTTTGTTTGCCGTATTTTCGTTTAAAAGCGAAACAATTTCATCCTTAAGATCTTCGCTCCTTTTAAGCATGCCGTTTATTTCACTGTCAAGATCTGCCATGGTATTGTCATAAGAACGAACCTTGCTTTCCAACTCGATTTTTTCTTTTTTCTTTTGTTCCGTAAGCATTTTGCATTCGTCGGATTCGGCGGCTATTTCATCAAGTCTTTTTCTGCAGCTCTCCGCTTCCGAAGCAAGACGTTCCTTGTTTGCGTTGTTATTTTCTATGTTATTTTTAAGAATTTCTATCCTGTTATTAAGCGTATCGCTGCTCTTGGACAAATCAAAGCTCTGCTGGCGAAGCTGCGTTATTTTTTCGCTGAGTACGGAAATTTTTTCCGTCTCGTCCTCTATTGCCTTTTCAATTTCACCGAGTTTGTTTTTCTCGGCGTTGAGCTGATTGAAAGCTACGGTAAAATCCTCGCGGCCCTTTTCAAGCGCAGACTTTTGTTTGTCAATATTGCGGATAAATATATTTATATCGAGTCCTTTCAAGACTTCACGCAAATCAAGGTATTTTTTTGCTTTTTGAGACTGCCTCTCAAGCGGACCAACCTGTGATTCAAGCTCCGATAAAAGATCTTTTATCCTCGTCAGGTTTTCATCGGTCTGCAAAAGCTTCTTTTCGGATTCTGCCTTGCGGTATCTGTATTTTGTTATACCGGAAGCTTCTTCAAAGATATGGCGTCTGTCTTCGGCTTTTGACGAAAGAATCTGATCTATCTTACCCTGACCGATTACCGAATAACCCTCTCGTCCGAGACCTGTATCCATAAAAAGCTCATGGATATCTTTAAGGCGGCATTCCTTGTCGTTTATAAGATATTCTCCCTCGCCGCTTCTGTGAACGCGCCTTGTCACTTTAACCTTATCATAATCTATCTTAAATATTTTATCTTTATTGTCGAGAATTATCGAAACCTGCGCAAAACCCAAAGGGCTTCTTTTTTGTGTTCCGGAAAAAATGACATCCTCCATTTTTCCTCCGCGCAGACTTTTTGCACTCTGTTCGCCCATTACCCAGCGAATCGCATCGGATATATTACTTTTGCCGCTTCCGTTAGGGCCGACAATTGCGGTTATTCCCTGACCGAATTCAAGACTTATCTTATCGGCAAAAGATTTAAATCCATGAATATCTATACCTTTTAAATACAATTATATACACCCCGAAAATATCATAAGTAAATATAATAATATTTTATCACACTTCAGTTCGATTTGCAATGTTTTTTTGATATTAATCCAATCTTTTCGATACCGTGTTATAACCTATTGTGATTAACCCTGCAAAAGGCGAACCTTTAAATCTATATTATATTTGCATTTAAAATATTCGGCATTGCACTTTCTGTGTCCAACCGTCTTGGAAACATCCTCCTTTTTGCACGGAATCGTAAGTTCACAATCATGAACACCTCTTTTCCGTACATAACTCTCAATCCTGTCTCTGTTAATTTTGGAATATACAATTTCGGCAAATGCAGGGTGATACGGCCCTATTACCGTTTCTGCATTAACGTTCTCCGTCGTCTGAAGACCTATGCGAAGTATTTTTATTCCCGATTCCGTAAACATCGGCACAATTTCGGCACAAAGGCTTGCAGCCTCTTCAACTGTCTGCGGAGTGTACACACCGTCTTTATACATATCGGCAAGCCTTGTCCCCTCCATAACAAGAGTCGGATATATCCGAACGCACGAAGGCTTTAACTCAATAATTTTTTTTGCCGTTTCTATTGATTTTTCCCTTGTATCTCCCGGTAGTCCGGTCATCATCTGAAGACCGAGGTTGATTCCGTTATTTTTAATAAGCTCTGACGCGTGTATAACATCTTCAAAACTGTGACCGCGCTCGCAAAGAGAAAGAACGTCATCATCACCGGACTGAACACCGAGTTCGATATTCGTCATGGAATATTTTTTTGCAACCGAAAGTATCTCTTCATTTATGCAGTCCGGACGCGTCGAACACCTCAGGGCATCTGCCCTTTGTGAACGTATGTACTCGTCTGCAAGAGACAGAAGCTCGATCTGCCTGTCAATATCTATGGCGGTAAAGCTGCCGCCGAAAAAAGCTATTTCAACATATATGTCTTCTTTTTTATATTTTTTCTCTATGGTTCCCAGATGCGCTTCTATGACCGCGCGTGCATCATTTACGGTCATTTCTTTTATTTGCCCCGTTATCCTCCTCTGATTGCAGAAAACGCAGTCATGCGGACAGCCCTTATGCGGAACAAATACAGGTATATGAAAAATCTTATTTGCCAATGTTAATCATCCTTTAAAAACAAAAATTACTCTGCCGTACGATTTGCATTATACCTAAAAATATGTGCGGTGTCAACAGATAATTTTACGGGCGGATTATATGTCTAAAATTGTATGTTATTTCAATTGCAAATTTTGCCTGATTGTGATATAATACTTTATATGTAAATATTCATAATTTTTTATCTTTTGAATAAAGCAGGGTGAATACCGTGAGCAAAAAAACAAAAATAGGAAACATATTTATCGGAGGCGGCGAATCTGTCAAAATCCAGTCTATGTGCAATACCAAAACAAAGGACATTGCCGCAACCGTATCTCAGATAAACGAGCTTGAAAACGCAGGCTGCGAAATAATCAGAGTGTCGGTTCCCGATAACGAAAGCGCCGAAGCGATAAAAGAAATTAAAAAGAAAATACGCATACCGCTTGTTGCGGATATACACTTTGACTACCGTCTTGCCATAGCCGCCATGGAATCGGGCGCAGACAAGATACGCATAAATCCCGGTAATATCGGGAGCGAGGACGGCGTGAAAAAGGTGTGCGAATGTGCAAAAAAACTTCATGTGCCGATCCGGGTCGGAGTAAACAGCGGCTCGATAGAAAAAGAAATTTTAAAAAAATATTCACACCCGACACCCGAAGGAATGGCGGAAAGCGCAAAAAAGCATATTGACATTTTGAATAAATATGATTTTGACGATATAATAATATCACTTAAGGCAAGCAGTGTCAACATGACGATAGACGCATACAGGCTCATGCATGAAAGATACCCCGACTACCCACTGCACCTCGGCGTGACGGAAGCGGGCACGTTTCTTATGGGGGCGGTAAAATCCGCAATCGGCATCGGCGCTCTTCTTCATGATGGAATAGGAGACACGATAAGAGTGTCTTTGACGGATGACCCCGTAAAAGAAGTAACCGTTGCAAAAGAAATACTGAAAGCGGTTGATCTGAAAAACAGCGGAGCAAGGCTTGTATCATGCCCGACATGCGCAAGAACGAATATAGGCCTGATTCCCCTTGCAAAAAAGGTTGAAAAATATCTTGAAAACGTGAATGAACCGATTACCGTTGCTGTTATGGGCTGCGTTGTTAACGGCCCCGGTGAAGCTGCCGAAGCTGATATCGGCATTGCCGGCGGAAGCGGAGAGGGACTTATTTTTTCAAAAGGCAAAATTTTGAAAAAGGTTAAAGAAGAAGAACTGTTTGATGTTCTTAAAGAAGAAATAGAAAAACTGCGTGAAAGGAAATTTTAATGTCACCGACAAATATTAAATTATCTGATATATTCACCGGTACGGACATACCGAAAATTTTAAATAAAGCATTTATATTCAGTACAAATGCCGATGCGGCAAACCGCGAAATGGCCGTCACTCTTTCATCTTCCGAAATTATTCCGTACGGAGTTATTGAAGATTTCAAAGATAAGATAAAGGAACGGTTTTCTCTGAATAAGTTTATTTTAAGAGTCAAATATTCAGGTGTTGACATAAATGATATTGATATCGATTTATATTATTCAAACCTGATATTTTATGTAAACGAGCTTATTCCGGGCGTAAGACATATATTTCAGGACAGCAGTGCGGACTTTAGAGACGGTGTGTTTACAATTCACTGCAAATACGGCACAAATATGCTCGACACCATGAACTGCAAAGAAATGCTTAAAAGGCTGGTAAAATCACAGCTTTCATACAATGCCGACTTTGTATTCTGTGATGACGGCAGCAGCAAACTCCGCGATTTAAAGCAGGAAACGCTCGATAAAATATCGGACTTTGCTTACGAACCGAAAGAAAACGAAGAGCTCGCAAAAACCGACGAGCTGAAAATTGAATTTGAAGAAACAGAGGAAAACAGGAAGGTGATTTTGGGAAAACACATAGACGCAGCACCGGAGAGGATATCATCTCTCCTTTCACCCGATGCAAAAGGCAATGCCGTCATACGCGGTGTTGTGACCGATCTTGATTACAGAGAAATAGAAACTCAAAAAAGCGGAAAATCCGTTCTTCTCTCTTTGGTTGTGGCAGATAAAACAAGCGCATTTACGGCAAAGGTATTTATAAAACCCGATATATTTGAAAGCATAAGAGAATATATCGGCGAAGGATGCGCTGTCAGAGTGCAGGGGAAAATTGAATTTGACGGATATGCACGTGAAAACGTACTCAGAATAAAAAACATAGAAACCGACGAAATTCCCGATGAGGAAAAGCCCGATGTTATATACGGCAAACCCATAAGCGGAGACGCAGTGCCGATTGAATCTATCTCTCCGGATGACAGCGGAAGCGTAATCATACGCGGACAGGTTCTGAATCCCGATGTACGCGAAATAAACACCAAAAACGGCCCGAGCTGCCTGTTTACGTTTTTCATAGCAGACAATAAATCGGCGTTTTCGGCAAAGATGTTTTTAAAACCCGAAAAGTATGCCAAAATAAAGGGCAAGCTCAAAGACGGAACGGTTGTTAAAATCGGCGGAAAAATACAATACGATAACTACGCAAAAGAAAATATAATTCAGGTTGATGCCATAGTTGCCGACTCTATGCCGTCACGAAAAGACAGCGCTCCTGTAAAGCGTGTTGAACTGCACATGCATACCAAGATGAGTCAGATGGACGCAATGACAGACGTAAAAACACTTGTTAAGCAGGCCATAAAATGGGGTCACAAAGCCGTTGCAATCACAGACCACGGTAATGTGCAGGCTTTCCCCGATGCTATGCACGCGGCGGAAAAGAGCGATCTCAAAGTTTTGTACGGAATGGAATGCTATCTTGTTAATGACACAAGAACAATTGTAACAGGAAATGCTCACGGAGATTTAAACTCCGAATTTGTTGTTTTTGATATAGAAACAACAGGTCTGAGCGCAGAAAAAGATACGATAATAGAAATCGGCGCAGTGAAGATTAAAAATAAAAAAATTGTGGATAAATTTGAAACCTTTGTGGATCCGGAAAGGGCTATTCCCGAAAAAATAACCGAAATTACATCCATAAAAGATGAGGACGTTACCGGAGCACCAAAGCTTAAAGATGCACTTGCAAGCTTTTTTGAATTTGCAAAGGGCTCGGTTCTTGTTGCTCACAACGCGGGATTTGACACATCGTTTATAAAAAACGGCGCAAAGCAATACGGTTTTGAATATAATTTTGCATGCGCAGATACTCTTGAGCTTTCAAGGAGTCTTGTTCAGGGATTGAAAAATTACAAACTCGATACTCTTACAAAGCATTTTGAAGTGCTTCTTGAGCATCACCACCGTGCATGTGACGATGCGCAGGCAACGGGCGAAATATTTATTCACCTGCTCGGTCTGCTTGAAGAAAAAAACATAAGTGACATCGGCTTGATAAACACATCGCTTTCGGGTGATGTTGATATAAAGTCGCTTAAGTATTACCATTGCATATTAATTGCAAAAAACCTTGTCGGACTCAGAAATTTATATGAATTGATTTCTATGTCGTGCCTTGAATATTTTTATAAAAAACCGAGAATACCCAAAAGTATTCTTCAGCAAAAAAGAGAGGGCCTCATAATCGGCTCGGCATGCGAAGCCGGAGAGCTATACAGGGAGATACTTAAAAATCCGTATAACCCCGACTATGATGAGCTTGAAAAAATAGTCAACTTTTATGATTACCTTGAAATTCAGCCACTCGGAAATAACAGATTTTTGCTCAATAACGAAACTCTTGCAAGCGAAGATGACCTTAAATACATAAATAAATTCATAATAGAACTCGGCAAAAAACACGGCAAGCTCACCGTTGCAACGTGCGACGTTCACTTTATGAATCCCGAGGATGAAATTTTCAGAAGGATTCTTATGGCAGGTCAGGGTTACAAAGATGCCGACAACCAGCCGCCGCTTTATTTGAGGACAACCGAAGAGATGCTTAAAGAATTTGAATATCTCGGCGAGGAGCTCGCATATGAAGTGGTTGTTGAAAACACAAATAAGATTGCCGACATGACCGAAAAGATAAACCCGGTTCCGCCTGATAAGGCTCCGCCTGTTATCGAAGGCTCAGATGAAATGCTCCGAAAGCTTACATATGACAAGGCAATCAGCATTTACGGCGAAAATATGCCGCAGCTTGTACGTGACAGAATTGACGTTGAACTGAATTCAATAATAAACAACGGCTATTCCGTGCTTTATATCATTGCTCAAAAGCTCGTTTGGAAATCAAATGCCGACGGATATCTTGTAGGATCCAGAGGATCAGTCGGTTCATCACTCGTTGCATTTATGAGCGGTATTACGGAGGTTAACTCTCTGCCACCGCATTATGTGTGTCCCGAGTGCAAGTACAGTGAATTCCTTTCCAGTGAGGATGTGGGAAGCGGATATGACCTTAAGCCTAAGCCTTGCCCGAAATGCGGAGCAATGATGAAAGCCGACGGCCAGGATATCCCGTTTGAAACATTTCTTGGATTCTCGGGTAACAAAGAGCCTGATATCGACCTTAACTTCTCGGGTGATTATCAGCCGGTTGCACACAAGTATGTTGAAGAGCTGTTCGGTGTCGGACACGTGTTCAGAGCGGGAACCATAGGCACCGTTGCGGCAAAGACGGCATACGGGTACGTCAAAAAATATTTTGATGAAAAAGGACAGTATATATCAAATGCACAGGCAGAAAGATTAGTCAGAGGATGCACGGGTGTTAAGAGAACTACAGGACAGCACCCGGGAGGAATAATCGTTGTTCCGACGGCAAGAGATGTGCATGAATTCTCACCTATTCAGCACCCGGCGGATGATACGTCAAGTGACATCATAACACTTCACTTTGACTATCACTCAATTGACCAGAACCTTTTGAAGCTCGATATACTCGGTCACGATGATCCGACGGTTATCAGGATGCTTGAAGATCTCACGGATATAGATCCGCTTAAAATCCCTATGGGAGACGAAGCAACAATGAGCCTGTTTTTAAATACCGACGCGCTCGGTGTGAAGCCGGAAGATATTGATTCACCCGTAGGAACATTTGCAGTTCCCGAATTCGGAACAAAATTCGTACGTCAGATGCTTGTTGATACAAAGCCGCACACATTTTCGGAGTTGGTGAGAATATCGGGTCTCTCGCACGGTACGGATGTTTGGCTGAATAACGCCCAGGATCTTATACGCGAGGGTACAACGACGCTTAGCAAAGCTATATGTACACGTGACGATATCATGATATATCTGATACATCACGGCGTTGCAAATGATATGGCGTTTAAGATAATGGAAAGCGTACGTAAGGGAAGAGGATTGACGCCGGAGATGGAATCTGTCATGCGTGAAAACAATGTTCCCGACTGGTATATAGCGTCATGCAAAAAAATCAAATATATGTTCCCGAAAGCGCACGCCGTTGCGTATGTAACCATGGCTTACAGAATTGCATACTGCAAGGTGCACTACCCGATGGCTTTTTATGCAACATACTTTACCGTAAGAGCGGATGATTTTGATTTTACTCTTATGGGACACGGAAAAGAAAAGCTTTTGGAAAATAAACACGCAATAGAGGCAAAAGGACAGGACGCTTCGGACAAAGAAAAGAATATAATAACCATAATGGAAGTTTGCAATGAAATGTATGCACGAGGCATTAAATTTGTTGATATAGACATCAAAAAGTCTCATGCAACGAAGTTTATCCCTACGGAAGAGGGATTGCTCCCACCGCTGAATGCGCTTCCCAACCTCGGAATAAATGCTGCAAACAGCATTACGGCTGCAAGAGATGAAGAAGATTTTTCATCCATTGAGGATTTGCAGCAAAGATCTAAGGTGACAAAAACGGTAATTGAAGTTCTTAAAGAGGCGGGGGTACTTAACGGAATGCCCGACAGCAGCCAGCTTACATTTTTCTGATTTAATGACCTAATTTTATATATTTTATGGTATGTGGTATCGCGGTTAGACAGCTGTTCTTGCATATTATTATGCAAGGAATATGTCTGTTTCATGTGTGCGTATGGGCGGACATATAAATTCCTTGCCTTTAATTATATAAAGTATATGTGTTGTGCTTTCGGAACGG
>CAKSJG010000012.1 GCA_934463165.1 uncultured Clostridia bacterium
AACTCCCGAAACCCGCATAAACACTGGTTTTTTTCGAATTTTACTTGTCGAGGGGCTTCATTGTCGGGAAGAGCAATACATCTCTTATGGAATAATTATCCGTAAGAAGCATTACGAGACGGTCAATACCTATACCGAGTCCGCCCGTAGGGGGGAGACCGTATTCAAGAGCATTGATGTAGTCATCATCCATCATACCGGCTTCTTCGTCTCCGTTTTCCCGCGCCTCAACCTGCTTTATGAATCTTTCTTTCTGGTCGACAGGATCATTAAGCTCGGAAAATGCATTGCCGTATTCCGTTCCGTTTATAAAAAATTCAAATCTCTCTGTATATGCAGAATCATCGGGTTTTTTCTTTGCAAGCGGAGAAACCTCAATCGGATAGTCAAGAATGAATGTCGGCTGGATAAGCTGCGACTCTACCTTTTCATCAAAAACAGCATACATTGCCTCTCCTATTGACTTGCCGCATTTAACCTCAACACCGAGTGAACGCGCAAGCTCAATTGCTTCTTCGGCAGAAGTGACTGCTGTAAAATCAGCGCCGGCATATTTTTTTACCGCATCCATCATGGTTATTTTCTCCCAGCCCTTGCCGAGATGAATAACCTTGCCCTGATAATTTACATCGGTTGTACCGAGAACTTTTTCGGCAACAGTCGAAATCATATCCTCGGTAAGATCCATCATACCGTAATAATCCGTAAAAGCTTCGTAAAGCTCAATTGTTGTAAATTCCGGATTATGCTTGATATCCATACCTTCATTACGAAAAATCCTGCCTATTTCGTATACTTTTTCAAGACCGCCGACAATAAGACGCTTAAGATTAAGCTCTGTTGCAATTCTCAGATACATGTTTATCCCAAGTGTATTGTGATGAGTGATGAACGGCCTTGCCGATGCACCGCCGGAAATTGTGTTAAGAACAGGCGTCTCAACCTCTATATAGCCTCTGTTATCTAAAAATTCGCGTATTTCTTTAATTATGCGGCTGCGCACAACAAACGTGTTACGCACATCGGGATTTATTATAAGATCAACATATCTCTGACGATATCTGAGATCCTGATCCTTAAGTCCGTGGAATTTTTCGGGCAGGGGCTGCAGTGATTTTGAAAGCAGCGTTATCTCGGTTGCGTGGATCGATGTTTCACCTGTTTTTGTTTTGAAAACGTTACCCTTAAGACCGACAATATCGCCTATATCAAATTTTTTGAACGCTTTGTATTCGTCTTCGCCTATGCAGTCTCTTGCAACATAAGCCTGAATCTGACCGTCTCTGTCCTGAATATGGCAAAACGAAGCCTTGCCCATAATACGCTTGCTCATAATTCTGCCTGCCAGAGAAACATCCTTGCCGTCATATTTTTCAAAATTATCAAGGATATCCTTGCTCATTGTGTCTCTGTCATATTTCATTATCGTAAACGGATCTTTATTTTCTTCGCGGAGAGCCTGAAGCTTTTCGCGGCGAATCCTTAAAACTTCATTAAGATCAGGTTCGCAAGATCTGTTATTGTTATTGTTTTCACTCATTTTGTGAATTCCTCCAAGGTTTGTATTTTAATTGCAAACATCTGTCTGCGGTCTTATTTGCTTATTTCGAGAATTTTAAATTTAATCATACCGCCGGGTGTTTCTATATCGACAATTTCACCCTCTTTTCTGCCGATGAGCGCCTGACCGATCGGAGATTCATCCGAAATAATATTTTCATCGGGATTTGCTTCGGTAGCTCCGACAATTGTGTATACGTCCTCATCGTCAAACTCCATATCAAGAACCTTTACCTTGGAGCATATTCCGACAACATCCGTCGCAACATCATCGGCATCAAGAACGACAACATCCTTGAGCATTGCTTCAAGAGCGGATATCCTCTCTTCCATTTTTGCCTGAGCGTCTTTTGCGGCATCATATTCGGAATTTTCCGAAAGATCACCGAAACCCCTTGCTGTCTTGATTTTTTCGGCAATCTCTTTTCTTCCCGTTACTTTTAAATATTCAAGCTCATTCTCCAGCTTTTTAAGTCCCTCCGGGGTGAGTATAGTTTGCTTAGCCATAATGCCTGACCTACCTTTCTGCATACATTTAAAATTTTTTCGTACTTGTCTTATCTGTATGCCGTACAAGACAGAATATAACCTATATATTATACTAATTTTTTGTGTTTTTGTCAACATTTGAAGCGCAAAATATTATTTATATTTCTCTTCTGCCCTCTATAGCCTTTGCAAGCGTCACCTGATCGGCATATTCAAGATCACCGCCGACCGGAATTCCGTATGCTATGCGCGTCACCTTTATGCCGAGAGGCTTTAAAAGACGGGAGATATACACTGCCGTTGCTTCGCCCTCTATACTCGGGCTTATTGCCATGATGACTTCCTTTACCTCATCGGACGAACACCTCGTAAGAAGCTCCTTTATGCGTATGTCATCGGGACCTATGGAATCCATCGGCGATATGCATCCGTGAAGAACATGATATGTGCCGTAATACTCACGCGTTTTCTCAAGCGCGACAACATCCTTCGGTTGCTCCACAACACATATGACGGATTTATCTCTTTTCGGATTGGAACATATTTCACACGGATTTGCCTCGGTAATATTCTGACAAACCGAGCAGTACCCTATTTTTTCTTTTGCATTTTTAATTATGCCCACCATTTCGTCAACTTCTTCCGCGCTCATTGCCAAAACATGATATGCCATGCGAACTGCGCTTTTGCTGCCGACTCCGGGCATTTTTCTGAAAACATCTATTAACTTTGAAAAACTCTGTGTATAAAGCATAAAACAATCCTCTTATTTTTCATTTTCGCTTTTTTTATTTTCCGCATCCTTTTCGAGCATAGATAAAAGATCGGCATAAAATTCACTCGTGTGCGTCTTGAAATACCTGCATATATTTTTTGCCCTTTCCTTGGGACCGACATACATTTCAAAATGCACAATTTTTATGTTATTTTCAAGAACACCGCATACAACCTTGTATTCCTCCTCGGCATTGATCGGGATATAGTCGGCATATATTTTGTTCCCGGCGCTTTTATCGCCGTTGACATCTTCGGCGGCGTTCTTTATTTTTTCACGTACGCTTGCGGGAATTCTCTGCGAAAAAAATTCGTATGCCTCCTCACCCGTTTCCGTTGCGGTATACACCTTGGATTCATCTATCGAAAATTCTTCGACGCTGCCCATTTCTATAAGATCGTCAAGATACGGCTGCATCTCAAAATAGCTTATGTCGGCGCCTGCATATACCACCTGATTCAGTATCTGATATGTCGGGCTCTTTTTCAGATCGTGCAAGGCACATAAAATTATAAGCTTCGTTTCATAATCGTTGGGTTTGTATTTAAGTTCTGTATCTGTTATAATTTTAAACACCTTCTTTTAAATTTATTTAATGCAGCAAAACGGTGTGAGCACCGCAGCATACGCAGTGCGTATCTGCCCGATTGTCTGCACGCGGCTTTCGGGCATTTTTTTTATTCGAAAAAAAACACAGCTTATCTAAAATAAGATAAGCTGTGCAAAATTTTGTGTTATCTGATATACGGCTTGAGTTCTTCCATTATTGCATCAGCATCTTCCGTATGAATCTGAACTCCGATAGGTTTGGTAAGATCGAGGCTGAAAATGCCCATAATCGATTTTGCATCCACAACATATCTGTCAGAAATAAGATCAATGTCAAAATCATATTTGGAAACGATATTGACAAAATTCTTTACGTCATTGATTGAATTGATAACTACATTAAAACTTTTCATTTTTTTCATCCTCCTTAACTTCTGCAAGCACATACCAATGCTTATTATTTACAAATATATAATACAACATGAAAAGTTTTCTGTCAAGTTATTTTACAAAGACTTGAAAATATTTGTAAATTGTGTATAATATTAAGAGGAAGTCTAAAGGATGTGTACATACACATTTAGAATAAATTAAGCAAACTTTAAAACACAGGAGAACATTCACATGAAAAAAGCAGGTTTTTGCACACTCGGATGCAAGGTAAATCAATATGAAAGCGAAGCGATGATAACGCTTTTTAAGCAAAGCGGATATGAAATCGGAGACTTCGGCGAAAAATGCGATATATACGTTATAAACACATGCACCGTAACCGGAACCGGAGACAGGAAGTCACGGCAGATGATTCACCGTGCACTCGCGCACAACCCCGACGCGATAATTGTTGCCGCAGGGTGTTATTCGCAGGTGTCTCCCGATGAAATCGAAAAAATCGACGGGGTAAACCTCATCATAGGAACAGACGCCAGAAAGCATATAGTAGAGCTTGTTGAGGATTATATAAGCTCCGGGAGCGATGAGTGCAAAATATTTGTCGGCGACATCATGAAGCAGAGAAGCTTTGAAGACCTCTGGATATCATCATACGAACACAAGACGCGCGCGTTCGTAAAAATCGAGGAGGGATGCACGGAGTTTTGCTCATATTGCATTATTCCCTATGCGAGAGGACCCGTCAGAAGCCGCCCGATAAAAAGCATTGAAAAAGAGGTTAAATCACTTGCGGAAAACGGGTACAAAGAAATAGTCCTTACGGGCATACATCTTGCGTCATACGGCAGAGATTTAAAAGATGAAAAGCTGATTGACGTTATCGAGGCGGTATCCGCCGCAGACGGAATCGAAAGGATTCGCTTAGGCTCGGTTGAACCGCGGCTTTTGACGGACGAATTTATCGGCAGGATAGCAAAAATGCCAAAGGTATGCGACCATTTTCACATATCGCTGCAGAGCGGATGCGACAAAACGCTTAAGGCAATGAACAGAAAATACACATGCGCGCAGTATGCCGAATCGGTTGAAAAGCTCCGCGCGGCATATAAAAACCCTGCAATAACCACGGATATAATAACGGGATTTCCGGGTGAGAGCATCGAGGATTTTAATGAATCGTTTGAATTTTTGAAAAATATAAAATTCAGCGAAGCGCACATCTTTCCCTACTCCGAACGAAAGGGCACAAAGGCGGCTGCCATGGACGGAAAGGTTGACAAAGCAGAACGCGAAAGACGCGCCAAAATCATGATAGAGCAAGCGGCAAAACAGCATGAGGATTATATGAATTCATTTGTCGGCTGCCGGACGGACGTCCTGTTTGAGAGAAACATCGGAGGAAATACCTACGAGGGGCACATGACAAATTATATCCGCGTGAGAGCTCAAAGCGATGAAGACATATCACATATGATTAAAAGGGTCAATATAAATTCCGCAGATAAAAAATATCTCTTGGGAGAAATTGCGGAACTGTAAAAAAAGAGCTGCAGTAAATGATTGCATTTTTCTGCAGCTCTTTTATATTCATTTCCCGTTCATCGGCATAACAAACGTAAACACGGAACCGACGCCGAGCCTGCTCTCGCACGATACCCTGCCGCCGTGGCACTCGGCTATCCATTTTACCATATAAAGACCGAGACCGCTGTTGCCGTTTTCGGACGAACGTGCAGGATCTGCCTGATAAAATCTCTCCCATATTTTTGGAATGTCCTCTTCCGAAATTCCTATGCCGTCATCCTTGACGCTAAACACAACATCATCACCCCTGCAATAAAGAGAAACCGTTATGTTACCGCCTTTCTTTCCGTAAGTATACGCGTTTGATATGAGGTTTATAAGCAGCCTCATAATCATAGAACGGTCACAATCGGCAGCAATCCCCTCATCAATATTTCGCTTAAGGCTGATATCATGCGCGTGTATATCCTCCTGTTCGTCACAGACGAAGTTTAAAAGCTCGCTTATATCCACCTTTTCAAATTCAAGATTTACGGCATTTTTGTCCATCCGTGATATCATCAGAAGCTCGCCTATAAGCTTCGACATCTTTTCGGCATGGTCTTTGACGGAATAAGCGCTCTCCTTTATCTCTTCAAAGCTTTCGGCGCAATCCGTCATATATTCACATTCAGAAAGTATTACCGCAAGCGGTGTCCTCAGCTCGTGCGATGCGTCGGAGGTGAACTGTTTTTCTCTTTCCATTGTCTGCTCTATCCTGGCAAGCATTTCATCAAACGTATTGGCAAGAGAGTGAATTTCATCGTTTCCGCTGCCGATGTTTATCCTTTGGCTGAGATCGCGGCTTCTGCTTATTTCTTTTGCCGTATCACTGATTTTATTGACCGGAAGAAGCGCCTTTCTGACAATAAAATATCCGCCGCACGATGCAATAAGTATCATGATTACGGTCAAAATAATATTGTTTTTCGCTGCGGATTTTATGGCATAGCTTTCACCCGTAAACGAAATAATTCCTCTTATCCAATATACTTCACCGTTTCTTAACTGTGTTTTTTTCGTATATACGTAATATTTATTTTCACCCTCAACAACACTTTCAAGGTTAGAATCGTTAAAACCGATAACCTCATTAAATTCAAAAATACCCTGACCGCCCACAACTTCTTTATCGCCGTTATACAACACAATGTGGATACCTCGGTCAAAAAACTCAAATTTCGGTCTTTTTTCTATATCAAAAAAAGGCGCGTCCATTTTATGCGAAAAATCCATAACACCCTGAATAACTTTTCTTTCAATGTCTTTTGCAACTATTTTTTGGCTGACGGAGGTCATCACGGCAAGAACCGCGGCGGAAATCAATATCATAACAAGTGTATACCAAAGGGTTATTCTGAATTTAACCGACATTTTCATTTCGTTTCATCTCCTTAATATCCGAATTTCTCTAAGGTTACAGGTATGTTTATTTTTTTACATTCCCTCATCCCTTTACACAAGGGCGCGCCTCTCTTTCTTGCGTTTATCAATATGATTTTGTATGTAGTGTGTAAGCGGAACGGTGTGGTCACCGTTCCCTACATATAAATTGATAGGTATGTTTCCAATTAATAAATTTGTTTAAACAAAATTTATAATAAGATATTATTTAATAATTAAATACATCCGTTATTGGTGTTCGGATATTTTCAGCACATACCCCATTCCGCGCACGGTGTGTATAAGCTTTTCATCAAACCCGTCATCAAGCTTTTTTCTTAAATATCTTATGTATACATCCACAATATTCGTGCCGCCGCTGTAGTCAAAATTCCAGACATGGTTTTCGATTTTTTCACGCGATATAATCTTTCCCTTATTCAGAATCAGATACTCCAAAATATCATATTCCTTTGCCGATAATGTGATCTGCGTACCGCCCCTTTGAACGGTGCGGCTTGAGGTGTCAAGAACGAGATCGGCAACGGTATAAACATTCGTTGTGTTACCGCTTTTTTTTCGCGTCATTACCCTTATCCGCGCGAGAAGCTCTTCAAACGCAAACGGCTTTGTGAGATAATCCTCCGCACCTGCGTCAAGCCCCGCAACCCTGTCGGATATGCTGTCTTTCGCCGTAAGAAAAATCACGGGAGTCGAATCTCCGCGCGCACGCATCCTCTTCACGGCTTCTATTCCGTCAAGCTTCGGCATCATTATGTCCATTATAACCGCGTCGAATTCACCGACATACATATAATCGAGAGCGTCCTCTCCGTTAAAACAGCTGTCAACACTGTAGCCCTCGCTTTCAAGTCTTTTTGTTATAACTCTGTTTAAGGATTTTTCATCTTCCGCAACAAGTATCCTCACTTTTAATCACCGCCTAAATAAAAAACGCCGCGAAAGTCTGCATATGCATCCCCGCAGCGCGTAAATTTTTCAGTTGTCTTCAAGAAGAGATTTGTTTTTGTAAAGGTATTCCACACCCGAATATATTGTAAACAGAGTTGCAACAAGCATTGCAAGCTCTCCGGGAGTCGTGGTTATTTTTTCGAAAATACGGAATGTGAAATCACCGTAATAAGAATGATATCCGAACATAAATACGCATATCGTTGCGACGATCTGTATGCAGGTTTTGATTTTACCCGTCATTGCCGCGGCTATTACAACTCCCTTGGACATTGCAACCGTGCGCAGACCGGTTACTATAAATTCTCTTGCAATAATAATAACAGCCATATATGACGGTATTTCACCGGAGCCTACAAAGCAGATAAGAGCCGTGGCTATCATAAGCTTATCGGCAAGAGGGTCTATAAACTTTCCGAAATCCGTCACCATTTTATAATTTCTGGCAACATAACCGTCCACACCGTCGGTGAGAGCTGCAATAGCAAAAAGCAGACATGCAACGAGATTATGATACGGGAACCTCCACATATATGCTATCATAAAAAGCGGTATCATAAAAATACGCGTCATTGTAATTTTATTTGCAAGATTCAAAAAAACCATTCCTTTCGGATTTAAATACTATATGTTATAAAATACCACATATATCACAATATGTCAATATTCCGATCGATAATTTTTGCCGTGACGTCATATTCGCTGCAGTCAATTATCTCTGCGCTGACGATGTCGCCCTCGTTTAATTCATACTCGCTGTATACATACGCGCATCCGTCAACATCGGGCGTGTCAAATGAGCATCTGCCCGTGTAGCAGAAGTTTTCTTCGTCATAGCCTTCGATTATTATATCAACTGCCGTGCCGATTTTCGCCTTATTAATATCATATGAAACAGCCTGCTGGATATTCATAAGCTCAGCTCTGCGCCTCTGCTTCGTATCTTCGTCCGTCTGACCGTCAAACTCCGCTGAAGGGGTGCCCTCTTCGGCGGAATATGTGAAAACACCGACCTTATCAAGCTTATATTCGCTCAAAAACTTTTTCATGACTTCAAAGTCTTCTTCCGTTTCACCCGGGAAGCCCGTTATCAGCGACGTCCTGATTACTATCCCCGGAATGCGCCGCCTGAGCTCGTCTATAAGCGCTTCAATCTCTTTTTGGCGGCTTTTTCTGCCCATACGCTTTAATATATTGTCGCTTATGTGCTGAATGGGCATATCTATATATTTTACAATCTTCGGATTGCTTGCAATTTCATTTATCAGAGCGTCGGTGATATTTTCGGGATAGCAATATTGCAGTCTTATCCACTCAATACCCTTTATTTCCGAAAGCTTTTCGAGAAGCTCCTCGGGTTTTTCGCCGCTGTCGCGTCCGTAATATGCAGTGTCCTGCGCCACAAGAATAAGCTCCTTTACGCCGCCCGCCGCCAGTCTTTTCGCTTCCGAAACAATGCTCGAAACCGGTCTTGAACGGTATTTTCCGCGCAGCTTCGGAATGATGCAGTATGTGCAGAAATTATCGCACCCGTCGGCAATTTTAAGGTATGCGCTGTAAAACGGCGTGCTCTGCATACGCGGAAGATCATAGTCAACCAATTTATCTGCGTCTTCAACAAAGGCTCCTTTTTTGCCGCCGTTGTAATATTCGTCTATGGCTTCAAATATTTTGGAATACTGCGTTGTACCGAGAATTATATCAACCTCGGGCAGCTCTTCTTCTATCTGCTTTTTGTAACGCTGAGCAAGACAGCCCGTGACGATTAAAAGCTCGCATTTGTTTTCTTTATATTTCGCCATATCAAGAATGGCGTCTATGGATTCCTCTTTTGCGGATTCTATGAATGCACAAGTATTTACAACTATTATATCCGCCTCTTCCGGGTCGGGAGTTATATCAAAATTATTGCATGTGAGTATTCCCAGCATCGTCTCGGTATCCGTAAGATTTTTTGCACATCCGAGAGATACAAAACCTACTTTTTTATTCATCCGAAAGCTCCTCTTTTGCCCTGCATATCGCCGCGTTTATATCTGAAAAATCAAATCCGCGGGACGCAAAATATCTTGTAATTTTTGCCTTTATCTTTATATCGTTCAGATCATATGCGCCGTAGCGCATTACTATGGCATCGGCAAGCTCGCCGTCATCATAAAGACTGTCGATTTTCTCTGACAGCTCCGATATGATTTCGCTTCCGATACCCTTTTGACCGAGCTCGTAAACTATCTTTCTTTTGCCCCAGATTTTTGCCCTGCAATGCTCTAAAAACATTTCGGCATAGTTTGCATCGTCTATATATCCGAAAGATTCCATCTCTTCAACGGTTCTGTCAGCCGTTATACCGTCATAACCCTTGTCGGCAAGAGCGCTGCGAAGCTCCTTTGCGGAAACAAGCTTTCTCGATATAATATCAAATGCTTTTTCGCGCGCTTTGGAATATTCGCACTCTTCAAGGCAGGTGCGAACGTCATCTTCGGTAAGCTCTTTTCCCGTCTTTATGCCGAGGCGGAGCGCGTCGGCTCCGTCAAGAGAAAATGCGTATTCTCCGTCTAAAAAAATACTTACTCTGTTCTTGTTTTTCTTCTGAACTTCAACACTTGTAACCTTCATTATTTATTGTCTTCCGCTTTTTTGCCGCCCGCGTCTTTTACGTCGGCTTCGGTTTTTGCCTTTCTGAGAGCCTCTTTTGCCGCTTTTTCGGAATTGATTTTCTCCATTACCGCGTTGTATATCATATCGGTAAATTCGGGATTTTTCTTCATGTATTCCTTGGCTTTGTCTCTTCCCTGACCGATGTGCTCTCCGTTATATGAATACCATGCTCCGCCTTTTTTGATAATATCGTAAGAAACGGCAATGTCTAATATATCTCCCTCTTTGGAAATACCCTCGCCGAACATTATGTCAAATTCCGCTTCTTTAAACGGAGGAGCAAGCTTGTTTTTAACAACCTTTGCCTTTGTGCGGTTACCTATTATGTTAGAGCCGTCCTTTATCGCTTCGATCCTTCTTATGTCGATTCTGACTGATGAATAAAATTTAAGCGCACGTCCGCCTGTTGTAACCTCCGGGCTGCCGTACATTACGCCGACCTTTTCACGAAGCTGGTTGATAAATATTGCAACCGTGTTTGACTTATGAATTATGCTTGTGAGCTTTCTGAGAGCCTGCGACATAAGACGGGCATGGAGTCCTACATGTGATTCGCCCATAACGCCCGCAATTTCAGCCTTGGGAACAAGCGCCGCAACGGAGTCAACCACGATAACGTCTATTGCCTGGCTTCGCGCAAGAGCCTCGGTTATCTCAAGAGCCTGTTCTCCGTTATCAGGCTGTGATACGATGAGCCTGTCGATATTTACGCCGAGCTTTTGGGCATAGACGGGGTCAAGCGCATGCTCGGCATCGATAAACGCTACCTCACCGCCCTGCTTTTGAGCCTCCGCTATAATATGAAGCGAAACAGTAGTTTTACCGGATGATTCCGGACCGTATATTTCAACTATTCTTCCTCTGGGAACTCCGCCTACCCCGAGCGCAAGGTCAAGACTGAGAGAGCCGGTCGGTATAACCTCAACCTGCCTTACCGGGGCATTACCCAGACGCATTATCGAACCTTCGCCGAAAGCCTTTTCTATTTGAGAAAGGGCAGAATCGATAGCTTCTTCCTTGCTTCCCGCTTTTGAAGGATCAATTTTGATTTTTTCTTTATCTTTTGCCATTTTTCATCTTCCTTTCGTAAGCTTATATTTTCATATCAGACCTCAACCGTTTCCGTTCCGTCAACGGCGCGCCTGATGAGTTCATCGGTGTCAAGTTTGCCCTGTGAAAGCAAAACCTTTTCAAGCTTTGGCTTTGTGGACGGATGGCGCGGCGTGAATACCGTGCAGCAATCTTCATACGGCAGAATCGACGTTTCAAAGGCGCCGATTTTTCTCGATATTTCAACAATTTCTTCCTTGTCCATGCCTATGAGCGGTCTGAACACGGGCATTGATACGGCATCGTCAGTTACGCAAAGAGCGCCCATTGTCTGGCTTGCAACCTGACCTATGCTCTCACCCGTAATGAGTGCGCTGCAACCCCTTTTTTCGGCTATGATCTCAGCAATGCGCATCATAAATCTTCTCATAACAAGAGTCATGTGCTCCTCGGGGCACTTGTCTCTTATTTCAAGCTGAATTTCCGTAAACGGCACGATATGGACCTTCATTTCTCCGGTATAGCCCGAGAGAATTTTTGCAAGGCTGAGCACCTTGTCTTTTGCTCTGTCGCTCGTATACGGATAACTGAAAAAGTGAACCGCCTCGGTGTATACTCCTCTTTTGGCTATCATATATCCTGCTGCGGGACTGTCTATTCCGCCCGAAAGCAGCAGCATTGCTTTTCCGTTTGAACCCGACGGCATGCCGCCCGCTCCGGGAATTTTATCAAGATGAACATATGCGGATTCACGTATTTCGACATACACATTCAACTCCGGATTTTTAACGTCAACGCTCAAATTCGGAAATTCCTCCAAAATTCTGCCGCCGATTTGCTCGCATATTTCGGGTGATTTCATAAAAAATTTTTTGTCCGATCTTTTTGCAATGACTTTAAAGGTTGAAGCAGAGGAAAGCTCGGGTGAAAAATTATCTTTAATACATTCAAAAATCGCATCCGAATTTTTTTCGGTTTCGTATGATACCACAATAGACACAACGCCGAACACTTTTTTCAGTTTTTCAATCACGGAATCCGTATACACATCGTCATCGGGCTCAATATATATCGTTGCCTGTGACGTGTGTATTTTGAAATTACCCTCGTCGGATATGGCTTTTTTTATGTTTTTAACAAGCATACCTTCAAAAAAAGGACGGTTAAGCCCCTTGAGGATTATTTCTCCGTAACGCACAAGTATAACCTTTTTCATATTTATCTCCAATCCGCCGCGGTGCAAAGAAAAAACGCAAACGCGGCAAACACCGTTATCTCATTATTTTTCTGAGCTTCGGAATTTCTTCTTTTAAAATTTCGCAGACTCTGTCAATTTCTTCCTCCGTGTTAAATACCGAAAGGGAAAAACGCACGGCGCTGTCGGCTTCGTTATCCTTAAGCCCCATTTCTCTAAGGACATAGCTGAACTTGCTCTTTTTTGAGTTACACGCCGACCCCGACGATACATACACCGAATAAGATTCCAGAACATGGAGCAAAACCTCTGACTTGACCCCCGGGAAGGATACGTTTAAAATCGAGCACACGGAGTTTTCGGGAGTGTTTATAACCACATTGTCAATTTCTGAAACAAGCCCGGCGCGGAGCCTGTTTTTTAATCCCGTGATCTTTTCCGCATCGGCTTCCATATTTTTAAATTTAATTTCGGCAGCCTTTGCAAATCCCGCAATTCCGGCAAGGTTTTCCGTCCCGGAGCGGATGTTTTTTTCCTGATGTCCGCCGAATATCACCGGTGATATTTTCAGCGAATTTTTTATATACAGCGCACCGACGCCGTTCGGCCCGTGAATTTTGTGTGATGATATGCTGAGCATGTCGATCCGTGATCTTTTGGGGTTGATATTTATCTTTCCGTATGCCTGAACGGCGTCAACATGAAGCGCACATTTTGAGCTTTTTTTGCATGACGCAATCTCCTCTACCGGGAAAATTGCTCCGTTTTCGTTATTGACATACATAAAGCTCATAAGAATCGTATCGTCATTTACCGCCGATTTCAGCTCATCAATATTCGGGAATCCGTTTGAATCGACGCCGATATGCACAACGTCAAACCCGTCCGATTCAAGCTTTTTAAACGGTTCAAGAACGGCGGCATGCTCCGTTTTCTGCGTAATGACCCTCATTCCGCTGCGTCTGTTTGCATAGGCATAACCCAGAACGGCGATGTTGTCGCTCTCCGTTCCGCCGGATGTAAAATACAAGTCATGCGGATCTGCCGAAAGCGTTTTTGCCACTGTTTCGCGGCACTGCGTAAGAAGATCTTCCGCCTGTTTGCCGAGCCTGTGTAATGACGACGGATTGCCGTAAGTATTCATCATTGTATTGTAAACAGCGTCGGCAGCTTCCTTATACGGTTTTGTAGTCGCGCTGTTATCCATGTATATTTCCATTTTTCCTCCGTTATATAAGAATGTGCGTTGATATACAAACATTTTGGCAAGCTTATCATCTGTGGGCATCGCGGTATTTTCGGGCAGATACTATCTGCCCCTACGCGGTCATTAACAGTCATTTTTTCTTGCGATGAATTCATGAATAAGCAAATACAGCTGACAGATAAACTTCCTATAAGGTTACGGGTGTATGTATTTTTTTAACCAAGCGAGTTTCAGCGCGGCAGCGCTGTGTTTGAGCGGCTTAAAATAAAATACATATACCCGTAACCGATACGAATTTCAATTTTTTGCACGTGCTTAAACATAATTTAACTTATATATTGTAACACAAATATAATTATTTTTCAAGGTTTAGAACTCAAAAAATTTTATTCATTTATAATAAAATGTGTGTATAATCAAATATAACCGATTGATATACGATTTATTGAGGTTACGGGTGTATTTATTTTTTTAACAAAGCGAGTTTCAGCGCTTTTGCGCTGTGTTTGAGCGGCTTAAAATAAAATACATACACCTGTAACCGATACGGAATTTTCGATAATATAAATTTAGAATGTTATGAAAATAAAACACGGCGCAAAATACATGTCATAAAGTATTTTGCGCCGTGCTGCGCTTTATTTTGATTCAAAATCAATTCTTTCGATATATGCTCCCTCATAATCCTCTTCCGTTGCGGCAGATTGCATATGAAGATACGACAAACCGTTCGGATGAGCTCCGCCGAGATTTTTTTCAATCGAAAAATAATCACCGCACGAAATTACCGCCTTGTTATTATCACAGTCAAATTCAATCGTAAAATCCGAAAAGACTTCGCCGTGCGGCTGCATATCTCTGCGGATAACAATGCTCATATCGGCAAAATATTCCGCGGTATCGTCGCCTGGGTTCATCCAATAATCAAGCAAAGACACACGCAGACCCTTGCCGGGGATATATGCTCTCAGGCTCAGCATTCCTCTTTTTGCCGACGGAAAGTTCCAGACGGCGCCTCCTATGCCGGACGTTAAAATATCATCGCCATCGCGGCGTATGAACAGCGCCTCTTTTCTTTCATCTTCGGGGTTCGGAAGAAGAAATGAGCAATTGGTTCTGTTATATGCGCAATGCCCCGAATATTTATTCGGATCATCGGGAGTTGACGGGTTCTCACCGATAATGCCTTTTACGTAAGTATGAACGGTAAGCGAACTCAACCCGTGAATAAAATCCTCGTGCCGCTCGCGTTCATAAAGCCAGCGGATATCGAAGATATATATGCCGCAGCATACGGGATGCTGTCCGTTTACAAAAAGAATTTTGTTATTCGGCAGCTCCAGCACCTCAAACTGATGAACGCTTTTATCCCGACACATCTCCGGGCCGCCGACCGATCGAAAATCCGCGGAGTTTCTTAATGGGTTAAGCCGAAGCTCGCGAAAACCGATCCATGTTTTGCCGTCATCCTCACTTATTGCACAATGGCATACATCGCGGTTTGTAAACACATCTTCCCATACTCCGTCGGCACCGTCAAGCTCGGGAAGAGGTTTTGTATTGCACCAGAAAAACAGAAGCCTGCCGTCGGATAATTTTTTTAAAACCGGCATGGTAGCGGTTGAATGAAACGGTGACGGTGTAAATTCACTCCACGTCTCGCCGCCGTCATATGATTTTGACATAAAATGAAAATCACACGCCGTGCGCGTAATCATAAGAAGCGTTCCGTCACATAGTTCGGCTAAAGTCTGTTCCCTGTTATTTTGCTGCCAGCGATACCCCTTATGCGGCCATTTGCTTTCTGCAAACGGAGCCGCACCTGGATGAGTTTCCCGCCATGTTTCGCCGCCGTCATCCGAATAAAAAAGAACGGGGAAATATGCGGACGGATGAAGCTCGGGGCGCATTTCCTGAGCAGATACAATTATTCTGTTTCTTTTTTTCAGCACAAAGGGCTGCTTTAAATCGACATAGGTTTTTTCGGACAAAACAATTTTGCGTACGTTTTCATCATCGGGGTCATCTCCGATATAAACGCATGTCAAACTGTCTTCTCCCTCGGTGTTTTGACGCGTACCCATATATTTATCCGTAAAAGGAATATATACGGAAGCTCCGAGAGAATTTTTCGGTTTCATATGTTTTTTCCACGATATTCCGCAATCGTCCGACTCAACATAAAACATTTCGTAATTCGTATCATAAACACTCTTTTTATTATACGGAGAATAAAAACGGATGCGTCCGTCTCTTGTGACGCAAAGGCCGCTCCATGCCGCCTCAAGTCCGCCGCCGTATACCTTTGTCGGCTCATAGATATCATTCAGAAAGCGCTTTGACTCTTCATCAAGGCGCGCATTTAACAATTTTACATTATCATACACAGGCTTCACCACATTTAATATATTATATGTAAATTATAATTTTTAAAAGCGAAGCTGTCAATAAACATAAGCGACTTTTCAAGACAAAAAAAGACCTTTAAATATCATAATTTAAAAATATAGGTTGCAATTTATAAAATTATGTGATACAATTATTATGCTAAATTATTATACTTAAAATAAAATAGAATTAATATGTTTTTTTATATGGGATACGCTAATATAGCAAAAGCGTATGCTCCGTCTTTATATCCGTATAAAAAACATATTGGTATAATAGTTTAGCGACCCTTAGTCGGAGACTGTACGTTTTTCGTGCGTGACTCTTAAATTTAAGGGTCGCGCATTTTTTATAAATAAAGGAGTTGCATATAATGGACAATTATGACAAAATAATTATGCAAAAGTTATCAAGAAAACCAAAAAGAATAATGATGCTGACATGTTACAAGAATAATGAAATTGCAAAATGTGTCATTTTGGAAAGAGGTTTTGATCTGGTTAGCTTAACAGGCGATTTTGATAAAGTTGAAATTTTTGAGCGCGATGATATATGAAAACAATGGACATAATGTGATTTTTGATGTATAATATTTTATATCTATATTTAGGTGATTGTAAAATAAAAAGACATAAAATGCGGATAAATTTTTGCGGAACGCTGTGGTCAGCGTTCCCTACAAATAAATTGATAGGTACAGTTCCTATTAATTGTATTTGTTTAAACAAAATTCACCAATATGATTCCAATTATTAAATTACGAATATTTAATAATGACTACGTAGGCAGCGGTGCCCACACCGTTCCGATGAAAAATAAACATTTTCATCTGTTTACGGAAGAAAATGTAAATAAAATAATATCGCAGAATGTGCTTTAAATCAGATATTTTGTAATTTTACAATTAACTAATTTTATATCAATATTATATCGGAGATACAATATGGAAAATTATAAGTATTTCAAAAATGAAAAGTGTGAGTTTTTCCCGTGTCACAAACTTCGGGGTGATTTTTTCAACTGTATGTTTTGTTTTTGCCCGCTCTACGGCATGGGAGACAAATGCGGAGGGAATTTTAAATATACGGATTCGGGAATAAAGGACTGCTCCGACTGCACGGCGGTGCATTCAAAATCCGGGTATGACCATGTGATTAAAAAGCTCTCGGGAAAATAACGCAAAAAGGACTGCATACAAATGACTTTTAAAATTATTTTGCATGCAGCCTGTTTTTTTATTAACCGCTTATTTATTTTTCTTTAATTTCAAACACGGGTGATTTAAGTATGCCTGCGCTCTCAAAATCATATTCATATGACCACTCTTCGCCTTTGGTATACCAGCTGCTCGGGTCAAACCATGTAAAGTAACCGCAGTTATGCAGCTGACCGAACGTGTTGATTCTTGTGCCGAAGAGAGTGAATTCTATTTTGTGTCTGCCATTTTTGAGGTCTTTAAACTCCGTGATGTACGGCGCGAATGCCGAAATTTTCATCGGGCAGCCGTCTACGCTCACACCGACAACTGCGCCTCTGTATCTGCTTGTCTTTATCTTAAGATCACAGTCGGGCACATCAAGCTCTGTTTCATAAACAACGTTTCCGCCGTAGAACGGCATGCCGTTTGAGGAAAGCTCTCCGAAATGAATTTTATCGGACGGCTCTTTGATTAAAACATCGCATCCATTTACGGCTACATCAAAATCTCCGAGGAGGAAATAATTCTCAACGCTTATTCTCTTTGAAATCGGAGCGGTGATCTCGATTATGTTTTCACCTTTCTCTATAGCGCCGACGCTGTATTTCTTAATGCTTTCGTCAACATAATATCCTACAGGTTCAAGCGCAATGTCTCTGCCGTTTACCGTCATTTTTTCGGCTTCTTCACCTGCGATGAAGCAGTTTTCAATATCAGCCTCGCTGTTTACGGTAAACCTGAATGTCAAATGATGCTCTGTATTTTCGCCCTCAATTGCCCACGGCTGAATGTCATAGCCGTCGGCGCGCGGATAATTCCAGATTTTTCTGCATTTAAGGTCAATGCGAAGCATCTCTTCTTTCGGCATAAATTCGCCGCCGTCAACACTGTACTCCGGCATGTCGAGAACAACAACGTTGTCCTCGCATCTTCTGCAGCTTACAGCGTTTTTAATGCTTGTTTCAAATTTATCATCGGAGGATTCCTCCTCAGCTTCGCCGCAGCCTCTGCCCTCTTCAAGCTTTATCAGCAGGCTGTCCCAAGAATAAACCTTTTTGCAGATATACGTTTTTCCGTTTTCGGTTTTGAAGTTAAGTTTTTCCGTTTTCCCGGTAATTGTATTGTAAAGCGTCGGTATGTATTCACCGTCTAACGTGAATATGCAATCGTCAAATACCGATACGTCCGTCTGTTTGTTTTCCTTGCAGTGAGCAATAAAAAGCCATTTTACATCTCCGTCCTGTCTCATTGCATGAATCATGTTATACAGTGTCTTGCCCTCTGTGTTTATAAGCTTAACATTGCGCTCTTCGTCAAGAGCGTTAAGAATCGATACCTTGTCACAATCGGCATGGATGCTTTTATCATACAGCTTTTTAATCTCTTCGGACTCTTCAAGCTCAACATATTTCGGGCATTCGCCGACAAATATAAGCTTTCCGCCTTTTTCGGCAAATTTTTTGAGTATATCAAACGTGGTCTTACGTAGGTTAATGCATCCGGGGACTACAACCGTTTTGTAATTCATGCTGCCGACCGAAAGCTTCTTATCATCCGTAGCTTTATACAATCCCGGAAGCATGGATTCGCTGATAAAATCGAAATCAGCCATGCCGGAGATAAGCCACTGCGTTATATTTTGGAAGTTATCGTCAAGCTTTCTTTGAACATCATAGCTCGTGTCGGACGGGCCGAATTTTATCCAGAAGCTTTCTATCGGGTGAATTACGCCTATATCCACAAGCGGCTTG
Organism: uncultured Clostridia bacterium; assembly: GCA_934463165.1. Taxonomy (GTDB): domain Bacteria; phylum Bacillota; class Clostridia; order UMGS1810; family UMGS1810; genus RGIG1828. The sequence goes on from CAKSJG010000012.1 coordinate 19,132, forward strand.
CCCCTTGTCAGCGCCGTATTTACCCTTGAAAAGTGATTTTCTATGTAGCCGTAGTGATCATACCACGGTGATTGGTAGCTTATGCTTGCGGGGAAATCCCTCTTTGCCGATCCTTTCATTGATACCCATGCAAGGTGAGGAACTCTTATGCTGACTCCGAGAGCTGCCTGCCAGTCTCCCTGGAACTTATGACCGCGGAAGTCAAAATCCCAATTTGTAACGCCGTATAGTTCTGAAGTCATTGCTTCTTTATTCATCTGGTGACAAACGGACTGAGTTTGTTTTGCCGTGGTAAACTCGGTAGCGTTGCAAAGAATATCTATGCCCGGATATGTAAATCCGCGGTACAGGCGCATTGTCTCGCTCGCATAAAGAGTCTGTGAGAAGAGAGTAGCCTCATAAAGCACATGCCCCGTCAGCGCCAGGCCGTATTTTCGGCATCTTTCGCCGTACTGATCAAAAAAGCTTTCGGCAAATCTTTCGCATACATGGTCATGAAAACCGTATCTTGTGCGCGACGGTCTGCCGTTCGGCAGATCATAAAATATCTCGGGGAGGGTCTCCGTTATGTCAATTCCGTATGCCGCCTTAAAGGTATCGGCAAAATCGGTAGTCCACGGAATAGTTGCATCTGCGCGGCTGTCGGCAAACGGAAGAGTTTTTTTGACGCCAAAATGAGCTTCATCGGTAAAAATTGCGGGAACGCTCTTGCCGAAGCTTTCGCCTACCGCGTCTTTATATCCGTCAACGGTTATGTCAAGAAACTTTTTAACCGCGTTTTTATCGAGCGTGTCAACGTATGTCTGATTGTTAAACCAACCCGTTTCATCGGCAGTTTTCACATAGGCATAACGCTTCATACCATCGCACTTTTCGCCCTCATTTATTTTTTTATATGACTTAAGAGTTTTGTCACCGTTTAAAACGATGTCATATATACCGATAAGGTACGGAAGCCCCTCTTTGACTCCCCTTTCCTTATCGCAAAACTTAACCGGAGTTTCGCTCCACATAAGAGCCTTTTGCCTGAAGGCTTTTGTTTTTGTAACCATGCCGCCCGCAGAGCCCGATGCCCAACGGTCTTCGTCATAGAGCCATGCAAGCATGTTTTCTTCTTCGGCTTTATCGCGGCATGCCTTTATGAGCTCCATAAATTCCTTTCCGAGATATTCCGTCGCCATGCCGGCTCTCGTATGCATATGGAATCCGCCGAGACCCATTTTTTTGAAGCATTCTATCTGCCTCAGCAGCACTTCTTTTTTAAGAGCGCAGTTCCATGCCCAGAACGGTGTGCCTCTGTACTCCGATGTCGGGTTTTCAAAAAGCTTCATGTCAAGCTCTTTGGTATTATTTTTTTTGTAAAGCACATTTATCCCTCATTTTTCGTTTTAAAGTATTTTACCTCGGTCGGCTTATCACGCCGATTTCAAAATCGGTCTTTCCGTTTAATATATCTTCCTCGGTAAACGAAGTAAAAAGTATCTCTGCCGCTCTTTGTCTTTCGCGATCATATACAAGATAAATTTTTTCGCCGTATATATCGGCATCGGGGTAAGAAAGCTCCCCTCTGCCGTCGATAAGACATTTGTATTTCCAGCTCTTTCCGTCATCGTCGGAAAGATACGCGCTCATGTTTCGGCGCGCACTGCGCGAATCGTTATTTATCATAAGAACTCTGCCGGACGGCAGCTTTGATATGAAAAATCTTGTGTCGGGATTATCCGTTCCCGAAAGTGCGGCGGGCGTCCATGTGATTCCGCCGTCATAAGACGCGGATTCGGCAAGCTCACCGACGTTTGTGCGCGCAAGCATCCGCACGCTGCCGTCATCTCTTTCGTATGCCATGGTTTCGTCAAACAGTGTGGATACCTTTTCGGCTCCGCTGCGGCGAACATATGTTTTGCCGTTATCGTCCGATATGCTGTAAGTGTAATAATTACTCAGCTGATCGTAATTAAAATTGATCCATCTGCCGTTTTTCAAAACAAGCGGCTTGCAGCGTAGAAAGCCCGTGTCAATGCATTTCGGCTCAGAAAAAACAAGAGTATCCGCATCGGGCTCTTCACAAATGCTGAGCCATTCCGTGTGTCTGCAATCGTTAAAAACGAAACCGTCTCTTTTGACAAACGGCTGTCCGCTGCGCGGCGGCTCGTATTTGTCATTTTCCGAAAGTACATTATTTTGCACCCAAAACATAAAAAGTCTGCCGTCGGGCGCCGTCCAGAGCTGAATATCAAGGCATTGCACCATTTTTTCTCTGCTGCTTTCGATAACCAAAAGCGGTTTTGACCATGTAGCGCCCATATCATCACTTTTTACCAGGATGTTGTAATTTTCTATATGCGGCTCTGCATCGCCGCCCGAATACCAGCCTGCAAAAATCCTGCCGCCTTTTGTTATTGCAATTGTCGGGCAGCCCTGAAATTTGCGTATGCTTTCATCGAATTTTTTGTCTGCAGGGTTATATGTTATTCTGCAGGTTTCTTTTTTTGCGTTATCCATATATATAATCTGAAGAGCCTTTCTTTCTTGCGTTTAATTATATTATTTTGTCTGTTTTATGCAGCGGAACGGTGTGGTCACCGCTCCCTACACAGTCATTGCAAGTTTGCAATAAAATTTAAACAGAATGTTATTACAATTTTTCGTTTAAACAAAATTGTAAATTGAAAATATACCTATAAATTTATTTGTAGGAAACGGTGCCCACACCGTTCCGCTTGCGCATTATAAACACAATATATTAATATTATGCAAGGAACACGCAGCTACGTGTCCGTAGGGGCGGATAGCATCCGCCAGCCTGTTTACGTCTGTCTTTTCGGGCGGATATCAACCGCCGTTTCTCAATATAAACATCTCCTGGCAAACAAGATTTCTTGCTCTTGCAACCACGTGATCGTCTTCTCTTATATCATCAATACTGCCGACGCTGAAATCCTTGTGCACCGCATCGTAAATATAGACCTTTTTAAGAGATGAAATCGAGAAAGCTGCCGAATTCGCAGCGTCATATCTGATAACAATTTTTTTCTCGTCCGTATCACAGTTGGTTACATAACCGGTTATATATGTTTTAAGGTTATATACTCCGTTTTTCAGAGCGTAATCCGAATCAACCGACGCTCTTTTATCGATGTAGTCGATCTCGCCTTTGTTGTTGCAGCCGAAGATTATAACGTCTCCGCTTTTCAGAGTTTTTATATCTTTTACCGGAGAACTGTCACGCAGCGACACAGGCATGGTCAGCTTTAAGCCGCGCAGATAACCCTCAAGTGCCGGACATGTATCGTCGTTACTCAGCATTTCGCCGCTTGAATTTCTGACAAGCATCATATCCGACAGAGCTGACGCGTTATAGTCATAAATAACAAGCACCGGCGCAGTGCGCACACCGTTTACATTGTAAGCTTTAAAGCTGTAGGTTTCGCCGTCTTCTATGTCAGATATTGATTTCATCATGACATTATCCTCGTCAAGACTTGCTGCATCGGAAGACACGGCAAATATTTTCGTACCTGCTCCTATGGTGATAAGACCGTTGAAAGAGTAAGCACTTGTTCTGAATATCTGACTGCTTTCCACCGAAAGCCTGAATATGTCTTTTTGTATTGCGTCGGCTTCGCCGTCCGATCCGGACGGGATATTTTCCGCGATTTCGATTGCGGTGATTTTGCCGTCGTTATTTACAAGGTAGCGTATAAGCTGGCAGTAATCGTCGGGAGTTGCACCGAGGCTGTCCTTTGCAGCCGAAGCCGTCACGGTTTTGCCGTTCAGCTTGATTTTATCATTCATCACAAGGGTTACCCAATGGCTGTTTTCGGTAAATATTCTGCACACTACATCTCCGAGGCCCTCTGTCTTAATGCCTGTCAGATAGCCGTATACAATATCGCTCGTGTAATCTGTATACACAATCCTGCCGCGGGCATCGATATAAAATACACCCTCGGTCTTTAATTTTATCATGCTTTTAAGCGACGGCTTTATTTCATATTCCTCATCGTCAATGCTTATCTTATTGTCGGATGCGGAAACTGCGGTTACTCTGCCCGATACCTTTTTGTCCGACAAAAGCGCGGTCTTAATCGGTTTTTTCGAGGTTTCGGATTCGGCATACAAAATTATCTGTCCGCTCTTAATATCTTCAAAAGTCTTTGTTTCTTCGTTATTTTTAATGACTGCATAATAATCCTCGCTGTTTTCATCAAGCTCAATTATCACACCCTGCTTTGTTCTCACGCTTTTTGTCACGGCGGAAACATTCTGCACCGCATACGGTTCATAGTTCATGACCTTTACTACGTCATACACGGAGTCGCCGTCGTTATCTATAAGCGTTACCGTGCCGTATTCCGGCATAAGCCTTTTAGCGGTGAGCTCTGCCATTTTTCCGTTATAGATCATTGTTGCGTTTCCGTCGATTTTTGCCGTGCGGACTTTATCCGCTGAAACGTATGTTATTTCCGTTTTATCGGCAGAGCTTATATCGTCTTCGTCGAGCACGGTAATGCGGTTGTCATCATCTTTAAGAGTGATATACATAAGCTTTGGTCTTTTAACCTTGCCGTCGTCCATGTAATATATCTCTGTGTTCATGCCGAGAAAGTCCGCCGCACCTGTCGCGCCGATGTCATATTCTACATCGCCGATTATAACTCTTCCGGGCTCTACATCACTGTCTGCCGACATCAGATCGGTATATTCGTTCGCTTCGACAATACCGTCGGTCTTATATATCGAATATCTCTCCGAAAGTATTGTGCTGTCGTCTTTTATGTAATACTTATTGCTCTCCGACACATCGGCAACGCATATGTTCGCGTCAAGCGCATTTTCAATAAGAATCATTGCGTCGTTCCACGTAAGCGCCGTACCGCTTTCACTTCCCATACCGCTGAAAAGCTTTGCTTTTATTGCGGCATTTATATATCCTCCGGGATACCCGCCGCCTGCCTCTGCAACGGGCTTATACCCTATTGCACATACGGTAAGCTTTATTGCTTCGGCAAACGAAATTGTGCTTTCGGGATAAAAATTCCCGTCGCCGTTTCCGTTTACAAATCCCATTGCATAAGCCGCGAGGATGTATTTTCCATCGTCGGATGTCGGGTTGACATCGCCGAACACGTTATCCGCTTTGTATACATCGGCCGCATCGCCGCAAAGCTTCATTACAGACCTCGTAAAAGCGCCGCGCGTTATTTCCGCATTATCGGCATAGCCCTCGCTGCCGTCAAATATTCCGAGGGCAACAAGCTTTTCAAAAATTGCCCCTCCTCTGCCCGTTTCGGCTTCCGATGCCAGCGCCGCTGCCGGCAGAGCTAATGAAGAGATCAACAGTCCTATGGCTATAATTCCTGAAATTATTTTATTTATCAATTCTTATGCCCTCCTCATCCTACTGTTTCCATTAACTCTGCAATCACCTTTGCCGCCTGGGCACGGGTGCAGTTTTCAAGCGGTCTGAAGCTTCCGTCTTCAAATCCGTTTATTATGCCCGCTCCTTGCACAATTCTGAGCGGCTGCACCGCATAATCCGAAATCATATCCGCATCGGTAAAGCTCTTTACATCGGACGGAGTATTCAGCCAAATGTTCATTGCATTAAATGTGCGGTAAATTATAACTGCCATGTCCTGCCTTGTTATTGACTTTCCGACTCCGAAATTGCCGTTTTCGTCGCCAATGATTATGTTTTTCTGTTTTGCCGCGGTGATATACGGTTCATACCATGCGCCGCCTGCCGCATCGGCAAAGCCGCTGCCGCCCTGCTGCGGTGTGATATTGAATGCACCGATTATCATCTTGACAAATTCTTCTCTCGTAACCGTATCGTTCGGGCGGAATTTTTTATCGGCCGAGGGTGAAATTATGTTTTTGTTATACAGCTTCATTATGCTGTCTTTCGCCCATGCAAGATGTGATATATCGTCAAACACATCAGATTCCGTGCCGTTTGCATCCGGTTTTGTGACGGGGGTTATGCCCATTGTATCGCTTTTGGTTTTATTGCCGCCGCCAACGGATCCGCCGCCGGAGCTTCCCGAGCCGCCGGATTGAGAGTAATATTTTTTGTATGCTGCAATTTCATCGGAGAATACTTCTCTGAGTGATGCAAAACCGCTGACCGGGAAATGCTTTGTTATTTCCATGTTTATCTTATTGCGGCTTTTTTCCGAAAGGCTTGCGTAATATCCGTAGTCGGAATTATCTCCGAGGATAAGAGCCTTGTTTTTCGCCAGAAATTCGCTGAGACCTGCCCATGATTTTGAATTGAGCTCATCTAAAGTCTTTGTGATTTTATCCATCATGGCAATCACATCGGCATAGCTCTCATAGCGGCGCTGCTCATAGAGAGATGCTGCCATGTTCTTTATGCCTTCGCTGCCGAGCTCATCGAGCTCAAAGGCTTTTTTGTTGTCATTCAAAACTTTGACAATATCGTCCGTATTGTCGGCTGTATTTATTATTTCAAGAATTTCCGCTCTGGTATCGGAATCAAAATATGTCACGTTGGCATATACCGATTCCGCTCCGTTTGAATGAACACCGACGGTGTATATTCCGCTTTTATGCGTTTCGCCGAATGTGTAATAATATAAATATCTGCCCTCGGAGTCCGCATATATCGGAGCTGTGAGCACAAGGTCGTTATTTTCGGATCTTATTTCGATCACAACAGGGTCATAGCCCCTGCTTGTTCCGCTTATCTTAAGATTCATGACGTTAAGCTCCGGCTTATCAAGGCCGATGCCGTATTCCGCCTGCATCGATGCTGTGTAAATCTTGCGGGCTGCCGGTGAATCCGTGCCGATTACAGCGTAATCGGGGCGAAGAAGAGTCATGTCATCGGCGTTTTCGGCAACAAATGCCTTTACGCTCACGGTTTTATCATCTCTTATGACAGAGGCGGAAAGCTCGCCGGCTCCCTCGCCGAAGGTCTTTATGTCATAAGCAGTATCGGTCATGTTGCCGTAGCCGTCATATCGGCATACGATAAGTGCCGCTGATTTTTCCGACTGCGAATAATTGTAAACATCGCTTTTGACGGTTATCTCCGTATCGGCATCGGGCAGTGAATCCGTTACACTGCCGCCCGACGAAAATACCGGCTTCCCGACTTCAAGGTCTGCCTTTCTCGTTTTAAAGGTATATTCAGCCGCCTCCGATAACTGCTGACCGTTTTCATCATAAATGCCCGTGCTTATTTTCAGGCAATACTCCGTATCGGGCTCAAGAGCTTCAAGTGCCGATACCGTCATACGGCTGCCGGAGCATGTGACAAGCACATCCGCATTTTCGCCGTCCGACGCTCTCTCAAGAGTTACGGCGCCGTCCTCCGCATAAGCGAGATTATTTGTGAATGCAAGCTCTATGCGTGTGTCTTTTGCGGGGATGTTACCGTAGTTATTCGGGAATCCGCTGCCGACATACACAAAGTTATTCGGAGCTTCTTTTGAAAACCACATCATATCCACATAAGCATAGTTATCATTCTGCGTCCAGGCGGGAACAGAGCCCGTCCAGCCGTTCACCTCAAGACTTACACGATATATGCCGTAATCAAGGCTTGAGCCGTCTTTACCGTTTGCAAAATCCGCAATCGGAACACTGACAAGCTTCCAGCCTGTCCAGTCCATAGGTAATTTATACATATAGTAAAACATACCGCTGACATCGGAATCGGAATTTCCCGTTCTGAGAATCCATATGATATTGCTTATTCTGTTTGCATCATTTCTTTTTACCTCGGGATTGTATATCCATGCATTTATGTAGCTGTAATCGGTTGCACGGAGCTTTTTATCGGCATCGTTTGTATAGAAAAAGCTGAACATTTTGTTTATTGTTCCCCAGGTCAGCTTTGCATTATCCTTGTTTCTTCTGTTATTCTCATTGCTGTGCAGAAGATTTGACGATGATTCTATCGAGCTTTCGTCGGTATATTCCCATATAACACCGCTTTGCTCCGACTGCTTTACCGTCTTAAACGAAATGCTTCTCGCGCCCGTAATCGGATTGCCGTTAACATCACGGAATTTGCCGTCAAACTCTATTGTGTATTCGCCGTTCGGTTCAAGATCGCCGTTCATTTTAATATATACTGAGTTTTCATCTGCTTCTATACTATAGCCGTCATAAAGCTTTATGCCGTTTAAAAGAACTGACACACCCGCGCTGAGATCGGCTCCGTCAATGGGATTGTTAAAGGTTATTTTAACCGTTCTTTCGCCGCCGAGATCAAGCGGAACATTCTCCGCGCCGTTTTGCACGGTTGAATCGGTTATCTTAAAAAACTTGCTCGGGGCATCAACCGTAAAGTTTGCTTCATATTCCCCGCCGAGGATGTTGCCGTATATGTCATTCAGCTTCTCGCCGATGGTTATATCATATGTACTGCCCGATTGAAGAGGAGTATCGAATATAACCTTAAGCTTGTCGCTCTCCAAGCCGACAGTGTAGCCGTCGGTTAATATTTCGCCGTCTTTTTTTACGGTTACGGCGCCCGTTGCGCTGCTTTCGGACGGCTGAGACGTCGTCTCAAAAACAAATGTGTTATCTCCGCCGAGATCTGCAGGAACATAACCCTCACCGTAGCCGTAGCTTGCGCCCGTTACGGAAAGCTCGGTTTTCGGAGCATCCTGCGAAAGCCAGATTGCATCCAGATACGCATAGTGCTCTCCGTCAGGCCACGACGGCACAGAAGATTCCCAGCCGTTTACGCCGAGGTCGATTTTATATATGCCGTAATCCAAACTTGCACTGCCCGCCCTGTTGTTTTTAAACTTGCTGAGCGGAATGCTGACAAGCTTCCAGCCTGTCCAATCCATGGGGATTCCGTACCTGAAGCACCAGGCTTCGGATCTGTCCGCTGCGTTTTGCCCGGTTCTTAAAAGCAATATCATCTGACTGATTTTATCGAGAGTTTTTGCGTGAGTACTTTTTTTGACCTCGGGATTGTACAACCACATATTAATATAATTATAACCGCTCACGTCAATTCTTTTGTCGTCCGTCGGCGCGTTAAAATATATGAACGCGGGAGACGCTTTAACACCCGAGCCGAATCCTGCCCAAGACATTTTGGCGTTATAATCATATAATCTGTTGTTTTCCGTGCTTTTTGCAATTGAAGTTTTATCTATGCCGAATGCATCTTCTATGCTGAAGCTGTATATCCCTTCACCCGACAGCATATCGCCGCTGTCCGCATAGGCAGAGGCGGGGGGAATGCCAACCCCGCCGACAGCCATTGCAAAAACAAGTATGAATAAAATTATTTTTTTCACTTGCTCGGATGTCCTCCTTTTATTAAACGTTACCTGCTTACCTTTCCTATATACGGTTTTAAAGTATCGAGGCCGTCCCACAGCATAACTGTAAGCTTATCGCTTTCGGCCGCGGAAATCTCATCCGTATTTAATGTTATCTCGCCGTCTGCAGCGGTTACCGTTGTTTTAACCGTTGCAGCCATTTCTTTTAATTCATCACCGTTTTTGGATGTTACAATGAGGACGAAGTTTCTGTCTGTACCGTCATTTATTTTAATTTTTGCGGTTGCCGACGCTTTGCCGCCGTTATAATTTACATTAACATCCGAAATTATGAACTCCGGTTCTACATTAAGAGTAACTGTTTTTGCCGCATTTATGCAGTTACCGTATAAATCACAAAGATTTGTGCCGAGAGTAAGCTCGTATGTGCTTCCGTATTTAAGCTTTTCGTCAAATTTGATATTTAATTTATCGCTTGCTGTATCGATTGTGTAGCCGTCTGTTAATATCTCGCCGTCTTTTTTCACCGTTACGGCACCGTATGCTCTTGCCTTTGATACCTGTGACGATGTTTCAAAAACATATGTGTTGCCTCCGCCGAGATCTGCGGAAACATATCCGTCACCGTCTGTATCATAGTTTGTTTCGGTTACCGTAAGCTCTGCAGCGGTCGGAGCATCTTTTGAAAACCACATTGCGTCAACGTATGCGTAGTGATTTCCGGACGGCCATGACGGTACAGAAGTCTCCCAACCGTTTGTTGAAATGTCAATTTTGTATATACCGTAATCCAGACTTGCGCTGCCCGCTCTGTTATTTGTAAATCCGCTGATCGGAACACTGACAAGCTTCCAGCCTGTCCAATCCATGGAGATTCCGTATCTGAAACAATAAACTTCCGATCTGTCCGTTGCATTTTGTCCCGTTCTCAAAAGTAAGATAATCTGACTGGTTCTTCCTTTTATTTTATTTTCGAGGGTGCTTTGCTTAACTTCGGGGTTATACAGCCATACGTTGATATAATTATACTTATCGGTAATTTTAAGTCTTTCATTGTCTGTTGATGCCAAGAAAAACATGCTTCCTGCATTCGCGCCGGTCTCTCCAAATCCCGTCCATGACATTTTAGCGGTATGATCGGACAATCTGCTGTTTTCCATACTTTTTACGACTTTGTTATTGGATATGCTGAACGGATCGGTGTCAATGCGATATTTTCCCTCACCCGAAAATGCATCGTCAACCTTAAAAACAGTCTTCAGTACGCTGTTTCCGAGATCAATTTCATATTTGCTTCCGCTTTCAAGATTGCCGGCAAATCTGATGTTTAATTTTTTGCTGTCAGCTTCGGCTGTGTAACCGTCTGTTAATACCGCACCGTCCTTTTTCACAGTCACTTTAGCGGCTAAGCTGCTTGCGTAAGTCTGCGATGACGTATTAAATGTAAATGCGTTATCTCCGCCCAAATCTGCAGATATATATCCGTCATGAGTGAAGCTTTCTGCAGCTGTTACGGTTTCAGCAGAAAACCACATTGCGTCAACATATGCGTAATGGTTTCCGTCAGGCCATGACGGTACCGAACCCGCCCATCCGTTTACCGAAAAGTCTATTTTATATATACCGTAGTCAAGACTTGAAGGTTGACTTCCTTTCGTAAATTGCGAAATAGGTAAGCTTACAAGCTTCCAGCCCGTCCAATTCATGGAAACCCTTGCCCTCTGATAGGATGTATCACCTGTTGTTGCATCTGCCGAAGCTCCTGTCCTTAAAAGCCAGACAAGCTCACTGGTTTTTCCTTTTGTATTATCTTCATTGGTGCTGTATTTAACTTCGGGGTTATACACCCAAGCATTAATGTAATTATATTTATATCCATTATCATCTTTAACTTTAATTTTTTCATTGGATGATGTCGTATTGAAGAATATAAACGCCGGGGATGCTGTAGTGCCTGAACCGAATCCCGTCCAAGACATTTTGGCATTGTAGCCATACAATCTGTTGTTTTCCGTGCTTTTTACGATTTTGTTACCTGCTATGCCGAACGGGTCGGTATCAATACGGTATATTCCGTCTCCCGTCTGCGCGCCGGCACCGGTTTCATCGGCAAATGCCGGAGTTATTGCCATGCCGAGCACCATAACAAGCGCTGTGAGCAAGGTAATGATTTTGTTCGTTGCTTTTTTCATGATTAATTCCTCCTTGAAAATTTTATTTAACCCTTATGCTATACGGACGCAGATTATCTGCCCATATATATGCATCAATCTTACTGTTTTGCGAAATTTCGATTTTTTCGGTTGATATTTCGCAAATACCGCTTTCTGAGCTGACATTTTTCAGTGTTGTCTTCTCAATGTTATGCAATTTTCCGTCTCTCATTTCGCGGAGTATCAAAATAAAGTCATGCGGTTTACCGTCGGCAGATGCGACATTTGCCGAAGCATAGGCGCATCTTTCGCCGTCCGAATAAACTATTTTTAAATTTCAAACGTATCCGCCGCCTGTGAGAGCGACCTCCATGCTTCTTCCGTCGGAACCTTCGAAATCTATTTTTATATGCGTTTTGTCATCGGATGTTACGCTCATTTTGGGGTCGCATTTAAGCGCGGCAAGCTTTTTGTCTATCACAAGCTCTGCCTCGGTGAGGAGCTGCGTCGGGTCACATACCGATACGGTTGTCTTTCCGTTTTCTTCTTTGAGCATAACTATCATCGGTTTGGTTGCGGTTATGCCGTTATATGTGCCGGCTTCCCAGAATACGATTCCCGTTATGTTGAGCTTCTTTTCGCGTACAACCTGAAGCCGGGGGGTATTTTCCAATATTTCGATATCGGGGTTTTCGGCATATGCCCTTGTCTGCTCCGCCGTTTTGCCGGGGAGGAGCGTATATGCATATGTTTCGCCGCTCGGATCCTTGCCGTGGTCAAACCAGAGCTCCATAAAGCTGTTTGCGCTTTCGGTATATTTTGCAAAAAGGCTTCCGCCCGATGGGAAGTAATATCCGCCGACATTTTCCATATGTGCCCATTTGGTGCCTGTGAGATCCGTATCGGTTCCCGACAATGCTGTCTCTTTGCCGTCGGAGATGAATTTATCTTCGCCAATGAATTTTGGTTCGGGAAGTGTGAGGCTTCCGTCGGGATTCGGAGGATATATTGCGGCAGTGGTAAGAGATACCCATGATGTACCCGATGAATTGCCTTTATTTGTAAATCTTACATAGCGGCCTTTTGTATCGCCGAGGCTGTATATTTCGCCGAGCTCCGTCAGACCGCTGCTTGAACCCGAGAACACCTCTGTCCAGCTGCTGCCGTTTTCCGATACCTCAAGCGTGAAGTTCTGTTTACGCTTAGCGCCGCTTTGGAACGATAACTGTATGAAGCCCAAAACATCGGACTTTCCGATATCCCATGTTATGGTCGCGTCTTTTTCTGCTGCCCATTTTGTGCTGTAGCTTCCGTCTATCGTATTTGCAGCAACGTTTTCGGGCTCGGGGGTTTCGCTTGCGTATACATTCGTTACGGTATACGGGTCATTAACCTGTGTTGTTATGTTGCGTGATTTTGAAGCCATTTTATTGTCAACCACGGTAAGCACATCATAGCCGTTGCTTGCATTTATGTCACTTCCGAGGCACACAACCTCATCATCAAACATAAACCATGCTTTTTTCGCCTGCAGATTGCAGTCATGCGCCGGTGCCTTGCCGCCGTAGTTTGAACCGGGATCAGTACCGAAATCGGTATCGTTATGATACGATTCGAGCCACATTGCGGCGGTGCCGTATGTGTCGTCAAGGCTTACGCCGCCGACAAAATCCTTGCTGCTTAAATATTCATTGCCCTGATGTATGCTGACGGACTTGCGGAGCTGCGTATCGACCGTCGTTCCGGGGAGTCTGTACGGATTGACATACTGCCAGTATACGTCTTTGGACTGTGTGAAATTGCCCTTGGTGTAATACTCCGTCATACCGTCGCTGACATACCAGCCCGTGACATTTTCGTTATTTATACATTCATAGTTAAATATTCTTGAAGATGACATCGATATGCCGAGCGCAAAGCCTCCGCGTTGGTGAACTACTTTATCTTCATTATAATACACATGGTTTTCAAGCAGTTCATTACGCGCCGTGACCGATTCATCATTCAATATTTTTTCAAGCTTAACAGTCTGCGGAAGCGACAGGGTGTTATAATAACTAAGTGTCGCGTCATCCCTTATCTGAGCCTTTATTATTGATTCAACATTTGCCCGGTCATCTGCCGAAAGACAGTCAAGAGAATCTATCATACCTCCGAGAATTACGGAAGCTGTAGAATGCATTCCGCGCGGATTTCTTCCCTTTACCATCCTGAATATTGCTCCCTGATAGATAAGGGGATCAAACGCGTTATATATCCACTCGGATATGTAGTCTGTTGACGGGGTTGTCATCTCTAAGGATGTTCCCACAAAAAGCGATACGAACGGGCCGACAAGCGTGAAATGCTCAGCGCCGTAGGTTCCGTTCATCGGGTGCAGAGTGTGGAAAACATATGAACCGTCGGTATAAAAGCCTTCGCCTTTTGTCTTCTTCGGGCCGCGGTCCCCGTAAAGCATGTCAAGTGCGTTTCTGCCGTTATCAACATAGAGCAGGGTGTTTTCCATGGAGTTCTGCATGCGGATTATTTTTTTTGAATCCTTCTGCAGAAGTGCGGAGCCTACCGCAAGACGCGCGGTGTTCATTGCATTTGAGCCTACCCCTGTCGGCGTGGGAACAAAATAGTCAAACGGCGCCAAATAGTTTGTTATTTCTTTCTGCGTAAGCTGATCTTCCAAAAGAAGGAGTATTGAAATCAAATGTTTCGGAGAACCGATCTTCCAATCCCACCAGTTATAGTCGGCGGTATTTCTCCAGCCCTTGCCGGACATTTCTGCCTGACCGTAACGGTTTTCATACATCCATTTGAGTCCGTAGAAAATGTCATTTTTTAAAGCTTCGTCATGATAAAGCTCACAGCCGTAGGTTCCGTATGCAAGCGCCATTTCATAGAGCATGCTGTATGTAGATGTCATCTGAGCGGTTGCCTCAGTCTTTATGCCCTCAAACAGCTCTGTCTGACCCTCGCGTTTTATCATACTGCTCTGCGATCTTTTTCCGGCATCGTTGACGCTCTTTATCTTTTTGGCAATTTCGGGATTTTCCGTATTGTTATCCTCTGCGCTGCCTGCAAGCTCATAACGCCATCTGTCTTTAATTGTCTTAAAATCTTCATCGGACACCGTCTTATCACTAATGTTGATATGATCCGCAAGATACGATATTATCTCATTTAGCTCATTTACTCCGTTATACCTCTCAAGAGCCTTTATGCCGTCATTTTTGCCCGCTGCAACGAGGCCTCTGTCGCTCACGACCGTAAGGCCGAGCGCTTCTGCGGCGGATGCCGCATCGACATACATTCTGCCGTCCATTATCTGTGCCGGCTGCTCAAAGCTGCCCTTTTCGCCGTCCGACAGGTATTCTTTTTCGTCTGCCTTTCCGGAAATTTTGTGCGAATCTATGCTTATGCTGTAGTTCGTTTGGGTCTCCGTGACCTGTGCTCCCAGGAATTTTTCAAAGAAACTGAGCGGAACCATAACAGTGTCGGCTACTTTATATGTATATACATCCGCACCGTCGCCGAGTGCTTTAACCTCGCCGCCCTCCGTTACAACATTCGGACTGCCTGCATACACCGCAGCGGCACCGGTCATTGTGTCCTTTGCTTCCTGTATTTTTTCATCGTCGTATATTCCCGTAAGGCTTGTGCCGTCACCGCCCATTATGCGCGCGTCGCCTATATAAAGCCTTGACGTACATCCGTCAGGATTAATACTCCAACCGCTTGAACAGAATCTGACCTGAATTATATTTTCCCAATCGGGTTTTCTGGAGCCTGTCATGTTTAAAAATGACATGGAAATCTTTTTCCAGCCTTCCCAGTCAACCGTAAATCTCCCCGAATAATAATTCAGCGAATTATCGGCGCCGGCCGGTGATTCGGCAAGGACGATTATTGTATCTCCTGTGGCCTCTTCGGAATAGATCCAGAATTCAAGGCGTTCATAATCCGTCCAGTCACTCACGGGGGATTTTAAATAAAGTGTGTTGACCGCCGTGGTATCCGTCCAGCCGATGGAATAGAGATTCCCGTTTTTCGTATGTGCGCTGTCGGGGTTGCCTCCGGTCTGCAGAATTTTCATAGCCTGATTGAAGTTTAAGAGCTGCGTGTTAAGCGCTGCGTTTGTTACTTCCTCGGTGTATCCGTCCCACGCGGCATATGCCGTCGGCAGCTGAACGGCCGAAATCGGCAGTATCAGGGTCATTGACAAAGCAAGCAGCCTTTTTGCGGCTTTATTCAAAAAACATTTTTTGAATAACATCTGATTCCTCCTCACTTTCATGGTTTTATTCGAGCAATTGCAAAACAAAAAATATCAAAATCAAAAGTATACCATAACCGCGATGCAGATAAATGAGCTGTTTTACAATCACACGATTATTATATATGTAAATATTCAATTGCTTAATTTTATTATACAGTAATGTTACAACATATTCAACATGATAAAATTTCCATTATACACGATTAATTTAACATGATTAAATATGTTCATTTATTATTTCCACACCGTCCGGAACACAGATATCTGTTTTAATTCCGTCGGGTGTATTTTCATGGCGCACGGTGATTACTCCGTGCGGTGTCGGGATTTTGCCCTCGGCATAGTCAAGCCCGCCCAAATGCGGATCGATTATTATCTTTTTGTATCCCGGTTCCGTGGGTTTTATTCCGAGTATCCGTCTGCTCAAAAACGACGTCGGACCGCTTGCCCAGCCGTGGCAAAGGCTGTGACGAAACCCGGTGTAGCAAAATCTGCCGCAGTCGCCGTGCACATCTTTTTTACCCTCCCGGGGCAGTTCATCGATCCGAAATGCGTTTTCTGCCCACTTAATGTCAAAATCTTCCCAAAATGTCGTCGCTCCCATATCGAGCATGCCGCCCCAGTAGCGGCGTATTATTTCCAATGCGGCCTCGGTCTCTCCGGATTCGTCCAGCGCCTGAAGAACGTAATATCCCCAAAATGCCGAAAGCCCCTCTGCGCCGCCCGGGCAAATTATTTTGCTGCAAACATTTTTTATGTCTTTCAGCCCGCACAGGGCTGCCATTGCCGCTGTCTGCTTATTGCCGAACAGCTCATACTTTCTTGCCCCGATCCGCTCAATTGTCTCCCTGCACATGCCGGCAAGCTCATCCGAGCCGCCGAGAATGCCGAGCAGCTCCGCGCCTGCTGTCAGACCGTTAATCAGCATTGCATAAAATGCCGTTTCTTCATCGGGAGTGTCTTTGCTGCTCCACTCCACAAATTTTTCTTCAATATCGCAGCAGCCGTATTCATCCGTATGAGATATAATATTTTTTAAAAGCGCTTCAATATAGTCTTTCTGCTCTTTAAGATATTTTAAATCGCCGCTGTCCCAAAACAAATCCCTGTGAATTTTAAGCCACCACATGCTGTAGCTTGCAAATTTGTTCATAAAGTTTTCGGGGGGAGTGTTGTCTCTCACAAAATCAAGCGACTTTTTGACAACGTCCGACTCGCCGAATACCATGGAGACCGTCGAGACCTCCGGGTGCATATCGCCGACCCATACAAGGCGGTCACGCTTGATTCCGTCCCAAAGATATTCCTGCATGTTTAAATGCACGGTGCGCGCGCCGACGCGCCATATTTCATTGAGGCGGTCATCACTGCAGTTAAACGCTCCGATATAATCAAGATCACGGCAACGCAAAACACCCTGCACCGATGAAATTAAAATTTTTCCGTCGGTTGCTTCCAATTTAAGAAAACGGAAGCCGGTGCTGCCAACGGTTATACGCGAAATAGTGGGCACATCTACAATAAAATCACGCGGTGAATGAGCGTTTGTCGCGTTTTTTTCGTCTATTGTGCTGAGCGCTTCGGATGCGCTTTCTCCAAACACAACGCGAAGCCCGACATGCCAGTTTTCCGCCGCACGCACAACAATATCCGCGCCGCCCTGAATTTCGCTGCCGAAATCAAGCAAAACGAAGCCACCTTTTTCTATGGTGCATGTCAGCACTTCTCCGCAAAAAACCTGACGCGGATGCTCGGTGAGCAAAACCTCTGCATTCTGCGCGCTTTCCTGCAGCATAATCCGCTCGGGAATAAGATACTGCGTTTTTATTTCATTTTGTACCGATGATAGCTGTAATCCCATTATCGATGTTTCCTCTCTGTCTTTTTTACTGAAAATGTATCAAAATATTTTATCTTGACTTTATTATACAGTAATGATATACTATATTCAACATGATAAAATTTCCGCTATACATGATTGAATTAAGGTGATCGAATATGGATATGAAAAAAGAATATCTTCAAAAAAACAGCATCAAGTTTCACGTCAGCGTAACCCGTGTTGTAGGGTCGCATACACATGAGTTTCTTGAGCTTGCATACGTGCTTCATGGCAGCGCGATGCACAAATTTAACGAGACAGACGAAAAGCTGATTACACAGGGTGACTACGTTATTATCGACTACCTTTCAAAGCACAGCTATGCGAGTGTTGATGACGGAGATCTCGCCATAATAAACCTGCTTTTTCTGCCCGAGATTGTGGATAAAAGCCTGTCATATTGCAACAATTTCCAGACGCTGCTGCATCATTATTTAATTCACGTCGGTGATGATGACGCTCCCTTAAACATTGCCGGTTGCGTTTTTCATGATTCCAACGGAAAAATATTGGAGCTTTTAAAGGAAATGCTTGCTGAATATAATGAAAGAAACATAGGATGGTTTGAATTTTCAAGGTCAAACCTGATTAAGCTGCTGATTATGACGGCAAGGAAAATATCATACAGCGCGCCGAAGGATATTATTTCAAAGGTGACCGATCAGATTCATCAGAACTACGCTCAAAACCTGATGTTAAAAGATATTGCCGATGAATTCAATTACAGCCTGCCGTATTTAAGCAAGCTTTTTAAAGAAAAAACGAATCTTACGTTTCAGCTGTATCTGCAGAAAACAAGAATTGAAGAAGCGTGCCGTCTGCTTGCAAACACAAACGAAAAGGTGCAGACCGTTGCAAAAATGGTGGGTTATTCCGATGTTGATTTTTTCAGCAGATTATTTAAGAAATACAACGGAACCACGCCGAAGCAATTCCGCATGCAGATAAAAACTCCCGATGAATAAAAAATGAGAATAAAAAGCAAACGGAACGGTGAGAGCACCGTTCCGAATTTTTATTTTACGGTCAATTATATGAGACCGAGCTTTTTCATCTCGGATTTTAAAAATTCAAGATTGCTTTCGGCCATTTCATAAAGAGGGAGTCTGAGCGGACCCGCGTTCATGTTCATAAGGTTCATTGCCGTCTTTACGGGAATCGGGTTAACCTCGCAGAAAAGCGCCTTTATGAGCTTATAATATTTAACCTGGAGTGCGCCTGCCTCGTCATATTTTTTATCCATGCAAAGGCGGCACATGTCGTGAGTTTCTTTAGGCATAATGTTAGACAAAACAGATATAACTCCCTTTGCGCCGACGCTCATAAGCGGAACGGTTATATCGTCATTGCCGGAGTAAACGTCTATTCTGTCGCCGCATCTGTTTATGATATCGACAGCTCTTGCAACGTCACCCGTTGCCTCCTTGATTGCAACTATATTTTCTATCTTGGAAAGCTCTTCAACGGTTTCGGGTTTTATGTCTGTTCCCGTTCTTGACGGAACGTTATATATTATTGCCGGGAGATCACTCGCCGCGGCAAGTGTCTCATAGTGTTTTACAAGACCGCGCTGTGTGGTCTTGTTATAATACGGAGCAACCCATAAAAAGCCGTCTGCTCCGCGCTTTTCGGCTTCTTTATTCATCATTACGGCATGCGCGGTGTTGTTGCTTCCCGTACCTGCAATTACGGGCACTCTCTTTTTTGCCGCCGATACCACACATTCTATTGCATCGAGATGCTCATCATCGTCAAGAGTCGGAGCTTCTCCCGTTGTGCCGCATACAATAAGAGCATCGGTGCCGTTTGCTATCTGAAATTCGGCCATTTTTTCAAGCGCATCAAAGTTAACGCCCGATTCGGTAAGGGGTGTTACCATTGCAACGCCCGAACCCTCAAAAACAGTATGTTTCATATTCATTTACCTCCATAATAATATAAGAATTCGCATTCATCATACACATTATATGAAAAAAATTCCGCAGTCATGACGCGGCCGTATTGCCGCGCACGGTTTACTACATTAACTTTATACCAAAAACCGTATTTTGTCAAGTGTTGTTTTGTCAGAAAATCAGTATCACTTTTTTACTTTTTAAACAATATCCGTATCACATTTTTACTTTTTTCAAAATAATTATTGAGAATGATTGTGTTTCGTGATAAAATCTTATCATAAAAATTTAAACGGAGGCAATTATGAGAAAGCTATATAAAGAAAACGAGGCAAATTATCCGCGTCTTTGCACGGATAAGCTCTTTGCCGATTATGAAAATGAATATAAATTTGACGGTTGGTTTGAAAAAGCAATTAAATTCACCGAAAACAATCAGCTCTTAAGAGCCGATCTTTGGGAAAGATTTGTTATGCAGTTCAGGCAGGATGCCGACTATGAAGCAGGCTGGCGCGGAGAATACTGGGGAAAGATGATGCGCGGCGCATGCTTTGTGTATTCATATTCAAAAAACGAAAAGCTCTATGACGTTCTTACAAAGACGATAAATGACATGCTGGATTCTCAGGATGAATTCGGCAGAATAAGCAGCTACGGCATAAACCATGAGTTTGACGGGTGGGATATCTGGGCAAGAAAGTATGTGCTTCTCGGAATGCAATATTACATGGAGATATGCTCCGACGAGAGCTTAAAAAGCAAAATAACGGATTCAATGCGTGCGCAGGTTGATTATATAATGAAAAAAATCGGTCCTGCCGAAGAAAACAAAATACCCATAACAAAAGCCACAAGGCATTGGAGAGGGCTTAACTCATCGTCACTGCTGGAGCCCGTAGTCAGACTTTTTAACATCACGGGAGAAAAGAAATATTTTGACTTTGCAAAATACATTGTTGACTGCGGCGGCTGCGATGTTAAAAACATCTTCACTCTTGCATATGAAGATGAGTTTTACCCGTATCAATACCCGGTAACCAAGGCATATGAAATGACATCATGCTTTGAGGGTCTGCTGGAATTTTATCGCGTGACAAAAGAAGAAAAGTACCTTACCGCAGTCATGAACTTTGCAAACAAAATCCTTGAAAGCGACTTTACGGTTATCGGCTGCAGCGGATGTACACACGAGCTTTTTGACCATTCAACCGTGAGACAGGCAAACACTACGAACGGAGTTATAATGCAAGAGACTTGCGTAACCGTGACGCTTATGAAATTCTTTTACCAGCTTCTTCTGATATCAGGCAATTCAAAATATGCCGACGCATTTGAAATTTCTCTTTACAATGCGTATCTCGGTTCATTAAACACCGAAAACGTTATTGAACCCACAATGCTCGAAAAAAAGGACGAGGTCGCAATAGAAGCTCTTCCGTTTGACAGCTACAGCCCGCTGACATCGGGAACAAGAGGGAACGGCATCGGCGGTCTGAAGGTTATGAGCGACAACCATTATTACGGCTGCTGCGCATGCATAGGCTCGGCAGGGATAGGACTTGCGGCAAAAGTATCAAATCTGATATCAGATTCAGGATTTGTTATTAATCTTTATGCAAACGGAAGCGTAAAAAGCAAAACTCCCCTCGGAGAGGAAATAACGTTTACTACTGAAACGCGCTACCCCGCAGACGGAAAAATCAAAATCACCGCAGACTGCTTGAGTGAAAATTTCGAAATAGCCCTCAGGATTCCTTCCTGGAGCAAAAAGACCTCAGTTAAGATAAACGGCGAAAATACAAACGTGACCGAAGGGTACACAAAAATTTTGCGCACATGGACAAAGGGGGACACAATAGAAATAGAATTTGACATGAGGACAAGGCTAATACGCCCGATTCCTTACGGAAGTCAGATTCTCATGAACGAGGTTATATGGGGAGCAAACTACATGGTTCCGACATTTGACAAAGAGGACGAAAAGGCAAAATTTCATGCGGCGCTGATCAGAGGTCCCATAGTTCTTGCGGAGGATATCAGGCTCGGAACAGACCCCGATAAGGCTGTCGGAATAAAAATTGACTCAAACGGTTATGCGGATGTGACAATACCCGAAAAAGACACTGCGCCGTATGAGCATCTGATTGAAGTTAACGTATCGCTTAAAAACGGCGAAAAGCTGACCCTTACCGACTATGCGTCTGCCGGAAAGCTATGGAATGAAAAAAGCAAAATGGCGGCATGGATATTGACAGACGACTGCCGGTAACCCGAATTAAAACAAACACTTGCAGAAACATACGAAAGATTTCTTGCCGGCTGCAGATGTGTGTATTTTATTTTAAATCGCTCAAACAGGCAGTGCAGTAGCGCTGAACTCGCGATCTTAAAAAAAATACACACACCTGCAGCCTTAGAGAAGTTTGGATATCAATCGGTTATGCAAATTATGATATGAAAGTATTTATCTTAACTAACTCACGCATGCCGATCAATTAACGTTATTTCAAAAAAAGGCATTGACAAAACCGTTAAACAGGGGTATAATGATAATAGAAAAAGGCAAGACCTCAAACGGTTATGCCAAGAGAACTTTTTAGATAGCCCAAACTTGGTCGGTGGGGGCTATCTTACTTTTTGTGTAAGTACAATTAAAAAAATAATTGTCAGCATAAATACTCTCAATATATATTTTCCCATTGTAACCACCTCCCTTCCCGACTGTAAGTACAGGAATCAGGTGGCATAACCGCCCAGCTTTTACGCTTGTTTATGGTCTTACCTTTAACGTCGGATTATTCCGACAAATAATATTATACATTATTTGAGGGCAAAATACTCTTGAATTTTTATTATTCCATTGCATCAAATTCAAGCTCCGGAATAAATTTGCAAAATTCCTCCATACACTCGTAATAATCGCCGAAAACTTCCGTCATATGGTGAATATACGGGCCGTTTATAAGCTTCTTTTCTATGGCGGAAAGATCGCCGAATTTTGCCCACATGTGAGTGCCTGTTGTATAGGGACCGTCGGTGGTGTCAAATCTGCCGCAAAGGAGGGTATAATTTCCGCGGTCACCCTGGAATCGGCAAATTGTGTATCTGCCGTCTTTTGCACGGAAGCTCGGCTTAGTGTTTATGAGCTCTGCACGGGCACCATCCTTTTTTGAAGAATACGGAAACGGACCGCAATGCCATAAAAGCTCGGCATTTTTATCTTCGGGATGACGGACGGTAAATTCACCGAAAAGCGGATTTACCTCTCCCCTTGCGGCGCATTTTGCCAAAACGTTTGAAACAGCGCCGTATACATCGGACTCGCATGTTACGATACAGCCCATATCGGCAAGTACACTGAATGCAAGGCAAGGATACACTCCGAATGCCGGCGGGGTTGCCGTCCAGCATTCGGCGGATATCACATCGGCGCCCGATTCGTCCGCCGCTTCTTTATAAGCAAGTGCAAGCGCAAGAACCTTTTTTACCGTTTCATCATCGGAATTTATAAATTTATATTTGGATTTGAGATCGTCAAGATAACAATTGATATCCTCCGTCTTTTCTTCATAAAGTCGTTTTATTTTTTCGGAAAACACAGCCATGTTCATGGTATTCATATTGAATCCGAATTTCTCCGTAAGCTCAAGCTCGTTTGACATGACGCTCTTAAACGGGTTAAGGCGCGTTCCGATACTAAGTATATTTAATTTTTTGAAATTTTTTACCATACATACAACGGAAAGAAAACGTTTTAAACCGTCGGAAAATATTTCATCTTCCACGGGGCAGTTTTCTATATATGAAAACGGAATGCCGTAGCGGCGGAGCTGTTTGCTGACGGCAAACAGACCGCACTGACAGTCGGTATAACGTGTGCCGTCGGGCTCAAAAACTGTATCCCGCGGACCCCAGAGAAGAGTCGGCAGGTTCATCATTTTTGCAATGGTTCCTGCGGCTTCTTCATTGCCGAAATTGCAGTTTATAATAAATATGGCATCAACATTTTTCTTTTTAAATTCATCCCTTATTTTTGCGCACTCGCCTGCCTCAACAAGCAAGCCTTCGTCATTTAAAAAATCAAGGTTTACAAACTCTGTTTTATCATCCGAAAAATTTTCGGTTATGTATTTTACAATCTTATTTTTGTTGTCGACAGCCTTTTGCGGATTAAAAATGCCCTTTCTTTTATATCCGTCGGCAAGCCATCTTCTTTCCGGCACGAGGCCGATTTTAACTTTATAATCAAGCATTGCAAATTCTCCTTTTTTCAATCAAGTATCAAAAATTTCACGGGCATTGCATACAAATCCGAAATCGGCACACTCAAATATGCGCGCATCCCTGTCGGGATTTACGGCAACAACATATTCACATCCGCTTATTGCACATGTGTGCTGAACCGCACCCGATATCCCGACTGCAATATATATTTTTGCATTAACGTTTTTCCCCGTCAAGCCGACCTGCGTTTCATAAGCGGCAGCGCCCATATCAACAAGTTTTCTTGAAGATGCGATATCGGCGCCGATTTTCTTTGAATAATCATACAGCTCGGTTTTATATTCTGCGACTCCTGCGCCCAATGCCAGCACAATTTCCTCTCTGTCGCCCTTCATGCGGACAGTTGCCATTTGCGGAAACGTAAGACACTTTATTTTTGCGGTTATGCTTCCGCCTTTTGCCGGTCTGTACATAATAAGGTTATCACCGTCGGATTCAAGATACGTGCAATCCGCGCACAGCCCTGTTTTAAGCATTGAAGCTACAATCGGTGCATTCTCTCTGCCCCATAAGTCGGACGGCCAGAGAACGTATTTTGCATGTGAGCGTTCAAGATATTCCGCAATTTTTTCGGGCGGCATGCGGTCTGCCTTTACAAATTTTTCTGCAACGGCGAGGGCAATATCACAAAGTCCGTCTCCGATGACGCAAACCTCGGGAAGCTTTTTAAAATCCGCTGTCTTTTCCTCATTCGGCGCCTTGCTTTCTCTTGCGGCAAGTTCTGATATCAGGTTTTTAAATTCGGACGGATTCATAAATTTGCATTCACGTTTATCGCGTACCGTTTCAAAGCTTTTCAAAACCCGCGTCGGAGAACCCGTAAGTCCGCAAAGCTTTTTGTCGGCTCCCGTATCGTTTGCATTCCAAATCAGAATATCCTTTTCGTGCGAACGTATTTTCGGCAGACGAAGCGTGTTTATTCTTTCAACCGTGATTATACACGGTAGCTTTTCTTCTCTTTCGCCCGAACGCGTTTCGCACTCAATAACCGTATCGGAAACAGATTTTATTTTCATAACGTTTGTAATTACATTCATTCCGAGTTTTTCGCTCATCGCGGGAGGAGTCTGCGCGGTGTCTCCGTCTATAGCCTGTCTGCCGCAAATTATAAGATCGGGCTTTATTTTTTTCATTGCCGCAGACAAAACATATGCCGTTGCCATGGTGTCGGAGCCTGCAAACGCACTGTCGCTCAAAAGCACTGAATCAATATCTCCGAGACGTGTAAGAAAGCGGAGCCTGCTCTGCCACTGCATGGGCCCCATGGATACAACCGTAACATGCGCATTATTAATTTTAAGCGCTTCTTCCAGAGCGCATTCGTCAAACGGATTTAAATCTCCGTCAACAAGCTTAACGCATACGGCAACAGATATCATGCAATCACCCCGTTTATTATTTTAATACATACCTTTATATATCGGTGCAAGAGCATCGTGTACGGCTTTATATTTTTCATGGCACTTTAAGTATATCTCACGGTTATTCATATCGGGACATACGGATGATGCCTCTCTGTTGCAGATTTTAACCGCTTCTCTCACATCAGCAAAAAATCCTGCCGCCGTACCTGCAAGCATTGCGCTGCCGAAGGATGAATCGCTGTGAAGCATGCGGACAAGCTTTATGCCGAGACAATCCGAAACAATCTTAAGCCAAAGAACGCTTTTGCTTCCGCCGCCTATTGCAATAGCGCTGTCTCCGCATTTAACGCCCGCAGCTTCAAGAGCATTCATGCAGTCAAGAAGAGAAAACGCAACCCCCTCAAGAACCGCACGTCCGAAATGCGCCTTCGTATGCGCTCCCGAAATACCCGTAAAGCTCGCCTTTAAATTCGGGTCGGCATACGGAGTGAGCTCACCGTTTAAATACGGATGAAACATAAGCCCGTCGCAGCCTATCGGGATATGCTCTGCCGCTTTATCCGTTTCGGCATAGCCTGAGCCGAAGGTATCTCTGTACCAGCGGAGCGACGATGCCGCAGACTTTGTGGCAGTTCCCGGATACCACAGCGAATCGGTTATGTGAGAATAATTTATAAGATCCCTGCTGCGGTACGGTTTATCTGTCACAACGCATATTCTGCCCGCCGTTGCAAGCTTTAAGGTCATCTGACCTTTATTTACCGCGCCGTTTGCGAAAACCTCCATGACGGTGTCCGTCGTGCCGCATATAACGGGTGTTCCCTCAATGAGCCCCGTTTGCGCCGCCGCAGCAGGCGTTACGCTGCCGACCCTGTCAATCGGGTTTACAACCTCGGGAAGCATGGCGGCATCCATGCCGAGAACGGAGCAAAGCTCCGCAGACCATGAAAGCGTATTGAAGCTGAAAAGCATGCTGCCCTCCGCCTCTATAAAGTCCGTGACGTAATCACCCGTCAGGCGGTGTCTTACGTAGTCCTTTGCAAACATGATTCTCTTTGTTTTTTTCCACACGCCGCCCATGTTATCACGAATCCACATCAGCTGCGGAAGCGTCCATATGGTATCGGGTTTGTGATATACCTCGTTATATATAAAATCTCCGTAATTTTTATTTAAAAAGTCACATTCTCTTTGACTCCTTGTGTCCGTCCAGTATATCGACGGGCAAAGAACATTGAAATCCTCATCGGTAAGAACGGCGGTATGCGTTGCGGCATCGAGCGCTATACACTCAATGTCTTTCGGATTAACACCCGTTTTTTCCAGAACGGATTTTATATTCAAAGAGGCGGCGTTATACCAATCTTCGGGGTTTTGCTCAGCCATTCCGCTTTTCGGGTATGACGTCGGATATTCGGAGACTGCCGTTGCCGCAACAGTCCCCGACCGAGACAGAAGCGTTGCCTTTGAAGAACCGCCGCCGAAATCTATGCCGAGAACATATTTCAAGATTAATCACCCTTCTTATCACTTATTAAGCCATTTATGGCATTCTTCCGTAGTCATGAAGAACCCGCGGTTTTTGCCGGCCATTACCCACAAATAATAGTTGGTGTAGCCCGGTGCACAGCAAAACGGATGATAGCCGCGGTGTATGTGAACGAAGTCACCGTCTTTTACGGTGTATGTTTCGTCAACATCGCCCTCTTTGGTATATACCCTTTGTATTCCGAAGCCCTGCGGTTTATCAAATTCATAATAATAAACCTCTTCAAGCACTCCCTCTGTCGGCATGTTATCGTCATCGTGCTTATGCGGAGGATAGCTTGCCCACTGACCGCCGTTAACAAATGCCTCGCCGATGTATATGTAATTTGCATTCACTCTCTCGTCAAGGACAAAATGCGCCTGTCTTTCCCAACCGGGCTTGCCGAGATCCTTTATTATGACATCCTCGGGATTTATGAGCACAGGCTCAAACTCTTCTTCACCCGGACATTTGCTTACGGCAAGCGTGCAGTCTCCGTCTGCTGCGGTTATGACAAATTCTCTGTTTGACGGAATATACACGCTCGTTGCCGCACCGTCAAAAACGTTTTTTCTTTTGCCTATGGATTTATATTCAAATCCGTCTCCCGTGATATCGCACTTACCGCCGAGAATTACTATTCCGTACTCGGTGTCTTCTTCTTTATATCTTTTGCTGTCTCCTCCGTGCAGACGAACCATATCGATTTCTATAAGGTCAAGATCGCTGTTATCCCATGTGATAACTTCACTTTTTCCGTATTCCTTATCCCAAGTTTTTTTCAAATTCATTGTATCCGCGCTCCTTTAAAAATTTTATTGTTTCCTCAAGGAAGGGCACACCCTCTCTTGAGCCTGTTTTTGTACACTTTAGTGCCGAAACGGCACTTGAAAATATGCATGCTTCACCGTGCGGCATTTTATTTAGCGCGGCAAACGAATATGCTCCGTGAAAAACATCTCCCGAACCGTTTGAATCAACCGCGCTGACCTCAAATGCAGGATATTGCAAAACATCGCCGCCCGTGCAGTACACTCCGCCCTTTTTGCCGCAGGTTATGACAACCGCTTCGTTGTCATACATATCATAAAGCCTTTTTGCAGCCGACTTTGCATCGCCGCATTTTGTAAACCCGAGGGCAAACTCCTCAGACGGGATTAAAATGTCGGCAAACGGAATGAGATCCTCCACACCGTCATACAGTCCGCCGGCATCATAGAGTATTTTCGTTCCGCTTTGCTTTGCAATTTTACAAGCTGAAATTGCCGCCGCCGTTTCGTTTCCGTCTATCATGAGGATTTCGGCATTTTTAACCGCCTCCTCCGCCTTTTTGTCAAGATTATACGCAGGGAGAGTGCCGCGGTCAAAAATTATTGTTCTGCTCGCGCTTGCCTTGCTTAGTATGACATATGACGTAAAAGGCGAACAGCCGCCGACGGCATTTATATATTCGGTTTTAACTCCGTATTTTTTGAAATCCGATATCAGAAATTCACCGACAGAATCATCCGTCACATTGCCGATAAATGCGCTGTCCGCTCCGAGCTTTGACGCAGCAACAAGCCCCGTGGCACACGGACCTCCGCCCGACGGACGCATGAAATTAATCTTCAGCTTTGTATCTTCTTCGGGATAAAACGGCAGTTCTATCAGCATATCGTATACGTTTGCCCCAATTCCGACTATTTTGCTCATGCCTTATTATCAGCTCCCAAAAGTTTTATCTTCTCCGCAGCAAATTGCTTTACGGATTCTATTGCGTCTTTCATAAATAAATCTATTGCTATTTTGTCTCTTGAGGTTTCAAAAACCTTATCAAGGAAAGAATAGCACACATCCGTTCCGAAATTGATTTTTTTAATTCCCGCGTCTATTGCGGCGCGGATCTGATCGTCGGGTACTCCGCTTCCGCCGTGAAGGACAAGAGGAATACCTGTTGACTTCTTTATATCACGGATTCTGTCAATATCGAGCCTCGGAGCTTTTTTGTATCTGCCGTGAGCCGTGCCGACAAGAATTGCAAGAGCGTCAACACCCGTTGCTCTTACAAATTCCGCAGCTTCGTCGGCATTTGTGTAGTCATCCGTTTTTTCGTCGTTAACGGTGCCCACATGGCCAAGCTCTCCCTCAACGCCTATGCCGAGATATGCACACGTATCAACCGTATTTTTTGTTATTTTAACATTTTTTTCAAATTCATTTGCAGACGCGTCTATCATTATTCCCGTAGCGCCGTATCTGAGAGCACGCGTCACGGGCTCCGAGCCCGAACCGTGATCAAGGTGAAAACAAACCGGAACGCTTACCTTTTCGGCTGCCGCAAGAATAATCGGAGATACAAAGTACCCTTCTTTTGACGAAAACAGCCTTGAATAACACTGAATTATAACCGGAGCGCTAAGCTCCTCGGCTGCTTCGGCAATGCCCATTACGGTTTCCATGTTATACGTATTAAACGCAGGAACGGCAAATCCCTTTTTCTCCGCTATGGAAAGTATATCCTTTAAACCTGTAAGCATAGTATTATTCCTCCGTATTATCCAGTATTATTTCTTCAAGCGTCTTAAGCTCGATACCGTCCGGTTTTTCGGCAGAAAGCGCCGCATAATCCGACGGACACGCTGTAACCACGCATTCAGCGCCGATGTTTTCGGCATTTTTCCACCTGCCGTCGCTTACAAGCTTCATAACGTCTTTCATATACAGATTCATTATGCTGTGCCCTGCAATGACGGTATCTTTTCTGTTTAAAAGCATCTCCTTATTATTGCCGCATGCATCCAGAATGATTCTTGCGCTTTCGGTATCGTCAAGATCGCGCGCCAAAGATGCGGGATCCTGAAACGTATATTCGTTATCGGTCTTTTTGAGTTTCAGTCTTCCGCCCTTTAAAAGAGACACGCATTCCGATGCAAAGGTTACGGTTTCGGCACCCGGATCTATGCCGTATTCCTTAAATTCATGCAAAAATATTTTTGCGTCATCGGGGTCATAGCAAATAACCTTTTTAAATTCGGAAACAGCCTCTGCGCATTTAATCATCGTCTGCTTTGTTTCGTCGGTTGCGCCGATAAGAAAATCCATATCGTACCCGGATGAGGGTTCATCAGACAAAACGGTAAATTTTACACCGGCATTTTCAAGCACCATTGCGGCTTTTACGGCTTTTTTCGCCGTGTTGTATATTGCGTTCTTTCCTATAAAGAAAAGCGTATCCGTCTTTTTCTTATGAGCTTCGGCAAGGTTTTTTATGCAATCGCAGAAGTCCTCTTTTCCGTAAACATTGCCGTGATTTTCTATGCTGTCCAGAGCTTTTTCGACATAAGGGGGCATTTTTCCTCCGAGCGCCGCATCGGTTCGCGCTTCTTTTGTAAACTTTACGGGGTCATAACCGGTTGCGCAGTCATTGGTGCACGCTCCGCAAAGAGAACATTCGTACACATTATCTATAATGTCATTATCAAAACCGACAGCGCCCCTTTCAACCAAAGTCAGAGAAAGTGCACGCGCACGCGCCGTATTCCTCTCACGGCCGGTTGCGTTTCCTATCGGGCATATATGACGGCACATCCAGCAGAAACGGCATGCTTCGGTAATTTTCTTTGCTTTTTGAGATATATTCATCTTACATCCACCTCCGAATTATTAAAGACCGAGCTTAAACGGATTGAGTATTCCGTTCGGGTCAAGCTGTTTTTTAATTCCTTCAAACACTTGCATTGCGGGGCCGTACTGTTCTTTCATAAGTCTGCCGAGCTTTATGCCGACTCCGTGATGATCGTTTACAACACCGCCGTTTGCTATTGCGCATCTGACGCCGCAGTTCCATATTTCATTATGCAGTCTCAGCGCTTCGTGCGGATCCTTGGGAACATCATCCACTATGAAGCGGTCATATATCATGCAGCCCCATTCATACCAATGTGAAAAATGAGCTATGAATTTAGCCATCGGAAAGTTTGTTTCGATTGCTTTTTTCATCTCCCAATATATATTTTCTATTTTATCATAAGGTGCTATGGTATCCATTGTTCCAAACATCTGCGGAAGATCCATCATGTTGCCGGGATAGAAAAATGTTATTTTTTCTTTCCACCATTTTTCACCGTATTCGCTTCCGAGATCCTCCGCGTTATATTTTGCAAACAGATTGAGCATGATTTTTTCTTCTACATCAACAATTTCGGACACACCCTCAACCGCAACGTTCATAAACGCTCCCGGCTTTGACACACCAACGATTTTCTTGATAAGCGTAGATGTCTCGGCCTCGTCATAGAGCCTCATAACAGACGGTTTGAACTTTTGCAGAAGCTCTCTTCCGGCATTAAACGCGTCGGTCATGTTATGGAATAAAAATCCTCTGAAGCGTCTTGTTTCGGGCTGATCGTAAATTCTCATCTGGGCTTTTGTCATTATGCCGAGCGTGCCCTCGGAGCCTATGAATATCTGATTGAGATCCGGTCCTGCGGCATGCTTGGGAGCAGATGAAGTGTTTATAATTTCTCCGTTCGGCAAAACAACCTCCATTTGAAGCACCATGTCGTCAATCTTGCCGTATTTTGTGGAAACAACGCCGATCCCGCGGTGAGCAAGGAATCCTCCCACGGTTGAGCATGTGAGCGAGCTCGGATAATGCATTGTGGCATAACCTCTCTCGTTTGCCGCCCATTCAATATGCTTATATACGGCGCCGGTTCCGCATTCTATGTACATGCTTTTTTCATTGATATCATAAATTTTATTCATCCTCTTGGTATCGAGAACAATTCCCCCGCATACAGGAAGCGCGCCGCCCTGCGTTCCGCCGCCTCCGCCCCACGTGGTAACGGGGATTTTATAGTAATTTGCAATTTTCAGTACGTTCGATACCTCCTTGGCATTTTCCGGCGATACGACAACATCCGCCTCAGGCATTCTGAGGCCTCTGTCTGCCCACATTCTGGAAAGCCAGAAATAATCCACTCCGTGAGTGATTTTGTCAATGGTTTTTGTGGAACAGTTTTCTCTGCCGACCGCATCTTCAAGCTCGGATAAAATCATATCAAATAAAAAATCCGTCATAAAAACTTTACTTCCTTTCGTATATTTATAAAAGTTATTTTCATTATACAACATATTTTATTAAAAATCAAGCGTTTTATGAAAATTGTTTTCACAAAACGCTTTTTTATTTGACAAAAATGAAAAAATACGATAAAATATATTTACAAATATAAAATTTTTCTTCATAAAACAGGCGAAAGCATTTAATTTTTGAGGAATTTAAAAACATATCCCACGGCATATCAGCCCGACAAATGTATTAAAAAGGAAATCTATATATGAATAAAATACTTCTTCAGATGAAAATATTATACGATAAAATGGGAAACGCGGAAAAGAAAATTGCATCATGGATATCGGAAAATCCCGGCGGACTTACGCCGCTTTCAATAACCGAGCTTGCGGATAAATGCGGCTGCGGAGAGGCAACGATTGTGCGCTTTGCGCGCAGACTCGGCTTTAACGGATATCAGGACATGAAAATATCGCTTGCACTTGAAGCCGGTACACCCGAGGTGACAGGAAGCGACATAACCCCCGACGATTCATGCTATACCGTCTATTCAAAAGTATGTGACGAAATTTACTGTTCACTTGAAAAGACAAAAAACTCCCTTGACGAAAACGCGCTTAAAAATGCTGCAGCGGCTATTATGAACGCGAATAAAATAATTACCATGGGGCTCGGAAATTCGGCATCCGTAGCGCTTGATGCGGGGCACAAGTTTTTAAGAGCAGGGCTCAACGCTTACTCTTACAGCGACAACCACATGCAGGCAATTGCTGCGTCACACTTAAATGCAAACGATGTTGCAATAGGGATATCGCATTCGGGATCTTCAAAGGACATTGTGGAGGCGCTTAAAATAGCAAAGGAAGTCGGAGCGGTTACAATATGCATCACAAACATAGGAAAATCGCCGATTTTGAAATACAGCGACATAGTGCTTACAACAAGCTCGGACGAAACTCAATACAGAATACTCGGACTCAACTCGCGTTTTGCACAGCTTGCCATTATTGACGCGCTATACTATTATATTGTTTGTCATTTGGATGAAAAATCCGTAAATGCAATTGAGGACACCGAAAGAGCACTTATGGATAAGAAATATTAATAAAAAATCCGACAAGCGTTTTTAACTTGTCGGATTTTTTATCACATTTTTTAATTTTTGACCCCAACATATTGACAAAGAGCCGAGCCAAAAAAAGGCTGCAGCATAATAATTTTGAGAAATCATCATACTGCAGCCCTTTCGGCTCCGTCTGTCAATATTCGTTTTTATTCAAAGACACATACCGACAAACAAAATTATTTAATCTTTAATTATTTGTTGATTGAAGATACAACACCGGAACCAACAGTTCTTCCACCTTCACGGATAGCGAATCTGAGGCCTTCTTCGATAGCTATAGGAGTGATAAGTTCAACTTCCATAGTTACGTTATCTCCGGGCATGCACATTTCTGTGCCTTCGGGTAATTTAATAACACCTGTAACGTCAGTTGTTCTGAAGAAGAACTGAGGTCTGTAGTTATTAAAGAACGGTGTGTGACGTCCGCCTTCATCTTTGGTAAGAACGTAAACTTCACCTTTGAAGGATGTGTGCGGATGAATTGTATCCGGTTTAGCGAGAACCTGTCCTCTTTCGATTTCGTTTCTCTGAACACCTCTTAAAAGTGCACCAACGTTATCACCTGCCTGAGCATCGTCAAGCTGTTTTCTGAACATTTCGAGACCTGTTATAACAACTTTTCTCTTTTCATCGGTAAGACCAACGATTTCAACTTCGTCACCAACGTGTGCAACACCTCTTTCAACTCTACCTGTTGCAACTGTACCACGGCCTGTGATAGAGAATACATCCTCTACAGGCATAAGGAACGGCTTGTCTGTGCTTCTTTCCGGAGCAGGAATGTAGCTGTCAACAGCGTCCATGAGCTCGTGGATGCAAGCATATTCGGGAGCATTCGGATCAGTTGATGCGCATTCGAGAACCTGAAGAGCAGAACCTTTGATGATCGGAATATCGTCACCGGGGAAGTCATACTCTGAAAGAAGATCTCTGATGTCCATTTCAACGAGTTCGAGAAGCTCGGGATCGTCAACCTGGTCAACCTTGTTCATGAATACTACGATGTAGGGAACACCAACCTGTCTTGCAAGAAGGATGTGCTCTCTTGTCTGGGGCATCGGGCCGTCAGCAGCGGAAACAACGAGTATTGCACCGTCCATCTGAGCAGCACCGGTGATCATGTTCTTAACATAGTCGGCATGTCCCGGGCAGTCAACGTGTGCATAGTGTCTTGTTTCTGTCTGATACTCAACGTGTGCTGTGGAGATCGTAATACCTCTTTCTCTTTCTTCCGGAGCCTTATCGATCATGTCGTAAGCTTCGAACTGAGCTTTACCTTCCATAGCGAGAACTTTTGTGATAGCAGCGGTTAATGTTGTTTTACCATGGTCAACGTGTCCTATGGTACCAATATTAACGTGCGGTTTGGTTCTTTCATATTTTTCCTTAGCCATTAATATTTCCTCCTTAAAATAAATATTATTTAATAATTATATTTTACTATTAATTGGCAAAAAAATCAATAGTTTTTTTAAATTATTCTTTGTTATTTCTGTTATTGATAATTTTTTCCTGAATTGAGCTCGGAACTTCGGAATAATGCGACGGTTCCATTGTGTACTGTCCTCTTCCCTGTGTACCGGATCTGAGGTCTGTAGCATAACCGAACATTTCCGCAAGCGGAACGTTTGCCGTAACCTGAGTTACGCCGCCGCTTCTTACTTCCTGGCTCTTAACTATACCGCGTCGTGAGCTTAAGTCACCTATAACGAAACCGAGGTATTCATCGGGAACAATAACGTTAACAAGCATGATAGGTTCTTTGATTACAGGGTCTGATTTCTTCATAGCTTCTTTGAATGCCATAGAACCGGCGATCTTGAATGCCATTTCGGATGAATCGACTTCGTGATAAGAACCGTCATAAAGTGTTACCTTAACGTCAACAACGTTATATCCTGCAAGTACACCGTTTTGCATAGCGCCTTGGATACCTGCGTCAACTGCGGGGATGTATTCCTTCGGAATAGCACCGCCGACAATGTTGTTGACAAACTCGTAACCTTTACCTTCTTCGGTAGGTTCAACTTTGATCTTAACATGACCGTACTGACCTTTACCACCGGACTGACGTGCATATTTGCATTCCTGGTCAACCGGTTTTCTGAATGCTTCTCTGTAGGAAACCTGCGGCTTACCTACGTTTGCTTCAACTTTAAATTCACGGAGAAGTCTGTCTACGATGATTTCAAGGTGAAGCTCACCCATACCTGCGATAATTGTCTGGCCTGTTTCTTCATCGGTATATGTCTTGAATGTAGGATCTTCTTCTGCAAGCTTTGCAAGAGCGATACCCATCTTTTCCTGACCTGCTTTGGTCTTGGGTTCGATGGCAACTCTGATAACCGGCTCGGGGAAGTCCATGGATTCAAGGATAATGGGAGCTTTTTCATCACAAAGGGTATCACCCGTTGTGGTGTTTTTAAGACCTACGGCAGCAGCTATATCACCGGAATATATTGTTTCGATATCTTCTCTGTGATTTGCATGCATCTGAAGGATTCTTCCCATTCTTTCTTTATTGTTCTTGCAGGCATTAAGCACATAAGAACCTGCATCGAGTGTACCGGAATATACTCTGAAATAGCAGATTTTTCCGACAAACGGGTCTGTCGCAATCTTAAATGCAAGAGCTGCAAACGGAGCATCATCGGATGAAGGTCTTTCTTCTTCCGTTTCCGTTCCGGGAATAACACCCTTAATGTTGGGGATGTCGGTAGGCGCCGGCATGTATTCGATGATAGCGTCAAGAAGCATCTGAACACCTTTGTTTCTGTAGGATGTTCCGCAAAGCATGGGAACAATCTCGTTATCGATTGTAGCCTTTCTGAGGGCTTTCTTGAGTTCATCAACGGTAATTTCCTCATCCATGAGGAATTTTTCCATGATGTCATCATCGGTACTTGCAATCGCTTCTACCATTTTATTTCTGTATTCCTGCGCTTTTTCAAGCATATCGGCAGGAATCTCTTCCTCACCGTATTTTGTTCCCATTTCGTCGTAATATATTTCAGCTTTCATTGTCATAAGATCAATGATACCTCTGAATGTATCTTCCGCACCTATAGGAAGCTGAATCGGAATACCGTTTGCATGGAGTCTTTCGTGTACCATGTTTTCTACGTTGTAGAAATCGGCACCCATAATATCCATCTTGTTAACATAAATCATTCTCGGTACGTTGTAATCGTCAGCCTGTCTCCATACGGTTTCAGACTGAGGTTCAACACCGCCCTTTGCACACATAACCGTAACCGAACCGTCAAGTACACGAAGAGATCTCTGAACTTCAACCGTGAAGTCAACGTGTCCCGGTGTATCTATGATATTGATTCTGTTTTTGATGCCCGCGTAAGGACCTGCCTTGGGAGCCCAGAAACATGTGGTTGCAGCCGATGTGATGGTTATACCACGCTCCTGCTCCTGAGCCATCCAGTCCATGGTAGCAGCACCGTCATGTGTTTCACCGATTTTGTGGTTAACACCTGTATAATAAAGTATTCTTTCGGTTGTCGTGGTTTTACCGGCATCTATGTGAGCCATGATACCGATATTTCTTGTATTCTGTAAAGAATATTGTCTTGGCATAATCGAGTTTTCCTCCTTTCCTCGCTATGAATTACGCCGATAACATACATAAGCGCAATTCGTTTTTGTTGTTATTGACCGCACATATGCGGGCGCAGCACTTATTAGTAACGGTAATGAGAGAATGCTCTGTTGGCCTCTGCCATTTTGTGAGTATCTTCTTTCTTTTTAACCGCACTTCCCATGCTGTTTGTAGCATCCATGATTTCACCTGCGAGTCTTTCGCGCATGGTTCTTTCATTTCTCTGACGTGCATAGAGTGTGAGCCATCTGAGACCGAGAGTCTGTCTTCTTTCCGGTCTTACTTCAATAGGTACCTGATATGTGGCACCGCCGACTCTTCTTGCCTTAACTTCGAGAACAGGCATGATGTTTTCCATTGCAGCGGTAAACACTTCAACGGGATCCTTTCCTGTCTTTTCGGCAATAATATCAAATGCTCCGTATACTATGCTCTGAGCTACACCCTTCTTACCGTCAAGCATGATGTTGTTGATAAGCTTTGTAACAACGATGTTGTTGTACATAGGATCGGGTAAAACTTCTCTTTTTGCTATATAACCTTTACGTGGCACTTTACTTCCCTCCTTCATAATAAAATGATTTCATAGGTACTCAAGTTTTTACAAAACTTGTCAGTGCTCAATACAAAATAAATATATATAAATTCCGTATTGCCGCACTTGACTTACCTGTTTGTAAGTATCCGTGCAACCGGAGTTACTTACGGTTTAACTGTTAGATCCCGGCATTATTTTTTTGGTTTCTTAGCGCCGTATTTGGATCTGGACTGGTTTCTGTTAGCAACACCTGCCGCATCGAGCGTACCACGAATAATGTGATATCTTACACCGGGGAGGTCTTTAACTCTTCCTCCTCTGATAAGAACAACACTGTGTTCCTGGAGTGTATGTCCGATACCGGGGATATAAGCAGAAACTTCGATTCCGTTTGTAAGTCTTACTCTGGCCATTTTACGAAGAGCCGAGTTAGGCTTTTTGGGAGTCATCGTCTTAACAGTAGTACAAACACCTCTCTTCTGAGGGGCACTGATATCGGTATTTCTCTTCTTAAGAGAGTTAAAGCCGATCTGAAGTGCGGGCGCGGTGGACTTCTTTACGGATGTCTCTCTGCCCTTTCTTACTAACTGATTAAAGGTTGGCAAATCTTTTCACCTCCTGCATATAGTATATATATCAAATGCCGAAGCACTCAATAACACGTTTAAATCCTCCGCTTTATACGCGGCAAGATCTTAAAAACAGGCATAAATATCCATAGGATACATGCATACTATTGCATTATATCTCATGTTAAAATCAATGTCAAGTCATTTTTTTATTTTGTACAATTTTAACCAATAAATACTTGCATTTATAAGATTTTTTTCAACTCTTGTGCGCAATTGCCGTTATGTGATCCGGCAAAAAATCACCCCGGACATGAACCGTGCACATCCGGGGCAAAGAATAAAACAATTATACGCAAAAGCACTCACAGCGCGTTTTAATTATTATAAGGAATTTTAACATAATCCGAAAGTATTGTATCGCTTTTGGCGATGTCTTCAAATATCAGCCTTGCAAGGATATCAGCACTGTTTATATTATAATGTACCGAATCCTTATATTTATATGTAGGATTACCGTTTGAATCCAAAACGGGCATTCCGTTTTCATCCGCATTCCACATTTGCTTGAAAACCGATGTTGATTTTCCGTCGGCATCTTTAAGACTTGATTCCGTTTTGAAATCAATTCCGTAGCCGCCGTCCGAAACAGGCGCAAAAACCGTGCTGCCGTGCTGCCAGAACTCTCGTCTTACCTTTATGTACCCATATGGGTCATCATCATCCTTGCCTGCTTCTTCATTATATTTTATCGCGGTTTCGGTGAGATAATCCGCTTCAAGAGACGCAATATCCACAACCCTTACATTTTCTTCTCTGCCGACTTCTCTTACGACATCTCCTCTTTCGGCATATGAATCTTCAAAAGTCGTTGCCGATTCTCCCGACGTGCCGTACGCTTTTATCGTCGGAGTCAAAAGAATTATTTCGGCATTTTTTTCTCGGCAGCCGGAGATGAACTTTTTCAAATTTGTCTTATACTGCTCCAATGTTGTTCCGAGTGTGGTATTTGTATCGTTTATGCCGAGCGCCACGATGACGGTATCTCCGCTGTCGATATTGGGATAAATGGCCCTGTACCACATAAAGTTGTTTTTTCCCCAGTCCGAATTATATGAATCACCTGTTATGGGGCCTTCAAGATAAGCCCTTGTTGACCAGCCGCCGAGAGATTTGTTTACGATGTTTATTTTGTCATCAAGATATGCCGAAGCGTATGTTCCCCAACCCTGATAAGGGAAGTTTTTCTTGTCATTTGTATGAGTATAGTCATTTTCATGGCAAATGGAATCTCCTACAAGCCAAAGAGTCTGTTCTTTATCCGACATCGGCGCTATACTTTGAATGTTATTAAACATCGGCGTCATATCGTCCCTGAGAGCAATCAGCTTTAAAAAGCTTCCGTCTGTTTCGGTTACATTAACCGATACTTCTATATCTTTCTTAAGCCCGGAAGTTACATCATCCTGATTATAACCTAATTTTATAAGCTCTCCGTCTTTATACTGCGCCAATATAAGCTTCACCGTCATGGGGTCGTCGGTATTATTCATACAGCTGAGCTTTGCACTTATAAGACCCTTTTCAAACGAATTGCATATAATATATCCGTCTCTGTCAATGCTTTTGATATAACCGTTATAATCCGAAAATTCATATCTGTATAAATTCTTTTCATCCTCTTTGTATATGACAGCGGAGCATGTATACGGATTCTTTGATTTTTTCCACGCTTCAAGCAATGCATCGTTGCTTTCATATGTACCTTTTGCAAGTACGCCGCACGAATAAGCGCAATCGCTGTATGTATTCTCGTTTTCATCAAAATCGAATTTGCCTATTTTTTCATATTCTTTAAGTATTTTATACACCGACTCCGAATCCGAAACGGAATTTATCTTTATATACAGCGGTGCA
This sequence comes from uncultured Clostridia bacterium, assembly GCA_934463165.1. Lineage (GTDB taxonomy): Bacteria > Bacillota > Clostridia > UMGS1810 > UMGS1810 > RGIG1828. The sequence goes on from CAKSJG010000012.1 coordinate 58,602, forward strand.
TAAACATTAAACGATATATTATCCATATATGCCTCCGTACCGTTAAACGGTCTTGAAACATAGATATCCGTTATATCATCGCTCAAAACCCCGTTATAGAAGCTTGCATTGCTTAAGTGTATACCGTTATTGTAAAAATACGTATCACCCGTCAAAGCGGCAAATTGCCCGGAGCCTTTTTGATAATACTTCATTGTTATATATTCATATTCACTGTCGGAAGCCGCAGCGTCCTTAATCATTGCCTTAAGGGTTGATTTTTCAAAATCAAGTATAAATTTGATGCTGTACCATTTATTTGCGGAATACGAATAGTCTCCAAATGTGTTGTTGGTTATAAACCCGAATTTACCGTTGCCGTCCGACATAATCCTGCCGAGCAAAATCTCGGTCTGATTTCCGTTATTCGGATTGGCGGCTGTATAAACATTGCCGTCGGATATAAGAAAACCGAACTGAAGATATCCCGTTTTATCGTTCGGAATATACACATCGGTTTCAAACAAAACGGTTGAATTTTTTTCACCTCCCAGCGAATATGTATCAGAATAGTTTTTTCCGTTATTTCCCCTCATATCGGGAGTATAATAATATTCACCGATACAGGATGCCTGCGCAGGCCGCCCCTGTCCGGGCGCCTTTTCATAAAAATTGCTGCTTTTTGCGGCAATTGTTCCGTCTGATGCTTTTATAACGGCACCGTTTTTGCCGCTCTGAAGCACGCCCGTCTCAAAATCTTCGCAGGCCGGATCCGAAGCGTATGTCACCCCCGCGCAGAACAGAGCGAGCATAACAGCACATAAAAGCACAAATATTTTCTTCATTTTCACATCTCCTCACATAATATCTTTCACGATTATTATAGCATTTCAAAAATTAATATATCAATAGCAAAACATATACATTTAATTGCAAAAAGTGACTTTTTAAAAAGGCGCAAAAAAATTTGTTGAATTTTTAATCCGTTTATGTTAAACTAAACTCAATAATATGTGGGAGGTGTGTTAATGTGAGTTGTAAAATGCTTGTTATACCGATTAAAAGCACCGGTCTGACCGACATAATTCCGTATTGTGCCGGATATCAAGTATGCGAACCCTATGACTTTTTCGAGGTGGAAAAGTCGGAATTTTACCTTCTTCAGCATGTTGTAAAAGGAGAAGGAGCCGTGATTATAAACGACAAAAAATATAACATGCACGAAAACCAGACTTTTTTGATGCTGCCGGGAGAATACGGAAAATGGCAGACAGGCAGCGACAACTGCTGGACATACAACTGGATTTCGTTTACCGGAACCGCCGCCAAAATGCTTGAGGCTGTCGAAAACAGAATTATAGACAATATAAATCCGAAGCTGTTTTCGGATTTGCTTGATTCAAACGAACTTATTATAAACAGACACCTTTTTGCGGCATCAAAGATATTCGAGATACTTTCCTGCATATTTTCCGTCAGAAAAAAATGGGACATGGTAGCGTATATAAAAGATTTAATAGACTCCAATTATCCGTTTGACATAACAATATCATCAATAGCCGAAAGCATCGGAATTAACAAGCAATATATGTCAAGACTGTTTAAGCAAAAACAAACATGAGCATAAAGGAATATATACTGGCGGCAAGAATGAAAGAAGCAAGGCAAATGATTTCGAGAAATATGCGGCTCAGTGAAATATATTATCAATGCGGATATAAGGATGTATACTCCTTTTCAAGAGCATACAAAAATTATTACGGCGTATCGCCGAAAAAGTCATAAAAACCGGAGCATCAATACCCGAACATATTCAAAAGAATTAAAAATTCGTATCGGTTACAGGTGTATGTATTTTATTTTAAGTCGCTCAAACAGGCAGTGCAGTAGCGCTGAACTCGCGAACTTAAAAAAATTCACACACCTGTAACCTTAGAGAAATTTGGATATCTGTCAGATATATTTATTTATACAACGGATATTATGCTTATATTGTTTATTGTAAATGACCGCGTAGGGGCGGATAGCATGTCAAGAGTAACATAGTATCCGCCCGAAAAAATACATGTAAACAGGCGGGCAGATATTATCTGCCCCTACGAATAATCGGTCATATACGTTCCTTGCATTTGATTAAATAATTGTATACGTGTTGTGTTTGCGGAACGGTATAGTCACCGTTCCCTACGTAGCTATTACAAGTTTACAATAAATTATTAAACGGAATCATATTACAGCTTTTCGTTTAAATCATTTGTTAATTTAAAATATACCTATCAATTCAAATGTAGGGAACGGTGACCACACCGTTCCGATGCAGAAAATAAACAAAATAATACGATTCAACGCAAGAAAGTGTGCCGAGCCGCTGTTTCTTGCGTTAAAATGAAAGTGCCCGGATATTAACACGCGCAATTAATCCAATTCCTTTTTACCGGTATAAAGCTCATAATATCTGCCGCGAAGCTTTAAGAGTTCGTCATGAGTTCCGCGTTCGATAATTTCACCGTTTTCCAAAACCATAATAGCGTCGGCATTACGCACGGTTGAAAGTCTGTGTGCTATAACAAAAGTGGTGCGGTTATGCATCAGCCTGTTCATGCCCTGTTCTATATGACGCTCCGTCCTCGTATCAACCGATGAGGTCGCCTCATCCAAAACAAGAATTGGCGCTTTTGAAAGTGTGGCGCGCGCAATATTAAGAAGCTGGCGCTGCCCCTGCGAAAGATTAGAGCCGTCACCCTGAATGACGGTATCGTATCCGTCCGAAAGACGCATTATGAAAGAATGTGCGTCGGCGGTTTTTGCAGCTTCGACAACCTCTTCATCCGTCGCGTCAAGACGGCCGTAACGGATATTTTCTTTTACCGTTCCGTTAAAAAGGTGCGTATCCTGCAAAACCATTGCTACATTCTTGCGAAGATAATTGCGTTTATATTTTTTTATGTCAATACCGTCTATCGTTATGCTTCCCGAATTTATATCATAAAAACGGTTCAGCAGATTTGTAACTGTTGTTTTGCCGGCTCCCGTGGAGCCGACAAAGGCAATTTTCTGCCCCGGATGAGCAAGCAAACTTATATTTTTTAAAACTGTTTTACCCGGAACATAGCCGAAAGTAACATCTTTAAGTTCTACATCACCGCATATAGGTTTTGAATCCGTCGCGTCCGCATCATCCGATACCTCGGGGTCACGGTCCATAACGGCAAATACACGCTCCGCACCGGCAAGAGCCGAGAAAACCGTGTTCATCTGCATTGAAACCTCGTTGACCGGCTGCGAGAACTGCCTTGAATAGTTAACAAACACGGCAAGACCGCCTATATCAAACCCGTAAAGCACGCAGAGACATCCGCCTATTCCGGCAGTCAGTGCATAAGACACCTGACTCATATTTCCCATTACGGGGCCCATTATTCCGCCGAGAAACTGAGCCATAAACTGTTTTCCGCGCAGGTCGCCGTTCAGAGTCTTAAACTCCTCCACGGTATCGACTTCATGGCAAAAAACTTTTATTACTTTGCTGCCCGTAACCGCTTCTTCAATATAGCCGTTAAGAGCTCCGAGGGCAGCCTGCTGTTTTGAATAATACTTGCGGCTCTTCTTTCCTATGAGAGCTCCGCCTTTTATAAACATAGGCAAAAACAGCACCGTGATTACTGAAAGCCATATGTTTGTATAAAGCATCATGCAAAATGTGCCTATAAGTGTAATCAAACCCGATATAACGCTGAGTGCGGCGGAATCAAGCATCGTGCCGACATTATCAACATCGTTTGTAAATCTGCTCATTATCTCACCGGTGTTTTCGTCATCGTAATATCTTGTCGGAAGCGCCTGCATTTTGTTAAACAGTTCGCTCCTTATATTGGCCGTGGCATTTTGCGAAACATGAAGCATGGTTCTGTTTTGAAGATATGTTGAGCATACGCTGACAGCATAGATTCCCAAAAGCAGAAGAAGCGCATATACAAAGCCCTCCATGCGTCCTTTAACTATATATTCGTTTATTATCGGTCTGAGCATGTATGAGCCTGCAAGCTGAGATGCAGCACGAAGCAGCATAAAGAATATTGCCGCCGAAAAATAAAATTTAAACGGCTTTAAATATCCGAAAAGGCGCTTAAGCGTATCCTTTGTGTTTTTAGGTTTACCACCGCCCGCAGCTCCGCGCCCTCTTCCGCCTCCGGGACCGCGCATGGGAATCTTTGCCGTTTCCGCTTTATCGGTACTGTTATACTGTTTTTTTAATGTTTCAAGATCCCTTGCCGCCATTATACAGCCGCCTCCTTTCCGCTCATCTGCGAATCGTAAATTTCCTTGTATTCGGTATTTGTCTTCATAAGCTCATCGTGCGTTCCCATGCCTGATATTCTGCCGTTATTCATGACAATAATTTTATCCGCCTCGCATACCGAGGAAATACGCTGTGCTATTATAATCTTGACAGAGTCGGAAAGTTCACTGCGAAATGCTTCGCGTATCTTTTTCTCAGTCGCTGTGTCAACAGCGCTTGTGGAATCGTCGAGGATAAGTATTTTGGTTTTTTTCAAAAGAGCACGCGCAATACACAGTCTCTGCTTCTGACCGCCCGAAAGATTTGAACCGCCCTGTTCAAGGTGCGTTTCATAGCCGTCCTTAAAGCTTTGAACAAATTCGTCCGCCCGGGCATATCCGCTCATTTCTTTTATCTGACCGTCCGACGCTGTCTCATCTCCCCAAAGCAGGTTGTCGCGTATGCTTCCCGAAAACAAAACGTTCTTCTGCAGCACCATGCCTATTCCGCCGCGCAGATTTTTAAGAGTATAATCACGCACGTCGGTGCCGTCTATGCTGACAGAGCCCGAATCCGCATCGTAAAGGCGGGCAATCAAAGATACGAGAGTTGTTTTTCCGCATCCTGTCGAGCCGATAATTCCTACGGTTTCGCCGGGATTTATCGTAAACGAAATATCGTCCAGAACTTTTTCCTTTGAATTTTTATAGTACCTGAAATTCACATTGTCAAACACTATTTTACCTTCGGTTATCTTTTTATCGGGGCATTTCGCCTCTTTATCGGATATATCCGAAACGGTATTCAAAACCTCTTTTATACGCCTTGCAGACGCAAGAGCACGCGAGCTTTGCAAAAACATCATAACAACCATCATAAGTGAAAAAAGAATCTGCGTTATGTATGTGACAAAAGCCGTAAGATCGCCGACTTCCATGGATGACGAAATTACAAGCCTTCCGCCGAACCACAAAACGGCAATTGTCGTAAGATTCATAAAAAGCATCATCATCGGCATCATGGTTATCATAACACGCATTGCCGATAAGGTTGCGTCTTTCAGATCGGTATTTGACTTTTTAAAGCGTTCGCGTTCATAATCTTCACGTACAAACGATTTTATAACACGTACGTTTGTGACGTTTTCTCTTACGCGTGAGTTGAGCGCGTCTATCTTTGTCTGCATTTTGGAAAAACGCGGAAATCCGCGGGATATTACGGCAAGCATAGACCCTAAAACCACAGGCAATGCAACCGCAAGCACCAAAGAAAGCGACGCATTCAGCGATATCGCCATTATGAGCGCTCCGATAAGCATGCCGGGAGCACGCAAAAACATCCTCAGTATCATATTCACAAGATTCTGCACCTGCTGAACATCGTTTGTGAGCCTTGTGACAAGCGAACCGGTTGAAAAATTATCTATGTTTGAAAAAGAAAATTCCTGCACCTTTTTAAACAGATCGGCACGAATATCGGACGCAAAATACACAGAGCCCTTTGCACCGAAATACGCTCCTCCTACCCCTCCGGACATCATCAGAAGAGCCGTTACAACCATGGCGGCGCACACGCCGATTATGTAGCCCGTATTTTTATCGGCTATGCCGACATTTATTATCTGCGACAAAAACTTCGGCATTAAAACCTCACCGATAACTTCAACAATCATAAAAAGAGGGCCGAGAATAAAATATTTTTTATACGGTTTTATATATTTAAGCCACATTTTTCTTGTTCATTCCTCCTGCAAAGTAAATTTTGCTCCATTATACACAATATTCTGTAAAGTTCATCCGTATCCCTGTCGGATAATCCGCGCAACATATCTTTATCAATCTTTGCGAAATATTCGCGTGATTTATTAAGAGTTTCTTTGCCTTTTTCGGTAATTTCGATTCTCTTAACCCTGTAGTCGGATTCATCCTCACTTTTTTTAATAAGCCCGTCGGATTGGAGCTTTTTCAGCATCACCGCAACCGCAGCAGTGCTTATCTTAAGCTTTTCGGCAATTTTCTTCTGAGACTCCGCATTGTTCTCTTTCTCAAGCATCATCAGCACGAAATGCTGACCTCTGTGAATCTGAAGCTTGCTTATGTTTTTTTCACACTCGGATTTGTGAAGTCTGCCGACTCTTGCAAACAGCCTGCCAACCTTCATATACACATCCTCATTCATTTTGTCATCTCCCGTCATATATTTATTGTTAACTCGTTTATAATTAACTCATTGATAATTAACATGTTAATTATATCATCAAAATACATCTATGTCAACAATAAAAATCAACAAAAATTACACCGTCAAAAAGTCGTATCTCTGCTCAATTATATTTCCATATTTTGAAGCCGCGTAATTGTTTCAATTTGCGCTTCGGCATCTCCGCGGCGACCGCCGTACAAAATATTGAGTGAGTTTTTTATAAGCTCGTTGTGCGCCTCGCAGGAAAAAATATTTTTAATATGAACAACAGCCTCTGCTCCGCCTTTTTCCGTTTCATCGGAATAATTAACGCTTTTTATATAGACGTCCAATCCCGAAATGACACACCAGCCGTCAAACAGGCTTTTCAATCTGTTTTCATCGGCAATGGGAGCATTCAGCACCGACATATACTTAAGAAAATCTTCTTTTTCCGCATTTTTAAGCATTGTGTGAGAATTCATATCAAAATGATACGGCAAAATATCAAATGATATATCCTCTTGCGTAATATTTAGCATTGTCATGTATCCGTAATTCCACGAAGGCAGAACCGCCGCTTCCGGCGGCTTCGGAAAGAAAAAGTTACCCATGCTGTATATAATCGGACAACCGCGGTATGTTTCGAAGCCCTGCGGACAATGAGTATGCATGGCAATCACTGCTTTTGCACCCATATCAATAAAATGACGGTAAAGCTCAACCTTTCCCGGTGAAGGAAACGGGTTGCGCTCATTTCCGCCGTGAAAATAAATCACGGGAATCATCCCCTGTTCGCGGGATGAAGAAATATTTTTTGTCACCTTGGCAAGACTGTAACCTGCCGCCCCGGGAGAATTTTCAGCAGCAATTCCGAATTCATTTTCGCATACGGCTGTTACCGAGACCTTTATGCCGTCTTTTTCAAAAATTGTCGGTTTATACGCTTCTTCGATATTTTCGCCTGCGCCGAACACCCGGTACTGTCTTTCCTTTAACAGCTTAACAGTATGCCTGATTGCACCTGCGCCGTAATCACCGCAATGATTGTTTGCCATTCCAACCGCTGTGGGATTTAACACATCGATATATGAAATAAATTCATCACTGCTGATCAAATTCGGGCCGCTTTTGACAATAGGCTCAAAACATGATTCTTCGCCGAAAATATTTTCGAGATTCACAACGGAAAAATCCGCCGCCAAAAAAATCTTGCGGGTTTCCCCCATTGTTTGCATGACCGCGTCATTACCGGGAAATTTTAAAAAATAATTAAATGACATATCAGACGCAAATAAAATATTCATAAAATATTCTCCTCTGCATAACTCAATTGTCTTCCGAGCCGTCGGATGCGATAATTTGTGCATTTTTTATCTCGCTGCGATATTTATCAATAGTATCGACATCATCATATGTAAGCTTTGATTCGTCTATTATGTTAATGCATTTCTGCGCGTTATCGTAATCTTCATCCTTCATGAATGCCTTTATCTCGCCGAAAGTCTTATATGCGCGCTCACCTTCATCAATGTCATCTTCAAGCGATTCAACATCCCCGGCAACATCATAATCATGATATTCCGACGGAATTTTATTAAAAAATCTTCTCGCTTCGGAATAATCCTTCTTGTCTGCAAAATCAAATGCTTTATTGTAATTATATAATATTTTATATACAGTTACTGCTTCATCGTTTGAAGCATCGTCATATGCAATCTGCTTATATAAGGCTTCCGCAGATTCATAATCACCCATCTGCATGCTTTTGTGCGCCCTTTCGGTAAGCTTTTTTATATTTTCCTTTTCGATTTCTTCCGCACTGCTGACAGCCGCTTTCTCGGGCTTTTTGCTTCCGCCGATTATGCCCGATGCAAAAAGCGATACGATAACTATTATCCCGACCGCAACCGGGCAGATTATTGCCAGAGCAATTTTCAGCTTTTTGCGCGTATCACTGCCGGAGTGAATATAGCTGTAATCGTATTCGTTATTTTGCACGGAGCCGGAATAATTTACTTCTCCGTTCTCTTTCTCAAGACGCATACCGCAAATCGGACACCAATTACCTTCAAATCTTCTACCGCATTTCGGACATATCATAACATTAATCCGCCCCGATAAGCTTAAGAGTTACCGGGCTTTTTCCTTTCCGTTTTTTTAGAGCTTATTTGGCAAAATCGCCGAGCATAACAGATTGAATCTTTAAGCTGTCGGCAAAAACATTTTTCCCGTCTGTATCTATAATCATGTATCCGCCGTCAGCGTCTGCCACGCATGCATACCCGTCTGAATAAAACTGCGTTGCAAATGAATATTTGGCATCTATAACCGTTTCGCCCTTTTCATTTATATAACCCCACGATTCTCCCGACTTAACCGGCGCCAGACCACACGAGAAATTACCGGCATCATTGTATTCCGGGCTTATTACAAACTTATCTTTCATATCGATAAATCCGTATTTCCCGTCTCCGCGCCTTGCAAAAGTAAGGTTTTCTCCGTTAAAATCACCCAGATCCCTGTAGCGCGGATTGATAACAAAGTTTCCGCTTTTATCTATAATGCCGTATTTGCCGCCGACGCATATTTTCGCATATCCGTTTGCATCAAATTCAAAGGGCTTGTCAAACTGCGCGGGTATAACCATATTGCCCTCGGAATCCACGGCACCGTAATCACCGCAACTTTTTACGCAGCCGAAGCCGTTTTTGAATTCGCATGCATAATCAAAGGTCAGCTCTCCGAGGCTGTTGCCGTCCGCATCAATATACATATATTTACCGTCTGACGATACCGCCGCAAATCCGTCGGATGAAAAATCGCCTGCCGTATCATACTGCGGCGCAATGACATATTCGCCGTCTTCGCCTATATATCCGTAGCTTCCACTTACCGACACGGCCGCGATATTGTTTTCGGCAAATACAGACGCGGTTGTAAATTTGGGGTCTGTCACAAACGTTCCGTATTCATTTATATATCCCCACAAATCGCCCTGTTTTGCCGGTATGAGACCGTTTGCGGACGCTTTGCCGACAGCATCAAAATCAGGCATGGTTGCCGCCGTTCCGTCTTTGTTTATCATTGCAAATTTACCTCTTATATCCGCAAATGAAAAATCGCCGTAAAAATTTGTAACAAGAGTAAATTTGGGCTCGATTTTATACGATGCTTTTCCATCGGATGAAAGATAACCCCAAAGGCCGTCACTCTTTACGGCAAGCATTCCCGAAGAAAATAAGGTTTTTTCCGTCTTAACTGATTTTGAATCGTCGGATTTAAAAAGAGAAATCACAAATCTTACCGCAAATATCAAAACAAGCAAAGAAACAGCCAAAACAAAAACCCGTTTAAAGTTTATGCGCAGCTTCCTTTTTTTGCCATAAAGCTTTCTGCTGTTTTTTATACGCGAAGGTGTACTTTCAGACTTATTTTGAGCATAAAACTCCTTGGAATTATCTTCACCGCAAAAAGAGCATATCGGCGAATCAAGCTCCTTTTTACACACTTTACATACCATTTGCAATTCCTCCGAATCAAAGTAAAAGCCGATATCATGCAATCATACCGAACCGACAATATTATATATAAAATTTTACAACATTTATGTCAAAATGTCAACATACCTTTTTGCCCCATTTCGTCGTTTTTTTTATCAATTATGTTACACAACGGTTAAATTTTCTATACTTTCGGGCATTTCGTTTTTTGTCGGAATCACACTGCAAAAATTTTTTATTTATTATAAAATAAAATCAGACGAAATGACGGGCATGTATTTGCCCGGGGGCATTGCATTTTGTCAAAACGGAAAGGAGAAAGAACATGACGGAATTTGATGAATCAAATGTTCAAAACATCACACCTGTTGAAAATTTTCATAAAATATCATCCGAGGACGTGCTGAAAGCAACGCAGATCCTTAATAAATACAAAGACGGAAAAATCAACCTTGAAAAAAGGATTGTTGAAAATGAGCAATGGTGGAAAATGCAGCATTGGAGTCTTATCGGAAGCGAAAACAGTTCCGATCCGCAGCCGACATCGGCATGGCTTTTTAACAGCATCGCCAACAAGCATGCCGATGCAATGGATAACATTCCCGTGCCGACGGTGCTTGCAAGAGAAGAAAGCGACAGCGCAAGCGCAAAAATTCTTTCGTATGTTTTGCCGGTAATATTTGAAAACAACGAATTTGAGCAAACATACTCCGACGCATGGTGGTATAAGCTGAAAACGGGAACGGGATGTTACGGTGTATTCTGGAACAACAACCTCGAAGACGGTCTCGGAGACGTGGATATCCGCAGGCTTGATATATTAAACTTATTCTGGGAAAGCGGAATACGTGACATTCAGGAAAGCAGAAATCTTTTTACCGTTGAGCTTGAGGATAATGACATATTAACCGAAAAATATCCGATTTTAGATGGAAAGCTGACAAATGCGTCGGTGGATATCGCAAAATATATTTATGACGATACCGTTGATACGGATAACAAAAGCGCAGTTATAGATTGGTATTACAAAAAAAGTGTTAACGGACATGAAATCGTTCACTACTGCAAATACGTTAACGACTGCGTTCTTTACGCATCTGAAAACGATCCCGAGCTTTTTGAAAGAGGATTTTACGATCACGGAAAATACCCGATTATATTTGACGTATTGTTTGCGGATGAGGGAACGCCGTGCGGATTCGGTTATATCGATATCATGAAAGATGTTCAGATGTATATCGACAAGCTGAATCAAATAATTATAAAAAATGCTCTGCAATCGGGAAGAAGACGGTTTTTCATTTCGGATAATGCCGGGATAAACGAAGAAGAGTTTGCGGATTGGTCAAAGGAATTTGTCCATACGTCGGGGAGTCTTGACGAAAGAAACATAAAAGAGATAAACGTCTCGCAGCTTGACGGAAGCATACTTAATCTGCTGACGCAGAAAATCGATGAACTTAAAGAAACCTCCGGAAGCCGCGATGTTTCACAGGGAGGAACCGTGCGCGGAGTTACCGCGGCAAGCGCCATTGCGGCACTGCAGGAAGCCGGAAGCAAGCTCTCGCGCGATATGATAAAAACAACGTACAGAGCATTCAGAAAAATCAGTTACCTTGTAATCGAGCTTATCAGACAGTTTTATGACGAACCGAGATGCTTTCGGATAAGCTCTCCGGAAAGTGAAATGAAATTTATCGACTTTTCAAATACGGAGCTTTATTCCGGACAAGGCGATCTGATAAAACGCCCCGTGTTTGATATTGTTGTGACGAGCGAAAAAGAAAATCCGTTTTCAACCTCGGCGCAGAACGAGCTTGCAAAAGAGCTCTTTAACATAGGGCTGTTTAATCCGCAAAACAGCAATGAGGCGCTTCTTTGTCTTGAAATGATGAGCTTTGACGGAAAGGAAAAAATCATGAATAAAATAAGACAGAACGCCGATGAAAACAGAGTCTTTTCAAATGAAGCGGCATATGATAACGAAGAATACAACATAAACCGCGACTCATCGGACGACAACTATGCCGTAAAAGGCTACAGGAAAAAGCTGCCCGGAAAATTTACGCTGCAGGAAGCCAAAAGGAGCGTTAAAAAATGACGGAAATTCATTTTAAACATGATACGGCGCAAACCGACGTACTCGTATTGGGGCACTGCAATGCCGGCAGAGTAAACGGGAATGACTTGTGCTGCTGCGCGGTTTCAACTCTTGTATACACCCTTTTGGAGGCGCTTTCACGTCTGAACCTGAAAAGCTATAAAGGCAAATACGGAGGCGGATGGTGTCACATAGGATTTTCGGCAAAAAGCCCCGATATTAAACGCGCAAGCGAATGTATAAAGACCGTTTTTGCAGGTTTTGAACTTTTACAGCAAAACTATCCGTCAAGCATAAAAATATACTCTAAACCTTAAGGAGGAAAGAAATGAACAACGAAAACTCAGCGGATTTTATTATTGATGTAAAATGCGGAATAGATACCTCTTCACCGCAAATATCTCAATACAGTTCCAATTTCGGCTCGGTAAAATTTTTGCTCGACAAAAATCTGTCGGATTATACGGTAATGATTGTATCGGAAATTGACGGAGAGACAAAAATAACCGAAACCGACGGCACAAATCTCATAAAAAGCAGCGATGAAAAAAGCGGCAATACAATTCTTGTCTGGAATATAGGAAGAGAAATTACGGCTCAAAGCGGAGCGGTTATTTATCAGATAGCCGCATACAAGTTATCCGATAACGAGATAACAAGCCGATGGTATTCAAAGGAAGGCAGACTTTTTGTATCACAAAGCATAAACACTTCAGATTTAAGCACGGCTCTTGTAGGCTCAAATCCCGATATACTTACACGAATTCTTTTGAAGATTTCGGCGCTTGATGAAAGCGTTAAAAACAAGGTTGACAAATCCGACGGCATGGGGCTGTCGGAAAACAGCTTTACAAATGCCGAAAAACAAAAGCTTGCGGGAATTGAAACCGGTGCGGACGTTAATATGATTGAAACGGTAAAGGTTAACGGAAACACGCTTACACCCGACGGAGAAAAGAACGTAAATATCGACCTTACCGATTATGCCTTGAAATCCTTTTTGGAAAACAGCCTGGCGGAGAAGGTCGATAAAGAAAACGGGAAAAGCTTATCGGAAAACAGTTTTACGGATTCGGAAAAATTAAAGCTTGCCGAAATAGAGGCAAACGCAAATGTAAATACATTGGAAAAAATTAAAATAAACGGCAGCGAAATAGAACCCGATGCGGAAAAAACAATAAATATCGATATATCGGATTATGCAAAAAAAGATTATGTGGAAAATAAGCTCGATTCTTACGAAACAACAAATGACATAAGCACAAAGCTTGCCGGCTACACACTTAAAGAAGACTTTGAAAGCAGCATTGCAAAAAAGGTCGATAAAGTTGACGGAAAGGATTTAAGCACCAATGATTTTACCGACAGCGACAAAGCAAAGCTTGACGGAATTGAAACGGTTGCACAGGCAAATGTTATAGAAGCGGTAAGGCTTGACGGACAGTATCTTCCGACAACCGACAAAGAAGTAAGTCTGACGCGTTCAATTAAACCCGTAAACATTATTGCTGCCGAAGGCGGATTTTCGTATTTTAACAATATTACGGACGGCGCATACAAATATAGCTGCGAAGATGACATAAGCACCGATGATGAAGTTGCGTTTTCAACTACAAGCGGATATTTGTTTGCAGGGTCGTACTCCGAGACATACGGCGGCTCATCCTGTTATCAGTTGGATATCAACGGTACAGAGTTGAGATACCGCGTGTCAACAAACGGCGGAGGATACTGGAGTCCGTGGACAATTCTGTCAAGCTCAATGCTGAACGAATGTGTCAAATCAAACGAATTGACCGCCAAAGTCCGCAATATCCGCCCCGCAACCGCAGCAGGCGTTCCGACAACGCTCTCAGTAAATACGATATACGACATCGGCACGCGGACAGCCGTAAGCCTTAAGCTGCCCAAAGGTCAGCTCGGAGATTTTATTCAGGTTGATTTTCTGACGGGTTCCGCTGCCGCTACGGTGACCGTTGACGCAACATCGTGCGCAATTTCAGATTTTGACCTTATCACCGAAGCAAACACGATCTACAGTCTGTATTTTGACTGGGGTATTTTGGGATATGACAGCACAAATTCAAAGTATATTTACGGCTGGAGATTCTCCGACAGTGAATACACTTACACGGGAGGAAACACATGATATATTCAAACTACATGCGTGAAAAATACAGAAACACCAATGTTCCGAGGGTGGTCGAAGGGTATCCGTGCATACTGAAAAAATCCAAAAATGGTAATTTAAATGAGCTTGTGATAGAGGGGAATACCGAAAGCAAAAATATAATCCCGTATCCGTACACGGAATTAAAGAATTCCGCAACGGAAAACGGAATAACATTTACACCG
>CAKSJG010000013.1 GCA_934463165.1 uncultured Clostridia bacterium
AATCAAGTCGGCTGAGATTTTTGAAATGATTTGCAGGTTGGTTTTCAAGAAAAAAACGAGGGGTGTCCAAGAGGGGAAGGCACATCCCCTCTTGAAAAGAATGTTATTGATATAATTTATCATTTTATCAGAGATGAAATGCAAATTACACCGATAAATCATAATTTATTTTACCACATCACGGCAATTTTATCAATACCGATTTTGTTATATAATTTACCTTTTTTGTCAAATGTTGCACATTTTTAATTTTTGTGGTATAATTTAAAAAACAAACTCAGAAAAGCGAGATGAAAATATTGATTAATTTAAAATCGGACAAAACCAAAAAAATGATTTTTGCATTTCTTATTGCATGTGTTGCGGTGTATTTTGTCTACATTCTTATAACATATATTATGACGGATAAAACGGGTGAGGTTCAATTGAGCTTTAAAACGGATGAAACAAATATTTTATCAAAGGCCGCAGCAACATATTCTTTGAAAGACGGTAACGGAAGACTGATAATGTCGAGCGGAGAGGAAACCGAAATAAATCCCGATGAAAATCAAAGTTCGGATATGACTGCGGATTCTTCCGCAAAAAAAGAAAAAAAGCTGCCCGACGGAATAATAAGCACACCTGTCAGATTAAAAACCACAGGCGGAAGCGTCGGTGATGTAGAGCTTGAGTTTACATATGATATAAGTCTTATGAGCATAGACAAAAACAGCATTGCGCTTGTGAAAATAAATTCATCCGGAACAAACGAAGAAATAAATTTCAAAAACGATACCGAAAACAACAAAATATCCGCTACGGCGGATGCTGACGGAACATGGGTTCTGGTAAACAAAAGTATATTTAAATAATTTTTAAGCGGGAATTTTGCTGCTTTGATAATAACAAGCATTCTATATTCCCGCTTTTTTAGGCACACCGTAACTCTCACGATGCACCCGATACGGTAAGAATAAAATTTAATCCTTGATTTTGAAAATCTTTTTAAGTATTTTTCCGAAAAATCCCTGTGCGCTCCATATTACGACTTTCATAACAATACCTCTTTCAAATTGAAATAATTAAAGAAAAATTGCAAGACACAAAAGAGCCAGAAGTACTCCCTGCACAACAACTATAACTACCGGAGGCATTATAAGTGCAAAAAAGATGCCTGCAACAAATCCAAGTACGCAAAATCCCCAAAGCTTACAAACAAATTTTTTTAAAAACACCCTGCACACCTCCATATGTAAACCTATTCTAATTATATGCCGAAAGATTAATTGTGTGATATATTTTTACGTATTTTTTTTATCGCTGTTTTCAAAATTCCAATCATGAATAAAAACCATGTTTTTAAGCGCAAATTATGTGTATTTTACATATTGACATATCAGACGGTAAATGTTATTATTTTGATGTATATATTATAATGGTTGCTGTATATTTGGCTATCGGAGTATTTCAATTTTTTTCAGAAAGGGAATGGTTGTATCATGAAAAAATATAATGTTGCTGTAGTAGGAGCTACGGGAATGGTCGGAAGAACATTTCTTAAGGTTCTTGAAGAAATGTCACTGCCGGTTGAAAATTACTATCTTTTTGCTTCGGCGCGTTCTGCCGGTTCAAAAATGGAATTTATGGGCAAGGAATATATCGTTGAAGAATTAAACGAAAATTCATTTGACAGAGGAATTGACATAGCACTCTTTTCGGCAGGCGGTTCCACAAGTGAAAAATTTGCTCCGATTGCAGCGTCAAAGGGATGCGTTGTTATTGACAACTCAAGCGCATGGAGAATGGACCCCGAGGTTCCTCTCGTTGTGCCGGAGGTTAATCCGCAGGATATCGAATGGAACAAAGGCATCATAGCTAACCCGAACTGCTCAACAATTCAGGCAATGGTCGCCTTAAAGCCTCTGCACGATAAATATAAGATAAAAAGAGTAGTTTACTCCACATATCAGGCTGTATCGGGCGCAGGGCTTGCAGGATACAAAGATCTCGAAAACGGTCTTAAGGGTGAAAAGCCCAAAAAGTTCCCGCATCAGATTGCAGGTAACTGTTTGCCGCATATAGATGTATTTCTTCCTAATGGATATACCAAGGAGGAAATGAAAATGGTTAACGAAACGAGAAAAATCCTCGGTGACGATTCGATGAAAATCACCGCAACCACGGTACGCGTACCTGTCTTTAACAGCCACAGCGAATCAATAAACGTTGAATTTTACAATCCGTTTGACCTTGATGAGCTTAAAGAGGTTCTTAAAAACGCACCGGGCATAATAATAAAGGATGACCCGGAACACGATGTATATCCGCTTGCTCTTGATGCAACCGGAACAAACGAAACATATGTCGGAAGAATCAGAAGAGACGAAAGCGTTGAAAACGGCGTAAATCTTTGGGTTGTTGCCGATAATATCAGAAAAGGAGCTGCCGCAAACGCAGTTCAGATTGCAGAAAAACTCATAAAATATTGGCAGGAAAACGGAAGATAATTTTAACTGTCTGAAACGGAGGTTTTACTTTTGAAGAAAAACGTATTTACGGGCTCCGGTGTTGCACTTGTTACACCGTTTAACGAAAACGGTGTCAATTTTGACGAACTCGGAAAAATGCTCGACTACCATGTAAATAACGGTACGGATGCCATTATTATTTGCGGCACTACCGGAGAGGCATCAACCATGCCCGATGAAGAGCACTGCTCGGTTATAAAATATGCGGTGCAAAGAATAAACGGTGCAATACCCGTAATTGCCGGAACAGGCTCAAACGATACTCCTCATGCCGTAAAGCTGTCACAATTTGCCGAAAATGCCGGCGCGGATGCGATACTTTCGGTTACGCCGTATTACAACAAGGCAACACAGGAAGGTCTTATATGCCATTTTAACAAAATTGCAAATTCAATAAACATACCGATGATATTATATAACGTACCGTCAAGAACGGGATGCAACATAAAACCCGAAACGGTGCTAAAGCTTTCGGAAACAGAAAATATTGTCGGCATTAAAGAAGCAAGCGGAAATCTTTCACAGGCGGCAAAAATTGCGTCTGTCTGTCCGAGTGATTTTACCATGTATTCGGGAAATGACGATCAGGTTCTCCCGATTCTTTCTCTCGGAGGAAAGGGTGTTATATCGGTGGTTGCAAACATTGCGCCGAAGGATACTCACGATATGGTATATAAATTCCTTGAGGGTAACCTTGAAGAAGCAATCAGCTTGCAGCTTAAAATGATTGATCTTATCGAGGCTCTCTTCTGTGAGGTTAATCCGATTCCGGTTAAAACCGCGATGAATCTTCTCGGATGGAATGCCGGAGATTTAAGGCTTCCCCTCACACCGATGAACAGCGCCGATCTTGAAAGACTGAAAACGTCGCTTAAAAATTACGGACTTTTAAAATAAATGATACGGAGTGAAAACTTATGATAAATATTGCACTTTTCGGCTGTAACGGAAAAATGGGTCAGGTTATTGCAAGGCTTCTTTCGGAAGATGAGGAGGCAAAGGTTTCGTTCGGATTTGATATCAATACCGAACGGAAAAACTCATTTCCCGTGTATTCCGACATATCGGACATTAAGGAAAGCGCCGATGTTGTGCTTGATTTTTCAAATCCTGCGTCTCTCGGCAGCATAACAGAATACTGCATTTCAAAAAATGTTCCGGCGGTTATAGCAACAACGGGACTCAGCAGCGATCAGATTTCGGATATTGACAATCTTTCAAAAAAAGTTGCCGTTTTCCGCTCGGCAAATATGTCTGTGGGAATAAATCTTCTGATTAACCTTGTTAAAAAAGCCGCTGCCGTTTTAGACGGGAAATTTGACATAGAAATTGTTGAAAAACATCACAATCAAAAAATAGACGCGCCCAGCGGAACCGCTCTTATGATAGCGGACGAAATTTCGGATTCTTTAAAGAATAAACCCGAATATGTTTATGACAGACACAGCATGCGCAAAAAACGCTCCAAAAATGAAATAGGCATTCACAGTGTCCGCGGAGGAACAATCGTCGGAGAACACGAAGCGATTTTTGCGGGCAATGATGAAATAATAGAAATAAAACACACAGCAATGAGCAAAGAAATATTTGCCGTCGGCGGAATTAAAGCCGCAAAGTTTTTGGTCGGAAAAAAGCCCGGAATGTATGATATGCATATGCTTATTGATGAAGAATAACATTGACAATATTTAAAGTCTGTGATATAATATGAAAAGATAATTAATTCTGGAGGTTATATAAATGGAACACATTAATACAATTGAAACACGCAACCTTTGCGAAAGCGCAAAGAACGGCGGATGCGGCGAATGTCAGACATCATGCCAGTCAGCATGCAAAACAAGCTGCGGAATTGCAAATCAGGCTTGTGAAAATGAAGACAACGAATAATAAAAACTATGATGCCACCCTTTAGGGCGGCATTTTTAGCATAGGAGATACAAATGATACATCAATTTAAATTCGGTGGGTATAATATTGTGCTCGATATATGCTCGGGCGCGGTGCACGTTGTGGACGATCTTGCATATGATATTATTTCTTTGTTTGAGACCGAAAGCAGGGAAAACATCATATTAAAGATGAAAGACAAATACCCCGATGTTACGGAAGATGAGATCGGATCGTGCTGCGATCAGATTGACAACTTAAAAGCAAATAAAAAGCTGTTTACCGAAGATTCGTTTGAACCGATGGCAGGCACGCTTAAAGCAAAAACATCCGGAGTTATAAAAGCTCTGTGCCTGCATATTGCTCACACGTGCAATCTTAACTGCTCATACTGCTTTGCAAGCCAGGGGAAATACCACGGCGACAGAGCCCTGATGAGCTTTGAAGTCGGCAAGCGCGCGCTTGATTTTCTTGTTGAAAACTCAGGCAAAAGACGCAATCTTGAGGTTGACTTTTTCGGCGGTGAGCCGCTGATGAATTTTGACGTGATAAAAAAGCTTGTTTTGTACGCAAGGAGCATCGAAAAAGAAAAAAACAAAAACTTTCGTTTTACGCTCACGACAAACGGCGTCCTTGTTGACGATGACGTTATAGATTTTGCCAACAAAGAAATGAGCAACGTTGTTTTAAGCCTTGACGGCAGGCGTGAGGTTCACGACAGATACCGTGTGGACTACAGCGGACGCGGAAGCTGGGATCTCATAGTGCCGAAATTCCAAAGATTTGTTGAAAAACGCGGCGGCAAAAATTATTACATGCGCGGAACATTTACCCACGCGAATCCGGATTTTTTGGAAGATATAAAAACAATGCTTGACCTCGGATTCACAGAGCTGAGCATGGAGCCCGTTGTAGCTGCTGAGGGCGATCCCGCCGCCCTTACAGAAGAGGACAAACCGATTGTAATGAAGCAATACGAAGACCTGGCTAAGCTCATGCTTGAGCGCGACAGCGAGGGAAAGCCGTTTACGTTTTATCATTATATGATAGATTTAAAGGGCGGCCCGTGCATATATAAAAGGATATCGGGCTGCGGCTCGGGAACGGAATACATGGCGGTTACGCCGTGGGGCGATCTGTATCCCTGTCATCAGTTTGTCGGCGACGAGAAATTTAAGTTAGGTAATATTTATGACGGTGTTACAAATACCGATATTCAAAATGATTTTGCGTCATGCAACGTATATGCACGCGAGGAATGCAAAGACTGTTGGGCAAAGCTTTATTGCTCGGGCGGATGCGCCGCAAATGCATATCATTCAACAGGATCGGTACGCGGAGTATATAAGTACGGATGCGAGCTTTTCAGAAAAAGAATGGAATGTGCAATAGCCGTTGCGGTTGCAAGAGAGCTCGGAGGAAGAAAATGACAACCCCCATTTACGATTTTGTGAATAAATATGCCGAAAAAAACTGCGTAAGGCTTCATATGCCGGGGCATAAGGGCAAAAACGTCATCGGCTGCGAAACGTTTGACATAACCGAGTTCAGCGGTGCGGATGAGCTGTATATGCCGAGCGGCATTATTGCCGAAAGCGAGAAAAACGCAAGCGCGGTTTTCGGCGCGCAGACATTTTATTCGGCAGGCGGATCAACGCTTTGCATACAGGCGATGCTGTATCTTATAAAAATGCATGCGGCAACACAAAATAAAAAGGCAAAAATTCTTTCGGGGAGAAATGCACACAAAGCATTTGTTAACGCGGCGGCACTTTTGGATATTGAAATAGGATGGATATATCCGAAAAGCGGAGTGTATCACAGCGGCATTGCAGATGCGGACATGGTTGAAAAAGCAATTGAAGCCGAAAAACCGACGGCGGTATACATCACAAGCCCCGATTACCTCGGAAATATTTCGGATATATCAAAAATTGCAAAGATATGCAGAGAAAATAATGTTATCTCAGCTGTTGACAATGCTCACGGAGCGTATTTAAAATTTTTGCCGCAATCCGCCCATCCTATTGATTTGGGCGCGGACATATGCTGCGATTCCGCTCACAAAACGCTGCCCGTGCTTACCGGAGGAGCTTATCTTCACATAGGCGAAAGTGCACCCGGGATATTTTTTGAAAGAGCAAAAGAAGCAATGGCGCTTTTCGGATCAAGCAGTCCGTCTTATCTGATTCTCGAATCTCTTGACAGATTCAATTCATATGCAAAAAAATATAAAATTAAGCTAAATAGTCTGATATCAGAAATATCGGACATGAAAACGGTTTTAAAAAATCACGGATTTGATGTTATCGGCGATGAGCCGACTAAAGTAACCGTAAAAACCAAGACTTTCGGATATACGGGATTTCAAATTGCAAAAATACTTGAAGAAAACGAAATATACACGGAATTTTGCGACAGTGACTTTTTGGTTATGATGTTTTCACCGTCAAACGGCGGTGATGACATCAGACGCACGGAAAATGTTTTGCTGTCCGTCCGAAAGCGTGACCCGATAAATACCTTTCCCCCGCAGGTGACAAAACCGAAGCGGGAGTTGTCGCCCCATGAGGCAATTTTTGCACAAAGCGAATATGTTGATACGGAAAAATGCATCGGAAGAATATGCGCACAAACGGCGGTGAGCTGTCCGCCTGCGGTTCCGATCGTCGTTTGCGGCGAGATTATAGATAAAACTGCGGCAGAAAGCCTAAAATATTACGGAATAAAAAAATGCAGAGTTATATGCAAATAAAATATAAACACGGAGGTTAATATGGCACTTGACGGTTCTGTTATTTCCGCTCTCTCGTCCGAACTGTCGGACAAGCTCGTCGGCGGAAGAATAGACAAAATATATCAGCCCGAAAAAGATGAAATAATAATATCGGTACGCTCACAAAACGGAGCATACCGTCTTTTGCTGTGTGCAAATCCGTCTTTTCCGAGATTTCACATAACAAACATTGCAAAGGAAAATCCCGAAAAGCCGCCCATGTTCTGCATGCTGCTCAGAAAGCATATTTCGGGCGGAAAAATACTGTATGTCAGACAAGAGGGATTTGAACGAATAGTAAAAATCGGGATAGAAAGCTATGACGAAATGGGTTATCTCTCCGAAAAAATTCTTGTGACGGAAATTATGGGCAAGCACTCAAACATAATACTGACCGACAAAAACGGCAGAATTACCGACAGCATTGTGCATGTGGATATAAGCGTAAGCAGCGTAAGGCAGGTATTGCCCGGGCTTATGTATGAACTGCCGCCGTCGCAGGATAAAAAAAATCCGCTTGAAGAAAGCAGAGAAAATATAATTTTTGCGCTGTCCGACGGTGACGAGCTCATTTGGAGAAGAATAATGAATCACTACAGCGGAATAAGTCCGCTTGCGGCAAGAGAGGCAGTTTACCGCGCAGTCGGAATGTGCGACATAACCGAAGCGGAAACATCGGGAGATGATATTGAAAGAATTGCACTTAATTTTTATTCGATAATCTGCGATATTAAAAACAAAATATACAACCCGTGCATAATAACTTTAAAAGAAGAAAAAAAGCCTGTTGATTATTGCGCTTTTGATATTTCTCAATACGGAAGCGGCACGGTCGTTGAACATTTTGCGTCCGTGAGTGAAGCCGTGGAAGCATTTTATGCAAAAAAAACCGCCGCCGAGAGCATGAAACAAAAAAGCGGAGACTTAATGAAGCTTCTTATAACAAACCTTGACAGATGCAGAAAAAAGCTTCAGATACAGTGTGAAACTCTTAAAAAAGCAGGCAAAAGAGAAAAATACAAAATATACGGCGATTTGCTGACGGCAAATATATATGCTCTGAAGCAAGGTATGAATGAAATTACGGTTGTAAATTTCTATGACGAAAACGGCGCAGAGATAACAATTCCGCTGAAAACAGATATATCACCGTCGCAGAATGCTCAAAGGTATTATGCAAAATACAATAAAGAAAAAACCGCCGAAGCCGAAACGCTTAAGCAAAAGAGGCTGAACGAAGAAGAAATCAATTATCTTGAATCTGTTCTCGAATCAGTCAAAATGGCTGAAAACGGCTCCGAGGTTGCCCAGATACGCGAAGAGCTGGTACAGCAGGGCTACATCAGAAACCGCGGCAAACAGAAAAAAAACAAAAAGAAGGCTATCCCCTCACCCATGCACTTTGTCAGTGATGACGGCTATGACATATACGTCGGCAAAAACAACAGTCAGAACGATTATGTGACGCTTAAGCTTGCCCGAAGCACGGACATATGGTTTCACACAAAAAACATTCACGGGTCACATGCAATCATAAAAACCGCCGATGCCATGGAGGTGCCCGAAAGGACATACGTTCAGGCGGCGTCAATTGCCGCATATTACAGCAAAGGCAGAGGATCGCAGAGCGTTGCGGTTGATTATACGGAAATTAAAAACGTGAAGAAACCGTCCGGCGCAAAACCCGGAATGGTGATATATGTTAATTACAACACGATTTACACCACACCGAATGAAGAGGAAATTTTGAGGTTAAAAGCGCCCGAATGCTGAATCCGACGCTTTAAATCCGATTATTTTTACCTACATTGCACATAAAATCTTTTTTTAGCGGCAATTAATGTAAAAAATCCGATAAATTTGAAATTAATACTTGATTTTTGGTCAAGTGTGTGATATAATTGTGATTACTGATGAAAAGAGCAATTGGAGGTGAGTATATTGCCTAATATTAAATCCGCAAAAAAAAGAGTTAAAGTTATCAGCACTAAGACACTCAGAAACCAGATGATTAAATCTAATCTCAAAACTTGCATAAAGAATTTTGATGCCTTTGCTGACAAAGCTGACAAGGAAAATGCTGTAGAAGCTTGCAAGCTGGCTTTCAAGAAAATTGACCAGGCCGTTGCAAAGGGTATTCTTCATAAGAACACTGCAGCAAGAAAAAAAGCTCAGCTTGCTATAAAGCTCAATAAAATAGGTGCATAAGTAATATTAATGTATCGTTAAACCTTCCGCTGTGCGGAGGGTTTTTGTATTTTACAGCCACCTTAAAAAATGCTGAAGAATCGCATTTACGCAATACTTCGGCATTTTTTTTGAATTAAACGGCTGTCTCACTGCAAAAGTGAAACAGCCGTTTAATTCAAAATGTCAATTTTAAAAATATTTATCAATCATCCGAAAGTGAATTTTTTGCCGATACCAAAACCTTTTCGTCATAGCATTCAAAAGCTTTGTCAATAACTTTTCTTTCGGGCTTTTTGGTAATCAGGCTTACAATGGGCACTATAACAAGTCCTGCAATCATCGAAAGCACGCCGAGATTAATCGGCGACATCCAAAACGACGGAAGACCGAGGAAGTTTGCGCAATTTGAATTTATCATTCCGAGGCACATAATTCCCACACCAAAAACATAACTCGTCCATACAGCAGCTTTTGTAACACCTTTCCAATAAAGAGAATACAAAAACGGCGCCAAAAATGCACCGGCAAGCGCACCCCACGATATACCCATCATCTGTGCAATGAATGCGACCTTCATTTTTTCCTGAACTATTGCAATAACAGCGGAAATTGCAATGAATACCACAATAAATACTCTCATTGTGAGCACCTTTGACTTCTGACTCATTTTTTTGCATATATTTCCGTCTATAAAGTCCAGAGTAAGCGTTGAGCTTGATGCAAGCACAAGTGATGAAAGAGTTGACATCGATGCCGAAAGTACAAGTATTATAACAACGGCTATTAAAATATCGGGTATTTCAGACATCATCTGCGGTATAATGGAATCATAGCCCGATGCCGCCACAGCCTCCGGAGACTGTGCAATACGCGCAAATCCGCCGAGAAAATAACAACCGCCGGCAACGATAACCGCAAACAGTGTTGAAATAACGGTTCCTTTATGTATGTCTTTTTCACTCTTTATGGCATAGAACTTCTGAACCATCTGCGGAAGACCCCATGTGCCGAGAGATGTGAGTATTACCACAAACAAAAGCGAAAGCGGTTCGGGACCGAAAAACGAATTAAACACCCCGCTTACGTTTGACGCTTCGGGATCGCTCACGCTTGCAAGCTCCGCAAGAGAAGCCGAAAAACCGCCGTGAGACGAAATCACCGCCGCTATGACCATAACGATGCCGACAAGCATTATAATCCCCTGAATAAAATCATTTATTGCAGTCGCCATATATCCGCCCGCCGTAACGTAAATACATGTCAGTACAGCCATAACGATAACGCACCATGCATAGTCAAAACCGGGAAATGCCATTGCAAATAGTCTTGAAAGACCGTTATACAAAGACGCGGTATACGGAATAAGGAAAATAAAGATTATCACTGCCGCACCGATTTTGAGACCCTTGCTTGAAAAACGCTTTTCAAAGAAAGACGGCATCGTATCGGTAGACAAATGCTGCGTCATAAGACGAGTTCTTCTGCCGAGGACAACCCATGCAAGAAGAGAGCCGATAAGCGCGTTGCCTATTCCTATCCATGTTGAAGATATGCCGAATTTCCAGCCGAACTGACCTGCATAACCGACAAATATTACCGCCGAAAAATATGACGTACCGTAGGCAAATGCCGTGAGCCACGGTCCGACGCTGCGCCCGCCGAGGACAAAACCGTTAACGTCTGTCGAATGTTTGCGGCAATAAGCACCGATGCCTATCATAACCGCAAAGAAAACAATAAGTAAGATTACAGTTGCTGCCATTTTAACCACCCTTTTCAAAAGTAAAATGAGAGGATGAGATAAAAAAATCCCGCCCTCAAACACATGAGGACGGGCTGAAAGTCCGTGGTACCACCTCAATTTATCGGCACTTCACAGTACCGACCTTGCAAAGTACGCCGCGCATGCGGTTATACTTTAGATGCTGTAACGGGCACTCCCGCCGCAGCCTACTTAAAGGTTACCCCTGTTCGGTGCGGAGCTCGCGGAATGTATTCGGTATATCCTGCCGTCAGTCTTGCACCACCCGACTTCTCTCTTAAGGGGCATAAAATATACTTACTTGTTTCCGGTCATCGCCTTTTATTGATGAATTCAACTGTATGCATTAATTATATCATAAAAAAATGTTGTTTGTCAATGGTTTTTTACAAAAAATAAATATAACTTATGACTATGTTTTTTCATTAATATATTATATTATTTAAATTTAAAAAACACATTAACAATTGATAATTTTTAAATATAATTAATTATATTTATTTTACGGGCTGTGTCTTATGAAAAATTACGCAGCAGGGACGGTTTTGAGCAAGGAAATACCCTAACCCTAAACCGCCCCTAAAACGACTTTTATTTGTTCAATTCAAAACAGGAAATTCTAAATTTTCTATTGCTTTACGAAGCGTTGGATGGCATATTACAAAATGAATGGTCGGAGCTTTATTCTTTAAAACCATAACAAATTTGTTTTCGTTTATTGTAATTTGTATGTTAGTAAAAGCGTTTTCTTTTGTCTGTGTAACAGAATAATTTTTGTTTTTTTCTGCAAATTTTTTTGTAAGCAGAAGATGCTCATTGTATTCTCTGTATGTATACTCATAATTTTTATCACAGAACATAAGCGACAGCGACAGAGATTGGGGATGTTCACTGAAAGTGTCTTCGTCAACGTAAGGAATTTCATCCGAAACAGAATTGCTTTTGAGAATTTCAAATATTTGTTCTCTGCGTGTTGCTGCGTAGCCTAAAATTTCTTGCTTTTTATCATCCGGTACATTTCTGTTATCAAGAAATCTTTCCAAAAACTCATTTGTTGCCGTATAAATCGGAAGTGCCGAAAGTACACTTCGCCTGTTTCCGCCCGTATGAGAATCCGAAATCATAAATGCGGCAAGTTCGGACAATTTGTTCTCACGATAAATATCCATAAGAAAATTTGCTTTTTTAATTATATCACATCCACGTAAAAAAATAAACAAAGAATTTAAAATATTTCCGCATATGGCAATGCCAATTAAGGAAATAGTGTTTACTTATACCCAAAATTATGTTATAATAAATATATATAATTGATTGTCGGACACAGTTCGCAACAAACAGGGAGAGATTGATGATTATGCACTTAAAAAAATTTATTTCTATCGCACTTTGCACTGCAATGCTGGCTTCGGCGGCATTTGTGCCAACGGCAAATGCGTGGAGTATTTACGATTCGGATTATGGTATGGAATGGAACGAGCAAAGTAAAACTGCCGTAACCGATGATATGGAGGAATATCGCCAAAATGATTCGCTCGAATCATTGGTGTATACTATCCGTGATGACGGCTCGGCGATGATTACAAGTTATTCGGCGAAATTCTGGTACGATCCCGATCCGAATTTCACGGTTGAACTTAATATTCCGTCCGAAATAGACGGTCACCCGGTTACGGCGATAGGCGACGGAGCGCTTCGTGACGGTGCAACAAAAATTTCGGGCATTACGCTTCCGCCGACGATTAAGGAAATCGGAAACAGGGCGATTTACGGACGTTATTTAAAGTATCTTAAATTAAATGACGGACTTGAGGTTATAAAAGACTTTGCCATAGACTGCGGCGATGAACTTGAAACGCTTGTTATTCCCGAAAGTGTAAAGTATATAGGCGACGAGGCAATCAGCGGAGAGGCACTTAAAAACATAACCATGCCGAGCAATGTTGAATATATGGGAAAAAGAATCTTTTTCGGCTCGGCATATGATAAGGATGCAAATAACCGCGTTGACGGCATTCAGTATCATGGGCAGTATTTAATCGCGGGAATCAGAATCGGATATGCCGAAATAGACAATCCTGACCCGTCTGCACCGACCGAAAACAAACAGATTCACGAATGGGAAGCTGTGGGAGACATTGAAATCCGCGAGGGTACAACTCTTATGGGTGTTGACGCATTTGAAATGTCGGATATTACATCGGTTAAACTTCCGTCAACCTTAAAATCCATCTCAAAGCTCGGGTTTTACTGGTGCAAAAACTTAAACAATGTTGTTATTCCCGGCACGGTAAAAGAAATCGGCAACAATGCCTTTTCATGGTGCGAAAGCCTTTCAAATCTTACCATTGAAGAGGGCGTTGAGCATATCGGCGAGGCGGCATTTTTCAGATGTAACAACTTGAATGAAGTAACTATTCCGAAAAGTGTAAAACAAATTGATATGCACGCTTTCGGCTGGGACTATGTGAACGATTATGATGTACGAAACGAAAACCTTGTTATCAAATGCTACAGCGGCACGGCTGCCGAACAGTATGCAAAAGATAACGGCTTTAAGTGCATTTTGCTTGATACGGGCGAAACAATAGAAAAAGGCGAACCTACCGCTGCCGCCGACGACAGATATGTGTGCGAGGAAAAAGGTGATAATTGTGCGGTGAAAAGGTTTAAGGACTTAAAGAGTGCGGATGGCGACCCCGACCACTATGGAATTGAGTTCTGTCTTGATAACGGCATTATGAACGGAACGGGCGATGATACTTTCTCACCCGATGACAACATCACAAGAGCACAGTTTGCAACAATGTTCTACCGTTTTGCCGGTTCACCGGAGACAAGCGAAAATTCAAAATTTTCGGATTTAACGCAGGATTGGTACAAAAAACCGAT
This sequence comes from uncultured Clostridia bacterium, assembly GCA_934463165.1. GTDB lineage: Bacteria > Bacillota > Clostridia > UMGS1810 > UMGS1810 > RGIG1828. Next base: position 14,021 of record CAKSJG010000013.1, read on the forward strand.
TGCATGGGCAGCAGCAAACGGCGTGTTGAACGGTACGGGTGATACGACTTTTTCGCCCGATGATGTTATAACAAGAGAACAGATTGCGACTATCTTCTATCGGTATGCGCAGTCAAAAGGACTTGACATGAGCGTGGGTGACGGTTGGGACTTGTCAAAATCGGGTTACAACGACAGCGGCGACATTGCTGACTACGCACTGTCTGCCATGAACTGGTGCTTTGAGAAAGGCATTATGTATATTCATTCCGTAAACGGATATGAATACGCAATCTATCCGAAAGCTGCACCCTCAAGAGCCGACACGGCAACGCTGTTCTATAATTTTGATTACGAACTGAACCATAGTTAATTAAATAAAGAAAGGCGGCGGTTATTATGATTAAACCAAAACGAATATGGGCAGTGTTGTTGACGGCTTGTATGTTTTTGACCTTCGCACCCGTGCAGGCTTTTGCCTCCACTACAAACGGAAAATGCGGTGACAATGTATTCTATTCATTTGATTTTGATACCGGTCACCTCAACATAAGCGGCGAGGGTGCTATCAGATCGTATACGTATTCGAGCAATGCGCCGTGGTACTATTATGACAACATTGTGAGCGTAAATATAGAACCCGGCGTAACGGGCATCGGTGATTATGCATTTTTCTGGTGTGATAAAATAACAAGCGTTACTATTTCGAACAGCGTAAAAAGTATCGGTTTGAGTGCGTTTGAAAATTGCAAAGCTTTGACAAGCGTGAATATCCCGGACGGCGTGGAAAGTATCGGCATAGATGCGTTTAAAAATTGCGAAGCTTTAACGAGTGTGAACATCTCCGGCAGTGTAAAAAGTATCGGCGAGGGTGCATTTTCCGGTTGTGATGAACTGATAAAAGTTACAATGCAAAACGGTGTAGAATCAATTGATAATTTTGCATTCAGCGGGTGCAAAAAACTAACTGACGTAACGCTTCCCGACAGCATCAAGTGCATAGGCGATAATGCTTTTCAAGACACCGGTCTGTATGATCTTTATGAACATACGGGTTGGGATGTGTGCTATATAGGGAATCACCTTATAGCGGCAAATCAGAGTATATCCGGTACGTGCACTGTAAAACCCGAAACAAGAACCATTGCCGGAAGAGCCTTTGACAGCTGCAGCAACTTAGAAAGCATAACAATTCCGGACAGTGTAGTAAGTATCGGCAATCATGCGTTTTTCAGCTGCAGCAGCTTAAAAAGCATAACGATCCCAAAAAACGTTACAAGTATCGGTGATGAAGTATTTTATAATTGTTTTGATTTGGCAAGCATAAATGTTGATTCTGATAATCCCGCTTATTGCTCAGAAGGCGGCGTTTTATACAACAAAGAAAAAACAGAAATTATACGTTACCCCAAAGAAAAAGAGGGCACCTCGTTTGCAATCCCGAATGGCGTAACAAGCATTTCTGTCGGAGCGTTTGCGGATTGCAGCAGCTTAACAAGCGTAACAATCCCCGACAGTGTGAATAGTATCGGTGACAGCGCGTTTTCAGAATGCTCAAGCTTAACAGGCATAACAATTCCGGACGGCGTGATGGAAATCGGCAGCAAAACTTTTTATTATTGTTCGAAAATGGCGAGTATCACAATTCCGAACAGCGTACTTATCATCGGTGAGAACGCTTTTGAGGGTTGCCGAACATCAATTAAAGTTTATTATGTCGGAAGTCCAACTGATTGGGGAGATGTAAAAGGAGACGGAAAATATGTTTTAACCGATATAGGTATTACATACCTCAGCGGCATAAGCGCAAGACTTTCCGAGAACGGAAACATAGTTGTTAAACCGATAAACATAGCCGCAGGCAAGACTGTTATCCTTGCTCTTTATGACGGCAATAAATTGGTCGAAATGAAGCAGTCGAACGAGTACAGTGAAACCAATAGAGAAATAACATTTATATCGACCAAACCCTATACGTGCGCAAAGGTTATGATTTGGAACAGCCTTAGCGAAATGTCACCTGTATGTGATTTCAAAATTGTAAAATAAAATCAGATTACATCGCACCGAAATTTACAAGCAACAGAACCTACTCTTCCATCCGCTTTATTTCCGTGCGCCCCGCGCAAGCGTTGAGCGGCTCGAAAAAGAGCAGAAGGTAATTATCACAAAAACGAAAAGTCGGAAATAATTAACACTATGATACATCCGAAAGGACAGCAGTAAATCGGCTGTCCTTTTTAGTTTACATATTTCTGTGATGAAAAGACATTTCCAACGTACCCCTTTTGCAAACTTGACAGAGCATTCTTATATGCGAATTATTGTATCTTTTAAGCGCCGAAAAGCACAGACAGCTGTACAACGACCAAATACAAAGTAAAATACCTATGACATAATCATTCAATACCTGAAATCAGGACTTGTCAGAAGCATATCTTTAAAAGAAAGTATATTAAAAATTTCTCAATTAATATTTAATTGCCGCGTAGTTTTTTATCATATACCGTTTTGTTCATTTTTCTGAATTTATTCGGTGTAACACCGACATGTCTTTTAAACACCCTTATAAAATAATTATCATCTTCAAATCCTACCATGGCTGAAATATGCGACACCGTATCCTTGCTTTCCGCAAGGACATTTTTTGCATACTCAATCTTTTTTTTGCGAACATAATCGGCTATGCCCATTCCAAATTCATTTTTTGATATATTATAAAGCTTTGACCTTGACATATAAAAACGTCTGCACAGGTCAGAAACGGACAGCCTTTTGCCGATATTATCATCTATGTATTCATTAATCTGAAAGGCTATTACGTCGCTGTTGTTTTTTATAATTCTATTTACATGAAGATAACATGCGCACAAAGTCATAAGATTTGCCGCCGACACAATAAGGGGAGCTGTCACAACTCTGAGTTGCTTCATAGCGTCAATACATGCTTCGGCGTCCAGCCCGAACAGCTTGTGATTTTCTTCGATACGCTGTCTGACTTTGCCGATATCATCTTCAACAAGAAGCTGACCCAGCATCATATACCCTATTATAATTCCGCTTTCTATAAGAGGTATTGCAGCCTCGGCAAGATTCATATGACATCTGTATATATGAGTCCCCCTTATTTTCATACACTCGCTTAGGCCCTCTTTTGTACAATTTACGCAGTTTTTTCTAAGAACATTGTTATCTTTAATAATATTGCAAAAATTGCTTCTTGATGTCGGATATGAATAAAGCAGGTTTCCGTCAGCGTCATATAAATCTATTTTAATATTAACCGCAGTATAAAAATCCTTAGCTACCTTTTTCAATTGTTCAGATGCAACCTCTAACATATTATCACCGTCCAAAAAAACAAAAATACTGTTTTTATAATCAAAATTCACTTTAATTATACACTATTGTTATGATAATATCAAGATACAAAAACAATAAAATAATCAAAAATCCTGTTTGTCCGGTGGAGGATATTACGATGAATTTTAAAATTATAAAAAATGACGGTAATCACATATCTTCTTATAATGTCACGGATATTGCGAAATATGACATTACCAAATATGAAATTGAACTTGAGCTTGACCGGTGCGAGACCTACATTCTTAATGATAAAAGATACAATCTGAACAGAGGTGATATTTGTATTCGTATTCCGAACGACTCATTGGTTGCTGTCCCGTCAAGAAGATCGTATATACTGCAAATTGATTTAAAAAGCAATGCAAAAAAATATGCAAATGAATTTTTTATGCTTCGCAATCTGATACAATTCGCTTACAGAGAGGGACCGGTTATATGCCCGGATGACGTATACAGCATATTAAAAATATACAATGAATTTATGCGAATCATCGATGCCGATTTTGAATCAGCGCTGCATCTTGTTTTTAAACTTGTATATCTCATATGCGCGGGTATACATCAATCTTTGTATAACAGAAGCATAAATAATGACAACATATATGATACAATCGTGCAATATATGAAAACCCACGCCGACAAAAACATTAAGCTATGCGATCTGGCAAAGCTGGCGCATATGGATGAAAGTTATTTTTCAAAACTTTTTAAAAAGAAATTCGGCAAAACGCCCATGCGTATGCTGCATGATGTGAGAATGGACAAGGCCCTCGACATGGTTTTGTATACGGATATACGCATTTGTGAAATAGCGCTCCGATGCGGATATAATACAACGGCATTTTTTATATCCGAATATAAAAAGAAATTCGGAATGACACCGAATAAATACAGAGTTCAAAACAGAAAATTAATAAAAACATGCGCTGATTTTCAATAAAGTTTTATCACATAAAATTATTATAAATTAATATTGAAAGGAAAATAAAAGTTATGAAGCAAAACAGTGATATAAGATATCCGACGCCTGAATTTCTGCCGCCGTGCGGTCACCCGCGTGTATTTTTCCGCGCAGAAAAAATACCTGAAATAAAGGTCAATATGCTGCATGAGGAAAGCAGATTTGCATACGGCGAATATATTTTTTATCTGAAAAAATCTCCCGATGAATTTGAATACAGCGAGAAAGTAAGCCGCGGAGATCTTAATTCAATAGTATGCAAAGCATTTGAATATGCAACAAGCCAAAACACCGAATATGCCAAACAGGCAATCGACGCCGTAATAAAACTCGGAGATAAGATTAACTTTGATTCCGTAAGCACATACAACGAGCATGCGGCTATCGGAAGGTATATGACAGTTTGCGGTTTTGTATATGACTGGTGTTATGATATACTCACCGATAAAGAAAAAGAAAAATTATACAAGCATACAATTCGTTCCGCCAAGCTTGCCGAAGTAGATTATCCCCCTGTAAAAAAAGGATCTGTATTTACCCACGGAACAGAGGATCAGATTCAGATTAATCTTTTGATTCCCGGAATTGCAATGTATGATGAATATCCCGACATATATCTGAACAGCGCAGGCAGAATCTTTTCGGAATTTACAGAATCAAAATCATTTCTTGCAAGCGGTAAATGCTATCCCGGAGGAACACACTATGCCGGGGTAAGACTCGGATATGATATGCTGTGTATGTTTATTTTTGAACGAATGGGATATCCGGATATATACGGCAGAGGATATGAACAGCAGCTTATGAGCTACCTCTATAACAGACGTCCCGACGGCGGTATTCTCTATGACGGGGATTCATCGCAAAAAACAAAGACGGGATATATTTCTTTGGGACAAAAGGCATATTTTTTAGCGGCTAACTATTTTAATAATCCGTATTTTAAAAATGAATTTCTGCGCGGAGGATTTTCACCGGATATTTTACCCGTCGAATTTTTCTGCTTTAACAACCCTGATTTAAAAGCTGAAACTTATGACGAGCTTCCGCTTTCAAGGTATCTGCCCTCATACAGAGGAGAGATGCTTTGCCGTACAGACTGGGCTGACGGTAAAAACGCAAACACCGTTGTAGCCGATATGAAGATTAATGAATACAATTTTACCGAGCATTCACATTATGATTCGGGATCGTTTCAGCTATACTATAAGGGTTATCTGGCAACGGATTCGGGTTATTATCAGTCATCGGTATTTGAGGTTCTTCCTCTGCCCGTTAAAAATGACGGGAACACACACTGCGACAGTATGTATGCAAATCAATATCAGAGACGAACCATAGCGCACAACTGCATTACCGTTTATGACCCGGATGAAGTATTTTACGATACAACAAGAACTTATAAAATTGAAAATGACGGCGGACAAAAAGCTCCGACAAAATGGGGTGAGGTAGACAGACTTTCTTATTTTCTTGATGAAAGTCACGGCTACCATGTCGGAAAGGTTTTGGGGCACGGTATGGGGCAGGATAAAATCAAACCCGACTATACATATCTTAAAGGTGATTTGTCAAACGCATATTCCGGCAAAATAGAAAGCTACCAAAGAAGCTTTATGTTTTTTAACTTAAAAAACGACGATAATCCTGCTGCTCTTATTGTATTTGACAGAGTAGTTACAAGTAACCCGAATTTCAAAAAAACATGGCTCTTGCATACGCTTGAAGAGCCGCATTTTGAAAACGGTACAATTACCGTCTCGGACAGCAGAAAGGGCTACGGCGGGAAACTGACAGTAAACACTGTTTTGCCCAAAGCCGATAATATTTTATTTAATAAAGACGGTGGATACGACACTGAGACAATGTCGGGCGCAAAAGTGGGAAATAATGTATATTATGCAAAACTCAACAAGGGGCAAAATAACGAAGCAGGCGGCTGGAGAACAGAGATTTCACCCAAAAAGGCTTCGCGGACAGACTACTTTTTAAATGTTTTGCAAGTCAGTGAGGGAAATGTGCTTGATGTTTGCTGTACCGAAAATGAATCTTATGCATGTGTTATGATTGCCGACAGAGCCGCAGCATTTTCAAAAAAGAGTGAAAAAGAAAAGTCAAAAGCAGAAATTAAGATATGCGGCGAAGGCAGCTTTAAAATTACCGTATCGGATTTATTTGCGGGAATATGGAATATATCAAAAAACGGCGAACACATCGGAGAAGTTACCGTTAACGCCGATGAGAGCATTGCCTGTTTTGAAGGAACAGGCGGAGATTATTTGCTCATCAGAAAATAAACATAAAATTTAAACGGAGCAGCAAAATGATTGTATTTTGCTGCTCCTGTTTATTTATGTTATTATTTTACAACCGAAGCTCTGACAGGCTTAATTCCTTCAACATTCCAGAAAAATGCTTTATATGTTTTTGCGCTGTTATAATCGAGCGCTTCCGTATCGGTTGTTTCCGATGCTGCCGTTACGGGCAGATATTTATAATCGGTAAGCTCATCGCCGTCATAGCATGCAATGATAAGCATATAGCTTTGTGTTTTATCATATGCATACGGCACCGATGCATATATCTTATTATCTGCTGATATATACACCTTTATTTTATCATCGGCAAGCATATAGTATCTGTATGCTTCTCCTCCTGAGGATTCGATAACTATAACGCTTCCCAAAGATACTTTTGCGTCATCGGCAAGTACGGCTGCATAGTTATTATCGGCATAAACCGTACAATCGGAAGCGGACAGACCGAGACATGCCTTTAACTGTGCTGCGGTAAGCGTCAGGTTTGCACCGTTGGTATAAAGCTTGTCTCCCGTGCATTTAATAACGGCTTCGTTGTCTGACGCTGCAGGTGCAACATAATCACCGCTCGGATCATATGCCGATCTGTAAATTTTAAAATTGTCTGCAGCCTTAAGAGAATTTTTCTGCACATCCGAGACGATAAAGCTTTCTCCGTCCTGTACAAGATTATATTGAGCAGATATTCTCACACGCTGTACAATATCTGTCAGAGTAACCTGCAAAACCTCTTCTTTTATTTTTTCACCGTTTAAGTATGTCATTACCTTGTTATTTTCGGTGTCAAAGGTTACGGCGACCTTATACCACTGTTTTTCGGAATATGTGAATCCATCTATTTTTATTCCGCCTACGTTAAGAGTCAGTGCGTCGGTAAAAATAACGTTATATGTTCTGTCATTTGAAACTCCGTTATAAAAAACCGAAAATACAAGAGGTACGTTCCTGTTTTCTGAATAGAGGTCCGCCTCTACCGTTACGTATTTCGAATACACCCCGGCTGACGTCTGATAGTTAAGCTGCGGAATATTGTTTCCTTTTGCAGTTGTTGTGTTTGTTCCGTCTGTTATTATGAGCGCTTTATCGGATGAATCCTTATTACCCATGCCGCCCGCATAGTCTACCGTATATGTTCCGTCGTAATTACCTGTATTGAAAGGTGAAGACACTTTTTCGTCAAAGGTAATCGGCCCTGCAACACTTGCAAATGTTTCACCTGCTATCGGGGTTACGGTATAATAGTCATACATATTACCCTCGGCAGATGTCACGGTAACAATATTTGAAGAATCGTCAAGATCCGTTGCCGGAGCACTCAAATCAGCTTTGCAAAGAGCTGCATAACTTGCAGCAAAAACATTTTTAACGGCTGCATTAAATTCATCCGCATCAGCAAATGCATCTTTATTGTATTTAATATTTTTGGAATCGATAATTATATTTTCATCGCTGTTTATTGCGGACACCTTTTCGCTGTTGGGATAATAACCCACATATGCCTTAACATCATCTATCGCCAGACTGCCGTTAACGCTGCCTGCCGCCAGACCGTAGCGAATGCTGTTTGTAACATCCATCGTCGGGTTCGAAACAGATGCACTCATTGCTATTTGATCACCGTCAGAATACAGCTGCAGCCTATTTCTTGCAACATCATAGAATATAACTATTCTGTGCCATTTGCCTTTTTCAATTTTTTGCGTGCTTGTTGTATCCATTGCGGAATTATATCCGTAATGAAAATATCCGTCCTTATCTATGGTGACAAAGGTATATTGACGTATGTTAAACTGCATTTGTGCATCGCCCGTCATTAAAATGTTTGCCTCAAACGTGAACGGCTGGTCGTTTGCATTTGTCATGCCGAGAGATGATATTGAATATTCATATCTTGAATATTTTCCGCTTGCAACGGGTGTCTCTCCGACGCTTAAAACATAGCTCATATCATCTGCGGTTTTTCCTCCGATGCCGCCCTGCTTTCCTATCTCAACAGCCTGACCGTCAAGATTGTTATTTACATTTTGGCTGCCGTCAAATGTAACTGATTTTCCCGTTGTTATGATCGGGATATACAAAATCTCAGCTTCTTTAACTGCCTTGATATATCCGCCTTTTATACTTGCGGTGTCGGCATTTTCCGCATGATTTTCGTCGGCATATGAAAGCGTATATCCGCTGTCGGATTTAAGCGCCTCGGTTATGCATGCGCCGTCTGAGTTCCATGTTGTTCCGGGCTTTGAGCCGATATAATAACGCTTATCCGACGTGTGACTCATTACTAAAATGCTGTCTTCAAGGATTTTTATTTGGTTTGATACCTTTGAATAATAGCTGTAAGATGTATCGAGCACAATCCCCGCGTCGGAAGGCTTTGCCGCGGTGTAATCATCGGCAAATGCCGGAGCTGATACAGCAAAAGCCGACAGTAACATTACTGCTGTTATCATCAGTCCGATAATTTTTTTTGAGCTTGTCTTTAACATTTTTCGTTCCTCCAAATCTTTTTTATTTTTTATATTAATTTTAAATAATATAAAACAAAATCATTTTACTCCATAAATATCATTTGTGTATGCCATCCTCATGCTCCAGTTATTTATAAAAAACACCTGAAGCTTTAAGCCATCGGATTCTATCGAATCTATCAATACATTCACCGGGGTATCGGCAACTGTCAGCGTATCGGAGGAATAGAGCTTCTCTATTGCTCCCGACTTGCCTCTGAGAACAGCAATCATTGTTATATCCCTGGGCTCTGCACAAAAATTTTCAAAAACAGCTTTAACATTTATCTTTCCGTCAGATTCTGAAAAATCTATGCTTTCCATGGCAAAAAATCTTTTTAAAACAAAAGTATAATACAAATCCCCGACCTTTAACACACATTTGCCGCTTTTTGGAATTATATCACCCGGCGCGGAATAATTCTCATTGCAGATATTTACAAATCCGGCATTTGAGCGCTGCAGAATTTTATCCTTTAAGCTTACGGTATTATGGACTGTTTCATCGTTATAGGCTATAACGTTTTCTCTTGCGACGATATTATCTCCGTCTCCCGAAATATCAAGTCTTTCAAAATCGGAATTATAGTAACCTACATATGCCTTAATATCATCAATTGCCAGACTGCCGTTAACACTGCCTGCCGCCAAACCGTAGCGGACGGTGTTTGTAACATCCATAGCCGGTGCCGCTACAGATGCACTCATTGCTATTTGCTCACCGTCAGAATACAGCTGCAGCCTTCTTCTTGCAACATCATAGAATATAACTATTCTGTGCCATTTATCTTTTTCAATTTTTTGCGTGCTTACGGTATCCATTGCGGAATTTACACCGTAGTGAAAATAGCCGTCGTTATCTATGGTGACAAAGGTATTTGCGCGTATGTTAAGCTGAACCTGAACATCACCGCTGACAAAAATGTTTGCCTCAAACGTGAACGGCTGGTCGTTTGCATTTGTCATGCCGAGAGATGATATTGAATATTCATATCTTGAATATTTTCCGCTTGCAACGGGTGTCTCTCCGACGCTTAAAACATAGCTCATATCATCTGCGGTTTTTCCTCCGATGCCGCCCTGCTTTCCTATCTCAACAGCCTGACCGTCAAGATTGTTATTTGCATTTTGGCTGCCGTCAAATGTAACTGATTTTCCCGTTGTTATGATCGGGATATATAAAACCTCATCGTCCTTAACCGCTTTTATATATCCGCCTTTTATGCTTTCGGTATCGGTATTTTCTTCAAAAAGCTCATCCGCATACGAAAGTGCAAAGCCGTTTTCGGATTTGAGTATGTCTGTTATACATATTCCGTTTTTGCCCCATTCGGCACCCGAAACCGAGCCTATAATATACCTTTTATCTGCCGTATGGCTCATCACAAGAACGCTGTCATCCAAAAGCTTAATCTGCCTTGATAATGCCGAAGCGTTTGCATTTGCGGAATCCGTAACGAGTCCGATATCTGTCGGTGAAGCAATTATGTGTGAATCCTCATTACTGCCGGACGCAATCGCCGAAAACGAAACGCATAGCATGAAGACAGCTATGACAATCACAATAAACGCCGTCAGTCCTTTTTTTATTTCCATTGTGCATTCCTCCCTATTATTATATTTCCCAGTCATCTATATCGGTATCATATGCATTAACATCTGTTTCACCCATACCGAAAGGTGTGAGCTTAACGGTTATGCTGACCTTATCATCGGATTTTACATGAATTCTTATTCTTTTTGCATCCGGAATGCTGTCATTTTTCACGATCGGGCTTGACGGAAGCGGCTGTGACGCTTCAACAGCAATTTCACCGGGCTTGCTGCAGATATATTCAAGCTTAACTTTTTTTCCGTCTTTTGAAAGTATCACCGTATTTCCGTTTATTTCTGCGTCTGCCGTTGTTTGCATAAACCAATAAACATCCGACATGCCTTTAAGCTTTATTTCATCTCTTATAACAAGACTCGTTCGGCTATCGGTAAAAAGCAGTCCCCTTTTTGCGGAGTCCGCATTTTTTTTAAGAACGTCGGTCATGTCGATAACCGCTGCTGCAATGTTATCGCTGCTTCTGAATTTTGTTATGTCTGCCTTTGAATAAACATTTTGATCCGGACCCGAATCCGGATTAATAACAACGGTATTATGCGATTCCGCCCTTGCCTTAAAGAGACTCCAGCGCGCTCCGTATTCGGCATAATCGGAGGTCTGCGGAAGGTCAAGCGGCACCATTCCGTAATCGACGGCCCACCTTACACCTCCGTAATCATAGACGAATGTCCCTGTGTCAAGCTGCGAATGATAAATTATTCTGCCGTTTTTACGCGTTGTATATCCTGCATGAACAGCGGCATAAATCATGTCTCCGGAATTTCGGATATTTTTGAAAACCGCACCTTCATCGGGATAGAGCGAATCCCCTGTAAGCAGCACGCCGCTTTTCGGAATTTTAATATCATACCATAAAAGCGAAAGTACGCTGTCTTCAATATCTGCCGTCTTACCGTCCGACATGAAAAGAACTTCTTCTGTAACCTGCATGTCATTATATTTATTTCCAAGCCAGTACATTTCGGGCACATAAATACTTCTCTGACCTCCGTCACCGTAGTTGAATATTGCGCAATCAGATTGAAAATCAAGCTCATAACGCGCTGTGTTTTTCAGCCCGGGAAAATCGTCGAGAGAACAGCAATGCCCAAACACCCCCGACAGTGACGAAAGCATTTTTACGCAATACTGCGTCGTATATTCCCAGTAGTCCGGTCCCTCATGCCACGAACCGTCATCACCGTAGAAATTCATCATTATTCCGGACGCGGTCACGGCATTTGAAACAATGTATCTGCAAATTCCGGGATACACATCCATAAACGCAAGAGCCGCCATAACCGCCCCGCCGTTTAAAACAATATTATGATTGTTAGTGCCGGCAACTCCGCTTCCCAAGGGTCCGTTCAGCGTCTGATATGCAATTGTATACGGATAGAACCCGTTTTGAAAAATTCCTTTTTCAACCGTTTCGCGCTGATACGGAGAAAATGCGTCATACATCCAATCATATCCTATTGCTGCTGCGGCGCACATTTCCGCAGTATCTATTTCATGCTTTGGATGCCAGTCGGGAAATTTGCTGACCGAATATAAATCTATCCACGCTCTGTCTGCATACTTACTCTCTCCGGTAAGCTGATATGCCATGCCGAGAGTATACATGTTTTTCAGACAATCTCTCGATACAGCCAAAAGCCTTACACCGTCTCTGAGCTCATATTTCAGCGCCCGGCGGTTTTTAAGAAGACGGTCGGCATTTTCCATTACCTCTTTATACCATCTTTGCTTATACAGATTTATTTTAATTTCCTCACGTATCCTATCAAAATCCTTCTTTGAAGCATGAATACGCGGGTGAGCGTTATTTGAATCTGACATATTATATGCGGATTTAATATCTTTTTCACTTATTTTTTCATCTATGCCGCCTAATACTGTATCATTTGTTATAATAATAACCTTTTCGCTTTTTCCCGGCGATTCTGTAAATACATCGCCCTCATAAATACGATAATTATCTACCGTAAATTTACAATGATTTGCCTCCGCGTCCGATGTAAGACCGCAATATACTCTGAATGTTCCTACTCTTGTACCTATGCAAAAGCTTTTTTCAAATTCTGTACTTCCGGGTACTTCATTTCCGTCAATATAGTATTTTCTGATTCTTTTTGAATAGTTATATACAGCCGATACACGGTATTTTTTGTTTTCCGAAAGATTTATGTTTGTTTTGCCGACTGCAAGTATTCCGCCCTTCATCACATTGCAGACTGTCGAATATATTGCATTGTCATCCTTCAAAAACACAGCGAATGAGGTTTTGGGCATATCGATTATTTTAAATTCAAAATCATATACAACACTGTCCGATAAAGTATACGCGTCTCTGACATCTATATGAAAATCACTCGTGTTCTTTCTTTCAAAAAGAATTTCGCCGTTTTGCGGTGAAATAATATTTCCCCTTGACGCAACGACAAAAGGTATACTTCCTCCGGGCAAATCATCAAATGATTCGTTTACGACAACTCTGCCGTCTGTGCTGTCATTTATCGAAAATGCCGTAACGGCGCTTGATGCGGGTATAAGTCTTTCGTCCCAAAAAATTGGCTTATATTCATATGCGTCGTCATACATTTCAGGAATTGTGCTTTTAACATCGGAATGCGGACTTACTTTTGCACAGGATACCGAAACAAGCATATCGCCGTTATATTTTGCCAGGCAAAGCATGTATTCTTTGGTTTTATCATAATAATTCGGTGCAGAGGCATAAACAGTGCCCGATTTCAGATTGACTGCAGCTACAGCCGCATTAACGCTGCACTCTGCTGTCATTCCGGCAAAAATAACTATAATTACAGATACAAAAAGAATGCCTATACCGCGCATTAATTTTGCTTTTTTCTCATACACCGAATCACCTCCGCCGTATTGATTCATACTCCGATGAGAATATATAATACCCTCATCGGATATAATGCCATCAGTTAATACCTGTTACGGCTATCTCCGTTATACTGTTCCAACCGCCTATTCCCTGTGCGCTGTTGCCGTCACAGCCTATTTTTATATAGCGGACTCTTCTTGCACCCAATGAATACTGTTCATATTCCGTGCTTTCTCCGCCGGACCAATCGTCAAAAATTTTATCCCACGTATTGCCGTCTGACGAAAGGCTGATATCAAATTTTGTTTTTCGTACATTACCCGAGGCAAATGCTATCATCAAAGAATCAAGCACAGCTTCATTTTCAAGCTCAATTATTATATACTGACCCGTTCCCTGCGCTGACCAGCGTGTTGACAAATCGCCGTCAAGAACGTTCATTATATTGTTTTCGGGCTGGGGCTCTGCGCTTGCAATTATATTTGCAATCTGCACAGACTGCCTGCCTCCGATTACGGCTGCTTTTGGGATAACAGCATATTTAACCGTATATGTCACATAATTCTCCGCGTCGTTTTTATCTGTAAGCTTTATTTCACTTTGCGAATTAAAATCCCGAGCGGTCTTTATTTCTGCGATGTATTTATCGGTATCGCAGTCAATTTCGATATCGGGCACGGATGTAAATTTTCCGTACGGGAAAATCATTTTTGCACTTCTTCCGCTGTCAAATTCAAGTGCCGTTCCGCCCGACTGCGCCGAACGAAGCGAAGGCTTTTCGGGAATGGCACCATCGGGAATCTGCCATGTATCTATCGGTGTATTATACTTTTCAACACCTGAATCTGCCATGCCGACAGGCGTAAGCTTAGCAGTTATATTTATGTCACCCGAACCTTTTGCAACAATCCGTATTCTTTTTGCATTCGGAATTATATCATTATTTACAGTCGGACTTGTGGGCAGCGGCTTGGAATCTTCAACAACGATCTCCGTTGCAGCATTTGAAATGTATTCAAATTTAACCTTTTTACCGTTTTTGGAAAGAATCGCCGTATTTCCGTTTATCTCAACATCCGCCGTAGTTTGCATAAACCAATATACATCGGACTGTGTTTCGAGATTTATTTCATCTCGCACAACAAGACTCGTTCTGTTATCCGTAAAGAAAAGTCCCCTCTTTGCTCCTACTGTGTTTTTCTTAAGCACATCCGACATATCAACAACTGCAATTCCTCCGCGCTCCTTTGTTTCAAACCTTGTTATTTCCGCTTTTGAAAGAACGCTGTGATCGGGACCGGAATCGGGATTTACAACAACCGTATTATGAGATTCCGCTCTTGCCTTATACATCCTCCAGCGCGTTCCGAATTCACTGTAGTCAGCCGTTTCGGGAAGGTCATACGGAGCCATTCCGAGGTCCTCCGCCCATCTGATGCCGCCGTAATCGTATACAAATGTACCTGCGTCAAGCTGTGAATGGTATATTATCATGCCTTTTTTCCTTGACGTATACCCTGCATGAACAGCTGCATATATTCCTCCGCTTGAAATCCAGTCATCTCTGAATGTTGCACCCTCATCGGGATAGAGAGAATCCTTTGACATGCTTACATTGTCGCTTGTTATGCCCGTATCATACCAAAGGAGCGAAAGAACGCTGTCTTCTATATCTGCCGCTTTTCCGCCCGACATTTTAATTACAGCCTCCGTTACACCTTTTTCTCCGTAATTATTGCCGAGCCAATACATCTCGGGAACATAAAGATTTACCTGAGTACCGTCGCCGTAGTTGAATATTCCCGTATCAGACTGAAAATTAAGAATATAGTTTGCAGTCGTTGAAAGCCCCTCGGTAAGATCAAGCCTGAAAGTGGTATTCAGAGCACTGTTAAGACTTGAAAACATTTTTGTCATATACTGTGTTGCATATTCCCAATAATGCGGTCCCTCATACCATGCACCGTCGGGGCCGTACAAAACAAGCATTCTGTCGGATGCATTGATTGCACCGGCTGCAATATACTGCGCAATTTCGGGGTATATATCCATAAACGCAAGTGCGGCAACGGTTGCGCCGCCGTTTAATACTATGTTATGATTGTTACGCGTAAGCACAACCCCTCCGAAAGGACCGTTTTTGGTCTGATATGCAAGAGCAAACGGATAAAAACCGTTTTGATATATTCCGTTTTCAATAGCCCGCCTCTGCTCTTCGGAGAATGCATCATACATCCAGTCATATCCTACAGCTACCGCCGCACACATTTCGCTGACATCTATATCATGCTTTGGATGCCAATCCGGGAAAGAGCAAACGGACTCTAAATCTACCCAGGCTCTTTCGGCATAAGCTTTGTTGCCCGTAAGCTGATATGCCATACCGAGAGTATACATGTTTTTCAGACAGTCTCTGCTGACATGGAGAAGTCTTACGCCGTCGCGAAGCTCATATATAAGCGGGGTACGCTCTTTAAGAAGCAAATCAGCTCTCTCGAAAACCTCTTTTGCCCATTCAGCTTTAAGGGAATTTGTCTTGATTTCTTCCTTTATTTTTTCAAAATCCGCTTTTGTTGCTTGTATTCTCGGGTGAACCCCTTTAAGGGGCGAAGCGTCATATGCCACTGCGACATCAGCAGCGGATGGCTTTATATAGAAAAGATAGTTGTTAAGCTCCTGCAATGTTTCTTCCTGAACCGGAGGCTTAAATTCATTTTCACCGGCAATTATCATACCGCCGCTGTCGCATGTTTCATCAACATATGTTTTCATACCGAGACACTGCTCAAAGAATTTTACGACATTTATATATTTGATACCTTTTCTTTCTTCAACAATCGAATTGTCGGCTTTTCTTCCTCCGATTATAATATCAGCGCCCTCCGACGCATATCCGATACCGAAAGCCCTGCACAGCTCCTCGGCAACCGCATATGACTGCGCACCTGTTTTTTCGGGAACGGTTTTTACATACGATTTTTCGCCGTCTTTATATACCGCTGCGCTTCTCGTATGGAATGCGTAATAACCGTCGAGCAATGCCTTAATGTTGTTATAGTCAAAAATTGTGTTTTTTTCGTTGATCTTTATTTCTCTTTTAGCATCGCTTATATCATCAAGCGGCTTATCGCTCTCATACACGCGCATATTGTCTATCAGAAATTTTGCATGCATTGCCGCTACATCGGCTGCGGCGCCGCAATAAACTCTGAACACTCCGACCTTTGAAGCGTCGGAAAAACCTGCCTCAATTGCAATATTTTGAGCAACTGCATTTCCGTCAACATAAAAATCGCGCACTCTGTCGAAATAGTTATATACTGCGGATATATGATACCATTTGTTTTTCGTTATTTTAATTTCTTTGCCGCCTAAGATCAATGTTGCGCCCGCGGATACATCAAAAACCGAAGAATACACGGCATTATCATCCTTAAGCCGCACAATAAACGATGTAGTGTCAGGCTCTTCAACTTTAAAATCAAGCTCATATACAACATAATCCGATGAAGAATACGCGCCCTGCGCATCCATGTGGAAGTCGCTTGAGTTAAAGCGTTCAAACTGTACTGCAGTGTTGTCGCCGTCCTTGCACTGAGCTATCGTATTGCTCCTTGACGCAACCATAAACGGAACGGCGTTTTCAAAGCCTTCGTTTATTATAACTCTGCCTCCGGCTTCAGCTTTGGTTTTAATTAGTTTTTCTTCTTCGGCATTTTCGTTATAAACGGCAGTCGGATAATCCTTAAGCGGTGAAAGTCCGCTGTTTATGTTAACATTGTCTATCACATATCCGTACGATACTTCATCCGATGAATTAAATGCAAATTCTATACCCGCGATGTCCGATACTATAACTCCGATAAGCCTGTAGCCCTTATATACCGCCCTTGAATCAACGTAAAAATCCATCGTCTTATTCTCGGGATTTATGCACAGAGTGTATTTTGTCATTCTTCTGCTGCTGTAGCCCGAAAGCTGTCTGCCGTCAAAAGCACATACCTTGTTTAGGGCGGCAAAATTCAAAAGAGCCGTCTTTATTCCGGATGAACTTTTTATGTTAAAGCTTCCCTCAATATCTTTTCCCGTGCTCATCATATCAAACGATATGCATATCTTTTTTGCAGAATTAAAGTCAAATGAAACAGTTGTATCTTTCTTGAATGTTGATACAAACAATCCTTTGTTTCTCTCGGCATATTCCTTTATAAAATACGATACTGCGTCTACCGACAAATCGTCGGGTACGGAATTTGTCGCATAGCCGTTAAATGTCTGGCTGTACAAAAGCTCCTTACCTTCGATTTCAGCCGCATATACCGCAGTGAATGCAGATAAAATCACGCATAGTGCCGTAAACCACAAAATAACTTTTTTCATTCTCCGTCACCTCCCGAACTACCTGTATATATATACAGCCTTAAGCTCGTTGCTTCCCATTCTTACTATTATATTGTAAGCGTCTCCCGCTGCAGACGTATATGATAGTACCGAGTCTGTATTCATCAGCACTACGCTGTCGGAATCGCTGTCGTAAACTGCCGCTGTTCCGCTGAATCTCCACGTGTTTTTTGCTGCCGCATCCGGATTCGGATCTCCGATGGGCGTCGTGGTAAATATCATCGCGTTTTTTGAATATACCGTTGCAAAATAGTATACGGGAGTACCCCCGTGATTTGACGCGGTAGCTGCAACACCGCTTTTCAGAGCGAATTTTTTTCTGTCGAAATCACGCGAAATATTTCTGATGATATTATTTCCGGCAAGCGAAAAACGTATAATATCGCCTTTATTCAAGCACGGATTATTAAAGCTTGCCGACGGATCTATGTTTTTTAAAACATCTTCATTTTCAATATAATATGCAGCAAACGACGTATCTACTCTATAGCCGCCGCTTATTGTTTCTAAAGCAACTTCAAGCTTGAGTCCCGTTCCGCCGTCAGGTGTGACAGCATATGTCACATCATTTATCATAGCGCTTTTTGAGCCCGGTTTGATATTGGTATCCGTACCGTCGCTTTTAATAACCACTGCATTGCAAATTCCGAACCTATCAACATTATATGCTTCAATTTCGTAACATTGATTGCCGAGAGAATCGTAAACGTTTTGTATTCTCGATATGCTGTTTGATTCGTTAAAATAATTTCTTACCGTATCGACGCAATAGCGGATATCCTCCGATTCAGACTTACTGCCTATTACAAACGCAGGGCAATCCTCGGGAACATAAAAATGCGGTGTTACCATCATTACGGCACGCATATAATAAATCATACTTCTCGATTCATTGCAGAACGTATACTTTACAAGCTTGTCATCGTCGGGTTCGTTCCCTGTAAGAGTTCCGAGAATTTCTGCGTTTGACCCATTTGTGTATGTATCTATTTTGTTAATTTCATTGTTTCTGTTTACACCGTATCTGATAAGCTGTTCATTAGCCGCGCCGGATATATACAGCTTTGAATAAATTTCGTCAAATGACTTTATCCTTTTTGCATCAAGATATACTTTTTCATTTATGTCATAAACATATATTTCCCCGTCGGAATCCAGAAGCTTCATACTGCATGTATCGTCTATTCCGCTGCCTTTTTTCAGAGCTATAAAATATCCGAATTTAAGTCCTGTGCTTGTATCGGACAAGGCAGCTTCAATAATGCCGTCGGCAGAAAGAGAAAAAGTGAAGCTATCGCCCAATTTTGTTTTATTCAGATAATGCTGTTTGAAATAACTTCCGTAACCGTATTCCTTATCATCTATAACAATTTTTTCCTCGTCATTTCGAAAACCGTTTATTTTTCCCGTTACCGTATCTGTGCTTATTATTATTTTATAAAGCTTTCCGTCATTTGCCTTATAAACCTGAGCAACGGCAAAATCCGGAATATCATCCATTCCGATTTTTGTTCCGTTATGCCGGATGTTGTATTTTATATCGGAGCTTGTGCCGAAATCAAGAACACCGCTGTTTTGATCTGTTATTATTTCATCAAATGAATTCACGGTATCAATAAGCATAACGGTATATTCATTTACGGATACCACATTGTATTTGCCGTTATCGTCATTATCGACAAGCTCAACATATCCGTCAGAGCCCGATATATCGGAAAGAGCATACTTCGGGCATGCCTTACCGTTGTAAAGAATCGCAAAGTCGGAATCAAGGCTGTAATTTACATCCTTTTTGTCTTCGTTTTCAAATACTGCCTTTGATTTGTCTGCCGATACAAAGTCATTGCTGTCAAGCGTTTTAACATTATTTTCGGATAAATCAAAGCACAAAACCGTATCTGCCGTACCTGCGTTATCCTTTACATATGCCTTTGCGAAAAAACCGAGCTTAGGCTCTGCCTCGCATTTATACGTTACAGAGTCTATTGTCACATACCCATCGGCATAATCCGCATTCGGGTCATACAAAGAAGAATACGAATCTGCCGTTATGACTCCTTCCGTTATATATACGTCATATATTTTTTCAAGAACGGTATCGTTTGCCTTATATTTCAGACCGCCTTCCTCTATTGAATTTATATCGAAAATTTTACAGTTAAGAATATTTTTTATGAGAGCATAAAAATCGTTTGCATCAATTGCATTGCTTCCGACTGCGTTTATATCTTCATCTATTTCGCATTCACGGGCCGTTTTTACATACCCTGCGGGGTAGCCTCCGTAAAGCGATGCCTTTATACCGTATCCCAAAGCGGTTACAGCCATTTTATATGCCTCGTCTGCCGTTACGGCTCTTTGGGGGAAGAAGTTTTCATCCGGTGATATTATGCCGAGACTCAGAGCGTTTGCAACCGCGCCGTAGTAAGACGATTTTTCGGCAACGTCGCTAAAGGGAACACTGCCCGATTTTGAATCGGCACATTTCATAACAGACATAAGTCCGCTTATAAAATCGGCTCTTGTAACTTCGGCCGTATTTTTCGAAATGTCGGGCATTGCAATATCCAAGGCTTCAAGCAGTTCAACCGCAAAAACCGAATTATCGTTTAAAGCCGTATCGGCGTCCGCGGCGGAATCGCCGGCAAATACGGAATTTACGGATAATGCAGTACACAGAAGCACAAAGCTTAAAGCAAATACCAATATTCTTTTTATCATTGTGGATATCCCTCCGAACTTTATTTTAAATTATCAGACAGTCTGCAAAGGAGCGCCGCAGTTTCGGCTCTCGTAATCGGCGAAAGAGGCTTGAATCCGCTGCCGTCACCCTGCAGAATTCCGTTTGCACCGAGGAGACTCACAGACTCTTTTGCATAGTCGCTTATGTCGGAATCGTCGGCAAAGTTTTTTTCTCCGCTCATGGGCTTTTTAAGATAATCCGACACCCTTTTGCATATGACGGCGGCATCCTGACGGGTGATATTTTCCGAAGGATTAAACCTGCCTTCAAAGCCGTTTATGATACCTGCACCGCTTAAAACGTCAACATATTCTTTAAACCAATCACCATCACTGACATCGCCGTAATATACTTTTGATTCAGAGTCAATTTCAAAAAGAAGCTTTATCATTTTGGCAAATTCCGCTCTCGTTATATTTTCGTTCGGTTTAAATGTTCCGTCGGAATAACCGTTTATAATCTTTTTATTCGCAAGAACATTGATATAATCCCTTGCAAAACAGTTTTCTGTATCGGTAAATGATATGTCGCTTTTATCTTGCGGGTTATAGTATTCGGGAACGGTAACAGGAGTTGAGCCTCCTTTTGACGGCGACTTTCCGCCGGATGATCCTCCGCCGCCGGCAGAACCTGAGCCACCTTTGCTTTCTTCATTGTATACTTCTTTAACATATTTTTCAAATGCCGTCTTAACATCGTCCGTATTTTCAAATTTATCGGCCGTGTTTAACATCTTCATATATACCTTATAGCGTGACGCAGAAGCTATATCATTTAAATCCGATAAATTGATTTTAAGATACACGCTGTATTTTTCAATAATTTCGCTCAGTGTCAGCCAATCCTCACTTATTTTTATATTTGCAAGAATATATGCATTTTTATAGTCGGCCTCTAAGCTGCCTATGTCAAAATCTGTTTTTTCAAGTATTTTGTTAAGCTCTTTTCTGAGCTTTGCATCATAACCGGAATATTCTTCATATGTAGTGCCGTAATATGAAGAATAATACGAAAGCGCATAGTCAACATCGCCGTCATTTATCAGCCTTATGCTCAGATATGCCGAAAAGCTTTTTAAAAACGTACTCGGAGTGAAAGCCTTTTCTTCAAGAGAATTTTTTATATCAATGCATGCTCCGATAAACCCGTCAATGTATTTTTTTGTAATTTCATCATCGGTATCTATCCCGAGTTTATCCGCCGAAGGCTCATTGCTTTCATCGCCCAAAAGTATTTTTCGGATATCTTCCGCATTTTTCGCCTCATTAATGCGTTTTACGGCATTTTTAGTTTCGGAGTCATTATCATTTACATATAATATATACGATTCATAATTTTCACTTTTCCCGTCAAGAAGTATATCATAACGGCCGCTTTCGAGATTATCCGAAACAGGCTCGGATATTGCAAGCGCTCCGCCCTCGGATGTGGTATATAAAAACATAAGAGAAGGCACGCAATCTTTTGACATGGAATCACGGTTTTTGTGATTAATTGCCGTAAATGTTACCGCGTTGCCTTTTGTGCTGCCGAAATTACCCGATATCTTTATCGAAGATGAAGCCGCGTCATAATAACAGGTTATTTTTTCATCGGCACAGCAAACAACCGATGAAAGCAGTACTGCCGTGCTCAAAAGGACTGCTCCGATTTTTTTCATGATTTTTCCTCCCGTTAATAAAATTGCACATTTTTAACTTGTATCATATTAATAATTATATTATAATTATACATGTTTTACATGTATTTTCAAGAAAGAATTAAGGTTTTATAATATAAGTATTTAGGCATATTTAATATAAAAAGGCGGACACCAAACCGATAAATCAAATCGTTTTGATGTCCGCCTCAGAAAAAATATTATTTTAATCGGCAATTATTTCTTTTTTTAAAATTTCCGTAAGCTTTTCAGAGATTATTCTGTGTCCGTCTCTCAAAGGATGCAGAGGCTCAAGCGGCACCCAGCCCGTCGAATCGATAAATAATACCGAATCATCATTTTCCGAATTGTATTTCTCCACAAGCCTACCGAGAGCTTCGGCATGTGCTCCGCAAAATGCGGATAAAACTATTATTTTTGAATTTTTGTTTCTTGCACGGACAAGCTTCAAAAATCTTTCATATTCGGTGATGTATTCCTCTTCCTTGCTCCCCCGATCGTTAGCGCCGTGGTTTATAAGAATATAATCGGCATTCGCGCTCTCCATGGGCTCATTTGCAAAATAATACGGATACGAATCATAAGCCTTGGGCACACTGCCGCAGCCGATTCTTGTCATTCCGACAGCGCCGTATCCCATTATAACCGGCTTTAAATTAAGCTTTTCTGCCGTAAGATATGCATAAGTCGCCGTAACGTCATCCTGATACGGTCTGTTCCACTGATCATACGGGTTCGGAGCATACATTGCGTCTATAAGCACACCCTCTGTTATGGAATCGCCGATAAATTCTATCGTTTTTCTGTTATCATCGGGCAAAATTCCGTCTTTTTCGGCATCATATCCCAAAAATGATACCTTGCCCTCCAGGGGCTGATACCATCTGTGGTGAATTTCGGATGAGCTTTTATATACTATTTTAATAATATGTAAGCTGTCATTTTCGGCGCAGATGCGTATGTATCTGTCAATAGCGGATTCCGTTTTTGCTCCGCCGTCAACGCTTACCCAAAGATGACCGTACGGAATACGGTTTGTTTCGATATCAAAATGAAGAACTGCCATTTTGCCCTCAAAAGCAATTTCTATCATACCGCCGGGAGCTGTGGTTACAGTCATGTCATCGTATTTTTTCCACCTTCCGGTATATCTTATTGAATTGTCATTAGAACTAAAAAACATAAAAACCTCCAACTGTCATTAGAATAAATATAATATAGCACAAACGCATATACATGTCAAGACAAATATACGCGTGAAAATCTGTCGGGCGCCGCGGTATGCTATATCAAAAATCCCTTAAGTTTATCCGTTTCAAAAGATTCTCTGCCGCCGAGCTTTATCGCAAGGGCAATTGCGGCAATATTGCCCGGCTCCGTTCTCCAAATCACCCTGTCACAGCCGGTGCATTTTTTCACCCTGTCTATAAAATTCTTCATTATCAGATATCCGTATCCCCTGCCGCGGAATTCCTCTTTTAAAATTATTCCGACCTCGGGGTATTCGAATTTTTCGGTTCCGACATCGACTATGCCGTATGTCACACCACCCTTTTCAATGCGGTAATCACGGTATCTGCCGCTTAAAATATCTGATTTTACGCTCTCGTAAACCGTATTTCTGAAACCGTCATACTGCTTTTTGTATTCTTCTTTTTCAAACGAATCGGAAAATTGAACCTCTGCCGGCTTCAAAACATGCCACTGCGAAAGTACCATATCAAAATACTCATCACAATTGTGATTCTTATAAGGTGAAATTTTAAAATCCATGATGTAATACTTAGGAGGAAACATAAAAAACACTCCCATCGTTACAAATATTTTATACTTATATTATATAACTTAATTTCATAAAAATCAATATTTTTTCATGTATTTTTAAAAATAATAAGCACCTTAAAAACCGCTGATTTATAAGAGTTATATCCACATATCCACAGCTTTATCCACAGTTTGTTTTATGAAAAATTTATCGGATTCAAGGTAAAAAAATGCTGAAAATACCAAAAAAATTTTTAATTGAAAACAAACTTTTTTTTGAAAAAAACATGTCATTTTTAAAAATTTTCGAACACAAAAAAATAAACAAAAATTTGAAGTTCAACATATTTGGATTTTGAGAAAAAGTCAGTATTTATGCGGTTTCCGACACTTTGGTGCAAATGCGTTAGCTTTTTGAAAAACACACGAAAGTCAGCATTTATGCACATTTTGTCAACAGAAAAAATTTTAGTAAAAATTTTTTTAAAAAACACTTGACAAATTAAAACTTTTGATGTATAATGCAGTTGAAGGTCAAGGAAAGTCAAAGTCTAAAAAATAATTTTACTTTAAATTCCAATGTATACTGAAAAGAGGTGAATAACAAATGAAGATGAGTGATGTCATAGAAAACTTTATTCAGGATTTGTTCGATCAGGAAAACATAGTTGAACTGAAAAGGAACGAACTTGCTTCTCATTTCAATTGTGTGCCCAGTCAAATCAATTATGTTATTCAGACACGTTTTACAACCGACAGAGGTTATATCGTTGAAAGCAGACGAGGCGGCGGCGGACACATAAAAATCACAAAGGTTTCGATGAACCGAAACGAAGCAATACGCCATGCAATCAGGGTAATCGGTCAGAGTCTCGACATGATGTCGGCAGAAGGTATACTAAATACGCTGTATATAAACGATGCACTGAGCAGCGATCAGGCAAAGCTTGTACTTACGGCATGCTCTAACAACGCTCTCTCACCTATATCGGATTCCGATTTAAAAAATAAAACGAGAGCAAGTATATTTAAAAATTTAATGTTAATGTTTATATGAGGAGGAATTTTTATGTTATGTACAAATTGCGGAAACAAAGAAGCCAACTTTCACTACAAATATATGAATAACGATCAGGTATCAGAGGTTCACCTCTGCACGGAATGTGCAAAAAAACTCGGATATTTAAATGAAAACGAAAACCCGTTTAACTTCAATTTCGGAAGTCTGTTCGGCGATTTCCTTTCGATACCGAGTTTTATGAAAACACCGCAGATCAGCGCAGCCTGCCCGAGCTGCAAAACAACATTTGATTCTATCAAAAACACGGGCTTTGTCGGATGTGATAAATGTTATGATACATTTGCCGATGAAATTGAAGCGATTCTCGGCAGAATCCAGCCGGGCACGACTCACAAGGGCAGACTGAGCGGAACCGACGGCAAAAAGATTGAAAAAGAAAACACCTTAAAGAAAATGAAGGATGATCTCAAAAAGGCAATCATTGATGAAAACTATGAGCAGGCAGCCGTACTGAGAGATAAAATAAAGGATTTTGAGAGCAAGGAGGAAAAGAAAAATGACTAAATGGTACAACGATAACGGACTTCAGAATGATGTGGTCTTAAGCACGAGAATTAGACTTGCCAGAAACTTGAAATCAATCCCTTTTCCGTCATCAATGACAGCCGACGATGCAAAGCATGTGATAGATGTTGTTGAGGGCGCTCTCGATGAAATGAACTACGAATTTACCAAATATGATCTTACCGAAATGAAACATGACGAAAAACAGCGTCTTGTGGAAGAAAGATATATCAGCCCCGACATGGCAAAATCAAAATTGCCGTGCGCAGCATATATCAGCACCGACGAAAATGTGAGCATAATGGTAAATGAAGAAGATCATATCCGTATACAGTGCATCTTCGCAGGATTTGAAGATAAAAAGGCATATGATCTCATAAGCAAAATAGATGCATATCTTTCCGAAAAGCTTGATTATGCCGTTCATGAAAAATACGGATATCTGACATCCTGCCTTACAAACGTCGGAACGGGTATGAGAATATCGTATATGGTTCATATTCCGGCGCTTGTCAAAAGCGGAATTGCAGATAATGTATTTTCCACAATAGGCAAAATCGGTGTAGCGGTCAGAGGAATGTACGGCGAAGGTACAAAGCCCGTAGGATATATCTATCAGCTTTCAAATCAGTGCACACTCGGCAAAGACGAAACCGAAATTATCGGCGAGCTGAACGAAACCGTAAACGGAATTATAGCAAAAGAAAGAGAGCTCAGAACAACGCTTTCAAAACAGCAGGGCATAATTCTGGAAGATAAAATCCACCGTTCATACGCTGCTCTTAAATCCGCAAGAATTATGCAGACAAGCGAAATGATGGATTTGTTATCTGATATCAGACTCGGCATAAGCCTCGGTTACATTACCGACACAGATGCCAAAACCGTGACGAATCTTATGATATCGGCATCACCGGCGCACATAACGGTTGACTCAAAAGCAGCCGACGCATTTGCAAGAGATAAGGAAAGAGCAAAAATCGTAAGAGAAACATTTAATAAATAAAACTTAAATTAACAAACTTTTTAAATAAAGGAGGCAATTATTATGGACAGCAGATTTACCGAAAAAGCAAGAGCAGCGCTCAGATTCGCTCACGATACGGCAAGAGAAATGGGATACAGCTATGTAGGCTCGGAGCATATAATCGCCGGAATACTTAAGGAAGGTACATCAAATGCGGCAAACGCATTGGAAGAGCTCGGCGTTAATTATGATGAATTTTGTGAAAAAATTGCCGAATATACGACCCCGAATGCGGGAATGACCGTGATCGGAGGGTCACTGCCGCTTACGCCGAGATGCAAAACAATCCTTGAAATAAGCTTTAACGAAGCTAAAAAAATGGGATCGATGATGATATCTACGGAACATGTTCTCCTGGCAATACTTGAAGAGGGCGGCAGCGTAGGAGCAAAAATCTTAACCGATCTTGAGATTGACCCGAATGAGCTTGCAACAAGAATGTTTGCCGCAAATGATTCCGATGGCGGTTACTCGGGCGGCGCAAACGGCAAAGGAAACGCCGGAAAAAGCCTTACGCAGTTCGGAACAGACCTAACGCAAATTGCAAAAGAGGGAAAGTTTGACCCAATAATCGGACGTGACAAAGAAATTGAAAGGGTTATTCAGATTCTTTCGAGAAGAACAAAAAACAACCCGTGCCTCATAGGTGAACCGGGTGTCGGCAAAACAGCCGTTGTGGAAGGTCTTGCACAAAAAATCGTATCGGGCGAAATTCCCGAAATTCTGAAAAACAAAACTATATTCTCTCTTGACCTTTCATCCATGATTGCCGGAACGAAATACAGAGGAGAATTTGAAGAGAGAATCAAAAAGGCTCTTGATGAAGTCAAGAAAAATCCGAACGTAATTTTGTTTATCGATGAGGTTCACACCCTTATCGGCGCGGGTGCGGCAGAGGGCGCAATGGACGCGGCAAATATCTTAAAACCGCTCCTTGCAAGAGGCGAGCTGCAGCTCATCGGCGCAACAACACTTGACGAATACAGAAAAAACATTGAAAAAGATGCGGCTCTTGAGAGAAGATTCCAGCCGGTTAATGTCGGCGAACCTACGGTTGACGAAACAATAGAAATTCTGAAAGGAATAAGAGAAAAATACGAAACACACCACAAGGTTACGATTCTTGACGAAGCCCTTGAAAGCGCGGCAAAGCTTTCCGCAAGATATATTACCGACAGATTTTTGCCCGACAAGGCAATCGACCTTATCGATGAGGCATCGTCAAAAATCAGACTC
The DNA here is from genome assembly GCA_934463165.1 of uncultured Clostridia bacterium. Classification (GTDB taxonomy): domain Bacteria; phylum Bacillota; class Clostridia; order UMGS1810; family UMGS1810; genus RGIG1828. The sequence continues at coordinate 42,016 of CAKSJG010000013.1, forward strand.
AAAGCCTTCACGGCTCCGCCGGAAATTAAGCAGATTGAAGAAAAACTTCACGAAATAGCAGCCAAAAAACATGAATCAATTCAGAATCAGGAATTTGAAAAATCGGCTTCGCTTCGTGATGAAGAAGAAAAGGTACGCAAAGAGCTTGACGAAAAGAAAAAAGAATGGGAAAAGAAAAACTCTAAAGAAGATCTTTGCGTAACCGAGGATGACATTTGCGATATCATTTCGGACTGGACGGGCATTCCCGTTAAAAAGCTTGCGGCCGAAGAACAGGAAAAGCTCAAAAACATGGAAGAGATTCTTCACAAGAGAGTCGTAGGTCAGGATGAGGCTGTAAACGCCGTTGCAAGAGCAATCAGAAGAGGCAGAGTCGGTCTTAAAGACCCGAAGCGTCCTACGGGGTCATTTATCTTCCTCGGCCCGACGGGTGTCGGAAAAACGGAGCTTTGCAAAGCACTTGCGGAATCTATATTCGGTGACGAAAACGCAATTATCAGAATTGATATGAGTGAATACATGGACAAACACAACGTATCGCGTCTGGTAGGTTCGCCTCCGGGATTTGTGGGTTATGAAGAGGGCGGACAGCTCACAGAAAAGGTAAGAAGAAAACCGTATTCCGTTGTACTTTTCGATGAAATCGAAAAAGCTCACCCGGATGTTTTCAACATTCTTTTGCAGATACTCGATGACGGTATTCTGACGGATTCTCAGGGCAGAAAAGTAGACTTTAAAAACACTGTTGTAATCATGACATCAAATATCGGAGCAAGACTCATTACCGAAAAGTCAAAATCCTCTTTGGGCTTCGGTACAAAGGAAGGCAGCAGCGAGGATGATTACAATTCGATTAAAGAAAAAGTCCTCGGAGAACTCAAAAATGTTTTCAGACCCGAGCTTTTGAACCGTATTGATGAAATCATTGTGTTCCACAAGCTTACCGAAGAAAACATTGAAAAAATAACCGGAATCATGACAAACAGCCTCAAAAAGAGAGTGGAAGCTCTCGGATATGAGCTTGAAATTACCGACGAAGCAATCAAGCATCTTGCCAAAAACGGATATGACGATCTCTATGGTGCAAGACCGCTCAGACGTGCAATACAGTCTGAAGTTGAAGATCTTCTTGCCGATGAAATGCTCAGCGGAAAGTTTGAAGCGGGTGCAAAAATTACGGTTGACTGCAAGGATGATAAAATAATTCTTAAATAAATTCAGAACGCTTTCAGTTAATTGAGAGTTTTCATATCGGTTAAACGATATCGGATATTACCGCTGCGGGATATATATTTCTATATCCCGCAGCGGTTTTTTGTTTCTTTTTGTTTCATAAAAAAAAATAAAGCGCATAGAATATTATCGAACGCAAAACAAGTGTCGTAATTTTGCGGACAAAAATGTCAGGAAATATCGTATAATTGCAATTTAATTTGAAAGAGAGCAAAAAATCTTATTTTCATCGGAAAAAGCGAAAAATTTGATGAACGATTTATGTACTAACAAAAGTTATTTACGAATAATATTTATTATGACGAAACTTTGATAATATTACATCTTAGTTTTACTTTTATTCCGATGAAGACAAAATATGAAAGGATGATATCAAATGACAATGGATAACATTAATGTGAACAATGAGGTACAACTGACGGGAACCGTGGAGGGAGAGCTTAATTTCAGCCACGAAATCTACGGAGAAGCATTTTACTGTTTTGTACTTAAGGTAATGAGGCTGTCGGACATATGCGACTACATAAACGTAACGGTATCGGAAAGACTGCTTCAGAATCTCGAAATACATGAAGGTCTTGAAGTTACCGTAAACGGTCAGTTCAGGTCTTATAACAATTATTCCGAAACAGGCAACAGACTTATACTGACCGTATTTGCAAGAGACATTGCAAAGCGCGCCGATTTGAGCGATGAAGAGGTTAATTCTAATCCGAATTATATATTTTTAAACGGCTTTTTGTGTAAAAAGCCCGTGTACAGATCAACCCCGTTCGGCAGGGAAATAACAGATCTTCTGATTGCCGTCAACCGCGCTTACAATAAGTCCGACTATATCCCCTGCATTGCATGGGGAAGAAACGCAAGATATTCATCATCTTTAAATGTAGGCGACAACATAAAAATCTGGGGCAGAATCCAATCAAGAGAATATCAGAAAAAAATTTCTGAGGACGAATCCGTAACAAAAACAGCTTATGAAATTTCTGTATCAAAAATGGAAGTATCATCCGAAAAGAAATCCGAGGAAGAAAGCGACGCCGACATAATATAAAAACAACATTCCAAAAAATACCTGAATATAAAACCTCTCTCTGAACAAAATATATACTGCAAGACTTAATCGGAACATTTTTTTCGATTATCGTGCAATTAAATTTCAAGGAGAGAAAATGTTATGTCTAAGAATGTAGTTCCCGAAGCTAAAGACGCTTTGGAAAAGTTCAAAATGGAAGCAGCATCTGAAGTAGGCGTTAACCTTAAGCAGGGTTACAACGGTGACTTAACTGCAAAGCAGGCAGGTTCCGTAGGCGGTCAGATGGTTAAAAAAATGATCAAATCCTATGAGGAATCAATGAGATAAGTAAAAAATCTCACGCGGCATGAATCAAATTTTAATGCCGAAATTTAAAAAGGTGCGCCTTAAAAAGTATTTTTACTTATTAAGACGCACCTTTTTGTAACATTTTTTAAAACATGTTCATATAATGTATAATTATATAATTCAAGGAGAAATGCGTATGTGTTCTATATGCGGAATGGCTGATTTTGTGACGAACGAAAATCTTGACCCCAAAGCTCTGACGATAATGGGTAAAACAATGAAACATCGCGGTCCCGATGATACGGGAGTATTTTTAAGTACAAACGTTTTGCTGCATCACAACAGACTTTCGGTCATTGACCCCGACAACGGAAAACAGCCGATGACCGTTACGCACGGCGGCAGAAAATATGCCCTTGTATACAACGGAGAAATATACAACACGGATGAGCTGCGCGAAAAGCTCACCTCAAAAGGCGCAGTATTTGCAACAAAATGCGATACGGAGGTTGTACTTTGGTCTTACATAATGTGGGGCGAAAGGTGCGTCGATTATCTTAACGGAATATTTGCCTTTGCGGTATATGACGAAGCCGAACACAGGCTTTTTGCCGCAAGAGACAGATTCGGGGTAAAGCCGTTTTTCTATACCTTTGTTGATTCAACCTTCCTTTTTGCATCCGAAATAAAAGCGCTTTTATCTCACCGCAATGTTAAACCCAAGGTGGATAAACCGGGGCTCTGGCAGCTTTTATATCTTGCACCGGTCACATTTAACGGAACTACGGTATTCCGCGATATATTTGAGCTTAAACCCGGTGAGCGCGCCGTATTTGACAAAGACGGCCTGAAAACCGAAAAATATTGGTCACTTAAGGCAAAACCTTTTAACGATTCAAGAGAAGAAGCAATCTACAAAACAAATCTTCTTATGAAAAATGCAATAAAAAGGCAGCTTGTAAGCGATGTACCGCTATGTGAATTTTTATCGGGAGGGCTCGATTCATCAGTAATAACGGCTGTTGCATCTAAGGTAAAAAGAGAACAAGGCGAAAAAACAGACACATATTCATTTGAATATGAGGGCAACAAAGAAAACTTCAAAAGCAGCCTGTTTCAGCCGCAGGGCGATGACGAATATGCCACAGGGCTTGCCGAATTTCTGTGTACAAATCACACCGTGCTTACCGCTCCGACGGAGAGAGTCGCAAAATGCCTTTTTGACGCGGTTGACGCGCGGGATTTCCCCGGTCAGGCAGATATAGATTCTTCTCTTTTATATTACTGTTCGCTTGTCAAAAAACATCATACCGTTGCAATATCGGGGGAATGCTCCGACGAAATATTCGGCGGTTATCCGTGGTTTTACAGAAAAGAGATGCTTGAAAGAGACTTCTTCCCGTGGATTCACGATCCGTTTGTAAGAGTAAATCTTTTTAAAGAAGAGGCGGTATTGCCTAAGGACGGATATGAATATATATCGGAAAAATACAGGCAGGATATAGCCGACTGCAGTCTTTTGGACAGTGACAGTGAAGAGATGAGACAGTCAAGAATTGCAACAAAGCTCTCAACGGACTTTTTCATGACATCACTGCTCGAAAGAAAAGACCGCATGAGCATGGCAAGCGGAGTTGAGGTCAGAGTTCCTTTTGCGGATCATACCATTGCAGAATACGTATATAATGTTCCGTGGGATATTAAATTTCACAATCAGACAGAAAAGGCTCTTCTTCGCGATGCTATGTATGATTTTCTGCCCGAAAGAATAATTCACAGAAAGAAAAGCCCCTACCCCAAGAGTCATAACCCGGAATACGAAAAAATTGTGACGGAAATGCTCAAAAAAGAATGCCGCAAAAAAAATACTCTTTTTTCGTCGATTGCCGATACCGACAAAATAAATGAAATGCTCTCCGGGAACGAACAGACATGGTTCGGTCAGCTTATGGCTAAACCGCAGCTGATTGCATGGCTTGTTCAGTTTTCTTATTGGTGCGAAAAATATAACATCGTGCTTGTGTAGCGCCTATGCGTAAAATTGCAAAACCGCCGAGGATATCGGCGGTTTTGCGCTTTGTAAGATTATATATAGAGTATTTTATTGCTTTTATCATTCGCCTATAGCGATTGCCAGGGGTCTTATTTCCGTCATATTATTCCAAAGGAAAACCTTGCCGCCGTCATAGTCATAGCTTAATGTTTCTATGCCGTCATTTGCATTTATTTCTTTAAGTTCAACGCTTTCGACAGCCGTATCGATATATTTTGCAATAATAAGAATTTTTGCTTCGTCGTTATTTAACATTCCGATTTTAACCTTTGCTCCGTCTATGTACGGATCGGTAACAAGATGATAATCGGGGATTTCCGAATTTTTTTCGGTTAAAGCAATATCGTCCATTGCAGGTCTTAAATCTGCAGTGGTTGTGTTTGACCATTTGAGGCCGACAGAATCGGCAGATTTGGCATCAGAGGAAATTTCCGACGATATAAGCTTGCCGTCTACAACCAAAGCGCCCTTGCCGCCCAATGAATAAAATTCGATTTTTCTTGTCACCTCGGGCTTGCTGTTGTCAAATGTACCTATAACCTTTGAATCAGCGTCATATATTTTACCGTCATCTCCGCTAAACGTGACAAATGCTGATTCCGTGCCACCCGAAACGGAAGTAAGCTTGAATGATACCGAATGTTTGAATGTCGCCTTAACGCTGAGATACATATCATCGGGAATAACTGCGTTTTTATTCAAAAGCACACCGACATTATCGGAAGACTGAACTTTTGATCTGAGAACACCGCCGTCAAGATATGAGTAGTCAACAAGTGAAATTACACCGTCGCTCGGCATTTCCGCACACTGAAAATCCTGTGTGTACGAAAGAGTCGGCAAATATTTTTTACTTCCGCAAAATGTTACGGCACCGATAGACGGACGGATATTATCTGCCGAGGAAGCCCAGCCGACATACAGCTTGCTCACATTGCCTGCCGCAAACGGGATATCTTTTGCAATAAATGTACGCACGCTGTCACTGCCGGTAATCCACAATGTGCATTTTTGCGCATTCTGATCAATAAGAAGCTCAACGGTCGGAGAACCGCCCTTTGCGCTCACGTCATAAGAACCTATTACCGTTCCGTCATCTTTGGTTATATTATTTGTTGCAGATGTCCGGGCAATACATATTTTATCGGTAAAAGTTGAAGCGTAATCATTTGAACTTGTATCGTATGTATTTTTTATTCCGAATTTAAGAACGGTATTTGCAAGTATGTCCGCTTTGAATTTCGCATATACATAAGGCGTTGTTTTATTTTCAAAACCGTATGCAAAACCGTATTCGGCATTTGCATCAAGCTTCATTGTTAATTTTGAGTTTGAAATATATGCATAGCCCTCTGTCTTTTTAAATGTTCCGTTAACATCGGTATGCGTATCGGTAACATACTCATTCGGCATAACATCACCTTTAAGCTTTTCGGCATTGCATGTAACGATAACATCGTCTATTGTCGGGCGTATGTCACTTGTGCCGGTGAGTCTCTGCCATCTGTAGTGAACGGCTTTTATATCCGAAACATCCCAGTCAATGCCGAGAGCTATCGGACTGCCGCCGAGATAAATATCGGCAGTTTTATTTGCATAATTAATGTTTATGCCGATTTTGTTATTTCCGGTTGAAAATTTTGCAAGCTTTCTTCCGTTCGCGGTCTTTACAATTCCGTCGGTTCCGTCAAACTCTATGTATGAATTTTCAGCTCCGTCGGAGCTTGCGGTTGACATTCTGAAGCTTAAATCACCCAGAATATTTGCAGTAACCTCGGCATACATATTGTTGCCTTTTATCTGCGGGCTTTCAACCTTAAGGTCGCTCCAACCGCCCATCCAGTTCATTTTTGTACGCAAAACACCATTATTCACATCACAGAATCCGGTAACTATATAAAAAATACCATCATCCGGCTTTCCGCCCGAAAAATCCTGGCTGTAGTCAAAAACATCGGAGCTAAGCTCTGCATCCTCTGCAAATACGGGCACAGACGTAAATAACATAAGCATTACCAACAATAAAGCTATTTTTTTCATTATCAATATCCACCTTTCATAATTTGTGTATTATGTGCGCAGAATAATTCATTCGGCGCATGCAAAATACATAAACCGTTTTTTAACCTCTTGCAAGATATCTGTCATATGCGTCCTGATAAATTTCAAGCATTCTGTCGTATCCTGCTTTTTTAGCGGCACTTATCAGAGAATCATATTCACTGATGTCCTTTTTGCCTCTTATAATATCCGTTATTCCCGAATTCAGGTTTGCTTCGCCGAGCTCTTTGACTTCGGTAATTTCATTTTGTTCATCCGATGTAAATGTAACCGGCGGAAGAGTATATTTTCTTGCTTCGTCTACATATTCGTTCCATACCTTGATAGCGTCCTTTTGCTCATCGTATGTATAGTAGCCTTCAAGATAATCGGGATGCTGATTGAGTCCGGGGCCGTTTGCCGGGCGGAAGAACTTATACAAAGCTCCGTTTACCGAAGAAGCCCCGACGGATTCAAAATTCGTTATTTTATCCGTATATACATAGTGACCGTCTTTCTTTTTGTAGGTATCGCCCTCAACACCGAAAGAAGAAAGAATGCTTCCCTCGTCGCTGTAAAGATAGTCGCACCATTTCATTGCATTTCCATAATTGCCGCAGTCCTTTGTTATGCCGATTGCGGGATCGTTTGACTCGGGATTTAAATTTTGAAAATGCGGCTTGTCGCCCTTGTTTTTAACAGGATACGGGCACGCAACAACCGAGAAATTCGGGTCATTTACCTTTGCTGCAGGGAGGATCTTGCCTATTCCCGAGCCTACAAAACCGAATGACGCTATTGAAAGTCCGTTTGCCATGTTGCCCTCGATTTCATCCGATGTGTTTGTAACAAAGCCGGGGTCTATATATCCCTTTGAATACCAATCTGCAAGAGTGGCTGTGTAGTCTTTATATCCGTCTTCAAACGGACCGAATTTTACTGTTTTACCGTCAAGATAAAACAATTTTCCGACATTGAATATGGTGTTAAATACATCGGATTCAACAGAAAATGCAAACGAATTTGAGCAGGTAAACGGTTTTTCTATGCCGTTGTTCTTTGCCGTTTCAAATACCTTTGTCCACTCGTTCAATGTCTCGGGCACGTCAAGTCCCCATTTATCGAGGAGATCCTTGCGGACATATATTCCGCCGAAGCCTCTTATTTCTCCGATGTTAAGATTTTTAAATCCGTAAAAATTGCCGTCGTCCGTCATTGACTGACGTTTGTAAAGACCGCCGTTTTCATCATTTTTCTTACCCTCCACATATTCATAATAATTGGGGGCATATTCTTTAAGATAGTCATTCAGGGCAATTATTACTCCGTCATCGATAGCTGCCTGAGCGCCGCCGTCATATGATGTCCATGTTGTTTCTATCATATCGGGAAGCTTGCCCGATGCCATGAGAGTGTTGAAAGCTTCGTTTCCGTCGGAGCCTGCAACGGGGTGAATGAACTTAACGTTTATGCCCGTTGCTTCGCTTATCTTTTGATACATCAGCATGTCGTTATATGAGCTGAGGGTCTGTGTGGATGCGCTGTCCATAACCGCCCACATTTCAAAGTCTTTGATATCTTTCTGCCCTTTCACAACATCTTCGGCGGAATTTTTCCCTCCGGAGCATCCGCAAAACGATGCGGCAATTATGCCGGCAGATAATGCGGATGCAATGATTTTTGTTCCTTTTTTCATTGATTTTCCTCCTTAAAATTTAATGTTTATTGGTTTAAAAAGCACGCTTGGTCTGCACCGCTGCAGCTTTTTGAAAATTAATATCTGTACGGTAAATACGGAATTTGACGCGTATATAAAATTATATGCGCATTTTTAATTACTGCGTAGGGTCAGATATAATCTGCCCGAAAATAACGTGTGAACATGCGGGCGGATGATATCCGCCCCTACTGTATACGCGTTGCGCACGCGGAACGCGTATACACAATCATGTTATTAAACGCAAGAAACATAATTCCGAATTAATTTATAACAACGGATTCATGCAGCGGCTGCATATCCTCGCCCGACTGCCAGAAAAATGCTTTTAAAAACTCTCCCTCCGCGAGATCTTTATCCCAGTCAAGCTTTAATGTTTCCGACGCTTTCGAAGCGACATTTGCGCTCACCTCTTTAAGTGAATCGACATAATAGCTTTCCTCCGTGCCCTTGCACAAGCACAGAATGATACTTGCCTTAATGTCTGCCTTTTTATTGTTGACCGCGTCTGCCTTAACGGATATGATGCCGTCTGATTTATCAAAAGTAATGTTATTTATCTCAAATATTCCGTCATCTGTTTTAAAGGTTATTACTATAGGATTTTCAATTTTCACTCCGTATTCGGATTCAATATCCTTAAGCGCAATTTTATATACCGTTTCAGCTTCAAGCTCATCGGCAATTTTTACCGTAAGTCTCTTTGAATCTTCCGAAAGTGAATATATTACGCCCTCTGCCTCCGCTTCTCCGCAAAGAACCGATATATTTCCGTCTATCGAGGCGGCATTTACGGGATTTTTAAAATCCATCACAACCGATGACGATGTTACGGGAACATTTTCCGCTCCGTCCGACGGTAAGGAACTGACAAGCTCGGGCGCCTTGGTGTAAACTTCCGGAAGAGTCGGAAAGTCGTTTTTATCTTCCGATATAAGAACATCGTCGCTTTTCGGTCTGAAATCGGCGTTCGTCTCATTCACCCAGACAAATCTAAACACGGATAAATCATCGAGTGAATATTTCATCGGGGATATAAGCTCGTTATCTATATAGAAAAACGCCGTTCTGCCTTTTATAAACACACCGAGCGTGCGCCATTTGTTCGGGCTTGCAGGCTCTATTGTGCCTATCTCATTATCTTCAGTGTCATAGATTTTCCCTTCGGAGGGAATCATGCGTATCTTTTCGGATGAACCGCTTGAAGATACAAACTCAAGCTCCAAAGATATATCAAACAAAAATTGTGCACGTGCCCCAAAATAAACCTCCGTCATGGGATACGGCAAAGTAAGGTTATATCCGCCGCGGCTGTTTTTTATTTTTTGCTTAATTGTTCCGTCTTCAATCAACGTATATTCGGTAACGGTGAAAACCGAATCCTTCGGCACGGATGATCCCGAGAAGTCCTGAAAATATCTGAATGGGGTATCATCGGCAAATGCCGATGATACCGACTGTGATAAAATCAAAAACAGTAACGAGATTACCGATAATATTTTTTTCATGGCTTATCCCTCCTACTTTTCGCTGCCGTAAATGCAGACTTCCATAATACTGTTCCAGCCTGTGGGCGGATTGCCGTAGCCGTGTACGTTCAGTCTGACAAATCTGCCGCTTGCCGCCTTAAAGCCGTAGGTTTCGATATCTGTCTCTACTCCCTTACTCTTGCCTTTGTATACCTGCTTCCACTCAACTCCGTCATCGGAAACCTCAACCTCAAACGGTGAAATTCGGCTTGTCGGAGAATACCATGATATACCGACAGTATCTATGCTTTTTTCTTCTCCGAGGTCAAATATTGCCCATTGATCTCCCTGTGCTGCCCATTTTGTCTCTAAGTTATTATCAATGAGATTTGACGGTGCGTTCTGCGTTTCCGGAGTTGCACTCGCCGTAACGCTCTTAACCTTGTATTTCTTCTTGCCTTCTACAGCGCCCAAAACATTTTCTATTTCCATGTTAACGTAATAATCCTTAACATGCTCGCCGTCTTTTGAAAGAGAGATAACCGCTCTTCCGGGCACGGCATCCGCCTGAGTAACCGAAAGATCATACTTTTCGCTCGTTGCATCTATTACGGGAGCTTTATCCTGCGGTTTTTCATAATAAAGCGTGCAGCTTGTGCTGTATTTGTCATAATCAAGTATGCGGTTTCCGTCTGCACTGAGAGTATCTATATGAGGTATCTCGCCGTCGGGAACAGTCCATTCATCTATGCTTTTTACCTCAGGAATGTATTTCGTAACATCCTCGCCGCCGCGTATCGGCATCATAAACACACTTATGTTTGCGCTCTCGGAGTCCGATATATGGATTCGGAGCTTATGAACGGATGCATTAAAGCTGCTCTCCTGAAAATCATATTGCGGTGACTGCGGAAGAGGTTCATCCTTTTCCACGGTGAACGAAGCGTCCGACGGTGTGAGCAGGCCGACATAAAGCTTCTTGCCTTTTTGCTCCAGAATTGCGCTTTTGCCGTCATCCGATAAGGTGACATTCGCTTTTGTGTGAGCAAACCAATAAATGTCGCTCGGTTTGGATGTTATTATCTCATCGCGGACAATAAACGCGCTCCTGTCATTTATGAGAGCCATTGCGCGTTTGGCGCTTGTAACCGCTTTATCCGACGCATACGTTTTTGACATATCCATTGTTGCAATCGCTCCGCGCTCTTTACTTGTAAGGTTAAAATGTGTTATTGACTGCCTGTCGAGCTCGGCATTGTTACCCGGATTTACAACAACCATGTTGTGAGATTCACTTCTGAGTCTGTAGTATAAAAATCTCGGTTCTCCGAAATAATCGGGCCACGAATAGCTTCCCGAGCCGTAATCACCGAACCACTCAATGCCATCGGCATCAAATACGAAAGAGCCTATATCGGAATGAGCGTGGTTAACGTCGAGTCTGCCTGCTCTTGAGCCGACAAACAGTGCATTGGAGTCATTCCAGCCGCCGCGCATGGTGAGAATCTCAACCTCGCCCGAATAGAGATTATCCGTTTCAACAAAAGAATCGGTTTCTTCTATTTCGGGATGATACCAGCAAAGCTCCGAAAAACCGCCGCTGCCGTTTCTGACACTTGTATTAACGCTTTTTTGAAGCGCCGTGTCATTATACAGCCATGCAAAAAGCGGATATTCGCTTGTGCTTGCACCGCCCGACAAGCTGTCATCGGCAAAACGGTAATAGCTTTTGTTCGGTCTTTCAAGATTCATCGGATAGTATTCCGTACGCGAAAGACCCGGAGAATACAAAAGTCCGTAATCGGTGCCGAGAGACGCTTCAAGACTTGATATATAGTATCCGAAAAACTGCATCGTATATCCCCAATACATGAGTCCCTCCATCCATGCACCGCTCGGTGCAAAGCTCGGCATAAGGTTCTCGGTGGATATAAGGCTTTTTTGTATACATTCAAGAGCAAGGTCACGGCTGTCGGCTTCATCCGCTATTGCAAGCGCCGCCATTGTGCAGCCGCCGTTGCCGACTGCGTTCCAGTTTGTGTTTGCAAGCGTCCATCTGTATTGATTGTGCGTTGTGCCTTTTAAGTCATACGCTGCAAGAACGGGCGTAAGGCTCATTTCACGAAGTGTTTTCCGCATCTGCGTCCTTTGGGTATCGGTGAGCGCGTCATACATCCAGTCATACATAAGCGCCGCACCCATACTCATCTCGCCTACATCAAGGAAATGCTCGGGATGCCACGACGGGAAATCAGACACTGCCTTGAATTCAAGCCATGCCCTGTCGACATATTTTTGATCACCCGTCAAAAGATATGCCATGCATAGCGTTCTCCATTTTGCGGACGCGCTTCGGGATATTTCAAGTATCGTGCCGCGGCTGTCCTGTTCAAATGTGACCGTTGTTTTGTTTGCAACCACAAGGTCGCCTGCTTTTATTGCCGCCTCCGCCCATGACTTGAAATATTCATCCGTTTTTATGTATTCAAGTATCTTCGCTTTTCTGTCGGCATCTATAAGAAGCCTCGGATGCTGTTTTGACGGTGTTTTTGCCGCAAGGTCGGCAGATATTTTTTCCGCCGTCGGGCGTTCGTAAAAAATCTTTGACGATATCTTTGCTTCAAGCTTTGACTGCGTGGTATACGTTGTATCGTCAAGCTTAAACTTTGACGGCGCGCAGATTACCAGACCGTTATTGCAATAAAAGAAATAATAATTTATTACCTGTCTCAGCGCTTTATCCGATATGTATGCTCTGTCGTTTATATACATAATCGCGGTGTCATCGTCATACTCGGTATCGTTTATGCTGTATTTTCCGCTTCCGGAAGTGAAGTGTATCGTAAAATTATTAAATTTCATATACACGCGGTTTGCCTTGGGATAATATTCACACTTGCCGCCGAAAACATCTGCGGCAAAACGAACGGGAAAATATATGCATCCGTCTTTTTTTACGGTTCTGACGGTTGAATCATTTGCGTCTATCGGAACTCTCTTGCCGTATGCACATGCAAACGACAGATCGGGGGATACGACAACGGAGCCGTCTATAATTTCACCCAGGCGTTTTTCGGTGGTTACGACCTCCGAGTTTAAATCTTTCCAGCGGCATTCGGCAAATGCTGCCGAAGAAGAAACCGATATAATTAAGGAAAGCGTAAATGCAGTTAATTTTTTTAACATTATATTCATCCCTTCCTCATTATCCGAATATTTTATAAATCAGCTTTGCTGCTTCGGCACGCGTTGCAAATGCCTTCGGAGCAAAGGTGCCGTCTCCGTTGCCGTCTGCAAAGCCGCCTTTAAAAAGTGCCTCTACGGCTTCTTTTGCATAATCCGATATATCGGCATCATCGGTAAACGGAACATACTCCCTTGAAGATGAATTTATCTTCTCTCCTCCGCAGCGCACAAGAATCACCGCCATGTCCTCACGGGTTATGTTTTTGCCGCTTCCGAAGAGCGTCTCGCTCTCTCCCTTTATATACCCTTCTTTAACGGCGGAATATACATACGGAGCATACCATGAGTCTTTGTCAACATCGGTAAATGCGGAGTCGGTATATATCGGTGATTTGCCCGATGCCGTTATTATCATTTTTACAAACTCTTCACGGCTGATATTTTTATCGGGAGAAAATTCATTCTTTCCCGTTCCGTTTATTATTCCCTTTGAAGCAAGCGCTTCCACAGCTTTATATGCCCAATGATTTTTTTCAACATCATTAAAGCTCGGAGCCGATTCCTGTTCAGCCTTTCCGTCGGCTGCAGGGGTTATCACTCTGACCTCAGACGAATTATTCTTCTTTGAACCGGAGGATGATCCTCCGCCGCCTCCGCCCGATGAGCTTTCTTTTTTACTTACGCGCACGGTATAAACCTGAGATGTGCCGTCTTCGGCTATGACAGTGTATTTCACATTGTGTCTGAAATCATTGACCGTAACGCCGCTTTCCTGAATTACGCCGTCAACCTCGGCATGCGCTTTTTCGCTGAGTGCAAATTTTGCGGCGGATTCCCCTATCCTGCCCGTGGTTTCAACGGTGACGGATGTGCCGCTTATCTTGCCCGGGACGCCGTCTACGGAAAACGCAAGAATTTCATTTTCGCTTTTTACATCAAGATATGCTTCGCATTTTGCATTTTCACAGCCCAAACAGCTTGCCCAAACGCTATAGCTGCCATTTATTTTTTCGGCAATGGGCATAACAAACGAAAAACTGCCGTCATCCTCGGAATATTTATCATTCATATATATTATTTTACCGTTCGGATCTGCAATTTTTACAGCGACAAGAGTTTTGACCCCATCGGGCGCCGATCCCCTTACCGTTATTACGCCGTCTTCAGCTTCTGCCGAAACGGTGAGTACACCTTCACCGGCATATGCAAAACCGCATGACATAATAGCAATTAATACTGAAATAATCAAGCTTTTTAAAATTTTCATGTCTGCCCTCCTCACTCAAATATTATCAAATAGTTTGCCGCATTTCTGTTTGCGGTAACAACAACCTTTGAGTTAACACTTGAAACATCGGAATCTACACATATGCAATCCGACATAGTTGCATTGCATACGGTTTTGCGCTTCATATCAACCTTGGCAAATTTAATTCCCGAGTTGGTAAATGTATAGCTGTTGCCGTTTGCGCTTATCTTTATCGCGTCGGAATTAATTGACGAAGCATAGCCCGACATAACCGTATATGCGGTTGCATAAGCGTTGTAATAACCTCCGCCGAGAGCTTCAAGAAGCCCCTCTTTAAAGCTGTCGCCGCGAAGCATGACCTGCCAGTCACTTATCTCGCTGCGGTTGTTTGTTCTGTAGATTATAACATCTCCGAATTTGAGATCATCTTCATTCTGAACAAGTGAGCTTTTGGTCGGTCTTGCATTGTCGGCAAAGTTTACCGTGCTTTCACTGCCGCCGAAAGAAACCGTAACCGTCTTTTTTTCATCGCCGTCGGAATCCGTTCCCACGCCTGTTGAAGTTACAACAAATGTTGAAAAAGACTCTCCCGAGCCGAGAGTTCCGTTTGCGGATGTTTTCTTTTCTATCACGAGCACCGCGCCGGCTATTCCCGTTTCGGATACGTCATAAAAATATATCGGATCTGTCGATGAGCCGTAATTCGAGCCGGAGTTAAAATAACCGCCCTTTGAAACATAGCTGTATCTGTCATCGCATTTTCCGTTTTCGTCATTTGAGATAACAAAAATTCTGGTTTTGCTTCCGGTATGAGCCCTGTTTACAAATCTGCCGTATGCATAATACGTTGATTCGTCGATAACAACGTCAAGACTGTGTCTGCCGTCGGAGAATCCGTCGGCTTTTCCTGCGGACGGAAGATAAATCGCGTTTATTTTTCCGTCATTGTTTGCGGTGTATTTTATAAGAAGCGGACCGGCATCAATTTTGGGTGAAATATAGTCATATGCTTTTTCGGCTTTCATGGATTTATATGTATATGCTCCGTCGCCGAAATCGTCATACATCTTAACGGAAGACGCAAGGTCAAATTCCTCTTCCTTTTCGTTTTCGGTAAAGAGCTGCAGAGAAAATACATCCTTAAATTCTTCTTTCTTTTTGCTCTCGACATATGCATATGTGCCGCCCGAGCCGCTTCCGAAATCTATGTAAAATATTCTGCCGTTTATATCGGTATAGAATATTCCGCTTTTGCCGCGCTCCAATGATGCTCCGTCTTTGATCTTCAGATTCGGTGAGAGCTCGTATGTTTTGCCGTCAACGGTAATTTCATCTTCCTTTGACAAAGAGTCCGCCGAACCGGCGAACGAAGAATCGTATACGTCTATCAGGAAAAGCTTCTTATCGGCAGATACACGAAGAGCAATAACGCTGTCGGTTTCAATGTCCTGCGCAGAAATTTCCGTTCCGTCTTTTTTTACGCTGAATTCTATATCCGATAAGTTAATATACGGATTGCTGTCATATGTATCGGATGAAAGATATATAACATCTCTTTCGGTTGCGCCGTATGCAACAAAAAACTTGTATTCATTGACAAAAACCGTGTCATAACCCGAATTCGACCCCGAATCGATAACAATTATCCGACCGTCGTCTATATCAAATATTGATTTGCTTTTAGCCGCGGCCTTGCCGTTGTATATTATGTTTGCTCCGGAGGAAAGGGTGATCTTCTTATCCTTTGAGCTTCCGTTTTCACTGTATGTTATTGATGAAGAATCACTGCTTACTATATCACGGGAATCGATAACAATACTTTTTGAACCCTCACTCGGAATAAAACACAAAACGGTATCGGTTTCGTCATTATAATAAAAATCAACATTATAGCCGAGATAATCGCTTATATCCGTATCGCCGCATTTATATTCCGTGCCGTCTATATTGACATAGCCGTCTCTTGACGGAGAAGCCCCCCAGCTTATTGCCGTGTCTTCATTTTTTATTATTCTTCCCGATTCTTTCACTATGTTGTGACTGTCTAAAATCTTATTTTTTTCGTAGTCACCGTAATCGTAATATATTCCGTCCTCGCCGTATCCGTCGGAGGATTTTGCGTCGACGTCCAATGCGTTATATATAATTCTTGCAACATCGGCGCCGGTAACCGCGTCTTTTATTTCAACGCCGTCCGAAAGACCAAGCTTTGACGCAACGTATATATAGCCTACAGGGTAACCGCCCCAGCTTTCGGCTGCACGGCTGTAATTTAAAATGTTTACAAGCATTTTATAGCACTGAACCGTGCTGAGTGTATCTTCCGGGCTGAAATATCCGTCTGATGTTCCGTTTATGATTTTCATTTCATACATCGCATTGATCTCACGGAGTGCCCAATAATCATCGGGAACATCTTTAAAATACGAATAGCTGCGTTCGCCGTGAGTGGTGATATTTAATACCTGAGCAAGAATATTGCACATCTGCGCCCTTGTGACGCTGCTCTCACGGTTAAAAACCGCGTCGCCGTAATCCGAAACGATTTTCGTACCGTTTAAGGCCTTTTGAATTTCATCATCGCTCGTCATTGCATATACGCTTGTGTTCATCACGGCAAATGCAAGAACAGCCGAAAATAATCTTAATAATTTTTTCATATCTGACCTCCGTTATTTACTTATATTTTTGTATCTGTTATAAGCGTTGTTATAAATTTTCTCCATATTGTCCACCCCGGCGGCATGCAGAGCCGTTATGTATGAATCCCACGTTGAATCAACGTCTTCCTCTCCCATTATCCACTTATGCTGCATATCATAAACAAGTTCGTTGACCTTGTTGTAATATTCATCGTATATCTCCTGTTCGCTTTCGGTGAAGCTTATATTCAGAAGCTCATTGCCGGAAATTATATTTTCATACATTTCATAACCTTTAAGAGATATATCGTTCATACCCGCTTTTTCGGCATCCATAATACCGATTGTGCCTATTTCGGTAAATCCGATCGATCTTCTGTAATTCGGCAGACCCGATGCAAAGCTTAATGCTTCTTTGCTCCATTTTATTTTGCCGTTTTCGCCTACGGTGTAGCTTATGCCCTCAACGCCGTAAGCCATAAGCCTGCAGCCCTCGTCGCTCATCCAAAAATCCAGATAGCGAACCGCGTCTATGATATCGTCCTTGCTGCAGTCCTTTGATATTCCCCATGCCTTATCATGAAGAATACCGCGCGTTTCGCTCCATTTAACATTGCCGTTTATATCCTTCGGCGGGAGCATCGGCTCAAAATCAAGACCGGGAACAATGTCCGCATATGTATCGTTGAATTTACCCGTAGATGAAAACCAGTCTGCCGTGCAGCCTCCGGTGTTATTTGAAAGAAGCTGTTCTCTCGCTTTTCCGCGTGTAAAAATCTCTTTATCGATCAGCCCCTCCGCATACCACACGGAAAGCTCTTTCATTGCACTGCGGTATTCATCGCTCATGGCGCCGTGTATCACGCCCGAACCTCTTATTGTATATTTTTCGGTTGTATCAAACAAATAAAGCAGATCGTTTAATGTTTTGTTTCTCGTGAAATACGGAACCTCATCCGTGAGTCCGTTTCCGTTCGGATCCATCGTTCTGAATGCATAAAGCACATCGTGAAACTCCGAGATATTTTCGGGGTATGACAGACCGAGCTTATCAAGCCAATCTTTTCTTATGAAAAATCCCGTTGACGGAGTATACGGTTTATCAAGGTCCGTTACGGTCCCGGGGATAAAATATATGTGCCCGTCTTCAAGCGTTGCCATGCTTTTTGCCGTCGGGCAGCTTTTGAAAAACTTTTTTATGTTCGGCGCGTATTTGTCTATATATTCATCAAGAGGTAAAAGCGAACCCGAACCGGCTATTGATTTAAGCTTCATGTAATTGCTGTGAATAATATCGGGAAGCTTTTTCCCTATACGCATCATGGCAAATGAAGCACCGTCATCGGATTCTGCGCTCGACACCGTGTTTTCAAGGCGTATTCCCGTTTTCTTTTCTGCTTCTTTCCATATCGGCAGGTCGGGATCATACGGTGTATCGGATGCTATCATATAAAGAGAAAGGCACTTTAATTCTTTTGCCGATGCGCTTCTTTTTTCGGTGCAGCCTCCGAGCCCCAGACACATGCACACTGAAAGTGCAAGCGCGGCAGGTCTTAAAAAATATTCTTTTTTTATTTTAAATGTTTTCATGGCAGCCCTCCGTAAAAGAAACAGTTGTAATGATCTTCGGGGCACACCGTAAGGCTAAACCCCTATCTTATACATCTATTTAACCACATTATTGCCGCAAAATCAACTCGCAAAATTTGTCATTTGACATTCATTATTTGCCATTGGGAGTTTATTGCTCTTTTTACGATTGACAGATTTCTTTTTATGGGATAAAATATATAATAGATGATTTATATATGATACCAATCGGAGGCAAAGTGATGAAATATCAGAAAATGCTTACAAAAAATATTACAAAGCTATATATCGTATATATTATAATTTTTTCTGTTATAGCATATGCAATGTGTGTAATTTCGGCATCAAGAGATTACAGACACAGCGCAGAGACAAGCGTCAACATGGTTAACTCAAATATGCAAAAGGCAATGGTTTTTGCGTCAAATGCAACGAGCAACATCAAAAATTTTTCTGCCGCAAAAAAATATGTATATGCCGATGACAATGACATTTACCGCTATGCCGATGAGGCAACGCAGTTTTTAAACAATACCGCATCATCAAAGGTTGATTCTCTCATACTTTTTGGGATATCAAACTATATAAGCGGAAAAATATGCACATCGACAAAAGATACATTCGACATTGATTTTTTTATGAAAACTTATGATATTGACAAGGAAGAACTTTTGGGCACCCTTAATGACTACATCGACGGAATCAACAAAAACCCGATAACCGTGCTAAAAAAAAGCGGAAAGAAAAAAGATATTTTGGTGCTTGTGTGCAGCTTATCGATAGACGGAAACCCCGTGCCCGTGTTTTTTCTTTATGACATAAACCATATTATAGACTCTCGTCTTATAAGCTCAAAACACAGCGCCGTAAAGCTTGAATTTGACGACCGGACAATGTTTTGCAAGGCTAACTTCAATATTAACGGAAACGACAGTCTGAGCGGATTGAAAACCGTATACAGCTCAAGCCTTACACAGGGCTTTTATAAAACGAAGTGTTCTTATCTGACAAGTTATTCGGCATATTTTCTGCAGGCAAACTCATTTTTACTGATATTTGTTCTCGCTCTTGTCACAATAATTTTTCTGACAAGATATATGTCGATTCACACCGTAAAGCTGACATATGAGCCTATCAGAAATACACTTTCAAAGCTTTCGTTCGGTGATGAAGCAAATGACGAATTTGAAATAATTACCGGTAAATTTGACGACCTTACCAAAAGAAACCAGGCTCTTTCGCAAATGGTCAAAAATAACCGCATATCCCTTGCGGATCAGTTTTTTATGAAAATACTCACAAATACCATATCACACAGCGAAATTCAAAGCGGCATCAGTCATTTCGGCATGGAAGACGTCAGATTTCCTCTTACGGCATGTGTTATAACCGTCAAAAATTTTGACGAGCTTTCCAAAATGTACGATACCGACGGATTATATGAAATGCATTCCGCCGTAAAGCAATTTTTAAACGATCAGCTGTCAAAACTGCCGTTTTTTAAAATATCGGATATAGATTTGCAGTCGTATGTTCTTGTAATTCCGTTTAACGGATATGAAAACATCAGACAGCTGCTTATAAAGCTTCTTCTTAAAATAGAAACATTTTTTGATATTGACCTTGCGGCGTCCGTCGGCAAATATGCAAACGGCTTCGGCGAGCTTTCGGCATCGTATTTATCGGCGGTATCGCTAAGAAACAACATAATATTTACGTCAATGCAAGCAATGGTGCTTTTGCCGGACGATAAGGATGCAAATTCATCATATATTTTCTTTACTCCCGAACAGGAAAATGCCGTTATAAATGCAATGCTTTCGTGTAATCCCGATGAAGCCTGCAAAAAGCTTGACACTCTTATCGACAACTATATGTCGGGAGGGATAATCACCATAGAGCAGCATGCGCAGCTTGTCATTGTAATTTACGCGGTTATACAAAAAATACTCTCCGCGCTTTCAAAAACGGAAAAAGATGTGTTCCCTCCGGATTACAGTGTATATCTTGAGCTGAAGCAGAGCACTGCCGCAGATATGATGAAAAACAACGTACGGCTGATACTTGAAGCAATTACCGGAGAAATTAAAAAGTCATATCAAAATGTATCGGACAGGTTAAAACAGTCTATGATAAGCTATATACATGACAATTATGCGGACTGCTCCATATCTCTTACAACGCTGTCGCTGAGTTTAAACATTTCTCAATATTATGCAAGCAGACAGTTTAAACAGCTTATCGGAGAAAATTTTAAAGATTATCTCACATCATTTCGTATGAATAAGGCAATTGAGCTGCTTAGAAACAATCCCGATATGAAAATAAAAGATATTGCCGAAACGGTCGGATACGCAAACGCGGCATCATTTTCAAGGGCATTTGCAAAGCAGTTCGGTATGATTCCGAATGAATATATAAAAAATATGAAATAAAAACAGATCACCCGAAGAGCACTTACACAGCGCCCCTCGGGTGATTTGTTTGTATCTGTTATTTTATTTTTAAAACTCTGTAAGATATCGGAGGGAGTGAAATCAAGCCGCAAACAGACTCCGAATTGAACATATCCTCGGCGCTAAAGTCAATTTCGATGTTCTTTTCTTCATCGTTGTTATTGAAAATAAAGCAGTATTTTTCGGCTTCGTTTTCTCTTACCACGATTTCAATTCCGTATTCTTTATGAATCGGAAGCCTTTTTACATCGGCATTTTCCGCAATGGTCGAGATTATATCTTCAAATGCTTTATCATTGCAATCCGTTCCGATATAATATGCATATCCTCTGCCGAATTCATTTTTGCTTATGCAGCATTCTCCGCTTTTATATCCCGACGATATCATGCCGACAGCTTCGGCTGTGTTTGTTTCAAGAGTTTCAAGCCATATTTTTGCATCGGATTCATGACCGCTTATTTCAAATTTAAATCCGTTATTTTCGGTAAGCATATCAACCTCGCCGACATTCATGCCGAAAAGATCCGTAAGACCGTAAGGCATGAAAGCCGTCTCGGCATTGGCATTGTCATTTTTTGACGAAGTTAAAAACGTTGCGGCAACGCATCCGCCTCCGCGCACATAACGCCTGATTTTTTCGCGAAGCTTACTGCTCATTATTGCACAGCATGGCAAAACAATCATTTTGTATTTGCCAAAATCCGAATTTTCAAAAATTACGTCTGCCTCTATATCCGAATTTTTAAGAGCTGAATATGTCTTTAGAATATACGGATTATATCCGAATTCGTCATGTATCGGTTTTGCCTGCATGCTCCATAATGAATCGTAGCTGTACAGTATTGCCGTATCCGCTTTGACAAACGTGTTTTCAATGATATGCTCCAGAGACCTCATATCGCTGCCTGTGCGTTTGAATTCGTAAAAACGTCTGCGTTTTTTCCTGTCGGCATCTATAAGAGCGGAACCGAGCTGCTCATACCCCCACTTAAAAACATGAAATTTAAATGCCGTGATAAGCTCCGCACCGCAAGCATATGCATGCATAATATTATTTGCATATGTACCCGGTTTACCCTGCTCGATACCGTGGTATGCCCAGTTGCCTTGCCCGCCGCCGGCATATGTTTCCATAACCCAAAACGGTTTGTTTTTTACTCCTCTTGAAAACGCGTGATGAAATGCGCTTTCATCCTTGTTGGCAAAGTTCAGCACAGGGTAATAGTCAGACGCATAAACATCCGCATTTTTAAACATATCCTCATAATTTGCGGCACCGGGTTTAATACACGTTGCATTTGTCATAACGGGTTTATCGGTATATTTTTTTATAATCCGATTCTGCATTTCAAAAAATTCAACCATGGTATCGCTGCAAAAGCGTGCATAATCAAGACGAAGCGACGGATTATCGACACCGAGATAATATTCACGGTCCAATGGATTTTTGCCCCAATATGTGACCGGAGGAATGATCTGATTAAAGGAGGCGTATCTCTGACCCCAAAAAAGAGTTCCCCATGAGCTGTTGAGTACATCGATATCCGAATACTTATTTTTTGCCCATGTCCGGAACTTCTTTTTGCAGGTATCGCAAAAGCAGCGTTCGTTGCGCTCCTGCCCTATTTCGTTGTCTGCCTGAAATCCGAGAACGTATTCATTATCCGCATATCGCTCTGCAATCTTACCGACAATTTTTTCGCATGCGTCAAGATATTTCGGGTTATTAAGGCAGGCATAGTGTCTGCCGCCGTATTTTCTTGAAGAACCGTCGGCATTGTAAAAATAAATTTCGGGATAGTTTTCTCCGAGCCACAGCGGCGGTGCAACGGTCGGTGTGCATATTATGCTTTTTATTCCGGCACTGCCGAGTTTATTTACAATCTTATCAAGCCAATCAAATTCATAAACTCCCTCTTCGGATTCAATAAGGCACCATGTAAACTCCGCAATCCGCACGACATCCATATTCATTTCCTTAAGCATGTCTATATCTTCCGATATCATTTTATCCGCTTCAGAGAGTTTATAATATTCGGGGTAATAACACATTCCAAAATTCATCGTATTTCCTCCTGATATCACATGAAAAATTTTTTCAAAATACCGTTTCATTATACACCATTAAAAATAATCAGTCAATAACAAATTCCGAAAAAAAGCACACAAGGCAGATAAAATTAGTCTGCGCTTGTATGCTTTTTGAACGTCTGTATTATTAAAGAAATATCTCCGTAAGATAATCTATTGTCTCGGAGCTTACCTGCTGTGTAACACGGTCAATAAATGCAGCCTGAGATTCTTCGGGCATTGAATAGTATATATCCTTTGCTTCCTGAATTTTAGCGTCATATTCGGTATATACATAGTCTCTTGTTATAACCGCATCGCCGGCTTCGCCGACCTTGATCGCATCTGCAAGGCATTCTTTGACGATATTTACTATTTTTGCGCTGCTGCCTCTGAAGCTTGCTTTGTCAAGATCTGATTTTATATCTTTAAGATATGTAAGCATCTCGGCATTTTTTTCTATTATCTCTTCGCGCGTCAGTTCTTTATCGGGTTCGCTCGGTGTGTTACCGGACTCACCGGTATTGCCGGATTCACCTGTATTGCCGGATTCGCCCGTATTGCCGGATTCGCCTGTATTGCCGGATTCGCCTGTATTGCCGGATTCATCTTTTTCTCCGTCATTGCCGCCCGATGAACCGCTGCCCGAACCTCCGCCGTTAGGCTTAATACCCGTATTTCCGCCGGATGTGTTTCCGCCCGTGCTTCCGCCGGTTGAGCCGCCGCCGTTATTTACATCCGAGCTGTTATCGGATGAATCCGCCACAAACTTTGCAAGAAGAGTTGCAACCTCTCCCCTTGTCATGTTTTCGGTTGCTCTGAATTTATCACCGGGTTCGGTATTCATAAGCTTATTGCCCAAAACAATATTCACATAGCTTACAGCCCACGGTGATACGGCGTCTGAAACCGTTGTTGTTATACCGAGATCATAGAGCTCTGCAACTCTTGATATAATCGCACACATCTGCTCTCTCGTCACATTGCTGTCACCGCAAAATGTTCCGTCACCCATTCCGTTTATGTAACCTGCTTCTTTTGCAACGAGAACATGCGCATAATACCATTTATCAACCGTAACATCGGTAAATCCCGTCTCCGAAAGCTTGGTATACTTCCATATAAGATTTACCATTTTGCATATCTGAGCTCTTGTAACGGGACTGCTCGGCGCAAAGGTTCCGTCGCCCATTCCGTTTACAATCCCTGCGGAAACAAGCTTTGATACGTCTTTTCCGAGAGCTGAAGCGGCGTCCACATCCGTAAAGGTTATTTTATCT
The DNA here is from genome assembly GCA_934463165.1 of uncultured Clostridia bacterium. GTDB lineage: Bacteria > Bacillota > Clostridia > UMGS1810 > UMGS1810 > RGIG1828. The sequence continues at coordinate 66,326 of CAKSJG010000013.1, forward strand.
TCCGCAAAAACGCTGCCTGCCTGATATGACAATATAATACATAAACTTAATAAAAATGCAAATAATTTTTTCATGGTTGTCACTTCCCTATCTGTAATTTGTATAAGATTCAAAAACAGGCATGAGAAATCCCCATGCCCGATTTTGTTTAATAGCTGAGATAGCTTCTGAGTGAAAGATAATTGCCTCTTAGTGTACGTTCGTATGCTTTAACCGACTGTGTTCCGTCAAACTCGTCATTGGCATATACAAAAGGCTTAAACTCAAGTCTGTTCCACATTTCGGATTCATTCATAAAGTTGTCCGCATTGTATGTCGGATCGTCGAGCCCGAGAAGTACTTCAACTGATTTGCTGAGTTCCTTATCTGCCGCTACAGATGCTTTGTCCCATGTTTTTCCGTAATATTTTCTGCCCTTATATTTATTGATTGCACTGTCTATTTTGCTTTCATAGCTATCATAAAGAGATGCGAAAGCGGTTATTGTCTTTAATGTATCAACCGTAAGTTTCATCGGAAGAGTACCGTCTGCAACATATGCATCAATTGATGAATTTGTTTCATTTATCGATTTTGCAATTTCATCATAGATATTTTCTTTAAGGGTTTCCATTTCGGAATCACTGAGACCTTTTTCGTTTTTATACCACATTGCCGCTTTGTCGGCAAGCTTCATTTTTTCAAGAGCATAGTCATAATAGTGCATAATTCCGGATTCTGATGATGTGCTCGGGTAAAGAGCATATCCGCTTGAACCTGCTGCGGATGTTGTTGCAAAAAGATCCGCAACAATATCGTCTGCCGATATCTCAACAAGCTCCTTAAGATACGGATTTTCATCATAATAGAATTTTCCGTCTGCCTTAAGTCTGTCTATAACCTTCTGATGTCTCTGATTATATACAGGCTTGAATATATGCTCTATCGGATTCATTCTGAATGTGAGAAATGCATCATAATCAGCTTCCGTTACGGCTCCCGATTTTATGCTGTTCCACAAATCACTTGCTCCATTGTAATATCTGTCCTGTGCGTCTCTCATGAAGTCCTCTGCGGCAACATCGCCCACAAGGTCTACAATTCCGCCGAATACCGAATATATTCTCGTTTTAAGCTCAGCATAAGTATATTCATCTACAGCCGTTGCAACCGCAAGAACAAAGTCTGCATTGTCGTTGTTAACCTTAAATGTTTCGTCTTCATTTTTAAATGAGTTTATAAACTCCGTGTAATACGGTTTTGCGGATATTGCCCCGTAGAGAGCATCGGCAGCCGTAGTTACGTTATCCGTTCCGTTTGCTTCGTCCTGAGTTCTTAAAACCTTGATCCATGCAACCGCCGTGTCATAATCGGGTACGGTTACGCCGCTCATAGCTGAAAGCTCTTCAAGTGTAACAAGTGAAGTAACCGATTTAAGTTTTTCATCCGTTCCGGATTTCATGGTTTTGCGGACATAGTTTTTAATCTCGTCATTTATCTCAGATGCGCTGATTATTTTAACAATCTTGGTTTTTGCTTCCGCCATGTTTACCGTACCGTCGTTCGAGAGCACGCCGCTTGATTTTGAAGCGGCTTTTTCTATTGCCTTAAGATAAATATCATCGTGTGCAAATGCAAGCTTAACCTGATTTCTGCCGAGGGTCATGGCATCCTTTGCAGTATCGGCAATTCGTGTGTTTGTTTCGTAAGGAACAGAGAACGTAATCATCTGTGTTGTCATACCGTCAAGAGAAAGCTTGCCGGATACCGCAAGTTTTTTGTAGCAGTAAAATACGTCTGTATTTTTGTTTATAACAACACTTGAATCAAATTCAGTCCATTCGCCCGAATCATCCTTATACCAAAAATGCGGATATATCTTATGTGTGTATGCACCGTCTGTATAACCGTCCAAAGATGCGTCAATCGTTGCACCGGATTTTATGTCATTTAAATCCGAATCTGAAATGGTTGAGCCACCCGATACAGATTTTGTTCTCAGATGATACGCGGTGTCTGCAACGGCTCCGTCAAAAAAACGTACTGCGAAAAGAGAGCTTGCCGTAACCGAAATCTTACCGTCTTTCTTACCTGCGTCTACTTTTGCATGCGCTGCGTTGTAGCAGTCATCAATTTTAACCTTAACGTCATAATCGCCTGTTGCAGCGTCTGATGCTATTTTAAACTTAAGCGTTGCGATATCTCCGTTTAACTTCATATCGTCTGCCGATGACCATGTAAGTGTTGCTCCGCCTTTATTCATTACGGGGTTTGCAAGAATTCCTCCGTCCGTTATCTCTTCAAGAGTCATAACGGTTTTGTCATAGTCAAGAATAAGTCTGAGTGCTGCAAAACCTGCTGTGTTATTTGAAAGCACTACCTTAAGCGTTACTTCCTCTCCGCTGTTTGCAGCTCCGTCCGTTATCGTAATAAACGGTTTATCGGAAAGCGTATATTTTGCTTCTGCAGTCATGTCGGCTGTTATGATTGTTGTTGAGAGAACTTCGGTTACTCCCGCAAACCAACCGTCAAATGTATATCCCGATTTTACCGGGTCTGCCGGCATCTTTGTGCCGATTGCCGTATTGTCTCTTACGGTTACCTTTGCAACCTCTGCGCCGTCTGCCATAAACGTTACGGTGTGAAGCTTGGTATATTTTGCTGTTGCAGTTATGTTTGCGTTTACAACAGTGTCTTTTGTAATCTCCGTTGTGCCTTCAAACCATCCGTCAAATTCGTATCCTGCCTTTGAAGGTGCTGTCGGCATGTTTGCATCGCCGATCTTTTCTCCTTTTACAACATCTACGGATTTAACTTCCGTTGTACCGTCCATGAATTTAACGGTGTACTTTGTTATCGGATTTGTAACCGAAATCTTACCGTCTTTCTTATCTACGTCTACTTTTGCATGCGCTGCGTTGTAGCAGTCATCAATTTTAACCTTAACGTCATAATCGCCTGTTGCAGCGTCT
>CAKSJG010000014.1 GCA_934463165.1 uncultured Clostridia bacterium
TTTTGTTTGTTTTGTGCACCACAGCGTTCCGCAAAAATTTATCCACATTTTTTACATTTTTATTTTACAATCACCTATTTTTATTGTATCTTAATTTTACATCACTTTTATTAAAATAAAATTAAAAGTAAAAATTAAAGTGTTTGGATATTGATACATTCAGCAGATATTATCTGCCCGAAAAAATCATATATAAACATCAATTCACAAAAACACCCCCGACATCAAAAATCCGATGTCGGGGGTGTTTCATATTAAGGCAAGGTGCCTGTTATTTATTTTCAATAAGCATCTGTGCAAAGAGACCGCCGAGATACTGCTTTCCGATTTCCGTCGGGTGAAGTCCGTCGGAGAGGTAATAATATTCGTTAAATCTGCTTATATCACTGATATCATAGAGGTTATAAACAGGAATGTTATATTCAGCGCAAACCTCGCATATTGCATTGCTGTAATCACGAACATAAAGTCCGATGCTGTTCGGGTTTTCATCACTGTTTAAGTGATCCTCACCCGTATTTGCATCATTAATTCTTCTGTCGCGGTAAAACGGCGTCGCAACAACAATCTTAAGATCCGGTTTCTTTGCAAGGAGCTTTTCAAATCCGTATCTTGCAGCTCCCTTGATTGTTGTCTTGTCATATTTGTTTTCCGCATTATCAAGGCGTACACCTTGCGAATAGTCATTTGTTCCGTAAAGCATTGTGAGATAATCTGTCTCCTCAAGATTTACGGTTTTGAGTGTGTTTTTATAATGATCAAGCGACGGACCCGATATACCTTTGTTATCTATAGCCCATGTATCGGTTTCGCTGAAATCATAATTATCGTCTGTAAGCATATCGGCTACATTTACAAATGAGAGATACCCGTTAAGACCGGATGAACCGAGAGAAAGCGTTGTTCCGCCTACTCCGCCGTTAAACCACTCCGTTCCGAGAATATTTGAAATATATCCCGGATATCCGGGTGTGTAGTTACCTGTTATGCTGTCGCCTATGCTTAAAACTTTTTTACCCTCAAGTGTTCTGTCAACCTTGACATCATCTTTTACGGGTCTGAATGAGCTGTCAACAAAAATTGCCTTGTATGTGATATCGGCTTTATCTTTTTTAAGTATGCTTGCAGCTGCACTCGCTTCTCCGGGAGCTGCAACAGTTATTGTTCTTGCATCGATATCGATCATCTTATTGCCGTCATAAGCTGCAGCGATAATCATATATACCTTAGGATCTTTAACATAAGATTTAACGGCTGCCTGAGCTTTAAAGTAAACCGAGCCGTCACTCAATGTTTCAAAAGAAACAAGAGGTGCAAATTCGGTGTATTTTGCGTTACCGAGGACATATGTCTCGCTTGTGAGTCCGTTTGCGGCCGTAACAACAATTTTTATTCCGGCTTTTGCCATAGCGTTTGTATCGGCAGGTGTTACGCCGTCATATTCATATGCAGCAGCTGTTGCTCCGTTTGAGAGTGTGCACGATTCGATAAAATCGCCGACCGTGATATCACCGTAGCCGCATATGAGCCTGTTATCGTCGGTATAAAGATGAGTTAATTCGGTTTTTGAATACGGTTCAACATATGAGTCTATCATTTTCTGAATCTGTGCATTCGAAGTGAACATATCGCTGCCCGCAAGGTCCGTGTAAACAGGAGTCATGTCGAGCTTTCCTATTTTTGAGGTGTCAATCTGACCCAAAGCCGAATAGGTGTTTATGAGTTCTTTGATTTTGTTAATATTGTTCTCTCCGTTTACAGCAACGTAAAACGGTTTGTAAACATTCACTTCAAAATTATCGATATAGTTATCAAGCTTAGAGCTTATTCCGGAAAGTGTAACCTGTTTAATCTTATCCGGAAGCGTACCGTTTTTATTGTTGTTCCAGAAAAGACCGTCAAAATAATAATATTTTGAATTGTGCTGTGCGGTTGTTCCGTCGTCTTTCAGATATGCAGACTGGAATACCATATCCTTGGGAGCTTCACCCGGAAGAGCATATGTAGCTGTCATGCATTTTGTATCAAGGTCTATTCTGTATGTAACGTCATACCATTTGTGCTTTGCAAAGGATGTCTCACCCCAACCGCCGTTTTCGGAAATAATGTTTCCGCTTCTGGCAATTGCGCCGATTTTTGTGGTACCGGTTGTGCCCGATTTATCTCCCCATACTCCGATTCCATAGCTGCCGAGCTTTGCATCGCCTCTCGGATCGGCACCGTTAATATATTCGGGGTCAGAAGTTCCGTTATAGTAATCCGCAAAGATCTGAGCCTTAATCTCAAGTATGCCTTTTGTTACGGGCTCAGGAAGTGCATATACGCTGTTTGACGTCACATTAAGAATATGGTTTTCCGATCTGTCCGAAAAACCGTAAGTTTCAGCTGTCGGATCCGTATCTATTGAACCGTTGTTAAAGCCTTTGTTTCCGTCTTCAAAATCATATGAACCGAATTCCGAAAGCTTAATGCCGGGTTTTGCCTGCATTACCTTGGAATCATAAAGTCTTTGAACTTCATCGTCGGATCTGTAATATCTGCCGACAAAAGAAGCATAAAAAGCATCCATATCGGTTATGTATGAAAGCTCATCTGCTGTCGCAAGGTTAAAGCTTCCGTTTGAAGCATATGATTCTATAATGTTTTTAACATCCTCTGCCGACTGAGCATTGTTCATTGCTGCGCAAATTGATGTTGCATATTCCGCAACGGCAGTATCAAATGCTGTCTGAACGGCTTCGCATGTTTCAAAGTTTTTGCCTATAAGAGCTTCATAAACATAATCTTTTGAATTTACAAACGCAAAGCTGTTGCCGTATTTAAATGCGCCCGTTTCGGCATAAAAATCAAGCACGTCTTTAACTTCTTCCGCGCTCTGCGCATTGTTTACCGCTTCATTCAAATAGTCATATGTATTAACTTTGAAATTGTTAACATATACGTTTTCAGTGCCCTGTGTTCCCTCGTTTCGTCCGAACTGGAACGTTTCGGTATATGTCGCGAAATCTCCGTATGTGTATGACTTCTTATCATCCGAAATCTTTACGGATGTATAACCTTTTTTGGAAAAATTAGCGTTATATTCATCGGTATATTTCCATGCCTGCTCGCTCATGCCCTTTGCATATGAAAGAGGCTTAAGCTCGCTGCCCTTTTCACCGTAATATGTTCTGATGACAAAATTTGATGTGTCAACGACATATCTGAAGCTGTACCATTTTTTGGGGTTCACCGTATCACCGGTATATTTTCCATGACCGTCAACAATATAAGCGGTCTGTCCGTCGGCATCAATAGCTCTTGAAATACCGCCGAGTCCCGTCCAGCATGCGCCGCTTGTATAGCTGCCTTCGCTTCCTCTGAGCTCCTGACCGTTAACCATTCTCCAATACGTCTGCGCTTTGGTTGTATTGAATGCATCATAGTATATGTCAAAATCATAAACTATGTACTTTTCAAACTTCCATCCGGCATAGCTCGGTCCGTCGGTAATGCCGTCCTCGCCCATGTAGCCGAGTCTTATTACTTTATCGGTTCCGGTTTCATCTGTGGGATTTGAGGTGAAAAATACATTGCTGAATTTTTTTGCCTCGTCGTCGAAATCAATAACAAGCGTTTTTGTCGGCGTGACCTCGGCAAGCGCTGACGTCGGTACAATAACCGTTGATGCGATCATTGCCGCAGAGACTGCCGAAGATAAAAATGCTTTTAGTTTTCTGAATTTCATCTTTAAATCATCTCCTGTTTTATTATCACTGATATAATTTTAACATAATAATTACATTTAAACAACTGTATATTTTTCCTAAAATGAAGATATGATTTTTGTGCATATTTTTCGAAATAGCTTTTATGCAAATGCAAATATACAGAAATTTTTCTTTTGCGTTTCAGAAAATATTTGTTAAATAGTGCTTAAAAAATTGAGTTTTTATTAAAATTCACCGTCGACGGGTTTTCCGTACACGGTGAATCCGTACACGGTGAATCCTTCGGCGGTTTATCCGTATACGGAAAACCCCTCGGTACTAATAAAAGAATAACAAATAAATGAATGACAAAATAAAGATTTATCAATAAAAGAGTGAGAAATATATTTTATTATTTATTTTACCTTATCATATCCTACCGTATCTTAAAAACGCTTTTAATAAAATTTACCTGATATGGTGCGGTGTGATCAGACAGAATTAAATCAAAAAAATATTTTTCAAAAAGGGATTTTGCAGTCTTTTTTACGAAATTCAGTTTCCGCACAAATGTGCATATGCCATATAAGCCGCATAAATAAAGGCATATGCGGATTTCAGCGGTGCGGATTATTACGTTTCGTTTTTTTTTTTAAACGTCTGCAGAAAAAAATTTTTCATGGTATAATTAATACGAAGCCGAAAAAAGCCGCCCTTTGGTAACGGAGCGGCTGAGAAGTATGTTTTTATAAAAAAAGTAAATCGGGGAAAAGAAAAAGTATTCCTCCCGCAATGAGAGCAATGATAAGCAAAACCTTAACATAAATCAGATAGCTGTTTTTTATGACTGCGTGAATGAATGTAACGCTCGCGTGAGGATTTCTTTTATCTACGTTAAACAAAAGCTGTTCGTTAAGATCCGAACTGCCCGACGCAAAAATTTTGACAATCACATCGCCGCCGAGAACATTTTCAACATCGTTGCCGACTATGAGATATTCGTCTCCGCTCTTTGCCCTGCCGATAAATTTTACGTGAGTTTTTACACCGTCCGATCCGCTCGCGGCATTCTCGCTTTTATATGACTTCGGGAAAACGATTTTCCTCACAATGCTGTCTGCCGAAGAATAGTGATAAATATTCGGCGTGCCGATTCCCGCGGCATAGACGTTTTTGCCCTCGCAATAGAGCACGGAGGCAATACTGCCCGAAAACTCGCGGCTGTATACATCGGAATTTCGTATATCATTCATCAGAGACTTTAAAAAATATATAACCTTCATCCGGTCGCGGTTAGGCTCCGCTTTCATGGCATTATATGTAAAGGTGCGCTCTATCCCCTCGCAGTTGCTTGCGGCATTTATAACCGACGCAAACTGCTTTTTATCGCGGCAGGTAATGGTATCGGTGCAAAAAGACGCCTTTCCGCCGGAAAGCGAAGTTGAATTGTTGATATAATAACATTCGTTATTGATATCTCCGCGTTTTTTCGGATTGGAATATGCAAAAAATTTGTATTTGTAAGGCATAGGTCAGTCCCCCGATAATTTTATTGATAACTTATTCTATCACAAATTACGACGGTTTTCAACAGTTTAAATATTACATTTACCTTACAAATTTAAAGCGCGTCACCTTCTCATCAGGTATGCGTTGACATCGTCAAACGCAGACAGCATCGGCTGATTGGAAATGCCGCAAAAATACCTTTCGCAATAGTTTCGGGTAACCTTTGAGACAACACCCGAGAGCAGAACAAGACCGATAAGATTCGGAACAGCCATAAAAGCATTGAACGTGTCGGACAAAACCCATATGTTGTATGTTTCGGCAGTCGGGATAACGCAGCCGAAATACACAGTTAAAACATAGATAATTTTATATATCACGCAGCTTGCGCTGCCGAACAGATATTCCCACGATTTAAGCCCGTAGCAGCTCCAGCCGAGAACCGTGGAGAATGCAAACATAAAAATTGCCGTTGACATAAATATGCCGCCGAATCTGCCGAACACCGCGTTGAACGCCTCTGTCACAAGAGAAGAATCCGCCGCGGAAATATTCACCGTGCCGTTTTCAAGATCAATAAACCCCGACGACAAAACGACAAGCGCCGTGAGAGTGCATATAACAATCGTATCGGTAAAGACGGCGAATATCCCCCACATTCCCTGTCGGACGGGCTCTTTGACATCTGACGAGCTGCCGACGCATGCGGAAGAGCCGAGGCCTGCCTCATTTGAAAAAATGCCTCTTCTGATTCCCCACGAAACAGCCTGCCTGACTCCCAAGCCTACCGCCGCGCCTTTAAATGAGCGCATTCCGAATGCAAACTTAAAAATTGCACCGAAAGAGCGCGGCGCCATATCTCCGCTGCAGGCAATGATATAAACCGATGACGATATATACATGATAACCATAAACGGAACGAGCTTTTCGGCAAAGGACGCAACGGAGCCTATGCCGCCGATTACGGCAATTGCCGTAACCGATGAAAGCAGGACGGCCAAAAGCTTTTTATCAACATTAAATACGCTTTCAAGATTGACCGAAATGGTGTTTACCTGAACAAGATTACCCATGCAAAATGACGAAAGAACCGTAAATATTGCATACAGAGCTGCAAGGGCAGCACCGAGATTTTTAAGAGCGCTCCTGCTGCCGACGCCGTCACGAAGATAATACATAGCACCGCCGCACCAGCTGCCCGACGCGTTCTTTCGTCTGAAATATATTCCGAGAACATTTTCGGCATAGACCGTCATCATAGACAAAAATGCCGCCGCCCACATCCAAAAAACCGCCCCCGGACCGCCGCATACTATTGCCGAAGATACCCCGGCAATATTACCCGTACCGACGGTTGCCCCGAGAGCGGTACAAAGAGACTGAAACTGCGATATGCTTTTGGAATCACTTCTGCTGCGTGATTTGCTCTTTTTGCCGAAAAGTGAGCAGACCGTATTCGAAAGCCAGTGACGAACGTGCACAAACTGAAAAAAACGCGTGATAACCGTAAACATCAGCCCGACAAATATTATTGCGGCCGGCATGTATTTATCCCACAAAATATTTTTATTCAGATAATCTATGGCTTCTATGACATTATTCATATCATGCCTTTATGCCGCCGGTTCTTTTTGCAATGAGAAGCGGATTTTCACGGCTTAGAGTATCACCGTCACTAACCGAATTGAGAGCTTCAATTTCGCCGACGGTTGTGGAATATTTTTTTGCAATATCCCAAAGAGTGATATCGGGGTCGGGATAGCACACCGTAATGCTTGGCTGCGAATCTCTTGAAACGGGTTTTTCGGAATCAACCGAAAATGCCGTAATAAAGCTTTTTTTGCTGCATTTTAAGGAATCCGTGATGCTGCGCACAACGCATCTCAGCTGGATCTCATTCGGGGAACCCATGATATAGCTGTAATTTGAGACTTCAAGCTCAGCACAGGCGCTGTCGCAGCCGTCAGATACAGACTCGGTTATTTCATAAGGTGTGTTTTTGGAAACCGAATGCAGGCTGCCGTCTTCACTCTGATAAATAACCGTTGAATGCAGCATTCCGCTTACGGTTACGGAAGAATCGGCAAGGACGGTATCGGTTTGCGATGTGCTTGCAGTCATATATAAAATTTTGCTGACCGGGTGAGACAAATCGGACACGGTTACCGTGTCTTTGACGGTTGTCTGATTCACCGACGTCTGCGCTATATCCGCAAGATCGGATTTTTTGCATTCCGACGTATACTCATAATCGGGGCTGTATATATCGGACGCAACATGATATTCGCACCGGTCATATATGCATATTCTGCCCCTTATCTTGATTTCCGCATCCGCTTTAATGCCGCTCTCGGACTGCGAAAGACTGCAGCTTAAATCCGCAACGTCAAAGACGGACGATATCCTGTCGGAGGCTCCCGACGTTTCAAGATCTTCAATCTCGGTAAAGCTTATGTCTGTGTCATAACTCTGAACGCCGTTTTCGGTGCCGTAAAGAATTTTTATGGGGATGATTCCCTTTATGACAGCTTTGTTGTTAACCGTCTTTACGTCGCTTATGTCCGAACGGTAAGACACATCGTATATCTCATGCTCACTGCATTCATCCGGAGGAAGCGCCACGGAATCGCTTACGTCAAATTCAATTTCACGGCATAAAACAATGCGGTCGCCCTCGCACTCACTGTAGCGCACGGGGATATCCGAATCGGAATCAACACCGTTTACAGCCTTTATTTCATTTTGTTTATATGCCCGAACAGGCAGCGAAAGCTCCGCTTCAACCCTGAGCTTGCGCGAATTGCGCACATTAAAATCCGTTTTTGATATATGGCATGTTCCGACGGTGAACGCGTCTTCGTCTATGCCGTTTGAATCCGTCTGATGACTGAAAGGTATGCTGTGCTCTATTGTGTATATTCTGCCGGTTTCTTCTTCGCAGGCATAGAGAATGTTAAATTTCAGATTACCCGAAAAAACCATTTTATCCTTTTTTATGTATCTTTCGCATGATTCGGCAGAGGCTCTTACCGCGAGAACCGTGCCGATGTCCGGACGGGTATCGGGCACAATGACATCAGCGTCAACTATTGCGCGCGCATTTATCATTTTGCTGTAGCCACATACCGTCACATCCGTAAAACTAACTTCCATATTATCAATCCTTTCAAGATATTGTATAAACATCATTATCAAAGTCGCCGTCCGATGTTTGTACAATATATGAAAAGCGGGTTTAATTTATTACTGTTTTCGGAATATTCCGGGGCTTGAACCCTTTTGCTGCTTAAACGTTTTGATAAAATAACTAAGATCGTTGAATCCACAGGTAAAGGCAATGTCCGTCACGGATCTGTCGGTTGTGAGGAGCTGGCGCGCGGCGCGCTCTATCCTGTATGTTATCAGATACTCCACAGGGGTCTTGTGAGTCATTTCTTTGAAAAAGGCGCAGAAATATTTTGATGACATAGACGCGCTCGCCGCCATGTCGTCAAGAGTTATGGGCTTGTCGAACGATGAGCGTATAAATTCAAGAACCTTTTTAAGCTTTTCGATATGCGCGGCGCTGCCCTTTTCATATATTGAGCTGTCGGAGTAAAGATTTTTTTTCTGAATCTCCGCAAAAAACTGCATAATCAAGCCCAAAACGTCATATTTTGACGCGGCGCTGTTTTTTTTCATTTCAGCAAACAAACCGGATATTATGCAGTGAAGCTTATCTTTTTTTGCAGCAAAATATTCATTTATATATATATCGCCCGACGTAAGATCGGAAATAAAGCTTTTTCCGCCGTTAATTACGGCAGGCAAAAATCCGGCGCTGAAAACAATGCACTCATATACGCAGTCATTCGGAAAAGCGCCGTGAACAACCTCGGGATTGACAAAGAGAAAATCACCGGAGCGCGCCGAGTATTCTCTGTTATCGAGAAAAACCGAAAGGCTGCCGCTCTTTATGAATATTATTTCGGCATTTGTGTGCCAATGATATGCCATTTCATATTTGGGATGGGTGCTGTCAATATGATAAAGTTCAAACGGAAAATCAAGCGTTCCGTGTATTTTAAGTTCGTTATAGCTCACATTATCACCGATTTCTGAATATAATTATATTTTTTTATATTATAACACAAGAGTTATATCTTTTTCAAGCATATAATTATACTTGTAATATGATTTATCATACAAATAATTTATATATCGGCAGGAGGAATGAAAAAATGGCAAAAAGCAGACTTATAGGTGATTATCCGGTAATCGGAATCCGCCCGACAATTGACGGACGAAGAGGACCGCTCAAGGTAAGAGAATCACTTGAAGATCAGACAATGGGAATGGCAAAGGCGGCAGCAGAGCTTATCAGCTCTAATCTTTGCTATTCAAACGGAGAACCCGTAAAGGTTATCATTGCAGACACAACAATCGGCAGAGTTGCCGAAGCTGCTGCATGCGCCGACAAATTCAGAAAAAACGGCGTTGACATCACTCTCACCGTTACACCGTGTTGGTGTTACGGATCGGAAACAATGGACATGGACCCGATGACGATTAAGGGCGTTTGGGGCTTTAACGGAACAGAGAGACCGGGTGCGGTATATCTTGCATCTGTTTTGGCATCTCACGCGCAAAAGGGTCTGCCTGCATTCGGAATTTACGGTCACGATGTTCAGGATGCGGACGACTCATCGATCCCCGAGGATGTGCAGAAAAAAATTCTTCAGTTTGCAAAAGCGGCTGTTGCCGTTGCAACAATGAGAGGAAAATCATATCTGCAGATCGGCTCTATTACAATGGGTATCGGCGGATCTATAATCAACCCTGAGTTCTTTGAGGAATATCTCGGAATGCGTGTTGAATCGGTAGACGAGGTGGAAATCATCAGAAGAATGTCGGAGGGCATCTATGATCATGAGGAATTTGAAAAGGCTCTTGCATGGACAAAGAAAAACTGCCCCGAAGGCTTTGACAAGAACCCCGAATTCGTAAGAGAAACAGACGAAAAGAAAGAACAGTCATGGGAATTTGTCGTTAAGATGATGTGCATAATAAAAGACCTCTACAACGGCAACAAAAACCTCCCCGATGGCTTTGAAGAAGAATCCGTAGGTCATAATGCTATCGCCGGCGGTTTTCAGGGTCAGAGACAGTGGACAGACTTTTACCCAAACTGCGACTTCCCCGAAGCTATGCTCAATTCGTCATTTGACTGGGAGGGCGCAAGAGAGCCTTACATACTCGCAACCGAAAACGACACGCTCAACGGTGTTTGCATGCTCTTCGGCAAGCTTCTTACAAACAGAGCGCAAATCTTTGCGGACGTCAGAACATACTGGAGCCCCGAGGCTGTTAAAAAAGCTACGGGATATGACCTTGAGGGCAAGGCAAAGGAAGCAGGCGGATTTATTCACCTTATCAACTCCGGAGCTGCCTGCATAGACGCATGCGGAGAAGTTAAAGACGAAAACGGCAACGGCATAATCAAGCCTTTCTGGGAAATGACCGAGGACGATCAGCAGGCATGCCTTAAGGCTACAACATGGCCGGCAGCCGACAAGGGATATTTCAGAGGCGGCGGATTCTCTTCGAGATTCCTCACAAGAGCCGAAATGCCGGCTACAATGATGAGACTCAACATCGTTAAAGGCCTCGGACCCGTTATGCAGATTGCAGAGGGCTGGACGATTAACCTCCCCGATGAGGTTTCGGACAAACTCTGGAAGAGAACAGACTACACATGGCCGTGCACATGGTTTGCACCGAGAACAACAGGCAATGGCGCGTTCAAGACGGCTTATGACCTCATGAACAACTGGGGAGCTAACCACGGAGCTATAAGCTACGGTCACATCGGAGCAGAACTTATCACTCTCTGCTCAATGCTCAGAATTCCCGTTTGCCTCCACAACGTATGCGAGGATGAGATATTCAGACCGTCATCATGGAATGCTTTCGGCATGGACAAGGAAGGTCAGGATTTCAGAGCTTGCAAGGCTTACGGACCTATGTATAAAAATATAAGATAATATATTGTTATATAGTATTAATCCCCTGTCACAGGTTTTGTGACAGGGGATTTTTTCGGGAAATGAATCCTGTGATTTTTATTTTGATTCTTTGCTAATAGTCAGAAAAAAATTAATAATGGAATTTTTTGAAGCATTTGATAAAAATATTTCTTGACAAAAATCAAAAAAATGCATATAATAAATATGGGATATATCCCATAAAGGAAGTGCATATATTGGAACAGTTTGAAATAGAGTTTTTTGAAACCGATAGTGGTGATTGTCCCGTAACAGAGTTTCTTAACGGAACAGAGATAAAAATGAAAGCTAAAATATTACGGATGATAGAATTGCTTGAAAAAAACGGAAACACACTGCGTATGCCATATTCCGAACCTCTTGAAGACGGAATATTTGAGCTTCGCGCAATTATGGGCAACAACATTGCAAGAGTATTATATTTTTTCGTAATCGGGCGAAAAATAATAATGACAAACGGTTTTATCAAGAAAACTCAAAAAACACCACGACAAGAAATTGAAACCGCCAAAAAATACCGTGATATTTATCTTAACAGGCTGAAAGGAGAATAGATTATGGCTAAATTCAGAGATTATTTGCAGGAACAGTTACAAGATGAAGAATTTAAGAAAGAATACGAAAGATTAGAGCCGGAATTTAATATTATGCAGGCTGTGATAGACGCGCGGAAACAAAGTCATTTTACACAAAAGGAGCTTTCTGAAAAAACAGGCATCGCCCAATCCGATATAAGCAAGTTGGAAAACGGAAACAGCAACCCGACAATTTCAATGCTGCAAAGGCTTGCAGACGGAATGAATATGCAAATAAAATTGGAATTTGTTCCGAAAAGTGTTGGAAATTAACCTCTAAAAAAGCGTGATAAATTGCGAGAAGAATGACACTGCCCAATGAGGGATTGATATGAAATTTTGGAATATAAAGGTTCATTAATTTTCTGTTTTAATTAACAATAATGGCACTGAAATAAATGCCGGACACCCGACATCTGTTTCAGTGCCTTAGTTTTGTTACTTACCGCACGGTTCTCTGTTATAATCAAAATCACATTGCTTAAGAAATTCTCTTGCCATAAGCACCGCGCCTATTTGATTCGGATGTACCCTATCCCATGCAATGCGTGACGAATGCTGAAATGCGCAATAATCCTCATACATTTTTTGAAAATTTATCAGCTTGCAATTATATTTTTTTGCAAGATCAATACATATTTCAACATATTCATTCATTCTTTTCCGCATTTTATCAGATGAATTGGGTTCAATATAATACGGAGTTGCAATAAAAATACCTTTTACGGTATCTTTGACTGATACAATCATCTCTTCCACATTTTTTCTATATTCTTCGGGCATAACCTGATCACTTGTAATAGCAGGTGTGTCAAACTGACGCCAAACGTCGTTTATGCCTATACAAATCGAAACCCAATCGGGCTTAAGATCCAAAACATCACTTTTGTATCGGTTAATCAAATCTCTGCTGGTGTTGCCGCTTATGCCCGAATTTGTTATTCTGAGATTAACATCCGGATAACAAACAGACAATAGGTTTTCGATTTCTCTGACATAGCTGTGACCTAAATTATCAAAAAGACCTTCACCAACGGGATTTTTACTCCCCATATCGGTTACCGAATCACCTGCAAATACAATTCTGTCATAATTTTCAAATATCAAAACATTTACCTCCCATTGATTTTATCTGCTAAAATGTATCTCTTTTTTATTTCTGCCTGTTTATTACGGAAAACTCAAAATGAATATTTTTGTCCGATAATTTATATTTATCAAGCAATTGCGGTCCGCAGCTTCCGGAACCTATTCCGCTGACCTTATAGTCAATTCTTACGGTGTTTCTTTTATTCTTTTCCAGTTCGAAATTATGTTTTTTCTTTTCAAGCTCTTTTGCATTATATTTTGAAATGTTAAATTCAAAACCTTTATCGGAATAAATCTCAAAGCTGCCGATTGACAGTTTTTTTGTATTATAATGATTCCCGTGTTCCTGAGGTTTAACATAATCTACATATTCATTTTCGGCATCGGAGGCGTATAAACCCATCCTTGAGCCATGATGCATATCAATATAGCTCTCGTTCGGCCCATAGCCAAAATACTCAAACGAATCATTATCCGTTTCAAATTCATAGCCCAATCTCGGAATATATGTTCGCGCATTGTCAAATTTACCGTCAAGCTCAACATCTATTCTTCCCGATTTCATAAACGTAAATGTCTGAGTATATTTAAAAAATACCATTTTTGATACGGAGGACAGACCTCCCTTAACCACTATTTTGTTTCCGTCGGCAAAGCTATCATACACTTTGTTATACATCTTGTCGTAGTTTTCGTCATACCACTTTAATTTGATAAACCTGTCGTTATCCGTCGGAGCGCGCCAAATTGACAAATGCATTGACGATTTTAACAAGCCCGGCAATTGCTCAAGAATTCCGTAATGCATATTAAATTTATATTTTGCATTGTCGGTATATATATGAGCATACTCTCCGTCAACCGTGATTTTTGCAGGATTATTTTCTTTTTTAAGTGACCGGGCGTCTTTTATCAAATGCTGACAAAATGCCGATTCATATCCGCTTTCATCAAGCATATATATGTTCAGATACATTCCGAGTTCGGTTTCGGTATTCGGAATTTCAATATCAAGTTCATCACTTTCACCTGCCTGCGTACTCAGATTTACTTTTGTATCATAAATAATTTTTCCGTCATTTTCAACAGTAATCAAAAATGAATAACTCTCAAAGCTTTTAAAATCAAATTTGTTATAAAATATTATCTTGTTTCCGCAAAGCTCTGTATGAAGCGGCTGATATGCTTTTTTTACTTCAAGGCTCCCTGCCTTTAAGCTTCGGTCATAAAAAAGCATTCCGTCACAGCAGAAATTTCCGTCATGCGCAAGCTCGCCGAAATCACCGCCATACAGGCAATGTTTTTCGTTATTTAAATAAACATGATCCGCCCATTCCCAAATACATCCGCCGATTAACTTGGGATTATTGTATATTACATTCCAATAATCGCAAACATCTCCGGGGCCGTTTCCCATTGCATGAGAATATTCGCAAAGGAAAAACGGTCTTTCGTCGTCTCCGTCGGCATATTTTTTTATGGTATCAATATCAGCATACATGCGGCTTACGACGTCAACGGTATAAGGATCTTTTCCGCCGGGCTTCATCTCTTCGGGAGCATTACAGTTATTTTCATAATGAATAAGCCGTTTTATTCCCATACGGGAATCACGTGTTTTGAGATATCTGCTTATCTCTTCAAAATTTTCACCGTAATTACTTTCGTTGCCCATACTCCACATAATAACACATGTATGATTTTTATCACGTTCAAACATACGCTCCGCTCTGTCCAGAAAAACATCCTTCCATTGCGGATTATTGCAAAGCCACATCCGGCTCCTGTCACAGCCGCGCTCATATCTTCTGTAACCCATTCCGTGATTTTCGATATCGGCTTCATCTATCACATAAAAACCAAGCTCATCGCACAATTCCATAAATTCGGGGCACGGAGGATAGTGAGATGTACGTATTGTGTTGATGTTCATTTTTTTCATGAGCAGCAAATCGTTTTTCATTTCATCATATGTCATGGTATAACCGTTTTGCGGATGCGAATCATGATGATTTACTCCCTTTAATTTTACCGGTGTTCCGTTTATCAGCAGTTCACCGCGGTGGCTTACGGTCTGCTCTCTGAAGCCTATCTTAAACGGAATGTATTCTCCCGCAGCACAAACTACCGCGGTATATAAATACGGCTGCTCCGCATTCCACAAAACCGGATGTTTTAAATCGTTCACCTTTTTGTTATCCTTATCGTACAGCCCATAATTATAATCACAGTAAACAGATTTATTGTCAAACCCTATTTCAATATCATGAACATGTCCGATATTTCTTTTTAGTATATAAACATCTCTGAAAATACCGTTATACCGAAACATGTCCTGATCTTCAAGATAGCTTGAAGCGCACCACTTTCTGACAGCTGCCGTAATTTCATTTTTTCCGCTTAATAAATCTATTTTAAATTCGGAGCAGCAATGCGACACCGAAGAGCAGCCGACATACTTTCCGTTAACATAAAGCTCAAACCACGAGGCAACACCTTCGAAAACAATATAATTCTCCGTATCGCCGATTGAATTATCAAATTCTATAATTTTTCTGTATACTCCCACGGGATTGTCATCCGGAACATACGGAGGATCAACGGGATACGGATACCTTGCATTTGCATAATTCGGCGTTTCATATCCCTTGCACTGCCAGCATGAGGGAACAACGGTTTTATCCCATTTTTCAATTTTATCCGGTGATTCAAAATCAAAATCACGGCTAAAAAATTTAAAATCCCATTCTCCGTTTAAAAGCATGTAATGATTTGAAGCTTTTTTGTCACCTTTAAGAGCCTTAGCGACAGAATCATACGGTATATAATGACTTCTCGGCTTTTCCGTATTTTCATGTATGTATTGCAAATCTTCATATTTACGCATAAGTATTTACCTCTTACAATTATATTTTTGAAACATATTCATAAATCGGCTGCATCAGCTCATCTATATGTTTATCGCTGTTTTTGTAGTCGTATACGATAAAAGCATGAGGTTCGTTTTCGATTATGTCAAGACGTGATTCAAAGCCCGAAAGAATAAGTCTTTCGTGCATGATAACCGTATCGGAAAGGGGCACGGTTTCATCGGCTGTTCCGTGCAGAAAATAAAAGTCGGACGCTTTGTTTATATTTCTGTAAACAGGCGATGCCGCAACCTGGTTTTCCGTTTTGTCTGATGAATACGAAAATTTTTTGGTGCAGTCCAAAACAGGATTTACTGCGATTACAACATCGGGGCGAATATCATCGTCATTTGAAATACCGAGCATTGCAGCCAAATGTCCGCCGGCTGATTCTCCCATAACGATAAGCTTTTTATTTTTGCAGATATCTATATTTTTTAAGAATCTTACAGCGTCGGAAACATCCTCAATCAAATCGAAAATGTCGGTATTTTTGATTTTCAGGCTGCGATACGAAATTGCCGCCGCAATGTTGCCGCTTTCGGCAAATTGCGCCGCCTGAAACTTAAGTGCGCCTCCGTCCCACTCGGTATTTTCGGATATTGCAGTGTTCCAGCCTCCGCCGTGAATTACAAGAATAACCTTATCGGTTTCGGCTTCGGAACACGGCTCATATATATTCATGGGAAGATTGAGACCGTCAATTTTTTTATATGTAAGCTTTCTGTCGGGTTCTCTGTATATCATTTTAAAATTCCTCCGGATTATTTTCTTTAAACCTTAGAAGCTCCTGCAGCATCATAATCACAAGTGCATTTCCGTATGCCATGTAACAAATCGGGATTTTTTTATAATCGTTAAGTGTTATACCCATTCCCGTTCCGTAAGATACGTTATGTACGGCGCCGTCATCACCAATGTTTTTAATTACGGCTTTTGCGCCTTTAAGGGCAACACTTGCATAATCTTTATCAATAAGACCCATTCTTACGGATTTTAAAATTCCGTAAGCAAAGCCTGCGGAAGCAGAAACTTCAAGATAAGAATCTTCATCATTGAGCAGCGTATGCCACAATCCGCCCTCACTCTGATATTTTTTTAAGGC
Organism: uncultured Clostridia bacterium; assembly: GCA_934463165.1. Taxonomy (GTDB): domain Bacteria; phylum Bacillota; class Clostridia; order UMGS1810; family UMGS1810; genus RGIG1828. Next base: position 16,921 of record CAKSJG010000014.1, read on the forward strand.
ATTAACCTGTGCATTTAAGACATCTGTCATAAATGGTTTTATATTGGATGAATTTTCGGTAATTTCAATAAATTCCGGAACAAATGCCGTAATCCAGCAATTTCCCCTGCCCCATAATGCATTGGCAAAATTATGGTTGCCGTCGAATGTCCATCCGTGATACCACAGACCGGTTGAGGTATCCGTAAGATAATGCGAATGAAGAAGAAATTGGTGCTCGCATTCATCCAGATATTCTTTTATGCCAAACATTTTTCCCGCCTTTGCAAGAAACAGTACGGTCATAAAAAGAGTATCGTCCCAAAGCTGCATATAGTTATAATCATCGGTAACAACATGCTGAAATCCGCCGTATTTTGTCCGCGGCAGGCTCGTCATTATCCAATCCGCCCAATCACGGCACAAATCCAGGAGTTCTTTTTTCTGTGTTTCTTCGGCAAGAAAAGCAAGAGTAAGCATGGGGGCGGTTGTATTAACATTTCTTTCCGGAAGCCCGATTTTCATGTTATTGAATGCCCAGTTTTCTATCCATTCTCTGATTTTGGAATCTCCCGTATACATGTATCTCTTATAAAATCCGTATATGCCGACTCCCTGCGGCCATTCCCATTTGTCGATGTCTATATTACTGATTTTGCATACTTCTTTTATGCTGTCATTTTTTATGGACTTAATATTATAAGATACCAAATCCAATAAATTTGTAATTTGCTTGTCTGTCAATGTCCTTTCCTCCATGAATCATATATTTATTAATCGGGATATTCCAATATTTTTCGGTTTTCGTTATACAAATAGTCAAACCCGAGATGTCCGTGCAGATTTACTACGGTATCTCTTATGCAGCCTTTATCGGGAAACGGATCATAATATGCCAAAGAGCTTTTATCTGTATCGCGTATTTCAGAAATCTCACTTTCCCCAAAATCGTTTACTGCCGTCACTGCATATGAATTCACAGCTTTATCATTTGTGAAATATTCGTTGTCTTTTCCCTCATACAAACATGTTTTACTGCCGTCCGCATTTATTCTGTACAGCTTGTAACCCTGAGCGCCGTATTGTCTGCCCCATATGAAGCTGACGCCATCTTTTTTTGCGGATATGCGAAAGCCCTTAACCCGATTCGGAGCGGACCCGGTAAAATATACGGCAGCCGTATCACTCCACGGACCGACCGCATTACCGTTTAAGGCACGCACGCGAATATATGATTTTTCGCTTTGCTTCGGCACAACAAACGAATTCTCTTCGGTTTTATATATTTTTTTCATACTTCCGCATGTAAGTTCTGTTTCATATCCGTCAGCAAAGTCTATCGGCTCAAAATAAACTTCTGCGCCGCCCGTTGTTTCATAAATTTCGGGCAATGAAATTTTTTCGGGCATCCGATCCGACTTGGTAATTTCAAAGCTTTCGTCCGTAAGATGCTTAACAATGATGCCGTCTTTGATCCTGTCTGCATCTGACGAATTACCGTGATAAAACAAGCCGCAATTATCATCCGAAACGGAAATCTTTAAATTTAAATCGCCTATGACTTTTCCGTGATATCCTCTGCCGTCTTTAACAAGCGAAACAGAGCCTTTGCCCGATGTTATTTCAAGACTTACCCCGAAAGCGGCAATTTTAACGCCGTCTATAATACATGATTCAAAGCCGCCCGATTTTTTTCTGAAAAATCCCGTCTTGCCGAAAAATTCACATTCATCCGAAATATACTTTACGGTATGAGCGGAATCAAACACATATTCATTTTCGCATACAACTGCTCCGAATTCCGCCTTTTTTGCAGTCACATCACTTTTATGAGTAACTACGGTTAAAAAGTCTCCGCTGCCGTTGTACGATACTCCCCTGACATCACGATCCCGGCAGTAGGCTTTATATCTCGGCTCGTCATCTACCGTATATTCCGGAGCGTCTTTTTCAATCGGTTTTGCGCCGGGTTTTAGTTGGTAAATATGCGGCAATTGCTCATCGGTATAACAGAACCAGTTGAATTTGCCTGCGGTGCGTATGTCGCGTACCGCGTCATAAATCGCAATATATCTGTTATCAATCATCATTACGCTTCGGTATTTATATTCATAATCGGAATAGCTTCCGGCATTTACCATTGCGTATTTTACAAATTCGAAATCAACAAGCGGCTGCGTAAGGTCATTTCTGCCGACACATTTATATGTATGGTCAAAAAGTACGCTGAAATTGCATCCGACCATATCATCCGAAAAATTATCGTCTCCGATGTCTTCTTTCCGCACACCGCTGAAGCTTTTCCCGTCTGCCATGTAGTGCAGCACTCCGCATCCGCCCTCGGCGGCTCTTCCCCATCTGTAGTTCTGACCGTCGTCTATCTGTTGGAGGAGAACAAACATTTCGTCATGCTCTCCGACATGTGAACGAAGATTAAATCCGTAGCCGGTATATTTTGAAGATTTTAACTGCGGTGAAATACCCTTGTTATTATAATACTTTTTATATACAACAAAATCCCATATGTCTCTTCCGTTATAAAATGCTGTTTCGTGACCTATAACAGGCTCCGACGGGCATAGACTTAAAAGCTGCTCGCCGAGCTGCGGATTGTATTCCATCATAAGTCTGCCGAGCATCCTTGTATGATAAAGATGATAATACGGGTTAAGCATATGACAGCCTGCATGAGCTCCCGTATAAGGCATAACACGTCTGCCGTCAATCTCAACCGCCGATATATTCAGCAGCCAATCCGCCAGAAGCTCACAGCCCTTATACAGCATCGGGTTATCACCATACACCTTTTCTATCATAAACGAGGCCTGCATCATATGGTTAAGACAGCCGAAAGCGTATGTTCCCTGACTCTCTGTGGGTCTGCCGCCGCGGGATTTCCACTTTTCGACCGCCGGTCTTATATGAAAACGAAATGTCAGAGCCACACAGCGCTCATATCTTTCTTTCCATTTTGCTGCCATGGGATGCTCCGGAAACAGCGCAGCGCATGCACCCGTTATCATCTGCGTATCAATAAGAAAATTAGGATGACCGGCAAGTGTATTCTTTATCGGCATAAAGTTTTCCATACTGCAGTAATATGCCCCGAAAATCAGAATTTTTCTGTATTCGTCAAATTCTTTATCGGTCATTTCGGATGCATTTATGTCAAAAGCGGATACCCACTCGCCGTAACATCTGGTCCGTACGGGGCCTATCAGCCACGGTTTTGCGTATACTTCGTTTTGCTTTATGTATGACAGCATATACGCTGTATCGGGAACTCCCTTTTTCCAATCGCCGAAGTTATACTTTTGATTATTATCTATCTTCGACAAATCAAAATAAACCGGAAATTTCGCCTTATCGCAATCCCATTCAAATATCCAATCCTTATACCGATTAAGCGGAAGCATCACTACATAGAAATAAAGCTCTTCAATGTAAGATGTAAATTCCGTATTATTATCTTTTTCGGATTCATAAAATGCTATTGCCGTCTGCCTTGTGCCGCGGTTTAAGGGATATCTGAAATACAAGCTGCACTTATCACCGCTGTATTTGCAATATGCGTTCAGTGCGTTTATGTGGTTCATTCCCTCTATTGCATATGAGCCGTCATTCCACTTTTCAACATCACCCATAAAAACTCCCGATGATATCTTTCCGTCTGAAAATGCACAAAATGTTGTATTTTCGAAGCCGTGTGACTGATCATGCGGCAGCATGCGCTGAAATATTTTGCCGTTTTCATCGGTATATTCATCTGCAGCATAATCCGTGCGTATATTATGTTTAATCATTCTGCCGACAGGGTTAAAATTATGCCACAATAATTTCATGTCACACCTTGCATCGGATTTTATATCTTCATCCAAAATTACATATTCACTTTGAGAAAACAGCGTTACGGTTACCGTATATGCAGCTCCGTCCGAAAAACATACGCTGATCTTTATTTTTGCATAAACCGCGCCGTTTTCCGTTATTTCGATTTTTTTGCTTTTTACGTCTGCGTCAATAACCGCCTCGGCATATATGCCGCCGCTTTCTATTGTAAAAAGCGTACCGATGCGCGAATCGGATTTCAGGGTGATCACCCCGTTTGATGCCGTTATAATGCCTTCGCTTTCGGCTGCAATATTTTTTAAAGCTGTTGAATTATTTGTTGTTTCATATACTTTATGTTCACCGGCTTTTAAATCCGTTATAAAAGATATTTTTTTCTTATCGTTCGAAACCTGACACGGTATTGTATTTTCACCGTCAGTCAGTACAGTACCTTTCGGTATCTCGTTTATTTTATATGAAACAAGGCTTTTCGGGAATGAATAAGCACTGTTTGTCATGTGATTTTTTATATTTATTTTCATAAATTTAAACCTTTCCGTTGCTGTGAAAAACTAATATTAGTTGTCAACAGACCAGCTTCGTCTGTCGGTAAATTCTATTTCAACATTTTCAAATGTGTTATTGCCGATATATATGTTATCCGTCATGTCGCCTTTTGCATAGCTGATATTGCTGCCGCGCGGATTGCCGAACGGAGTTATGCTTATGCCTTTGTCGGTATTTTTAACGGTATTATTCTGAATTATAACACCTTTAATTACCTTAGAAAGCTCGGTCTGCCTTCTGTCTACGCAATAATTGATGCAGATACCGTTTACGGTTACAATATCGGCATAATTGCACGGTGCATTTTTATCTACATCGTGTATCACATTATCCTCTGCCGAAAAACCGTATATTCCTATTGTATACGGTGTAATATTCTCTTGCTGAACCAAAGCATATGCAAATATCGAGCATGTTCCCGAGCGCGGGCTTTCACCCGTAAAGGTATTTCCCTTGATTTTTGTGAAATAAGCAATTCCCGTTTCGTTTCCGTTTCTGCGGTGGAACGAATACACCCCTATTCCACGAGTATCATCACCGGTATTTTCCGTCATGACGCAGTCGATTGAATCACCGTAAAAATTATATGTGCTGCCGCATCCGAATGCGGAATTTTTATAAACGGTAGTATTAACAACCATCTGCGCAAAAGCAAAGCAGCTGCTGTCATCGGGTAAAACCGTAAAATCTCTGTCAAGAGTTACGGTTTTTGTTTCGGGGTTCCAGTCCGTAATTATTGCATACTGCCCGAGACCTCTGCCCCCGGTTATAACCAGATAATACGGAGAGTAAACATATCCGCTTATATCTATATCATCAATAGTACCGTCGTTATATGCACTGCCGCCTTTAGGGCTGAGCGTAACGCTGTTTTCGGTTGCACCGACGATATTTCCGTGAATAAGAGTTCCGCCGCGATACGGCTCGGTGCATACCACTTCACCGTCATTCTGACGGGGCATTCCGGCGTCTTTTATGATATTGCCCTCAACGTGAGAAAATCCGCGGAGAATTATTCCCTGCGAGGTATGATCCATTGTATTAAGATCACGTCTTCTTATAATTGTGTTATCTCTTACGACACTGTATTGAGACCAAAGATAAAGAGCACCGCAAACGGTTTCAAATCTATTGCCTCTGACCTCTACGTATTCTGTTGCATAATTCGCGTTAATGCTTGTTTTGTGGCCTTTAAAATCGCAATCTTCAAGCAGCACATGACCTTTTCCGCACATGCTTACCGCAGCTTCGTTTTTATCCTCGCCGCTTTTAAGAACAGAATCGATTTCTACTCTTTTCATAAAAAAATATTCGCCGGTTCTGTTTTTGGTTATTATTTCCCCTTTTCCCATTTCTATAACGGTTTCGGGGATATCGGAGCCTTCATTTATCTTTATGGTAAGATCGATAATTCCGACTCTGTCTGAAGTACGTGCGTCAAATACGCTCTCACCGTCACCGAGATAATTTAAAACAGTTTTTTTCATTCCCATTCCTGCGATAACCACATCGCTTTTCAAAAACATGCCCGTAACGTTAAAGACCCCACCGTCCAGGCAGATTATACCTCCGCCGCTGACGCTGACGTTATTTATAAGCTTTTGTAAATTCACAGTGGTTAAATGAGCATCTGCATCTGAATTAATGCCGTATGCGGAAGCACGGTAAGTATTATCCCAGTTAAACTCGCTCACCCAGCCCACATTAAGCTCATATGGATCAGAGACATCTCCCAAAACGGTTATTTTCTTTTTGTCTTCATTTTCCTTCCAGATAATTCCGTCATTAGATACATAAACAGCATATTCGCCCGCAGGAACATTTCTCATTTTGCAGGTTATTTCATACGGGCTTATCTTTTTTATCGGCACATTGTATACGCCGTTTTCATTTTTTAAATACACTCCGGCATGAGTCTTTGCCCCAAAGGAGCTCGGAGAAAGATTTTTTCCGAAAATGCAAAACTCCATGCCGTCATAAACAGTATCGGACGAAACCCATTGCCCGCGTGCAGCGTTTATTATTTCGGGAAGACTTAATCCGTGTTCGTTTTCTGCCCAGATGTTATAGCTTCCGCCATCCAATTCCTTCGGAAAAAAACAGGTTAAATTTCTGCCGTCGGCATCTGCCGACAGAACACTGAGCTCTGTCGGCTTTGCCGGAGCGGAGGGCATTTGATTTGTTTTAATGCGTTCTGCATAAACCTTTGAATTTTCTGTAAGTCCTTCGCCGTAAATCATAAACGATTTACCGGGTGTAATTTCATCATCCGATCTTATAATTACCGGAGGCCAATTCCACACACCATTGTCCGAGTGTAAAACAGGCTTTTCATAATTGACCTCTCCTAAAAATTTGAGCTTGTTGCTACCGCAACTTCGGGAGTATACGGCAGGCAAAGCGGTTCAAGCGATTCGGGATTCCAGATGTAAAGGATAACCGTATCACCTGTTTCAACATTCAGCGAAAGATTAGAAGTTACCGTTTCGTCCGTGCCGATTGTTTTTGTATCAACAGCTGCGGTTTTCATTGTCTTAACCGAACCGTCGGCGTTATACACACCTGCAAGAATCATTATGCTTCCGCTGTATGAATAGCTGCGAACACCGGCTGTTAATACTCCGTTTTCATACTCGGCTGATGTGAATCCAACCTTACCGTAAGCATATACAACCTCTTTTGCATCCGAAACATAATCCGCACCGTTTCTTTCAAGAACTGCCGTTAATGCGTATGTGCGTCCCGGAACTGCCATGCTTCCGAGATCATATTCAAAGTTTCCGTCAGAATCGGGAGTTACATATATACTGTGTGAATTAAACATTATTTTAACCTTATCGCCCGATTTCATTCCGGTAACCTTACCGCGGACAACCGTTGAATTTATATCCGTTGAAGCATTAAGAACAATTTTTGCTGTATCAACGCCGACAACAGCTATATAACCTTCCGATGTAAGCAAAAGTCTGCTGTCGTCGATTCTTGAAATATTGCCTCTTGAAGAAACTCCGGTCACCTTGCTTATTTCAGCTCCGCTTTCAGCATCATACTGTGCTATATATATTGATTCATTTTGTGTTGCAACCATTAAGCTGCCGTCAATATTTGCATTTGTTGATGCCTGTGTGCCGGAAATATTATGAGTCTCTGTAAGTTCCGTTTTATTGCCGGATTCCGACATTTTATAAATTACCGTATAACCAACTCTGTTATTATAATCGTTATATGTTACAGCCACTTTATCGCCAACTATGCAAATATCTCCGCAGTTTTTATCTATAGGCGCCAAGCTGTTCGGAACAGCGTTATATTTTTCGGTTAAAATTCCGTCTGCAGCGTCATACTGCGCTATAATTATCTTACTGCTGCTGTTATCATCTCTTGCGAGTACGGCAACAGTATATTTACCCTCATCCGTTTTGCAGATGTCCATAGCTACAGCTCTTTGAGCTACTTTTATTTCTCCGATTTTTGCACTATCTGACAGATTATATACTGCCAATCCCTGAGAGTCGTCGAATATTGTAAAAAGTAAATTATCAATTGTTTTTATGTAAACAACCTTACCGCTGTCTGCATTTATTGCTTTGGCTTTACTGTCGGTATCAAGCTTTCCGTCATCACCTATTGTATATTTATATACGCCCTTTGACGTAACCTCTGCGGCATACAGAGTATTGTCGACAATCGAAAGTCTGTCACCGTAATACTCTCTTCCGGGACCGTACGGTCTGTTTGAGCTGTCATAAGTATTGTCATCGGGTGTATATTCCTGAACGATACTGATGTTATTTGAATCCGTTACATCGAATACATAGTATGTGCCCCAGCTCTGTGTATAGGCATAATATTTTTTCTCGCCGCCTATTGTAAGTTCCTTTACGGCAGACGATGTAAGACGGTTGGATGATCCGAATGATGTATGACCCGTTGATGCTCCGGGATCGGTATATGTTGAAATCAGTCCGGTAAGTGTAGTTTTAATATTATCAGAATCCGAATTAAATTCGGAAACCGAAGCGGAAGCCGTCTCTGTTGCTGTAACTGCGCCGTTTCTTGTGAGAGTAGCTTTTATTGTTCTTGTGCCGCTTCCGCTTGCAGTTACGCTTGCTGACCAGCGGGTTCCCGAAATCTGTGCTTCATATTGTTTATTGTCTACTTCAACGCTGACAACATCCCCTGCTTTGGCTCCTTTAATGCTGCCGCCGATTGTTACATATGAACCGTCATACAGAGTAATATCGGAATCGATATCAAATTCGGTATATGCGTCATAAATATTAAGCTTACCCTCTGCAACGGAAACAAGCTCACCGTCAAGAAGGACAGAGTCAATAAACGAAGTGTTGATAGTATTGTCAACGGTTGAAGCATATGTAAGAGTGTTATCGTTATTTAATGTATACAGCTTTTGTTTGCTATCCGTTGTAACGAGAATTTTATCTCCGAGCGGCATTACTCTGTACAGTACATTGCTTGCAACATCTGTCTGAGTAAGCACCGGAGATGTCGGGTCTGTTGCGTCAATGATTTCAAGCGGGTTATATTTTTTTACGCCATCTTCCATATAAGATGATGTGCCGGCTACAGCAACCTTATTTTTACCTATCAGTGTGATGTCACGAACATCCGAGTTTGCATGCTTTGAATTTATCTTTACGCTTGCCGAGGAATCGTCAAATCTGTCTGTAAATGTGACATTGCTTCCGCTTATAGCTATATCGGTAATTGCAAAACGCCAATCGGACCCGTTTCTCTTTATGTAATATGCTCTGTAGCTTCCGTCGGAAAGCTTTTCAATTTCAAGAGCATAGTTTCCGAATTTATCGAATGTTTCACCGAGTTTTTTCGGATTTGACGGTGTCGAAATGTCGTACACAGCCATCTTTGCCTGGTCTCCCTGTGTTCCGACAAAAAGATATTCGTCCTTAACCGCCAAATATCCTCTCGACTGACTCAAAGTCTGAACAGCAGATACATTGGCAATATCAAGCATACCTTGATTTTCACCGGATGTTATAATCGGGTATTTATTAAGCTGACCCTTTGCGGCGTTTACGGCAAAAACGTAATCACCGTGCACAAACAGCTGAGCATTGAACAACTGCGTGTTATAATCGTCTTTAGAAATGCTCTGAATAACTTTTATTGCGGCAGGGTCGGTAATATCTACAGCATACATACCATATGAACTGCTTCCCGGAAGCGCCGCAATATACGCATAAGTCTTATCACCTATTTTATACGTATCGATTGAACACATTCTTGCTCCGAGAGTACCCTCCTCATTTGAACCGAGCAATGAAAACATTTCGTTTACCACTGTCTGCGCATGCGTGATAACGGGTATTGACATTATCATGCTCAAGGCAATAAGCAGTGAAATAAATTTTTTCATACTTTTTTTCATAAAATACATCCCTTTCTTTGTTATAATTTTTTATTACAAAGGCTAAAACCTTTATAAACATGAATTTTGTTTTGACTTTTTAACATAACTATTTAAACATAATTATCTGTGACACACGCTGATTTCTTAAATTGAGCAGTATTTCCGAACCGTCTGCACCGTCTTTTCCGGATTCGGTAAGCTCGGCAAATGTTCCGATTCTGTATTGAATTTTGCCGTCTCTTAGTTTTTCGCATACGATGATATAACCCGGAATGTTATAGAAGGCTGCCATACCGTCCGCATTGTCGGTATACGTTGCGGTGAGCCCGGCGCCCGTCAGATTCATAAGATTTCCGTACAGCGTCGTGCATGTATTTCTGAGAGAATTCATATTGCTGTTTTCGGTTACGACAAGCATTAAATCATGCTTTGCGCTGTATTGCGTTATCGGAGTGTCGGGTGTTCCGTCACGGTTCAAATCACCCAGATACACATCAGAGCCTGTCGGTCTACTGTCTGCAAAACGGAAAACTATTTTAAACGATGTTATGCGGCTCTTAGCATCAAACAGCGGATGAATTATATCGCCGTTTTTAATATTGACCGCATCTTCTTCTTTTTCAACATAAAATGTCTGGACGGTTTTTTGCCAAAGACCGGTAACGGCATAATACTCATTACCGTCATCGGCAAGAACATTGCTTACGGAATTTACACACATAAATTCCGACTGGGCGCTGAATTTTTCTGATACGGGAACACGTGCAAGAACAAGTTTTGCGCCGTGCGCATTATCGGCGTCATAAATTTCCGTATTTGTGTAATCTCCGTTTTGAACAAGATCTGTTACACTAATTGTCGAAAAATCATCGTCATCAAAGCTTTCGTTAAACTCGCTTCCGAACTCTTTTGGAACGATAACAATCGCACCGCCGTTGGCTATTCCGTATTGCGTGTTTCCGCGTCCGGAGTTCAGCTCCGCATCTTCCGCAAAGGTTCTTGATTCTGCTCTCCAATATGTTTTTGTATTATATCTGCAGCTTAGGTTTATCTTATCAACACCGTTATCGCCGTATGCGTTAACAAGCTTTGTAATGCAGCTGTCGGCATTTGCATTAAACATTATTACCTTTGATTTTACCTCGGACGAATCAAAGGAATTTTTGAATTTTTCCATTGCGTCAACAGCATTTTGTCTTTTGCCGTTATAGACTATTTTATCTGTCGTATCAAATGTACGGATTCCGACATTCGGCACATAAACTTTAAGCGACGTTTTGTCGTTTAAACCGTTATCGGATTTTGATGCAAGAAGCACACCGTATTGCATGCCGTTGTATCCGTTTGTATCTGCCGCAACAATTCTGTTTTTGAAATCAAGATAAAACATTGCCGAAAGACCGGTCGTAAGCTCCGGCGTATATGAATAACCGTTTTTCATGTTTTCATCGTAATGCCTGTCTTTTTTGTATACCGTATTATTGATTGTTATTTCATCATCGCTTTTTGCTTTTATCTCCGATCCGAATTTAACCGTGCTTACATAAAGGGTAGCCGAATAATCCGAAGCATAAACCGTTACAACGCTGTTTTGCGGTATGGAGTCAAAGGAGGTTTCCGAGCCTGCGGTGATAACGCGCACGGTATCATATTTGCTGAGGTCAAGCGACGGCTTGCCGCGCTTGTCGATTATCTTCTTAACCGATCCGTTTTCATATACTCCCGCCGCAAAGTATACATCCGACTTCCATGCAAGAACACAGTCGATTGTTCCGTCGGAATTGTTATCTATCAGATATACATTATCATCCGAATTTAAAATTGCATCGGGATTAAAAGGAGACATGGGTGCATTATTTACAAGTATATCCGCCGTTTTTGAAATGTTAAGTCTCGTAACCTTTGTTTTATTTGCTCCGCTCCAGAATTCAAGCTTTGCGTTTGTCACGGATTTTACATCCTCGCTGTCAACCTCATATATTTTATTTTCATATTCATAAACATACAAAACCTCTTCGGGACCGTTTGCATCTGTGTAATACATTCTTACGTTAGCACCGAGATGCAAATCGTCATAACGCTTGTCACTGTGATAAAAATCATAATCAACCGTTATACCGTCATTATGCTCAGAGCCGCTAAGAGAAAATTCATTCTTGCCTCGTAATATCCCCTCAACATAATAAATATCAAGCATGTTTAAAAGTATCTCGCCGGATGTTTTAAAGCTTACGCTGTCGCCTACAACCTCCGACAGCTCGGCATATTCCGCATGAAACATATTGTAAAGCATTTTGACGTAGTTTTTTCTGCTCACCGCAGTTTTTGAATCGAGCGAAACACCGTCATACAAATCCAGATCAGAAGCAAGGCGTTCATATGTACGGTAGCGCGCAACGTTTTTATAACCCAATGCATCAACCGCAAGCTTTTGCAGCTGTTCATATGTCAGCGGTTCGTCGGGGGCGAATTTTCTGTCGCCCACACCTTGTGCAAGACCCGATATATACGCGCTGTATATTGATTTGAAATATTTGTTTTTCGCGTCAACATCCGTAAAAACCTGATCGGCATTTGCGCTCAATATGCTGAGTGCGTCGGATATATAGCTTACTCCTTCGGCGCGTGTTATTACTTCGTCCGATTCTTCAAAATCTTCGGGTAAAAAACCCAGATTCTGCATGACAAGAAGCTCATCGGAAGGAGCGACATCCGATTTTGCCTCATCGGCAAAAACCGTTCGTAACGGAGCCGAAAGCATAAACAGCTGCATGAAAATCAGGCACAAACATAAAATTTTTTTGCGTTTTTTTATCATTGATAATCCTCCTAACCGTAATATATTATTGCTGTGCTCCGCGTACCGTCATTAACTCATAAATAACCTTTGCAGCCATAGCTCTTGTGACATAATCCTTTGGTCTGAACATTTGCTGTTCATCACCGATCATAATACCTGCCATAGATACTTTTCTGACTCCATGACGCGCATATTCGGAAGTATCGGTAAAATCGATGAGCACAGGTGCCGTATTTTCCGGGAGTGAAATGTTTTTATACTCGGCTGTACGCGTTATTATTACAGCCATGTCCTCACGGGTTAAATTATCACCTACGCCGAAATGAGTCTCGGAAGTTCCGTTTATTATACCGGCTTTTTTAAGTGACATAATGTATTTGTAATACCAGTCACTTTCGGACACATCATCAAAAGCATTTTCGTTAAAATCGGTTTCCGTATCAACGAACATCGAAAGAAGCTTCGAAAATTCACTGCGCGTTACAAAATTATCGGGTCTGAAAGTTCCGTCGGGATATCCGCTTATGATTCCCTTTTCATTAAGAGCGATTACCGCATTATAAGCCCAGTGGTCAGAAACGAGATCGGAAAATTTCGTTTTACCGTCATCTGTTATCGGCGTCGTATCTATTGTATCTTTATCTGCCGGAACAGTAATGCTGCCGGATATGCTTCCGCCGCCTACAGAACCTCCCCCGCCCGAGGTTTTTTTACCGCCGCCGGATGTACTCCTTGAATTCATCGCTTTTTTAACAGCTCCGTCAAATACATCCACGGCATTTTCAACACTTGTAAACTCCGTTCTCTCCATTGTTTTATGAACATAAATCAGTTCATCTTCAGTGTTATTGAGTTTTCTGTAGTCTCCGTCCAGATCAAAACCTGCATTGCTTTCAGCGTTTAACAGCTTAAGAGCGTCGCCGTATTTAAGATATCCGGTTGTATTAAGCGTTATAAGCGCACAAGATGAATTAAAATACTTTGAAAAATCAGGCTCACCGTACATAAGCTCACCGGAGGTTATTTTTTTAAAAAGACTGTCTAAAGCATTCTTTTTGCCCTCATCTGTCATTGCATTATAAAGAGCATTCATGTTTAAAAGCTTCTGATTATCGCTGTCAGCTATTATTTCATCAAGCTTTTCACGCGCAGAATTATTTATCCGAGTAAGCAAAAGCGCCGTTTCAACTCTTTTGTTAAATTCCGTCTTTACATCCGTGACGGTTGCAAATTTTGTTGCCATTGCTTTTTGTATTTCAGATTTGTAGCCTTCTGCCAAAGAAGCGTAATCGCTTTCGTCGGTCATATCTATACCGAAAAGATTGCTGTTATCCTTAAGGCAAGCGTTTGTTGAAGCTCCGCCGCCGGATGACGCAAGAGTATTAAGAATTGCCTCTATCGCGCTCGGCCCCAGGTATACAAAGGTCTGATTGCTTTCAATTTTTTCTGTTACAAATCCGTAGTCTGCCGATTTTACGGAAAACGGAACCGATTCGACGGATGTATCAAAGAAATATGTTACGCTTGCCTCGCCGTCCGACAAATCCATTACATCGGCATAGTCAAGATCGTCAAAACCGCTGCCGCCAGGTTTAACGGAAATAACAGCTGTCTGCGGCATAAGATATCCGCTTTTGCGAAGTGTTATGCTGACGGAATTTGTGTTATAGTCAACCTTTGAGATATCCGCATTCAATCCGTTTTTCACAGGTGATGAATTCTTCGCTTTGATAACGGTTTCGCTTCCGAGCATTGCACAATCCGAAATAAGAATCGGGTTATCGTATGATTTAAGAACGAATGCTTTAAAAGTACCCACCGTGCTTACATCTTCGGGAATTTCCGCGCTTATATCTTCAACCGTGCTATCATTCGGATTTATGCTTACCGGATAATATGAATATTCCATTTTGCCGTCTTTGTAAAATGCACAGATCAGCGTAGCGTCAACCGGTTCATCCGTGTTGTTTTCTATTAATATGCGTGACAATTCCGAAAGAGAGCTGCCCTCCGAAAGTACACTTTCACGGTTATCAAGAGCCGAAACCGAAAGCGGTTTTGATGTATTTGCCGTTGTGGTGTAATATTCCGGCGCATTATCTCCGTATGAATATCCGATTTTATGCGTTCCGGAAGATAAATTATATATCTTATTATTTATTTTTCCGTCAGCTGCCGTACCGGTATATACCGTTTCACCGTCAACATAGATTTTATAATCTTCCGCATTTCTGATAAGACCGTATAAGCCCTGCGGCAATGATGTGTATTCATCTCTTACGGTAAGGTATGTAAATTCACTCAAATCAAGAGCCATTATTCCGCTGCTTCTTACAGCGAGGAAATCAACATCTCCCATAAGGAACTGACCGACTGTATCACCCGTAGATACCGAAGATACAAGAATCGGATCCGTAGGCTCGGTAACATCAAAAACTCTTACCTCTCTGCTCGTTCCGAGAAGAAGCATATTGCCGTATAAACTGCATGAACGTATCTGTACACCGCCCGAAATATTATCTATTACGGTTACATTATCTTCCGTAATCTGACTGAGATCGGACACTCCGCGCTTATCTACGACGAAGAGCTTTTGTCCGGTTCTGAACGGATAAAATACCGCGTCATCGTTTGCACATACGTACTGTGTATCGGTAGCACCGTTTAACAGGCCCTTGCTGATTTCTATAACATCATCGGGGTTATCAGAGGGTATGTCAAAAATTCTGAAGCCCTTCTGACAGCCAACATAAAGCTTATCCTTATAAACACAGATGCCTCTGCCTCGGCCCAATTCATTATCGTTTATACCTATTGCCCTTTTATATATCAAATTGTCTCCGCTGATATCCATAATATGAAGGTTATTACCCTGAATAACAAACATCATATCACCGTAAAAATCAAAGTCCATTGCGGAGGCTCTGCCTTTATCCTCTGCTATTTTAGTCGGATTTGCGGGATCGTCAAGAGAAAACTTAACTATTCCGCTGTTAAATGCAGCATACAGATAATTATTGTATACCGCAACATTTTCGGCTCCGTCCGGCGTCATTGCAGCCTTAAGATCGGAATTATCCACCGTAATATTTGATATATTTTCAATATCGCTTATGTTAAAAATCTGCAGTCCGGCATTTCTTGCGCTTACATAGCAATAATCACCGTATGCCGCAAGCGAAAACGCGTCGGCGCCCGATATGGAAAATTTGCCGTCGTATCGAATTATGGGCGCAGCATAAGCACTGCCGGCAATTAATATACATATTATAAATACGCTTATTAATTTTTTCATGATTTTTCTACCACCTTTCCGTTATTATCCAAAAATACGGTGCCCGTATCGCCAAATCGGCAATAAGGCGTTGTAACGTTTTCAAATGTATTACCTTTAATTACAACTCCGTTTGTGTTGCACTGATCAACATTAGTACACTCGTCTCTGTATTCCTCGCGGAAATACCCCAATCCGCCGAGCGTGATTCCTCTGTCAAGATCAACAAGGTGATTGTTTTGAATAATAAGACCTTGTATTCCCTTTTCTTCATAGTATCTGAGATGTCTTCCGCGTCCGTCGGGTGTGCATGGAATGGAAATACCGCTGTAGAAACCTTCACCGACTGATCCGGCGCCGTTAGCTTCAAGTTTTTCCCAATGGTCCAATATCTGACGGCCCGTCAGCTTTTCACCCTGAACGGTATTGCCTTTTATTTCCTGCCCGTAATTATAATATCCGTGCGGAACATAATTATTGCTCATAGAAACCGTAAGCTCTATCGCAACCAACTTACTTTTCCACGATGTACCCCTGAATTCATTTCTTGCCGCCCTGCAAAAATACTGATGCCATGCTCTGCAATTCCAGCTGTCATTAGTATTTTTTCCGTATTGTGTTATAAGTATTGACCAGAATTGCAGACCCGTGGTGTTTATTCCGATGTTATCCGCATAAACAGTATCGGTGGTGTTACCGTATGACAAAAATCCCCAGCCTGTGTCATATGCTGCGTTTTTATAAACGGTATTTTCGTCCTCGGGCATATATACGGTAAATTTACTTGTCGAATCGGGCATTACCGTCCATGGTTTATCAACCTTTATAGTATGCGTTTTTACATCAGACGCAACAATGGCACGGCATTGTCCGACGCCCTTGCCGTCAACAATGATTATCCTCCAGACGTTACCGACACCGTATGCACGCTGCTTGATATCCCAGTAGCCGTAAGCACCGTTGGTATTTGCATTTCCGCCGGCTCTGAGCTCATATCCTGCATCATTTTTATACCCTTCAACCTTTATTGAAGACGTGCCTGCAGATACAACGTTGCCGATTATACTGTTACCGGACTGATACGCTTCGGTTGCGAAAACCTCTCCGTCATTAGTCCATGACGCGGAATTTGTAACCTTATTATTTGTAACAAGAGTATGCGTTTTATAATAAATCCCCTGTCTTGAAACTCTGACCGTCTTACCGTACTGCCACTCAAGATTTTGAAGCTCATTATTGTCATATACGCAGTACATGGCATGATTGTAAAACGAGCCTGCCAGTACGTTTGACTTATTATTTCTGCACTGAATATAGCCGTTATAATATCCCGTGTATGCGCCGCCGTCCATCTCAAATATATTGTCTTCGCACAAAACATATTTATCGGCAAGCACATATGTTCTTGTCTGCATCTGGGCATATTCTGCCATGTGCTCTTCGGATTCGTTATAATAATCCATAGAATGAGAACCGAAGCGCACGCCCTTCATAAATATGTAAGAAGCCGTTCTTTTGGGAACGTCACGCGTGTTCCATGTTCCGCCGAGCCATACAAACTGCCCCGGCAAAAGACTCGGGTGATATGAATTTCCGTTTTCGTCTCTGCTGTAGTCAAGGGTCAGATTAACCAAGCCTTGTCTGCCCTCTTCGCCGCATCTGTTATAATCGGAAGAAATAAAATTCTTTGACTTAATTTCAGCCTGAGTTTTGCTTTTGTCGGGCTTATATAAAATCTTTGTTTTATCCATTCCGTCACCGGCAAGCACAACATGACCCGGAACCAATACCTGTTCGGTAATGTATGTACCCTCGGGGAAATATACCACGCCGCCATCCATCCAAATGCTGTCTATTGCCGCATTTATGGCCGCTCCGTCATCATCGGTACCGTTACCTGTTGCGCCGAAATCCTTAACATTTACAATGTTATTCCAGTTAAACTGATCAACCCATGATACACCCAGACCGTACGGATCATATGTTTTTCTTTTGACCTCAAGAACCTGCTCGGATGACTGTTCTTCATACAGAATCCCGTCGTTTGAAACATAAACCTTGTAGCTTCCGTCGGGAACCGACTCATTAAGTGTAAACAATACATAAAAAGGCGTCACTTTATTGCAGTTAACATCAAATGTTCCGTTATCACCTTTTATATATACTTTGGTTGCTGTTTCACCGCCGAATTCCGCACGATCAAAATTCCTTCCGGTTACATAAACATCACATCCGGCAGCCGTCTGACCCGTTGAAATCCATTGTGTTCTTGCTTTATTAATATAATACGGCTTACTCCATCCGTATTCATTCCGAACCCAAGCCATATACGCGCCGCTTTCAAATTCTTTCGGCATAACAGCGCTTATATAATTTCCCCTGTCATCACCGAATACCGCTTTAAGCTCTACAGATGACGGACCGGGTTCAGCGGTCTTTTTATCGTTTATAACCTTCTCTATCTTTACCGAGGTGTTATTCGGGTCAAAACCGTCACCATATATGTTAAACGCGTCTCCCGGAGCCACGGCATCCGAAACATTTGTTATTATCGGCGGCTGCATAAGCTTGTTTCTGTCTATTTTTTGTTTTTCCATAAAGCTCAGCGTCTTTGAAAAAGTCTCTGCAGCTTCGGCTCTCGTGATTTTTTCTTCGGGTTTAAAATTCTTGCCTCCGGCAAATTTTATCAAGCCCTTGTCAACGCACAGTCTGATTGCGTCTCTGCTATGCTCGTCTGCTTCGTTAATATCGTTAATTTCCGTATTGTTTCTGAATTTTATTTCTTTACCCTTTTTATAAGTAAGCGCTCTTTCAAGAAGCAGAGCAGCTTTGCCGCGTGTTATGTAATCGCGCGGATTATCGGTAAATCCGTCTAAAAGTCCGACATCCGACGCTATCTGTATATCACCCGCAAACCAATCATCGGCAGTTGTATCATGATATGCGTCAATATAATCAACATAGTTTATTCCGACTGTTTTCAAAAGCATGGAAACAAATTCGGCCACGGTTGTACTGTCGTCGGGTCTGAACATATTTTCTGAATTTCCGCTTACTATTCCTTCGTTTGCCGTTTTTTCTATTTCCGATCTTTTTGAATGATTTTTAATATCGGAAAATGTAACGTTTTCACGATACAGATTCTCTTCCTTAATACCGTTATAAACGCTTTGATGGTCGGGAATTTCAACGCCTTCTCCGAGTGCACCTCTTGTCATAACCGTAAGTGATGCTCCGTTTATTCCGATTATGTGGTCATTAGTCAAAACGAAGTATGAAAGAGAATTGTTGAAGGTGCGGAAGCGTTTTATTTTAGGCATTCCTTTAAGCTCAATAATTGCAATTTTGCTTGCATTGGCTATATACAGATAACCGTTTTCCGCTCTGATGCAAGTCGGATTCAAATCAATTTCATCAAGCGATGTTACAGACATCTGTGCTTGCTGCGCGTATGCCGGATCTCCCCCGTCATCCTTCAAATCCAACATATATACAACTCCGCATTCATCTTCACCTTTTCCGATAAGGTAAACGCCGTTTTCATCAGCGGTTATCTGACCGTTATTTTTCATTTCATCCGATGAAAATACGGAATATATATGTATTTTTTCAGGCTTACTTATATCGTAAACCATAAATCCCGTGCTGTATGAAACATACAATAAGTCGTCTCTGATAAACAAGCTCCTGAGCTGAAGCTGCGATTTACCCTCACTTATTGAACGTATCGGCTCGGTATCATTGTTTTTGTATACCTTTAATCCTCTTTCAAGATCGGCAACATACACATAGTTTCCTTGCACCGCAACGGCATATGCTCTGAATTCAATCTCATATGTGCATACGTATTCGGGCTTTAAAGGATTTGAAATGTCATATTTACGAACGCCTTTGTTTGCCTTTTTATCCGGACTTGCTTCCGAAAAGCACATATAAAGAAATCCGTCGTTTACACAGCTTGACGCGCCTCCGCCGTAAGTTGCTCCTTTGTAAGTATCTTCATCCTGTGTAACATCTTTTGGGGATGACAAATCGCTTATGTCCATTACCCTCAAGCCTGCTACACTGTCGGTTATATAAGCTGCATTCCCGTATACGGATATTCCCTGAGCTCTTGAGGCTCCGACCATAGATCCTTTTCCGACAACAGAAAAATCCTTTTCTTCAGCAGATATTGATACTGTGCAAAAAGCGCTGCACAAAATTGAAATAACCGTAAAAATGCAAATTATTTTTCTTATAAATTTCATCTGAGTCTCCTTTCGAAATTATGATATTAGTTAATTGTAAAATTACAAAATATCTGATTTAAAGCATATTCTGTGATATCATTTTATTTACATTTTCTCCCGTAAACAGATGAAAATGTTTATTTTTATCGGAACGGTGTGGGCACCGTTCCCTACAAATAAATTGACAGGTATAGTTCCTATTAATTGTATTTGCTTAAGCAAAATCAACTAATATGATCCTATATTATTAAATTGCAAATATTTAACAATGACTACGTAGGGAACGCTGACCACAGCGTTCCGTAAAATTTCATCCGCATTTTTTGCCTTTTTGTTTTACAATCGACTAAAATTATGATATATTAAAGCGAAATTTCTCCGTCGGACATTTTTTTCGTCAAATAATTCGTAACAATAACCAATATAACACCGACTATTGATTTAAATAATCCGATTGCGGTTGAAAGACTGTATTGGAATCCCGATATACCCAAACGGTAAACATATGTATCAAGAACATCCGCAACATCGTAAGTAGCGGGAGAATACAGGTTGAAAATCTGATCAAATCCTGCGTTTAATATTGATCCCATTCTGAGTATAAGCATAATTGCAACGGTAGACAGAAGATGCGGCAGATTTATATGTATAATTTTTTTAAATCTGGAGCAGCCGTCTATGAGAGCCGCCTCCGCAACCTCCTGATCAAGAGACGCAAGCGAAGCCATGTATATAACGCTTCCCCAGCCTATCTCTTTCCATATGTTTGATATAACAAGAATGGGAACAAACATATTTTTTTCTGCCAGGAAATACACCGGTTCCATTCCCAGTTTGGACATCAGCATATTTACAAGACCCGTGCTCGGTGATAACAATGTTGTCATCATACCCGCAATCGTAACCCATGAAAGGAAATGCGGCAAATACGAAATTGTCTGCGTTGTTTTTTTAAGAAGTCCGTCTCTTAATTCGTTAAACATTATTGCCAAAATAATCGGCGCCGGAAAGCCGAACAGCAATTGCAGCAGGCTGATTTTAACGGTATTGCCCATAACCGGCCAAAAATCTCTGCCGCTGAAAAATGTCTTAAAATGTTTAAACCCTACCCAAGGGCTTGAAAAAACACCGTCCATTATGTTATAGTCCTGAAATGCCATAAGAACTCCGACCATAGGCTTATATGCAAAAAGTATAAGCCAGATAAATCCCGGCAGCGCAAGAAGATATAAATATTTATTCTTTTTGGTATCGGAAACAATCCTTGTCATCAAGCTCTTTTTTGCTGTTTTTGTATATGTACTCATGTTTTCTGCCTCCTAACCCTTTACTGCGCCCAGTGTTATTCCCTTAACAAAATATTTTTGAAGGAAAGGATAGACGCATACGATCGGTAATATAACAAACAGGTTTGACGCGGCAATTATACCGTCCGACGGCGGAGCCTGAGAAGCGTCAACGCCGGCGCCTCCCTCAGTTATTGCAGCAACCGTTGTCTGCAGCTCTCTGAGCATAATCTGCAAAACGTATTTACTTCTGTCGTTTATATAGAGCAGGCAGTCAAACCATGCATTCCAGTTACCTACCATCTGCCAGAGTGTCAGGGTAGCCAGAATCGGCATAGACAAGCGTATAACTATTGTAAAGAGTATGCGTATGTCATTTGCCCCGTCTATCTTTGCCGCTTCAATCAGGCTTTCGGGCAGCTGAGCAAAAAAGTTTTTCAGCAAAATGACATTGAATGCCGACAAAGCGCCCGGAAGAACAAGCGACCATATCGTATCCATAATACCCAGATCGGAAATGTTAAGATATGTCGGAATGAGACCGCCCGTGAAAAACATTGTCACCGAGACCATACCGAGAAGAAATTTCCCTGCCGAAAACTCTTTTCGTGAAAGCGGATATGAGAATGTCACAAGCATGAACAACGATATTATTGTGGCAAGCACGGTTCTTACAACCGTGTTTTTAAAACAAAGCCACATATATGCCGAGCCGGCAACGGTACGCCATGCACCGAAATCGGCGGCTTTCGGAAACCACTTAAATTCCAGCGTTATCTCCGATTTTGGGGTTATACTTGTTGAAAACAAATTCCAAAAAGGGACAACTACCGTAACGCAAAGCAAGATAACCGTTGCATAACACACAAAATCAATAACAATATCACTTGCCGTTTTTTTGATTTTCACTGATAATTCCTCCTATGAAATACAGAAAACACAAAAGCAGGGATTTTATGACCTTATTTTTATGTATCTGAATTCAAGATGTTATTATTTTATTACGCTTTCGTAATAATTCTGAGCTTCTTCCCGGAGCGTTTTTCCTCCTGCCGACATATATTCGTTAACAAACTTATCCCAATCGGAAAGACTGCGTCTTCCGTTTATAAATTCGGAATATGCCGTAGTTTTGAGAGTTTGAAGCGTGGGTGCCAGCGTAAGCGTTGACGGCAGGTTAACTCTCATCAGCAAATCCTTGTATTTCCCAAAGTTTGCATACTTTTCCAGCTCTTCGGTAAATTTTTCATTCTGATATTGCATCGATATTGAAGAATCTGCCCACGCGCCGCATTTCAAAAGATTAAAGAAGCCTATTCCCATTTCGGCATTTGCATTGGCGTCTTTGCCGTAATTTCCGAGCTGTTTGATTCCCGAAGATTTGCCTGCCGATTCATCATAAAACTCATATGATTTACCCTTTTCGCCGTAGGCTGCCATGAGAGCCGTTTCTTCATCATAATTTAAATCATCAAGGATTTTTAAAATAATCTTCTGCTTTTCAACATCGTCTTTAAGCTGAGCGCCGAAGCACACAAAGTTTGAAAGCGGACCCCACTGCCAATCGCCGCGGTCACCGTTAGGACCGGACGGAAGCGGACCGTATGCAATTCTGTCTGCATAGCCTTCGGGACCGGAAGCCAAGTTTGCACGGCCCTGCGGCGTAAGGTCGGTAACATTATCGAGAGATGTATTTACAAGACCTACACCCTGCTGCATGAAACGTTTCATAAGTGTATCCTGAGTATCTGTCAGAAATTCGGGATTGATATATCCTTTTTCATACCAATCATGAAGCTTTTCAAGAGCTTCTTTTGCCTTATTGCTTACCGTTCCGTTTACAACCTTTCCGTTTTCCAATGTCCACTGCTCGGGCATCACGCCGTAAGCGCCGAAAACCCAGTCAAACTGTCTGTAATATGCTCCGCCTATGCCCGAAATCGGATATGTATCACTTTTGCCGTTTTTATCGGGGTCACCGTTTTTGATTTTATCAAAAGCAGCCTCAAATTCATCAAGAGTCTCGGGAATCTTGTTGATACCGAGCGCCTTCAGCCAGTCGTTATTCCAAACGCAAACGGTGTTGTATTCATCGCCCATGCTTTTGGGAATCGCATAAAGTGTGTCGTTTTTCTTTCCGACTTCCCAAAGCTTACTGTTTTTTTCTTCAATATGCTTATAATGATTCGGAGCAGCCTCTTTGATTGTGTTGATATCTATGGGAGCTAAAATTCCCTGACTTACAAGAGGCTCCCAGTTTGATATGTCATTAATAAACATAACATCGGGAATATCCTTTGTGGAAAACATTGTTGCAAGCTTATCATAATAATTTGCCGCAAAGCCCTTTGTTTCAATTTCTACGTTATATTTCTTTTCAAGATATTTCTCAACAGGTGAATTATCACTTATTGCAACCGAATTTGCAATGGTAATATGATATTTTCCGTCACTTGTTTTTGAATCAACAGTTTTTTTGCCGCATCCCGAAAATACGGATGCGACTAACCCTACCGAAAGAATTGCGGCAGTTATCTTAGCGCTTTTTTTCATAAATATTCGACTCCTTTTTCTTGATTTCTGTCAGGATACATCGGATTCGTCTTCCGAACCTTCTGACATTAACATAACTGTATTGTACCTTTATTCTATCACACATATTTTTTTATGTCTCAACATATGTTGTCGGTATTTGCATAAATAATAAACATATATTGTTTTCTTTTTTTCGGAATCAAAAGAAAAATCGATATATAAAGCTACAATCGGCAGTTTTGTAAAACACAAATATTGTGGGAAATTTTTCCTCATACTTGACAACCGTACGATATTGGGATATACTGATAGCGCATGAATTATTAAATACAGGAGACTGATAACATGATTAAACGTACTGATCCGCAATACAGTCATGATCTTTTTGAAACAAGCATATCAAAAGATTTTGCGATTGAAACACGTCATGTAAATTCCGGAATAAGCGAAGACGGCATTACACATATTCATAAATTTTTTGAAATACTTTTCTATTATGAAGGAACGCGAATTCTTACAATAAATGACTCACAGTCGGTACTCAATAAAAATAAAATAGCGTTCATTGCCCCGTTTAAATTTCACAGGACATCAAACAAGGTTGAAGATGAACCGTATAAGCGTATTTTAATAAATTTCACACCCGAATTTATGAACGAGCTTAACAATGTGTGTGATAACAACTTATTTCTGTGTTTTAACACACATGAAAGCTGCATTCATTTTAGGGATGATGAAGTGAGCCAAATAGAAGAAATTCTTCAATGCATGCTCTACGAATACAACACCTTTGCGGATAAATTTTCGGTAAATATAATCAAGGCGGAGCTTATGAAGCTGCTTATAATTGCCTCAAGAAATGTCGCAAACAACAGGAGCGAATCATACCCGGAGAATGCAAATAATTCATATTTTGATTTGATATTAAAAATTGCGGAATTTATAACCAAAAATTACAAAAATAAAATTACGCTTGATATCCTTGAAGCCGAATTCGGAATCAGCAAGTATTTAATTTCACGTAACTTTAAAAATGTTATGCTCATGTCTCTTAACGATTTCATAAACAATATCCGCATTCAGGAAGTAAAAAGACTTATTTTGGAATCCGAAAACAACATTGCGTCTGCAGCATATGAATGCGGTTTTGAAACGCTTGTTCATTTTAATCGTGTTTTTAAAAGTACGGTCGGAATAACCGCAAGAGAATATATAAAATTAAAAAGAGATAAAAAGAAATAAAATGGGTTTGTTGTTGAATCTTTGTTAATAGTCGGGAATAAATTGAATAATGGAATTTTGTCGGAGGATGGTTTGATATGAATAATATTTTGGAGTATAAGGGTTACAACGGAACAGTTGAATATTCGTCGGAGGATAATATTCTGTTTGGCAAGGTAATCGGTATAAAAAGTCTGATTTCTTATGAGGGGCAGAGTGTTAATGAATTAAAGAAAGATTTTGAAGGCGCTGTTGATGAATATCTCGAATATTGCAGTGAGAATAATATAGACCCCGAAAAAGCACAAACATTTTAAGGGTTTTATGCCCGAAAAATGAAAAAAGCATAAAAATGTATTGATTTTTTTTTGATTTCATATTACAATATACTTAAATAACTTGTTTAATCAATCGTGAATAAGCTTTTTTACGAAAGGAAAGAAAAAAATGAAATACTTATCAGTTGCCGTGCCCTGCTACAATTCCCAGGATTATATGTGTCACTGCATAGACTCGGTATTATCGGCAAAAGACGATGTTGAAATTATCATAATAGATGACGGTTCAAAAGACAAAACGGGTGAAATAGCAGACGGCTATGCGGAAAAATACCCCGAAACCGTTAGGGTTATTCATCAGGAAAATTCCGGTCACGGCGAGGGAGTAAACCGGGGAGTTTTAAATGCCAAGGGAAAATACTTTAAGGTTGTGGACTCTGACGATTGGCTTAACGAAGAGGCATTGGCAAAGCTTTTGCGCCGCATAAAGGAAGATGATGAGAAAAACACCCTGCCCGACATGTATATATGCAATTATGTGTATGAGCATTCGGCAGACAACACCACATACACAATGGGATATAAAAATATATTCCCCGAGGGCAGACCGTTTACATGGGATGAAATGGGCAGGTTTAAAACGGCGCAGTGCCTTATGATGCATTCGGTTGTTTTTAAAACGGACTTTTTGCAGGATGGATATGTCTGCCTGCCGAAGCACACATTTTTTGTTGACAACCTGTTTATGTACAGACCGCTGCCGAATGTTAAAAAGATCGTGTATCTTGATCTTGATCTGTACAGATATTTCATCGGCAGAGACGATCAGTCCGTCAATGAAAAAATGGTGATAAAGAGGATTGACCAGCAGATTTACATTACAAAGCTGATGATAGAATCGCACAATCTTAAAATCATAAAAGAAAAAAATCCGAAATTATACAGATACATGATGCATAACCTTGCAATCATGATGATAATCAACGCGGCATTTTCGTTTTTATCGAAAGACAAGGAAAAAATAAATAATTTTTATGAGATATGGAAGGATATCAAAAACGACGACAAGTACCTCTACAGACACCTTTCATATATGTCGCCGGCTATTCTTACGCGCCTGCCCGGAGTTCCCGGAAGAAAAATTTACACAACGGGTTATAAAATTGCAAAAAAAATCGTAAAGTTTAACTGAGAAAACTCAAAATTATTTATACTTGAATTATATTTATATATGTGGTATAATATTGTACGTTGTGTTTGAAAATATTATATTTAACATACTTTCGGATGATATAATCTGACGGAAGCACAAGGTAAATTACTATGAAAACAAAAAAAATACTGATTCAGAGCTCTGTGTTGCTTTTGCTTATTGCAATTACATTTTATATCATACTCGGAGATCAGAGCATATCGGGAATATTTGACGCAGTATGCAATGCGGATATAAAATACGTTGCCTCGGCAATGGCGTCTATGGCAATGTATGTCTTTTTGGGCGGATATTGCATAAAGGCTATTTTTAAATATATGAACCAAACCATGTCGGCAAAAAGGTATCTGAAATATTCGTTTATTGAGTTTTTTTTCAGTGCTCTCACGCCGTCGAGCACGGGAGGACAGCCCATGCAGGTTGTCGCAATGTCAAAGGACGGATACCGCGCCGCGGATTCAACCGTTGCGCTGATAATAATCGCTCTGCTCTATCGCATGACTTTGCTTTTGTTTACGGGATTGTTCTTTTTGTTTGACTTCGGCTTTGCGCTGTCGTATATGTCGCACGTGAGCCTGATATTTAAAATAGGACTTTTGACAAACATACTTTTCGCTCTGCTTCTGGTTCTTGTGCTGTTTTCGCAAAATTTTGTCAGAAAAGCGGGAAAAGCAATTATCAGATTTTTGTGTATGATAAAAATCTGCAAAAAATCGAAACTTGAAAAGTATTATAAAAGAGTTGACAGTTATACAACACAGTATCACAGCAGTTCGATCTTCATGATGACGCATAAGAAGCTCATGCTGAAATCTTTTGTTATTTTATTGCTTCAAAGGCTTTCTATACTGTCGGTTGCGTTTTTTGTGTATCAAGCAATGGGGCTGAGTGAGCTTAGTTTTTTTCAGATTATAGGCATTCAGCTTATACTGTCGATTTGTGTTGACATCATGCCCTTCCCCGGTTCTGTGGGAATAAGCGAAACGGTGTTTATGTATCTTTATAAATCCGTTTTCGGGGCGAATATTCTTCCGGCAATTTTACTTTGCAGAGGAATAAACTTCTATCTGGTATTTATTTTATCGGCAATTGTGGTAAACGCGACATATATAAGAAAGATTCTTAAGTGCACACGTTAACCAAAAACTTTTGATAAAAAATGATATGAGGAGTAATGAAAAATGATAGGATATTATAATTTATCTGTAGTACTGACTTATGTCGGATTATGTTCGGCTGTTTTCGGTATGACGCAGGCGCTTTTGGGTAATCCTAAAATTGCACTCATATGCCTTATGTTCTGCGGTCTGTGTGATATGTTTGACGGAACAATAGCGCGCAAATGCAAAAGAAATGAAGATGAAAAATCGTTCGGAATACAAATAGATTCGCTTTGCGATCTTGTATGCTTCGGGGTTTTTCCCGCTATGCTCGGATACGGAATTAAAAACATTGAAATTAACGGTTTTGATATTTTTGCTTCGGCATTTTTTGTGTTGGCGGCAATAATAAGGCTGGCATATTTCAATGTATCGGAAATTAACCGTACATCATCGGGAGCTGACAAGAGAGAATATTATGAGGGTCTGCCCGTTACTTCGGTATCGCTTCTTCTCCCGGTAATATTCCTGCTCGGTGTATACATAAAATCATTTACAACCATAAAAATATACAGCGTTGCGCTTTTGGTTATAGGCCTTGCTTTTATTTCCAAATTTAAAATCAAAAAACCGTATATGCACGGTCTTATTATAGTTGCATTTATCGGTCTGGTTATATTTTTACTCATACTTAAGGAAGGAGATAAGCTGCCGTATGCCGCAAAAACTTTACAATTCATTTTTGGGCCGCTGTACGCTTAAAATATTGACCGCTCCCGCTGTTTCCAAAACGGCGGGGCTTTTTATGAACAGCGTGCTTTCAAAACCGTTTATAAGCTTTTTTATAAAGAAAAACGGCATTGACATGTCGGAATATAAGGTTGAAAACTGGTCTTGCTTTAACGAGTTTTTTACCCGAAGGATAAAAAGCGGAAAAAGAAACATTTGCATAGATTCGGATTCGCTGATATCTCCGTGCGACGGTTACCTCACCGTATATAACATAGACAAAGATTCAAAATTTGAAATTAAAAATTCAATTTATTCCATAGCGGAGCTTACTCAAAACCCCGGTATCGAAAATGAATACAACGGCGGACTCTGCCTTGTATTCAGGCTTACTCCGTCCGATTATCACAGATACATCTACCCCGACACGGGTGCAAAGGGGAAAAATACGCATATTAAGGGAGTATTTCACACCGTGCGCCCCGTAGCATTTGAACGCTACCCTGTTTTTAAGACAAACTCAAGAGAATATACGATTCTTCGGACAAATAACTTTGATGACGTTGTATTTATGGAGGTCGGCGCAATGATGGTCGGCAGGATATGCAACTATCACGAGGAGCACAACTTCAGACGCGGAGAAGAAAAAGGAAAATTTGAGTTTGGCGGTTCGACAATTATTATGATAATAAAAAAAGATACGGCAATAATAAACGGCGAAATATCCGAAGCGAATGCACGCAGAGAAGAATTTAAAGTAAAGCTCGGCGAAAAGATTGGTTGTAAAAAAAATAAAACAACTTTTTAACACATTGTTAACATTTTTTTAATAATTATTAACAAAATTAACATATACTATTTATGTTTTTAAATTTTATTTCATATTTTTGAAGAATTTTATTTTTTTATATTGACTATTTTATTTTTACGGCTATAATATTTATTACACGGAGGAATTTTGTATGTGCAAAGTTCCTCCGTATAGTCTCTGAATTATTTTTACAAGGTGATAAAATACAATGAAAAAAACGCTATGTATATTGTCCGTTATAATTATGACGTGTCTGCTTTTCAATATGAATATATATGCCGCTCACGTGAAACCCCGTGAAATATCGATAAGTGATTATGCGGGGATTATTCCCGATACGGCAAAAGAATATATAAAATCAAAAAACAAACTGCTGTTTGACAAAACAAAGGCTGAAATTATATTTGTTACAACCGATTCAACCGACGGTCTGGATACTCAAAAATATGCATCGAATCTTTACGGTGACTGGAATCTTGACAGCTTCGGCAGAGCAAACAGCGTGTTGTTTGTAATTTCGGCAAACAACAATGATTACAGCTTTGTTAAAGGAAAAAACATCAGTCTCGCAATCAGCGACGCAAAAATCTATGAGTTTATAGTAAAAGATTTTGAACCGTATTTTGAAAAAAAGAACTACGGTGAAGCCGCTGTCAGAATGTATAATTCACTTGCGGGCTGGTACGAAAATCAATATAAAAATACGGATCTGAGCCTTACAAGCGATTATTCGGCATATTCCTCGGGAACTGTTACCAAAGATATAGAACAGCAGCCCGGCAGACTGTGGATCTGGATTGCCGCCGCGGCAGTAGTTTTGATTTTTATAATCGGATTCAGAATAAAGAGAAGAATAGAATTTCGCATTCGTCAGCATGAAAGACGAATTTTGAAGAAAAAATTTAAAATAGATATTGACAAGATTGTAAATTCATGATATAATAATCTCTGTTGTGACAACGGGGTGTGGCTCAGCTTGGTAGAGCGCTGCGTTCGGGACGCAGAGGTCGTGAGTTCGAATCTCGTCACCCCGATTGATAAAAAAAGTCAGCATACAATTTACGTATGCTGACTTTTTTTATCAATCCGAAACGGATAATGAAAATTTAAATTCAATTTTTTTGTCCGTCACACAATATTTTTCGGGAAGTGACGGTCCGCAGCTGTTAGACCCGACGCCGCGGTTTTTAAAGCATATCAGAACCTCCGTGCTGTCAGACTGTTCAAGCTCAAACGCGTGTTTTTTTTCGTCAAGCTCTTCCACTGTGTAATGAAGCGCTGAAAATTCAAACGACTTTTCACATTCAAACTTTAATGTTTCGCTGCCCGTAAGCTTAAGCCATTTTACGTCAATATGATTTCCGCAATCCTGCGGCATTATATACGGCTGATATTCGTCAGTGACGGTGCTCTTCCATACTCCCATACGGGCATGTTCGCTGTAATCGATATAACACTCGGTATCTCCTCTTCCGAAATACTCTATATTTTCAAATTCTTTCTTAAGAGCAAATCTCATACCGAAGCGCGGAACCTCGTCTATATCCTTTTTGAGATTAAGGTCAAGATCCGTTTCTTCCGATGATGACCTGTTCATTGATTTTATTTTGTTTTTCAGTGAGCATATGTCAATGCTTACACCGTTTGAAGTTACCGTATAGCATATGTTTATATCAAAGATCGGGATTCTTGCGCTTGCGCCGTGCGATCCGCTTACCGTCACCGTGCATTTATCATCCGAAATTTCCGTCTTTACATTTTTCACCTTAAAATATGCCTTATGCATAAATTCGTTCTCCCAATCAATACGGGCATATCTGTCGTTATCTATAGGCGCTCTCCATGTCACAAGATCGGCCCTGCGCTCAAGAAGCTCACAGCCATGTTTTTTCAGCGAGGTTATCATTCCTGCCGCTTTATCTATCGTGATTGTATTTCCGCAGGCTTCAACGCTGATATATCTCTTTTTATCATCAACCTTGATTGCCTTCGGCAAAGGAGCTTTGCATTCTGCCTTTTTTACGGGAATTTCAAACTGAGCCCATGCAAGATTGTGACCTGCATTACACCACGGAGTTTTTTTCGGCAAATTCATATAAAGCTCAATATATGCCCCGTCTTTAACCGAACCCGGTTTTTTGAATTTAAGGCTCACAGTCTTTGTTTCATGAGGTTTAATATCTGCCGTAAAGCTTCCGCTGTCAAATACATTACCGTCGGCAACTACGGAATACGAAAATTCAAACTCATCAAAAGCGGTAAAATCATATCTGTTTTCGATTTCAAATTGTCCGTTTTCAATATCCGCACAGTTCACTTTCCACGGCTCTATGACCTTCTTGTATTCCATAAGCCCCGTAGACGGTGTTCTGTCGGGAAATACAAGTCCGTCGCAGCAAAAATTCCCGTCATGCGGAAATTCTCCGCTGTCTCCGCCGTAAATATAGCCGATTTTTCCGTTTTCGAGCTTTTTTTCAACGGCATGGTCACACCATTCCCAAACGCATCCGCCGATAAGACGGGGGTATTTACAGATTATATCCCAGTAATCCTTGACGCCTCCCGGGCCGACACCCATTGCATGGCAGTATTCCGCAAGAAAATACGGGCGCGGGTCATCTGTCATATTACCTTGAATATCAAGATTATCAAGACTTGTATACATGCGGCTTATAATATCGACGCACGGATCTATTTTTATCTGATCGGCACCGTATGCTTTATTCGGATATGCTGTTCTCTCATAGTGAATAAGCCTTGTGTTATCCCGTTTTTTTGTCCACTCCGACATTTTAACATGGTTTGAGCCGAATTGACCTTCATTACCGAGCGACCACGAAATTATGCACGGTGCATTTTTGTCGCGTTCCACCATTCTCTCCATTCTGTCCATATATGAGGGTAAGACTTCGGGGTTGCCCGCCATTTGACCGATAGCCGAGGTTGAGCATAAACCGTAAGCATTCTCAACGCCATGAGTCTCCTGATCACATTCGTCCATTACATACATTCCGTATTCATCGCACAGCTCCAAAAAATGAGGATGATTCGGATAATGTGATGTACGTATACAGTTAATATTATTTTGTTTCATCAAAATAATATCCCTTTCCATATCCTCTTCGGTTGTGCAATATCCGGTTTTTGGGTTGGAATCGTGACGGTTTACTCCTTTTAGTTTTACCGAAACTCCGTTAATCAGAAGCTCACCCTTCGGCGAAGTTGTAATTTCTCTGAAACCGATTCTTTTGTATATATACTCTCCGCAGCAGCTTATGAGAACACCGTAAAGATTCGGTTTTTCTGCCGACCACAGACAAGGAGAGCCAATGTCAATTTCACCGCTTGCAAGAATTTCTTTACAGGCAATTACTTTACCGTCATATGACATAACCGATACGCTGCACGGCTGTTCAGCTCCGACAAAATCAAACTCAAATGCAATTTTGCCGCAAACATCGGGCTTTATATAAATATCTCTTATATGATTTTTTGGTCTGTCAAGCAGGTAAACATCACGGAATATGCCGTGAAATCTGAAAAAATCCTGATCCTCAAGATAACTTTCGGCATTCCACGTATATACAGCCGCCGTCACATCATTCATTCCATCCGATAAAAATGACGTAATATCAAACTCCGCCTGCATATGACTTCCGCGGCTCATGCCGACATATTTGCCGTTTATATAAAGTTCAAAATAACTGCTCACACCCTCAAAAACAATATATGTTTTTTTATCGGATGCCGCATGGTAAAATGTACGGTTATATACTCCCACCGGGTTCATTTTGTATGTATACGGAGGATCATACTGAAACGGATAGTTAATGTTGGTATAGTGTATCTGACCGTAACCGCAGCATTCCAAGCATGACGGAACGGCAATACTGTCGGTATATTGTATCTTTGAGATATCATCGGGAATGTCAAGAGGACATTCGGCATAACTGAAATTCCATTTGCCGTTCAAAGATACAAACGCATCGGAATCATAATTTTTCATTGTAACAGCATTTGTCTTATCGGAAAACGGAATGTAATACGCACGCGGCCTCTCTCTGTTTTCCGAAACAAGTGAAAAATCGTCATATTTTTCATACTTATTTTCATCATAAATTATTTTTTTCATAAAGCACCTCTGAAATATAATTATTTTGATATCGGATACATACATAATATCATAAATAGCGGCAAAGTCAATCATAAAATTTTGATTAGCATTATAATAATATTGATATTTATACGCTTTTGTGATATAATAAAAAAAATGAAAAATGAGGTTTTTTAAATGAAAATATCAGCCTATTTGTCACTTGCCGGAGATGCGGACAAAAAGCTTCCGTTTTATATAGCCACAATCGGAAATACAAAATTTCAGACCATAGTCCACAGACCGCTCGGGATTGGTGATCATCAGCTGCTGTATACACTGAAAGGCAGCGGCTGCTGCTTTATAAACGGAAAAACGTATAAAATAAAAAAAGGGAATCTTATATATCTTTCGCCGAACACTCCGCACGAATATCACAGCACAAACTCATGGGAAACACTTTATATAACATTTAACGGATCGGGAGTTGATAATTTTTTTGATATAGAATCATCTGTTCATACTTTGGACGAAAATTTTGATTTTTACAAATATTACAGAGAATTATATCAACTTAATAAAGACCCTGCAATGTATAAAAAAAAGAGCGTATGCCTGTATTCGTTTTTGATATCTTTAAAAGAACAGCTGACGCAGCCCGAAAAGAAAACAAAAAGAAGAATTCATCTTATGACGCACGCAATGCATTATTTAAGTGAAAACACAAATATGAGCTTAGCGGATGCTGCCGCGGAATTTAACATATCGGAAGAACATTTTTGCAGAATTTTTAAAAGCTACACCGGATACCGCCCGTTTGAATATGTCAACCTTGTAAAGATTCAAAAATCAAAGGAGCTTTTGAAAAACACAAACTATTCGGTGGGAGAAATTGCTTCACAGTCGGGATTTGACAGTCACAGCTACTTTACGTTTATTTTTAAAAAATATACGGGCATGACTCCGACGCAATACAGAAAAAAATAATAATATTTCAAAGTATAATTTTGTTTATTTAATGAAGCGGAACGGTGAAAACATCGTTCCGCTTCAAACATTAATTCAATTAATTTTTATTTTTAATATATTCGTCAATTGCCTCCGCAGCACTTTTACCGGCACCCATTGCCAGAATAACCGTTGCGGCTCCGGTTACCGCATCGCCGCCGGCATAAACCGCCTCGCGCGATGTAAGACCCGTCTTTTCATCGGCAATTATTCCGCCCCACTTTTGAGTTTCAAGTCCTGCTGTTGTTGACTTGATAAGCGGATTCGGCGATGTGCCGATTGCCATTATAACACAGTCACATTCAATTTCAAACTCGCTTCCGTCTATAGCAACGGGGCGTCTTCTGCCGGAAGCATCGGGCTCACCGAGTTCCATTTTAATGCACTTTATGCCACGCACAAAACCGTCTTCGTCCGAGAGTATTTCAACAGGGTTATTAAGAAGGTTAAAATGTATCCCCTCTTCCATTGCATGCTCAACTTCTTCTTTTCTTGCGGGAAGCTCCTCAAGCGAACGGCGGTATACGATGTATACATCATCGGCACCGAGACGGAGCGCGCTTCTTGCAGCGTCCATGGCAACGTTACCTCCGCCGACAACAACAACCTTTTTTGATTTTTTCACGGGCGTGTCACTTGAATCAAGATAAGCCTTCATCAGATTAACTCTGGTAAGAAATTCGTTTGCGGAATAAACTCCCTTTAAATTTTCTCCGGGAATATTCATAAAACGCGGAAGACCTGCTCCCGATCCTATAAACACAGCTTCATAACCCTCGTCATGAATAAGCTCATCTATGGATATTGTCTTTCCGACAACCATGTTAACCGCTATTTCAACACCCAAATCACGGAGGGTATCGATTTCCTTTGCAACTATTGACTTCGGCAGCCTGAATTCCGGTATACCGTACACAAGCACGCCGCCCGGAGTGTGAAGAGCTTCAAAGATCGTAACCGCATAGCCTTTTTTTGCGAGATCGCCGGCGCATGCAAGCCCCGACGGGCCCGAACCTATAACGGCAACTTTGTGACCGTTGGACGCGGGTTTTTCGGGTTTTTCAGCCGAATGTTCATTGTGACGATCAGCTACAAAACGCTCCAAGCGACCGATTGCCACGCTTTCACACTTTATTCCTCTTACGCATTTACCCTCACACTGATTCTCCTGTGGACATACCCTTCCGCATACTGCAGGCAGAGAGTTTGAAGCCGTCAGAATTTTATAGGCATTTTCAAATTCACCCTTTGCCACTTCGGCAATAAATTCCGGTATATCAATATTAACCGGACATCCGCTGACGCACGGTTTATTTTTGCAATGCAGACATCTGCCCGCCTCATCCATTGCTTGCTCTTCGCTGTAGCCCAGCGCAACTTCGGAGAAATTCTTTCCTCTGACTTTCGGATCCTGCACCGGCATTTCATTTTTCTTTGGAGACATATTAGGCATTATTTAACCTCCTTGCTGAATAAGTTACATGTTTCTTCGTGCTTTTTGCGTTCAAACGGTCTGTACATCGTTGAACGTGCCATTGCTTCATCAAAATCAATCAGGTGACCGTCAAATTCCGGACCGTCAACACAGGCAAATTTTGTTTCACCGCCGACGCTTAATCTGCATCCGCCGCACATCCCCGTGCCGTCTATCATGATCGGGTTCATGCTTGCAACGGTCTTTATGCCGTATTCTTTTGTAAGCTTACATACAAATTTCATCATGATGAGAGGACCGATTGTAATTACTTCGTCATATTTTTCGCCGCTGTCAATAAGTTTTTTGAGCGCGTCGGTTACAAGGCCCTTTTCGCCTGCGCTGCCGTCATCGGACATAAGGAAAAATTTTGAGCTTGCCGCTTTAAATTCATCCTCCAAAATAACAAGATCTTTATTTCTGAATCCGACAATTGCATGAACCTCAGCGCCGAGAGAATGAAGCTTTTTTGCAACCGGATATGCAATTGCACTGCCGACGCCTCCGCCGACAACCGCAACCTTTTTCAAATTATCGGTATGAGTAGCTCTGCCCAGGGGACCCACAAAATCCGAAATAAATTCACCTTCATTTTTATGATTGAGTTTTTCCGTCGTTGCTCCGACAATCTGAAAAATTATCGTTACCGTGCCTTTTTCTCTGTCATAATCGGCAATGGTGAGCGGTATTCTTTCACCGTCGAAATCTGTTCTGAGTATGATAAACTGCCCCGGTTCAGCTTTTTTTGCAACAAAGGGTGCGTCTATGACCATTTCGGTAACGGTCGGATTAAGAACTTTTTTTCTTAAAATTTTATACATAAAAAGTTTCAGCCTTTCCGCCCGCTTAAAGTAAAAATACGATTTCTGCCGCGGGCCGGCAATACCGTATAAATCGCTATAAGTTATATTGTATCATAAAATACGACAACAATCAATATGCAATACATAAAAAAAGATGCCTCATGCGGCATCTTTTTTATATTGTCAAAAATCAAACCACACCGTATGCAAGCATTGATTTTGCAACTTTCATAAATCCTGCAATGTTTGCACCTGCTACCATGTTGCCTTTCATTCCGAATTCTTCGGCAGCGTCTGCAGCGTTGTGATAAATGTTAACCATGATATCCTTAAGTTTTGCGTCAACCTCTTCAAATGTCCATGAATATCTCATAGAGTTCTGGCTCATTTCAAGAGCTGATGTTGCAACGCCGCCCGCATTTGCAGCCTTTGCGGGTCCGAAGAGGATTCCGTTTGACTGATAAACATGAATAGCTTCGGGAGTTGAAGGCATGTTGGCACCTTCGGCAACAACCTTTACGCCGTTTGCAACAAGCTTCTTTGCGGATTCCTCGTTGATCTCATTCTGTGTAGCACACGGAAGTGCAATATCACATTTAATACCCCAGATACCGGAGCAGCCTTCGTGATATTCAGCTTCGGGACGTACCGTAACATATTCTTTGATTCTCTTTCTCTCAACTTCTTTGAGCTGCTTAACAAGATCAAGATCAACACCGTTTTTATCGTAGATATATCCGTTTGAATCGGAAAGAGCAACAACCTTTGCTCCGAGCTGTGTAGCCTTTTCGGTTGCATAAATAGCAACATTACCCGAGCCGGAAACAACAACGGTTTTACCCTTAAATGAATCACCATGATCGTTTAACATTTCCTCGGTAAAATAGCAAAGACCGTAGCCTGTAGCTTCTGTTCTTGCAAGGCTTCCGCCGTATGTGAGACCTTTACCCGTGAGAACACCGGTAAATTCGTTTCTGAGCCTCTTATACTGACCGAAAAGATAACCGATTTCTCTTCCGCCTACTCCGATATCACCGGCAGGTACGTCGGTATCTGCACCGATGTGCTTGCTGAGTTCCGTCATAAAGCTCTGGCAGAAACGCATAACTTCCATATCGGATTTACCCTTAGGATCAAAATCGGAACCGCCCTTGCCGCCGCCTATCGGAAGTCCCGTAAGCGAGTTTTTGAATACCTGTTCAAAACCAAGGAATTTTATGATACCTTCATAAACAGACGGATGGAAACGCAGACCGCCCTTGTAAGGTCCTATAGCGGAATTAAACTGAACTCTGAATCCGCGGTTAACCTGAACTTTACCGTTATCATCAACCCAGGGAACTCTGAATTTAATTATTCTTTCGGGCTCAACTATTGAATCAATAACACCCTTTTCTATAAATTCCGGATATTTTTCAACAACGGGCTCGAGTGATTCAAGAACCTCGGAAACTGCCTGATGAAATTCCGGTTCGCCGGGATTACGTTTGATAACCTTTTCCATAACGCCGGCCAAATAAGCGTTTTTAATATTCATTATATATACCTCCTGTTTATAGTAAGGTTAAAACCTTCCAAACATACTAATATTATATCATTATTTTTTTTCAATGTCAACAGTTTTTGCAAGTTTGGAATCCTAAAATTTCAAAATACATATTTTTTCTTTGAAATTCATATTATCACTGTGGCTTATAAAAATCCGCCGTGCATTTTGCTTGGATAATACACAGCGGATATTCATATTCTACTTATTTGTCATTTTGTAAGATAAAGTCATTATCGAATCACTAAGATGTACGTTTTCGATTATAACGTCATCGGGAAGCTGAAGATCAACGTATACAAAATTCAAAAATGATTTTATACCGTATGATACAAGCTGCTCGGCAACGCTTTTTACGGCATCTTTCGGAAGAGTCAGTATTGCAATATCAGGATGTTCTTTTTCGGCAAATTTTTCAATATCACCATAAGGCATAACCTTTAAACCCGCGACGTCACTGCCTATAACATTCGGGTCTGTATCGAAAATGCCGCAAAGTGAAAAGCCGCGTTTTTTAAATCCTCCGTAATTTGCAAGAGCACGTCCGAGATTACCGGCTCCGATTATAACGGTTTTATACCCCTTGTCAAGTCCGAGCAAAGAACTTATACGGTCATAAAGCATTTCAACATTGTATCCGTATCCCTGCTGACCGAAGCCGCCGAAAAAATTCAGATCCTGTCTGATCTGAGACGCGGTAACTCCCATCTTTTTACTTAATTTCGTTGAAGAAACGCGTGATATATTATTTTTTAAAAGCTCCCCGAGATATCTGTGATATCTCGGGAGACGCTTAACAACAACCAAAGGTACTTGCTTTTCTGACATCGGAAATCCTCCGTATAAAAGTTATTTTATCAAATCTTTCGGCTCGTCATTACCGAGTATTACAGGCAGAATATCAAATGAATATTCAATTTTTTTCTCGTTCAGCCTGTATTTTTCATCCGTGAGAGGTCCACAGCTTCCGGAGCCCACTCCCGTCACTTTACAGTCAATTCTGAGGAATGTCTCACTGCCCTCTTCAAGATCCCACTGATGCTTTGCGGCGGATATTTCCTCTTCCGTAAATTTGCTTGCGGCAAATTCAATCTTATCATTTGCCGAAACCATGATACCTCTGCCGAGTATATCATATACGCAGACCCATTTTACATTGGTTCTGTTTCCGCAGTCCTGCGGCATAACATACGGAACGTGCATATCCTGAACAGTCGTCTTATACAATCCCGTTTTTGCATGGTGGTGCATATCGATATAATTTTCTTCGGGACCCATGCCGTAATATTCAACGTTATCCTTATTGTCAGCAAGAACTATTTCCATTCCGAATCTCGGCAGGAAAGAAAGACAACCGTTTTCAGCGCTTACTTCCGTTTTTATAACACCGTTTTTGCATATGGTATATCTTGTGTTCATATTATCAACAAGATTAAGTCTTCCGAGTGATGTAACGGCACATTGAACGTTTATCACGTAGTTTCCGTCCGTATCAAATTCGGACGATACGTCATATACCTTAATACCTGCGGTTTCGTTTATATCATACATGCTCGATTCACCCTGAGGAATAACCCACTCCTTTTTGGCAATTCTGAAGTTATCTATCGGGGCACGCTTTGTTCCGTATGTCGTGCGGTCTGCCAGAATATCGCATCCGCCGACTTCAAGAACATCGAACGAATTATAGTATTTGTTAAATACGTATCTGAAATTATAGCCGCTTACCGTAATAAACTCATCGCTTACTTCTTCAAAAAGATTTGAAAATTCCACGGCGACGAGCTTTCCGAATGCTTCAACAGGAAGCTCAAACTGTGCAAATGCAACCTCGTAGCCCGCTTCCGACCAATCGGTATCGTCTTTGAGAGTAACCGAAATATTAAGATGGCATCCTGTTTTGCAGAATTCGGGGAGTGTGTATCCGAGTTTTATTCTCTTTGTTGCCTGCGGTTTAAGAGCAGTGTTTGCAGCCTTTCCGCGCTTGATAATCTTGCCGTCGCATTCTACGACATAGGAAATCTCAAAATCCGAAAGATTTGTAAAATCATAAAGATTTTTCACGGAAATTATACCGTTTTCCAAATCAACGGCATCAAATTTTACATACTGATAAACAGCCTTTGCCTCAAGCGCACCGCTCGACGGTGTTCTGTCGGGAAATACGAGACCGTCGCTGCAGAAGTTATCCGGACTTGCAATCTCGCCCGAATCGCCGCCGTAGCCGTAAGTCGTATTGCCGTTTTCATCCTCAAGTATTACGGCATGATCGGCCCATTCCCAAATGCAGCCGCCGCATGCACGTTTATATTTATAGAACACTTCCCAATAATCGGCAAGATCTCCGGGGCCGCAGCCCATAGCATGCGAATATTCACAGAGGAAGAATGTAAGTTTTGATTTTTTGCGAAGCCTTTCTTCGCATGTTTTGGGATCCGGATACATATAACTTTCAACATCAAACGGCATTTTATGACCGTCAACGTCTTTATAATTTACTCCGTCCGCACGCTCATAGTGAACAAGCCTTGTGTTGTCTTTTTTCTTAACCCAATTACCCATAGCAATGTGATTATCGCCGTAGTCGGATTCGTTACCCATTGACCACATTATAACGGACGGATTGTTTTTATCGCGCTCAACCATTCTCTTTACCCTGTCCATTGCCTGCTCATACCACATTTCGCCCTGCGCCATGGTAAATTCGTCAAAAGCGTTATATCCGCTCCAGCAGCTTTCTCCCTTTCCGCAGCAGACCATACCGTGAGATTCAAAATCCGCCTCATCAATAAGGTAAAAACCGAGTTCGTTTGCAATGTGCAAAAATTCGGAGGTGTTGGGATAATGAGAGGTTCTTATCGTGTTAATATTGAGCTTTTTCATAAGCTTGAGTTCACTGCGGATGCTGTCTGTCGGCGTTACATGACCGAGAGCGGCATTGGTGTCATGTCGGTTAACGCCCTTAAGCTTAACCGCCGCGCCGTTTATAAGGAGAACCCCGTCATCGGTTTTTTCCACTGTCCTGAAGCCTATATCCTGTGGGATTACCTCGCCGTCGGCTTCGATAATAAGCTTATAAAGGTACGGTTTTTCGGCTGACCAGGAGTTTACATCACTGATTTTAAATTCGGTTTTTCCGCCTTTCTTTTCTTCAACAAGATTGCCGAAAGAATCAAAAAGCTTTAAGGTTATATCCGAGGCTTTATCCGCATCAGCTTCAACGGTGAGAACACCGTCTTTATAATCATTTTCCAAAAGAGCCTTTGCAAAAATATCCTTAACGGAATGCTTTGCCCTTGCAAGAAGATATACATCGCGGAATATTCCCGAAACTCTGTAGAAATCCTGATCTTCCATGTATGTGCCGTCGCTGTATTTAAGGACAACCGCCGTTATTACGTTATCCCCTTTAACCACATATTCGCTTATATCAAATTCCGCAGGTACATGCGGAACCTTGGAAAATCCGACTTTTTTACCGTTTACATAAAGATAAAAGAATGAATCCACACCTTCAAAAACGATATGCGTCTCTCTGCCCTCAAATGTATCGGGAACACTGAACACTCTTGAATACACTCCGCACGGATTATCCACCGGAACATACGGCGGATCAATCGGAATGGGATATGTAATGTTGTGATATGCCGGAGCGCCGTAGCCGTACATCTGCCAGTTAGACGGAACGGGGAGAGTCTCCCAATCCGATGTATCGGCGAGCTCGATATCTTTATCGACATCAACATATCTCTCAAAATATTTAAACTTCCAGTCTCCGTTTAAAAGCGCATAATACGGAGAATTTGACGGGCGCATTTTAAGCGCCGAAGAAATGTCAGCATACGGAATAAAATATGCATGTTCCTTAACTCTGCCCATATGCATGATACGGGGATTTTCAAAATCATTCATAATAGTCACCTCTTTTTAATTTATTTATTTTTAAGTTCAATCGCTTTTCTTGCATTTTCGGCAATGTTTTCGGCGGTTAATCCGTAATATTCAAGAAGCTCATACGGCTTGCCCGATTTTCCGAATACATCTTTTGTTCCGACCCTGAGTACGGGGACCGGATTTGTTTCACATACAACCTCACTTACCGCACTTCCGAGACCGCCTATGATGTTGTGCTCTTCACAGGTTACAATCGCTCCCGTTTCATATGCCGCTTTGGATATGATTTCTTTATCTATCGGTTTTATGGTATGAATGTTAATAACGTGGGCATTTATTCCGTCAGCTTTGAGAAGCTCTGCAGCTTCAAGAGCATATCCAACCATAAGACCGGTTGCACAAATGCTCACG
The DNA here is from genome assembly GCA_934463165.1 of uncultured Clostridia bacterium. Taxonomy (GTDB): domain Bacteria; phylum Bacillota; class Clostridia; order UMGS1810; family UMGS1810; genus RGIG1828. Next base: position 59,398 of record CAKSJG010000014.1, read on the forward strand.
TCATCTCCGTCTTTAAGCTGAACACCCTTGCCAATTTCAAATTTATAATCGTCACCGAAAAGCACGGGCACGCCGAGTCTTCCGAATCTTAAATATACGGGGCCGTAATGCTTAACGGCAGCTTCAACCGCCGCCCTTGCTTCTGTATCATCCGCAGGGTTTATAATAACCATATTTGGAAGAGTTCTCATAATGCCGATATCTTCAAGGCACTGATGAGTCGCACCGTCTTCACCTACGGATATTCCCGCATGAGTTGCACCGATTTTCACATTAAGACACGGATAGCAGATGGAGTTGCGTATCTGTTCAAATGCTCTGCCTGCGGCAAACATTGCAAATGAGCTTGCAAATACGATTTTTCCGCATGCTGAAAGTCCCGCAGCCGTGCTCATCATGTTAGCCTCGGCAATACCCATGTTTATGAAGCGTTCGGGAAATTTCTTTTTAAAAACTTCTGTTTTTGTCGATTTAGACAGATCCGCATCAAGAACGATGATGTTATCGTATTGTTCGCCGAGCTGTGCCAATGCGGCACCGTATGATTCTCTTGTCGCTATTTTTTTATCAGACATTTACCACTTCCTCCAATTCCTTAATTTTTTCATTCAGTTCCTTGCATGCAACGGCATAGTCTTCATCCTTCGGTGCAGCGCCGTGCCATGCTGCATTGTTTTCCATGTATGAAACGCCCTTGCCCTTAATGCTCTTTGCAATGATGACCGTGGGCTTGCCCTTAACATTTCTTGCCTCTTTAAGAGCATTTTTTATCTGATCATAGTCATGTGCGTCTATACATATTACATTCCAGTTAAATGCCTCAAATTTTTTATCTATCGGAGTCGGATTCATAACCTTGGTGATGTCTCCGTCTATTTGCAAGCCGTTAAAATCGACAAATGCAACGAGGTTATCAAGCTTATAATGAGGAGCAAACATTGCGCCCTCCCATATCTGACCTTCTTCAAGCTCGCCGTCGCCGAGAATTGTATATACCCTGTAGTCCTTGCCGTCAAGCTTGCCGGCAAGCGCCATTCCGTTTGCCGCGCAAAATCCCTGACCGAGAGACCCCGTTGACATATCCACTCCGGGCACGCCTTTCATATCGGGATGACCCTGCAGATAGCTGTTCGTCTGTCTGAGAGTTTTTATATCATCCACGGGGAAAAATCCCTTTTCGGCAAGAGCTCCGTAAAGCGCCGGGGCACAATGACCTTTGGAAAGAACAAATCTGTCTCTTTCCGGATTTTTAGGATCATCGGGGTTAACGTTCATTTCGTCAAAATATAGCACCGAAAGAATATCCGAGATCGAAAGTGATCCGCCCGGATGGCCGGATTTGGCACTATACACACCGTCAACGGCATGCTTGCGTATTTTATACGCCATAAGTTCAAGTTGAGCATTGCTCATCATAATTACAGTAACCTCCTTATTTTCTGCTGTAAAATTACTTAATTTATCAACTTACCGACTCAATGCAATATGACATTAATTCATTGAGCCGTTCGGTATCTTTTTTTATGTATAAATATCCGACCAGAGCTTCAAGCCCCGTTGCAATTCGGTAGTCAACAATATCGGCATTTTTTGCGCTTGTATAAGAATGTGCATTTCTGCCGCGCTTAAAAACGGCTGTCTCCTCTTCCGTAAGCTTGTCTGCAATAATATGAAAAATCTGTGACTGCGCCTTTGCACTGACGTATTTTGTTGCTGCCTTATGCAGCTTTGCAACCGGCATATTTACCGAATGCATAATATATGAACGAACATAAAGCTCATATACCGCGTCGCCTATATATGCGAGAGAAAGCGGCGAAACCTGACCGGCGTCTATCTCTATATCAAAATCTATCATGTTACACCCTTTTCCACTTCACGCCGCTTCTTGTATCTTCAAGAATAATTCCGGCATCCTTAAGCATGTCTCTTATTTCGTCGGCACGTTTAAAATCCTTGCTTTTTCTTGCATTGTTGCGCTCTTCGATAAGATTTTCTATATCGGAATCAATGAATCCTTTTTTCTTTTCAACATTAATTCCGAGAACACCCGAAAGCTCTTTTATAAGGTTTATTGCCGCATCAAGAGATGCCGAATCGGTATTTTCGTCAAATTCGGTATTTACATATTTTACGATGTCAAATATTGCGGATATTGCGTCTGCCGTGTTTATATCATCATCCATCGCGTCGGTAAACTGCTTTTTAAATTCCGCAAGCTTTGCGGTTATTTTTTCATCTCCGGAGTCTGATTTTGCATTGCCTTTTAAAAACTTAAGATTCTCAACGCATGTTTCTATGCGCTCCAATCCCGATTTAGCCTGATTCAAAAGCTCATGGCTGAAGTTTATCGGATTTCTGTAGTGAGCCGAAAGCATGAAGAATCTGATTACGGCATAGTCAAAATCCTTTGCAACATCTCTTACGGTGAAGAAATTATTAAGAGACTTGCTCATTTTTTTGTTGTCTATGTTTATATATCCGTTATGCAGCCAATAATGCGCAAACGGTGCACAGTTGGCGCATTCGCTCTGCGCAATTTCATTTTCATGATGCGGAAAGATAAGATCCTTGCCGCCGCTGTGTATGTCTATCGTCTTGCCGAGGTATTTGTTTGCCATGGCGCTGCACTCTATATGCCAGCCCGGTCTGCCCTCTCCCCACGGGCTGTCCCATGACGGTTCACCATCTTTTTTTGCTTTCCAGAGAGCAAAGTCCATCGGATCTTTTTTCTTATCGCCGACCTCTATTCTTGCACCTGCCTCAAGATTTTCGAGCGGCTGATGAGAAAGCTTGCCGTATTCCTTAAACTTTTTAACGCTGAAATATACATCTCCGTCAACGTTATACGCATAGCCTTTGTCTTCGAGAGTTTTAATAAGAGAAATTATGGCGTCTATGTTTTCGGTAGCCCTCGGATGAACGGTTGCATGCTTTATGCCCAGTCCGTCGGCGTCTTTGAAATATTCGGCAATAAACCTTTCCGCAAGCTCTGCCACGGTTATTCCCTCTTCGTTGGCGCGGCGAATCATTTTATCGTCTATATCGGTAAAATTCTGAACAAATGACACATCGTATCCCAAATATTCAAAATATCTTCTGAGAGTATCAAAGATAATGAACGGTCTTGCGTTTCCGATGTGAAAATAGTTATACACCGTCGGACCGCAGGAATACATTTTAACTTTTCCGGGTTCGATCGGAATAAATTCCTCTTTTTTTCCGGTCATACTGTTATACAGTTTCATCGTTTTTTTCCTCCAGTTTATTTAATTTAGCGGTAAGCTCATCTATTCTTAAATAAAGCTTGCAAAATTCCTGGCTCACGGGATCAGGCATATGTATCTGATCGAGATCCATGCAAACCTTTTTGTTATTTATCCTGACGACTCTTGCAGGCACACCGACGCACGTGCTGTTTTCGGGTACTGCCGAAAGTACAACGGCATTTGCGGCTATTTTTGAATTATCACCGACGGTAAAAGGCCCCAAGACCTTTGCACCGCAGCCTATCATAACATTGTTGCCTATTGTCGGATGACGCTTGCCTTTATCCTTTCCCGTACCGCCGAGAGTAACATTTTGATAAAGTGTACAGTTATCACCTATGACCGTCGTCTCTCCTATCACAATTCCCATACCGTGGTCTATAAAAAGCCCCTTACCTATTTTTGCTCCGGGGTGAATCTCAATCCCCGTAAACGCTCTCGATATCTGAGATATGAGCCTTGCTATAAAGAACAGTCTCGCTTTGTAAAGAACATGGGCAATTCTGTGGTTTGCAACCGCATGAAGCCCCGAATACAGAAGAAATATCTCAACAGGATTTCTCGCAGCGGGATCTCTGCCCATTATTTGCGATACTTCCTTTCCCAATATAACAAAAAAGATTAAAAAATATATGCCGAATATTCCGAGCAAAATATATAAAGCCAACACAAGCTTCCCTCCAATAAATATTTTGTCATACAGTATTTATTATATAATTTTTTGACGAAAATTACAACAGTTTTTTTGCAATTAAAAAAAATATTTTGACTTTTTATATAAATCGTGTTAAAATTTCTTAAAAGGAGAGGTTTATTTTGTATATTAAGGGAACAGAAATAAAAAAATGCGGACTTTGCGAAAGATATTTGAAAGAAAACGGCAAAGGTATTTGTGAATTGACAAACCTTGAAACCGATGAAAAAAACACATGCGCAAAATTCAGCTATGATATTTTTAAATACAAGCCGAAAAAACAGTTTGACGCCAAAAAATATAAAAAAGAAGATTTTGAAATATAGCACAGGTGCCGTCATGAGCCGGCGGCAGCTGTGCCGAAGTGTTTAAAAGTGTTCAGCCGTTTGCGGATACACCCGAAATACTACAAAAGATATATTGCCAGATCAAGCGCCGCGCGGATTACCTGATGCATGTCAAGATATTTATACATCCCGAGACGTCCGCCGAAAATCACATTGTTTTCTTTTTTTGAAAGTTCAAAATATTTTGAGTATAATTCATTGTTTCTCTCGTCATTAACGGGATAATACGGTTCTCCGTTTTCCTCATAATTTGCGGGATATTCACGTGTTATTACCGTCTTGGGCTGTGTGCCGAATTCAAAATGCTTATGTTCTATTATTCTTGTATACGGAATTTCGTATTCGGTATAATTTACCACGGCATTGCCCTGATAATTATCCGTATCCAAAACCTCTGTTTCAAATCTCAAAGAACGGTAATCAAGTTTTCCGAAACAATAATCGTAATATTTGTCTATTGTTCCCGTAAATATAATCTTCTTCGCACATGACATAAATTTTTCACGGTCGGAGTAAAAATCCGTGCTTAGCTCAACATCCGCACCCGAAAGCATCTTTTCGATTATTGCGGTATATCCGCCGATCGGAATTCCCTGATATCTGTCATTAAAATAGTTATTATCATATGTGTATCTTACCGGGAGTCTTTTTATGATAAAGCTGGGAAGCTCACTCGGCAGTTTGCCCCATTGCTTACCGGTGTAACCCTTTATGAGCTTTTCGTAAACATCTGTTCCCACAAGGCTGATTGCCTGCTCTTCAAGGTTTTTCGGATTTGTTATTTTTGCCGATTCTTTTTGCGATTCAATAATTTTTTTTGCCTCATCCGGAGTTTTTATATTCCAGAGCTTAGAAAACGTATTCATATTAAAAGGCAGATTGTATATCTCGTCTTTATAAATTGCAAGCGGTGAATTGACATATCTGTTAAAATCGGCAAAAGTATTTATATAGTGCCATATGAATTTATCGTTTGTGTGGAAAATATGCGCACCGTACTTATGTACGTTTATATCTTCCGTATTTTCTGTATAAATATTTCCGCCGATGTGATTTCTCTTATCGATAACAAGACATTTTTTCCCCGATTTTGCCGCCTCGCTTGCAAATACGGAACCGAAAAGCCCCGCACCGACTATAAGATAATCATACATATTTTTCCTCCGTTTTTAAAAAAGCGGCACGGAAAATGACCGTACCGCTCTTTTATTTTAATTGTTTAAATTACGCAAGCTCTGCGAAATATTTGATTGTTCTTACCATCTGGCTTGTGTATGAATTTTCATTATCATACCATGAAACAACTTGAACTTCATAAAGATCATCGGCAATTTTTGCAACCATTGTCTGTGTTGCATCAAAGAGTGAACCGTATCTCATACCTACAATATCGGAAGAAACGATTTCATCCTCGTTATAGCCGTAAGATTCGTTGGAAGCTGCTTTCATAGCGGCATTGATACCTTCAACGGTAACATCACTTCCCTTAACAACAGCTGTAAGGATTGTTGTTGAACCTGTCGGAACGGGAACTCTCTGTGCAGAACCGATGAGCTTGCCGTTGAGCTCGGGAATAACAAGACCGATAGCCTTTGCAGCACCTGTGCTGTTAGGAACAATGTTAACTGCAGCTGCTCTTGATCTTCTGAGGTCACCCTTTCTCTGGGGGCCGTCAAGAGTCATCTGATCGCCTGTGTAAGCATGGATTGTAGCCATGATACCGCTCTGAATCGGAGCATAATCATTAAGAGCTTTAGCCATGGGAGCAAGGCAGTTTGTTGTGCAGGATGCAGCGGAAATGATTGTATCTTCTTTCTTTAAAATGTTGTGGTTAACATTGTATACAACTGTCGGAAGATCGTTGCCGGCAGGAGCCGAGATAACAACTTTCTTTGCACCGGCATTGATATGAGCCTGAGCTTTTTCTTTCTTTGTATAGAAACCTGAGCATTCGAGAACAACGTCTACATCAAGCTCACCCCACGGACAATTGTTAGCATCCGGGAAAGCATATATTTTAATTTCCTTACCGTCAACAGTAATGGAATCATCGCTTGCAGATACTGTATCTGCCAAAGCATATTTACCCTGTGAAGAATCATACTTCAAAAGATGAGCAAGCATCTTCGGGCTTGTAAGATCGTTTATTGCAACAACCTCATAACCTTCTGCACCAAACATCTGTCTGAATGCAAGACGGCCGATACGGCCGAAACCATTAATAGCAACTTTTACTGCCATTTTAATATTCCTCCTTAAAGTCATATAACTTAACATATTTATATTGTACTATAAAATGGACAAATATGCAAGATTTGTTGTTAAAAAATTAACACAAAAATCATTCGACAACCGAGACTTTTTTCATAACAATTGGCGAAACAAGCTCATTTTCATCGTTCAAAGCAGCCGATGCGATCTTTTCGGCGACCTCTATTCCCGATGTTATTTTTGCAAAGGGCGCGTATGTTCCCTCCATGTCTTTAACATCCGAAAGCATAATCATAAACTGCGATACACCGCCGTTATAATCGTCCTCGGGATGATACATTACAAGAGTTCCCTTTTCCATAGGCATTGAGTTTGATACACCGTTTTTATAAAATTCGCCGTATATTTTTAAATTCCCGTCCTTTGAAGATGCGGCTCCTTTTTCCGAAGAAAGTATATATCTTCCGGTGAATACCTTTTCAAATGACGCACCGTCATAAAATCCGTCGGATACAAGCTTTAAAAATGCCGACACGGTCTGCGGCGCATATTCGGGATACAACTCTGCAGTGAATTCACCCATACCATCCGTTTCAAATTTAACGGCGGTATGTTTCACATCTCCGTCTGACGATACATCCTCTATGTCATATATCATTCTCTCTTCCTTTTTCTCGGTCTTGGAACTTCCGCATGAACAAAGTACAAAAGAGAAAGTTAAAATAAGCGCTGTTAAAAAAAACTTTCGTATTTTCATAATACACATACCTCACATTATTATGATATATTTATATTATAACCTCAAAGACGGATTTTTTCAATACCGAATTTCAAAAAAAGAAATTTTTAATGAAAATCATATAATTCATGGGCAGTACCTTACCGAAGCAAAAAAAGAATCGGTACAAAAATCAGAACAAGTGCAAATCCGATAATAATTATCGGAACTATTTTTTTCTTCGAATGTGTATTTTCTATAAGATCTGCCGCTGAAAGCGCACCCATCAGCGGACGGTAGAGAAGAAGTATCAGACCCGAGTTAATGAAACCCTTACACAGATTAAACGGCAGAAAAACCGTCGGCAGCATTCCGATTACAACTTCACGCGGGATTTTCATATAAACAGGGGTTATAAAGCAATTCCATAAAAGCATGAGCGCCGTCATGGCAACAACGCCCGAAGCAAGCCCCGATACCGCACCCGAAAGCTTTCTGTTATTCGCATATATAAGCGATGCCATAAAACAAAATGAACATGTCGAAATAAAATTCATTAAAAGCCCTATCGGTCCCGTACTGCTCGCAAAGAGAAATTCAAACACCGTGACAACAGCCGACATTATAAGAGAGTATGACGGTCCAAGAATAAAACCGCCCATTGCTATCGGAACATCTTTGGCGTCATATTGCAAAAATCCCGAAATCTGCGGAATGACCTTGCATAAATACATGAGTATAACCGATAATGCCGAGAGCATAGCCGCCGTTACATACTTTTTTGTTTTGTTTTTCATGATAATAATCTCCTGTCTTAAAATATTATCACGGAGCTTGAGTAATTCAAAAACCCCGCCGAAAAATCAGCGGGGCTCACTTTTATTTGAATACTATCTTCTTTTATCCGGACTGTACCGTCGGCTTCGGAATTTCACCGAATCTGCCAAAAAGGCTCGCGGGCTGTAACCGCCGGTGGGGAATTTCACCCCGCCCCGAAGATAACTATATTATACTCCGCAAATCGTGTTATGTAAAGATTAATGTATAACAAAATTGCAGTGCGGACAATATAAAATATTTATGCAGCTTCACTTTTATTACACTAATATTTAATTTATGTATAAAATATAGACATATTAAATAATATATGGTAAAATTAAAAATAATAAACTCTTTTGTAAATATACGAAAGGATGAATAACATGGACGAATATAACAAAAAACTTCCCGTATCGCATGATACGCTCAGAATGAAACCCATTGAGCAAGATGACATGGCAGACCCCGAAAGCGCGCTGAAATCGAGAAAAAGAACCGATAACGCACCGCGCGGTGATGCGGGAAATAACGCATACGGCAAAATGCCAAACGAAAATCATGAATCGCAATACAGACGCCGGTATGAATCATATAACCATAATCAAAAAACCGAATTCGACAAAAATCCCTATCCGCAAAGAAGAATGCAAAACGGTTATACACAAAGAGGAGTGCCGGAACACGGAACGGGATATGAAGCAAGATATAGTGCTGATAAATTTGATAAAAATAAAGATAAAACCGGAACAAAAACCGTTGCTGTCATTGCCGTACTTTCAACACTGATAGTTACTCTTATCGTTTTACTCATCGTGTTAAACACGTCGTCTCCGGATGATAAATCAATAAACAACAACCGTGATTCGGTAAATAACGAGGAGTCAATCGACGATATCATAAAACAGCAGCAGGAAGAAGAAAAAATCAGACAGGAGCTTAAAGAAAAAGCGGACCTTGAAGCAAAGCAAAAAGAAGCCGAGCAGAAAGCGAAGGAAGATGAAAAGGCAAAAGAGGAAGAGCAAAGAAAACAGAATGACACCAAAGCTGAAAACAAAAACGACAATTCTTCCGTCAAATCCGAAAACAAAGAAAATTCAACCGATAATCAAACAGATAAAAACAATTCTGAAAATCAAAATAATGCCTCTTCAAATAACGGATCTTCAAAAAATGAAACTTCCGAAAACAAACCGGATGAATCGCAGGGAAGCGAAAAACCTACCGACATTCCGACAATTCAGGATAATTCGGGAAACAATAATTAGGCAATCATCGGGTTCAGTTCCTCGTGCTTGAACACACCGCTGCAGCGCTGAAACTCGCTTTCAATCAAAAAATAAAAAGCATACCCTAACGCCTCGCCCGAAAAGCGCTTGCAGACGAGCGGATGGATAATATCCGCCCCTACGCGCATGGGGAA
>CAKSJG010000015.1 GCA_934463165.1 uncultured Clostridia bacterium
TTTCCAAAAAATCAAAAGTATACCCTAACCGCGATGCCGACGGATGATAAGCTTACCAAAGTTCGGATATTGACGCGCACGGTTAACTTTTAACTTTTCTTACAATTCTTTTTCTTATAGTCAGACGGACTGCAGCCCGAAAAACGTTTGAAAAATGTGCTGAAATAGTTCTGATCGTTAAAACCGAGAAGCTGCGCCGTTTCCTTTACGCTTGTGCCGCTTTCGAGATAACCGCATGCAAGACCTATACGCATTTTGTTATAGTACTGAATAACTCCGCATCCGGAATATTTTTTAAAGATTTTTTTAAGATAAGCCGCGCTGATTGAATACTTTTCGGCGATATCATCTATGGAATATCCCGCATCGGGGTTATCAGTCATGAGTCGCACAACAGATGAATAAAGCTCCGCGCTTTTAAGTGCACTGAGAGGTCCGTCGGTCTGTCTTTTTATGACGGACATAATAAAAAGTTCAAGCCTGAGTTTAAACTCCTGAACGCTGAATTGTTTATCGTCACGTATTCCGCTAAGCTTCACACCGTCCCTTTTAAAACACGAAAAGCTGTCATCGTAAAGTTCCTCAATTTTTTTCAGCTGATATGCGTCCATATCCATAACCTTTGTTTTTATATCCGGGAAAACCGGTGATGAAAAACTTATTATTATTACATTCGGATTCGTATCAAATTCCGACCATATTTTATGAAACTCATTGGGCTTATGTACTATAACCTGCCCTTTTTCAAGAACATACACATTGCTGTCGGCCGTAACACCGACATTTCCGTCCATAACAAAAACCATTTCGTAAAAGTCATGGCGTTCGCCTTTAAAAACATAGTCCTTTCTGAAATCCGTTCTGAAAAAAGTAAATATTTTTTTTATTCCTATAAAATTCGGAATGACACATCCTTCGTACAATTTCATCACCTGTATCTTATTTTAAAGATTTTTGCATACAAATTTATATATACATCAAAAAAAATATATATTATAATAATACTATAAACTTTAAACAATGTCAATAAAAATATGGGAGATGCAAAAAATGAAAACCACACTTCTTATAATGGCGGCCGGAATGGGTTCAAGATTCGGCGGACTGAAACAGATAGCACCTGTCGGTAAAACGGACGAAATCATACTTGATTTTTCGATATACGATGCCGTGAAAGCCGGATTTGACAAAGCAGTGTTCATCATAAAAAAAGAAATTGAACACGATTTCAGAGAAGCAGCCGGAAAAAGAATAGAAAAAATGATTGACACCGAATATGTTTTTCAGCAGACGGATTCATTTTTGCCCAAAGGATTTTCCGTCCCCGAAGGAAGAACAAAACCCTGGGGAACCGGTCACGCGGTGCTTTGTGCAAAGACGGCTGTGAATACTCCTTTTGCTGTAATTAATGCCGATGACTTTTACGGCAGACGCTCATTTGAGCACACTCACGAAAGCCTTGTAAACGGCAGCGGAATATGCATGACGGGATTCAGACTCGGAAATACCCTCACGGAAAACGGCACCGTAAGCCGCGGAATATGTGAAACCGACGGAGAGTATTTAAAATCCATAACGGAACACACTGCAATCGATAAAAACAGCGGTATTCCGCTTGACACAATAGTATCTATGAACATGTGGGGATTCGACACAAGAATATTTGATGAACTTGAAGTTAAATTCGACGAATTTCTGAAAAATATGACAAATCCGCTTAAGGATGAATTTTTCCTCCCGTTTGTTGTGGACGATATGATAAAAAATCACGGAGAAAAGGTTAAAGTGTCGATATCCGACGAGAAATGGTACGGCGTTACATATAAAGAAGATGCTGCTTCTGTTAAAAAAGCTCTTTGCGATCTTATGGACAAAGGTATGTATGACGGTATTTAACATTTTATGACAGTATATAAAAAACCTCTGTTGGGAAAAATTTTATTATAAAACAAATAAAATCCCACGGAGGTTTTTTTATGATTAATAAAGTTGAAATATGCGGAGTAAACACCTCAAAACTTCCGGTGCTTTCAAACAGTGAAAAGCTTGAGCTTTTTGAAAAAATTAAGAAAGGAGACAAACAGGCAAGGCAGGAATTTATTTACGGCAATCTTCGTCTTGTGCTTTCGGTTATACAAAAATTTTCTAACCGCGGAGAAAATGCGGATGACCTTTTTCAGGTCGGATGCATAGGTCTGATGAAATCGGTTGACAATTTTGATCTTTCACAAAATGTTAAGTTTTCAACATATGCGGTGCCTATGATCATCGGCGAGATCAGACGGTATCTCAGAGACAACAACTCAATAAGAGTCAGCCGTTCGCTGAGAGATACTGCGTATAAGGCTCTCGGAGCAAAAGAGCGCCTTATGGCAAAAAACGAAAATGAACCGACAATAGAGCAGATTTCCAAGGAAATAGGGATAGACAAGGATGATATCATATTTGCCCTTGATGCCATTCAGGATCCCGTATCTCTTTATGAACCGATATACAACGACGGAACGGATGCAATATTTGTTATGGATCAGCTCAGCGACGATAAAAACGGTGATGAAGACTGGCTTGAAAAAATAGCGCTGAAAGAAGCCATGAAAAAGCTTAACGAGCGCGAAAAACATATTTTGAATCTGCGCTTTTACAAAGGAAAAACACAAATGGAGGTCGCCGAAGAAATGGGCATAAGTCAGGCGCAGGTCTCAAGACTTGAAAAAAGTGCAATAGGACATATGAAAAAGAATATGTAAGGCAATCAATCAAATTGGAATTCTGTTCCCTTATTCAAACAGGCAGTGCAATGTTGCACTGCCTGTTTGAATATATATGACTAATACTCTGAATTTGTAAATGGAGTACCGATAAAAGCGGTTTTTACAAAATCTTTTATATTATGTCTGATTATATAATCTATATAAGACATAATCATTTGCGCAGTAAGAACATATCCGCAAGGATTAAGATGCCCTCCGAGATAAAAAAATTCTCTGAACTTTTCATCATACACAGGTGCATACCTGCGCAAATCTATAACATATGAATTATCAAATATCCTTGTAAAATCATACATCAGTTCGGCATGCTTTTCTGATAAATATGCTTTCTTTTCTGTTTCCGTATCAGACTTTGGCATAGTCACAAGAAAAAATTTAGCATCAGGTTGAATAATTTTATATCTTTGAATTATTTCGGCATAATATCCCGCAAAGCTTTTTTTGTTATTATTATAATCATTCACATCAACATCCGACACAGATCCTACATCAGGATTATTAACACCGGAACCTAACAGATCATTTACACCCATTGCGATAATATATGCCTGACAAGCCTTATCATTATCCCAAAATCCGTTTTCAGCCGCATAGTTTTCACAATATTCCCTTGCAGTCATGCCACCACGCGAAAAATTATATACTTTACAGCCTGCCGCTCTTGCCAAATACTGTCCCCATGAGTATTCGTAAAAATCATGGTATGTTTTTTCTCCGTTTTTTCCTGTTCCCTCAAATTCTCCTGATGACAGGCTGTCTCCGATACAGCATATTTTGCGGAATATTCCGCAAAATCCACCATCCGCAACCATTTTATCAAGAGGCTTTTCCATTTCATTTGCCATAAACGTCTCTATTTTCACAGATAATTATCCTTTCCGTATTCTTCTCCTACACAGTTTTCTGACACCATTCATTAAATTCGCAGTTATATTAACTTTGTATCAATCCCACACAATTAAAGAAACAGCCTTGCCGTTTTTGAAATGCATAAATACTCTGTCTCCGAATTTAAAATGCTGCGGAATTTCAATACTTTTCACTCTTTCAATTGCTCTTTCGCTTACAACAAAACAATATCCGAATTCATCATATTTCTTCCATGCGTGGCCTTCGCCGTTATTAATATTCAATTGCAGGAATCAATGGAGTTAATTCTGTGGTTGAATCCCATAAAAATGCCTTATATTTAAAAGTCGTATTTTTTTCGCTACTCACAGTTCCTGATTGACTTATCGTAAATCCAACCATCTTGTTTTCCTCGCTATACCATGCAAGAATTAACATCTTCCCATCTGAGCCATTTGCCTCAACTTTAATAGTTGAATCAGAGTTATCTACAAAATGCATTTCCGGCACTGAATCATCCATATATGCCCACACATAAAGCTCTGATAAGAGCATATAGGGCTCAGTTGTATCATCTCTAGGTGCTCCGTAAACGTATCTTCCTGTCGGAGCATTGTCAACTGCGAAGAACCTTGTAGCACTTTTTGCTCCAAAGTAATATTGCAAATCCATACATACAGTCACATCACTCATTGATGTTGTTTTTGTCTTGCTAACACCGTGCTTTGTAAGACGTGTATAATAATCGTTATCAACTCCGCTATCTTCGGTGTTTCTGGATGACACAGCTATTCCGGCTATTTTATATTCAGCCCCCAAGTCGAGCATATATGTCGGCTTGTCTGTGTCATAAATCTTTTTGCCGTCTGAGGTCGTTTCTTTTACCACATGGCTCATTCTTATTTTTGTTGATGTATTTCTGTCTGTTGCATTTTGGGGCAACGTCCAAAAAGAACCACCTTCTCCATCATAAGGTAAACCGTTCAAAGCCCTGATGTTTTTACCAACGGTCACATCTTCAATATAGTTTCCTTCTTTGTATGCAATGGGAAGAACCAGATTTGTTGTGAACGTAAAAGTTGTTTTTTCTGCAGCTTTTGAATCAGCAAAATTAACTCCGTCCACAGTAATGGTATACGTATCGCCTTGAGGTAAATTCTGTCCTTTGTTTGCCGGTGTTTCGAACAAAAGCTTGCTGAGCGCAGCAGGATCAATAGAATAACTTGTATCTGTTATGCTATACGGAGTATATTCAATTGAATTACCAGCAGAATCTTTAATTGTTATATTTTTATTGGTTAATGTAGATGTATCCATTTTCTGTGAAAAGTTCAGAGTTATTAATCTATCCGAATTTCGTCCTACATTTGTAACATTTTCTTTACCGGCAACATTACAATCCACATACTCGGAATCATCCATATACGCCCACACATAAAGCTCTGATAAGAGCATATAGGGCTCAGTTGTATCATCTCTAGGTGCTCCGTAAACGTATCTTCCTGTCGGAGCATTGTCAACTGCGAAGAACCTTGTAGCACTTTTTGCTCCAAAGTAATATTGCAAATCCATACATACAGTCACATCACTCATTGATGTTGTTTTTGTCTTGCTAACACCGTGCTTTGTAAGACGTGTATAATAATCGTTATCAACTCCGCTGTCTTTTTCGGCTCTGGATGATACAGCTATTCCGGCTATTTTATATTCAGCCCCCAAGTCGAGCATATATGTCGGCTTGTCTGTGTTATAAATCTTTTTGCCGTCTGAGGTCGTTTCTTTCACTGCATGATCCATTCTTATTTTTGAAAAAATGGCTCTGTCAGTCGCATTTTGAGGTAACGACCAGAGCGCTCCGTATCCACCATAGGATACTCCATTCAATGCTTCAATTTTTTTTTCGACAGACACATCTTTAATATAGCTTCCCTCTTTGTAAGCAATAGGAAGAATTAAGTCAGTGGTGAAAGTGAACGATGTTGTTTCTATTGCTGTAAAATCAGCAAGCTGCACTCCACTTACGGTAATGGTATATGTATCACCTTGTGGCAGGTTTTGTCCCCTATTTGTTGGCGTTTCAAATAGTAGTTTGCTGAGTACTGCAGGATCAATAGAATAGCTTGTATCTGTTATGCTATACGGAGTATATTCAATTGAATTACCAGCAGAATCTTTTATAGTTATGTTTTTGTTTGTTAATGTTGATTTATTCATTTTTTTAGAAAAATTAAGCGTTATTAACCTATCTGAATCACATCCGACATTTGTGACTTCCTTTTTGTTAGCAACGTTACAATCAACATATTCATTTGAACCATTATCAATACCTTCAAATTTTAAAATCTTTCCATCATCAAAAGTAATTTGACCCTCACCAGTGGATGTGGGAATTCTCAAAGAAATAGTGTTGTTTTCAAAATTATAATCAATATTTTTTCCATTATACGAAATGTTCTTGATTGTATGTCCATTAAGGTTTGCAAGAGTCCATGATACATTTTTGTCAATAATTCCGGTGCCATCGGCAGTACTTTCATATACTACACCATTTCCACTCAAAATTGATTGAATGTTTGAAACCTGACCACGTGTCAATCCAAGCAAGTTAACAGCATAATTTTCAAACTTTTTCTGTAATGTGTCCCCCTCAAAAGCTTTTATCTTGGCAATCATATTAGCATATGTAAATGAGCTTTTGTCAGTAATTTCGTTATATCTGTGCCGAAGTCCCAATGTGCTGAAAGATGTGAGTTCATAGTCAATAGACAAATCTTCTTCAGACGCACCACTTAAGCCTTCAAGTATGAATGCAACAGTCCCTGTTCTGTCAGCACCACCCCAACAGTGCAAATATATAGGATAGTTGTTAATGTCCGAAAAAACAGAAATTGCCGATTTGAATCTTTTCATGAAAGACAAATTATATGGATCATTATCTGTTTCAATATTGGCTTCATATCCTGTTATGGGAATGTTTATCCAGTTTACTTCACTTCCTAATGGACTTTCTGTAATATTGCCTGTTCCGGTTGTCTCCGGTTGTCTCAAATCCAAATCTGTTTTTATGCCCAAATCATTCTTAAGTATTTTTATGCCTTCTGCATTAATTCCAAGACCGTGATTTGAAACATCGTTAAGTTCAGAACCTCTGTATACTAATCCTTGATTCAATCCGTTCCAACCACCTATATCACGAATGTTTCGTGATTTTTCTACATTAATATAGCGGACAGTATTTGCCGTTTTAATTTCGATAGGTCCAATAACTTCACTGTTGTTGCTTTCGACTTTCCAATAGTAATGAGCATTGGTTCTAAGATTATACACATCATAAAATGTGTCAGTTATACCTGTGTACTTATACACTTCACCTGAATTAAAGTTTTCCGATGATGATACCGTAAGAGTATAGCTTGAGGCACCGTCAATTGCATTCCAGGTGATTGATGCAGGCTGAGGCTTGTCAACTGCACCTATGTAGTTATCAACAATTGAAGAGGTGTAGCCAGCATACTCGTCAGTTTTATATACCTCTCTTGCTTCTTCGACAAATTTTTGCATTGTTTTATCAGCCAAATTATATATTATCTCATTTTTGCTGTCTGCAATTGCAAAGGGTGATATTGCCGTGATATTCAGAAAAACAGCCAAAATACAGGTAATTATTTTATTTAGTTTGAATTTTTTCATAATAAATCTCCTTTCTATCACGTATCTCTTTGACACAACCGGCATTGAGCCGTATGTTACAGAAAACAATTCTAAGTTTTCATCTCTCAAAATCGGAGTTGGAATTACTCTCTTTAGTTTAATGCCAAACTATCAAAGAAACAGCCTTGCCGTTTTTGAAATGCATAAATACTCTGTCTCCTGATTTAAAATACTGAGGGACTTCGACATTTTTAACTTTTTCAATTGCTCTTTTGCTGATAATGCAACAATATTCAAATTCTCCATAGTCTTTCCACGCTGAACCTTCTCCGTTATTGTATTTAATTTTTCCATCTGAAATTTCTTCAATTTCAGCATTCATTGTAAGTATGCCGGACCATATTCCTCCCAATCCGTTGCTTCCGCAGTAAATTTTATCGCCAATGCTGTAATTGCCTTCCATTATTTCCAGTCCTACAACATAATTACCGTATGACTGCACCCTTAAAATATATCCGCGTTTTAGATTTTCAATATTCACCAGATAATCATTCGGTATAGTTACACTGCGTTTTATTGTATTATCTGAAGAATTATAGAGTGAACTCAATCCGTCATTAATAATTTCCGGAGCTTTTATTGCATATTTCAATTCATCAGGCAAAAAATATTTCACCTCCGAACCGCTTGAAATATTTACACATACAAGCTGACGCATTTCGTCACCTTCTTCATTTAAAGCCGATGCCATACTGCTCATAATGACCATAGGCGCATTGGCATCATTTGACGACGAATACATGCCAACACCGGTCGGAACAGTTTTAGGAGCACATGCAAAACCAATGTATTCAGTATCATCCGTTTTATAAAATACAACATTTGAACTTATAGGTTTTCCGTTATAGTTATATATTTTAGAAAATTCGGTTACTCTGTAATAAGCTTCATTAGCGCTGCCGGTAGCATAATCTCCGCCGGCCCATGGAATTTCAAACACCGGTATTGCCGTCTCTATGGGAGCAATCATCTTATATTTTTCCCAAACTCCGTCAGACGTTGCTCTCCATTCTTCGCCGGAGGAGTGATCTATTAGTCTCAAACTGTCCGCACCCTCGTCTGAATCTGTTATTTCGGTATCTACCCAGGTTACCCTGCCATCGACTGTATTTTTAAAGAGAATAAATTTTTTGTTGAAATATTTATAATCCTGCAAAAGTTTATCTATTGACCATTTTGTCCCGTCAACAACTAAAGACTTATTTATATACAAATTATGAAACTCTCCGTCAGATGTATAAACTCTGAGTTCAACCTGCGTTTTATGGTCGTCATAGCCGGCACGAAGTATGAATCCTATTTTAATATTGTCGCTTTGAAGAGTTTTTTCATTCATTGAATATATCGTATTTCCGGAATAGTAAAACGTCTCGTTTCTGCCTCCAATGAGCCTTTCCGTAAATTCGACGTTATTCATAAAGTAATCTGACAAAATATACTCTTTATCGTCTATCTGTATATCATCTTCATCAACTTTAACGATCTTTCCGGTTACAGTCGAATAAACACCTTCTATGTAAGCATTTAAATTATCGGATGACATATACATCAAAAGAAGCTTTGCCGCCGAAATACCTTTTTCTGTAGTGCTTCGTCCGTTCAAAGTAATCGAAATATGATCACACTGCGAAAAATCATAGATATTTCCCGATTTATCGGCAATTTTGAGACCGTCGGATGTTGAAACATTCTCAACTTCAATAATTGTTGGCTCCATGATATTTATAACATCATAACGTCCGTCATCATTATTATCTGTCAGTTCAAGATAACCGTCAGGCCTTTGAAAATATTCGGTCTCATTTATGTAATCCGTATATGCCGAATGATTCTTCAAAACCTTTGCACCGTTTATATTTATCCGTCTTACTTTTCCGTCTTTGTCAAAATATGAAACAGTATCCTGTGTAACTTCTTCTATATCCTTGCAGCTTATAATTTTTTCATTATTAAGGTCAAAATCGACAAATGCAAATTTAATTTTTTTATCGTCTTTATCATCAACCGCATACCTGACATTTTTCCCTAAATATTTATATATTAATTCACTTTGATCATCATACGCTACATTGTCTATTTCAATATACGACTTCTTTTTCGTCTGAGGGATATCGAGAGTTGTTTCGTTATTAGCTGTGACAACACCGTTTTTCAGATCTATTTTATATGAATATTCGAGCAATGTTTTTTGAATCGATTTTTTCTCGAATATGAGTCTCATCGGCTTGCACATCAGCGCATTATACATAATCCACATTGCATTTTCGTTATTAACATATTCTCCGCCCGAGAAGTTTGTATTTTTATAAAGCTTTAATCTTTGCGCTGTCAATTCAATATTTTGCTCTTCAAGCTGTGTGTAACCGAGTGTTCTGAGCACCATAGTCAAATATTCCCTGCGCGTTACAAAATCATCGGGGCGAAAGCTATATGACTGCATAATTATGCCAAGCTCACAGCATGCGGATATTTCCTTGAAATATTCATTATCTTCGGAGACATCATTAAAATACTTTTTTCCTGAGTAAGCTTCACAATTTAACAGCTTTAACATATTTGATGCCGCTTCGGCACGTGTCACAAGCATAAGCGGATTAAACTGTGTTGTCCGGGGAATAATGCCAAGCTGAGACAAGAGATACGAGGCTTCGGATGATTCCATATCATTGTATTCGGCAAAACCCGTTTCCTCACTTCCGATTGCATAGCCGTATGCTTCTATTTCTGAAATAACCACACTGTCTGTCGTTGTACAAGTAACTTTTATATACCTCATTTTTTGAGGTGATTTAAATTTTATTTCCAAATCTTCCTTGAAAAGTCCCGAAAGTTTTTTTTCACCTACGAGCTTCTGATTTTTAAAATCAGCCGTATCCGAAACGTAAACCTGCCAGTTTCGGCGTGTATATGTCTGATCCATATCTCGTCTTGTACGAACATATATCTCGGAAATCATATGATTTTCTTCAAGGTCGACAACGATTGTAGCGTTTTCTCCGGCCATCGGTGTATATTTATTCTCTGCTTCCTGACCTCCGGATGCCCAACTTGTGTTGATATTCCCGTCAACTGCATATTTGTCGTCAAAATTAGGAGCATATCGGTTTGTTGAACTTGTCGGCTTTCCGAGAGCAACGTTTTTTAGCGTTTCTGCTTCTTCAGCTTTTACAGAAAACGGAACAACATTGATAAGGCCCAACGAAAGTATTACGGACAATGTTTTTTTTACCACATTTTTTATAAACATTATTTTCCTCCTTTCAAATATGTGAGAATTCTATTAATAACCACTGCAGCCTCGGCCCTTGTCATATTACCGTGCGGTCTGTATGTGTTATCCTCAAAACCGTTAATTATTTTTAGTTTTGAAAGCGTCATAACAGCAATTTCCGCATATGAATCAACTTCATTAAAATCATAAAAATCCGGTTTTCCCGCGACAACACTGATATTGTTGTTTTTTAATAAATTTGAAAGTATAACCGCCATATCCTGACGTGTTATCATATTACCGATTCCGAAGTTTCCATCGGGCATACCTGAAACAATCCCGCATGAAGCAGCAATTTTAATATAGTTTTCATACCATTTTCCTTCTTCTATATCCGAAAAGCTTTTTTCGTTTTTGTTTTCACAGGTAATATCAAACGCGCGAACTATCATAGCCGTAAATTCCTCACGGGTAACGCAGTCACTCGGTGCAAACATTCCGTTTCCTTTTCCGTTAATTATTTTTTTGTCATAAAGTCTTTCAATTGATTCAGCTGCCCAATCATAACCGGAAATATCATTAAAAATATTTAGAATATTTTCATTTTCTTTGGTGTTATCCGGAATCGGAGTTACAGACGGTACGGACGCAGTTGTATACAAACCGCCGCTTCCTCCTCCGCTGCCGCCTTTTTTATCAGAAATATTACCCATAGATGATTTACCGGCAATTTCATCGACAATTTTGGTAAACCAGTTTGTGCCATCCGAAAAATCCGAATAATATGCATATGCGTTTTCGGCGTTCATCTTTTTTGAAACTGCTTCAATACTAACATTTTTGTCAGACGCATACGAAAGATCTATTCCCAATATATCATGATGATTTTTCATATTACCGGCAAGATCGGAATATTTTCTCTTTTGCGTACCGTCCTGAAAATTGGCATATCCGTATATCTTCTTAATTACGGAATCAAAGCTGTCTTTGGAAAAATCCGATTTAGCCCTAACAAAAATACTGTATAATGCGTCAAAATCATCCGGGAAGTCATAAAAAGAGCTTAACGGCAAACCGTACTTCTCAGTTATTTGCTTTGCAACGCTGCTCTGTAGTTCCTGCATCGAATAAATCGAAAGAGCATATCTTATACATTCAAAAACCCCGGATCTCAAAGTGAATTCGTCATCCGCACTGTAGCATGAATTTCTGATCATTGCAAATGTATTTCCTATAACTCCGTAATATTGCTTGAGTTCTTCATAATCCTCAAGCCAGTATACTTCTTCGGCATAGGTATCCCATGCTGTCTTGAACTGAGCATTGTCGTTCGCCGTCTTAAACGCATTGAGCGCTTCCGTTTCACGACATCCGGGTTTTATTCCTCGTTTAATGTCTCCGGTTGTGAAATAAAATTCATATGTATTTCCGGTTCCATCCGATTTTTTGACCCTGTCAGTTACTGTCACAGTGTATTCTGTATTTGGCCTGAAATATCTGATAGGCACGGAATATACGTTTGAGTTAGCGTCATAGGTATAATAATTTTTATCCGGTAATCCTGTCAATTCAGGTGAAATGATAATGTTTTCAGACGTCACGGTATCCTCTTTCATGGTATCATAAAATTTAATTTTCATGTCATCCATTGCAGAATCTCCGATATTTGAAACACCGGTTGCGCCGTACGACGGTGCAGTATATTCCACAATCTCCGGAACAAAAGCAAAAACATATATCTCAGAAAACATTGCGTTATTGGTTGATGTATGAAGATGACCGCCGTATATACAGTCTGTCGAGTTCTCACCTTTTTCGAAAAAAGCATTGTAAATATTTGCTCCGTCCGTATTGTAATTATTGTTTACATACATATATTCCGAATAATCTTCACCGGAAACCTTTTCAAGCTCTCTGCCGCTTTTGCTCGCACCGACTGTTATCCCTCTAAAGCTGTATTTGCTGTAATTTTTCAGTGCAACACCGGCAATATCATATTTTTTCCCCAAAGGGAGCTTGAAAGTATATTCATATGTAATATCGCTTTTTTCGGTTGTGGAATCCTGAGCGGTAATAAACGTGCTGTCATTTCTGTCGGTTGCTGCCGATGATGTCAGTACTGAGGGGTAGACAGTTGTTATCGGAAGGCCTTCAGATATATCAACAATCTTTCTGCCATATACATATGACACAGGCGCAACAATTTCAGCCGTATCAAACCCAAATGAGAAATCCTCCTGACCAATTCCGTCAACTGATTTCACATTTTTGATTTCAATGCTAAAATGACTGCCTGCAGACACAATTCCGCTCGTGTTTGTTTGTGATAAGGGCATATTACTCAAATACTTTTTATCAATTGTATATTTCCTTTTGTTAACCACACTTGCCTCGTATGTTACTGCATTACCGTCAGCATTTTTGAGGATGATATTATCCGGATTAAGAGTTGAAACATCCATATCATGGTTAAATATAATTTCAATATATCCGCTCTCATTCGCCCCGATATTTGTGACACCTCTTGCACCGTCCGAAGGATAAGTCGATGAGATAAAATTTTCTTTTGTGCCGGGAATCATACCCGTTTCAAACAAAACAGTCTTTGTGCCTGTTCCGTAGACATCTTTTTCTGAAAGCAAGCCCGATATTTCAAGCTTATACTTTCTGTATGAAACAAGGTTTTCGACCGGTATTATATATTTTTTGTTGCTTCCGTCATATTGCGCATCACTGCAGCTTACCGGAGCGTAGGTGCTGCCGTTATCATCGCTGCGCATCAGCTTTACGGTATTATCATTTAAAAAATCACTGTAAATGCCGTCTGTAAATGTAATTTCCATTCCGCTTTCATCTGTAAAATCAACCGTATTATCCGACGGAACGGTAGAAAAAATCATATTTTCGATATCCGTCTCGGATTTTTTTATATATCCTGTCGAAAACGAAAACGAAACCTCTTTTCCGCTTTCTCCCGACAGCTTTTTGACATCACAACCGATTTTAACCGTGTATCTTCTGTTTTTTTCGAGTACGGATAAAGGCACCGTATATTTCTGCGTTGAAGCCGAATATTCAATATATTCAACTTCATTGCCTTCATCGTCTTCTATCGTTATATTCGTCGGATTAAGCGTGACTTCATCCATATCCTCGGAAAAATTTATTTCTATATTTTCGACCGTATTTTCTCCGATATTCGAAATATTCGTTGCATTATCCGCCGGAACTGTTTCGGAAACATAATCTCCAACATATGCAAAAACATAAATCTCCGAAAATCTTGTTGTATTTACGTTACCTCTATTATGTGCAAGATAAATATATTTGGCAGACTTTTGTCCTTGAGTGAAAAATGCGTTGAACACCCTGTCACGATTAACGTTATCTCCGAAATTTGCATTTGTTTCAAAATATTTGTCAAAACCCGACGCGTTGTCTGTAATTTTATCTAAATCGGGATTATTGCTTCCGCCTACGCTAATATTTCTGTAGTCGGCATATCCGGCAAAATTCCTGAGCGCCACACCGCAGATATCATATTCGTTTCCAAGATCGTATCTTGCAACCCAATCATTTTTTTCGGTATTTGACGAATCATTGTTTCCGTCATTTACAGAAATGCATGTTCCTTTATTTCCGTCAGTACCGTTTCCGGCAGTTACGTTAGCATCGGCAAAACCATATCTTGCCTCAATATTAAGTCCTGCAGATACATTTCGTATCAGCTTTCCCTTAACATACGGTACGGGAGCAACAATCTCAGCTGTTGAAAACGAGAAGGTTTTTGCCGGCTCGGCTGTTTCCGATCCGCTTGCTTTAACTCCGCTTACAGTGATTTTAAAATTCCGAGACGCAAGCTCTGTTCCCCATGCTTCAGCTGAGTTATCTGTTTTCAGATTGCTTAAATACATTTTGTCAATTGTTACTGTTTTTGAATCTACCACGTTAATTTCATAATCAACGGCAGAATCATCTTCATTTGAAAGAACGATATTATCTTTTATAAGTGTTGACAGATCCATATCTTTATTAAAAGAAACAGTAATCAAACCGTTTGCGTCTTCACCTATATTAGTGACTTCGGTTTTGCCGTCCGCATCACAACTTATTAAAACGTCTCCATCATTCGCACTTATTGGAAATTGCAATGTGCAGCACAGCATGCACACAATAACAAAAAAAACAATGGTTTTTCTCATAACATCCTCCGTATTAATAAATTATCACAGTATTTTTGAAAGAATAAAATCCAAACCTGTCACCGCAAACCTTTGCGGCAATTGCCGTACTGTATTCAGTGTCATTAAGAATCAGCTTGACAAAAGTGTTTTTTCCTGTATTCTCCAACCTGTATTTTAAAACGTTTTCAGAATCATATTTTAAATTGCTGACAAAGCTCTTGGCAAGTGTACGTACGCCGCTCTTAACATAGTATATATTTAGCAGCTGATTGTAAAACTCAACATCTATCCTGTCATATTTTGCGTTGCTGTCTCCCGGAACAAAACCCTCAAGAGCATTTGCTCCAAGAATAAAACTAACTCGATTGTTTTCAACGGAATTTCTGACAGAGAATGTTACGGAGGTATCCGACTCATGATCTGTCTTTCCGTTTAAATAATAAGCGTAATAATTTCCGAACGGTAAAAATGACGTACCGCCGTCCGCTGCTTTTCGTATTTTATCATTTGAAATGCTGTCAGTTGTTATTCTGCCAGCGCATAGTAATTTTGATTCATTGACCTTTGATATAAATTCCCATTCATCATATATCTTTGAATCCTTTGAACATATTGAAAGTTTTTGAGATCCGCCCGGTTTAAGATCGTATATGCGGCTTGTAACAACAGTGTTGAGTGCAGGCTCAATAATTATATCATTTGCACTTATATCGCTGTCGGCATTTATAATTATTTGCTTTCGCGATACGTCAATCTCACACTGAACTCCGTTTACATAAACATCCTTTATTGAAGGCTTCGGCAAGTGTGCGGCAAATTCGTTATATGCTTTTTCAAGTTCAATAAGATCAGCACCGTCTCCCTTATCAAAGCTTTCCATTTTATTTTTAAAAGATTCTTTTAATTTTTTATCTGTTGAAAGTTCCAAGGCTTCATTGCATTTTTCTTTCAGTTCTTCAAATCCGACACGGTTTTGAAGCTTAACCACCATTTCGGCAAGCTCACGAATTGCATTGGTATTCTTTGCACCTTCGCTTTGATATTGTGAAAGATTTGAAAGAAGTCGTTTTGCCTCAAGTGAGTATTGTCCAAAACCTGACCCAAACTCTGCGTTCTCAGCTATATTATTAAGTGCATAATACATATTTGAATGATAAACAGGCCGTCTGTGGGCAGTGATTTCGCAATTAGTTGAGTAGCCATCATAAGTATTGGTTGTCATAGGTTCAGCCGAAACAAGGCTTTTTATCCGTTGAAAATCCCGCTCAAGTCCCGCATTGTTTTTTATATCAAGAATCTTTGCAGATTCCATTCCAACAGTAAATTCCGTCTGATCTGCCAGCCATTTTATTGCATCTTGATCCGACAATTCGTTATTGTTACAGGTTGTATACATTTCTCCGACAGTATTGTTTACTGCACCGGTATTGTGTATCAGAGATGCACGCGTAAATTCATTAACGTTATTATTAACAAAAACTCCGTTTGTTCCGTTATCCAAATAAATATTCCCACCGAGATTGGAATTATATACATAGTTTTCTTCAATTACAGAACCTGCATGATGACCTAACGTATATATCGCTGCTCCGTCATAGCCTAACGTACAAATATTATGTATATAATTGTTTCGTATAAAGCCCTTGCCGCCCTTTCCGTAGTACTGCCAATTATATCCGTACGAGAAAGCGGAATACGGCATATCGCTTAGTTCATTATGCTCAAAAGTAAGATTTTCACATGCTATTATATTAACTCCTACTCCGGAATATACAGTGTCTCCGGTACGTGTTATATAGTTATTTTTGATGGAAATATTATCACACATTTTTCTCACAATTTGATTTTGTATATCAGGCGTAAATGCATATACGCTCGTAACCGCCATAGGCTTGGAACTAAGTGACCTTATCATCATATATCTGTATTTTCCGGTGTCATCTACTTTATAGTCTGCAACCTCAGCGGGAGCGTCTTTCTGCACTGCAACCGTAGTATATTCTTCAAAATGTCTGTCATTTGAAAGTAAAATTTCATAACCGGATTTTTCCTCATCGGAAACATCACCGTTTTTAAAGGCCAGGGTTATTTCGCTGAAAGAATATTTTTTTACAAAATCATACATAACATAAGGAATTTCACCGTTTTCGGGCGTATCTCTCCAAGTTATATCATTTCCGTACCTTTTGTAGTCGGTAAAGTCCTCAACAGATGTTGTAAGAGTTCCGGTATGCGGACGGTAAATATAGTTGCCTGACTCCGGATTATTTATTCCGAGAGCCACACGGTTACTGTTACTCATATTTGATGACCATATATAGGGCTTAAGAAGCATCATGTAGAAATCCGTCTTGGGATTTTCTTCAACATAATAACGAATATTAAACTTATCCATTTTTGAACGCTCATCATCATCCGTAAATTCAAATTCTATATGATACTGACTTCCGGCTTCGATTGCCTCCTCGTTCAAATCATAAAACGCATTTCCTTCAACCGTACAATTGCTGACAGCGTCATCAAAATTTATTGCTGCCTGACCCAATCCCGTAAAAACGTTGTTGTAAAAGTTAATATTTTCTGCGCGATTCAGATAAACTGTTCCGAAATTTTGCTCTATTCTGCGACCGTTATATTCATTTGCATAATACGGTCCTTGTCCTGTAGACGCAACCTCGCCAAAATCATCCCAAATTGTATAATTTGTGAACTTTAATCCGTCAAAAACAATATTTTTGACTCTATCCTCGGTTGTCCTCCCCATGATAAATAATCCGGTATCCAAAACAGGTACAGTAAACTGCGATTTTTCTATAATCTCGCCTTCTTCAGGCATATAATAAAGTGTTTTTTTTGATTTATCAAAATAGAATTCACCGGGAGTGTCAAGAAATTCAATTGCATTTTTGGCAAAGCAGGTTATATACGGCGCAGCATTCGTCGGATTTGTACCTACTCTGTTAAGATAGTCACTCCAATCGGGATTTTTGAATTTTACAATTAATCTTTCGTTATTGACAGGATCTTCCGAGACATCCGACACACGAACCCTGGTATGCACCCATCCTCTGAACCAATCAAACTCAACGTCTCTCGGATTGCTGAATAGCGGAATATCATTCTTTGAAACATATATACCGTCTGATACATATTGAGAGCCGGACATACGGTAATCAGACGGGTTAATCCATGTCTCCGTTTGAGCAATGTGCTTTTTATCTCCGTTTACATAGAATTCATTAATAAAATCCAAATCGGGAATATATGCCTCAATCAATCCGGGATGAGTCTCAGACTTTTTGAATGTTTTTACCTGCTTTCCTCCCGAAATAACAGGAAGTCCGTGACCTTTATATATTACACTGTGACTGTTAAATCCACCGTCTTCATTTGAAAATTCAAGCATATCATCTTGGTAATAAGTTCCGGGCATTATGTTTATCACAATGTCTCCGGTCATATTCGAAGTGTATTTTCGAACTGCATCTTTTGCCGCCTTAATAGTCCTGAAGGGACTGTTTATAGTCCCTTCATTCCCATCATTTCCGGATTCGGATACATAAAATTCAAGATATATTTGCTTATCATCTGCCACAGAGCATGTTGACCACAACATATTAAGCTGCACAGCAAAACATAAAATCAAACATATTGTTTTCTTAAACATCCTAACCTCCTAAAACGCTGTTTATTTTTCTTTTTTTGCCAATTCTGTCATTTCCTTGCACATTTCTTTAAGATCCACAATGTCATTTAATTTGCTTAAAGCATCACTCCACTTTGACTCAAATTCATCATCACTCTTTGAAGCAAATGCAAGCTTAAACGGATTTTCCCATTGTTCACGCTTTGCCCAAAATTCTATAGTCTTCTCACACTCCGAAAAAGTAGAATCCCACGGTAAATACGGAGGAACGATCGTATTTACAATATGCTCGGAATCCTTTTTAAATCTCTGCGCTGCTTTATCTGCAGACATCTTAAAGCACTTATTGTATATTCCCGGTTCCCATCTTGAGTTTGCCGTTGCAACAGGATACCAAACTCCGACAGCACCGGAATTTCCGCTGATTCCCTTTGAATCCTTCCAATCGAGAGCAGATCCGTCGCCGTCGAGATAGCGCTTTGTAAATCTTTCATCTGTATATGTTCTGGTTCCGTCCTCCTTTTCAGTGTAAAGTCCATCTTCTTTAGTTCCCCAATAGTAAACTTCTTCAAATTCATCAGAGAAACAAACATTCATCCAATTAAGAGCCTGTATCATCTGATCCTCAGATAATTCTTTTGTAAAAGCTATCGCATATTTCCAACCCGACTTTGTCTTTCCTGCGGCATATTCGGGTTTATTCGGAATATTAACATAAAGGGGTCTGTATCTGTATGATTTACCTGTTTTTTCAAGCTGAGCATTAACAGTATTTAAACCGCCTGCATATCCTACGGAACATATTGCGTACTGCCCACCGTCAACCTTTTCCGTAAACATCTGACTTGTGTGCATAAGCGATTCCGGATCAATAACCCCGTCTCGAATCATCTTATTCTGAGTTTTTGCAGCCTCCTTAACGATGTCATCATCAAGCATTATATTTTCGCAATCGTTTTTCTGATCCCATGCACCGACATAGTAATTAGACGCATATCCCATCATATCTCCTCCGAGATATGTAAGAGCCTCCCAGTTATCGCCGCCGGAATATCCGAATGCATACACTTGTTTTCCGTTTTCCTTAAGATTCATATCTTTAATTTTATACATGAAATCAATATAATCCTGAGTGGTATTAATCCCCGTATCAAAAAGCTCGTCTCCGATCGGACCGTTCTCATTTGCGGCAAGCCCCTCAATTTCTTTCCATGTCTTTGCTTCGGGATATACCATTTTCAAAATATCATCTCTGACATATAAGCCCATGGTTTCATCAACCGTTATTTGACCTTCCATATTTTCTATATACTCTATCTCTTCAGCAGATGCGTTCGGCTGGGTCTGCTCATCGTTTTTGTAAACAGCATACGGAAATCCGTATAGCTTTCCGTCAATCCTGAATGAATCAAGCATTTCTTTGGGAAGCCTTTTTAAAACATTCGGCGCATATTTTTCAAGCATCTCATCAGTTATTTCCCAAAGCTGTTTTGCCTTAACAAGCTTTGCGAAGTGTGTCGGGCCCTGACCTCCGCCGCAAATAACCACATCAGGCATATTATCGCCCGTCAGAAGTCTTGACAGTTTTGTATCCCACTGTCCGCCGTCATTTCCGTAAGTAGTTTCAAATTTTACTTTTGTTTTGTCATACACGTAATTTTGAACAACGTTGTCCTTAATTTCATTTCCTCCCGCATAATCGGTTCCTTGCGTGTACCATACAGTCAACGGCAAATCCTTAAGTGCTACAAATTTTCCGTTTTCAATCTTGTAAGCACTTTCTCCGTCACTTTTACCGCAAGCGCAAATCGATACGGCCATTGCCGCTGCCATCAGTCCTGCAATTACTTTTTTCAGTTTCATTTTTTTACCTCTTTCTTTTAAAAATTTTTTATCCTTTAACAGCCCCGAGTGTAAGCCCCTTCACAAAATATTTTTGAAGGAACGGATATACACATAAGATAGGAATGGTTGATATAATAAGCATTGCCGCTTTTATAGATTCGGAAGTGGTCTGAGCAGCCGCCGCAGAAGTATCCGCTCCCATAGCCTGATCAAGACCTATTTGCTTAAGCGCTTCTCCTTGTTTTATAATTCTAAGCATCAAATATTGAAGAGAAAACAGATTTTTATCTGTTACATACATAAGCGTTGATGAATAATCATTCCACTGCCCTACCGCTACCCATAGTGCAATTGTTGCCAAAACGGGTTTTGAAAGCGGAACAATTATTTTCATCATAATTTTAAACTCGTTTGCGCCATCCAAAAGCGCTGACTCTTCGAGCGAGATCGGCAGTTCCTGAATAAATGATCTCATAATTATCATATTGTAAAATGAAAATGAATACGGGATCACATATACCCAAAAGTTATTTATGAGACCTAAATATCTGTAAAGTATGTATGTCGGTATCGTTCCCGCATTGAGATACATTGTCAGCATAAGAATTTTATTTATCATAGATCTGCCTTTAAGGTTTTTTCGCGTCAGCGCATATGCTGCCGAAAAAGTTACAAAAAGATGAATGAAAACATTTAAAACAGTTCTTAAAACAGATACAAACGCCGCTTTGCCTACGCTCGGATCACTTAAGATTGTCTGAAAATTTAAAAGTGTAAACTTACGCGGGAAGATTGTAACTCCACCCAATGCACTGTCATTTCCGTCATTAAGTGCAATTGCAAGCTGATTCAAATACGGATAAAGCATCAGAATCGAAATAATAATCAGCACAAATGCATTTATTGCAAGAAAGGTTTTATAACTTTTTGATAATTTCATTTAAATTGTTCTCCTTTCCGTAAAATTACCACAATGACGTTTCCGAAACAGCCTTCGAAAACTTATTTGCAAGAATGACCAATGTTACCGATACTATTCCCTGCATAAGTCCGAATGCTGTTGCAAGCGAATATTCTCCGCCTTGAATACCTTTTCGGTATACTAATGTATTGATTACCTCTGTTTCGTTTTGCGTATATACATTCTGCAAGCCGTATACATGCTCGAAGTTAGAAGTAACCAAACTTCCCATGCCAAGCAAAAGCACAAGAATAATTGTTGTTTTAATAGACGGAAGCGTTATGTATATGGTCTGCTTAAGCCGATTACAGCCGTCAACCTCTGCTGCCTCATACATACTCTGATCTATACCTGCAAGCGCTGCAAGATAGATAATCGAGCTCCATCCGAGTTCTTTCCACAATCCCGAGAAAAACATAATCGGAAGAAAGTTTTTGCTTTCCATAAGTATATTTGTTCTCTCATATCCGGTTCCTATAATCTTTGCAAGCATATTATTCACGGGACCGTCAATAGCAAACATTGCATATATCAACGCGCATACTGAAGCCCATGATAAAAAATGCGGAAAATAGCTCATTGTCTGAACTACCTTCTTAAATCTCATATTTCTGACTTCGTTAAACATCAGCGCAAGCAATATCGGAAACGGAAATTTCCCGAAAACTCCAACGATACTGTAGACCAATGTATTTTTAATTGACGCCAGCATTTCCGGATATTTGAAGATTTTAATAAAGTTTCCAAATCCAACCCAAGGGCTGCCCCATATTCCGTCAATCACATCAAAATCCTTAAATGCGATTACGATACCCGCAAACGGCAAAAAATTAAATATGATTACCGATATGACTGCAGGCATAAGCAACAGATACATTACTCTGTTTGAACTACTGAACTTTTTTTTCTTAGTTTGCATATTAATATATCTCCCATCTGTCATAATAAAGGCAGCAATGCTTCCTCTTTCCTTAGTTGATTATATCAATCTATATAAATATTTTATCATTTAAATAAAGCTACTTCAATTTAAAAATAATGTTATTTATTTAAAAATTTAAGTGTTGTTACCCAATTGAATAACAACTGTGATTTCACATCCGTTTCCCGGGCAGCTTTCAACGCTGATTCCGCTTTCGCTGCCGTAAAAAATCTTAATTCGCAAATCGGTATTTTTTATGCCGATATGTGTATTTGATTCTGATTCCCTGCAGTCAAGAGAGTTTTTCTCATTCATGTCAAATCCCACTCCGTTATCGCGAATTTTAAAAATCGCTTTTCCGCCTTTAATCCTTCCGGAAATTGTTATACAGCCGTTCGTATTTCCGTTGATACCGTGAAGAACAGAATTTTCAACTATAGGCTGAAAAATATGCTGTATTGTTTTTATTTTCATGGCGGCAGGTTCTATATCTATCACATACTTATAATCAATTTCATGTATTATTGAAATCAATTGCAAATATTTCTCAACAAGGTTAAGTTCATCCATAATAGTGTAATCTTTTGAAACATCACATATTGACATTCTGTAATAATCAACCATAGCATCTATCTGTTCGACAACCTCCGGCGCCTTATCAACACAGCTCCATCTTATAACAGATAAAACATTATATAGGAGGTGCGGATTGATCTGTGACTGTGCATGCGCAAGCTGAAGGTCCGTGTTCTCTTTAATAAGGGAATTCTTTTCAGCATTTATTTTTTTAATATCGGTGAACAGCTGCTTGATTTTATCAAAAATGACATACAACTCATCATTCGTATCGATTCGGATATTTTCTATATTTTCATACAGTTTTTCGCTTTTCATCAGTTCAAGAAAATCATAGAGTTTTTTTGTAAGCTTTACAGATGTCATTTCTGCCAAAATCAGGGAAAACACAAATACAAAAGCCAAAATTCCCAATCCCGATCCAAAAATCACCCCGTATATTTCAATCAGTCTGTTTTCAGGTATCTCTGCTTTGATATATTGTCCGTTTACCAAGGATTCATATTTCACATGCCGATCGTCCTTGTTTTTTTCGGATTTTGACACAATACTAAGACAGCTGCGCGGCAAATCAGTACCCAAATAATATATATCCGTACTCAAAAAATTTTCCATTGTTACTCTGTCAATTCCGCATGTGAAAATAAGTATATCATCTCCCTTGGTCATATTGCATGCGGCAATTGTTTCACTTTCCGTCACAATCCATTTTCTGACACGATTCTCGGTTTCCAGAATTTTTTTGCAGTCCGACTCGTTAAGTTCACGAATATCACGCAGATAATCACTGCGAAACATTCCGTCTCTGTTATGATAAATTCTGATTTTCACATTATCTGCATTATAAGAATTATAAAATCTTTTGCAGTATGTATTTATTTCGTTAAGCATTATTATTTTTTCGGAGAAATCGGATTCTCTGCTTTTTGCAACCGCATTTTCAATGATACCGTCATATA
Organism: uncultured Clostridia bacterium; assembly: GCA_934463165.1. Lineage (GTDB taxonomy): Bacteria > Bacillota > Clostridia > UMGS1810 > UMGS1810 > RGIG1828. Next base: position 23,636 of record CAKSJG010000015.1, read on the forward strand.
TAATATTGTTTAGTGTATGGTCAAGATAATTCAGCTGCATATTAATATACTGTGCATTTCTGAGGCATCCGGTTTCTATTTTATTTATATACCGGCTGCATTGCAGTTTTGAAATTATTATACATATAATTATAATAATGATCGATGCGGGAATAAGCGAGTATATGAAAATTTTATTTCTGAGCGTGTATTTTATGGATTCATTGTTTTTTTTCATATCAGAACACTTATCCCCTTCCGTCGCGGTACTGCTGCGGAGTTACACCGACATTCTTTTTAAAAGCTGTTGAAAAATATGTGTTGCTTGAATACCCGACGCTTTTAGCTATTTCGTATATTTTTTTATCCGTTCCCCTAAGCATTTTTTTTGCTTTGCTCATTCTCTTTTCGACAAGATATTCAAATATTGTCATTTGAGTGCACCTCTTGAAAATTACGTTTGCATGAAATAAGCTTATATTTTGATTACTTGCCGAAAGCTCAAGTGCATCAACCAAATGAAAGTTCACATCTATAAAGCTTTTTATTTGCTCAACAAGCACATTTGATTTTTCAAACACCTTTTCACCCAAAAGAAAATCATTAACTGCATGCATCATGTTTATTATCCATTGCCTTATATTAACAATCGAATTAAAATACGTAAGCTTTTTCCAGACTACCATTTCATCTTCGAAAATATCGGAAAGAGAATAATTCTGAGACGCCAAAAAAATACAAATTGAACATACCGTGCTGTAAGCAACGGATTTTAAATATGCAACATTGATTGCACACTCCGACGGAAGATACTTATCGACAAATTCTTCGGCGCTGGTATTTTGCTTAAAAAACGCAGTAATATTATCGTAAATTAATGGAACGTCAAGAGCTGTCTCACTATCATTTTCCATTGAAAACGACTCATCGACAACAACAATCTGTCCATTCTTTTCAAAAAAATTATTTTTTATTATGTTCAAAATTTTTCTGAACTGTTCGCGCATATTTTCCGATGTTGTGCCAATTTCATTAAAATACATTGAAACTGTTTTTCCGAACGTCTCATTAAATTCATTCTGCGTTTGTTCAAGAGAATGAAATATATCGTCATCCTCTATGACCATTATAAGCTTGTCATTCTCAAAATTTAAAAAGAAAGAATCGGCAAATACCATACTCAGACAATCTTTAAGAAACATTCTCTGCAGATAAACCGTCTCGGAATCAGTCTGCACATTTTCAATAACGGCAATACCGATGCGAAAATTTTTTTCGGAGTCCAGATCCAAAAAGCTGTTGCCCTCCTTTTCGACGCCGAACAGCAAATTGGCAAGATGGTTTTCTCTGAGAACTTTTTTATTTTCTTCAAGCTGCACCTTAAGCTGCGCAATAATCTCGGAATTTCCCTTATCTTTGTCAATTGATCCGATAGCCTTTTTAACAGCGTCAACCATACTTTCCCTCTTGATAGGCTTAAGCACATAATCAAATGCTCTGTTTTCAATTGCAAGACGCGCGTAGTCAAATGACTGATGACAGCTCATGTATATATAAAAAACATTTTTAAGCTTTTCGTTAATGAGTTTTGTCATTTCGAATCCGTCTTTCACAGGCATGGAAATGTCTGTTATAACAATATCGGGAACACATTTCAAAGCAGCATTATACCCTTCCAAGCCATTTGTTGCCGTTGCTGCAACAATACATCCCAGCTCACTCCACGGTATATAGCTCTGCATCCCTCTCAAATCGCTTTTGCAATCATCAACAATTAACACTTTATACATAGGCGTTTCCTCCGTTCGCATATTAATAGTGTCAAACAGACACCCTGTTTTTTATAATTTAACTTTCACTAAAAACATTAGACTTCACTGCCTTTAGCATTTATATGCAGCTTTTTAACAATAACCATCTCAGTCAAACACTGTTTCCTTAGCACCTGTTCAAACTTCTCATAGCTTCTTTTAGGTTAATCACAGCAATCGTCCGTCGTTATTTTGTTTACATAACAATCGTGCATACCGGATTTCCGGTTTAGATTAGCTGCAACAAACATGCCACTGTAATGCTTGAGCATATCATCACTCCAGGCAGCACACAGACAAACCATTCAGCCAAAAGCTGTTTCCGTCCAAATCACAAGCATTTTCGAACAAATACGATTCACTTTCTTTCTCATAATTCATTCTTTTATCGCTGAACAGCAAATATGCCTTATTCATACCAAGTCCGGAGAGTGATACCTCAACAGATGCCGAATGCATATTGACAAGAAATATTCTTTTCTTTCCGTTGATGTCACTTGTAAGGAGTGCATAAATGCCCTCATCACCTGTTTTAACCGTCGTTGAAATACAAGGCGAAAAATGCTCTCTTAAAAACTTAAACACTCTGCCGCAACATGATATCCAACATTTATCCTTTGATGCGTTTATTATGTTTTGTCCCCACGTGTTGCATAAATTGTTAAAATTGGAAATTTCAAATACTTCTCCCCCATAACTAATATGATCAAGTGTTCTTTTCGCTGTATTCAAGGCGGAATTCCAATTTTGAAGATAGGTTGAATAGCTTTTTTTATAATTGTTTGTTATTTCACCTCTCCAATGAAAATCCTGAATCAAATCCTCATCTTCAAATCTTTCAATCGAAGAAACCGGCGCAGGCCATTCCGTATTTGCAAGCTTCAGCTTTGTATTATTTTTTTTATTGTAATGTTCTACAATCGGCAGCGCTTTTTTCATAAACTCCGGAGAACTGTCACGAAATCCCACATGAGAAATATATTTTCCTGTTATTTCAAGCAATCTTTCCAGATTTTCAATTCCATATGAATATGCTGCAATAATATACTCAAATGGTGAACCCTGACGATTCATTTCATTAATAAATTCCACACACTTTTGTGCATATTGCTCACAAGTCCATTTTCGCGCAGGCTCGTTATCAAGTTCAATTAACTTTACATGATAAGGTTTCTCATGACCGTTCAGTTTTCTCCATCTTCCCATCTCTGTTTCAGGGCTGCCATTCAGATACTCTACCTGCTGAAATGCCTTAAATGGCGATGACGTCATCATGTTAATACAAATCTGCGGTTCAAAGCCCACAATGTCGGACAGTTGCATAAATTCATCAATTCCGACATCATTTTCCTCAATTCCGCCCCAATAAAAGCTCTCCATAGCTTCTCTGGTGTCTCTGTCACCAACTGCAGTTTCCCAATTGAAGAAGCTTGTGAAGCATCCACCGGGGAAACGTATAACAGACGGAGAAATTTCAATAAGCTTCTCCACGACTTCTCTTTTAAAGCCGGCAATATTATCTGTTGGCATCAGTGAAACACATGATAAAATAATTCCGCCTACCCATCCGAATTTTATTTCAAAATCAACCGTTTCTGTTTCTTTCGCCATAAATATCCACTCATAATGACATGTATTCGTGCTCAACTCTATCCCCGTGCTTTGAGATCCCAAAACAATTTGTATTATTTTCTTTTTATCTGTATGAATTATATCACCAAATCCATTTAAGCCTGCCTCTGTCCACTCACCTTCAAAGCATGCGTCAATTGTAAATCTGTATTCCCGACCTTTATGAAGATGAATACGTTTTTGTTTTATTCCTGCCTCTTTACCGATATTGTTATGTACCTGCAACGCATCCTTGCCTTTATACATATGGCTCCCGTAGGTTCGCATAAATTCAGCATCACCAATAGGTTCCCAAAAATCTTCTTCATATCCGCTATGCCAAAAAGGTGCATTTTCGTTATAAAATTCCTTTGTCATGCCGATCCATTGCCACATCGGATATTTATATTCGCTCCTCGGTCTGAACGATCTGTTTTGAAGCATTTCACTCCAAATTCCCGTAATCTGCCGTCCAATACCCGATTCAATAAAATTACCAAATATTCTTCTACTGCTCGGAATACCTGTCCATTTGTTTTCGCTTTCAAGCTTTATCACTGACTTTTCCTCCTAAATATTTTGGAAGTGTCAAACAAACACCAACTTTTATATATTTTACATCTTTTTTCAAAAAAAGTAAATCTCCAATTCTTTCCTTAACTACAGATGCCCCTGTACAAAAAACGGAACATCCGAATGTTTTCGTACAGGGGCAACCGTCCCCTATATAATATTCTCAACAAATCCGTCAAATCAAAATCACATTATCGCAATTCATTTCGACATTATATAAAAATCAATTTCCGCTGCGCATCAGCGTTTCCGTGGCTGCAATCGGCCTCATTGCTGTCATATTGTCCCAAAGAAAAGCTTTTGCCTGATAATGTCCGTCGCTCCAAGGGAAGTTCTCCCAATTTTCACCTTTTGCATTATCACCGGCAACATAAATATAATTTGTTTTTCCCTTATCTGCCGTATATTTCACATCTATAAGCTCACCGTCTTTATAAAACGCTACTATTGCAACGGCGTCGGGGTATTTTGTCCTGTCTACTTCTGCAGAGATTCTTTTTGTAACATTATTTCCGATAAGCATGAATGCAAACGGATCATTTGCTTCATCCACATAGGCAAAAACTTTCATTTCGGAAATGTATACAGACGTAACATTACTTTTAGCATGACCGCCGTAAATATATCTTGCTTTATTTTTTCCGTTTTCAAAGAAGCTGTAAACAAAGTTGTTTTTGTATGCATCAGCTGCTGAAAAATCACCGGTTCTTACATACTCGGCTACTTGACTGTAATCCTCAATATCAGTACTGTTGCTGCCGCCCAACACAACCATTCTAAAATGATATCCGTTAAAGTTTTGAACCATAACCCCGGCTATGTCATATTCCTTACCCAGGTCACATCTGAAAGTCCATTTACTGCTCGGAGCTCCGCCTGCAGTAACGGTGTTGTCATCCTTCGGAGTGGTTGCCGTTCCGGGATTTCCGTCTGTTCCGCTGAATTCAGAACCGGGTTCAGCATATCCGTAACGAGCCTCAACAGGCAGTTTTGACGCAACATCAATAATTTTTTTGCCTTCAACATATGATACGGGAGCAACAAGAGCTGCTGTTGTAAAACTAAATGAATATTTCTCCTGTGCCCTACCCGATGCAGCTTTCGCTTTTGTATTCAGCGTAATTGTAAATGTATCGCCGGTCATTGCCGTTCCGACATTACTGCCCGAATTTGTTTTTGAAATACTGCTGAGGTATTTTTTATCTATTTTATAAACTGTTCCGTTATTTAAAGCCGGTGTATAGTCAATAACATCCCCGGCACTGTTTGTAAGAACAATACTGTCCTTATTAAGTGTTGACGTATTCATATCCTCGCCGAAATTTATCTCAACATATCCGGTTTCATTCATACCAATGTTGGTAACTCCGGTCGCGCCGTCAGCCGGTGTTGTCGACTGAACAAAATTCGTCGGTCCGTCTATATATGCAAATACATAAATTTCCGAAAATCTTGTTCTATTTACGCTATCTCTGTTATGTGCAAGATAAATATATTTGGCAGACTTTTGTCCTTGAGTGAAAAATGCGTTGAACACCCTGTCACGATTAGCGTTATCTGCGAAATTTGCATTTGTTTCAAAATATTTGTCAAAACCCGACGCGTCGTCTGTAATTTTATCTAAATCAGGATTATTGCTTCCGCCTACGCTAATATTTCTGTAGTCGGCAAATCCGGCAAAATTCCTGAGCGCCACACCGCAGATATCATATTCGTTTCCAAGATCGTATCTTGCAACCCAATCATTTTTTTCGGTATTTGACGAATCATTGTTTCCGTCATTTACAGAAATGCATGTTCCTTTATTTCCGTCAGTACCGTTTCCGGCAGTTACGTTAGCATCGGCAAAACCATATCTTGCCTCAATATTAAGTCCTGCAGATACATTTCGTATCAGCTTTCCCTTAACATACGGTACGGGAGCAACAATCTCAGCTGTTGAAAACGAGAAGGTTTTTGCCGGCTCGGCTGTTTCCGATCCGCTTGCTTTAACTCCGCTTACAGTGATTTTAAAATTCCGAGACGCAAGCTCTGTTCCCCATGCTTCAGCTGAGTTATCTGTTTTCAGATTGCTTAAATACATTTTGTCAATTGTTACTGTTTTTGAATCTACCACGTTAATTTCATAATCAACGGCAGTTTCGTCGGATTTTAAAAGGACAATATTTCCCTTAGTAAGCGTACTTTCATCCATTTCACGATCAAACGAAATTGTTAACAGACCGTTTGCGTCTTCACCTATATTGGTGACTCCGGTTTTGCCGTCTGCATCACAGCTAATACCAACCGACTCGTCCTGCGCATATACCGCGCCAAACGAAAATGAGAAGGTCAGCATAATCACCGCAACAGCGACAGCAACGGTTTTCTTTGCGTACAATAAAGATTTTACCATATGTAATCTCCTCCTAATTTAATAAAACTCATTTACAATTTCATTTTATCATAGCATATTTTTAAAAGCAATTTAAAAATATTTGTACTCAAATTTCAAAACAAAAGCGGACGCCGCGGCGTCCGCTTGACAAAATGTTTTAAGCCGTATCCGTTATTGACTTTATACACTTTTAAATATTTTTATTTTGTCTGCAAGTCCCGAGATAAGAGAGTCTCTTTCAAACTCAAGAGTCTTTTCGTGATACGGGCCTTTTACTTGCGGCGGATAATCCGAAAAATCCGCACTGCTCATTGCATTTGCGCCCGTATTAAAAACCGAAATTTCCAAAATGTTTTTCTCTTTTACGATTGAACCGTTAACATTAACAGTATACGGAGGTACTATGCATGTTCCGATACTATGTCCGTTCAAACGAAGCTCACAGCTTCCGTATACGTACCCGAGATCAATTACAATATTACAGCCGGCAGTTGCGTCAAATTCAGCCGTATAAACCGCAGTCCCTGAAAAATCCTTTTCCCATTCACCATTTTTCATTTCCGAATTTTCCGACAAAACTTTCCAAGCGCCGCGCTCAAACATACAGCGCTCCGTCTTTTTCAGACCGGTAATTCTTGCGGTTGATATTTCGTTACCGCAATTCACTTCTTCAGAGCAACTAAATTCGGCGTCTGTATCAAGAATAACCAATTCTCCGCCGCTCGGCAAAAGATATTCTCTTTCTTCAAACACATATATTTCACCGTTTAACGGATTCAGCCTGTACAATTTCCTGTATTTTTTATCGATATTCACCGTAAAACTTTCTTTTTTCTCGCTTTCATTAAAAAGAATGTATATATATCCGTTTTGATACATTCTGCGCATTGCACGTATGTGCTTACTGTCGCATGTAACAAGACTGTATTCATCTTCCGCTGCTTCGGTCCAATTTTCGGAATATTCAATTTCAGAGTCACCAACGGTGAATACTCTGCCACCGGATTTTGCAAATGCTTCAAGCTTTTTTTTGCTTTCTCTTTTCATCCAACAATTTGGCGGAACAAAAACCGCTTTGTATTTTGCCTCCCCGAGACAGCCTGACATAATTTCCGATTCGCATATATAGCTGTCATCTATCACATCAAAATAAATCTGATTCTCTTCAAGCCTTTTGCCAAGCTCGTAATATTTTTTCTCTGCCTCGCCGTTATCTGCCCAAACATCACGTATAGGCATATAAAGAGCCGTTTCAGCGTCAATTTTACCGACGCTCGTCAGATACATCATCCTTGACAGGTATTCGTTGAAAGAACTCATATGTTTTGCACCCGGAAGCTGCGGCACAAAATGCGGTCTGCACTGAAACGACAAAAAATCTTCTCTTCCCGATGTCACACTCATCGGGTTTATTATGTTTATTCCGCGTACGAATTGATAGCCGCACACATAGCGCATCAAATCATATGTCAGACCTGCTCCGTATACGGCAAACGATTCCGAAACAGCATAATTTGAACCGACCTGATGTGCCGCGGAAGACGCAATGCGCGGAAAGAAGCTGTTCTGCTTACTTCCGGGATATATTTGCCTCCAGATAACATCCACACCCGGAATATCCATATGACGCAAATGATACAGGGCATTTCCCGACTGATAAATATATCCCGAAAGCACATCGTCGCCATTCATATGTCCGGTAAACAAAATACCGTTTTCCCTACACCAGCTGTGCAGCGTCTCAACGTAAATATCACAGAACTTTTCGCAGCAAAACTCAATGTACTCCGTCTTAAAACGCTTGCCGTCCGCTCCCTTCCATGCTTTAAACAATGCAGGTACCATTTTCGCAAAATTCCGGCCGTATTTTTCTTCAAATTCATTAATGCAATCAACATAAAACGGTGCATACATTATTGCCTCATCAGTAAACATTGCAAACGTTTTCTCGCCGAACAAGTCACCCATATACCTTTTATATTCATCATATGTCGACCTGATAAATTCTTCCACTGCTTTTTTGCATTGCAAATGCGGATCACGTGTTTTTATTGTTTCAATATAATATATTTCAATATCTGTATCTTCAGAAACTTTAATATCTTCATTTGCCGAAATTTCGTCGCCGCAAATAACAGATATAAACTCATCCTCCCACTTTAATACCTCTCCGGATCTCATGCGCCGGTTTTTGACAGCAAGTCTTTTTGCCCTAACCTCCGGATATTTTTCGGTCACCCTTCCGCATGCGCTGCCTGACGGCCATCCGCCCTCATCATAAAGCCATGTTACCATATTTTTTTTTGCAGCATATTCCATTGCATGACGCACAAGAGTGAAAAACTCCTCAGACAAATACGGCGGCGACATTTTTGTCTCCATGTAACCATTTCTAAACTCGGGCGGTTCCGGAATTATGTAAAACGCACGCATCCCCTGCTCCGCCATTTCATCAATTTCTTTTTCGACCGTCTCCGTAGTCATGGGGCTATTCCAAATCCATGAATAAACGGGTGAATATGCACTTGACGGAGTTGAAAAATCTACCGGTGAAAAATCCTTTTTTTCGGTGTAATTTAACATTGCATACTTCTCCTTTTCAATTTCGGCAATAAGATCCGTTAATATTTTTATATTATATACAGCTTTTCATATTTGTCAAGTAAAATTTTTGTTTTTACAAATTACAATTTTTTGTAGTCCTTTGGAGACACGCCGTAAAGACTTTTAAATTTAACCGAAAAATAATTACTGTCATTGAATCCGCATTCGTATGCAACCTCAGCAACAGACTTATTTTTACCGAGCAAAAGTGCTCTTGCCTTATCAAGGCGTACAATATTGACATATTCGCAAAAACCAAAACCCGTTTCTGCTCTGAACAGCCTTGAAAGATGCTCGGCACTTACCCCAATAATTTTTGATATTCCTTTAAGAGTTATTTCAGATTGATAGTTATCATGAATATATTTTTTCGCTGCCTCGACATTTTCGTTTAAAGTCTTAACCCCTTCATAATTTTTTCGGTTTCTGACAATCATAATAAAAAGCAAGCTCATATAGCTTCTGATTGCTTCGCAGGAAAAATTGTCACCGTTTTTAAATTCATCATACAATGCCTAGGTCAGCTCACAAATTTCGGACGCAGTTTCTCCGCTGCGGTACAAAACGGTTCCGCTCCTGATAAAAGGTAAAACTGCGGGCGGAATATATTGATTTGAAAAATGAATTGCAATGCGTGTATGTTTTCGGCATCTGTATGAATTTTTATGCAGTACTCCGGGAGGAATCAATATAACATCGCCGCTTTTAACCTCATATATTCTTCCGCCTATATAATAATCACATTCACCGTCAGACATAAAGTAAATTTCAAATAAATCATGAATATCTTTGCTTGCTCCGTCAAATGTTGAATCTCTATCTTTATCAATAAAAAAAGACGCATTTTCATAAAGTCTGACACCCATTTTTCATACCTCATTCCGTTTATTGTTATGATGATAATAATTTATTTTATCAAAAATGTCAAGTTTTTTTGTTTTTCTGTCAATAAAATTAATGAATTTATTGCAGTCGGACTGTATAATAATGCTGTGTAAAAATAAATTACATTAAATTTATTGAGAGGGTGCGTTTTATGAGATACGAAAATAACAAAGCTGCAGATTTGAAAATAGCTTATATCGGCGGCGGTTCGCGCGGATGGGCATGGGGCCTCATGAGTGACCTTGCTCAGACAAATGATATGTCGGGAGATGTATTTCTTTACGATATTGACTTTGAGGCAGCACAGCACAACGAAATTATCGGTAATAAAATTAAAGAACTTGACGAGTGCAAGTCCGTTTGGAACTACAAAGCCGTGAAAACCATCGAAGAAGCATTAACCGGAGCGGATTTTGTTATAATTTCAATACTTCCCGGCACATTTGATGAAATGGAAAGTGATGTTCATACCCCTGAAAAATACGGAATTTATCAGTCTGTGGGAGATACATCCGGTCCGGGTGGAATCGTGAGAGCGCTGCGCACTATTCCCATGATGCAGGAAATTGCTGTTGCTATCAAGAATTTTTCTCCTGACGCCTGGGTCATAAACTATACAAATCCCATGACGGTTTCCATTAAAACTCTTTACAGCGTATTCCCGGAAATCAAGGCTTTCGGTTGCTGTCATGAGGTTTTCGGGACTCAAAAAGTTCTTTCAAAGGCACTTAAATATATCTGCGGAATAGACAACGTCCCGAGAGATGACATAAAAGTTAATGTTGTCGGTGTTAACCACTTTACCTGGTTTACAAAAGCAGAATATAAAAATATTAATCTTTTTGACGTATATAGAAAATTTGCCGATAAATATTCCGAAACAGGTTTTGATGAGAAAAGTGATGAAAACTGGATGAATAACGCTTTTTCATACTCTGAAAGAGTAAAGCTTAATTTGTTCAACAGATACGGCTACATCGCGGCGGCGGGCGACAGACATCTCGCCGAGTTTTGTCCCGGTAACTGGTATCTTGAAAATCCCGAACAGGTTAATGAATGGAAATTTGCGCTCACTCCCGTAAGCTGGAGAAAAAAAGACCTGCAGGCGCGTCTTGAAAAAAGCGCAAAGCTCGTATCCGGTGAACAGAAATTCGAGATAAACGAAACCGGAGAAGAAGGTGTAAACCAAATGAGAGCACTTTTAGGGCTGTGCGATCTTGTTACAAATGTAAATATTCCAAATCAAGGTCAAATCCCCAATTTACCTATCGGTGCGGTTGTAGAAACAAATGCGGTTTTCCGTGCAAATTCATTAAATCCCGTGTTTTCCGGTGAAATACCTAAAGAAATTTATCCTCTTATTGCAAGTGTATCGGGCGAACAGGAGTTGATAACCAAAGCAGGACTCGATCGTGATCTTGACATGGCATTTCGTGCATTTGCAAACGATCCTCTCGTAACAATAAATCTTGAGGATTCAAAAAAGCTGTTTAAGGAAATGCTTAATAACACCGGAAATTATCTCACAATGTATGATCTCGAATCACTGTAAATTACCATAGCAGGTTTTTTTAATAATATTTACAAATACATATAATTATCAATCTTAAAACGGCGGCCGACAAAATGAAAATCACTTTGCTGACCGCCGTTGCTTTATTCCGCGCCGACATGAACCACTTCATTTATCGGGCTGTATGTGCTTTTTGCAAGAAATTCACGCGATACAACTTCACCGTTCACCTTTGTTATCTTGTATGATTCGTAAACGGAGCCGGGAGAACCCTTTTCGGTAACCTTTCTCTCGCCCGGCATCAATGTTTCATCCGAAACCTCGGTTGTCACATAATCCGTTGTTGAAATTTTAACGGCTTCAACCGTAATATCTTTAAGATATTTCTTTCTGCCGTAAATGTTTACCGTCAGATTGTTTCCGTCGGCAATGCACTCTATTTTAACAGGTGTATCTTTATTATTTTTAAATTTAAAATCTATCGTTCCGTAGGATACGGTAGCATCACAACCTATCGGAACATAAGATACGGGTATGCTGTGATTTGTTCTGTATACAATTTCAAGATCGGCTCTTACCACGGCATTGTACAGTGTGGACGATACCTGACATATGCCGCCGCCTATGCCCTCAACAACCTTGTTGCCACTGTAGACATGAGCTTCTTTAAATCCTGTTTCAGCCGTTCGCGGACCGACAACATTGTTAAACGAAAAAACGTCGCCGGGGTTTAAAACCACTGAATTAATCTTTGCGGATGCAAGAGAAATATTTGATTTTCTGTTTGAGGTGCTGGTTGAATAGTTGCTCGAATATGTTCCGATAACCGTATCGGTAAATTCCGCCTCAAGATAAGCGGATGTTACCGCAGGATATGTTATAACGGCGGGAATGGTGTAATTTTCATGTGTATCTCTGTTTTCGTCTATTATTTTATCCGCTGTTTGTCTGTCAATGCTTATACCGATTATCTCGGGAGTGATATTCACTCCGCCGTCCGTCTCGGTGCATACGGCGTCAACAGGCTCACGGTTATATTCTTCATAAAATTTATCTTTATCTATAGGGTCGGGAGATACGGTTTTGATATCGGCCTCAACCCCATTTTTTATTGTATTGTTATATATTGCTTTTGAAATCTTTTTTAAAACCGATACGGCCTCAACCGTTTTTCCGTCCTGACCGTTATTTACAACAATGCAGTTCTCCCCTATTTCCACACTGTATTGACGGACATCCGCAAATGCGTTATAGAAATTGTCGTTTAATATCTTCTGCAAGGTCTCGGTGTCACATTTAAATTCGGGTTCAATATTAACCTTATGTTTTTTTATATAAAACATGTTTTTTATCTTTGCAAATATGCTTCCGTTCTTCCCTGTTTCTGCTGCTTTTTCTGCAGTTTTTTTGGCATCGAACGAAAGATTTATCTGAGCCGATGTCACGGTTACGGAAAAATCACCGCATTTTATCGGAATATTCATTTCGGATACCGAAAGCTTATCGGCAACCTTTTTCTCGGCATCATTTGCGCTTAAGAACGATACATTAACCCCGGCTATGCTTATGCCGTCATATATATTATCGGTTTGCGCTTTGAAGGCAAAATATGCAAACACCGATGCAAAAACGAGAAAAAAGACAGTCGGAATTAAAATAAATATTAATTTTTTTCTTTTATTGTTCTGCGATGCTTCTATCATCTATAATCCTCTCACTTTTTATTACATATATATCATATGCATATAAGAAAATTTTTATCAGACGGTATTTAAAGTACAAAAATTATTTTTCAAAAATAATGCCCTGAAGCTGCCGCAAATATACGGCAGCCTCAAAGCAACAATTGTACTTTTTGATTATTTTGATTTATTTGCCTGCCATTGACTTATATGTTTCATATCTGTCAAGCAAATCTTTTTCAGCTTTATCAAAGAGCTGATCGGCAATATCGGGATATGCTTTTTTGAGCATGAGATATCTGTTTTCACCCATCATAAAGTCTTTGATTGCGCCCGTGGGTTCTTTGGAATCAAGTGTAAACGGATTCTTTCCTTCATCTTTAAGCTCAGGATTGAATCTCCACAAATGCCAGTAACCTGTTTCTACGGCTTTCTTTTCTTCAAGAATTGAGTTAGCCATATTACCTTTTGCTTTTATACCGTGGTTAATACACGGAGCATAAGCTATAACAAGCGACGGACCGGGATATGCTTCCGCTTCTTTGATAGCGTTTAATGCCTGCTGCATATTTGCACCGAGTGCAATCTGAGCGACATATACATAACCGTATGTTGTGGCAATCATGCCGAGGTCTTTTTTCTTAACTCTCTTACCCGATGCGGCAAACTTAGCAACCGCTGCCGTCGGTGTAGCTTTTGATGACTGACCGCCCGTATTGGAGTAAACCTCCGTATCAACAACAAAAATGTTGATATCCTCACCGGATGCAATTACGTGGTCAAGACCGCCGTAGCCTATATCGTAAGCCCAGCCGTCACCGCCGAATACCCACTGAGATTTTTTAACGAGATAATCTTCTCTGTCGGCAATCCTGGTAAGAATTTCATCTTTCTTATCAGCATTTGCAAGAGCTTTTCTTACCTTGTCGGCAGCTTCAATCGAATCTACGGTTTTGTCTTTGCCTGCAATCCATGCCTTGAATGCGTCCGCAAGCTCATCACTGCAGCCCGCTTCCATTGCCTGATTCATCAAAGACTCAATGTTCTTTCTGTTTTTCTTAACTGCAAGAACCATACCGAGACCGAATTCGGCATTATCTTCAAACAGCGAATTTGCCCATGCGGGACCTTTGCCCTCTGCATTTTTACAATAAGGCATTGACGGAGCGGAGCCGCCCCAGATAGACGTACAACCCGTAGCGTTTGCTACCATCATTCTGTCTCCGAAGAGCTGTGTGATAAGTTTAATATAAGGTGTTTCGCCGCAGCCTGCGCATGCCCCCGAGAATTCAAGCATCGGTGTTGCAAACTGTGAATTTTTGATATTCTTTGAGATATCTATATCTTTCTGTTTTGAAGATACCGTCATTGCATAATCCCAGTTGGGAGCTTCAAGATCGGCAACATCATCTATCGGTGTCATCTTAAGAGCCTGTACCTTTTCGGGACATACGTTTGCACATACACCGCATCCGAGACAGTCAAGCGGAGATACCTGCATTCTGAATTCCATTCCGGAAAAACCGAGAGCAGGCTTTGTCTCGAAGTTTTCGGGAGCGCTTGCCTTTTCTTCGGCGGTTAAGAGTACCGGTCTTATAGCAGCATGAGGACAAACAGCCGAACACTGATTACACTGAATACATTTTTTAATGTCCCACACGGGAACATTAACAGCTACGCCTCTTTTTTCAAATTTTGAAGTACCTGTCTCAAAGGTTCCGTCTTCCATGCCTACAAACGTGCTTACCGGAAGCTTGTAGCCTCTCTGAGCATTAACCGGCTCAACAATTTTGGAAATGAACTCGGGAACATCCTTAGCTTCTGCCGGAGCATCGGCTGCAGTCTTCCAGCTTTCGGGAACATTAACCTCGTGGAGAGCTTCAACAGCGCCGTCAACCGCGTCACAGTTCATTCTTACGATTTCGTCACCTTTTTTGCCGTAGGTCTTTTTGATAGCTGCCTTAATGAGTTCAACCGCTTTGTCAAACGGAATAACATTTGCAAGCTTAAAAAATGCGCTCTGTGTTACCATGTTGATTCTCGTCGGCCCGAGACCTACCTTAACGGCAACGTCAACAGCATTTATGGTATAGAATTTAATATCGTTTTCAGCAATATATCTCTTCATCTCTGCAGGGATCTTCTCTTCAAGCTCGGCATCATCCCAAACGCAGTTAAGCAGGAACGTACCGCCCTTTTTGAGGCCTTCGAGAACATCATACTGATGAATATACGCAGGCTTATGACATGCAATATAATCTGCCTCATCAAGAAGGTATGTTGATTTGATAGGCTTTTTACCGAATCTTAAGTGAGACATCGTCACACCGCCGGATTTCTTGGAGTCATAGTCAAAGTATGCCTGTGCATAAAGCTCGGTATTATCACCGATAATCTTAATGGCGTCTTTGTTTGCGCCGACAGTACCGTCAGAGCCAAAGCCCCAGAATTTGCAGCGTGTTGTGCCTTCGGGAGCGGCATTGATTCTCTCACCGAGAGGAAGCGACAGATTTGTAACATCGTCTGTAATGCCGATCGTAAATCCGTTTTTGGGCTCATCACTGTCAAGATTTGCATATACAGCCGCAAGCTGTGTCGGGGTGGTATCCTTTGAACCGAGACCGTAGCGTCCGCCAACGATAACGGGGGCATCTGCCTTACCCGTATAAAGGTTGCAAACGTCAAGATAAAGAGGCTCACCGAGTGAACCGGGTTCTTTTGTTCTGTCAAGAACGGCAATCTTGCGAACGCTCTTCGGCATAACGTCAAAGAAGTATTTAGCCGAGAACGGTCTGTAAAGATGAACCTTAATAACGCCGACTTTATGTCCTGCGGCATTGAGATAATCAACCGTTTCTTCCAAAGCTTCACATACAGAACCCATAGCAACGATTACCTTTTCCGCATCGGGTGCGCCGTAGTATGTAAACGGAGCATAATCTCTTCCTGTAATCTTTGTTATTTCTTTCATATAATCTGCAACAATATCGGGAATTTCTTCATAATATTTGTTTGCAACTTCTCTGCCCTGGAAATAAATATCAGAGTTCTGGGCAGTACCTCTGAGAACCGGATGCTCCGGATTAAGCGCACGATCCTTAAATTCTTTTATAGCGTCCATATCAACGAGTTTCTTAAGATCGTCATATTCCATAACCTCGATCTTCTGAATTTCGTGAGATGTTCTGAATCCGTCAAAGAAATGAAGGAAAGGAACTCTTCCCTTAATGGAAGCAAGATGTGCAACACCGGCTAAATCCATTGTTTCCTGAACGGAACCCGACGCAAGCATGGCAAAGCCTGTCTGACGGCATGCCATAACATCCTGGTGGTCTCCGAAAATGTTAAGAGCGTGAGCTGCAAGAGCTCTTGCACTTACATGGAATACACACGGGAGAAGTTCACCCGCTATTTTATACATATTTGGAATCATAAGGAGTAAACCCTGAGATGCAGTAAATGTGGTGGTCAGCGCACCGCCCTGCAAAGAGCCGTGTACAGCGCCTGCCGCACCTGCCTCGGACTGCATTTCCACAACATCGACTGTTTCGCCGAAAATGTTTTTGAGCCCTTTGGCACTCCATTCGTCAACAACTTCTGCCATTGTGGACGACGGAGTTATCGGATAGATTGCAGCAACTTCGGTAAACGCATATGCGCAGTGAGCCGCAGCATTGTTTCCATCCATAGTTTTGAATTTTTTTGCCATTTTTTCAACCTCCTGTATTACTGTGTATAAATATTTCCATAAACATTTATACACATGATTGTATTATATCACAATCATTTAACTTTTACAATAGCTTTTTTTGTGATTTTTAAATTATTTTTCAAGCTCAACACGTATGCCGTCATTTTTACCCGAAACCTTAACCTTTACCGAATCAATGCTGTCTTCGGAAAGAATAAGTTCGCTTAAGCGGTTTTCTATGCTGTTTTGAATTTCACGCCTTATCGGTCTTGCGCCGTACCTCGGATTATATGAATTTTCAAGGATTTTTTCCTTTGCTTCGGTTGTAATCACAAATTTGCCGCCGCGCATCTCGACATTTTCTTTAATCTCGGCAAGCATTAGGTCTTCTATCCTCAAAAGCTCATCGTGAGTAAGCTGCTTGAATTCAATTATCTCGTCAACTCTGTTTAGAAATTCAGGCTTAAATATTTCTTTAAGAGTTTTATCAACCCCGGAGCTTATCTTTTCGTCATGAGTCGAAAATCCCATACCCGATGCAGAACCTACGCTCGTTCCCGCATTTGACGTCATGATAATAACCGTATTCGAAAAATCAATTTTTCTGCCCTGAGCATCGGTTATTACACCGTCATCAAGAACCTGAAGAAATATGTTGAACACATCGCTGTGAGCTTTTTCTATTTCATCAAGCAAAATAACGCTGTACGGATGCCGCCTTACTCTTTCGGTAAGCTGACCGGCTTCGTCATAGCCTACGTATCCCGGAGGAGAGCCTATTATTTTGGAGACAGAGTGCTTCTCCATATATTCGCTCATATCAACTCTTATCAGGTCTTTTTCATCACCGAAGAGATTTTCGGCAAGAGCTTTTACGAGTTCCGTTTTTCCGACGCCTGTGGGGCCTACGAATATAAACGAAACCGGGCGCTTTTTTGTCAGAGAAAACACCCTGTTGCGGCGTATCGCACGCGAAACCGCGCTTATGGCTTCATCCTGACCGATGATGCGCCTATGGATATTTTTTTCCATGGAAAGAAGCTTTTCTTTATCTGTCACGGTAATATTCTTCACCGGAATACCCGTCCATGTTTCTATGACCGATGCAATATCAAAAACCGTTATCTTTATCTGCTTTTGCTTATCGCTTATTTCATCATATTCTTTTTCCATCTTGCACTTATCGCTTTTAATAAGCGCAAGCTCTTTAAATTCCTCATCGGAATTTGCATCGTCCTTTTTGTTTAGCTGTTTCATTCTGTACTTATCCAGCCTTGCGTCAATATCATGGATTTTCTTATAAACATCTATGAATTTCGTCCTGTAAGGACTGTTCATATTGAGTCTTGACGCAGCCTCATCGATAATATCAATTGCCTTGTCGGGCAAAAACCTGTTTGTTATATATCTGTCGGAAAGGTTAATCGCCTCAATAATCGCTTCATCATCGATGGTTATATTATGAAAGCCTTCATAATCGTCTCTGATTCCCTTCAGTATTTTAAACGTCTCCTCATGAGTCGGCTCTTCAACCGCAACCGGCTGAAATCTTCTTTCAAGAGCCGCATCCTTTTCAATATATTTTCGGTATTCTTCGGGGGTTGTTGCTCCGATAATTTTGACGGTACCCTTTGCAAGTGCAGGCTTTAAAATATTTGCGGCATTCATGGCACCCTCACCGTCTCCGGCTTTCGCTATGGTGTGGATCTCGTCTATAACAAGTATGACATTGTCCGAAGCAGCTTCTATTATTTGCTTCATTCTGCTTTCAAACTGACCGCGGTATTGAGTTCCGGCAACAACGTTTGACATTTCAAGAAGATATACCTGAACACCGTAAAGTACCAGAGGCACGTTGCCGTCTGCAATTCTTTTGGCAATTCCCTCAGCAACGGCTGTTTTGCCGACACCCGGAGCTCCCAAAAGAACAGGATTGTTTTTGTTCATTCTGCTGAGTATCTGTATGGCACGGTCAATTTCCTTTTCGCGGCCGATAATACTCGGGAGTTCACCTTTTTTTGCCTTTTTCGTAAGATTAACTCCGAATTTATCCAAAACGCTCTCAAATTTTTCGTGAGCTTTGCCTTTTTTCGTCTTCTGATCCGAAAAGGCATCTTCATCGGCAGTTATGTCATCAAAATCTTCATTCGCATTGTCTTCCTTGAGCAAATCGCCGATAAGCTCCCTAATGCCTTCGTCCGAAATTCCTATGTCATCGGTATCATTTATCATATGCCTGAGATCATCGGGAGAAACACCCATTTGCTCGGCAATCTGCTCGATCGGCGCTACACCCGTTTCAATAACGCACTTGATACAGTACCCTCTGCTTTCAAACTTACCTCCCTCGACTTTTGAAATAAAAACAACCGCGGGATTTTTTTTACATATATCACATAATTTCAATATGAGTCACCTCTTTTAAAGATATGCACAATTTATCATAATATCATATAATCAAAAAATCTAAAGTACATTTAATTATACCATAAAATACCAATATTGCAAGGATTAAATTAAATAAAATATATTACTGTAAAAGTCGATTTTTATATAAAAAAGCGGACAGCATTCTTTTTCAATGCTGTCTGCACAGTTATAAATTAATTCGGAATTCGGAATGCGTAATTCGTAATTATGTTTCTTGCGTTTAAAAGCATGATTTTGTTTGTTTTATTCAGCGGAACGGTGTGGGCACCGTTCCCTACGTAGTTATTGTAAGTTTGTAATTGATTATTAAATAGAATCTTATTACAAATTTTTGTTTGAACTAATTTATAAATTGAAAACAAAACTATCAATTTATTTGTAGGGAACGGTGCCCACACCGTTCCGCAAGCACAACACATATACTTTATATAATTAAAGGCAAGGAATGTATATTCCCGATTATTCGTAGGGACGGATATCAACAATGCCCGTTCGATGAACAAATAAACATTAATTTAAAACATAATTAATAATCCGAAACAAAGCTGTATTTTATTTCATCACCGTTTACATAAAAGACAGGATACGAGCAATACTTAGCGTCACTGTCAAAGCTTGCAACGCGGTAATCAGCCGTCGGAGCGCATTTTATAAATCTTATGCCGTCCGTAAGAGAAACCTCCGTCCTGTCGCCCGGATAAACATAAAAAACATTGCTGCCTATTTCAACGGCACGATTTAAAATATTTTTAAGCCTGTTTCCGTCTTCCGCATTCATATCCGATAAGGAGCTTGTTGCTATGACAACAATATTTTTATTCCCGCTTAAAACCGACGTGCAAACGCTGACAAGATTTTTATATGCGCTGAATGACGAATCCTTGGTGTTAAGCGTAACAAACAGCGACGAATCCGACGGAACGGCCGAATATCCCGTAACAGCGGATGTATTGCCCGAAAAACTGTCGGCATAATAACTGCCGAGGACATACGATTTTGTATATGCCTTAAGGCGGTCTATTCTTCGGAGTGAGAAAAATTTATTGATAAGAGTTGCACCCTTGGGCACTTCGCCGCTTACGGCAAATGTTGCTTTTACGTTATCGGTTACTCCGTAAAACGGGTCGGCAGCCGTAACCGCCCGGGGAGCTTTCAATTTTGCCGAATTTTTGTTTACGGTTATATAGTCCTTTATATCCCCGTAACTTACACTCACTATTGCCTGACCGTCTCCCGATGCGGTTATTGTACCGTCGGCGGAAACGGACGCATTTTCGGAGTCGGATTCAAAATTCAAAAGATACGGATTAATCTGAAGCCTTTCTCCGTCAGAGTCATAGGCAAATATATCCGGTTTTGCGGATTCACCGTTTTTAAGCGTTATATTTCTGTCTGATATATCAAAGCTGTACAATGAATCGGTAACCTTGATTTCCGTCTCAAGCCATATATCACCGTATGATGCATAAAGCTTACGGACTCCCGGAGCCTCGGGAGTGTATATCGCATCGGGAAGAGCATTCCACGCATCATCGGTATAAACTATCTTAGATGTATCAACGCTTATCTCGTTTCCGTATTCATCATAAAAAACCGCATTTACGACCGCACTGTCCCCGGGGATTATGACATTTCTCGAAACGTTCAGCTTTCCGCTTACGGGAGACGTGCCTTTAAGCTTATTATCAAAAACACCGATTGATGTTGAAACCTTACGCTGCGAAGCAACTTTGTTTTTCACTTCAAAAACACCGCTTTGATTTTTCATAACAAAGGTTGTTGAGCCGCCGCCGTCAAGATTAATTGCCTTATGCGCACCGAGGCTTATCATAAACTCGGCAAGCTCTTTTTGTGTAAGCCCGCGGCAGTCTGTCTGTCTGCCGTCCGTTGCGGCTAAAATGAGTGTTTTTCCGTCTGCCGTAACACCGACGCTGCTGCGCTGTGCATAACCCGTGATGTTGCTTGTAAAATTGCAAACCGCTCCGTCCTTAACGATAAGCGTGTTTCCGCCTGTTGCCTCTTTTATATTTTCAATATTCGGCGAGAGCGTTGTCTCCACCGTTACAACATCACCAACGGAAAAATTATCAAAAAATGCGTTTATATAAGGATTTGTCGCAAGAACATATCCGTTTTTGGGGATATCGGCGGCAGGTTCTCCGCTTTGTCTTATTGCTTTTACGACATCGTTTTCAACAATAAGCTCCTTATAGCTTCCGCCGGCACTTTTTTGAGCCCAGGCAGAATTCAGCATTGTTATAGCCCCGGTATCAACGGGCATTTTGTTTATCTGATATATATCGCATGAATACCCCTGAGGAGATATAACCTTTGACGAAAATGAAAAATAATCCATTACGGCTTCGTTTTTATCCGTAAGCGCAAAGGTAACCATATTATCCGGAGCAGGAGATGATATCATATGACCGTTTTGATATACCATGCCGAGCATGTTTGTCTGGGATGATGAAAAATTAAAGAAATCTCCGTTAATTGCAATATCGGCGCCGTTATCGGCTGCCATTTGTTTTACTGTTGAAAGATAGCTGCTGCCCTGTGACGATGTGAGAACTTTAACCGACGCATTGGGGTTTGTAAGATCGACATAGGCGATGTATGCCCTGATCCAGCCGTTTTCCGTAAGTATATTCCGCTGTTCATATTTTACCGCGCCGTTTATTTTTTGATCGTATTTTTCGGTATACAGATATGCACCGAAGCCTGATGACGCGGAAAATGTCAGCATAAGGCACAGAGCGATGCTTATTAGTTTTTTCATGTGAGTTCTCCTTTCATTGCAATGAATAGTGATGTTGTTTGTATGATAAATTAATTATATTCTTTTCAAGAGGGGATGCACCCTCCCCTCTTGGACTCCCCTCGTTTTTTTCTTGAAAATCCTACTGCAAATCATTTCAAAAATCTCAGCCGACTTGATTTCCTCAAATTATTTCGGAAACAAGTCTGAATTCCGCCCCTACGTGTATCGGGCATATACGTTCCTTGCATTTGATTATATAATTGTATACGTCTTGTGCTTGCGCAGCGCTGTAGGTCACGCTGCCTACGCAGTTATTACACGTTTGCAATTAATTATTAGACGGAATAATATTACAGCTTTTCATTTAAACCAATTTGTTAATTGAAAATATACCTATTAAACTGTTTGTAGGCAGCGGTGACCACACCGTTCCGGTGCATAAAACATACAAAATCACGCTCTTAAACGCAAAAAACACAATTCCGAATTAAGCATTCCGAATTAAATTACTTTTTCATTTATTATAATATCACATTTTTATGAATTTTAAAAGTGAAAATAATTAACATTAAACATAATGTAACATAAAAGCGCCGCCATGCAAACATGGCAGCGCTCAAAAAATTGAAAATTACATTTTAAATATTCATTATTCCGAAAGCCGAAAGGACTGACGAAACAAGGATAAGGACAATGCATATAGGCGCAAAGTATTTGATAACAACCGTGAAAAGACCCTTTGCCTTAAATTTATTTCCTTCAAGCTGTGCTTCTTCTATTATTGCCTTGGGTTTTATAATATAACCAACAAAAATGCATGTGAAGAAAGCAACTATCGGCATCAGAACGCTGTTACTGATAAAATCAAAGAAATCGAGGAACTGCATTCCGATAATCTTAACTCCCGCCCACGGACCGTAACCGAGAGATGACGGAGCGCCTATAATAAGACAGCCGATAAACGTAACAAGGCATGTGATTTTTCTGTTCCATTTAAGCTTGTCCTGCAGTATTGAAACAACCGTCTCCATAAGAGAAATTGACGATGTGAGCGCTGCAAAAAGCACCATAACAAAGAATGCCGCACCGACAAATGTTCCGCCTGCCATTTTGTCAAACACACGCGGCAGAACCGCGAACATAAGGCTCGGTCCTTTTGCAAGGAGGTCGTCCTGACTTCCGAGAGCAAAAATCGACGGAATAATCATAAGACCTGCAAGAAAAGCTACACCGGTATCAAAAATTTCTATCTGGCGTACGGATGATTCAACGGAATCTTTCTTTTTCATATATGATCCGTATGTAATCATAATGCCCATTGCCAAAGACATTGAATAAAAGAGCTGACCCATAGCGGCAAGCACGGTTTTAATTGTAAAATGCTTGAAATTAGGGATGAAATAATATTTAACACCCTCCATTGCTCCGGGCATCGAAACCGAATATACCGCAATAAATATTGAAAGAACAATCAGTATCGGCATCATGATTTTGCTTACCTGCTCAACACCCTTTTCAACACCGAGCACAACGACAAGAGCGGTTATGCCGATGAAGAGCAGAAACCAGCCGAGAGGCTCAAACGTTCCTCCGATAAACTGCGTAAAAAAGTCAGAATGAGCGGCAACGTGCGCCTGACCGCTTACAAAAACATAAAGATATTTGCAAACCCAGCCGCCTATTACCGAATAATACGGCAAAATAATAATAGGTACAATAGCGCCGAGATATCCTACAAATGCCCATTTTGAATTGAGTTTCTTATATGCTTCCACAGCGCTGAGACCTGTTTTTCTTCCTATTGCTATTTCGGCAGTCATAAGAGCAAAGCCGAATGTCACGGCGAGGATTATATAAACAAGCAAAAATATACCTCCGCCGTATTGTGCAGCAAGATACGGAAAACGCCAGATATTGCCGAGACCGACCGCAGAACCTGCGGCAGCCATGACAAAACCGATTTTGCCCGTAAAGCTGCTTCTTTGTTTTTCCATGATTTTCCCTCCGTAAATAAATTTATATCTGTAAAAATAAACTGCCTTTATATTATGCCATAAAATGAGAAGAAAATCAACAACTTTTTTATTTATTTTTATGGTATATTATTTATTCTTTTTCTGTACACACTCGGAGTCACCCCGACAACCGATTTAAATGTGCGGTTAAACGTTCTGATTGTATCGAATCCGGAAGAAAATGCAATCTCGGTCATGGACTTTGCTCCGGAATCGATAAGGCGGCATGCTCTTGAAATACGAAGTTTATTAATATATGAACAAAAGCCCGTATTTAAAACGCGGTTCATAACCGATGAAACCTTGGCACGTGTTATGTAGAGGTTTTCGGCAATATCGGTTATGTGAATATTTTCGGTATAATGATTTTCACAGTAAGACACGATTTTTGAGGCAATATAAACATCGTCTTTATCTCTGCCGCATAATTCATCATTTACTTCGGAGCGCTTTTTAAGCTTAATGTTTTTTACAATAACCGATGTAAGCGACATGGCATAGCCCATTAAAACATTGACATCGGCATCACCCGAAAGCTCGCGGTCTATTACATCGAATATAAATTCCGTCTTTTCATGCACATTGGCTGAAAACTCACATTTTGATGACGGAAGATAATATGAATTGAAAACTTCCCGAAGTTCTTCCATAAAATCAGGTTCAAAGCTTATTTCGGTGATTATTGCATCGGGGGACGCGTTTTCTGCGTAATGAATCTGATACGGAAAAATCATAATAACGTCCGATTTGTCTGTTTTATACGTTTTTTTGTCTACACAAATATTTACAAATCCGCGGTTAACATATATTATTTTTACATAACCGCAAAATTGCAGACTGCTGTCAATATTGTTTAAACGACGACACGAAAAACTTTTTTTGCAAAAATTATCCAAAAAATTCAAAAGGCTCACCACCTCATAAAGTAATTATTGCCGAATTATTTTTATTTTATGCTTTCAGTATATCATTTTTATATTTTTTATGCTATACTAAATTAAACATAAAATATAACAAATTTGTCTTTTTGGAGGGACTATGAAAGAATATCTGCAGGAACTTAAGACAGATCCGACACAATCTTATTCAATTCATGTACAGTATTCAAATGAATCAAATAATTTTTTTGTAGATACTCATATGCATGAATTTGTAGAAATAGAATACGGACTGTGCGGAAAATTTAATATTATGATAGATAACTCACATTATGAATTCGGCGAAGGCGACATCGCCGTTGTGGGATCGGGGCAGGTTCACGAAATAACAAATTCGGCAAACAAGGTCGGGCATTATCTGGTTATTAAATTTGAACCGAGCCTTATATCTCCGTCGCCGATGAACAATCAGATCTCAAACTATGCACTGCCGTTTATGTTTAACAACCTCGGCAAAAATCATATTTTCAGATCGGATACAATACCGCCGGATTTAAAATCAGCTCTTGCGCAAATGGCTGTTGAAGCGGAAGCAAAGGAATACGGATACGAGCTTGCACTTAAAAAATCATTATATCAGCTGCTTTTATATATCGTCAGAACGATAAATTTTAACCACAGCAAGGATGATATCATATCAAGCAAAACATTTTTTAAGATCCGAAAAGTTTTAAACTACATTCACTCCAACAGTGAAAAGCCTATAGATGTGCGCAAGCTTGCCGAGACTGCGCATCTGGAATACTGTTATTTTTCGAGGATGTTTAAGCAGCTTACGCAGATGACATGCACAAAATATATCAACACCGTGAGAATAAACAAATCTGTTGAATATCTTTTGTCTTCGGATATAAGCATAACGGATGCGGCGATAATGAGCGGATTCACAAACATAAGCTATTATATAAAGCAGTTTAAGGCTATAAAGAAGATTACGCCGAGCAAATACAGGGCACTCTATTTTTCAAAGGATGACAATCTCCGGGATGAATATGAGCTTGTTAAGCCTAAAAAGTAGGGGCAGATATTATCTGCCCGCTTGTTTACATATGATTTTTTCGGGCGGATGCTATGCCCCTACGTGCAGTCGGACATACAAAGTCCTTGCATAATATTAATATACTGTGTTTATAATGTGCAAACGGAACGCTGTAGGCAGCGTTCCCTACGAATAAATTTATAGGTATATTTTCAATTAACAAATTGGTTTAAACGAAAATTTGCAATAAGATTTTATTTAATAATTAATTGCAGCCTTGCAATAACTGCGTAGGGAACGCTGCCCACAGCGTTCCGCATATGCATTACAAACACAATATCTAATATTACGCAAGAAAGTTATACGCCCGATATCCGCCACTACACGATCACTGACGGCAACCGCACTGCCTGTTAAATCACAAATGAACAAAACTCAACACAGTTTGAAAAAAGATTATATAAAACATAAAAAACGCAGTTGTTTAAGCTGCGTTTTTTATGTTTATTGAAGAAAGAATAATGAAAACAAAATTATTTAACAGCGTCTTTTAAAGCCTTACCTGCTTTAAAAGCGGGAACCGTTGATGCGGGGATTTCTATAACCGCACCTGTCTGGGGGTTTTTGCCTGTTCTTGCAGCGCGTTTTTTTGTTTCAAAAGAACCGAAGCCCACAAGAGCAACCTTGTCACCCTTAACAAGAGCGTCTGTTATTGTTTCAATAAAAGCTGTGAGAGCCTTATCGGCATCTTTTTTTGATAATTCGGCTTTTTCTGCAATTTTTGAAATTAATTCACTTTTGTTCATTTAAGTTACCTCCTAAAAATACTTACATTACTGATATTATAGCACATAACACCTGTATTTTCAAGGTATTTATGCTTCTTTTTCATAGTGATTTATAACAAAATTATTTCCTTATAATTGACAATTACGTCAAAAATCAATCTGTTTCCACAATTTCTTCTTCATCAAATATAAACATGCTGTCTCTTACAAATTCCGCGTTGTTTATCATGCAGAGAAGATACGTTACACACATTATCGCCTCACACACAATATTGACCTTAAGACTTCCGTATACGTTGTAATACTCCCATACTCTTGAGGAAAGCGTAACCTGCAGAGTCGGGAAAGCGCAGAACACCGAATAAACCGACGCAACCATACACGCAAACGGAATAAGCTCAAATATGAGCGGGACGTATTCTATTTCGCCCTGTTTTCTTTCCGGTGTTATGTTGCACTTTATATAGAGGGCATTTAAAAAATTGACAGCTCCGGAAAGTGCAAAGTAAAAGATATAGCCTATTGTTTTATCAAAAAAGAGCAAGACCGCAAATATAATGTTTGCCATCATCAGAATAACGGTCGATATCTTAAAAAATAAGCCGAAAAACTTATCCGAAAAGAAAAGCGCATAAAATCCTATCATAAGGACAGACGATAGTACCTGAGGAATAAGAAGATACCAAACATCAAAGTAAATATCATTTTGCTCGTTTTTCATAAATATATACATAACAGCGTCCACAAGAAACTTAAGTCCGTATGCGGTAAGTGCAAAAGATATAAACATAAACAGTGTTTTGTTTGATATAGCGTTGTATTTGTCGTACGCCGGTATGGCGCGCAACTCACTGCCGTTAGTTTTCATAAAAATTACCTCATATTATTTTATTACCTGACTGATATATGCCGTATCGGGTGAAACATAGGCATCGTCAAATTTTTTGCCCGTGTCGAGGTCAATAAAGAATGACTCGCCCGCCTTAAGTTCCGCCGCACCTGCAGCATCATTTGCACATTTTATGATATCCGAAAGCTTCGACGCTCCGTTTAACGATTCTACCGTAAGCTTAAGTCTGAATGTGTAGCCGTTGCCGTTGTTTACGGCAAGACCGGGATAATACGTAAGATTAATTCTTGCGCCCTTTGAATCTGCAGCACTTACGAGAGAAGCAAACATTATTTCAAAAGGTTCTTTAAATGCATTTGTTGTTGCATAGCTTTCCTTAGGCGTTTGGGTTGTCTTTACAAATGCTGTTTCATACACATTGCTCGGAACATCGGCAAGTATCACTCTGTAATCGGCACTGTTTTTGGGATAAATTGTCAAATCCGTTTTGATTTTGCTTCCTATGTTATTGGACGAAAAACCTATTTTATCTGCGGCAAAAATTCCGCCAAAGCCGTCATATTCGAGGAGAAGGCATGCAAATTCTTTGAGAGTAATGTCTTTTTCGGCGTTTATTTTATCTGTGGAATCAAAGCGAATTCCGTTGCCGTATGCATTGGCAAGAAGTCTCTTTTCGTCATCATTTGAAGTGCTTGTAATTTCGGGATAGATCGCACCGTCGGGATAAGTCGGGATATAGCCCGTGGAGCTTCTGAGCACAGCAAAGGTAAGCGCTTCTATCGCATCTTTAACGGTTGCATTTTTCTCAATATACTGCTCATTGTCATTTGCTTCACCGAGATAATAACGGCAGAGCATATTAAGCGCCTGAGAATACTTGTGCGTAAAGCTTCTTGTTGCCGAAACACCCGGATATGTCGGGATATCTTCACGGCTCAGAATTCTTGCAGCAGCCATTGCAAGCTCACCGTTTGTGAGTGTTGCATTTTCGTCATATGCTTTGTCAACGGCACCGACAGCGTTATATACCGTTTCAAAAACCTTGGGGTCAACAGCATTTATGAAATCCGTCTTTTTATCGGCAGATGACCTTGAACGGATTATGAGCGCTGCAGCTTCGGCACGGGTAAGAGTATCGCCGAGTCTTAAGTTAAGGTTGTCGTTACCCGTCATGATTCCGTTTAAATATCCCCATGCAACTGCTTCCTTGTCGCTTCCCTGCTTATATATAATCGGGGGAACACTGCCGCTCTCGGGTGAGCCTGCTCTTTTATACAGAAGCGAAATAACCTCACCGCGCGTTATTGCAACATCGGGGTTGAATCTGCCGTTATCGTCACCTTTAAGACCGGATGTCATAACATATTCATATGCCCAGTGTGACGACGGAACATCGATGAAATCCGATGTGAATCTTGTCGGCCCCATGCCTATCATCTTAACAAACTGAGCACGGCTCACGGTTGCCGTCGGACGGAAAGAGCCGTCTTCAAATCCGTTTATTGTTCCTTCGGATACAAGAGTATCTACATAAGAATATGCCCAGTGATCAGACGCGAGGTCATTAAACCCTGCGGCAAATGCCGCTCCCGATACCGAGAAAACCATGATTACCGTAAGGATTACGGAAATTATTCTTTTCATTATATTTTTTCCTTCTTTCATATTTGTTTTTGGTAAAATATTATTTATATATGCAATCGTGAGCAACATGCGCTGCCTGCGGATCCATATTGCAATGCAGTCTGTAAACCGGCACTTTTGAAAATACCGCATCCGCTGCAGAGATAAGATTTTGCATCATTTCATCGGAGAGCGGAGTCCTCACGCCTTTGAAAAAGTCATTCATGCACATGGCAAACGGAATACGCTGTATGGCATTTTCCTTGCCGCGGGCAAGAAAAACAACAGCTTTAAGCGGCAGCTTGACATTAACATTTATCCCCGTTGTGCCTGCCCAGGGTGTGCCGTAGATATATGCTTTGCCGCCTACGGAGCGTATAATCGGGGTGTCGTCATTAATAATGAACGTATCTTCGAATTCACGAATCCAAAGTGCAGTATGAGTGGATTTGCCTGTTCCCGACAATGCCGAAAATGCAACACCGCTGCCGTCATGGCATATTGTGGACGAATGAAAAACAAAACCGCCGTGCATCTGAATCAGATACGTCATGCAGTTATTCATAACATTAAAAACAAAAAGCTTTGCTTCCATGCCGTAAATCTTTTTCATATTACATAAAGTAATGTCGGCTCTGCGATAGTCGTGTGCATAGCATATTTTTGCAACAATTCTGCCCGACAGCGAATCATGATATATTAAGCTGTCGCAGCCGTTTTCACGGCTGTAATACACATCATCCCCTACTTTTACCAGAGAAGATACGGGTTTTGGTATTTCACCTGTTGCAACACCGATGTTTATGACAATGTCGCTTTCGGAATCGTCGGATATTTCATACGGAGCAAGGTGCTGCTCAAAAAACTCGTCACCGTCTAAATGAAATTCCATATTCAAATCTGCTATGCAGTATTTTTTTATCATTGTGTTTCATCCGTTCATATAAATTGTAGTTTACATTTATAAATATCATGATTCAAAAAAAAGGCTGACAAAAGTCAACCTTTTTTATTGAATTTTAAATCTTTATTAACCTTGTGAAGTCTGAACTGTAGCAAGGTTATATGTTGTTAAAGCAACATTATTCACACTGCCAATACTCGTGGTTGTTGTTGTAGCACTTCCCGCAACAGCAGTCGGAAGAGCAGCAATATTTTCTTTAACAGAAAGCTCAACTACGTCAAGCATAGGTTTTGTATAATGTTTCATAATTACTAATTCTCCCTTCTATTATCCAATAACAATACCGTCCATATTATAGTAAACATTACCGATTCTATAATATGCTGTGACAGCATCTTTGCTTATTTCAGTATCATCTGTTGTAAGAATCCTTACAGCAACATTTGTATTACCTTCGGCATTAATTGCAGGATAAGCAACACCGTTAAAAATTACACCATATTCAGTAACTTCAGAAGCATTTTCAACCTTAAGAACTGTCGTTACGGATTTTTTAACAGCTGTTGCAACATTATCAACATCAACAGTCATATCGGTAACATCATCTTGTACAGGATCAGCAGTAATAACTACCGGTGCAGTAGATGTTTTTTCTGCAGTAACTGTAATTGTCTGACCTGCTGTAAGAGAATAAACGCTTTTTATTTCTGTTTGAGCTGTTTCACCAATTGTTACAGTTTTAATTTCATATCCTGTTTCAGGTGTAATCTTAGCATATATTGTTTCGCCTTTACCGGCAACAACTGAAGTGTCAGCAATTTTTTTATCAGCTGAGCAAGCTTCATCTGTATAATACTCAATATTTGCATTTGTAGCAGAACCTGTTACATTACCGAGACCAAGATTATCTGCTGTAGGAGCCGGATCAGTTCCGTCTGTTCCATATGTAACGGCTGTCTGAAGATTGGTTATTTTGTTTTTTGCGATCTTGTAATTAAAGGTTGCCGTACCTGTTGTGCTTAATGTTGCCTGATCGATATAAACGATAGTCTCACCGCTCTTTACAAGATATGTAACTTCTTTGTTCGGCGTCAACTCCGAAACTGTTGCAACTACATCAACTTTGTCTGTTGTCGTATTATAAGTAGCTGTTGTATTTACTGCTGCAAAGCTTGTAGAAGCAGATGCCATAACAGCAATCGCAGAAACTGCTGCCAATGTAGCTTTTAATTTACTGCTTTTCATTTTTACATACATCTCCTATCTATGTTTTTCGTTATAACTATTTTATCAAATAATCTATATATTGTCAATAGTTTTTTTGCTTTTTGGCGTGTAATTTATGTACAAGATATATGCCGATTTTTGTGTATTTTTTACAACACGTCATTGTCGAAAAATACCTGTAAGCCTCAACATCCGCGAACAAATTGTCCGCGGATGCTATAGTATAAATTATTATTCCGAAACTTCGCCGCTGCTACTTGATGCATTCTTTGTTTTTGCAATATAAAGACGTTTTAATATTGTTGCGGCTTCCGCTCTTGTGGCTGTTGCCTTGGGAGCGAACTCTGTATAGCTTCTGCCTGTTAAGAATCTTTGAGTCATTGCCTGACCGATATATTCATTATATACGGGGTTGATATCCGCTTTATCGGTGAATCTGTCGGTTGAAGCTGCTTTTACATCGCCTGTCGCTATATTTTTATATGCAAGCATAAGAATTGCTGCGGCTTCTTCACGCGTTATGTCTTTGTTGGGGTTTAATGCTCCGCCCGAGACCATAGCGCCCGGAATTATGCCGGCATCGTATGCAGCCTGAATGGTATTTGCATACCAATCGGAGGATGCAACGTCTGTGAATCCGCCTTTGTACGGTGTTTCCGAAAGACCTATGCAGCGAGCTATCATTGCCGTGAATTCTGCAACAGTTACGTTTGAATCAGGCGTAAATGTTGTTGCCGATGTACCGTTGATAAGCTTAAGGAGTCTCATCTGGTTTACTGCCTGCTCTGCCCAATGACCCGAAATATCGGTAAAGTCCGGGAGAACCTGCGGCATATAAACCTCAAGGATACTGTTCCATTCGTTCTCTGTGTTACCCGATCCCTCAAACTTAACATATTTTGCCTTAACCGTGTTGTTAAACTTAAATATCTCAAGCTGTTCGGTATTACCTGCGGCAATGCCGTCAAACTGCAGATCCCAGTTTTGCCTGTCGGTGGATGTATAAATCTTAAACTTTGTGGCACGCTTGTCACCTTTCCAGAAAGAAAGGAGAATCTGATTCATTTCGTACTCACCGTCAAGATCCCATATGATCCATGCTTCGCCGTCTGCCGACCAACGCGTGCTAAAGTCTCCGTCATAAGAATTTTCGGGAACGTTGTTCGATTCGGGAACATGGCTCGCTTCCGCTTTTACGATCGGAATCTTTGTTAAACTCGTCGGGTCTACATCAATGTAAACATCGTTAAACGTTACATAGTAATAGTTATATTCGCCGGTTTCCTTATCTTTAACCGTGCAGATAGCAGTATCGCCGAGTTTTGAGCCCTGTTTGATATCTACGTCAACCTTGTTTTCATCATAATCTGCGGTTACGTTTCCTGTAATTCCGTCTAAGGAATAAACAGAGTTTGTCTTTGCAAATCCTTCAACGGGGATTCCGTCAACATAGAGATTATCTATTGACGCTGTTTCTTTAAGGTATATATCCCAGTTGCTTATCGGGATGCACTTGGGTGCCGGGGCATTCTCGCCTTCTTCGTTGTATACCGATTTTATCGATACCGATATAGTCGGGTTAACCGCATTGTTCAGATGAACAAAGAGCTTATGATACTTTTCGTTGGTGTAACCGGGTTTCGAGTTTTCAACCGGATTCGGAGATGTCGGCAGAGGCACCGCCTCCATCTGACCCCATGTTGCACCTGCCGGTGACATTATGTCAAGTCTGACTCTCTTTCCGTCAGACGATGTCAAAAATGCTTTTGTGGGATCATCCTTATCTACGGTTATCTGCTGCATTGTGGTAAAGAATGAATATACCTCAACGGGGTCGTTGGTCTTTATTTCGTCCTGAACGATAAAATCGTTACGGTTGTTTATAAGAGCATAACCTCTGTTTACCGACGCAACCTCGGGGTATGCCTCCGACATATCGAGAACGGCATACATTGCATTATCGCGCGATTCTATCTTTGTGAATTTAGCGTTTGCAAGCGCGTACTGGTCTTCCTGATCATCGGGATTAAACACAAGTGTGTTGTGCGCTTCGGCTCTCTTGCGGTAATGCTTCCATCTTCCGCCGCCGACACCGAAATCCCACATGCCTTCGGCTTCGTAATATGCCGATCCGATATCCGAAAGCCATCTTATGCCCTGCATGTCGAGAACGAACTGACCTATATCAAGGTCGCCGTGGCTTGCATTGTTTGAACCGCCCTTAGCGGCAAACCATGACGCATTTTTATCATACCATGAAGCTCTTGCATATATAATGTCAAGATCATCACTGTTATAACGGTAGTCAAGCTTAAGCTTATCTCTGTATTCATCGTCAACAAGCTCTGCCTTATATGCAAGGAAATCTTCCCAGTTATCATTTCCGGCTGTTGTCTTATAGCAATACGTTGCAATTTCGCGCTCGCCGTATAGCTCTGCAATCCAATACATTACACTGTGTCTTACATTTGCACTTACGCCTCCATCGGAGAAATTGAACGAGCCTGTCGGTCCCGATGATACTATCGGGAAATATCCTGTTTCGCTGAGACCGGGATATTCGGAGAGACCGTAGTCCGTACCGAGTACGTTATAAAGTGCACGGTCATACTTAAAGAAGTATCCCGACGCATATGTCCAATAGCTAGCACCCTCGGGGAAGCCACCGTCGGGGGCATATGCCGCAAGACCTTTCGGCAGGGTTCTTATCGTCTGGCAAATCATTTCGGAGCAGATGTCCATATAGCCCGGTTCATCTATCATAGAAAGCGCCGCAAGACCGAATCCGCCCGCGCAAACCTCCTGCCAGTTGTTGGTGTTTCTTGATGCACCTGTGTTGCTTCTCCAAAGTTTGAGGCCTGTTTCGATACCGTTTCTCATCATTCCGTTTCTGATGAGGCGTTTTTCATCCTCCGTCCACAAATCGTAGCAGATATCATATGCTATTGCAAATGAATGGGCTGCTTCTGCGGTACAGAGAAGATGGCTCGGGTTCCAGTCCGGCCAGCTCTCCATGGTAACAAGCGCCGACCAGAGACGGTCTTTATATTGTTGTTCACCCGTCAGTCTGTATGCAAGAGCAAGCGGTTTTATAGCCTCTCTGTCTGTAGATACAAGTCTTTTACCGTCGGGAGTTCCGTATTCCGGATCGGGAACGTCAAGGTAAGTCTTTGCACTTCCGATTATGTTATTATAAACTCTCGAAAGATACGGATCACCGCTTTCTGCAAGCTTAACATTCTCTTCAAATTCTTCGGGTGTAGCAATAAGCCTCGGGTGCTGAAGTCTCGGAGTTGTCTTTTTGAGCTGTTCTTCAATGTTTTTGGTTATGTTAGCCGTCTGCGCCATGGGGATATAATCCCTTGACGGATCATAAACACTTTCGGGATCGAGCTCTTCATAAGAAAGATAGATCTTCTTGAAGTAGCATACGGTATCATCCGAAATAACGTTATTGCTGAACGTTGTCCACCATGCTATACTGCTGACCTTATCCCAGCCGAGAGGTGTACGCTGTGTGGAAAAATCGATAGAGTTTGCACCGAAATTATATTTTAAGGTTTTCCATTCGCCTTCCCAGTTGAAGTCAAACGATGCGGCATAATAATCCGAGCCTTGAGTATCGGGGTTTTCGGATGTTACGGCAAGAGTGAAGTTGGCATCATTGCTCTTTACGTTATATGCCTCGATATTCAAGGTGTTATACATGCTCCAGTCTGCCGGGCAGCTGAATGTAAAATCCTTGCCGAGGTTCGGAGCGGCAAACTTGGCGCTGCCCGTGCCGTCGGTTGAAAAATCGGTTGAATAAACCATTCCCGCTTTTGCCGAGCAAGCCGCAGAGCTTGAAAAGTCATAAATTACATACGGATCAACACTGCTTGCACCACCCGCTGATGACGGCGAGCCCGCATCAACGGCATCGGAGCTCATTTCGCTTTTAAACACTATTCTGTCAAAATACAGAGTCGTTCCCGCGATGGGCTTGTTTCCGCCTGCACCGGGGCGGAGTTTAATATCCGTAATTTCCGTGAGGGCAAGAGGATTGCCCGATTTTGCAAAGGAGCTTGTATCATTTGCCTCTGTTTCTTCTTTGGATGCCGTATACGCATCGTATTCTTCCCAAGACATTTTTGAAGTGTCAACCAAATCGGATTTATCTTCAACGGGTTTGGCTGTCTCGTCAACTACGCGGAAAGCGATTTTCCTCCAGCCTACCCAGTTAACAGCGACCGTTGCATAATAATAGTCGTTTTCAACCGTCTCGGGATTATCGGCATTGAGCACAAAAGCAAATTTCATTTTTGTTGCCGAAGCCGAATAAATGTTTGCTTCTATATATCCGTCTCCGATGTATTTTGCATTGGAGACGGGAATTGTGATTTCATCGTTTATTGCGGAGCCGCCCCATTTTGCCGTGAAGCTTCCGCTGTCTGTATAAAGGCTGCTCGGTACAAGACCTGCATTTGTTATTGCCGTCTTTTCGCTGAGATCTGCAAGAACTCTTTCCGTTTTCTGTGAGGCACTTGCCTCAATTCCGCTAAACGGGAATGATGAAAGGAGCATTGCAAGAGTAAGTACGAGGGCCGAAATTCTTTTTAATCTCATCATCATTTACCTCCCTTGAATATAAACAGTTCTGTGGGGTTACGGTAATTGTCGCACACAAATACATAATCTCCGATAGACGCTTCCGAAGCAGAACCTATATGAGCTTCGTCTCTGTCAGAATCATATACATATACTCTTTTGAATGCCGACGCTAAATGCGGCTCTTTGACAAATTCCGTCGCACTGTTGTCATGAAGATTCATAAAGAGATATCCTCCGCGGATGTCTTCTACCGTACCGCAGGTGTATCTGTACTGATCGGTATAGCGTGTGAAGCTTGCGCTCTTATAGCATATGTCATTGATTTCGGCATCATAAACAAGCGCAATGTTATCGACATATCCGTCAGCGCCGATACCGTACTTTATGATATCTCCGGCTTTAAGCTCTTTTTTCGCGTCCGAAATAACAGGAAGCGTACCGTCTATGGGAACAGTCTTCATAGAATCGGCCGTTATTACGGATTCGTCATCCGAATAAAGCTCAACTTCTTTTTTGTTCATAAAGCCTGTTATTTTAATCAGATCGTCTCCCGCATCGGAAAGTGATGAGCTGACGGATGTAACAAGCATGTTGTTATTGTAGCCGTCTTTTACATCAGACGCATTGCCGTTTTTGCTTACCCAGACAATATCATTTACAAACGAGAGCTCCGAATCCGTAGAATATGCTTCAAGCTGATCGGAAATACCCGTGAATGTTTTTGTAAAGTATATTTTATCGTCTCTCTTTATGGTATCGAGAGAAGCTGCGCTGAACTTATCTTTGCTGTAATTTATGTCGGCAAATTCCGGAACATAGTAGATCTGGCAGCTGCTGTCGAAGAGCATCCACATACCCGCCGATTTATTTTCGGGAGTGTATGAGAGGGACGAGCCTATTGACGCGCCTGCCGTTATCATATAGTCAAGCTTAAAGAAGCCGTAATTTGACGGGGGATTGTCGTATTCTTCTTTGGTTGAAATAACATACGGTACCGTTATCGATGTGATTTTATTATCCTTGTTTGTTTCGTACTGCACAAAGAGTCTGCCTTCGGGGTTTATTCCCGTCGGGTAAATCTTGTTTGCGGCATCCTTCAAAGCGTCCGAAACATTTTCGGCTTTATACTGTTTTTTACCTTCTATGGTTTCTATCTTAACATTATCGGCAAAATCCAGTGTTAAAACATCACCGGCAATTATCTCCGCACTGTATGTAGAGGAAATTCCGTCACCCGTCTTGCCCGATTTGAGGATGTATCCCGTGCTCTTATCGGACGATGATTCATAATACACAATCTCGTTATAGCAGTTAAAATAAAGCTTATACGACGAGCCGACTTTGATATAGTTATCAACTCTCGCACTCGGAGAATAAACATATTCATTCGTACCGATATAGACTTTATCTTCGTTGTCTTTTTCGGTAACTCTGCCGGACTTTGTTGTCGTTGAAACAATAATTCTTATTGCGTTTTTATCAATTGATTCGTAAACAGTAAGAATGCTGTCTGCCTTTATATCCGACGCTTCAAGAGTCAAGCCGTCATCTCCGCTGATGCTTACGGTGTTGTAATCGTCAAGGTTTATGTCATATGTTCTGAGCTTCTTATCATAAATCTTATTTTTGTAAGAATCGTAAGAATTAAATATAACAATCTTGCCCTCGTCAATAATAACAATTTCGTAAACGCTGTCATCATCATTATCGATAAGAGTAATCGTGCCGATTGACGGAGTAAGAAGCTTTTCGTAATCGACAACGCCGTTGCCGTCTACAAGAGACATATTGTAAACAAGATCAAAATCGGAATCAAGCTTAAAGCTGTATGTCTTGTTTGAGCCTTCAAGTGTATATGCCTTCTTCTTAGAGTCAAAAGTATATTCATCATTAGCTTTGATAACAACCGTCTCGGTGTTTTCTTCTCTCATTGTGAGAACTGTGTTTTTACCGTTTATCTTCTTATAATAATACTTAACATTTTTGCCGACATAATCCGACGCTCTTGAAGATTCGGTATAATATGTAACACCGTCTATGGCAATGTAGCCCTCTTCGGTTGTTTTGCCTGATACCGAAAACAGATGATTTGCCGTAACAATGCCCTCTGCTTCGGTAATGTCATGATATTCCGAGAGGATGTTTTCATCCTTTGTAACATTGTAGTCAAGACCGTCATCGGAAACACCGTCTATCTTTACCATATCGGCAAAGAGAGTGTTATACATAAGCACTATTACGTTTCCGCGCAGAGCGCCGCTCTTGTTATCGAGCTTTACGCCGTCGGTAATCTTAATACTGTTGGCTATTGTGAGATATCCTGTCGGATAACCGCCCTTTGCTTCGGCAATTGCGCCGTAGCCCGCCATATTAACGGCAACCTTTATTGCCTGTTCAATGTATATCGGTGTGTCGGGTGAAAATTCCGTTTTTGACACACCCGAAAACAGACCGAGGGTCGTTGCAAAGTTGATTTCTTTTGCGTATGTATCGGTAGATACAACATCTGTATATTTCTGATTAAAAGCCGTTGCCTTTGCGTCATTTCTGAGACCTAAAATATCAAGCGCAAGAGCCGCAAATTCTCCGCGCGTCATAACAACGCTTGCATCGTAATTTGCATATTCCGTGCTGTCTATTATGCTGAGATCCTTGAGCATGAGAACCGCTTCGTTATATTCGGCAGGCTCAAAACCTCCCTCATTCTCTGCGGCAAATGCCGCGCATCCCATACAAAGAGAGATGCATATAACAAGTGATAATACTTTATTTAAAATCTTCATTATGCAATACCTCCTCTGCTGAGAAGCAAGTAAATTATCTTAGCTGCGGCAGCTCTTGTTGTGCTTGCCTTGGGAGCAAACATTCCGCCGCCGACACCGTTTATGATTCCCGATGATGCAAGCGCGTTAACCGCTTCGGACGCATATGCCGAAACGTCGTTTCCGTCTGCAAAATCAGCAGCGTTCGCACCCGGAATGTTAATTCCGGCATATTTTGCGAATCTGTGAATCATAACGCATGCGTCTTCACGTGTTATGCTGTCATTGGGGTTAAACTTTCCGTCAGATCCGAGGACGAGACCGGCATTTGCCGCGCCGCCCACATAAGGCATAAACCAATCGGAATCCGAAACATCGGTAAAGCTTGAACCCGACGCTTTTTCTATGCCGAATGCACTGACAAGAATTTTTACGAATTCCGCTCTTGTTATAACATTATCGGGATAGAAATAGTCATTGTAGCCGTTTATTATATTTTTGGAAGCAAGGTTTTCGATATATTCAAATGCCCAATGAGATTTTGAAACATCGGTGAATCTGTTTTTTGTATCGGGTGTCGGAGTCGGAATGTAAGATCCTATCGTACCGCCCGATGTCTTGTTGCCGCCGGATGACGAACCGCCTCCGCCGCCGGAGCCGCCTTTGCTTATATCAACAGCATTGATAGCCTCTATGAGCTTGGCAAGCGATGAATATTTATTGCCGGCAACTGCCTTTGCAATTGTGTTTTTGTCTTCATCGGACGAGTTATTATACTTAGACGAACCTGCACTTGCAAGATACGGTTTTACTTCTTTATAAGAAATATCGTATTTTTCAACACCAATGAGGATAGCTTCAACATTAATGTTTTCAAGAGCTGATGCTATCGTATCGGAAGGTCCGTTCATAACTGCAGCCGCAATATCGGCATAATACTTATTCTTTACCATAAGATCAACCGCTGACGGGTCATAGCCTATAGCTTTGAGCTCTGCCGTGCAGGCATCTGCCTGAGACAAGTCGCCCGAAAGAACCGATGCAAGAAGCACGGAAGCAAAATAGTTATCTATATTTCCGTTTGTAAATTTAATCGCCTTATCTTTAACATCATCCGCAAGCTGAGCGTAAACCGAGTTGCATTTGCTTATAAGCGCCGAATCCTTATCGGTATAAAGCGCAAAGTATTTATTGATGTTTTCATCGGTAAGAAGAGTCTTTACATCGCTCTGAGCAAAAAGCTTATCGCAGTTTTTGCAAATCACATATTCTTCAACGGTACCGTTTTTATCGGTTATTGTTACATA
Source organism: uncultured Clostridia bacterium (assembly GCA_934463165.1). GTDB lineage: Bacteria > Bacillota > Clostridia > UMGS1810 > UMGS1810 > RGIG1828. The sequence goes on from CAKSJG010000015.1 coordinate 63,536, forward strand.
ATACATTCCGTCTGTCGGATATGTTATATCAAGCTTTGCATTTCCGTCGGCATCTGCCGTAAGCTTTTCTGTTTTTGAAGCTTTATCGGAATATCCGATTGCAGCGTTTACATAGTTTTTGCCGTTCGGATAGTAAATATCAACCGTAAATTCATCTCCCGATGCGCCTTTTGCGCCCAGGGAAGAACTGTCGGAATTCATCTGCGAAAATGAAGAAACAAGCTTTATTGCAATATCGCCGGTATTTGTCGGCATTCCTTTTACGGTTGCCTTAACGTATACCGTGCCGTAAACGGGAGAAGCGGCAACGAGTTCGTTTCTCTGAACAGATACAGCGCTTTTATCGCCCGTAAAATCATCACCGAAGCCCTTGATTTCCCAATCGGCTTTAAGATCTTCATTTACCTTGCCTTCATCGGTTATTTCATATCTGAGGGTCTTGCGTGATTCACCCTCGGAAGCTATCGGCATAGAGTTTGTACCGGTATATGTTATTTTTCTGTCATAGATGCGTCCGCTGTGAGAAGCAACGTTATCAAGACGACCCACAAGCAAAATATTGTTTATATGAAATTCTCTTTGATTCCAGAATCTCATGCGGATATTTTCAAATGCCTTGTTTCCGTTTATATACATATCAAAGCTGTCTTCTGCCGTGTTGAATACTATGTCAACATGAACCCAGTCATTTTCGTCAAGCGTAAGGGTATATTTCGGCTTTGAAAAGCTCGGGGTTCCGCTTGCCGGCTCGGCATTGTAGTTTTCAACGGTAAATGTATATACAAACTTGCCGTCTACCGCATCACATTTATAATAGGTACTTTCAATCCACTCTACATCACAGATTACGGGCGCATTGCTGAACGATTCGCCGGGTTTTGCAAAGCAATCGTAGCTTAAGGTGACATCATCACCGCTGAGACCCATGCTTCCGAGATACATTCTGTGAGTGGAATCGGTATATGAAGCATAGAAATATTTTGATTTGTTGCTCTTTTCATCGGCGCGGAGAATTTCACCGTATGTTTTGGAAGGATATATATAATCCCCTACTTTATACGATTCATAGTCGAATGTTGTTCCTGCGCTGACTGCAGCGTTAAGCTTATAGGTGCTGCCTGCGTATTCTGCGCTGACTGTATAGCTGCCGGTGGAAGGAGTGAGTAATACTCTTCCGTCGGTGAGTATTTCAGCATTGTCACAGCTCCATTCAACTCCGTCGGTTACCGTTTCACCGAAGTTGTTTACAAGAGAATACTGAACTGCCGACACAAGTCCGCCTGCGGGTCTGATAACGCTTGCGCCGCCCGAAATCGAATATAAGATTCCCTCAACGGTTACATACTTCGACGCGGTGAAGCCGTCATATTCGGCACTTACGGTATATGTACCCTTATTTGCAGCTCCGCCGACTGTAAGAGTTCCGTTTTCTATTTTAACATTTTCATTCTCCGGAGAAACAGACCATGTAACCTTGGAAGAATCGGGAACGAGCGCAACCGAAGAATCATCGGTGCATATAATTTTTGCTGTATATGCTTCTTTCTTCACATCGGAATCCGATTTTACAAGAATCTTATCGGCTCCGTCAATTGCAAGCTCATATTTGAGGGTTTTTATCTCGACATCAAATTCTGCGGCAGAGAGAGATGAATTTTCATCTTTCGGAGTTGCGGTGATTGTATATGTACCGTCTGCAGCTCCTTTTTTAACCGTGAGAGTGCCGTCTTCAACAGTTACAAATTCGCCGTCGCCGCTTACCGTCCAGCTGCAGTCTTCACCTATGCCGAACTGATCGGCAGCGGTGTAGTTAAATGTTTTTTCGGTAAAGCCGTAGTCTATTGTTACGGAATCGGGACCGGTTATACTCATAACATAATCAACATCCTCAACCGTAAGAGCTGCGGTTTCTTTGCCGCCCGAATACTGTGCGGTTATTTCATAATCGCCGACCTTGGCATCTTTTGTGACGGATACCGTACCGTCGGATGATATTGACACGCCGTCATTTTCGGGAGAGATGCTCCATGTGCAACTTACTTCATTATTAAGAAAGTTTTTGAGAGTGTAAGAAGAAGTAACCGCTTCCGAAGTTCTCGGCTTGCCGAGCTTTGCCGCTCCATATATTTTAAGACCGACATACGGATCTGTTTCGGGGTCAAACTTATCGCCGGAATATATACCGACATTGTCATTTGCTCCGTATGAATACAGACTGAGTATACCCGTGCAGTCCGTAACCAGCGATTTATCGTTTCTGATATAACCGATACATCTCATCATGATATCCGAGAATATCAGCTCACCGTTGGCATAGATATCCCATTTATGGTCTTTGAGCTTACCGTCTTCATCAAGACCCTGATTTTTCATCTTCATGGTGATTGTAACCCATGTACCGGCATCGATATCGGAATCATATGTTCTGGTATTCGGTTTATTTCCGTTTACAAAATAATTGGTGTAATCCAAAATAATGAACGTATATTTGGAATTATTGTTTTTTGCTTCAAGGTTGCCCGCCCACTCACGGCAGTTAGACTGAACATGACCGACAAACCCCTGATTACCTGTTTTGTCCGTCATGATGTCATATTCAAGTGTAACATCCTGCGTAGCGCGGCTAACATCTGAAGAAAATGATTTTAAATAGTAGAATCCGTTATCCGGAGAAACATAAAGATCGGATTCGTCACCGTCTTTGGCATAGTATGTTGACGAACGTGTGCCGGTTGTATAATTACCTCCAACCGTGCCTCTGTTATAATTTTCATACACACCGTTTGTGACACTAACTTTTTTTGAATAAAAACTACCGTTATATTCGGCTGTAACGGTATACGAACCGTTTACGGTTTCGCCCCAGAGCACGGCATTGCCGTTTGTATCAAGCAAAAGCCCGTCCGAATTAACAGACCACTTAACGCCGCTTATCTCATTTGACGCATCATCCAAAAGTTTATAACGAACTTTTGAATATGTACCGTCCATGGGTTTCAGCAGCATTTCGGGGCCGTCAACGGTCAGATTTTCCGCCTGCAAAATTGCATCGGCAAATACAGATGTGTTCACACAGCTGAAAAGGAAACAAATGCAGAGCAGAAAAGAGAAAATTCTCTTGTTCATAATACTACCTCCATTTTTTATATTTAAATGCAAAAAAACTTACACTCATGGTATATTTTAATACATTTTTCGCATTTTGTCCACTGTTATTTTGTATGTATTTGTTTAAAAAATCATTTTTGTCTTTGTTGTACAAAATAAGACATTTATTTTTGTGCAATGTGACAGCAGCGGTAAATTATAATTTATTTCGGTATAACGCAATATGTCGGGCGGAAATACCTGCCCGACATATATTTTTATCTTTAATTTTGTATCAAATTATAAGCTTTCGGCATATTCATATATTTTCACCGCACCGAGCATGCTTGCAGAATCTGCCGCCGCGTCATCAACGCAAACAGCATTTATATCGCTTCGGTTTTTAAGCAAAATATCCGTTGCATATTTCAGCATTGTCTGACCGCTTATTACTGCATTTTTGCAGTTTGTTTTTAATATTTCCTTAATTTCCCCGTGCAAAACCGCCCCGACAAAAAAGCTGTATGTACGGTCTTTATCGGCACCGAAAATATTTTTTAATATTCTTACTTTAAACAGGGATTTATTAATTCCGTGTTTTTCGCAAAAATCATAGCCCATAAGCAGATAATCCTCATCAAGCTTTGAACCTTTAAGTTCAACGGCATTTTTTAAAATAGTGTTTTCAGACAGTGCCGAGATCATTTCACCCGTAAGAAGCGTTGTAAAATCCGTGATCCTGCCCGATTTACCGGTCTTTATTATTTTGGAATGAGAACCGGGAAGAACATAAACACATTCGCCCGAAGCATAATCGCTTATGCCCGTAAGCTCGGTTTCTTCTCCGCGCATCATATCGGCATCCGAAAGATCGCTGCATTTGGTTTTGACTCCGCGGATAAAAACAAAAGGAATATCAGATATGTCATCCATCATAACCTCTTTCATTGAATTATGAAGCTCGCCAACGCCGGCAGGCACCGTAATATGCTCAAGATTTACAAGACCGAATTCCGATGTTATCATGCCGGATGCCAAAATGCGGACAATATATTCTTTACTCATTTTATTATTTTCAATGATTTCTTTTATCCCTTGCTTTAATGTGTTTTTAAGCAAATCCGATCCGCCCGACGACGCACCGACATTAAATTTTAATTTGTCAATAGCGCGCTTTCCGTCCGTCAGGCATATCCGCGTGTTCGTTGTTCCCGAATCTACCGTTATATAATAAGCCATTATTTCACCCTCGATACATATTTTTTTGCAAGATCGGTTATGCCGTCATAATCACCCGAATCAAGCATTGATTTCGGCGCAATTGACGCACCGATACCGAATCCGCACACCCCGGCTTTTAAATATTCGCTTATATTATCGGGATTGATTCCCCCGACAGCCAGATATTTAATATCGGAAAGAGGAGCTTTCACTGCCCTGACATAATCCGCACCGACATTTGACACGGGAAAGATTTTAACAAAATCGGCACCCAAAACATGCGCCGTGCGTATCTCCGTGGGAGTGAAAGCACCCGGAATATAGACCATACCGCATGACAGGGTTTCTTTTGCGACATCGGGATCAACATTCGGAGATATAATATATCTTGCCCCGTTTTCATATGCAAGGCGAACCTGATCGCAGGTCAACACAGTTCCGGCTCCTATATGCATTCTGCCGTCAAAGGCCGCCGATAAAAGCTTTATATTCTCCGCAGTTTCGGAATCGGCAGTACTTCCGTCGGCACAAAACGTGATTTCCAAAAATCTTATGCCGCCGTCATAAAGCGCCTCGGCAAGCCTTGGCAGTTTATCGGACGGTATACCTCTCAATATGGCAATAATTTTGTTTTCGCAAATTTCACCGATAATTTTTTTTCGTAATTCTGTGTTAATCATAGATCATCCCTCCGTTTTATATATTATACAATACAATTTTATCAATGTATATTGCAAATACAGCATAATATATTGCTATTTCTGCAAAAATGTGATATTATAATATATCATAATTAGGTGATTGTAAAATAAAAATGTAAAAAATGTGGATGAAATTATACGGAACGCTGTGGTCAGCGTTCCCTACGTAGTAATTACAAGTTTTCAGTTAATTATTAAATATGGTTTTATTGCAAATTTTCGTTAAAACCAATTAGTTAATTGAAAACATACCTATTAATTTATTTGTAGGGAACGGTGCCCACACCGTTCCGATAAAAATAAACATTTTCATCTGTTT
>CAKSJG010000016.1 GCA_934463165.1 uncultured Clostridia bacterium
TTGGGAATGTTTCGGATTAAACACAGAAGCAACACGGGCAGAGGCAAAATGAACGAGCTTTTCCGCTACGATCAGGTGGCAAGCTATGAGGAATACATAGATGAAACACCGGCAAGCGAGCCGGGAAAAAATCCTGAATTTAAGGAATGCGGATTAAAAATCAAGCTTTTGGGCGGAAATATGAGCAAGGTGAATACAGACAACAAAAAAGGTCTTCGTCCTCATCCGTATATCAAGCGGGAGCTTAAAATCTGTTTCAGCAAAAATAATCGTTCGGACGCACAGTATGCACATAATGCCAAATGCAAGTTTGATTATATTTTCGGCGTTCACGATGATGAAAGAGGCTTGTTCGGATTTGGCAGAAGCAAGGCGGAAAAAAGAGAGGATGCGGCAGCGATTGGAATGGCGGCGGCATTCGGAACGGCTTTTAAGGCTGCAACAAAAGGTGAGGAAGCTATAACGGAGGCGGACAAAGAAAAACTGAAGGAAGGCATAAATGCCATGAATGACGCAGCGACCGGCGGCATGGCGGTTTACACAAGACGCGCGGACGATGCGGAAGCCAAAATAAAGTAATTGGAGGTGCGAAACGTGAAAAAATTATCGTTATTGCTTGCAGCACTGCTGATTTTAAGCAGCACTGTTGTTTGTGCGGAAATGGAAACATTCAAATCGGCAGACGGTGTGTATGAATATACCGGCGATGGAGTAATTACCGCTTATTATGGTGATGAAATCGCTGACTTCCCGGCAGAAATAGACGGGACAAAAATTCATGAAATCGGCGTTATGGCATGTCTTGACCTCAATCTTAAATTTATATCGATTGATGATGGAATCGAAACAATCAATACAAATGCTTTTGAGGGCTGCAATGCCGAATACGCATATATTCCGGCAACCGTGAATTATGTTGGGGAACGCGCCTTTGCAAACTGTGCAAATCTTGAGGAATTTACAATATGCTCGGAAAACACAGTCTTTGACCGTGATGCCTTTACAGGTACGGGGTATATTAAGTTTGATATACCATGCACGGCGGACGAACATGCGATGTACGAAAAAATATACGATGCAAAGGGAAACGGATATTTTGAGTTTTCAACCATGCACACCGCCCTTGTTGAGAGTATGGAAGAAAAGGATATATACGGGGCAAACATGATTTACTGCAACGACTGCGGTTTTAAAGGAAGTAAGTATTTGGGCGCAACGCCGCTGCCGTTTGCCGATGTATCGGCAGATGCATGGTATTATTCTTATGTGCAGACATCTTATGAATTCGGCATTATAAGAGGAAAAAGTGAAACGGAATTTGATCCGGATGCCGGTCTGACCTGTGCGGAAGCGGCAAAAATTGCGGCGGTAATTCATGACAAGAACCGTTATGACCGTGAGGAGCAGGGATTTGTTCTTACCGGTGAAAATTGGTATGACGCTTATGTGAGCTATTGCTATGATAACGGAATAATTGAGGATTATGTCGTTTTCGACTGGGATAAAAACGCAACGCGTGCGCAGATGGCATATCTGTTTTCGCGGTGCGACGTCAGTCCGTATTTCATAAATGATGTTCCGATAACAGATATTCCCGACGTTTATGATACAACACCGTTTGCCTATGAAATTTTAGACCTTTACAATAAAGGAATTGCAGTGGGGAGCGATGAATATATGGCATTCTACCCAGATGCACAGGTTAAACGGAGCGAAGCTGCAGCACTGATTTCGAGAATTATTTGCTACGATATGAGGATTGAATTGCCGAAAGGGTGATTAAGGTGAGGCTGATGAAAGTAATTGCGATATTTACGGTTATTGCCGGTCTTTTCGGATGCAGGACTCCCGGAGAAGAACCTTTTATGCTGGACGGACCGGGCATGGTGTATGTTGACAGTGAGCATCGTACAGAATACGCAAATACTCTTCCGTTCGATGAAATCGACGACTATCCCTATTGGGCGGTCGCATACCTCGGAGAGGGAGATGAGGGTGAAAAAGCAACAAAGGAGTATGCAGAAAAACTTTTTTCAGAACTTTCAGAGGAAAAACGCCAAGCAATAAGCCATTACGATTACGGCGGAGAAAAATGGTATCTTGTTATTCCGCGGTACGGAGATGAAAACGAGCTGATTCAAAACGGTGATAAGAAAAATTCGCAAAAAGTATATGACGGCACACCGTATATTATAAACTGCGGCGTCGATGTTGAAATTTATATCGTTATGCGCGGCGGACATAAAATCACGCTTGATACAGATGAAAACGGCAAGCTGATATGTACACCCGATATATGGGATATATCAGAGTTTAAAAAATAAAATAATTGAGAGGAGAACAGAATTATGGGACTTTTAAAAGCAGGCGTAGGGGCGTTCGGCGGCGTTTTAGCTGATCAGTGGAGAGAATTTTTCTACTGCGAAAGCTTAGACGCAGACACACTTGTGGCAAAAGGCGAAAAAAGGGTTGGAAAAAGAAGCTCCAACAAAAAGGGAGACGACAACATTATTTCAAACGGCTCAATCATTTCGGTAAATGAAGGGCAGAGCATGGTTATTGTGGAATCGGGCAAAATTGTTGAATTCTGCGCAGAAGCCGGAGAATTTGTCTACGATAATTCCACAGAACCGAGTATTTTCTGCGGCAGCTTAGGCGAAAGCATTAAGCGAAGCTTTCAGCAGGTAGGCAAGCGTTTTACTTTCGGAGGCGAACCGGGAAAGGATCAGAGGGTTTATTACTTTAACACAAAGGAAATAACGGGAAATAAATTCGGGACTTCTTCACCTGTACCTTTCAGGGTAACAATAGATGAGTCTATGAATTATAAGCTGTCGGTGGATTTAAGGTGCAACGGCGTGTATTCCTATAAAATAGCAGACCCTGTTATGTTTTATACAAATGTAAGCGGTAATGTGGAATACGTATACAGCCGCTCGGAAATCGACGAAATGTTAAAGAGTGAACTGTTGGATGCTCTCAGACCCGCATTTGCACAAATTTCGGCAATGAAAATAATGTATTCCGAAATACCGGCGCATACAAAGGAGGTTACAAAGGCTCTTTCCGAGGAGCTTAAAGTTGAGTGGAAGGAAAAACGCGGAATTGAGCTTTTTGCAGTAAGCATTAACGGCGTATCTATCCCTGAGGATCAGAGAAAGAAGATTACCGAGTGGGAGGAAAACGTTATGACAACCAACCCGAATATTGCGGCGGCACGCATTGTCGGCGGGCAGACAGACGCTATGCGAACTGCTGCGGCAAACGAAGGCGGAATGGGTGCAATGGGCGGCTTTTTCGGAATGTCTATGGCGCAGAATGCAGGCGGCATGAATGCCGGCAATCTTTTTGCAATGGGGCAGCAACAGCAGCCTCAACAACAGTCACAGCAGCCGCAATCGGCAAGCTGGGCCTGTGAATGCGGTCAAATGGGCAATATCGGAAAATTCTGTATGAATTGCGGAAAGCCGCAACCCCAAACGGACGGCTGGACCTGTTCGTGCGGTACAACAAACAAGGGCAAATTCTGTCAAAATTGCGGAAGTCCGAAGCCTGCGGGTGCACCGCTTTATAAATGCGACAAATGCGGCTGGGAACCTCAGGATCCGCATAATCCGCCGAAATTCTGTCCGGAATGCGGCGACATATTTGATGATAATGATAAACAATAAAAGAATCAGGAGGAATTCGGTATTATGAAAAAGCTATTAGCATTGATTTTGACAATCGGAATGATATTCACACTCGCAGCGTGCGGAGGAGACAAGAACGGAAGCGGCGGGCAGCAAGCCGGGGGTTCTGAAAAGATTGACTACGCAAATATGACAGAGGACGATCTGATCAAGAAATTCATCAAAGATGAAAAGAATATAACCTTGGACGAATTTATAAATCTTGCTTCCACATATTCATATACAACAATCAACGATAAGCTTGAGCTTGATGAAAATATAACAGATAAAGCAATCAAGAAGCTTAAGGATAACAAGGCGACGCTCCCTGCGGCAAAGGAATTTGTCGAGCCGCTTCTGAAAAGCGATTCACCGCAGGTAAGGGGCTATGCTTTTTCAAATATCGCCACGTTTTTTGGGGCAAGTGATTCGCATAAAGCGGCGGCAAAGAAGATTCTGAAAACCGAAAAAGAGCCGTACGTTATTAAACGCGCGGTAAAAGCTCTTGGCAACGAAGGCGGCAGGGATGCGGAAATCGGCAAATTCCTGCTTGACGCGGCAAAGAATGAAAATGCAGTTGTAAGAAGGCAGGCGGCGGTTGCTCTCGGAAGCACATGGAACAAAACTCTTGACGGCGCAGTGGACGCAGAAATCAAGCTGATGAAGGATTCGGATAACGAAGTTCGGAAAGCGGCATATGAGTATGCCGGCATACTCGGTGATGACAGGGTGGTTGCGCCTATCTCGGAAATGCTGAAAAACGATGCTGACGCAGACCTTCATTCAAGCGGTGTAAGAGGACTTGTTTGGCTGTGGTACGATTATCCGTCGCACAAAAATACAAGCGAAGCGGCATACAGGGCTACAATAGACTATCTCAAAACTACACCGGGCAGCAACAAGGTTCCCGCATGGGCAGCTGTGACAAGCTTTACAAACAAATCTAATCAGAATTATGCATCATGGAGGGAAAGAGCAACGTATTTTAATACGGATGAACTTTATGAGGTTATGCTCGGGCTTGTTAAAAACGAAAACTTAAGCCACCTGGCACGCGGCTATGCCTGCAAGCCTGTTGCGGCTCACTGCTCAAAAGAGCAGTTTGAGGCGTTTGGCGAGGTTGTAAATGCTCTTACCGATAAGAATGCGAAATTTATACAGGGCGAGTATCAAAATCAGGCAAAAAAGCTTGAATAGCCACAGAACGGAGGAATGACTATGAAAAAAACAATCGGCGTTATACTGATCATAGGAGGATTGCTCTTTGCTTCGCTTGCCGTAAAAGCTCTTGTGACAGCGCCGCAGTCCTACGAGAAAATCAGAGCTGCGCAAACGATTGGTGACGGCAAAATTCTTCCCGAAAACGAAGGAAAGCTTGTGGTTGTTTCGGGAACTCTTAAACCGGCCGAACAGCTTCAGGATCCCATAACGGGCGTTAAGCTCCCGGGGGTAACGGCAAAAAGAACGGTTTGGACTTATAAACAGGATACCGGCAGCGGTGATGAAAAAGTGTGGGACTGGCATCCGGAGAATAGAGACTACAGCGAAAAGGCAAATTTCGGAATAAATGCCGAGATACTTACAACAACAATGCTTGCCGCACCTACCCTGCTCGGTGAGTTTAAGGTAGAAGGCAAGCTGCTCAATCCGCTTATAAGAAACACAGAATTTACGCAATATGACGAAGAGAGCCTTAATGCGGGCTGGAAAGTACTTTCGGGTGGAAAAGAAAGCCGCAGCTGCGTTTCAAAAGAACATTATTTGCCCAAAAAAACAAAGGGCATGTACTCAACGACGGGATATGGATCTCAAAAAATATCCTACGGTATTGTTTCGCCGGATGATCCGCTTGAATATACGATTGTCGGCGTACAAAAAGGCGATACCCTGATAAAGAGCGAAGATGTAGATTCGGTTACAACCGTTAAGGGAATTATGACGGCGGAAGAATTTGCCGAGGAGAACAAAAAAGGTGTGCGCGGCGGATCGATTTTCGGCCTAATAGCCGGTATACTGCTTGCGGTAATCGGTGTTGGCATGATGGCATTTCGGAGGCAGTAAAAATGAAGATGAACAAAAAAATATTTTCGGGCGGCGGAACATACATTTCAAGAGTGGCAATTGCAAGGCTTACATTAAAGAAGCACATACAAATGATTATAGGCGGATTCTTCACGGCGGTTTTTCTGTTTGGAATTATTTCGGGGGTTACGGGGTATAACGAAAAACTTCGTGATAACCTGATTACCAATATAGTCATGATTATTCCGTCCGCACTCCTCCTGTTAAACGGCATTAAAAATGGCGCAACGGCGGCGCGTGCATATCGATATAACTCAATCTTCATGTGCGATACTGACGGCACGGTGACAATCAATGAGCTTTCAAAGCAGTCCGGAAAGCCGCCGTTCAAGGTGCTTTCCGAGCTTGAGAAGCTTTTCGAAAAAGGAGTATTCTGTGAATGTACTTTGCAAAAGCAGGGATCTCCGTGCGTTATTCTTTCGGGACGCGAGGGAAGCAAAACAGGCTTTGTCAATGTTGTGTGCGAAAAGTGCAACGGTACAACAAGAATCCGCGTCGGAAGCTCAGGCAAATGCGAGTATTGCGGTAACGCAATCTCAAGCCGAAATACCGAATAAATATAAAATCCAAAAGAAGGGAGATGTAAAGTCATACCGAAAAATATTAACGCAGACGAATAAATCAACAATTCGCATTATGCTGTTATTTAATCCGGCACATTCCGACAAATTTTGCGGAAGAATGTAAGTAACACATTAAAAGCAGGATATAAATATGGGAAATGAGCATAATGATTACGGAAATGGTTTTTACTACTGCACAAGCCCGGTCTTTTTACAAAATCTCCCGTGTTTTCGGATGCGGTATCGAAGATATACTTTAAAATCTCATGAAATAAAAAGTGTAAAATCAGGCATCGTACTTTTGTGCAATTTTAACGAAATTTTAAAAAAACACCAATTATTCGAAAATTGGTGTTTTTTTTTGCTTAAAAACTATTGCAAAATCCCAAAAAATAGTATATAATCATATAAAAGTGGTGGAAAGTGGAACTAAGTGGTATAAAGTGGTAAATGTTTCATGAATTTTTGAAGAAAGGAGAGAAAAATGATGTTCAGCGGAGAATACAGACATACCTTAGACGCCAAAGGCAGAATCATTATGCCTGCAAAATTTCGTGATGCACTCGGTGAAAAATTCGTTGTAACAAAAGGTCTCGATAAGAACCTCCTTGTTTTCGGTGCCGAGGAATGGCAAAAATTCTATGAAAAGCTGAGCACTCTTCCTCTTGCAAACAAAAATTCGCGTGCTTTTTCTCGTCTGTTTTTGGCGGGCGCAACAGAATGCGAGACAGATAAGCAGGGCAGAATCCTTATTACGGCTCCGCTCAAGGCATATGCGTCTCTCATTAAAGATGTTGTCATAATCGGTAACGGAAATAAAGTTGAGATCTGGAGCAGTGAAAACTGGGATGAATATATTTTCGGAATTGATACCGATGAAATTGCCGATAATCTTTGTGACCTCGGAATAATGATTTAAGGGGGAAGCAAGGTTGGAATTCAGGCATGTATCGGTTTTGCTTAAAGAATCCGTTGACTCTCTTAAAATCCGCAGCGGAGGCATATATGCCGACGGAACACTCGGCGGCGGCGGTCACAGCCTTGAAATACTAAAAAGGCTTTCCGGCAGCGGAATGCTTATCGGAACAGACCGAGACGCAGATGCGATTTCTGCGGCAAAGGAGCGCCTTTCAGGCTATGATAACATAAAATACATACACAGTAATTTTTCGAATATCAAGGCGATTCTGGAGCGTGAGGGCATAGATCATCTTGACGGTGCGGTTATAGACCTCGGCGTTTCGTCTTATCAGCTTGACTGTGCCGAAAGAGGCTTTTCGTATATGGCGGATGCTCCGCTTGATATGAGAATGAACAAAGATGATGCCTTAAGCGCATACGATGTTGTAAATACATATGAAGAAAGTCGTCTGATAAAGATATTTTATGAATACGGCGAAGAAAAATTTGCTCCGAGGATTGCATCGTTTATAGTCCGAGAGAGAGAAGGAAAACCGATAGAAACCACGCTTGAGCTTTCGGATATAATAAAGCGCGCCGTTCCCGATAAATTTAAAAAGAACGGTTCGCATCCTGCAAAAAGGGTGTTTCAGGCGATAAGAATAGAGGTCAACGGCGAGCTTGCAGGCTTAAGAAAATCTCTTGAAGATTTTTTTGACGTTTTGTCACCCGGCGGCAGACTTGCGGTAATAACCTTTCATTCACTTGAAGACAGAATAGTAAAACAGACCTTTGCTTCATTTGCAAAGGGGTGCACATGCCCGAAGGACTTCCCCGTGTGTATATGCGGCAATAAACCCAAAGGCACGATAATAACGCGCAAGCCGATTCTTCCGTCGGACGAAGAGATGTCGGTTAATAAAAGGTCCAAAAGCGCCAAACTCAGAGTGGCGGAAAAACTCTGAAAAATAATTACGAGGTGAAAACGTTGTCCGCAAAATATTATGATGGCACGTCAGCTTATAAAATAGAAGAATATTATAACTACACCGACAAATACGAAAAGAAAAACAAAAAAAGTATTCGTCCGCATCCAAAACGTGCATTAGGGCTCAACAAGAAAAAGCTTGCGGCGCTCATAATCTCTGTATTTGCAGTTGCAATAGGTTATCTGTATGCCAATGCGGTTTTGATAGAATCAGCAACGGAGGTCAGCGATTTAACCGATAAGCTGCAAAACGCAAAAGATACAAATACACAGCTTTCGTTTGACATCACATCGGGAGTTGATCTTTCAGATGTAAAGAAAAAGGCGGAAACGAAATTCGGAATGCAGCGTCCGGAAGATTATCAGAATGTTTATGTGGATGTCGTTCAGAACGATTATGCCGAGATTTCGGGTAAAAAGAGTGAAACCGGCGGAATACTTGATAAAATGATAACGGCGCTCAGCTCGTTCCTTGCATATATTAAATGACAGCATAATAACATATATAAAGTGACTTTAATTTATTTCATCTGTTCTTTCCGGCAGCAATCCGCGGTATGACGTTTTACGGTGCCGTATATTTCGGCGCGGTATATTAATGGGACAGATGATTTTTCCGTATAATGGAGATGTGTCTTTTTTCGTCAGTTTATGACAGATCCGAATGGTAAAAAGGAGTTATCATATATGATAAAAAGGGTAAATGTAAGTATTCAGAAAAGAATGCTTGTGCTTCTTATAGCCGCTGTTGTTCTTCTTGCCGCCATGCTTGTAAGAATAATGTGGATACAGACGATTCACGGCAAGGAATACAGTAAAAATGCAGCTTTGCAGCAGACAAAGGATGTTGTTGTATCCTCAAAAAGAGGAACAATTTACGACAGAAACATGAACGAACTTGCAAAAAGTGCGTCAGCCGATACCGTAACAATCAGTCCGCGTGAGATTAAAAAAGCAAAAAAGACCGAGGAGGTAACAAACGGTCTTGCCGATATTCTTAAAATGGATAAAAAGGATGTCGAAAAAATCGTATCACGCGATTCATCTTATGAAATAGTAAAAAGAAAAATAGACAAAAGCGTATCGGACGCTTTGCGCAAAAAAAATTACCCCGGTGTTACGCTTGTCGAAGACTACAAGAGATATTACCCCGGCGGCAGTCTTGCGGCGCATGTTATAGGTTTTGTCGGCACGGATAACCAGGGTCTTTCGGGAATTGAAATGACATACGAAAACTATCTTAAAGGTTTGCCCGGAAGAATAGTAACGGCAAAAAATGCCGCAGGCACAAACATGCCTTATAAATACGAAAAATTTATAGACCCCGAAAACGGCGTTAACATTGTCCTCACCATAGACGAGGTTATTCAGAGAAAAGCAGAGGACTGTCTGAAAAAGACAGCCGAGGAATATGATGTTCAAAACGGCGCTGCGTGTATCATAATGGGCGCAAAAACGGGCGAAATTCTTGCAATGGCAACATACCCGACGTATGACCTAAACAAGCCGTTTACCGTAGTCAGCGAGAAAGAACGGGAAAAGATAGACGAAGAAGAGGACGATAAGAAAAAGAATCAGATGACGTCCGACGTGCTCAATAAACAATGGCGAAACAAGGCCGTTGTTGACGCGTATGAGCCGGGTTCTACGTTTAAATCCATGGTTGCGGCAATGGCTCTTGAAGAAAATGTCGTAAGCCTTAACGAAGAATTTGTCTGCACGGGTTCTCTCCGCGTTGCGGACCGCGATATAAGCTGCGCAAACACCTCAGGTCACGGAAACGAAACATTTGTAAAAGGTGTTCACAATTCCTGCAACCCCATGTTTATGACGGTCGGCGCGAGGCTCGGAACTCAAAGATTTTATAAATATTACAAGGCGTTCGGATTCGGTGCGAAAACGGGATTTGACCTCCCGGGTGAAGCTCTCGGTTCGTTTTATGCAATGAAGAATTTTAACGAGGTTGAGCTTGCAACATCGTCGTTCGGTCAGGGCTTTACGGTTACTCCGCTTCAGCTTATAACCGCATACACGGCAATAACAAACGACGGAATGATGATCAGACCTCATCTGATAAAAGCGTTGTCCGATGATAACGGCAATATAATCAAAAATTACGAGCCCGAAAAGATCAGGCAGGTTGTAAGCAAAGAAACTGCAAACACCGTCTGCAAAATACTTGAGGGCGTTGCTTCAGAGGGTACGAGTAAAAATGCATATATAGACGGTTACCGCGTTGCCGGCAAAACCGGTACGAGTGAAAAAATCCCGAGAGGAAACGGCAAATATGTTGCTTCTTTCGTGGGTTTTGCCCCGGCTGACGATCCCGAGGTTATATGCTTGCTTATGTTTGACGAACCGATGAAAGGCTCTCACATGGGCGGTCAGGTAGCGGCTCCGGTATTTAAAGAGATAATGTCCGATGTTTTGGTATATCTCCAGGTGCCGAGCACAAGTGCAGAAGATAACAGCGTTAAATATAACTATGTTCCCGATGTAAAGGGCAAGGCTAAGTCAGAAGCGCAAAAGAGCCTTTCCGACAGCGGCTTTAAGGTTAAAATTATCGGCTCGGGTGAAAATGTCGTATCTCAGAGCCCCGTTGCGGGCACGGCTCTCGGCAGCAATGCTGTTGTGATTCTGTATACTGAGAATACATCCGATGATTATGTCACTGTTCCCGATCTTTACGGAGCGTATGCATCGGATGCAAATGTACTTTTGGTAAATGCCGATCTGAACATGAAGCTCAGCTCTGCCGCCGCTGCGGCAAAGAACCTTGTCGGCAATCAGATTCCGGCGGCGGGTTCGCAGGTGCTGCGCGGAAGCATCGTAACGCTTGAATTTAACTACACGGGCAACCGTGCAACGGATATAAAGACAAAGGTTGAAAGCAAGAAAAAGACCGATGAAAGCGATGATGAGGATAAACCGTCGGATGAAAAAAACGATAAAAAGACAAAACAGGATGAATAGCCGATAATCAGAAAAGGGGATCTTTAATTTGAAAATAGAAGAACTTATAAAAAAACTTAATCCGGTTGCCGTATACGGCGAGTCTTGCGCAGACGCGGATTTTGTTACAAACGATTCGAGAAAATGCAAAGAAAACTCGGTTTTTGCCGCCGTAAGAGGCTTTGCGACAGACGGGCATAGGTTTATAGGCAAGGCTGTTGAAAACGGAGCCTGCGCGGTTATATGCGAGGAGTATAACCCGAGCTTTGACGTTTGCCAGATAGTTGTCGAAAACAGTCGTTGTGCCGAGGCGATTGCGGCAAGCGAAATACTCGGGAATCCGTCAGAAAAATTTAAGCTTATCGGGGTCACCGGAACAAACGGCAAAACAACAATAACATATCTTGTAAAACACATTCTTGATTCATGCGGATATAAAACAGGTCTCATCGGCACAAATCAGAATATGATAGGCGACAAAATACTCGAAACCGGCAGAACAACTCCCGATTCCGTAGAGCTTCAGCAGCTTTTTGCAAAAATGGCGGACGCCGGTGTTGATTTTTGCATTATGGAAGTATCGTCGCATGCGCTTGCGCTTGACAGGGTTTACGGCTGTCACTATGCCGTAGGAGGGTTTACAAACCTTACTCAGGATCATCTTGATTTTCACAAAACAATGGATAATTACGCCGCCGCAAAGGCAAAGCTTTTTGAAATATCCGACGCGGCTGTCATAAACACCGACGATAAATACGGAAAGAAAATGGCAGAAAACTGCCCCTGCAAGGTCATTGGCTACGGCGTCGAAGCCGATGCCGAGCTTAAAGCGGAGAATATAGAATACAGAGCCTCGGGCATTTCGTTTGACGTATCCGGCAAGAGATATCATCTTGCCATTCCGGGTGAATTTTCGGTATATAACGCTCTATGCGCCATAGGTATTGCAAAATCTGTCGGCACAGATGATGAGAAAATACGCGAAGCGCTCTCCACGGCGCATGGTGTAAAGGGCAGGGCGGAGGTTGTCCGCACAGATACGGATTACACCGTTATAATAGACTATGCCCACACCCCGGACGGAATTGAAAACATTTTAAATGCCGTCCGAGGATTTGCAAAAAAGAGAATAATAATTGTTTTCGGATGCGGAGGAGACCGCGACAACACAAAACGTCCGATAATGGGTAAAATTGCAGGCAAGCTTGCCGATTTCTGTGTTGTTACAAGTGATAACCCCCGAACCGAAGACCCCATGAGAATTATAAAAATGGTTGAAGACGGAGTTAAAGAGAGCGGATGTGACTACGTTGTCATCGAAAACCGCCGTGAAGCAATAAAATATGCCATGGAGCATGCACATGCCGATGATATTATAGTCCTTGCGGGAAAAGGTCACGAAACATATCAGATTTTAAACAGCGGAACGATACATTTTGACGAGCGTGAGGTTGTCCGCGATATTTTGAATAAAAGGGGAAATATAAATTGATATATCCTACAGAACCGATGACAGCGTCGGAAATTGCAAGGGCATGCAAAGGCAGACTGATAAGCGGCGATCCCGATTTTAAGTTTACTTCCGTAACGACGGACAGCCGCACGACGGATAGCGGAACTCTTTTCATCCCTCTTAAGGGCGAAAGGTTTGACGGTCACGATTTTATAAAAAATGTTGTGGATTCGGGTGCGGGCGGCTATATCTTTTCTTCCGGGAAATGCACCCCCGACGGAAAATGCGCTGCAATAGAAGTAAATGACACTTCGGATGCAATTTTAGATATTGCCGCATACTACAGAAGCCGATTCGGTAACCTTACGGTTATCGGTCTTACGGGCAGCGTCGGCAAAACCACAACAAAGGGAATGATAGCGTCCGTTTTATCCGAAAAATATAAAACGCACAGCACGGAGAAAAACTATAACAACAATATCGGCGTTCCGCTGACTCTTTTCGGTCTTAAATCCGACGATGAAGCGGCGGTTGTCGAAATGGGAATGAGCGGCTTCGGCGAAATAAAGGTTTTGTCGGAGTGTGCGCGCCCCGATATTGCGGTTATAACCAATATCGGCACCTGCCATATTGAATTTCTCGGCAGCCGTGAGGGAATACTGAAAGCGAAATGCGAAATTTTTGACGGGTTGAAAAAAGGCGGAAAAGTTGTTTTGAACGGTGACGATTCGTATCTTGCGGGTCTTGACGGCAAAACGGAGCTTGACATAACATATGTCGGCATAAAGTCGGATCTGTGCAGATATAAAGCGGAAAACATCCGTCTTTCGGAATCGGGCGCCGATTTTGAAGCGGACGGAAAAAAATATCATATAAATGTTGCCGGAGGACATAATATATATAACGCTCTTACGGCAATTGCCGTCGGATATATGATGAATATGACATATGAAGAGATAAGAGCGGGTCTTGAAAGCTACAAAAGCGAGGGAATACGCCAGAATATTATTTCGTACGGCGGCATAAAAATAATAAATGACTGTTACAACGCAAGCCCCGACGCAATGAAAGCCGAGGCTGACGTCCTTGAATCGCTTGCTGCAAAAAGAAGAATTGCCGTTCTCGGCGATATGGCGGAGCTCGGCGAAATGGGAGCGGAGCTTCACGGGGATGTCGGCAGATATTTAAACAAAAAAAATATTGATACTTTGGTAACGGTCGGTTCTCTTGCAAGACACATTGCCGAAAACGCAAAGAATATACCGTCGCATTGCTTTGATGACTGTGACGGCGCTACAGCGTTTTTAAAATCATATCTTTCAGAGGGAGATGCGGTTTTGATCAAGGCTTCGAGATGCATGAAATTCGAGAGAATATCAAAAGCGCTTTGTGAATAAGCGTATAATAAGCATACTTTAACTTCACGGCATACGCAAAAATGTGCGGAGGTTTAAGAGGACAATAACAAAAAAACGAGGTAATAAAATTGAACACAAACATACTGATAATATCAATTGTAATTTCATTTGTTGCGGCAATGGTTTGCGCCCCTGTCCTGATACCGATTCTTCATAAGCTTAAGTTCGGTCAGGAAATACGCGAAATCGGGCCGAGCTGGCACAAAAAAAAGAGCGGAACCCCCACAATGGGCGGATTTATATTTATAATTCCGACGGTTATCTGTACACTTTTGTTTGTGAGAAACACTTTTGGAGTGTGTCTTATGCTTTTCTCCGTTTCCTTTGCTTTTGTCGGGTTTATCGATGATTACATAAAGGTTGTCAAAAAGAGAAACCTCGGCCTGACCGAGGTGCAGAAGTTTTTGCTTCAGCTTTTGTTTTCGGTTGTATTTATCGCTGTCTGTGACTACATACTTGACCTCACCGACACAAAGATATTCATTCCGTTTGCAAAGAAATATGCGGATATAGGCATTTTTTACATACCGCTAACGCTTTTTGTCCTCATAGGAACGACAAACAGCGTTAATCTTACCGACGGCGTAGACGGTCTTGCGGCAAGCGTTACGGTTGTTGTATGCGCTTTTCTGGCAATACTCTCATACAAATGGGGTTATTATGATGTCACGGTGTTCAACGGGGCGGTGCTTGCGGCTCTTCTCGGATTTTTGGTTTTCAATCATCATCCCGCAAAAATATTTATGGGAGATACCGGCTCGCTGTTTCTCGGAGGAGTAGTTTGCTCCTCTGCGCTTATGATGAAAAATCCGCTCATACTCATAATCTGCGGCGGTGTGTATGTTATAGAAACCCTGTCTGTTATAATACAGGTTACATACTTTAAAAAGACTCATAAAAGAATATTTAAAATGACGCCGATACATCACCATTTTGAAATGTCGGGATGGAGTGAGGCAAAGATAGTCACTGCAGCAAGCTGCATGACGGCGGTTTTATGTCTGATATCATATTTTGCATGCGTGCAGCTGTGAATACCGACACCTGATGCGGTATAATCGAAGGAGGAAAGCAATTTGCCCGGTAAACAGAAAATCCGTACACCTGAAAAGAAAAATAAAATAGACTATGTATTTCTCATTGCCGTTATGTCGCTTTTGTGTTACGGGCTGATAATGGTTTTCAGTGCAAGCAGCGCAAATGCTCATTACAGATACAACGACGCATATTATTTCATCAAGAGACAGGCAATATGGGCGGTTGTCGGAGTTGCCATAATGTTTGTAGCGTCAAGAATACCGTATGACTTTTTATATAAAAATGCCGTAAAAATTCTTGCGGTGAGCGTTGTTCTCCTTATAGCTGTGCCTTTTGTCGGTGTTTCGGCAAACGGAGCAAAGCGCTGGCTCGGCTTCGGCGCGGTGACGTTTCAGCCGTCCGAGGTTGCAAAGTTTGCGATCATCGTGTTTCTTGCGCGCAGCTTAAGCGTCAACAAAGACGCCCTCCGTGATTTTACAAAAGGCTTTTTGCCATATGTTGCAATAATCGGAATCGTTGCTTTTCTTGTTGTTATAGAGCCGCATCTCAGCGGCGCCATAGTCATTGCGCTCACGGGCTTCATAGTTTTGTGGGCGGCGGGGGCAAAGGTTTCTCACTTTGTTGCCGTGGGTCTTCCGGCTCTTTGCGCGGCCGTCGCGCTGATGCTTAGTGCAGACTACAGACTCGAACGTGTAACGACGTTTCTTGATCCGTTTAAAAATACGAGTGATGAGGGCTGGCAGGTTGTGCAGTCTCTGTATGCCATAGGCTCGGGCGGCTTTTTCGGCCTCGGTCTCGGTCAGAGCAGGCAGAAATTTCTCTACCTCCCCGAACCGCAGAATGACTTTATATTTTCGGTTATATGCGAAGAACTCGGCTTTATAGGCGCTGCGCTTGTCATAGCCCTGTTTACGCTTCTCATATGGCGCGGAGTACGCATAGCAATAAATGCGCCGAATAAGTTTGCGTCTCTTCTGGTTATAGGTATAATGGGTCTTATAGCCATTCAGGTAATAATAAATATTGCCGTTGTAACCTCATCCGTTCCGGCAACGGGTATGCCTCTTCCGTTTTTCAGCTACGGCGGCTCGTCGCTGGTATTTATCCTCGGAGAGATGGGAGTTGTGCTGTCGATATCTCGCGAAACATAACGGCATTTAATGACTTTGGGAGTGAATAAATTTGAAAATCATATTTTCCGGCGGAGGAACCGCCGGTCACATAAACCCTGCGCTTGCAATTGCAGATTATATTTCATCTGCCGAAAAAAAAACGGAGATACTTTTTATCGGCACAAAAGCCGGTCTTGAAAGCTCTCTTGTGCCGAAAGCGGGCTACAATATCGAATATGTCCGCGTTGAGGGTCTCGGAGCAAAACCAAACCTTAAGAATTTAAAGTCTTTTTTTCATATGATGACGGCAAAGAAAAAATGCAAGAAAATCATCTCGGATTTCGGCGCGGACGCTGTCGTCGGCACGGGCGGCTATGTATGCGCTCCCGCGGTTATGGCGGCAAATTCGCTTTCCGTTCCGACTCTCATACACGAGCAGAACGTTTTTCCCGGCAGTGCGGTTAAGCTTCTTTCAAAAAATTCAACCGTTACGGCAATAAGCTTTGAGGAAAGCCGCAAATATCTCACGTCTGCAAAAAAAATCCTTTTTACGGGTAACCCGATCAGACCCGAGATTCTGTCGTGCAGCAGAGATGACTCGCGCCGAAAGCTTGATCTTAAAAACGAAAAATTCATTGTGATATTCGGCGGAAGCCTCGGAGCGGAAAAAATCAACTCCGTTGCACTGGATTATCTTAAGTCTCTGCAGGGAAAGGGAGGATATAAAATTCTTTTCGCAACGGGAAAGAGGAACTATGATTCGGTTTCTGCCGAAGCCGAAAAGCTCGGAATAACAAAGAATAAAAGCATACAGATAGTGCCTTACATATATAACATGGACGAAGTCATGAGCGCTGCGGATCTTGCAGTATGCCGCTCGGGTGCGATAACCGTCTCGGAGCTTTGTGCTCTCGGTAAGCCCGCGATACTCATTCCGTCGCCGAACGTCACGCACAATCACCAGGAATACAACGCGCGTGCACTTTCAGATAACGGGGCGGCAATAACCATTCTCGAAAAAGACTTCAATGTTTCGGCATTGGATGCCGCCGTGCGTTCAATACTGAAAGACGAAGAATCCATACGCACAATGTCTGCTGCGTCATCAAAAATAAAATCCGTTGACGCGCTTGAAATTATATATAAAGAACTTAAGAAAATTACCGCCGCGCGGTAACATATAAGCACTCTTTCGCATAATCTGAAATATATTCAGGTACACGGAGGTGCTTAAAATGAGCCGCTACAAAATCGAAGGCGGTCACAGACTGAACGGAAGCATACACATACACGGTGCAAAAAATGCGGCGCTGCCGATCCTTGCGGCAACCGTAATCAACGCGGGCAAAAGTGTAATACATAACTGTCCGATTCTTTCGGACGTAAAAAACACCATAGAAATACTTGAATATTTGGGCTGCAAAGCAGAAATATTCGGCAATGATGTTTATATAGATTCGTCGGATGCCGAATATGTGCGCATTCCGCTTGAGATTATGAATAAAACACGCATATCCACGCTTTTTGCCGGAGCTCTTTCGGCAAGATTCAAAACCTCATTCATTGCAGGCAGCGGAGGCTGCCATATCGGCTCAAGACCGATTGATATTCATCTTGACGCATTCAGAAAAATGGGAATGAATGTTCGCTGCGGTGATGACGGAGTGTATTTCGGCAGTAATGTTTTGCATTCGTGCCGCATAAATCTGCCGTTCCCGTCCGTCGGTGCAACGGAGAATATAATGCTTGCTGCATCGCGCTTTACGGGTACCGTGCTTATAACAAACGCTGCGCGCGAGCCCGAAATCGTGAATCTTGCCGAGTATCTCTCGAGCATCGGCGTAAGCATCACCGGTGCGGGAAGCGACACCGTCCTGATACGCGGAACCGGCCGCCCGAAAGACGGCAGCGTCCGCATCATTGCCGACAGAATAGTTGCGGCAACATATGCATGCTGCACGGCGGCATGCGGAGGCGAGGTTTATACGGATTGTCCGCCGAATATGCTTTCTCCCGTAATTTCGGTATTGCGCCGTATGGGCGCAAGCGTATTATGCCGTAGCGACGGATTTTATATAAAATCCGATTGCAGATGTAAAAATATTCCGTATATATGCACCGGCCCTTATCCGAATTTTCCGACGGACTGTCAGCCCCTTATTATTGCACTGATGTCTGTATCGGACGGAACGGGAGCCGTGAGAGAAAAAATATTTGAAAACCGTTTCGGCCTTTGCGAAAGGCTCAGCGCCATGGGAGCTGACATTGCCGTAAACGGCAGAACAGCCGTTATACGCGGTGTGAAAAAGCTTAAGGCATCCGAAATCGACGCATGCGATCTCAGGTGCGGAGCAGCTCTTACGGTTGCGGCGCTTGCAGCTGACGGCACAAGCATAATCGGCAATGCTCAGCTTATTGAGCGCGGTTATGAAGATATATGTGCCGACCTGAAATGCCTCGGGGCAAAAACAGAGAGGATTGACTGACTTTGAAAAAAATATCGGACAGTAATTATAATACAGATTCGGACCGCGGCTCGGTAAATGACAAAGCTTATTCCGATGTTCCGCTCATCGATGCGGCCGATAAAAGAAAAAGCGGAGCGCCCTATACCGAAAGAAAAAAAACACGGTATAAAATATCATCTTCAAGGATGAAAGCGGCGGGAATACTTTTTCTTGCCGCCGCTGCGATTCTTCTTATATGCATGTCGCCGATTTTTAAAATAAAAACGGTTAATGTCAGCGGTAACAGCACAATAAAGACGGAAGAAATAGTCAAGGCTTCGGGCATAAAAAAGGGAGTAAACATTTTTTCGGCAGATATGGATTCCGCCAAAAAAAATGTTATGAAAGTCGGCAGAATCAATTCCGTAAGCATAAGCAGATCGCTTCCGGGTAAGGTGACGATCTATGTTGACGAACAGACGGAATCCGCATACATAAAAGAAAAAAACGCATATGTCGGCATCGGAACGGATTGCAGAGTTCTGAACACAAACACAAAGGCATCGGAGAACGTCCCCGTGATAAACGGAGTAACGGCGTCAAATTCAAAAAACGGCGAATTTGTAAAGCTGACCGATAAAGATGCCAAAACAAAGACGGAAATTATCATACGTATGCTCACCGAGCTTAAGGCTCAGGACATCCTTACCGATATAAAAACGATAAACATAAAGGATCTGAATGACATAAATCTCACACTCACAACGGATACCCTTGTAAACCTCGGTTCCGACGGCGAATCGAACGGAGATAAGCTTGAATACAAAATAGCGTATCTCAAAGCAATTCTTGCAAAAATCCCCGCCCAGCAGGGCGGTGTGATCGAGCTTTCCGATACCGAAAACGTAACAAGCAGAATGTCATAATTCGCTCGGAAATCAAAACCGTAAGAAGTCTAAAATTAAAATTGTTTAAATTGTACAAAAATATAAAAAACGTTAAAAAACTATAGCATTCTTGCGGATGTTATGGTATAATAAATTATTAATATGGGATAGAGGAGGAAAAGTCGTGTTGGAATTTGATAACGAAAGAGAAATTATAGGAGCTAATATGAAGGTTGTCGGAGTCGGCGGCGGCGGAAACAACGCTATTGACCGCATGATTGAAGACGGTCTTGCCGGAGTTGGATTTATAGCCGTTAATACCGACAGACAGGTTTTGTTCGGTGAAAACGGAACACAGGCAAATGAAAAAATACAGATTGGAGAAAAGCTTACAAAGGGTCTCGGAGCGGGCGCTAATCCCGAAGTAGGTCAGAAAGCCGCTGAAGAGAGCCGCGATGAAATTAAGCAGGCTCTTCATGATGCCAATATGGTATTCGTTACGGCAGGTATGGGCGGCGGAACCGGTACCGGTGCTGCGCCGATTGTCGCATCTACCGCAAAGGAGATGGGCATCCTTACCGTCGGTGTTGTTACAAAGCCGTTTGTTTTTGAAGGCAAACAGAGAATGGAACGCGCCGAAAAAGGCATTGAAGTCCTTAAGGACTGTGTAGACGCTCTTGTAGTTATCCCTAACAATAAACTCCTTGATATATGTGACAGAAAAACTTCTATGAAAGACGCTTTCAAAATGGCTGACCAGATTCTCAGCCAGGGTGTAAAAGGTATATCCGACCTTATCACAAGTCCGGGTTACATCAACCTTGACTTTGCCGATATTTCATCCGTTATGAGAAATACCGGTGTGGCTCACATGGGTATCGGACGTGCATCCGGTGACAACCGTGCCGAAGAAGCTGTTAAAGACGCTATTTACAGTCCGCTTCTTGAAACGACAATCGACGGCGCAAAGAAAGTTGTGCTCAACGTTGCCGGCAGCAGCGATCTCGGACTCATGGAAATAGAACAGGCTTCCGAGCTTGTACATCAGCTTGTTGATCCCGATGCAAATATCATATTCGGTACATCCATTGACGAATCTCTCGGTGACGAAATTGTTATCACCGTTGTTGCAACGGGTTTTGAAAGTGCTTCCGACAAGAAAAAAGAAGCCGATGATACTTTGGTTTCGGGCGATTCATTTGACGTCGGTGATTTTGAAATTCCTGATTTCTTAAACAGAAAGTAATTTAAATATGCTGTATATATAGTTGTATATACAGCATATTTATCTTTAAAACGATCATGGGAAAAGCAAATTAAATTAATCGGGGTAAAAATTATGAAATGTCCGTATTGTGAATATCTAGAAAGTAAGGTCATAGATTCTCGTCAGATAGATGACGGTGCGTCTATCAGAAGGCGCAGAGAGTGTTTAAAATGTGAAAAAAGATTTACCACCTATGAACAGGTAGAATCCGTGCCGCTTATTGTAATAAAAAAAGACGGCAAGCGCCAGTCATATGACAGGCAGAAGCTTTTGAACGGAATACTTCGCGCATGTGAAAAAACCAATGTTACATATGCTCAGATAGAGAGTTTGGTAAATGAAGTCGAAAGTGCGCTCAGCTCTATGTATGACCGTGAAATACCGTCAACCGAAATCGGCGAGCTTGTCATGGATAAGCTTAAAAAGCTGAATGATATAGCTTACGTGAGGTTTGCCTCGGTTTACCGCGAATTCAGAGATGTCAATTCATTTATGGAAGAGCTCAGTTCTCTTATTCATAAAAAGTAATTTAGGCGAGGCAAAGTTATTTTGCTTCGCTTTTTTGAAAGGATTTTGCATTTTTGGGAATGAATTTTTTAAAAAAGATTAAAATAGGTAATGTGGAAATAAGCAATAATATTTTTCTTGCTCCGATGGCGGGAATAACCGATCTTGCTTTCAGAACAATCTGCAAAAAATACGGTGCCGGTCTTGTTTTTTCGGAGATGGTGAGCGCAAAAGCAATGCACTACGGTGATAAAAAAACCGGGAAGATATATGAAACGTCGGCTTTTGAACAGCCCATGGCGGTTCAGATTTTCGGTCATGAGCCGGATATTATGGCAGAGGCGGCAAAAAAGCTTGAATCGGAAGGTGTTCCCGTAATAGACATCAATTTCGGCTGCCCGGCGCCTAAGGTTACAAGCGGAGGAGACGGCAGCGCCGTCTTAAAAGATACGGCGCTTTTTTCAAAAATTATCGGTGAGGTCAAAAGGAATGTCTCCGTTCCGGTTATGTGTAAGGTCAGATGCGGCTATGATGATTTTATCGATATGACAAATCTTTCGCATATTGCGCGCGAAAGCGGAGCCGATGCAATCACGGTTCACGGCAGGACGCGCGCCATGTTTTACGGAGGCACCGCCGATTGGGATAAGATAAAAGAGGTAAAATCCGCCGTATCAATTCCCGTCATAGGAAACGGAGATATAACATCTCCCGAAGATGCTGAAAAAAACTTTGCATACAGCGGGTGCGACGCAATTATGATAGGGCGCGGCGCAAGAGGAAATCCGTTTATCTTTTCGCAGATTAAAGAATATTTTGAAACAGGGTCGTATACGCGTATATCGGACGAAAAAAGACTTGAGGTAATGAAAGAACACATATTTCTTTTGTGTGAGATTAAAGGCGAATATGTGGGTGTCAGAGAAGCGCGCAAGCACATTGCATGGTACACCAAGGGCATGCACGCAAGCACAAATCTGCGCACGGCGGTGTGCAGGTGCGAAAGCTTAAAAGAGCTTATTTCCGTTATTGATGAATATAAAAATTTTATATCCGAAGGAGAGGATTGCAATGAAAAAATCAACTAAAATTATGGCGGTTTGTTTTTCTGCCGCGGCGCTTGCGGCGGCTGCCGGAATAATGTATATGAATGCAAAAGCCGGCGAAAAAAGATACGCATGCATATTTGACGACGGAAAGCTCGTTCAGAAAATCGATCTTTCCAATGTTTCCAATCCGTATAAAATAGAGCTTGCCGACAATGTTATTCTTGTCGAAAAAGGGCAGATATCAATGATAGATGCAGACTGCCCGGATAAGCTTTGCATAAAGCAGGGTGCAATATCCGACAGTGCGCGCCCGATCGTATGCCTGCCGAATAAAATTGTCATCAAGCTTACGGATGACAAAGACGATGTCGATATCGATAATTTTGACTGATAAAATCGATCGGAGACGAAAATGAAAATTCGTACTTTAACAGCGGACGCGCTTCTTGCGGCGCTTTCTATGTGTGTGTATGCAATAGAGAGCGCCGTTCCGCCTCTTGTTGCCGTTCCGGGTGTGAAGCTCGGTCTTGCAAATGCCGTAACTCTTACGGCAATTTACATAGTCGGCAAAAAAAATGCCCTGTGTGTTTTGGCGGTCAGGCTTTTGCTCACGGCGCTTATATTCGGCAATATGATGTCGTTTGTGTTCAGCGCGTGCGCAGGGATTGCATGCTATACGGTGATGGTTTTGTGCACCCGATTTATTGATGAAAACGATATGTGGGCAACAAGTATATTCGGCGCAATCGCACATAACGGCGTGCAGGTTGCAATTGCTGCGCTGACCGTCGGCACAAGCTCGCTTATGTATTATTTTTTTGTTTTGATGCTGTCAGCCGTTATATGCGGTCTGTTTACGGGCATATGCGCAAAATACAGCGTTAAGCTGTTTTATCGCTCCGGATTTGCGAAAAGATATAAAGCGTAAGCGCGCTTATGCATCTAACCTTGAATATTATTTCAAAAGAGAGTTATAATAGATACTGTCAGTCATCGCTTTCCGCGGAGCATGGTGATTTTATCATATATTTCTATTTAAAAAAGAACAGCGGCCGTTCGGCTGCTGCTCTTTTTTAAATGAGAACCCGGTTTAATTTGATACATATTTCAATGTAAAAACATTTTTCCGAGCACGAAATCACATATATTAATTCATAAGCTCAAATGCCCCGGCATTTTTGCTGAGCTGTGCGTTGAATTCCGCTGCAAAGCTGTCCTGTGCTTCGCTGTTTTTAAGTGCTATTGCGTATTTGCGCGGAATAAGCACTTCCTTTCCTCTCGGAACAATCATTCCGACGCCGTTTACTGCGACGAAAATGTCGTCCTTGTATTTGTCATTGTCTTTAAAAAGCTTCACCGGCACAAGCTCGTTGTAATATTCATGATCGCTCTTTATGTGTGCCGTTTCTCGGTTTTCGGTTTTTGCTGCCATTAATGTATACCGCCTTTCTTTGATGTTATTAGTTTGCGCCGCCCTGGAATGTGGATGCGCTTTCGATTCTTATCATGTAGTTTTCAACAAGTCTTTCCGCAGTTTTTGTGCCTTTCCAGCCTGCTGTAGCTCTTTGATTGAGCGGATCCGCTGTTCCGCCCGAGCCGAGCTGCTTAACAATGTGTTGGAGTCCTCCTCCGGTTACCTCCGTAACACCGTATGCGTTGGCGCCGAGCACAAGAGTGGAATATATGTCTCTGCCGTCCGCTCCGGAATCTCCGGGGTAAATAGCGCTGTTTGCAGTCGGTGTAGTTGTCGGCGCTTTGGAAAGATAAATATAATTGCTTGCCGCATTAAAGCCGCAGATTTCGGCAACCTCATATACGCTGCCCGTTTTGATTTGAATGCTTCTTCCGATAAGCGAGTTATCATCGGCGCTTATGGTTTCGTTAACGGTTACCTGATATTTGCTTGCTTCGCCCTTGCCCTCCGTGACTGTTCCGGCAGCCGAGAGCGCGTTGTATGCCGAAACGGTAAGGTTTCTTGAACCCTTAGTAAGGTCGGGAGCGTGGAATATTTTGGCTTCCGTGCTTTCAACGAATCTTATTCCGGCAAGCTTTCCTATTTCACCCTCAAAAAGCTCCGTTGCCGCGCTGTATTTGTGCACGTCGATCCATTCGTCATCACGCATGAGGTCGTATGCAACGTCCGGATGAATTATTGCCACGTAGCTCCCGTTTATTTTGGGGGCATTCTGCGTTTTAAGGAATCTTGCCGCTCTGAATATATCGTCAACAGTGATTTTGCATTCCGATGTGAGTGCGCTTCTGTCTTCCTTGCCGCCCGCATACATAACGCTTGTACCGCCGTTTAAAATCTCTCTTGTAACGGTGTCAAGAGTTGATCCTGCCTGTGAGCCGAGAAGCTTTGTGGTTTCGAGCAATGTGTTGTCAATAGCCGTAAGCATGAGCACATCCGACATTGTAACATAATAACCGTACTGTTCAACGGTTGCGGTTACATTTGTTACGGAGAGTGATCCGCCGTCGGGTGTTACGCCCTCGGAGAGGGGAGTCGTCGCCTTTGAAAACGGAATAAATTTACGGAATTCAATTGACTTACCTCCGTTTACGGGGATCGGGTGCTTCTGACCGAACTGATCGTGAACGAGGTTTGGCTTTGCGTTATCGATAAGATAATCGCTGTAATAGGTTTTCATTTCGGCAGATAAAGTATTTGTGCCGGTTGTGTTTGTATTCATGTCAAAAAGTTTAAGATTAATTTTCATTATTGGTCTCCTTTCAAATTAAAAGCTGATTTGTTCTCCGCGTGCAACTCTGCGCGCTATTTCAGCTCTTTCCGAGGGAGTAAGCTTGGATACATCTTTTGTAAAAAGAGCCGTGCTTTTTCCGGATATACCGTTTTCGGCAGGTCTTGAATTTCTGGCTCTTATGGCATCCGTGGTCTGCTTTCTTGCGTCATCTGCCGCCTTATTTACCAAGCTGTCCACTATTTCATCGTGGTGAACGGTCAGATAAGCGTCTCTCAGTGATATTCCCGCTTGCAAAAGTCTTAGGAATTCGGGGTTTCCCGCTTCCGTCTCCATGTCAAAATCGGGGTATTTTTCGCTTATCTGTGCCGATTCCTCCAGCCATGAACGCAGGGTGTTTTCCATTTTGATATCGCTTTGCTGCTGCATCATCTGTCTCTTTATGCTTTCGTTTTCAAATTCAAGCCTTTTGAGATGTTTAAGAGTATCCGTGTCAATCCCTCTTTTCTCGGCTTCTTCTTTTATGAAGCCGTCGTCGTTTGTTATTGCGTCTTTAAGTCCGCCGATGTCATCACCCGTTATGCCGTATTTCATTTTGAGCATCTCAATGATTTTTTCGTTTTGAATATTTTTTTCTTTGAGTGCGGAGCTCTCTTTAAACCTTCGTTTCAAATTATTCTGTATTCTCCGATCAAATTCTTCTTTGTACTTACCCTTGATAAGCTCTTCAAACTCGGCGTTTTTGTCGGTAATGACTTCCGCTGCCTTCATTTCTTCGGCAGCGCCGTTTTCTTCGTCGGCTGTCCGGTTTTGCGGTTGAGCGTCCGCCGCATCGGGGGATGCCTGTGCATTCGGTGCACCGTCCGGTGCGCCGGCATCTCCGTCAAATAAATTCAGCTCCATTTTGTATTTCATGTTTTCCTTCCTTTCGTCTTTCCGAAGTGTCCGGTTATCTCCGGTCTTTCCCGGGAGTCCGCAAGCCGATGTCATCCTTGGGCATTGTGTAGGTTTTTTGCTTCATCAAGCTTACGGATACTATTATACATTACTTTCAAAAATTTTTTTTGCTCCGTACGAAAAAAATAAAACGCCCGAAAATACGGATGCCATGCGGCTTTTAAAGATTTTTGCGTAAAAAAATATGCAAAATGGGCAAAAAAATATCACGTATGTTTTACCATACGTGATAGTATAATTAGGCATATCGTGTTCAAATCCCGTATGCCTGCAATATTAAATCAATTCCCCGATCCGGCCTGTGCCTGCTGAACTTCGAGAATAACCTGTATCTGATCCAAAATCTTTTTTTCTTCTTCGCTTCCGCTTCCCTTAACCTTGGCATACTCTGTCATAAGATTTTGCAGATTCTCGCTTGTCAGCTCAACTTCGGTGCCGTCCTCGGTCTTTGCCGCCTTGTTGCCTTTTGAATCGGTGTATACCTCGGCATTACCGTATTTTGTCTGTTCGTTTTGAGCTGCATTTCCCGATTGATTGCTGCCCGATGCCGCTGTTTCGTTTTGATTTGCCGATGCGTTGTCCGACTTTTTCGTGTTGTCGGACTGACCGTCACTGTTTTTATTTTTGTCGTTTTTTTCGTTCGTCTTTTTCTCGGAAGATGAAGAATTTTTATTATTTTTTGCATCATCCGATTTTCCGCATCCGGCAAGCATGGACGCTCCCGAAATAAGCGCAAGTGCGGTAAGCAGTGCCGCTGTTTTTTTAAAATTAATACCTTTCATTAAATCCACCTCCGAATTATTCTGTTGGGTTGCCGTCTGCGTCAAAAAGCGGCAGCTTTTCAAGGAAGATAATGTCGTCGCGCTTTGCCGCGTCACCCTCGGCGAGAATTGCCATTTTACCCACGATGCTTCCGCCCGCCTTTTCAACAAGCTGCTCCAGAGAAGCAAGTGATTCTCCCGTGCTTATTACATCATCAACAATTAGCACCCTTTTTCCTTTTATTGCATCAATTTCTGCCTGACCGATGCAAAGTGACTGAATATTTGCCGTTGTTATTGAATCAACGGTTGTTTCTATAATGTTTTTCATGTAGATTTTTGCTTTTTTGCGTGCAATGACATAGTTGTCATCGTTATGCTGACGCGCCATTTCATATATAAGCGGAATGCTCTTGCACTCTGCCGTAACAAGTATGTCATACTCGGGCGCGCGCTTCAAAAGCTCTTCGGCAGATTTTTTTGTTATTTCAACATCACCGAAAATAATAAAAGCCGCTATGTAAAGCTCGTCATTAACCGGGAAAAGCGGAAGCTCACGTTTGAGACCTGCAATTTCCATTGTATAATGCTTATCCATCTAAAATTCCCTCATTTCTGATTATTGCAAAATTACAGTATATATTTTACACCCTTTTCGACAAATATTCAAGAGTTTTTTTCATATTTATAAACAAAATCATATAAATATCGGGCAAAAATATCCGTTTTGTGCGTTAGGGGTCATGGTATATTTTTTATTTTTTGATTGAAAGCGAGTTTCAGCGCTTAAGCTTTCAAAAAAATAAAAAATATACCATGATCACAATGTTGATAATCAGCGTTCGGATATCGACGTAATGCCTTAAGCTCACGGGAACTGAACACGATATGCCCTTTGTTTGAAAAATTAAAGTCTTTTCAATTTGTCGTCCTTGAAAGGCGTCAGCCTGTCTGCGTCCTCCGCATTGAAAATACAAATAATTTTTCTAAACAAAGGGTCAAAGAGTCAAAAAAGAAAAAATTTTGTATCAGACAAAGAAAATTCGAAAATAATACTGACGTATATTTGATGAATTTTCTGCAGTATTATGCAAAATTTTCCTTTTTAGACCACATCGGGTTCAATTCCCGTGAGCTTAAGCTGCTGTGTTAATATCCGAACTTTGGTAAACATATAATCTGTTGGCATACCCTAACGCCTCGCCCGAAAAGCGCTTGCAGACGAGCGGATGGATAATATCCGCCCCTACGCGCATGGGGAAGAAAAAATTTCTTGCATAATATTAAATTATTGTGTTTATATTGCGCAAGCGGAACGGTGTGGTCACCGTTCCCTACGTAGCTATTACAAGTTTGCAATATATTATTAAACAGAATCATATTACAGCTTTTCGTTTAAATCAATTTGTTAATTGAAAATATACCTGTCAATTTATTCGTAGGGAACGGTGCCCACACCGTTCCGCTGCATAAAACATATAAAATAATATGATTAAACGCAAGAACGAGTGTTCGAATATCAACGCACCTGCTTAAGATTTACAAACTCAAATTCATTTCCGTGTTCTTTAATTATCTCCAAAAGATCATAAACATTAATCCAGACCGTTGCCGTATTGTCATTCGGATGTATTCCCATAAGGCAGGGTTCATTTTTAAATTCCTCGTCAATAAAAAAGAATACGGCTCTTTTTTCGTCATTTAAAAGTCCGAACGGTGTTACCGACCCCGGTGTAAGCTTCAAAAACGTCTTTAGATCCTCAGCAGATGCAAAGCTTAGGCGACGTGTGTTGTGTTTCGTTCTGAAATCGTTTAAGTCTACTCTTTTGCTTCCCTTTACGGTTATCAGATAGTAGTTTCTTTTTTTATCGTCGCGGACAAAAAGATTTTTTGCGTCGCATTCAGGATACGGAAACACAATGTCGCATGCGTCATCCATGCTGAAAAGGGCGGGGTGCTCCGTCACCTCAAAATGTATTTTATGATTTTTTAAAAAATCATATATTTCCTGTTTATTCATAAAAACCTCCGTAAAGAAACCCGCGCAGCCAAGATTTTAAGCTTAGCTGCGCGGGTTTAAAATTTATGGACCTTCAGGGACTCGAACCCCGGACCGACCGGTTATGAGCCGGTTGCTCTAACCAACTGAGCTAAAGGTCCGCATGTTTGCCGTCTTTTAAACAGTACTTTGCTATTATATCATACTTTAAAAATAAAATCAAGTACTTTTTCTAAATTTTTTTATGTTAATATATTTGCAACAAAATTAAACCGTTTTTTTGCCTTATTGTCATATAAAAGATATATTTTATGCCGAAAAATTTATACCCGGGCGCGGATTTTGCATAACATGCCGACCTGTCCGGGTATAAAGGTTTTGATATATCCGATGATAGCGGCGCAATCAGCAAAGACCGCCGTTTTCTTTAATAAGCTTTTGAATTTCCGCAATGTCGGCGTCTTTCATCGAAACACCGTTTTTCCATGCAACGGCAGCGCCGTATCCCGCCGCCTCGCCGAGACAGCATACTATGGGCATTATCCTGATCGATGCCTGTGCTTCGTGCGTTGCGCTTATGCATCTTCCGGTAACAAGCAGATTTTTGTATTTTTTAACAACCATGCATCTATAGGGGATTGTGTAATATTCGCCGTCTTTAAAATAGTAATGACTTGTGCCCGTGCCCTCGGGGTTGTGGATGTCAATGTCATAATTTCCGAGAGCAATCGAATCTTTAAAACGCCTGCATTCCGTAAGATCTTCCCCGGTAAGCGTATATTTTCCTTCAAACATGCGGCTCTCACGAACACCGATCTGCGCCGCAGTGTATATAATTTCCGCATTTTTAAATGCTTCAAAATTTTCTTTCAAAAAGCTCATTAGCTCAAATGCCTGTTCGCGCGCTTCGATTTCCGCACGGGTAACGTCAAAAACATCCGTGGGATTTTTGCGCACTATTCTTGTTGAGTTAAAATGCAGCATACCTGCATGCACGGTGTTAAAGATCAGCACATCCTCGCGGATGTTCTTAATGCGCCCCTCCTCGCGGTATTTTTTATACAGCGGATTGATGAGCGGTCTTTCCTCTCTGTATTTTTCAAGGTCAACATTTCCCACTCGGAAGCACAGCGTCATTGGCTGACAAAGACTGTCTCCCTCTCTGCCGAGGCGGTACGGGCACCCCGAAACATACGCCAAAATTCCGTCGCCCGATGCGTCGATGAAGCGCTCCGCTTCTATCGTTATGCTGCCGGAAACACAGGCAAATTTAAGCGCGGTAATTTTGTCGCCGCATGTAACCGCGTCATATAAGCTGCATTGAAACAGCAAGTCAACTCCCTCTTTAATCAGCATTTTGTTAAGTATAAGCTTCAGATACTCATCGTCAAAAACTCTTGTTTCGGCTGCTGTTTTTTTATCTTTAAATGCGCCGCACTTTGCAAGCTCATCCGTAATCTCCTTAAAAAATCCCGCGCTCAGGTCAACCGTTTTTCCGTCAATATTTGTGCGGTAGGGCATAAACGGGTTAACAAGACAGTTGTTGGCCGCTCCGCCCGGTGCGTTTGATTTTTCCGCAAGAAGTACGCTCATTCCGCATCTTGCTGCCGCAATCGCCGCCGCACAGCCCGAAAAGCCTCCGCCGATAACTATAAGATCATATTTTTTCATTTTTCTGCGCTCCTTTTTGTTTATAATGCTATAGTTAATTGTAAAATTACAAAATGTCTTATTTAAAGCACATTCCGCGATATCTTTTTATTTACATTTTCTCCCGTAAACAGATGAAAATGTTTATTTTTCATCGGAACGGTGTGGGCACCGTTCCCTACGTAGTCATTATTAAATATTCGTAATTTAATAATTGGAATCATATTGGTGAATTTTGTTTAAACAAATACAATTAATAGGAACTGTACCTATCAATTTATTTGTAGGGAACGCTGACCACAGCGTTCCGCAAAAATTTATCCGCATTTTTTCATTTTTATTTTACAATCACCTAGTTTATAATGCTATTATAAAATTTTATGTGACAAAATGCTACCACAAACTAAATAAATTCTTGCACAAACGAAACTTTTGTGTTAAAATTTAAATACAAATATATAATTTGAGGTGCAAAAATGGATCTTAATACACTGCTTGAATATTTAAGCCGCAGCTGCGATATGCTTTTGAATCTTCACGATGTGTCCGGAATACTGTCGGATCGTGTGTTCGGCGTTGATCAGAAATTCAAAATGCATGCGCTCGGATTTTGCGACGCGGCAAAAACCACACCTATGGGCTATGACAGGTGCGTACGCTGCAAAAAGACGGTTTGCCGAATTGCAATAAGGCGAAAAAAGGGATTTTTCGGCATGTGTCCTTACGGAATAAACGAGCTTGTTTATCCTGTATCAACCGGCGGCAAAATAACGTGTATTCTCTTTATCGGCAATACAACCGATAACATGGAAGAAACCTGCCGGCGCGCGAGAATAATGTGTCAAAAAACGGGTGTAGATTATGCCGAACTTTCAAAACACTTCTCCTCCGTCCGCAAAACCGACAAAAAGCTCATGACGGAGACGGCACAGATAGTGGCGGATCATATAAAATATAAATTTCTTACCGAAAAACGCAATATAGTTTTCAGCCGCGGAGACGGAATAGTATCTCAGCTTTGCCGCCACGCGGAGCTTAACTACAGCCGGAGTCTTACGCTTAAGGCGCTTTCGGATATGTATTTTATAAATGAAAAATATGCCGGCAGGCTTTTTACTTCGCAGATGGGCTGCACATTTCATGAATATCTTACGGACAGGCGCCTTGAAGCCGCAGAAGCGCACCTTAAAAACAGTGATCTTAACATAACCGAAATTGCAATAGCATGCGGATTTAATACGATATCATATTTTAACCGTGCATTTTATAAGAGAAATAATATGAGTCCGTCGGAGTACAGAAAGGTTTTTAAAACGAAAAGCATGCCCCGAATTTATGGATAAACTGCCGTTTATGATGCGACAAAATAAGAAAAACGCGTATAATTGAGTGTTTTGTATTGACGGTAGACGGTTTTTACAGTATAATTTTAATTGATGTCATGAAGCTTTTATGAATGATATCAAAAACGGATATAATACCATTGTGTCCATATCGGGAGAATATACATGAATTTTATCAGGAATATGAATATCAAGGTAAGATTTACAATTTCATATATAATAATTATTTTCACACTTATTTTCG
The DNA here is from genome assembly GCA_934463165.1 of uncultured Clostridia bacterium. Lineage (GTDB taxonomy): Bacteria > Bacillota > Clostridia > UMGS1810 > UMGS1810 > RGIG1828. The sequence continues at coordinate 31,991 of CAKSJG010000016.1, forward strand.
GCAGCAGCACACTGCTTGTCAATATGTATAACAATATTTTGAAAGTTACAAATGAGCTTAACGAGCAAAATCATCGGTTTATAACAAACAACATAATAAATAAACTTGTTGAAAATCACAGCTTTATTCTGTCGTTTAACGATATAGAAAACATATCGCAGATCACGTCAACCGACAATTTGTATACCCTTTCGGAGCTCGGCGCGGCAAATCAGCTCAGAAAGCTTTTTTTGAAGCCGCAGTTTTCAAAGAATAATGCAAGATTTTACGTATATATCAAGCAGACTGACTGCATTATTTCGGGTGCAGGTACCTTTAAGTCAAAACAGTTTTTTGATTATCTGAATCTGGATTACAACATAGACTACCGCGACTGGCTTGACGCAATGTGCAGTGTGGATAAAATTAACGAATACCGCAATATCGGCAAGGACGGCAAATATATTATTTTCTCATCATATCTCAACAAAATGGTTAAGCTTCCGGGTGATGTGTATTTTTCGGGGCTTATGAAGAGCAGCGACATGTTCGGCTATGATGAAAAAAACGATTGGTTTTTAAACAGCGCAAGCTATATATTTAACTTTAACGGCAATGTTGTTTTGAAATTTAACGAAAAATCCGACAAACTGCCCGAGATAAATACCATTGACAGGGCGCTTTCTATGTCTGATAAGTATTTTATTCTCAATTCGACGGTAACGTCAAATGACACCGAGTGGCGCGTTGTTACGCTTGAGGACAAGGACCTTGCCTTAAAGAGCGTGAACAAAGTCCGCAATACAACGATAATTTTCTTTACCGCCGTGCTTGCTATATCCATACTTTTGGCAAAGTTTTTTGCAAGAACAAACTACAGACCGATTCAGCACCTGAGCAGTATGTTTACCGACGGCAATGCGAGGGATGAATTTGAAAACATAAGACGCGGAATTGCAGCGCTGACGGATGAAAACACCGAGAACAAACTGAAAATCCGAATGATGAACGACGAAGTGAAAAACATGTTCATCCTGAGAATTTTAAACGGCAATTTCAGCAGCGATTTTCTGAAAAGCGCCGCGGAATATTCCATAACCTTTCCGTTTGAGCATTTCTTTGTTATTCTGATCTCTGATTATGAAGACGGCATTGCAGACAGACTGAAGCTTGACTCGGGAGGTGACGGCTGCAGGTTTTTTGCGGTTAAGCAGGGTGAGGACGCGGCAGTCATAGTAAACACCGATTTAGACTATGACGCTCTGAGCGCCATACTTCAAAAAGGTATTTGCTCAGGCGGAGGAAAGTATGTATATGTATCCGTCCGTCATGACACCGTTGACGAAATACCGATCTGTTATGTTGAAGCAATGGAGTGCAAGGCGCAGTACGAGGGCTTTAAAAAGCAGCAGCACATTTATCAGTATGCGCCTGCAAGGTATCTCAGCGACATATACACCCTTTTAAACGAACAAATGATATGCAACTGTCTCAGAACAGGTAACTTTGCAAATATTAAAAAAATGCTCGATAACATATTCGTAGAGCTTCGCAAGCTTCACGGAGTGGAAAGGAGTCTGCTTTTTACGGATCTTATCTGCATGGCTTCAAAGACGGTTTATGTTATTGATTTGTCGGATCACCCCGACCTTGAAGCGCGTTTTTCGTTTTCGCATCTCAAACTCTTTGAAAACAGCATAGACACTCTTGAGACGGAGCTTAACGATCTGTATATGCTGACGTGTAAGATTTCCGCAAAATATTTTGCGGAAAAGCAAAACGAGCTTCAGGTCAGACGTATCACGGCATGCATTTGGGAAAATTATTCCGACCCCAATATGTCGCTTTCTTCCGTGAGTGAAGAACTCGGCATGTCGTCAAGACGGCTCACGACCATATTTAAAGATTCCAAAGGCATGACTATCCCCGAATATATAAGCGATTTCAGAATAGAAAAGGCAATTGCCCTGTTCGGCGAAGACATGAGCATTTCCGATATTTCGGATTCCGTAGGCTTTGGAAACGTCAGAACATTTGAGAGACTGTTTAAGGCAAAATACGGGATAACCCCCGCAAGATATCGCGCGCAGAATAAATTCAGATAACTTCCTTTTTTATAAACATACACTCAGGCAAAAAACACCGGCTCGAAAAAGCGCGGTGTTTTTTGCCTGAGTGTCTGAAACTTAATAAAAAATGCATAAACGCTTGAATATACCGAAAAATTATATATTGTCATATGCGGTTTGTATTTTACTGTTTATTTCGCTTCTCAGGCTTAATATTTGATCGGCATGGATTTTGCAATTAAATGAGATGTCCGGTATGTGTTTTGATATTACGGAAAGCACAAAGTTTCTGCCGTAAAGCGATTCCAAAAGTTCGCATGCTCTTATATCCTGCATTTCATCCCTTATTGTCATAAGTCTTACGGACGGTTCAACATTTTTTCCGTCGGGATATACCAGATATGATGTTCCGCTTACAAAATCTCCGTTCATATCACTTGATATTTTAGGGTTAACCATAGAGCGCGCCAGGCAGTTGTGATGAGCATTAAATCCCCAGTTCAAAAAGCCCTTTATTCCGAAATAATAAAGCTGAAATCCGAGTATTCTTCCGCGTTCCTGCGGCATACCGATCAGTCGGTTTGACATGTACTCATTACATTCGTATCCCGTGTAATAAAGCCATAAACGCTCGGTTTTCCCCAAAAAGTCTTTTATGCTCCGTGTGTTGACAATCGGATTATCTGTCAGACCGTTTTCAAAAAACGCATAATTGGAAAGAGAATCCCCGGTTAAATAACCCTTCAGTTCATTGCGCAAAAATTTTGAGGCGAATTCATAGCTTTTCAAATTTTTTTCTTCCGGTTCATCCGAAATATGAAAAAAGAACCGTTTTTCATATCCGTTTGTTTTCATGAACTTTTTCAGTTCGGTAATATATGAATGAAGAAAGTAACGATATTCATCGCTCTGCGCATCGGTATGCCATCCGAACATCTTTTTTTCTTTTCCGTTTTCCGTCACTATTATTTTCGGAGCGCATTTTGCTCCCCATTGCGTATAAAAATGACTGTGTTCAAAATATTCTGTTCCGCAGCTCAGAGCAGTATCAATAAATTTTTTCATCAATGAAAAATCAAAGCTGTATTTTCCGTTCTCTTTTCTGACAGAAACAAGCTGTACGGTTTTTCTTTCCTCGCCGACAGGAGTGTCAAGCGGAGGAGTAAATGCGGGAGTCAAAATCATGTTTTGACCGTTTTTGGCTGCCATGCGTATATATTTTTTTAAACAGGAAAAAAATGAATCCGAAAACGGTTTTGTTCTTGAAAAGTATGATATACAGTCGTAATGAACCCAGTTTGTCAGGACGGTATTTTGTTTGGGCAATGAGATATCGCAAACCTGTATTTTTATATTTTTTTCGGCAGCGGTCAGGTTGTTTTCCGTGTTGATAATTTTGATTCCGATTTGATATTCTCCGGGTTTTATATCCGTATTTTCATTTATGTTGATCCAAATACTTTTCCAATATCCCGCTGTAACCGAAAAACAATTTCCGCTTTTGCGGCAAAGACAATCGGGATATAACCCCGGATTTTTTCTCAGAAACCAGTCATCCGCAGTGCTGTAGCCTACTCTGAAAGCAGGTACGTTTTCAACAAAATAAATATCTATACTGTTATTTATTTCCGACATAATTTCAACTTTGAATTCCGAAGTATCATTCCAGCCGTTGCCTTCTCCATCTTCAAATACTGCTCTGAATGCCGTCTGAAATGAAAATGCCTCGTTTTTAAATATTCGTGCACTTTGTATACTGTCGCTATATAATTTGCCGTCATAAAAAACGGTGTCGAGTGAATTTACAAGATATGATTCATATTTCATTTTGATTTCCCCTTCGTTTAAATTTAAAGATTAAATATTTTTTTTAGTTCGGTTAACGTATTTTTATCGGGCACATCAAAAGCCGGGGGCGTTATACTAAGCTCGGTATATTTGTGCTCGCCTGTTTTGTGATACGGAAGCAGCTCAATTTTACTCGGCATATAATCTTTAAGGAAATCACGTATTTTTTTCGCCTCGGTTACACTGTCGTTTATCCCGGGAATAACGGGTATTCTTATCTGTATATTTGCTCCGCATTTAAAAAGTTTTTTTAAATTATTTATAATGAGACCGTTTTCCGATCCTGTATATTTTAGGTGTTTTTCAGGTTCAATGAGTTTAATATCATACAAAAACAAATCCGTATAAGGTAAAATTCTTTCAAAGCTTTTCCACGGTACATTTCCGGCGGTATCAACAGCGGTATGAATATTTCCGCTTTTGCATTTTATCAGCAATTCTTCCAGAAAATCAATCTGCAGCATACATTCTCCGCCTGAAAAAGTTACTCCGCCCGATGAATTTTCATAATAATCCCGGTCTTTTAATATTTCGCGAAATATTTCATCCGTATTGAAGGCTTTGCCGCATACGGATTTTGCGTTGTTTAAGCAGATAAAATTTTTGTCATATGCGCTTATATTTTTGCATCTTCCGCAGCCGGTGCACCTGCTTCTGTTGTATAATACCTGCGGTTCCGGTTTCTGACTTTCGGGATTATGACACCAAATACATTTTAAATTGCAGCCTTTAAAAAACACAGTCGTTCTGATTCCCGGTCCGTCAGCAAACGACCCTCTTTGTATATCAAATATTATTGCCGTATTCATCAGAGATTCCTCCCTGTTTCATGGTTTGTTCTTTGAATTATCTCATCCTGTATTCCGTCGCTCAAATTTATAAAATAATCTGAAAAACCCGACACGCGAACTCGCAGCGATTTGTAGTTTTCGGGTGTTTTTTTTGCATTTAACAAATCATCGCCGGAAACATATGTCAGTTGAAAATGTGTTCCGCCCATTTTGAAATATGTTTCAAACATATACACCAGTTTTTCAAATGTATCGTCATCTTCAATCAAATGCTTTTCCAGCATAATATTTGTTACGCTCGGCCCTGTAAGAATATTATACGGATCACACTTTGCCACGGAATTTAAAAGCGCTGTAAGGCCTTTTCTGTCCTTGCCGAGAGACTGTCCTATGCCGAAGTTTATCAGATCGCCGTCAAACCTGCCGTCCGGTGTGGCTTTTGTTTTATCTCCGAAAAATTTGTTGTGAGCGTTATATCCGATGAGATTGCCGAACAGAAGCTTTTTGTTAAGATAATTGCAGCCGTTGTTCCATTTGTCAAGACTTTTGAAGAATCTGTGAGCAATAAAATTTGAACACGGGTCATCATTGCCGAAAAACATTCCCTTTTCGAGTATTAATTTTCTCAGGCTTTCATATCCGTTCCAATTGTTTTTAAGCGCGTCAATTAAATCTGCCATGGTTGTTATTTTTTCGTCATACACAAACTGCTTTGTGACCGACAATGAATCAATTACATTCGATATTCCGATCAACAGACCCACAGCTATATATTTTTTTATTCCGCCCTGTGTTATGCTCTTTGCATTTTCAATGCATCCTTCAACAAGAATGTTACTCAATACGTTGCAGTCGCGGCTTCTTATTTTCTGAAATCCGCTTCCTATGCCGTCAGCCTCGTTTAGATCTTTGTACATTTCTTCCTCAAATATTTCGTAAAATTCTTCAAATGTTTTTGCCCGTATTATACTTTTGCTTCTTTCAAAAAATGTGTTCTGAACGCACCTTACAATGTTCATCGGGTCAAAGCCGAATACAATTCCTCCGGGCATGGCAATTTCATTGCAGCCTATCATGGTGTAGTTTACGGCCTCGTTATGCGTCAGCCCCGTATATTTCATAAGTCCGTTAATTCTCGGTTCATCATTTACAAAGGCAATACGTTTATTGGGGTCACGGCGTTCGCGGTCTGCCATATAGCGTAAAACTTCGTGCGGAGTTTTTTCGGTCCATCGCAATGTTATTTGAGGAATCCACACGGGAAGCTCCGTCAGAGAATCGACAATGAGTTTTGAAAGCTCATTGAAACCGTCATTCCCGTTTTCAAGATAACCTCCGACGCAGAAGTGAGATTCTCCTCCGCGACAAAAATTATTTGATGTTTTCGGCGTTCTTGCCTGCAGCATTAAAAACAGCTCCTGCAGGTATTGTGCTGCCGTATCTTCCGAAAGTATTCCGCTTTCCGTATCATTTTTATAAAACGGATATAAATATCTGTCGATCAGACCGATGCTGTCCGGAAGAATACTGAAGCAAATATATAAAGACAAAACCGCTTCGTAGAAGCTTTCGGCGCGTTTTTCCGGCACGGTTTTTAATGACATCGCCAATTTTTTCAGGCGCTGCTCCGTATCTTTATCGGAAGCCTTTTCAGAGAGTTTAAGCGCTTTTTCCGAACATTTGTTTGCCCAAAAAATTATTGTGTCGCAAACATCGTTTTGAGTTTCCAAAAATTCAATTGCCGCCTTATCTTCCGAATGTTTTTTCATTGATTTTTGTATTGCGCTTTTTATCCCTTTTATTCCGTTGTTTATTATTTTTCCGAAATCTCCGGCCGAGTGCTGCCACTCAAATGTAAGCAGATTATCAACGGGCTTGTTATAGAAATTTTCCAAAGCCGTCCCGAAATTTTTGTGACCGATTCTGCTGAAAACATCGCCCTCAACGCTTCCGTCAAAGTTTATGACACCCGTAAAACATGATTCATCGGTGATCAGAGGCTCCTGATTTTTTATGTATTCGCACAGCCGTTTACAAGACATCTTTAACGGAGATAAAAACAGATCACATTTATCATAATTTGTTTTAATCGGCTTAACATACATTTCGCCCGATAATGTCTTTTGGGTTAATTTTTTTATTCTTTCATTCATAAAAGATTCCTCCGATCTGAAATTGTACGGCATATATACCATGAGCTAATTATACACCTGTTCAAAACAATGTAAATGATTATAACAGACATATTTGTCTGAAACGGACAAAACATCTTGAAAAAATAATTATATAATGTTATAATGAAATAAAAATGCTTTGTTTGTAAGCGGATACGTCGGTTACATAGCAAAAATTCTTCTTATAAACACGGCCGGCAAAATTTCTGATATTGCTGTTCGGTGCGGATTTTCGGATGTGTATTCTTTCAGCCACTGTTTTAAGAGAATATACGGAATTTCGCCGGGAGAATACAGAGAAAGCAACAGTTATGTTTAATGCGGCATAATTCTTTCCGAATGTTTCGGCGGCGAAATGTAAATCAACAAATATATAATGTATAAAAGTCATGCATCGTTATGCGGTGTGTGACTTTTGTACTTATACGAAAATCATAACGCGTGAATATCTGTCCGGCGGGCATGAGCCGGTATGCTTGCAATGCCGATTGACAAGCGTTTCCGATTTTGTACAATAAATGCAGAATTTGTCTCTTGAGGGAGTCTGCCGCGTCTGATATAATATTTATATAAAATCACAACAGGAGGATGGTTCGATTGAACAACAGAGAATTTTCAAAAATTCCGGTATCGAGAAAAATATTTTTGACATTCGATTACGTTTTTTTAAGTGTGCTTGCGCTCATAATGCTTTATCCCATATGGTATGTTATATGCGCGGCATTCAGCTCCAACAATGCATTCATGGCAAATGACAAGATACTCATTTTCCCGCTTGAATTTACGACGGACGCTTTTAAGATGATGTTTAAAAATCCGATGATTGCCCGCGGCTTTTTAAACGGAGTTTTTCTTGTGGCGGTAACAACCTTCGGAGCAGTCATTATGACGGCGATGTGCGCATATGTGCTTTCAAGAAAAGGCGTTTTGTGGAATAAGGCATTCAGTAAGTTTGTTATATTTACGATGTATTTTAACGGCGGCCTTATCCCTACATACCTTGTTATAGTAAATTTTCTTCATCTTAATGACAGCTGGCTTGCACTCATACTCCCGGCTCTTATGTCGGTATATAATATGATAATAATGAGAACGTCGTTCTCCGCAATACCGCAGTCTCTTGAAGAAGCCGCAAGAATAGACGGTGCAAGTCATTGGGTGATACTTTTCAAAATAGTCCTCCCGCTTTCAAAGGCTATCATAGCCGTTATGTGCCTGTATTACGCGGTCGGCAATTGGAACTCATGGTTTCCGGCTTCGATATATCTTAAAACAAGAAGCAAATATCCGATACAGCTCATTCTGCGTGAAATTCTTATTGCAAACGACACATCATCCATGACGGGCGATGTCGCAATGGCAGATCAGGTAAACGTGGGCGAGATTATAAAATATGCGGTAATAGTAACCGTAACGCTTCCGATACTTGCGGTATATCCGTTCCTGCAAAAGTATTTTGTCGGCGGTGTTATGATAGGCGCGGTTAAAGGCTGATGGGAGGCAGGTGATAATACATAATGACAAATAAAGAAAAATTAAGCGTATCAAGAATCAAAGGCGATTTCAAGATGAACCGTTCAATATACGGTATGATGCTTGTGGTTGCCGTGTGGCTTTTCATTTTTTCGTATCTGCCGATGTACGGTATCATAATTTCGTTTATGGATTACCGCCCGGCACTCGGAATTATGGGCAGCAAATGGGTCGGTCTCAAACACTTTGAGACATTTCTGACTTCACCGTCGTTTTTCAGAATACTCAAAAACACGGTGAAAATAAATCTTTATGCCCTTGTATTTAATTTTCCGGCTCCGATAATACTTGCAATCCTTTTAAATGAGCTTAAAAGCCGCAAGTTTGTCCGAGTTGTGCAAAACTTTACATATCTGCCGCATTTTATATCCCTCGTTGTCGTATGCGCAATGATAAAGGAATTCACTATGGACAGAGGCGTTATAGGGCTTGTGACAAAGTTTTTCGGAGGAGAGGCAAAAACACTTTTAAACTATAAAGAGTATTTCATCCCCGTGTATGTAATTTCGGGTATATGGGAGCAGGTCGGCTGGGGAAGCGTAATTTACTTTGCGGCTCTCACGGGTATTGACGCTCAGCTCTATGAAGCGGCCGAGATAGACGGCGCCGGATATTGGAAAAAGCTCGTCCACGTAACTCTGCCGGGAATAAAATCCACAATAATAATAATGCTTATCTTAAGACTCGGTTCAATCCTTAACGTATCGTTTGAAAAAATACTTCTTTTATATAACGACGCAACGATGGAGGTCGCGGATGTTATATCAACATACGTTTACAGGCGCGGCCTTGTAAAGATGGATATGAGTTATTCAAGCGCCATAGGACTTTTCAGCTCGGTTATTAACATTTTGTTCCTGACGGGTGCAAACTTTATAAACAAAAAAGCAAATGAAGAATCACTTTGGTAAAATAAATAATATAAAAGGTATATAAAAAGGAGAGATTTTAAAAATGAAAATGAAAAAATTGCTTTGTATTGCGGCGGCTCTTTCGATAGGTCTTTCGGGCTGCGGCACAAAAACGGAGGAAACATCAAGCCTTGATTTCAAAAGCTACCCGGTAAATGACGATACCGTCCTTACATACTGGATGCCGCTGAACACAAATATATCGAGTCTTTACGATAACTTCGGCGATACGCTTTTTGCAAAAGAGCTTGAAAAAGAAACAGGAATAAAGGTAAAATACATTCACCCTGCGGCAGGTCAGGAAAACGAAGCCCTTTCGCTTCTTATAGCGTCCGGCGAGCTTCCCGATATTATCGAGTATCCGTGGTACGGATACAGCGGCGGCGGTCACAGGGCGGTTAAAGACGGGGTTATAGAGTCGATAGACGGCGTTATAAAGGAAAATTCTCCGAACTATATGAAATACCTTGATGAACATAAGGATGTTGTCAAAGAAATTTCATCCGATGACGGCAGCATTTTCGGCTATGAGCTCATAAGAGGCAGTCTTTCTCTCGGAATAAACGGAACCGCAATTGTCAGAAGCGACTGGATGAAGGAGCTCGGCTTGGAACAGCCCAAAACAACCGATGATATAGAAAATATCCTCACGCAGTTTAAAGAAAAAAAGGGATGTAGTGCTCCGCTTACAGGCGGACTTGGATCAGCCGTTGTATTGGTGGGTGGAAATCTTGAAATGAGAATGTATGACGGAAAGGTTGATTACGGTCCGCTCAGAGATAATTTCAAAACCGCTCTCCAGACTCTTAACAGATGGTATAAAAAAGGTCTTTTGGATAATAATTTTATTTCATCCGACAGCAAGACCGTCGATTCAAACATGTTAAACGGTTATTCCGGTGTTGCATACGGCGGCATCGGCGGTCTCCTCGGAAAATGGCTTGATGCTAAAATCGGTGATGCCGATTACGGCTGGCTCAACATCCCCGGCGATGAATACGCACCGAACGTTAACCTGACGCTTTCAAACGCCGCCGCAATTACGACATCGTGCAAAAACAAAGCGCTTGCCGCACGTCTGCTTGATTACGGCTACAGCGAAAAGGGCAGCATGCTCTATAACTTCGGCACAGAGGGCAAAAGCTATACCATGAAAGACGGCGAGCCGATTTATACCGATGAAATCCTTAAAAACCCCGACGGCCTCACGGTTTCGCAGAGCATGGCAATAAACTTCCGCGCAAGCACAACGGGTCCGTTTGTTCAGCAGGAGGGTTACTTAAAACAGTTTTACGGCAAACCTCAGCAGCAGGAAGCATGGAAAAACGAATCCGCAAAGGCGGAGGAATACAGAAAGAGATTTGTTCCGAATATAACATACACCGATGAAGAAAATGATGAACAGGCCGATATCATGACAGAGGTTTCAGCGTATGTTAAAGAATATGCAACAAAGTTTATAACAGGCAGCGAAAGCTTTGATAACTGGGATAAATTTATTGCAGGTATGAAAGAGTATAAAATAGACAGAGCGATTGAAATTAATCAGGCAGCTGTTGACAGATACAACAAGAAATAATAAGCTTTTCGGCAAACGGATTTAACCTCCGTTTGCCGAAACTATCAAAACAAGGAGGACATAATGAGAAGAATTTCAGCTAAAGTATTTTCGATTTTTATGTCGGCATTATTGGCATTTAACATTGCGCCGTCGGTCAGCTTTGCCGAATCGGGCTCTTCACTTCCGTTTAAGCCCGATTTTTCTTCCGAAATCGGAAAAGCGCCCTCGGAAATGGATTATATAGTTGAAGACGGAAGCATAACCGTTGAAAGCTACTACGGCAGAAATGTCATTTACGTGAAAAACAATTCCGACGGCAAGCCTGCACAGCTTTCAAAGCAGTTTGACCCCGTCTCCGATACGGGCATAGCCGTTCAATTTTCATATATGCAGCGCTATGCAAAGCAGGATGACGCAACCGTTTTTGCACTCACAAGCGGAAGCAAAGAAATAATAAATCTTAAAACAAAAAACGGTGACATAGTAAGCGTCGGTAAAGACGGCACAACCGGTGTTATCGTAGAAAAATATTCCGCAAATAAGTGGTATGATTTTTCTTTTGACATAGACCTTAAGGAAAAAACGTTCGCAGTCAGCGTAAATTCGGGCAAAACATTTAAAAATCTTTCGTTTTATACCGATTCCGCATCTGCCGACGGAATAAAATTCATGACTCGGTATTCACCCGGATTTGCAATTGCCGATATTGCTGTTGCAACCGATGAAAAATCAGACGTTATGGAAATATCCGGCTCCGATACCATGAACGTGCGCAAAAGCAGCGATTCGGTATATGAATATGAAGCGGTTTTGTATGATAACTTCGGCAATAAGGTGAAAAATGCCGAATATTCATGGTCTACGTATCCCCAAACGATAAACGGTATCGGCAAAAGCACCGACGGCGGTAAAATTACTTTCACTGTCGGCAGCACATCAGATTACCGCGGTGTTGTGACTTTGTCGGTCACGGCAAACGGAATTACGGCCGTGAAATATATAACCGTCGTTAATCAGCAGATTGCCGAAATGAGTTTTGAGGGGGCATATAAAATTGCTTACGGAGTGGAAGACGGCAACAGCTTTGCGCTGGATATTAATATGTACAGCAAAGACAGCGAGCTGCTCGATGATGAAGACGTTGAATGGAAAATCACATGCAATACGGACGGAGTTACGTTTACAAAAGAACCGTCAAGGCTTATTATCACCGTTTCAAAAGAGCTTCCGAATATGGATGTGATAAATATAAAGGCTGTGCTTAAAAGCAACAAGAGCATAATAGCCGAGAGAAATATATATACATATCCGAGCAATCTGTATAACATCGATAAGTCAAGATTTGATACCATGCTTGAGTCGGTTGATTATCTGACAAACACACTTGCGAAGAATCCGTGTAATGACGCACCGCTTTTTTCATCGTATATCAACCTGAAAGCAGGAAGACCGTATCTTGTTCCGTCATGGTTTGACGGTTATAAATATGTTACGAATCTTGCCAACGATTCCGTAATGTATAAGGTTTTTGACGCGCTTACAGCCGTTACCGGAGATGAAAAATACACTGAAATGACCGATGCCACATATAATTGGTATCTTAAAAACGAAATAGACGAAAAAAGTCACCTCGGCTTCTGGGGCGGACACTGTATGGTGTATCTTGACACTTTGAAAGAGCAAAAAGCGCGCCGCGGTCCGAATGATCCGAATGCCACATATCAATATCATGAGCTTAAGGACCACGCATTCTATTGGAATCCGTTTTTCAGACTTAATCAAAAAAAAGCAACCGAAATGGTGCGCGGAGTATGGAACGCGCATGTTATGGACTGGAGTAACCTGATGTTTAACAGACACGGCGTTTACGGGCAGACTCATTCCGATAACGGCAACTGGGCGAAAGCGTATGAATTTAATCCTCCCACGGAATTTGTCAGACTGACCGAAGGCGTTGGCTTCAGGTCGAGTGCAAACGATTTTGCGAGCGCCGCAGCGGAATTATATGCAGAAACGGGCGATGAAAATGCAAAAAGATGGGCATACAATATTCTTGCGTCGTTTTACTCTTTGAGAAACCCCGAAACCCACATAGCCGTAACGCAGTTTACAACGGCTCATAGGGCTAAGGGCGCTCAGGATCCCGATGTTATCTACCCCGGATGGTGGAAAGAAGAAAGAAATGACGGCCCTGCAACACTTACAACCATGGGAGACAGATTTTTTAATCAGTTTGCGGATGATTTGGTAGCTCAGGGCTTTTATACCGAAGAGGATAAAAAGACCGATAAAATGACAGAGGGAAACATGGCAAGTTTTCAGGCAAATTCGATTTTAAAGGATTTTTATGTTGCGGAAAGGCTCGGCGATGATACCGAAGAGGGAAAAATGCTGAAAAAATATGCAACACAGCATACAGCGGGATATCTCAGATATTTCTGGATTGAAAACACAAACACATTTAAGTATGGTATGATAGACGGTACAGATCTTTATGACTTTTATCCGAACCGTAACGGATATTACGGAACCGGATATTACGGAGCTCACCGCCGTTATTCCAACGGTCACCTTAAAAATACGGATGTTAACAGATTTTATCTGGCATGCAAATGCTACAGATACGCCGTTACCGATCCCGAGCTTGCGGATGATGCAAAAATCCTGAAAAAATTTATTGATTATTATGCAAACAGCGTATACCGTATAGGAAGCATCGGCAATGAAACAATAGGCGATGATGGCACAAAGCTTGAAAAATCGGCAACATACAGTCATCCGCTGCTTATACTTTGCCTGATTGATCTTTACAAGGCAAGCGGAAATAAGGAATTTCTTTCCCTTGCAAGAAACATTGCGACAAATTTCTATAATGAATACTATATAAACGGCGTATATTTTTCTCCGAGTCTGTATATAGCAAATAAACCCACGGTAGAGCCCGGAGGAAACTATATTTATCTGTTCGGCGGGACAAACGCCCTCGGTTATCATGCGCTTATTGCGCTTGAAGCTACCCTTTGCGGAATTGAAGATAAAATACCGCAGTATGAAATTTTTGAAGGATATTATGAGGAATATTTCCGTGATGAATACGATAATGCTACAACCATGACCGACAGAGACTGGATCAGTTCACGTTATTTACCCGATGTTAATATTGAAAAGGTATACTGTGAAGACGAAATTCACTTAAAGGTCGGCGAAGAACGCACGCTTGAATTCGGCTATTATCCCGAAGATTATACGGAAGATGAGAATATTGCATGTGTCAATAAATATAAAAACACCGTTCACTATAACGAAAAGAACTCATCCGTTATCGGAAAATCCAAAGGCGAGGCGGAGCTGATATTTTATGCCGGCTCAAACAGGGTCGAACACAGAGTCAGGGTTATTGTTGAGGAGGAATAGATTTTGAAAAAAATAATAGCAATCACAATCTGCCTTTGCATGATATTTTCCGTGAATATTTCGTTTGCGGAATCGGGCGGCAATGCTGAATATGACGGCGCTTTTGGGCTGCTTTCCGGTCTCGGAATCGTAACCGGGTATCCGGACGGAAGCTTTCACGGCGAGTATAATATCACAAGGGCGGAGTTCGCGGCTCTTATCTGCCGCTTAAACGGCGCGGAAGAAGCGGCAAAAAATTACGGAGGTCAAAACCGATTCAGCGATATCTCGGCGGATGACTGGTATGTCGGTTATGCCAACTATGCCGCAGGCGCCGGCTTCATGGTAGGCTACGGCGAAAATATCTTCGGCGGCTCCGATAACGTGACGTATAACCAGGCAATAAAGACGGTTGTCTGCCTGCTCGGTTACGGCAGCGCCGCAGAGCAGAGCGGCGGATATCCGAACGGTTATCTCACTCTTGCAAAGAATTTAAAGATACTTAAAAATGTTAAAACAGGAGATAACGAGGCATTAAGAGGAGACGTTGCGATTCTCATTGCAAACAGCCTTTCGGCTTATATTGCCGATGTTTCGTACGGTGATGAAAACAAGGTTGAAATCGGCACAAAAACTCTTGTCTCCGAGCTCGGCTACGATGTTTTCACAGGCGTTGCGGAAGCCGTTCCGGGCATAAGCTCTGATTCGGGCACGGATATATCCGCCGATGAAATAATGATCGGCGGCAAGGTATATAAAAATCTCATGGGAGACGCGTCTCATCTTTTCGGGCTCACGGTTGAATTTTATGTGGATTCCGACAGCTCAAAGTCAAGACCGCATATGGTATATGCCTACGCAACAGACGGAGGCGGAATAACAATCGATGCCGATGATATCATATCTATAGCCTCGGGCAAGATAGAATACACCGAAAACGACAGAGACAAAACCGCCGATATTTCAAACGCGAGAGTAATATATAACGGCAGACCGCTTATGACATCGGACATCGAGGGCAAAGACCTCACCCCGAAAAACGGCAGCGTTACTCTTATCGACAGCGACAAAAGCGGCGGATATGAAATGGTTGTCATTTGGGAATATACCGATATCACGTTTAAAAGCATGTCGGATGACTGCATATACGGCAAATATCAAAGAAGCGTCAAGCTTCCCGAAAACAGCACGGAGACGAGCACGCTTATATACTGTAACAAAAATCTGATATCACGCGATGAATTAAAAACGGGAGATGTGCTGAGCGTTTATCCGAGCAAAGACGGCATGGCGCTCAGAATCATAGTTTCGCGCAGCAGCGCGGAGGGCAGATTTTCCGCATCGGATGACGATTATTACTATCTTGACGGCAAGGATAAATATGAACTTTCGGACGCATACAAAGAGCTTGTCGAATCATCCGAAAAAAGAATAGACGCACCTGTTTTGGGTGACAATGTCCGCTTTTATCTTAACGCATACGGCAAAATTGCCGATTCCGAAATTCTTTCGGAGGACGGCGGCGGAGAGAAATACGGCTTTCTTGTTGCAATAAGCGAGCCGAGCGGCATAAGCAGTGAGACGAGCTTTAAGATTTTAAATACCGACAATGAATACATAACCGTTAAAATTAAGGACGGCAAAAAAATAAAATTCGGCCGCAGTGAGTCGGGTTCATACAGCGTGACGAGGCTTTCGTCGGATGAAGTATATAACGCTTTGGACGGCGACGGAAAATTTTCTTCACTGCTTGTAAAGTATGACTGCAAAGACGACGCTTTAACGGAGCTTTATCTTTCAGACACTCTCGGTGAGATAAGCGTTTGGGATAAAAACAATACCACGTCCGAGAGAGGAACATATTCCGGAAAGCTGTTTATTGATAAGTATATTATCGATGATGAAACCTATGCTTTTTATGCTCCGACGAATGCAACCGAAGATGACTACAGGTCGGGCAATGCAATGAAGCTGATGACAAACGGAAGTACCTACAGAACAAGGATATACGACGTTAAAAACGGCCATGTCGGCTGTGTGGTAATAGCTCCGTCTCTTGCCGCATCAACGGGAAATAAATATGCAATAAGCCGCGCCAACGATCCGCTTATGCTTGTTACCGGCTTCGGAAGCATGAATGCATCCGACGGCAACGAATATAAATACATTCGCGGCTATGTAAACGGCGAGGAAAAGGATGTTTTGGTCCGCGATAATCTTGAAAATAACTCCGATGACTTTGCCGAGCTTAAAAACGGAATGGTCATTCAGTATAAGATGAACAGCGACGAAAAGAAGTATGCAAGCTTTGCCGATAATCCCGACTATATGATAATGTATAAAAAGGTTGCGGATCTTTCCGGTAATGTTTCGGATTCGATCCTCTGGAACGGCGAGGGTGTTGAAATGACAAATGCCGTTATGAGAACTCTCATCGGCACAATATCATACATTGACAGCGATAATGTGATAATCGATGTCGGCGGTGAGCAATATCCGATAGTGCTCACGGACTATGCAACCGTTCTGGAATACGACTCCGGCAAGAAACAGACCGAAAAATCATCATCCGATGAGCTTGCCGAGGGCAAAAGGGTGTTTGTCCGTCAGCGTTATAACAACACACGCGAAATAATTGTTTTGAAATAGGAGGGCGGAAAAATGTTTAACAAAAAGCTTTATGCAAAATTGATTTCAATGTGTCTCTGTTTGTCCATGGCTCCGTTTTCCGTTTTATGCCATGCGCAGGATAACGGCGGCTCCGATGCGCAAGGCGCATACGAACAGCAAGCCGCATTTGAATCATCGGCGGAAATATCCGATACGGAAGAATTTATAAATAACGAGAAACAGGATTCCGATAATGAGATAATAACCCTTGCCGCAAGCGCGGTAGGCAATGCGGATATTAAAAACGAGGTGTATAAAAGCCTTGATTTTTCGGATGCGTCGGATGTCACCTTGAACGGCGGTGCGTCAATCGGCAAGGTTGCGGAAGAAAATCACAGAGCTGTGCTTGAGCTCCCCGAGGGCTCGGGCGCGTCACTGCTTTCGGATTTTGCCTCCGTCTCCGTATGGGACGGCGAGACGGCCGAAACCGATTGGTATGATGACGATAAATCTGAGTTTACGCTCACAAGAGCTTCGCAGCTTGCAGGCCTTGCGGTTTTGGTAAACAGGGGTATCACATTTAAAGGAAAAACCGTGCGTCTCGGCGCAGATATGGATTTTGACGGTAAGGAATGGACGCCGATCGGCTACGGACATATGACAAACTGGAAGCCGGATTCTGCAAATGTAAGCTTTTGCGGAGCGTTTGACGGCGGCTGGCATACGATAAAAAATGTGTATATCTCAAAAGAAAATTCCGCGTCGCTCGGTTTCTTCGGCTCAACGAGCAACGCAAGCATAAAAAATCTGATATTTAAGGATTTTAAAGCAGCCGTAAGGTTTACAACCAACAAGCAAAAACGTTCTCAGATTATAGGCGGCCTCACGGGTATTGCCGAGAGAACCGCAATTGAGAACTGCGCAATAATTGACTTTGAGCATATCAACGTATCGTCAAAGGCAAATAATTTTTTGGGCTACGGTGAGGGCTCCGCGGGCGGTTTTTCAGGCTTTATGTACGGCGGAACGCTTAAAAATTCATACGTAATCAACGCCCGTTTTGAATGTTCAAACGATGCATACAAAGCTCCGCTTTACGGCAGAGTTTCAAACACAACGACGACAAACTGCTACATAGGCGGAGAAATTCATCTCATAGACGGCAGGGGCGAAAACGATCAGCTTCCCTACGGTATGAGCGGAAATGACGGCTGTAAGTATAACGGAGTATATTCCACAACGAAGCTTACAGAGGGTAAAAATTTAGAGGGGACGATTTATACAATAGTTGATGAAGATACCCTTAAAAATTCTCTTGTCGGAAACGGCCTGAAAGCACCTTTTGTAAATGATACCGAGGGAATAAACGGCGGATATCCTCACACGGATTTTTACAGATCTCTCGGCAAAAAGAACATATATGCCGAATTTCTGCCCGAAGAGGGAAGCGAATTCAGGCTCATTGCAAAAGATAAAAACGGCGCCGAATCAGCTTTCGTAACAATCGGTTCGGCAGAGGTGAATCCCGGCGAATGGAACACGCTTTCTCTCCGTCTTGATTTCGGCACAAAGAGCATAAATTACAGCATAAACGGCGGCTCTTGGCATACGGCGGAAATCACGGGCGGCGAATATTCATCGCTCAAAATAGAATCCGCACGCGGAAAAACTCTTTTTGACAATATGACACTCGGCAACGATTATTATGATGAGCTCATATATGCCAAAAATGAAACCGACGCATATCTGGAATCGGCAAACCCCGAAAAATTTGAGGGCTTTGAGCTTCCGACAGAGATAAACGGCAGATCCGTAACATGGAAAAGCTCCGATACGGAAGCCGTATCCGATGACGGTATGACGGTTACAAAGCAGAGCTGGCCGCAGGATGTAACCCTCACCGCCGAGATAATCCTCAATTCATACGATATTATCCGAAATGCGTCCGTCAGCATTGAATACAGCGTTGTCGTTCCGCCGGTTGATGGTCTTTCCGACAAAGAGAAAGCGGAGGCGATAGTAAATAAATATCTGACGGATAAAAAACTTTCGGACGAAAAACATGACTATATAACAAAAGACCTGAAAGCTCTTCCGACAAAGGTCGGTGACTGTACAATCGAATGGGCTTCGACAAATGAGGATTATGTATCAAATGACGGAAAGGTAACTCTTCCGTATGAAGATAACGAAAATCTCACAATGATTGCAACCGTAAAATGCGGCGGGGAGATCGCGGTAAAGGAATTTTCGCTCACGGTAATCAGCGTTGATAACCTCCTTGACGCGGCAAAAAGCGCGCTTGATTATAAGGATCTCACAAATGAGACAAACACGCAGATAAAAAGCGACCTTATTCTTCCGAAGAACGGCCTTTACGGCACAAAGATTGAGTGGGCTTCGTCAAATATGTCTCTGATTGATTCCGACGGATTTGTAACAAGATCCGACAGCAACGAGACCGTAACCGTAACGGCAATATTTACTCTTTTGGGCCGCAGCACCGAAAAGGACTTTTATTTTAACGTTATGCTTTCGGACGCTGTAATGCTTGATGCAGACGTCAACGCATTTGTGTTTAACAAAACCGAGGCGGCCGAGAGCTTCACTCTTCCGGTTCTGTGTCCGCTTTATAAAACGGTAATAAAATGGTCGAGCGACAGCAGCGTGATTAATATAATCGGCGCCGACGCAACCGTAACACGCCCGTCATATAACGGCTCCGATGCAATTGTAACACTGACGGCAAGGTTTGTTCAGGGAACTGAAGAGACATCACGGACGTATTTGGTCCGCGTTCCGAGGATGAAAACAGACGAAGAGCTTGTTGATGACTGCCTTGCTTTTATCACCTGGAACGAGATAAACATCTGCCCGGATACCGATGTCCGCGAAAACTTCTCACTTCCGCTTGTATATGACGAGGGAGTTCGGTGCACATGGGCATCGAGTGATGAATCAACCGTTACAAACGAAGGCATCGTAATCAGACCCGGCGTCGGAGAGGAAAACAAAACCTGCTCCCTTACGGTTACCGCGGTTAAAAACTCGGTTTCCAAAACAAAGAAGTTTGATTTCACGGTTTCCGCATTTGACGAACCCGATCAGGTTCTTGAAAAAGCGTCCGCAGAGCTTAATTTCGGAGTGCTGAGCAGTGAACCTATCAACCTTGTCACCAAAAATCTTAATCTGATGAAAGAATGGCGCTACGGCACAACCGTTGAGTGGACATCCTCAAACGAGAGCGTCATATCACCCGACGGAACGGTAACCCTCCCCGCATTCGGCAGCGGAGAGAGCGAGGTGACCCTGACCGCAAAAATCATATACGGCACAGCTGGCATAACAAAGAAATTCTCCGTCGGCGTTGCCGAGGAGGGCGGCAAGGTTTCGGCTCTTTACCGCGACTTTGAAGCGGATGAATACGGGGCTGTTAAGGGCAGTGAATTTGAATATTATGAACCGTATCAATACTTCACGGTAGTCGATAATCCGAATCCGTCGGAGAAAAACAACAGCACAAAGGTTGCAATGTATAAGCGCGAGGGCGGCGATAACGGTGCAAGCCGATATGAGCTTTTCCTGTATCCTACGGAAGAGAGAGGTTCATTTGACCTGAGCTTTGACCTTTATGTTGAATCCATGCCGCAATACGGCATGCTTTTCAGAACATATTCCAATCAGGCATTTGCCGATTCAATTATGCCGAACGGTTCTGTTTTATTGAGAGATTTAAACTGGAGTACAAGCACAAAAAACAATATGATAACGCCCGGAAAATGGTATAACATAAAAATCAGCTATGATACCATAAAGGAAGTTCAGAATTTATATGTTGACGGTGTGTCTGTTTTTGGTGAAAAGCAGTTCATCAGTCTTGCCGATTCAACCGGCAGGGCATACAAATTAGCTTTCAGGTTTGACGGCAGCGATCTTGAAAAAGACCATGTTGTATATTTGGATAATATTTCGATTGAGAGAACGGTTAACTATTCCGAATTTTTAACCGCGGCATATGAACAGTTTGAACGCAAGTTTATTGCTTCGCAAAACATAAGCGCCGTAAGCGGCGATCTCATCATACCGAATGTTTCGGTATTTGAAACAGATATAACATGCAAAAGCTCAAATCCCGATATCGTATCTGACGACGGAAAGGTAACTCTTCCCGATAAGGATACGGAGGTAACATTTACGGTTACGTTCTCCAACCGCTGGGGCGGCAAAAAGACGAGAGTCTTTAACCTACTTGTCAAAAAAGACGGCTCGGCCGAACCCATAGATCCCGACACGGAGGACGCAAAGAGCGTAATTGCAGATATGGCATATGCCGAAAAATATCTTAAAGAAAATAACATCATAAACGGCATAACAGCTGATGTTAAGCTCCCGTATGAGGGCGAAAACGGCTCAAAAATCACGTGGACATCGTCAGATACGGATGTTATATCAAATACGGGAAGCGTAACAAGACAAAAAAACGATACCGACGTTAAGCTTACGGGAATAATCTCCAAAGGCTCGATTTCCGAAAGACTCGTCATTACGCTCACCGTAAAAGCAAAGGCAAGAGTTAACGAAGAAAAAGGCTCGGGCGGCGGCAAATCATCCGGCATCTCCGGTATCGGCGGAGGATCTCTTCCCGAAAATAACGTAAAAACGGATGAAAATAAAAATACCGATCCCGAAGAAAAGCCTTTGTATAACGATATTTCCGAAAGCCACTGGGCATATAACGCCGTGCGTAACCTCACGAAAAAAAAGATCATAAGCGGCGATGATAACGGCAATTTCCTCCCCGAAAATGAAATCAAAAGAGTGGAATTTACAAAGCTTATCGTAGCTCTTGCAGGCTTTGATACATCGGCTTCAAATGATGCTTTCACAGATGTTGATCCGCAATCCTGGTATGCTCCGTTTGTTAACACGGCATTTAAAGAGGGGATCATAAAAGGCATGGCAGACGGCAGCTTCGGAGTTGGCATGCCGATCACAAGAGAAGATATGTGCGTAATCATATATAATCTTCTGAAGAAAAACGGCGATATTGCTGAAGCGACGGGAGTAAAGTTTGCCGATGAAGACGATATTTCGGATTATGCAAAAGAGGCGATATCCGCGCTCGGCGGTATCGGCGCAGTAAAGGGAAAAGATAACAACATGTTTGCACCTAAGGCTCATGCAACCAGGGCAGAAGCTGCACAGATTATATATAATATTGTGCATTTAAACGGTTAATATGACGCGCGCGTCTTAAAAACCGACGCGCCCCGTTTATATTAAAATATAAATCACGGAGGTAATTTTATGAGGAAAGTTAGTATTTTATTGGTTCTTGCAATGCTTTCGGCCATGCTTTGCGTTTCTCCGCTGTCTGTTTTTGCAGAAGACGCCGGTGCGTGGGACGGCAGCATTGCGGAAGGCTTTGCCGGCGGCAGCGGCACGGAGGCAGATCCGTATCTGATATCAGATGGCTCGCAGCTTGCGTATCTGGCAAAGACGGTAAATGATGGGGAATCCTATTTCGGCACAAGTTCACAAACGAGGAAATATTTTAAGCTTACATCGGATATTGACCTCGGCAATCTTGAGTGGACTCCGATAGGCAAAGGTCTGGCATACGGCACATACGATAACCCCGTAAATCCGTTCAGTGGTATTTTCGACGGCGACGGTCATGTTATCTCAAACGTAAAGATAACGCAGCTCGGCAGTCATTCGCTCGGCCTTTTCGGTGGCGTTAAAAATGCAAATATAAAAAATGTCGGTATAGACGGCATGACCGTAGAAATATCAAACGTAACGGACAGCTCAAAGCGTATCAACGATATCGGCGGAATTGTCGGTTTTCTTCACGGCACCGTATCGGGCTGCTTCGTAAAAAACATCAGCATTAAAAACATCAATTACGGCTGCTCGGAGGGGTATGTCGGAGGTATAGCGGGTTCTGTTAATTCATGGTCAAGTATTTATGACAGCTATGTTGACGGTATGAAATGGAGCGGATCGTATAATTCAATGATGGGCGGCATCACGGCAGTTTGCAGATCCGATAACAACAATATAGCCCGTACATACACAAAAAATATAAGCATAGACCGCCCCGCAAAATCTTACAATGATAACTATGCAAACAGATATTTTAACATGTTTTGTTACACCCCTGATAAAGTAACCGCAGCAAAATGTTATTATACGGATTTTGCCTTTGCATCCGAAAAAAACGGCGGAGAATATAAAACACCGGGTGAATTTGCCGCAGGCGGCGCAGCTTTGCTCGGCAGCGCTTTTTCGGCAGATGAAAACGGCGGCGCTCCGGTTCTTGGTTGGCAGGCAAAAAAAGAAGTCTGGGACGGCAGCATTGCGGAAGGCTTTGCCGGCGGCACAGGCGCAGCTGACGATCCGTATCTGATATCAGACGGCTCGCAGCTTGCATATCTTGCACAAAGAGTAAACGGCGGTGAAAACTTCGGCGATGAAAACGGGGCGAACGTGAATTACTTTAAGCTTACGGCGGACATTGATTTGGGCAATGCTGCGTGGACACCTATAGGAAGCGTATGGCTTAATCTTGACAATGACGGTTATGCTCAGGGCAACGGTTATACGGACGGTACCGAAAAACCGTTTGGCGGCATTTTTGACGGAGACGGTCACGTTATTAAAAATCTTAAATTTACCGGAAAAGATTTCTCCGGTAATCAGTTAAAAGGAACTGCCGGCCTTTTCGGATATATAAAGAGCAGTTGGGAAGGCGGCTACAAATCAACCGGAGGTGTTATTAAAAATCTCGGTGTGGAGAATGTAAAGTTTGAATATACAAATTCAAAGATCAATTATCATACAGATAGTGTGGGTGGAATTGTCGGAGCATCTTACTGCGGAAGAATAAGCGGTTGCTTTGTAAAGAATGTATCAAAAACTTTAATGAGTGGTAATACCGGCGCATATTTCGGCGGAATTCTGGGAATTGCATTAAGAAGCACAAGCTGGATTGATAATTCCTATGTAAACGGCTACAGCACCGACAACAAATGGTCTGTAGGAAGCGGCGGTATGATAGGCGGAATAGGTGTCGGCAGGGAAGCGTACGTGTCCGGATGCTATGTCAGCAATATAAGTTTTAACGGTGCAAGTGCTGTTTGGGGCTATGATACATGCGTTTCCACATGGGCCAACTCTGCAAAGGGAGCATTTAATGCTTCAAACAGCTATTATTCTGATTGCACACCGTCAGGCACTGCAGATAATGTAAAAGCCTTTGTAAAAGCCGAAAGTGCGGATCTCAAGGCAATGACAAACGTAACCCTCGGCGGTATGGTTTGCGATACAAAAAATGTTAACGGCGGATACCCGTGCTTTGCCTGGGAGCTTGCAAAAGCGCCCGCAGAGGCCGATGCCGATGCAATCAACAAAGCATATGCGGATGAATATGCAGACGGTATTATCCTTGCGTATATCACAAAAAAAGGCGACGGAACCGTAAAATCAGACCTTATCTTTGCCCCGGCGGAAACTTATAATGTAACATATACATTTGACAACACCTCTGTTCTGGCAGATGTAAGCAAAGATTCCAACGGTCTTTACACATCAAAGCTTACCCGTCCATCGGGTGAAGGCACAACAGACGTTAAAATCACTGCGTCCGTAACGGTAGGCACGCAGACATCTTCAAAAGAATTTACCATTGCTGTTGAAAACAGAGCCGACGCATACGAAATAAACAGGGTTTTCTGGCTTGATGAGAACAACAGTATTTCGGATGTCTTAACTGCGGACAGCATAAAAGCAGTTGTTGAGTCGGATTCCGCGTCGGATAAGCAGGATGCATCTGTTTACCTTGCACTGTACAATGCCGACGGCAGCCTTGAAAAGGTTTTAAGCGACGATTATGCCGATGACATAACATTCGACATTGAAAATGCAGGTACCGCTCGGACATTTAAGGCATTCATCTGGACAAAAGCAGATATCAAACCGCTTGCCAAAGCATATTGATTAAATATTCTGACATTATAGTTTAAAGCGGTAAAAACAAAACGGACTGTAAATTCAATATGTTTTTACAGTCCGTTTTTATAGTTGATACAAGGGAGGTAATTAAAATTTTAAAGGATAATACAATCATTGATTCCGCAATGGCTTCAATTGAAAACGCAATGAAAAAAACGGATTATGACGTAGACAACATGAATATATGGGAGTGGTGGTCGGGCGTATGCCTGTACGGCGTGATCATCGCTCATGAAAAAACGGGAGACGCCAAATATACGCAGCTTCTGAAAAAATGGACGGATAAAAACATAAACGACAGGCAAAACGGTTCGGTTAACAGGGTTATACCGTGCTGCGTGCCGGATTATCTCGATTTTCTCGGCAACACAAACAAATATGACGGCGTAATTGAGGAATATGTAAATTGGTGTCTTAAAGACTCCGTACGCACGTCAAACGGCGGTTTTGCACATGTCTGGGGCCCGTCATCCGCAACAGGTCTGGAATGCGGCCCTGCCGAAGCTGCCCATCAGCTGTGGGCAGACAGCCTGATGATGGCATGCCTTTTTATGATGAGGCGCGGCAAACGCGCATGCCCTCCGTTATTTGACGAAGCGGTAAGGCAGATAAAAATACATATTGATGTGCTGTATAACCCTAAAGACAGACTGTGTTATCACGCATACGACTGCAAAACCGAAAAGAACCTCGGCAGATATTGGGCAAGAGGAAACGGCTGGATTGTTGCCGTTTTGGCGGAGTATCTCCGCATTGCCGATAAATCCGATGCCGATTATGAGTATTTAAAGAACGTTTTTTGCAAGATAATGGAGCGCGCTCTTGCCTTAAAGAATACCGACGGAATGCTCCGCACGGTTATTGACTGCGAAAATGCCTACACGGAAGAAAGCGGAACGCTGCTTTTCGGTTATGCCGCTCTCATCGGCTTCAAACTCAAAATTCTCGGCGCCGAATTTTATGAATGGGCAAAGGACATCAGAGCCGGTATAGAAATGAACGAAAACGGCACCGTAAAATATATTTCCGGCGGGACAGGCCCCGACAGTCTTGAAAAATATCTCAGCGTTCCGTTCGGCGACGCGGTTTACGGAGCCGGTATCGTTATTATGTTTGTAACAGAGTATATGAATTTATGAAAAACCGAGGGTGAAACAATGAATATAAACGAGATGAAAAACTGCGGCAAATTGTTTGATTTTAATGTGATTACAAATACCGGCGACGGAAGATGTGCCGAAAACAAGATTAAACTTTATGAAGAAACATACGGCAATGTCACCGCCGTGTTTGCAAGCGGAATGAGTGAAAATTCAGGTGATTACGGCGAAGACGGTTCTTTTGATCCGGATAACGGAATTGTCATTAAAATGAACGCAAAAATGCCTTATGAAAGCTATGTTTCGATATATAAATACGGCGAATTCTGGAATGAACCGAATTTCGGAAGCGACTTTGCCGAGGTTCCCGATGAAACACAGCTTCTTATTGTAAAAATGAGCGACAAAAGATACACGGTTTTGCTGCCTGTCTGCGGAGATGATTTCAAATGTGTTTTTGTCGGCGGAGATAAAAGCAATGAACTGCGGGCAAGGGTCTTTTGCTGGAAAAAGGGCGTTTATTCGTGCAACGATCTTGCCTTTGTCTGCGCTGAGGGAGAAAACCCGTTTAAATTGGTTAAGGAATGTGTAAGCTCGGCTCTGGAGGCTATGCAAAGCCCCGTAAACACCGTAGAAAACAGAAGATACCCCGAAGTCTTTGAATATCTCGGCTGGTGCAGCTGGGACGCTATGGCGATACGCGTGTCGGAAGACGGAATTATGGAAAAGTGCAGCGAACTGAAAGAAAAATCCGTACCGATAAAATGGGCCATAATAGACGACATGTGGGCTTATATTAAAGATTTTGACGGTCGGGAATATTCGGGAAACGGCGAAATGTTTGATCTGATGCACCGCAGTGCGCTGTATGATTATAAAGCCGATCCGAAAAAATTTCCGAACGGACTTCGCGGATGTATTTCAAAAATGAAAAAATACGGACTTAAAGTCGGAGTATGGTACCCCGCAACCGGATATTGGAGGGGAATAGCCAAATACGGGCCTGCATACGAAAAACTGAAAGACTGTCTGACAGAGCTTCCCAACGGTTATATTGTTCCCGATTGGAAAAAGAGCAATTCATACATGCACTATTCCACGGTTTTTGAATATTTAAAGAAATGCGGAGTTGACTTTATAAAGGTAGACAATCAGTCAATGACAAGAAGGTATTATTACGGACTTGAAACCGTCGGCAAGGTTGCTGGCGGATACCACGGCGGACTTGAGGCGGCTGTCGGCGAGTTTTTTGACGGCTGCATGATAAACTGTATGGGAGCATCGAGCGAGGATATGTGGCACAGAACCTTAAGCCCCGTAACGAGAGTATCGGATGACTTCAAACCCGAAAACCGAGCTTGGTTTTTCAGGCATGTCATGCAGTGCGCGTATACCTCAATACTGCAGGGACAGTTTTATTACTGCGATTTTGACATGTGGTGGACGGATGACGGTCAGAATGAGAAAAACAGCCTGATCCGCGCCGTAAGCGGCGGTCCGGTATATGTAAGCGACAAAATCGGCAGGACGCGTGCGGATATCCTGAAACCTCTTGCATTCAGCGACGGTAAAATTCTCAGGTGCGATAACGTTTGCATGCCGACCGAGGACTGCCTCACCGTAAATTCGCTAAACAGCGGCAAGGCATTGAAGCTGCAAAATACAGCAAACGGATGCGGAATAATGGCAGTGCTTAACGTGGACGAAAATGACGGCGCGGTTGAGGCGGAAATAAGCGGCAAAGCGGTTAACGGCTTCAATTCGGAAGATTATCTTGCCTATGAGTATTTTTCAAGAGAGGCAAAGGCGCTTAAGGGAAATGAGTCGTTTAAAATACGTTTGGAAAATAACAATGATTACAGGCTTTATATTTTTATCCCGATTAAAGACGGATACGCGCCGATAGGCAGAATCGATAAATTTATAACTCCGAAATCGATAGAATATGTCTGCGGCAAAAATATGAAGCTTGTCGAAGACGGTCCTTATGCTTATTATGAGGGCGGAAAGCTGAGCATTGTTGAATAGAAAGTTTGGAAAGGAATTTTTTTAATGCTATATTGTAATGTTATTCATAAAATAGGTAATGTGAGTTCCGAGGGATTTACATTGGAATCTTTAAAATTTCAGCAGGATGCGGCGCATAATCTCGGAATAAAAACAACACTTCTCATAAGCTACGGCGCTCTTTTTGACGAACGCTACACCAAATATTTTTCGGAGCAGTCTGAAAATTTCGGTGATGAAATAGGCATCAATATGCAGTTTTTAAGCGGAGAAAAATATTTGAACTTAAGCAAAACAAGAGAGCCGCAGCTGCATTTGCTCCCTTTCGGAGAGCAGAAAAAAATCGTTGAAGAACACTTTGAAAGGTTTAAAGCCGTATTCGGCTTTTATCCGAAATCCGCAGCCTTTTATTATTTGTCGTCACCGATTTTGGTATGGATGAAAGAAAAATATCCCGATTTTAAAACTGCTATCATGAATTGCTTTGAGGAAGGCATACATATGTATGACGGTAACCGCCACGGCTGGAATCTGTTTTGCGAGGGCAGCCCGTGGGGAGCATATTATCCGTCAAGAAAAAACAGCATGTGCCCGGCTTATGATAAAGACGATGCCATAGGGATTGTGGCTTTGCCGCATTTGAACAGAGACATGCTTATGGCGCATATAGGGCGCGACGACTGCTTCTCAAGTCATTCCGCAAATGTACAGCGCGGCATGGTTAACGACGGAAAAAAATGTAAATACCTGTATGACTTTTTCAGCGAATGGGAAAAACAGAGCAATTACAACAAGGCTGTATATTATAATACGCTTGTCAGCTCGTCATGGCTTGAAGAGGGCAAGAATTTTGAAGAGACCGCCGAGGATTCGAGAGATTTATATATTCAGACGCTGAAAATTTATAAAGACAGCGAAGAGGGCGGACGCACCAAAATCTGCACGATGTCGGAATATGCCGATATACATAATAAGCTGTGCGGCTATGATACCGCAGACGTTAACCTTTGGAACGATTTGCTCATGGGCAGCAAGCGGCAGATGTTTTGGCTCTCAAGAAGTGATTACAGGCTTACCGTTGACCCGAATCTCGGCGGAGCAATTGTTGATTTAAGGCCGTATGCCGGCAGGGTTGAGGTTGTCCCCGGGCCGAACGGCGGCGCAATGTGGACGGGAAGCTATCCGTATGCCCTGCACTATTGGCACAGAGACTCATATCATACCTGTTTTATAAACGGCGAAAATCTTTTTGAACACAGGACCACTGCCTCGGCGGAGGTAAAAGAAAACGGCGATACATATCTGACTCTGGAGCCCACAGAGCTTGAATCAGACGGTTTTTCATTTGAAGTGCAGAGCAGGTTTGTCATAAAGAAAGACGGCAGAATATCAATCATAAGAAAAATAATTTCACCGTCGGACGCCGATAAGGAATACAGCATTAAAGAACAGTTCCGCGGCACAAAAGGAACAGGGGTATTGCCCGAAGATTATAAGGGCACAAGGCTGTATACGGATAACGGAGGGGATGAGCTCAGCCTTACGGCAAATTATGAAGACAGAGCGATAACGTCCGATAAAGCGAGTCTTGTCGGATGCACGGTTTCCGGGCTCAACACATCGTTTGAGCTTAGCTCCGATGATAAAAATACTGTATTTACGGCGGAGGAAGGCTATATGTTCTACCCATATTACACACTGACATGCGAGCATAAAGCTGTCAAAGCAGGGGAGGAGGTTGTGACATGGCTGACTGTAAAGTAATCCGATGCCCGGAATGCATGCGCCGTGATATCGACGCAGAGCTTTTTTATGATAAGAAAGATAACGAATATTATTGCGGACTGTGCTGCTACCATGCGGATGAAGAAACGGCGTTTAATGACCTGAAAAAATTTAAAACGGAAAAATATAAGTCGTATAAATATATGTAACTTACCGATAGAATCGTCAATGCTTTGGAGGTGCGTCAAATGAACGGCAAAATCAGTTTGGGAGTTGATATAGGCGGAACGTTTGCAAAATTCGGTATTGCAAACCCGCTCGGCAACGTAATATACCGCGAAAGTATTCCCACGAACGGCAAGCCGTGCGATGAGCTTATTTCGGAGATAGGAAAAAAGTGCAGCGAAATAGCGGGCTGGTATGATATTTCCTGCGTCGGCTTCGGCGTCCCGGGCAGCGTTACGGGCGATATTGTGTATACCGATAATCTTCCGTTAAAAAATATAAACTTTAAAGAAAGAATACAAAAATACATTTCTCTTCCGGTGTATGTCAAAAACGATGCGGACTGTGCTGCTCTCGGCGAGGTAAAATGCGGAAATATCGGAGCCCGTAACCTTATAATGATAACAATCGGAACGGGTATAGGCGGAGGAATAATAACAAACGGAAAAATATACTCCGGCAGAGGTGCGGCAGGTGAGATAGGGCATCTTTCAACAGACAGAAACGGCCCCCTTTGTTCATGCGGACAGCGCGGCTGCTGGGAGCATTATGCGTCGGCGCGCGCTCTTGCAAAAAGGGCAGCGGCGGCATGCGCCGCTGATGAAAACGGCATATTAAACGACATGTATAAGGCTTCGGGCGGTGTCATGAACGGAAAAATATTTTTTGACGCGCTTGAGTCGGGATGCGAGCTTGCACATAGCGTTTTTGAAAAATATATGGACGATGTCGAGGTCGGTGTTCGCTCACTCATTAATATTTTTGACCCCGATGCCGTAATATTTTCGGGAGGTATAATGAACCGCGGTGATGTGTTTATTAAAAACCTTCGCGGCAGAATCAAAACGGATGTAAAGCTCGGCATATCTACGCTCGGGAGCGATGCCGGAATTATCGGCGCCGCGCTTTTGGAAGATTAATATCTGAACACATGAAAAAAATTACCCGGCAGTTGATGTGACCCCAAAAAGTTACAGGTATATTTTGTAATTTTTCTGAGTATAATAGCTTTATCATACAAGCTATTATCGTAAAAAGGGGAGTTATTATGCCGGAAAAAAAGAACGGGATGATGTATATCATACGCGAAGTGTTCAGAATGAAAAAGCCGTGCTGCGGCGATATTGTCTATCAGTCGGACAAAGTCATATCGGATTATATAGTCCGCCGCAGAAACGAGATAATAAACAAATATAACAGAAAAAAACACCCTGTTTTAAAATTTTTTGCATTTTGTCTTTTTGTCGGAGCGGCATATGCGGCATACAGATTGTTTTGGTAAAATATTTGACAATTGCCGCATGTTGTGATATGATTTGAAGTAATGTAAGCGCTTTGCGCCCGGATTTCAACAGTCGGATAAATGAAAAAAGAGGAAACGTATATGATTACAAAAGCAAATGCAAAAATAAATCTTTCGCTCGATATCGTATCGAAACGTGCTGACGGATATCACGATGTGTGCATGATAATGCAGGAGGTTGACTTTGGTGACGAAATTGAGCTTGATATCGGTGCAAAAGGAAACATCACCGTTTCATTCGATACGGATTTGACCTTAAATCCGATGGATAATCTTGCATATAAAGCGGCAAAGATATTTTATGAAAAATCGGGCATTTGCGGCGGATGCGGCATAAAAATAAAAAAACGCATCCCTGCGTGCGCAGGTCTCGGCGGCGGCAGCAGCGACGCCGCGGCAGTGCTTAAAATGCTCAATTCTTACTATGATAATTATTTTTCGTCGGATGAGCTTTTGAAAATCGGGCTCAGCCTCGGCGCCGATGTTCCGTTTTGCATAATCGGCGGCACGGCTCTTGCGGAGGGGATAGGCGAGATACTCACTCCGATTTTAAATATGAAAGAAAAATGGGTTGCGATTTTAAAACCCGACGCGGATATATCGACGGCGCTTGCGTATTCAAAGGCGGACAGCGTGCCTTTTTCTCACCCCGATGTTAAATCCGCTGCCGCGGAAATAGCGGACGGGAGATTGGAGAGCGCATATCCGCTTTTCGGCAATGTGTTTGAAGCTGTTGCCGCGTCGGATTTTCCCGAGGTTAAACAAATGCGTGACTATATGTATTCAAAGGGAGCGGAGTTTTCAATGATGAGCGGGAGCGGACCGGCTGTTTTCGGCATTTTTGATTTGGAGACAAAGGCAAAAGCTGCCTTTGATTCGTGTCCGTATCCCACGCGCGGCGGAGGCTGCGGCAAAACCGTAATAAGATAAAACAACACCGTATGCGGCACAGTTCGCATACGGTGTTGTTTTATTGACCGATATAAATATCATAAGCCTTTTTGAGCCGCTCAAGCCCCTGCGTCAAAAGCGCTCTCGGGCATGCGGCGTTAAGACGCAAAAATCCTTTGCCGCCGTCTCCGTACTGCGCTCCGTCAGAGATGATAAGCCCGCTTTTTTCTCTGATGAACCCTGCGTCAAATCCTGCAAGATTTTTGCAGTCAAGCCACATAAGGTAAGTCGCTTCGGATTTTACAACAGTGATTTTATCCGTATTGCTTCCGATGAACTCCGCGGCGGTTTTTTTATTTTCGTCAATGTAGTGTCTGAGCTCGTCAAGCCATTGCTCGCCCTCGTTATATGCAGCTTCCGCCGCGCATACGGCAAAGCAGTTCGGCTCTGCAACCTCATCGGTATTGAGGGCTCGGCACACCCTGTTTCTTAAAAATTCATTGGGGATGATAACCGCCGATGTCTGAATACCGGCAATGTTAAACGATTTTGTCGGCGCAGCGCATGTTACGCTTATGCGTGCGCATATATCAGACACCGACGCAAACGGAACATACGTTTTTCCGCTTTCGGTAATGTCGCAGTGAATTTCGTCACTTATCACAGTAACACCGTGTTTTTCGCACATTTCTCCTATTCTTGCAACGGTTTTTGCATCCCATATTTTGCCGACGGGGTTATGCGGATTGCAGAAGATCATCATTGTTGTCTGCGGATATGACAGCTTTTTTTCAAGATCCTCAAAGTTTATGCCGTATTCTCCGTTTTCATAGTCAAGCCTGCATTCAAGGACGTTTCTGCCGTTGTTTAAAATTGAGTTGTAAAAAATGTTATACACGGGCGTGAGGATGAGGATGTTCTCGGCCGGAGTGGTAAGCTTTCGGACTATGCTCGAAACAGACGGAATAACACCTGCCGAAAATATAAGCCAGTCCTTTTTTATTTCAAAATTATACCGTCTCTTCCACCAGCCGATATATGCCTCATACCAGCTGTCGGGTGTGATGCTGTAGCCGAACACACCGTGTTTTGCTCTGCGTTTTATTGCCTCTCCGACAGCCGGCGCCGTTTTAAAATCCATATCCGCAACCCACATCGGAAGCTCATTTTCGCCGACATCCCACTTGAGCGACGATGTGTTTTTTCTGTCGGTTATTTCATCAAAATTATATTTCATTTTGCCTGTCTCCGTTTCTGTTTATTCAGACACAACAATTTTGGTTTTGGTCTCGTCAACCTTGACTTTTTCTATAATCAGACTGCCTATGTGTTTTGCGCGGATTATTCCCGAGCTCGGGTTAAATACGCTTTCGATATCGGAGCAGATGTCTGCGTCCACCGATGAATATTCAAACGCAAGGGTTGTGTTTATCAGCTTGCAGTTTTTCATAACGAGGTTGTCTATATAGCAGAGCCCCTGCAGGCTCTCCACCGTGCAGTTTATGAGCGTCAGGTTTTCGGCGTTCCAGCCGAGGTATTCTCCCGATATGAAAGAATCCGTCACCGTCACGTTTTTACTGTTCCAGAACGAGTCTTTTGAAATGAGCTTTGAATTTTTGATTTCAACATTCTCCGCCCCGTCAAACGAATAGTTCCCCGAAAGCTGAAGATTATCCGCCCTTAAGTTTTTGCAGTTCATTGCAAGGTAGTCGCCCTTCGCCGAGACGTTTTCCAAAGACACGTTCTCGCAGCTCCACAGCGTTTCGTCCGCATGTGGCAAAGAGACGTTTTTAAGCCCTATGCCGCTGCTTCTTCTGAATGTTTTCGGCGCTTCTATCATGCAGTCACTTACGGTTATGTTATCCGTATACCATATCCCCGCGCGCGCCGTTTCAAGAAGAGTGCAGTCCTTCATTGAGATATCGCTGCTGTACCACAGCGGATATTTCCAGCGGAAAATGCTGCCCGAGAGCTTTATGTTTTTGCTTTCCTTAAGCGGTGATTCGCCGTTTTCAAAAACGGTATCGTATATTTCAAGATTCCTGCCCATAAAAAGTGAGCGTTCGCCCGAATATATTTTTTGACATATTTTTTCCATAGATAGGTCTCCTTTGTAATTTAATGCGGAATTCGGAATGCGTAATTCGTAATTATGTTTCTTGCGTTTAATCGTATTATTTTGTTTATTTAATGCGCCGGAACGGTGTGGTCACCGCTGCCTACAAATAATTTAATAGATATTTTTCAATTGATAAATTGGTTTAATTGTGAATATGTAATAAGATTCTATTTAACAATTAATTACAACCCTGCAATGACTGTGTAGGGAACGGTGACCACACCGCTGCGCAAGCACAATACATATACTTTATATAATTAAAGGCAAGAAATTTATATGTCCGACTGTTCGTAGGGGCGGATAGCATGTCCGCTTGTCAGCGTGTTATTTTCGGGCAGATAATATCTGCCCCTACGCGGTAATTAACAATGTACATTTCATTTTACAAATTAATTCGGATTAAACGCAA
Organism: uncultured Clostridia bacterium; assembly: GCA_934463165.1. Lineage (GTDB taxonomy): Bacteria > Bacillota > Clostridia > UMGS1810 > UMGS1810 > RGIG1828. The sequence continues at coordinate 66,655 of CAKSJG010000016.1, forward strand.
GGGACAGTGCCTCCCCTGTGCA
>CAKSJG010000017.1 GCA_934463165.1 uncultured Clostridia bacterium
GGCCGGTGACGGCCCGGGAAAGTAGGAAGCTGCCGGGGTAAAGATAGAAAGCGCTTGCAAAATGCAGGCGCTTTTTTTAATGATTTAATAAAAATGAAATTTTATTAAATCATTTATTCATTATCAAACAATATTATTTGTGATGTTTTATCTATAATATATTGTTTCTTTTGTATTAATGCAACAAAATTCTACATCATCTTAAAAAATTACTTGAAAAAATGCAAGATGTATGATATAATTCTTGCATTATATATTTTTTACAGGGGGTTTGTTAAATGAGCTTTAATGATATTATCAGTGCTATTGACGGTTATGTTTGGGGTCTTCCTCTTATTATAATAGTTATGGCAGTAGGCTTATTGCTTACATTCAGGCTTAAACTTCTGCAGGTCTTTCACTTGCCTAAAGCACTTAAATTCATGGTTGAAAATGAACAGGACGGAGAGGGTGAGGTTTCAAGCTTCGGAGCACTATGCACGGCGCTTTCGGCAACCGTCGGAACAGGTAACATCGTCGGCGTTGCAACCGCAATATGCCTCGGTGGCCCCGGAGCACTTTTCTGGATGGTTGTTGCCGCATTTCTCGGAATGGCAACAAAATATGCCGAGGGTCTTTTGGCTGTTAAGTACAGAAAGATTGATGAGAACGGTAAAGTTCTCGGCGGACCTTTCCACTATATTGAAACAGGTATAAAAGAACGCTTCGGTCTTAATTTTAAATGGCTTGCTGTTTTGTTTGCGATATTCGGCATGTTTGCAGGTCTTCTCGGTATTGGTACAATCACGCAGGTTAACGGTATAACAAGTGCTCTCAATACATGCATAGAGTCCGGCACATTTATAAAGGTATTCGGCAAAGACATATCATACACAACGGCTATTTCGGGTGTTGTTGTAACGGTGCTTGTCGCTCTCGTCATAATCGGCGGACTTAAAAGGATTTCGAAGGTTGCCGAAATTATCGTTCCGTTTATGATTATTGCATATGTGGGTTCATGTCTTGTTCTTCTTGCATGTAACTATAAAGAAATTATTCCCGCATTCAAAATTATTATAAAGAGTGCATTCACTGGCGGTGCGCTTCAGGGCGGTGCTGTCGGAACAATATTTCTTGCAATGCAAAAGGGTGTTGCAAGAGGAATATTCTCAAATGAATCCGGTCTCGGTTCTGCACCCATTGCAGCTGCCGCAGCAAAAACAAAAGAACCTGTCCGTCAGGGTCTTGTATGTATGACGGGTACATTTATAGATACAATAATAATCTGCACAATGACTGGTCTTACGGTTATTATAACCAAATCATGGCAGGTTACGGGCATCGAGGGTGCTGATGTTACTCTCAAAGCTTTTGCGGACGGACTTTATTTTCTGCCCAAATATGTAACGGATATTATTCTTTCGGGATGTCTTGCAGCATTTGCATTTACGACTATTCTCGGTTGGGATTATTATTCCGAAAGATGTCTGCAGTATCTTGTAGGCGACAGGAAAAAAGTCCTCACGGGTTATCGTTGGCTTTACATAATAGCCGTATTTATCGGACCTTACCTCACTGTTGAAGCTGTATGGAACATTGCCGATATCTTCAACGGTCTTATGGCATTCCCGAACCTTGTCGGACTTATTCTCTTAAGCGGAGTAATAGCTAAGGAAACAAAGGAATATGTAAGCCGTACAAAAGCAAACAGATTAAGATAAAATCCGGATATTGTAATTTTAAATATCAACATAATTTTGCCCCGCATCGAAACTTAAAAATTCGGTGTGGGGCATTTAAGTTAAATATTAATTTGATGAATACAATCCGTCATAAAGCGCTTTCCATACATCCTGAGTTTCAAAACCTCTTCTCCAGCTTGCGACGCCTGCAAGCGAATAGCTGTTTGCAAGCTTTGCTCTTGCGGCAATGCTTTCGGCATTTTCCATCCACAGCATGCAATCTGTTCCGTCATCTTTCTTCCAGCTGTATCTTGTAAGTTTAAAGTTGTTGTCGTACTCTGCCGTTGCCTGATTTTCATTAACATACTTTACGGCTTCGTTCATTGATATTGCTTTGGTAGATGTCTTTTTACCGTTTTTAAATTCCCAATATCTTATATAATACGGCATTCCGAGAATCAGCTTGTCGGCAGGTACTTCTTTCATAGTAAGCTTTATTACGCTTTCCGTCCAATCAAGACCTGCCACAGGGCCTGCCACCGGGCTGCCGGCATAATACTGATCATATGCCATTACGGCAATGTAGTCGGCATATTTTGCAAGAGCGTCCCTGTCATAACACATAGACCATGTGTAGCTTGTAGGTTCGTATTTTGTTACATCAACGGAAACCGATGCTCCGAGAGTGTGTGCCATAAGGGCAATTTCTTTAACGTGGTTTGTATATGCGCCTTTATCGGCACGGTACATATTTTCATAGTCAAAGTTTATTCCGTCAAGGTTGTATTTTAGTATATACTCTTCAAGCTTGTCCGAAGCTGCCTCGCGTACCGACGGGCTGTTTAAAATTATCTTTGCAACATCGGTTGAAAATGATGTTTTATACATTGCCCAGATTTCATAGTTTTTCTGCTTTGCGTAATTCACATATGCATCCGTAAGTGTCGAATTAAAATACAGTGATGTATCCGTTCCGCCGTAAACCCTTTGTGAATTTGACCCCTGTTTATTTGAGATTTCAAAGCACGTCGGTGATACGGCATTTACACCGTATGTGTCATATGACGGCGGATTTGAATAAACCTCCCAGGTGAGATTTATCGGGCCGTTGTGTATTATTCTTGTGTTGTGTTCATAAACAAGTGTTTCGCCGTTTCTTGTAATCAGTTTTATATCCGATGAAGCGCGGTATACTTTTTCCGTACCGTTTATATTTCTTGTTACATTGTAGTCAGCTCTGAATTGTGTAAACGGGCCGTCCGACGAAGCTGTTACATATGTTATCTCCGATACGGTATTTGAAAGTGTATATCCAAGCTGTGCCGCTTTTTCATAGGTATGGTTTATATAATATCTGTCTGCAAGAGCGCTTCCCGTTGCATAAGGGATCGAAGCATCTTTTGAAGCATAAAAATTATAAATATATTCATTTGCAATCATGCGTGCACTTTCAATATCTGCCGGATCGGAATATTTTTTGAGTGCCGAGAGTATCATCGTCATTGCCTCTGCCCTTGTTGTATTTGCCGACGGTTTAAAGCTTCCGTCAGGATATCCGTTTATTATTCCGTCTCCCGTAACCTTTGAAAGCTCCTTTGCATATTTGTAGTTTGATTTAACGTCTTTAAAATTTGTATTTCCGTTTCCTTCGGTTTGCGTAAGACGCGATATCATAAGCATTATTTCTTCACGTGTAATTTTATTGTCAGGTTTAAACGTTCCGTCAGGATATCCCGAAATAATGCCGGCGGACGCAGCGGAATTTATACTGTAATTGTAATAATTGTTTTCAGTCACATCAGAAAATTTGTTTTCCGAAACTTCCGGATAGACAGCAAATGCTCTCGTTATCACATATGTAAATTCTGCTCTTGTAATAAGCGAGTCTGGTTCGGTGTTGCCGTATGCTGTGACCGCTGCCCCGAGAGCGGCAAGAGTATTGATTGTATCTTCTGCCCAATGCTCATCTGCATCTGTTGTAACTGTTTGGCTGAAGTCGGCTGAAGCTGTATATGCCGGAGATATCAGCAGTGAAAAAATCAGTGCAAATATAAAAAATCTTTTTTTATTCATAAAATCACCCTTTCATATGAAAATAATTATAACATAAAATGACGATTATAAAAATCCGCATATTAACAATGTAATCTATTTTTAATTTTAATATATAATTTTTGATTTTATTTACTTGAAATTACTGTTTTTTATGCATATTTTTTTGACAAAGAACAAAATGTGTGATATAATATCCATATATGGATTTATTGTGCAAGGAGGAAGATTACACATGGACAAACAAACAGTTATCAAAAGAATTAAAGACGTAGGTATCGTTGCTGTTGTAAGGGCTGAAAATGCCGATACGGCAATGAAAATTACAGATGCATGTATTGCCGGCGGTGTTCCTGCAATAGAAATGACATTTACCGTGCCTAAGGCACATAAGGTTATTGAAGAGCTTTCCTCTCATTATACCGATGATGATATTATTCTCGGCGCAGGTACGGTTCTTGATGCTGAAACAGCAAGAATTGCTATTCTTTCGGGAGCTCAATACATAGTAAGCCCCTATTTTGATGAAGATATGGTTAAGCTTTGCAACAGATATGCAATCCCCTGTATGCCCGGATGCATGACGATTCACGATGTGGTAAGAGCATTGGAGCTTGGCTGTGATATCATCAAGCTTTTCCCCGGAGACGCATTCGGTCCCGGAATGGTTAAGGCTATAAAAGGTCCTATCCCTCAGGCAAACATAATGCCCACAGGCGGCGTTGATGCCGATAACGTTGCAGACTGGATCAAGGCAGGCGTTGTTGCTGTAGGTGCCGGCGGCGCGCTCACAAAGGGTGCAAAGACGGGCAATTATGAGCTTATTACAGAAACTGCAAAGAAGTTTGTGGAAAATATTAAAAAAGCAAGAGCTGCAAAATAATTATAATTAATATACTTGGAGGTTTATCATGGCTAAAGTTGTTACATTTGGTGAAATTATGATGAGACTTCAGACTCCGGGATACAAGAGATTTATTCAGGCTCAGAGTCTTGAGGTAGAATATGGCGGTGGAGAGGCAAATGTTGCTGTTTCCGTTGCAAACTACGGTATGGATGCATGCTTTGTTACAAAGCTTCCGGCAAATCCGATCGGTGATGCTTGCCTTGCGCAGCTTCGCAAGATGAACGTTTGCACAAAACACGTTGCACGCGGAGGAGAAAGACTCGGTATTTACTTCGCAGAAAAAGGTGCTTCACAGAGAGCATCAAACGTTGTTTACGACAGAGCACATTCCTCTATTGCCACAGCTGTTCCCGAAGATTTTGATTGGGCAGAGATATTCAAGGGCGCAGATTGGTTCCACTTTACGGGAATTACACCCGCAATTTCCGACACATCTGCCGAAAATTGCCTTATTGCATGCAAAAAGGCAAAAGAAATGGGCGTAAAAGTAAGCTGCGACCTTAACTTCAGAAAGAAACTCTGGACGAGCGAAAAAGCAGGCAAGGTTATGGGCGAGCTTATGCAGTATGTTGATGTTCTTATTGCAAACGAAGAAGATGCTGAAAAAGTATTCGGAATCAAAGCGGCAAATACTGATATCACCGGCGGTGAAATCAGTGATGAAGGCTACAAGGATGTTTGCAAACAACTTGTTGAAAGATTCGGATTCGAAAAAGTTGCAATTACTCTCAGAGAAAGTATTTCGGCTTCAATTAATAATTGGGCGGCTCTTCTTTATGACGGCAGCGAGTTTTATAAATCAAAGAAATATACAATGAACATAGTTGACCGTGTAGGCGGCGGAGATTCATTCGGCGGCGGTCTTATATATGCTTCACTTGCAGGTTACGGTAATCAGGATATTATTGAATTTGCTGTAGCTGCATCATGCCTCAAGCATTCAATTGAAGGCGACATGAATCTTGTATCTCTTGCCGAGGTTACAAACCTTATGAAGGGTGACGGCTCCGGAAGAGTTCAGAGATAACCTTTTCAGATATAAAACCCGATGTTGTAGCAATACAATGTCGGGTTTTTGAAATTATCATAAAAACTATGGAATTTTATTGTAATATGTGTTATTATAAATATATATTAAATTGCAAAGAGTTGATGTTATGAAAAAAATACTGAAGGCATTTTTCGGGAAAAAGTTTTTTGCCGTACTTCTTTTATTGCTGCAGCTTGCCGTTTTTTATTTTCCGTTTCGTTTCTTAAGTGATTATGCGGTTTATATATACGGCGGAACAAGCGCCATATCGTTTGCCGTTATGCTTTATATTATTAACCGTGATATAAACAATGATATAAAGCTTACATGGATTTTATTGATTGCAATTATGCCGATATTCGGTACATGCCTGTATGTTTATGTTCAGGCTGATCTTTCTTCTGCGGGAATAAAGCGGAATTTAAGAGAAGTTAACGATTCCACGCGTTATCTGAATGAAGACGATACCTATATTGCAAATACGGTAAAGGAATCTTTTCCGTCCGAATACGGAGTAGTCAGTTATCTTCGGACGTATGCTCACGCCCCGGTTTATAAAAACACCTATGCCGAATATTTTCCGCTCGGCGATAACGCATATCCGGTTATGCTGTCGGAGCTTAAAAGGGCTGCGAAGTTTATTTTCCTTGAGTATTTTATCATAAACGAAAAAAGCGAAATGTGGCAATCTATTTTAAGCATTCTCCGCGAAAAAGTTCATGAGGGCGTTGAGGTCAGAGTCATATATGACGGCATGGGATCAATGATAACCGTTTCTCACTCTTTTCGCGAAAAAATGAAAAAATACGGAATCAAATGCAAGATTTTTGCCCCGATAAGACCGTTTTTATCCACATATCAGAATAACCGTGATCACCGCAAAATTCTTGTTATAGACGGTAAAACAGCCTTTACCGGAGGAATTAACATAGCTGATGAATATAAAAACACCAAAACACTTTACGGTCATTGGAAAGACAACGCAATTATGCTGAAAGGCGACAGCGTTAAGTCGTTTACACTTATGTTTATGCGTCTGTGGGAGGTTATATCAAAAGAAAAATATGATTATGAAAAATACACCTCCGAAAGAAATTATGAATTCCGTACTACAGATGACGGATATTTCATTCCGTTTGAAGATAATCCGTTCAGCGATGAACGTGTTGCCAAATCGGTATATACGAGTATGATAGATAATTCCGAGGAATATGTTCATATTATGACACCGTATCTTGTATTGGACGAAGCAATGAGAAATTCTCTTACCTTTGCCGCAAAAAGGGGAGTGGATGTGAAAATACTCATGCCACATGTTCCCGATAAGTGGTTTGCCTTTGCTCTTGCTCACACATATTATCCCGAGCTTTTGCGCGCGGGAGTTAAGATATATGAATATACACACGGTTTTGTCCATGCAAAAACCACTGTAAGCGATGACTGCCGCGCAGTTGTTGGAACGGTAAACTATGATTACAGAAGCCTGTATCTTCACTATGAATGCGCCGTATATATGTACGGCGGTTCGGTAGTTAAAAATATAGAGGAAGATTTTAAAAAGACCGTTGAGCTGTCTAAGCTTTATACGCTTGAAGACTATTATTCGTCGTCTGTTTTTATGAGATTTGTCGGCGGTGTTCTTCGCGCGCTTGCAACTCTTATGTGATTTTTAAATTTAATTGTGTCTTAATTGATATTATTATTTATATGAACTGTCTTGCATTTATATATTAATTTGCCTTATAATCATATTAATAATATATGAATCGAGGTTATGCAAAATGAAAAGATGTTTGTCATTCATGTTATGTATTTTAATGCTTTTTTCAAGCACGGGATTAACAGCAATTGCGTCGGTGCAAACGGTTAAAAAAATTGATTTTGAAGACGGCACTTCGGGTGGATTTTCATCGGGATCGGTTTTGTATAAAGAAGACGCACCGGATGTGTTTACAGAGTATAACCAAAATGCCGTTTTTGATTTCGGAAGCTCCGACAGTTCGATTACTTTTGATGAATCGGACGAAGGAGACATGTGGGTTATAGAAAGCGACGTATATATTGACAATGTAAAAAATAATTCAAACTCCACTGCACAGTCAACAACAATGAAGCTTGTCGGCGATGATACAAATACTGTTATCTGGGGGATTTCAAGCGGCGGTACTCCGTCATTTGTATCCTCATGCGGCGGCTGGTCAAGCACAACGGTAAAAAATGATACATGGTATACGATAAAATCCGTAATAAACGGTGAACAAAAATGGGCATCCGTATATTACAAACCCATAGGCAGTGCCGACAGTGAGTATAAGCCTGTTATGATGCAGCATTCATATATAAAAGATAATTTTATATATTACGATGATTATTACAAATATAACAGCACGTCCGTATCGAAAGAAGAAAGAGAAACAGCTCTCAGCCATGTTAATGAGATGACATCAAATTCTTCAACCACATTTGAAGAAAAATTTTATTTTGACGGTGTTTCAAGCTATAATTGGAACGGCACGAAAACCCATGTTAATATTAATACAAACGGTATTTTGCCGAAAAAATTTAAATCTGTAAAATTTATCTCCAACAATTCGGCGCTTGACAACTATATCGATAATTTTTCATTTACGTCATATAAACCCTTATACAAGGCAATGTCGGGAATTTTAACCGCAGAAGAGGTTGAAAATACGCTTTCGGTGTATAGCGGTCTGGGATCATTTGATTACGGTGATACATCCGGCATTGATATGGATAAGGTTTACACAGCTCTTACAAACAAAACTTACGGCAGTACGGAAGAGTTTCTTGCGGAATATAACGAATGTCTTACAGCAGACATAGATCCGGCAATAAAATATATCAAAATTACATCCGGTATAAACAATGCAGCAAATCAAGGAGATACAGTTGATATAACGTATGATTATAAGGCTGTAAAAGCGAATGCGACGGATATTATATGGACGGTAAGCGGAGCATCCGACAGTGATACTCACTATGAAAGCGGTAAACTTTACATAGGAAACGAAGAAAAAAGCGGAAATGTAATTAAGCTGACAGCGACATCGCGATTTGACAACAGTGTAAATGATACTGTCGTATTCTGGATAAGGGAAGATACCGATTACCTGAACGATAATTTTGATGACAGCAAAATAGTAAGCCGCTTTGCTGTGTCGTCCGATATTCATCTTAACGGTCAGGGCAGCGGACAGCAGTCCGTAATTAAGTTTGCTCATCTTATAGACGTTGTTCAAAAAGCAGCAGGGACAAAGGAAGACGGCACTCCAAACCTTGATGCACTTCTTATAAACGGTGATCTTGTTGACGGAATTCAGATTTACGATTGTGCTTCCGCCAATTCGACCGTATACGGAAAAAAGGTTGCCCAGGATTACCGTTCGGTAGAATATATGGCATCGTGCCTTGAAGGAAAAAACACAAATACATCCGAAACGGTTGAAAACGGAAAATCGCTTGTTGATGACAGTTTATTCGGCGCGGGTCTCGATAAGAACATAAAGGTATTTTATTCTCTCGGTAACCATGATGCAAGAGGAAAAGGCATAACAAGATTTGACGGCTCGGCCGAAGCTGTTATAAACAAATACGGATACTCCATGAGTGATGTTTACTCAAGTGAGTATATTGCAGCGATAATGTGCGGCTGGAAATATGATGCTTCAAAATCATCCGCACCCGACGGCGCAGAAAATTCGTATATAACATATATAAATGATTTAATAGATATATGCGGAAACGATAATGTTTCGGCAAAAGAAAAGGATGAATTCACTCAGAAATACGGTACATCATGTGATACGGCAATTGAACTGTTTAAACGCTACTACGGATATGATACCGTGCTTACAAGGGATGAATATGGTCTTTTATACGGAAACAGACATATGAAAATCGGCAATTTTCATTTCATAGCTCTTGAACTGGAGGGTGACTCCGACAGTGCCGGTTTTTTAGATAAGTACTGTGCAATTTCCGTAAAAGAAGACCCTACAAAGCCGATATTTGTGCTTAATCATTATAAAGTAAAGGACACTGTGTATGCTTCCTATTACGGCGCGGTGAGTGACGGTGTTAAAGCTGTGCTTGAAAAATATCCGCAAGCCGTTGTATGGGGAGGTCATTCACATACTTTTCTTAATAATGAAAATGCAATAATGCAAACAAAATTTACTAATATTGAATCGGCAACCACGGCTTATTTTGATAAGGAAGAAGTGTATGAAGAAGTACCGGATATGCAAAATATATCTGCAAATTACTTGGCCGGCGGTATATCATTTGACACAGAATCGGCAGGAGATGTAAATGATTTCGGCGAATGCGTAATGGTATCGGTTGATGTAAACAATAATGTGAAAATAGAAAGAATTGACGTTAATCAATCATATAAAAACGGTAACGGGGTTGTGTATATCAAACAGCCGTGGATCATTAACGGTATTAATCCGAGCGGTGATTTTCTTTGTAAATATTCCGAGAGTTACAGATTGTCCGAAGAAAGCCTGCCGATGTTTGATCGGGATGCTTATGTTACACATACAGATGTTGCAAACGGAGAAATGACTGTAACGTTCAGTTCCGCATATGATAATGACAATGTAAAATATTATTCCGTAAGCGTGTATGATGCGGAAAGCGGTGCGCTTAAAGCTGTTAAATATGTAACGTCTGGTTATTGGAAATATGCCAATGATGAGACAATGCGTTTGAATAATAAAACGTACTCATGCAAAATAACCGGGCTTGATGATTCAAAAGAATATCGTACCGTAGTTAATGCCGTTGATTGCTGGAAGCTTGTAAGCGCCGATCTTACAGAGGACGGATTTCAAAATGCTTACAGAATAGAATCGGTTGTATGTGACGGTGATGTGATAAAAGGCATAAATATTTTTTCATCTTCATATAATGCCGATGTATATATTGCAACCTATAACGGTAGTGAAATGATTTCACTAAGTAAGGTGAAAGTGGATTCTCTCGGCAAAAAGAAATATGATTTATCTATTGATATATCAAATTGCAGTAATATAAAATGTTTTATTTGGAAAAGTGATATATCAAGTCTTGTTCCGCTTGCTAAGAGTTTGTTAATAAATAAAAAAGGGTAAAACAACCGAAAGAACATGCTGAAATGAAGAAATTGCAATACCGGATGTACTGTTTAAAATGACGGAATTTAATGTTATTTGTTGACATTTAAAAATCGATAGTATATAATATTAATATATGTGACACTGTGTAAGTTAATCGCAGTGTCATTTTTCCAATATCGGGAGGTCAGGTAATGAGCAAAATCAATGTAACGGAAATCTTTGCCGAGGATGTTTTTAACGACAGCGTAATGCGTTCAAAGCTGCCTAAGGCAACTTACAAAACCTTGAAAGAGACCGTGAATGACGGTAAACCTCTTTCGGTTGAAACGGCAAATGTTGTGGCAAGCGCAATGAAAGACTGGGCAATAGAAAAGGGCGCAACGCATTTTACACACTGGTTTCAGCCTATGACCGGTTTTACGGCTGAAAAGCACGACAGCTTTATTTCTCCGTCCGATGACGGTAAAATCATTATGGAATTTTCGGGCAAGGAGCTTATAAAGGGCGAGTCCGACGCTTCATCATTCCCGTCCGGAGGCCTCCGCGAAACCTGCGAGGCAAGGGGATACACTGCGTGGGATCCGACATCCTATGCATTTGTAAAAGATAACACACTTTGCATTCCGACGGCATTTTGCTCATACGGCGGCGAAGCTCTCGATATGAAAACACCGCTGCTCAGAGCTATGGAGCAGATTAATATTCAGGCCATGAGAATACTTAAGCTTTTCGGCAATACCACGTCAAAACGTGTATCGACAACAGTCGGCCCCGAGCAGGAATATTTTCTTATAGACAGAGATTTATACAATCAAAGAAAAGACCTGATCTATACCGGCAGAACGCTTTTCGGCGCAAAACCGCCTAAGGGTCAGGAACTTGACGACCACTATTTCGGCGTAATAAAACCCAGAGTATCGGAGTTTATGAAAGAGCTTGACAAAGAACTTTGGAAGCTCGGCATACTTTCAAAAACCAAACACAATGAGGTTGCCCCTTCTCAGCATGAGCTTGCACCGATATTTACAACCGGTAATATTGCCGTCGATCATAATCAGCTTACAATGGAAATGATGAAAAAGGTTGCTCTTCGTCACAATATGATGTGCCTGCTTCATGAAAAGCCTTATGCATATGTCAACGGCTCCGGCAAGCATGATAACTGGTCGCTTGTTACGGATGACGGCATAAACCTTTTTGAGCCGGGCAAAACTCCGCATGATAATCTTCAGTTTTTACTGTTTTTCTGTGCCGTTATAAAAGCGGTTGACGAATATCAGGATCTTTTAAGGGTGTTTGTTTCAAGCTCGGGCAATGATCACCGTCTCGGCGGAAGCGAAGCTCCACCGGCAATAATATCGATGTTTATCGGTGATCAGCTTGAAGCTGTTATCGAAGCTCTTGAAAACGATGCCGAATATGCCGAGAAAAAGCGTGAAAAGATGAAGCTCGGAGCGCATGTCATACCGATGTTTTCAAAAGATACAACAGACAGAAACCGAACCAGCCCGTTTGCGTTTACGGGTAATAAATTCGAGTTCCGTATGCCGGGTTCAACATCATCGGTTGCAGGGCCCAATTCGGTTCTTAATACAATAGTTGCATATGAGCTTGAGCAGTTTGCCGATGAGCTTGAAGCATGCGAAGATTTTGATTTATCGCTTTCAAAGCTTATTCAGAGAACTATAAAGGAACATAAGCGGATAATATTTAACGGAAATAATTATTCCGACGAATGGGTCGAAGAGGCGAAAAAACGCGGTCTTTCGAATTATAAAAGCACGCCCGAAGCCGTTCCGCACATGCTTGACGAAAAAAATATCGATGTGCTTACAAAGCACGGTGTTTACAGCAGAACAGAGCTTGAATCAAGATGCGAAACCAAGCTTGAAATTTATATAAAGAATATAAATATAGAAGCGCGTACAATGATTGAGATGATAAAGAAAGACATTATCCCCGCTGTCAGCGAATACATAGAGTCTCTCTCCGACACTGCGCTTTCGAAAAAATCGTTTATATCTTCAATAGACACAAGCGTTGAAGAAAAGCTTGCCGTTAAGCTTTCAAAGCTTAATGCCGAGTTATATGAAAAAAATGAGATACTTGAAGGAAAGGTGCGCGATGCGTCCGAATATGAATCGGATATAAAAAAATGCGCAATGTATTTCCGTGAGGAAGTTTTTGAAGCGATGAATAACGCAAGAGAAATTGCCGATGAGCTTGAGGTAAATACGGCACGTGATTTCTGGCCGTTCCCGACTTACGGAGAGTTGCTTTTCGGAATAAGATAAATAATATGTACCGACAGCAAAACGGGCAGAAACAATTTTGTTCTGCCCGTTTTGCTATTTTTTAGACTTAGGCTTAAATATACAAGCACACAAAAATCCGAAAAACACAGCTGCAGATATTCCGCATGCGGCGGCCTTTGCTCCGCCGCACAAAGCACCCCAAAGTCCTTTTTCCTTAACGGCCGTTTCCGCTCCCTTTGCAAGCGTGTATCCGAACCCGATAATCGGCACAGTTGCGCCGCATCCGGCATATTTGACAATACTTTCATATAATCCTGCGCCGGTCAGAATAACTCCGCAGACAACATACAGCACCATTATTCTTGCCGGTGTCATCTTTGTTTTATCTATCAGGATCTGGGCTATAACACATAATAACCCACCGACCCAAAATGAATTAAAGAGCATCATCCAATTCATAATTACACCCTCTCTATTGAAACAGCATGTGCAATGCCCGATATGGGTTCTCCCAAAAGTACGCTCGACGGGCTCATCAGTGCGCCGGTTGCAATAAGCAAAATTTTAGAAAATTCATTATTTAACATTTTTTTTGAAAAATATCCCGAAAATACAGAGGCTATACATCCGCATCCGCTTCCGCCTGCATTTACGTTCTGTGACTTCGGGTCAAATATCAGGCTGCCGCAGTCCGCATGATTGCCGCGTATGTCAATTCCATTTTTATCGAGCAGTTCATATAATATTTCCGATCCCACGTTTGCAAGGTCTCCTGTTACGATAATGTCATAAAAATCGGGAGCTCTTCCGGTTTCCTTAAGGTGTGTATATATCGTATCCGAGGCTGACGGCGCCATAGCTGCACCCATGTTATTTGCGTCCGTAACGCCGAGGTCAACAATTTTTCCGACAGTAATGTTCGTGATTTTCAGATCAGCATTTTTTCGCGTTAAAACGGCGCTGCCGCTTCCGGTTACGGTCCACTGTGAGGTGGGAGTTCTGACCTCTCCGTATTCGAGAGGAAATCTGTATTGCTTTTCGGATGAGCAAAAATGACTGGATGTGACAACCGCGGCATTTTCAAAAAATCCTCCGCTTATCGATATTGAAGCAAGGCAAAGCCCCTCAACAAATGTGGAGCATGCCCCATACAGACCGAAAAACGGAATGTCAAAGGCCTTAAGCCCGAATGAGCTTGCAGTGCACTGGTCAAGCAAATCTCCGGCATAAAGAATTTCTATATCATTTGAAGTCATGTTTGCTGCTGTGATTGCGCCGGAAAGAGTATTTTTCATAAGTGTACTTTCGGCGGTTTCCCACGAATCCTGTCCGAGCAGATCGTCGGAGTATACCGCGTCAAAATAATTTCCGAGAGGGCCGCCCGATTCTTTATCGCCTCCGGATGAAAATGTACTTTTAATATACACGTTTTCAATGGATTTTGTTTGACTCTTCATAGCTTCAACCTCCGAATGCAAAAAATATTATCCCGTATATGACCGATGCCGTAATTCCGTATACCAGCACGGGACCGGCAATAATAAACATTTTTGTACCGACACCGAGAACATATCCTTCGGTTTTGTATTCCATTGCAGGAGATACGATGCTGTTTGCAAATCCCGTTATCGGAACAAGCGTTCCCGCTTTTCCGTATTTGGCAATTCTGTCATATACTCCGACTCCGGTAAGAAACGCACCAAGAAAAATCATGACGGACGATACAAGTGATGCCGTGTCTTCTTTATTTAATCCGAATGATTTAATATAAACTGAAATGCACTGACCGATTGCGCAGATCAGTCCGCCGATTATAAAAGCAAGGCACATATCCTTAAAGATAGGAGATTTCGGTGATTTTTCTTTTACGAGTTTATCGTATTCTTTTTGACTCATGGTTTCAGACATTTTTTCATTCTCCCCGGTTAAATATTATTGGATTTTATAATTAATATTTGTAATGTTGATTAAAATTATTACATTTTTTTGAAAAATATTGACCTGAATAATTTTTTGATTTATAATTAGTTTGGTGATGAATTATGCAGTCGGTGGACGAAGCACTGAAAAAATTAAATAAATCGAAATTTCGAAGCCGTTTTCATCTTTCGGAAAAAGATATTGAATATTATAAAAAGAGGGGAGAAGACGGTATAAGGGCAGACGCGTATGAATTTATAAAAAAAAGACTTGCGCCGAAATTTATATATAATGACGGCAGGCAGACACCTATGCGCGGTCATCCCGTTTTTATTGCGCAGCATGCATGCGCTTGCTGCTGCAGAGGCTGTTTGAATAAATGGTACAATGTAAAAAAAGATGTCGCGCTCAGCGATGTTCAGACAGATAAAATTGTCAATCTGCTTATGACATGGATAAAAAAAGAAATACGCGGTCAGACAACATAAATGTGCATTTTTTACATATGAAAATCATCATGACTGGATATGTTAGTAAAAATTGACTTTTTTTTAAAATATTCAAAAAATATATTGACAAAATCCGAGGTAAATGATATAATATCATTTGTTGACGCGGTACGCGAGCATGCTGGAATTGGCAGACAGGCACGTTTGAGGGGCGTGTGTTTCGTACGTGTGGGTTCAAGTCCCACTGCTCGCACCAACAGTAACCGCATACCGAGTTTGGTATGCGGTTATTTTTAACATTATGACTGAATATGCGGATATGGCGGAATCGGCAGACGCGCGTGGTTCTGCTCGCGTCACATCGGTGAAAAGTTTATACCTACAACTTAATATTTGATTATATCTTGATTAATTCTTCTTTTTGTGTTAGAATATAGATGCGGTCAAGATTGATATGCGGATATGGCGGAATTGGCAGACGCGCATGGTTCAGGTCCATGTGAAAGCAATTTCATGGAGGTTCAAGTCCTCTTATCCGCACCACAATCCTGTATCGTATGATACAGGATTTTTTATGAAAGGCGGTGAATTTATGGCTGTATATTCTGTTGATGAGCTTCGTATGATTGTTAGTGACATTGCCAAGCAATACGGAGTTAAAAAGGTTGCATTGTTTGGATCTTACTCTACCGGCAAGCAGACATCTGAAAGCGACATTGATTTGCTTATTGATAAAGGCGATATTAAGGGCTTGTTTATGTTTAACAGCTTTATAAATTCACTTCAAGATAAGCTTGGTAAGAATGTTGATGTAATGACATACTCTTCCCTTAGTCGCTCACTTATTAAAGACTCTGTCAAAGATGAGGTGGTTTTGTATGAATATCAGAGATGAAATTGTGATTAAGAAAATCATACAATATTCTGATGAAATCAGTGCAACCATTTCACGCTTTAATTTGACCCATGAATCTTTCACAGAAGATTTTGTTGCACGCAATGCGATTTCAATGTGCATTCTTCAAATCGGTGAATTAGTCGGAAAATTGTCCGATGGATTCAAGGTTGAGAACAATGCAATGCCTTGGCGTGAAATTAAAGCAATGCGGAATATCGCAGCACACAATTACGGTGAAATTGATATCGATATTCTTTGGGAAACCGCTACCTGTGACATCCCTGATTTAAAAGAATATTGTAAAAAGTTTATAGATTAACTAAAAAGGGCATCTTTGGATGTCCTTTTATCATACATTTATTGGTTTGTAATCTCCGTTGTGCATAAGGGTTACATTTCCATCGTCATCGAATATCTCGCCATACTTGCCGAACGGTGCGTTCATTGCTATTACCAGGGCCAGCTCGTTGTTCTCCATATCAAGAACTATGATTTCTTTTACGAGAAGACGTAGGTTTACATTGCTGATTGCGCCTTCTGCTATGATTCCGTCAAGTATATCGATGCTTTCCTTGATTTCTTTCTTACGCTTTTTAATCGTTTGTTCCATATTCAGCATATCTTGAATTCTTGTTTTGAGATTTTCTATCTCGCCTTTTCGTTTTTCAAGTATTCTGTCGTATGCAGCACGGTTTTCCATATCCCTGATTCTCTCTATCAGAATATTTTCCTGCTCAAGCTCAAGGTTTTCAATCATTGCTCGGTAATCTCTTATTTTCCTGTCTGTATTCCATTTGTTCGATAACCACTTTTTTACCTCATCTTCAATTGCGAGCCAGTTGCCCTGTGCCTTTGATTTCAGCCTTGACAGTTCTTTATACACAAGAGCATCCAAGTCCTTTTCCTGAACTCTGTGAGATGTGCAGTAGCCTTTGTATCGGTGATAGCCATTGCAGACATATTCAACCCTGTCAGGCTTGTCACCCCACTTCCTGATTTTTGCCACAAAAGTGCATCCGCAGTCACCGCATTTTAAGAGCCCTGTGTATCTGTGATACGGATTCCCCGAACTTGCACGGACATTTGTTTCTTTCTTACTTTCAATAAGATTTTGAACCTTGTCCCATACGTCCTTGGGGATAATCACAGGGGCATAGTTTTCGTGCCTGAACTGTTCCTCTTTTGGCACTTTTCTTCGTATCTTTTTTGCCTTGTCAGTTTCTTCGATGTGACATACAAGTGTGCCCGTGTAGAACTCATTTGTAAGCACTCGCTTTACTGCTGTCGGGTCCCACAGATACCTGAATGTGATTGCCGGCTTGTTATAGCCTTGATTTTTGTTGTTATAAAGCTTTTGATAGTATGACGGTGATTTCTTGCCATCTTTATTTAGCTTTTCTGCTATAGCTTTGAAGCCGAAGCCATCAAGGTACATCGTGTAGATTTCTCGGACAATTTCCACAGGCTCGTCCATAATTACGATTTCGTCTTTAAGCTTGTCCTTATAATATCCCATCGGAGGCATATTGCAGACGCCCTTGTCCTTCTGTTTCTGGCGATAACCGTATCTGACTTTCTTGCTTACATCTCTGGCATACATATGGTTGATGAACTGGTTCATATCCATACGGAATTCATCGTCCTCGTTAAAGCTGTCCGTGTTGTCGGTTACGCTTATAACCCTTATGTTGTGGCTTCTTAAGTATTCGATGAACATTGCAGTCTGAATTTTTTCTCTGCCGAGTCTTGATAAGTCTTTTACAAGTACAACATCCATTCTATGCTCCGCAGCAGCTCTGTAGATTTCTTCAATTCCATTTCTCTCGAAGGTCATTCCGCTTACATTGTCATCGAATGATTCTCCTGCGAACTGATGCCCGTTCCTTTCGATGTAGTCCATCAAGATTTGTCTTTGATTTTTCAGGGAATTCATTTCCTTGTCGTCATCTCTTGACAATCTGTAATAAATCCAAATTCTCCATGCTTGAATAGTATTCATAAAATGCCTCCCATCTCATCAACAAACAATACCACATAAGCTTTGATAGACAGATATTTATATCCGTTTTACAAAAACTATATTAAAAGCGGCGCTTTAACAAAAGAACGGGCAGGGAATACTTACAAGAGCTTTTTCTTATGCTTCAAGCCAGAGTGTCAATTACATCGGATAGATTTTACCTGGGCGGAGAATCTCATTTTTGTGTAGGCGGCTATTTGGAAAACGTAGATGATGGATTTAACGAATTATCAAAGCTTATTGTTGATGCACTTATGGACTTACCTACATGGATTCCGCAGATTTCACTGAGATGGACGGAAAAAACCCCTCACGATGTTTTTAAATATATGATGGATTGCGAAAGAAAAGACCCTAACAAACGTATAGCATTTGCAAATGATGAACCAAGATTAAATGGATTGATGTGTTATTCCGGACTGTCACGCAACCGTAATTGATTCACTCACCGTTGTTAAACAGTTTGTGTTTGACAAAAAGACTTTATCGCTGCACGAGCTTATTGATGCTCTTGATAAAAATTGGAACGGATACGAGGAATTGAAAAACACCATTTTGAAAAAGGCAAAATATTTCGGTAACAACGACAATTGTTCAAATGAAATGGCAGGAAAGTTATTGATGAGTCTTGACAAATGGAATAATCATGAAAATTTTCTCGGTCGGAAATACATATTTGGTAATCTTATCGGATATAATGAGCACCAAAAGTTTTTCGGCAACAGCACTAAAGCAACTCCGGACGGAAGATTTGACGGCGATATGATAAGCTTTGGTATATGTCAAAGCGAAGGCAGAGATCGTGAAGGCTTGACACCGCTGCTTGCATCCGTCGCAAAGTGCGACGCAAACTCAATTCTTGTCGGTCCGAGCGTGATAAACGTATTGCTTGATGAACAGCTTGTTGAAAATGATAATAATTTCAAAAAGCTTGTTTATCTTTTTGAATCGTATTTTAAGCTTGGAGGAACACATTTTCAGCTTACATATGTTTCAAAAGAAGACCTTATAAATGCAGAAAAATCTCTGAATGATTATAAAACTCTGCGTGTCAGGGTTTCGGGATTTTCAGATTATTTTGTCCTTCTGAACGAAGATTTGCAAGACGATATTATCAAACGTACCGAGCACGTTAAATAACGATTTTCACGAGCGGTTTTGTTCACAGCAAACTTTGTATCGAAAAATATAAAACTGTTCTTTTGTGCATTGACATTGACAGATACCTATGATAATATAGAAAAAATAAATTTGAGGAGATAGCCAATATGGAGAAAGCGGTAATATTTGACATACAAAGAAACTCGTTTGTTGACGGGCCGGGGATAAGAACAACGGTGTTTTTCAAAGGCTGTAATCTAAGATGCAAATGGTGTCACAACCCGGAAAGCCAATCATCCGAGCCGGAGATAATGTTTTATGCCGATAAGTGTACCGGCTGCGGCAGGTGCCGCGGCATTACGGCGGCTGATACGGATTTTGTCTGTTTCAATGACGCAAAGCAAATCTGCGGCAGAGAGTACACTGCCGATGAGGTGTTCGCGGAGATTGTAAAGGACAAAACGTTTTACGAAAACTCGGGCGGAGGAGCAACGTTTTCCGGCGGCGAGTGTATGCTGCAAATCGATTTTCTTTGCGAGATACTGAAAAAATGCAAAGAGAACGGAATACATACGGCGGTTGACACGGCGGGGAATGCTTTGTGGGAGCGGTTTGAGAAAATTTTGCCGTATACGGATTTGTTTTTGTATGATGTAAAAGCGTTTTCGGAAGAGCTGCACAAGGAGGGAACGGGCGTTTCAAATTCGCTTATACTCGAAAATCTTAAAAGGCTTTCGGGCAGGGAGGAAATAATAATCCGAATACCGGTAATCGGCGGATACAACGACAACATTGACGAGCTGACGCGTATCGCGGAGTTTTTAAAGGGAATAGAGTGCAGCAAGGTTGAGCTGTTGCCGTATCACGCTATGGGCGAGCATAAGTATGACGCGCTGAATATGAAGCGCGAAAAATTCAGCGTTCCCGACAAGGCAGACATGGAAGAATACAAAAAGCTGTTTTGACAGGCGGCAAAAGGGGTGTAACGAATGTTAGAGTTAAGGTGTTCAAGAGTCATGATAACAGGCGGCGGCAGCGGAATAGGCAAGGCGATTGCAAAGCGTTTTACGGATGCGGGCGCGACTGTGGTTATAGTGGGAAGAAATAAGGAAAAGCTGGAGAGCGCGGCGGCAGAGATTTCCTCGCCGCGGCTTGAATGTATGCAGTGGGATATATCCGATTTGTCGCTTTGCGAAAGCAATTTTAAAAGGGCGGCGGAGCTTATAGGGGGACTTAACGGCTTTGTAAACGCCGCGGCTCTCGGCTCGGCTGTTGTGACAGGGCGCGGATATGAGCCGTGGGATATAACCGAGGAGGAGTGGGATACACTGACCGATGTGAACTTTAAGGCGGCGTTCTTTATGATGAGGAACGAGGTTGACTTTATGAGGGCGCGCGGCATACGCGGAAATATCCTCAACATAGCGTCAAATGCGGCTTGCATGGATATTATCGGCTCATACGGGGCGGCAAAGCAGGCGGTGATAAAGTGGACAAGAGCGTTCGGAAAACGTTTCGGAAGCGACGGAATAATCATAAACGGAATTGCGCCGGGCGCGACATTCACGCCGATGATTGCGGACTATGCTCACGCCATAGACCAGCCGTACGAGCGTCACGCAATCGGCAGATTTATACGTCCTGACGAGATTGCGGAGCTTGCGCTATATCTTATGAGTAACTATGGAGAGATAATCTGCGGACATACAGTTGTTGCGGACGGCGGCGACAGAGCGGCAACGCTGTAGGCGAAAGCAGTAGTTCGTATTTCAAAACCGAAATTCGTATTATTCTCTTTCGGTCGAGCAAAAAATAAGGAGGTTAATCATATGTTTGAAAAATTGACAGAAAAATTGGACAGCTATCTGAAAATGGGGATTCCGTTCTATGACTGCGTAGTAATGCATGACGGAAAGTGCGTTTTCAGGCACAGCAATGGATATACGGATGTCAAGAATAAGGTGGATGTGACAGGCAAGGAGATATATAACATATACTCCTGTTCAAAGCTGATTGCCTGTACGGCGGCTCTGCAGCTGTGGGAAAAAGGTTTGATTCGTTTGGATGATGAGCTGTGCAGATATATGACGGAATTTGAAAACATGAAGGTTTTGACCGACGGGGGCGTAAAACCTGCGGAAAACAAAATTACAGTGGAAAATCTGTTCACTATGACCGCAGGGTTCAGCTATGTTCTGGACTCGCCGGAAATAAAAAGATGTCAGTCAGACACAAACGGCGAATGCCCTACAAGAGAGCTTATGAAGTATCTTGCAAAGGAACCGCTGCTTTTTGAACCGGGCTACCGCTGGGAATACAGTCTTTGTCATGATGTTCTTGCGGCGCTTGTTGAGACGGTTTCCGGTATGACCTTCGGAGAATATGTGAAAAAGAATATTTTTGACGTATGCGGAATGGAAAATTCGAAGTTTTTGGTTTCGGCAGACGATATGAAAAAAATTGTAAATCAGTACCGTTATGACGCGGAAAGCGATAGGGTGGTCGAGTGCGAAAAAACAAACTGCTTCAGGCTCGGCACAAAATACGAAAGCGGCGGAGCAGGCTGCATATCAACGGTTGACGATTATATAAAGTTTTTGGAGGCAATACGTACATACAAGCTCTTGAAAAAGGAAACGGTCGATATGCTATCCGCAAACCGTCTGACAAAGGAACAAATCGAGATTCCGACGTACTGGGTAAAGGATAAACGCGGTTTCGGACTCGGTCAGCAGTGTCCGTGGGAAGAAAGCACGCGGGAGGATTTCGGCTGGGGCGGCGCCGCAGGCGCGCATTATTTCATCGACAGAACGCGGAATTTAAGCGTGTACCTCGGGACCCATGTCTTGGGATATGAGAAGTATCAGCAGAAACGGACAGAGGTAACCGAGATAGTTCAGGGTATTATTGATAATATGCAGTAAGGCGCAGAGGTGTTAATTTCAATATAAATTACATATAAGACTTAAACGCAGAAAAGGATATGTGAAAAATTGCTTTTACATATCCTTTTTGTATTCTCTCGGAGAAATACCGGTTTCCGCTTTAAACACCTTGCTGAAATAATATATATCTGAAAAACCGCAGAGCATGGCGGCTTGTGAAACGCTTATATAGCCTGATTTGAGCAGTCCTTTTGCATAGTCTATTTTCAAATTTATTATATACCTGTTCGGCGTTATGTCAAAGCAGTTTTTGAACAGGTCGTTAAACCGACGTCGCGACAGACCACAGTTTTTTGCGGCAGCATCAAGACAGTCCGCATCCCTGAAGTGTGCGCTTATGTATTCCCCGGCGTCCAAAATCCGTTTATCTTTGGGTATATAGGTCTTTTCGTAAAGGGCGTTTATGAGCGAACAGAGCCTATAAAACCTTGACATAAGCATTAGCTCGTCGCTTTGCGATATAAACCCAGACTCTATTATTTCAAGAAGGCGCACGATTTCGCCGGGATTGCCGATTTTCAGAAAAAATGTGTCGGTAGAAATGGGCGCATATGCGGAAAAATGAATGGAGAAAGCCGTTCCTTTTTCAATAACCTTTACATCATAGTCATCCTTTTGGTTAAAAAAGTATATGCTGTTTTCGCTTAAAACAAGCTGTCTGTCCTTGAAAATATGGAGCGCGCTTCCGGACAGCTGAATACCGATTATATGCCACGACTTGTTTTTTGATGAAAACTCTGACTTGTCGGGGGTGAATTTTACGACGCTTTCTATTTCCTTTATTTTTAATTTTTTGAAATCCATAAAACCCCACCTTATATGTTTCGTACACATAGAGTATATCACGTTTGAGCGAATGTGTAAATATTTATTTCTTTATTTTGCAAATTTTCTTTATTCTCCATTTGCAAGAGAGCGGCATTGTGCTATTATGTGAAAAAGGAGGTTTTGTTTATGAAATTTCAGGATTTACACAGAGAATTAAAAGACTATTACAGCAAAAAATCATATGAAAATGCGGAAAAGTATTTGGAAAAGGGCAAAAAAATACTTGACGCGGCATATAGCGAGGACATGACGCCGTATGAGATGAAGGTTTTGCAGTACAAAACGATTTCCGATATGACAGAGCCTGTTTTGTTTGAAAATTCGCCGTTTTATTATGAAACGGGAATTATACCGGGGTTTTCGGACGGCGCGCGGGACTATCACGGTCAAAGCCATATCGGCGGCTGGACGTATTGGAAAAACTGTCATAAATTTATTGACCAAGACCCGGAGTTGTGGAAGCTATGCTGCCGTCAACGCAGTGAGCTGTTCTATCTGATATGCGGAGAATATAATGATATGTCGCAGCACTTCCAGATGAACTGCCGCCCGATTTTTGAAAAGGGATTGAGAGGCGTGTATGAGGACGCTGCCGCGGCGCTTGAAAATACAGATAATGCCGCTGAAAAAGAGTTTTTGTCTGCAGTGTGTAATGGACTTTTGTGCGTAAAAAAAATCAGTGAAAAATTTGCCGCCGCGGCGGATGAAATGCTGAAGAAATTTCCGAGTAACGCAAACTTAAAACGAATTTCGGTTTCCGCAAGGCGGTGTCCGTGGGAAAAGCCTCAGTCGTTTTATGAAGCGCTTAATACTTACGCTTTTATGAGAAAGGTTATAGGGTCGCTGGAGGGCGTGGGACCAAACACCTTCGGACGGGTTGATATGGACTTATATCCTTTTTATGAGTCCGACATTAAATCGGGCAAATTGACCAAACAGGAGGCTTTTGAGGTGATTTCGCAGTTTTTGATTACATTTGACTGCCATTATGACCATGATATGAAAATGGTAGGTTATGCGGATCACGAGCTTGAAAACACCTACGTTCTGGGCGGCTGTGACAGTGACGGAAAACCGCTGTTTAACGAGCTTACGGAGCTGTTTTTGAGGGCAAACCGTGAGGAAAAAATCATATTTCCCAAAATAATATGCCGTTTTTCCAAAAATTCACCGAAGGAGTACCTTGATTTAATTAACGAGCCGGTTGTTCACGGAACAAGCACGATACTTTACCAAAATGATGATACAACAATTCCGGCGCTTATCAGGAGCGGAGTAACGGAAGAAGATGCGCGGGATTATATCGTGACCGGCTGCTGGGGAATGCAGACAAACTGTGCCGGCATGATGGACGGAGCGTTTTATGTAAATCTTTTGAAGGCTTTTGAGTATCAGATTCACAACCGTACCGATATGATGAAAGATGTAGGTATGCACTTTGCTCCGATTGACGGCGCGGTGGATTTTGAGGAAGTTTACAGAATAACCTGCGCCAATATGAACACGCTTTTTAAGGAAAGAAACAGAATTACCGCGGAAGGCGGACAGATTTGGGAAAGCGTTGACCCGCTGCCGATTTTTTCATCACTGTTTTGCGACTGTATAAAAAACAAGCGTGACTTCACGAACAGGGGTGCGCGATATAAGGATGAGGCGTATATGTGCGTAGGATTTCCGAATATCATTGACTCGCTTATGGCGATAAAAACGCTGTGCTTTGATAAGAAGAAGTATACATTGGCAGAGCTTTTAAACGCGGTAAGAAATAACTGGGAAGGCTTTGAGGAAATGCGAAACGATGCTGTTCATTGTCACGGTTGGGGCGACGGAAGCGAGGAATCCTGCAGCTTGGCAAGACGTTTTAATACCGACCTTTATAATATGCTGTCAGAGCTTACCGGTGAGTATGGCGGCAAGATAAACCTCGGTCACCTGACCTACACGGAAATCAGGTTTTGGGGAGAAAAAACGCTTGCAACTCCGGACGGAAGGCATAACGGCGAATATTTTGCACAGGGACTTACACCGTCAAGACTTAAAAAAATTCCGTTTGTTACTGATGTAATAAATTCAATGGCGGCGCTTGACAGGACGGAGCTTGCGGGTGATAATGTTATAAACATAATTCTGCCGGGAACTACGTCGCTTGATAATTGCGAGGCGTTTCTGCGCACCGCGGCGGACAGTGCGGTTGAATCGTTGCAGCTGAATTGCGTTTCACGTTCAACGCTTCTTGACGCGCAGAAGAATCCGGAAAAATACCCCGATTTGATTGTCAGGGTTTGCGGTTTTTCCGCAAAGTTTACAAGCCTTTCGCCCGAGTGGCAGGAGGAAGTTATTTCAAGGAACTTTTATGAGTAAATAATGGTTTAGAATTAAAAAGTAAATCCCCGAGAAACAGGATGCCAACATCCTCTCTCGGGGATTTGTGATTATTTTACCGGTATGCCGTAATTTTTCAGAATATCCTTTGCCTTTGAAATTTCCTCATCCGAGGGCAATGTTTTGGGGAGGGTATCTTCAATGCCGAGCGCGGCGTACTTTGACGCGGCGTAGTTATGGTACGGCAGAACGCGAACGCCGGTAATGTTTTTGAGATTTGACAGGAATTTTCCGATTTTGTCAATCTGATTATCATTATATCCCGGAACATACGGGATTCGTATCTCGGTTTTTGCCCCGCTTTTATCAATATACATAAGATTGTCAAGAATAAGTCCGTTCGGCTGCCCGGTACACCGCTTGTGTACGTCAACGTCTATCGCCTCGCGCGCGACAAAACCGCAGGTGTCAACCGCGGTATTTATTTCGCAGCGTTTCATTTCCTTCAAAATCTCGCGGCAAGCCTCGCTTTGCAGCAGGCACTCGCCGCCGGAAAGAGTGATTCCGCCGCCGCTCTCGTCATAAAAACTCTTATCCTTGATGAGCGCGGCGCATACCTCGTCAACGGTCATCTCTGTGCCGAATACTTCAATCGCGCTTTGTGGCGAGGGTTGCGGAGATGTCCGGCTTTGCGGACGAAAGCTATTTTTGCCGATACTTCAAAAAGACAACGGGAATGACGGCAACGGAATATCTGAATGATACCGAAAACCGTGAATAAAGGTCTTGATTTAAGCTGTTATCATTCCGTTAAAGGATAGTTTTCCTGTATTTGCTTGGCGCGATGCCTGTCTGAGCCTTAAAAACCTTGCTGAAATAGTACACGTTTTTATAGCCTACCGCCTCGGCAACATCGCTGATTTTATACTTGCCCGATTTAAGCAGATCGCACGCATACTGTATGCGCAGGTAGGTTATGTAGGCTTTTGGCGGCATATCGCAGGCTGCGGTAAAAATTTTTTTAAAATAGGTGTGGCTCATGCCGCACATTGCGGAGAGCCGTTCGATTTCAAAATCCTCGGTAAAATGCTCGGTTATGTAGTCCATGCCGGGTTGAATTTTTTCCAGCTTTCTGCCCGGCACATATGCCGATTTCTCATACAGCAGGCCGAATATTTCATAAAGATAACCGGCGGCGGTATAGAGGTAGCCGCTTTTCTTTTGCCGCCATGCGGTTTCCGCACGCTTGAACAGACTGGACATTCTTTCATAATTCTTACATTTGACAGAGAAGGCGTCGCATTTAATCGGAACATTTGTGTCAAAGTATATATCAATGCAGCTGCCCGGCTCAATTCTTTTTACCTTATATTCAACCTTGCGTCCTGTTTTTGGAAGAAAGCGAACCTGTCCCTTTTTGTCGGTAAATTTCTGACCGTCAAACAGTATTTCCACGTTTCCGTCAAGCTTGAAAATCAGCTCGTTAAAGCTCAGTGTTCCGCTGAAATCTGCCGCGGACGGCGTGCGCTTACTGTCAATGCGGACTATTGAGTAAATATTTGTTACAAAGAAACTGTGTGTAAACATAAAGCCTTCACCCTTTCATAATCCGATTATACATTAAAACTTTGTTCGAGTCAATAAAAATGTTTCAAAAAGTATAAAAGTTTTATTTTCTGCATTTACTTTTGAAAATTTGTTATATATAATCAAAGCAGATACCGAAAAAGGAAGCGCTGAACTTGCGTATCGGCTTATGCTTACGGTATTTGGAAGGAAGGATATTTATGACTGAAAACATAAAAAAACTGGCACAGGACGCTTTGGACGGAGTTGATAAGTTTCTGTACGGAGAGGCGGCGGTTGAAAACGGAGAAGAACTGAAATCACCGATTGCCATAGCAAACGGACTTAAACGTTTTTTTGAGTCTGTACCGGTAAAGCAATATCCCGGCGAAAGGCTGTTCGGAAGGCTTAGGTATAACGGCTGTGAATATCCGGGTGACTTTTACAGACGTGTCGGACACGAAAACCTCAAGAAGTATTGGTCGGGACTTTGTCATCACAGTCCGACACCGCTTTTTTACTGGGGTTGGACGCATATTGTCCTGGATTTTGACTTTGTATTAAAAAACGGATTAAACGGCTATATCGATTTGATAAACAGCCAACCGGAGAAAAACGAGCTGCACAGGGCGATGAAAATTGTTCTTGATTCACTCGGAGAGTTAAGCCGCCGTTATGCGGATATATGTACCGACAGTGAACTTTCGGAGGCGCTGCGCAGGGCGCCGATGAATCCTGCGCAGACGTTTTATGAGGCGGTGCAGGCTGTGTGGTTTATGTTCCAGCTTTGCCCGGACAGTCTGGGAAGGATAGACCAATATCTTTATCCGTTCTATAAGAGGGAAACGGAAAACGGAACGCTGTCGCGCAGCGATGCGGCGGAGCTTTTGGAGGAGCTTTTTGTCAAGGTGTATGAGACGCAGATGGACAATATAGGATTGCCGATAAGCGGTCACAACCACTTAGTGGTCGGCGGCTACCTTGCGGACGGCACGGACGGATTTAACGAGCTTTCAAAGCTGATACTGGAGTGTATTGCGGAGCTGCCGACATTCAGACCGCAGGCGTCGTTCAGATACACAAAATACACAACGGCGGAAACGATGAAGTATATAACAGAGCTGAACGCAAAATGCCAGTGGATAGTCTTTGTAAATGATGAGCCGCGATTGCCGGGAATGGTCGATGTTGGAATAGACTATAATGACGCGGTTGATTACACCGTTGTAGGCTGCAACGAGTGGTGTCTGCCGCGCGGCGCGAGAATCGATTTGGCGCATATAAATCTTATTCATTCTATAGAGACGCTTATATATAACGATAAGGATTTTCTGTCGGCAAAAAGCTATGATGATATTTTTGACCTGTTTAAAAGGCATTTGAGACGTGATATGCTCGCGATTGCAAAGGAATATTCAAATTATTCAAAAGCGACCGCAGGGGATATAAACGTACTGAATTCGTCGCTCAGCACATCGTGTATTGAAAGCGGGAGGTCGCTCACGGACAAAGGAGCAAAGTATTACGGAATAACGATGTCGTTTAACAGCATATCCAATGCGGCGGATTCTCTGTCTGTCATAAAGCAGTTTGTTTTTGACGAAAAGGCGTTTACTCTTGCGCAGCTTTATGAGATGCTGAAAAGCAATTATTGCGGTTTTGAAAATGAACGGCAGCTGATTTTGAAGAAGGGCAGATTTTTCGGCAACGATGACGATTACGTTGACGATATTGCAAAATCGATAGTTGACGCAATATACGAGGTGCGGGGCGAGATAAAGAGCGACGATATAAATACTGTTGTTGTAGGCTCGTTTGTAGGTGCAACGCATCCGAACATTATATTCGGAAAGCTGACAAAAGCGACTCCGGACGGAAGGCATGACGGCGACGCGTTTACAATGGGGATAACCCAGAGCGAGGGGAAGGACAAAAACGGACTTACGGCGCTGCTTAATTCGATTGCAAAGCTCGATTACCGCAAGTTTTGCGGCTGTATTGTCAGCAATATAAAAATGGACAAAAGTATGATGAATTCGGACGAAAAGCTGACAAAGCTCTCGCAGATGTATCACACATTTTTGCAAAAGGGCGGTATGCAGCTCCAGATTAACTATCTTTCGCAGCAGGAGCTTATTGCGGCGCAGAAGGAGCCGGAAAAATACCGGAATCTTGTTGTCCGCGTAACAGGGTATTCGGGGTACTTTACGCGGTTTGACACCGACTTGCAAAATGATATTATCAGAAGGACGGTTGAGAAGGCGTAATGATTCTGAAAACAGTTTTGGGCGATACAGAGGTAAGCGGAAAGTGCGGAGCTGACGGAGTTTAACATTACTCTGCTGAGGGCAGCGGCATATGCGCAGCGTCGGCTCGGATTGCCGATTGTGCTGCACACAAATGCGGTAAACCGAAACGGAGGGAAGGCGGTTGAAGTCCTTTTGAACAAGGGGGTTTCCGCGAAGTGTATAGCGGTAGGGCATTTAAGCGATACTGACGACATTGAATATATCGGAAGTTTTGCCGATATGGGTTGTTATATTGCGCTTGACAGGCTTTACGCTGATACAAGCAGCGAATATATAGATTCAAATGTGAAACAGATTTTGCAGCTTTGCGATGCAGGCTATGAAAACATGATACTTCTTTCTCATGACGATTCGGTTTTTCAGGGGTTTTTGGAAAAGCCGCACATAACAAAGCCGAGGTATTCGTATATGTTCAAGTATATTTTAAAACTAAAAGGGGTTACGGATTGCGAAATTGATTCTGTGCTTGGTAATGTAAATGACATAAAATACGAGATTGAAACAGAAAATGGTATCAAAACGGTTACGATTTACGGCAAAAGCACGCATTCCGCCGGCCCGCAAAACGGAATAAATGCAGCAACGGCGCTTTTGATGCTGCTTGCCAAAATTGGCGGTCCGGACAGCGTTTTTGAAAAAATTTCAAAGCGGTTTAAACACGGTACATTTTTGGTGAAGGCTTTGGTTTTACCGCGCAGCAGACAACGCTTTCGCTCACGGGATTAAATTTTGATAATAACACTCTTGAGATTAAGACGGATTCTAAAATTTCTTACACGGAAAGCGCTGAACGGATAACAGAAAAAATTATAGCAGAAATGCCGCTTGAATTGAGCGTTATATGTATGAAGGAGTCTCATGTCGTTTCGAGGGACTTGGAAATAGTGCAAATACTTCAAAAAATATATAAGGAGCAGACAGGACGTAATGACGAGCCATATGATATGGGCGCGGGAACCTATGCGCGTATAGCAAAGGACGCTGTAATTTTCGGCGGAGTTTTGTATGGTGACGGCGGCTGCAACGCACACAGCGAAAACGAGTGCTATAGCCTTGAAACGCTTGCTGCAGCAGTAAAAATGTTTGCAAAAGCAATAGTTGAGATATGCGGATGAGGGGCAGTCCCTCATTTTGTGTAAACCTCAAATTTGGCTCCAAAATGATAATATAATCTAATTAGTTTTTGTGGGCTGAGAGCCGGATTTCGGCTTTCAGCCCTTAGTTATAATATAGCGTAAAATTGCCGGCATGCCAAGGGCACCCTCGCAAGAGGGCGTTTATTTCACCCTTGATTTGTCGGTGATTTTATGCTACTGCGGCAGTCTGTCGGCAAAGAAAATCTCAAGCTGTGAGTGGATTTGCCCCCAGTCTTTGCGCTTGCCTGTCCACTTCTTCGTAATGTCTATCATTGCAAGATAAAGCATTTTTAAAAGACTGTCGTCTGTCGGAAAAACACTTTTGTTTTTCGTTACTTTGCGAAGCTGGCGGTTAAGTCCCTCTATCGTATTCGTTGTGTAAATCAATGTTCTGACCGCCTCGGGATACTTGAAATATGTCGATAAATTTGCCCAATTTGCCCGCCACAAAATAGCTATTTTAGTATATTTCGAACTCCGTTTTTCATCAAAGCTATCGAGCTCCGAAAGCGCCGTTTGTTCGTCAACCGCCGCATAAACTCTCTTCAAATCAGCCATTAAAGCCTTTATATCTTTGTATGATACAAACTTTGTTGTATTGCGGATTTGATGGATTATGCACTGTTGTATCTCTGTTTTAGGATATACTGCTTCTATTGCGTTTGTAAAGCCGGTCAGCCCATCAATGCAGGCGATCAGTATATCCTCGACACCGCGAGCTTTTATACTGTTTAACACCGAAAGCCAAAACTTTGCGCTTTCATTTTCGCCAACCCACATTCCGAGGACTTCCTTTTGTCCGTCCATATTGATTTCAATTGCTATATATACAGCCTTTTTAATTATTTGTCCTTTACTTCTGACGTGGAAGTGTATGGCGTCCATAAATACAACCGCATAGATTTCTTCAAGCGGTCTTGACTGCCATTCTCGCACTACAGGCAGTATTTTATCTGTTATCCGGCTTATGGTTGTATCGGAACATTCCAAACCGTAAATATCCTTGATGTGAGCTTCTATATCGCTTGTAGTCATACCCTTTGCATACATAGATATGATTTTTTCTTCAATATCACCGGTCAGTGTTGTTTGATTTTTCTTTACAAGCTGCGGTTCAAATTCACCGTCTCTGTCTCTCGGTACTTTGATTTCTGTTTCACCAAAGCTTGTTTTAAGCATCTTTTTAGAATACCCGTTACGGCTGTTTTCGCCCTCTTTGTTGCGATAATCATACTTTGTATAGCCTAATTCATCGTCAAGCTCTCCGTCAAGACCGTTTTCAAGCATTTCTCCGACCATCATCTTAAACACATCTTTCAGGTCATCAAAATTCTTTACATCCAACCCTTTCATGATGTTACGCAAATTCTCCTTGCGTTCTTTTTCTGGAAATGTCAATAAAAGTGCAGTCGAAATTTACCCCAAATTTCTGAAACTACTTTAATTCTTCAACCGGCATAACTAACAATCCATTTGGAAACGGAAATCTGTCAAGGTCGCTAAGGCGCTCTGTATTAACCTTGACAGATTTTTGTTTCTGAATATAATCTATGCCGTCGGTTGAAGAAAGTTTATGCCGCGGTCTTTTCACGGTCCCTTATACGGTATTCACTCGGTGGCAGGCATCCCGGATTACCGGTATACAGCCTTATTCTGTTATAGTATATGAAAATATACCTGAATACAATTGTTTTAACTTCTTCCTTTTTCATGCGATATGTCGGAATTTGATATAACTTTTTTCTTAAGCGTAGCAAAAAAACTTTCCATTTTCGCATTATCATAACAATGCCCTGTGCCGCTTAAACTCTGTATTATTCCGCAGTTTTTTAATAATTTCCGATATGCCTCGCTTGTGTATTGACTTCCTCTGTCACTGTGTAACACTACTCCTTGCAAATTGCCACATCTTTGTTTCAACTGATACACCGTATCTATACATAATTCTTTTTTCATATTGTCGCGCATTTCAACGGTAAGTATTTCTCCGTTATAGCAATCCATTATCGGTGAAATATATAATTTGCCGTCTAAACATTGAACCTCTGTAATATCTGTTAATAGTTTTTTTACAGGTTTATCTGCCGTAAAATCACGTTTTATTAAATTTTCTTTTTCCTGTATCTCTGTGCTTGCCTTTGTTATACCGTGCGGCTTCCTTGCTTTGCGGATTAAATTTCCGTCTTTCATGGCACGGTATACGGTATTTCGGCTCACTTTAATCCCGCGTATTTCTAATGCGTTATGTGTGCGGTCATATCCGTAATTCGCATTATCCGGATGTTCGGATATGATTTCATTTATTTTGACCAGAAGAAGATGACGTTTGGAAGGCTTGTCCTTGTTTTCAGCCACCTGTAATATCCGGATTCGCTGATTTTTAAGACTTTGCACATTAATTTTACTGCGTATCTATTTTTGTATTTCAAAATAAATATATGCCTTTCAGCTGTTTTTACCTCTTCCGGTCTTTTGCGAAAAAACCGAGAGCATCCTTTAATATTTCATTTGCCAGGCGAAGCTCTGCGTTTTCACGTTCAAGCTCGCATATTTTTGCATTAGCTTCATTTTCTGTCAGAACCACAGTATGCTTTTTTGCATACTTACGAGCTTTTCTCCAATCCGCAAGCGTGTAGTATTGCAATCCTAATTGCAGTGATGTCTTCTTGACTCCTATTTCATCGGACAGTTTTAACGCTTCCTCTTTAAATTCTTTGCTGTACTTTGACATTTTCTTTCCCTCTTTCTGATTTATTATATCAGATTTTTGGGTGTTTGTCGACTCTATTTATATTATACCACTCCATGTCGTTGTAATTCTCCATTACTTATAATTTTAGGACTTTCGTTCAAATCAGCTATTCAAACCCGCCAGCGCCAATAATTTTTTATCTGACTGAATACTCTGTGTCAGGAACTGACCATCCCGGAACAGAGCATAGGTTGTGACCGGTGCAGGTACATTCTGTGCACTTTCTTTATCCGTTATGTGGATTACCTTGAACGGGATACCGTGTTCCTTCGCCGCCCGCTGTACCCTTGGTACCCAATAATAGGTGTAGGGACACTGATCGGTGTAATAAAGGACAAAACCGGTTTCCTCAATAGACGGATGTTTCGCACATTCCCGAAACTTTGGCAACTGTGCGGTCAGATCAATGGGAAGGTACATGAGATTGATACCGCAGTCGGATATATCTGCCACACGGAATCCCTTGTAGGTAAGGAATTTCGGGTCAGCGAGAAATTCACGCTTTCGACCCTCGGCACAGAGAATGCAAATACCTTTCTTACCCTGTGCCTTGGCATTGCGGATACATTCATCCAGCAGGTCATTGGAATACCCGTGTCCTTTCATGGAACCGGATACCCATAGGCAGTTAATGTAGATATAACCGTCTGCCGCAACAGGTACCCAGGCGTTTTCTGCCGGAATGTATTCTATAAAGCATTTGCCGCGCTCCTCACTGCGGTAGAAAACAAGCCCATCTTCAAAGCGCTGCTTAAGCCATTCCTTTTTCGCAATACTTTGCTTGCCGGACATGGCACAACAGATATGTTCCTTGTCAATGTTTTCTTTTGTAATCTGAATATAGTTCATAATTTTTCCTTCCAGTATTCGTTGTCCAATTTCCACATTTTATCTTTTAAATGCAATGATTTAAACATTTTATACATGAGTTTCACTTTCAGAGCAGGTTTGATGTTTTCGGCATTCTTCTGCACCTTTGCAGCGGTTTTATCGAGCTTTTTGACAAATTTGTTTTTGAATTTTTCGGGCATATCATTCCAGAAATACTGCCATACTGCCTGCGTAACGGTGTAAGTTCTTGCAACTCCCCAATAATCCATGCTGTCTTTGATGTCCTTTGCGGCGGACTTAAGCCCTCCGCCTCCGGCGGTGGTGATAATTACCGCTTGCTTTTTTGCCATGTCAAAATTCAGGCGGTGAACAAGCCAGCGATAGCCGTAGTGATCCAAAAAAGATTTTATCTGTCCCGGAGCATGAAAGCACCAGACGGGGCAGCAGAAAACAATAAGCTGTGATTTTCCTAATGCATCGTTTATCGGCTTTAAATATCCTGCTGCTCCGCATTTGTCTTCTTTTCCGTGAAGGCACATGTAGCACCCTTTGCATATATGGGGCATATCGTCCGGCAGAGTAAATTCAAATACCCTGCCGACATTTTCCAATTTTGAAACAAAATATTTTGCCGCGTTATATGTACTGCTGTTTTTTCTGTTTGTCGCGCGGATTAAAGTTATATTAATATCATTTACCATATTTTAACTCTGTCCTCCGGAGCTACCCACATTCCGTCATTTTCGGTTATACCGAAAGCGGAATAAAATTCATCGCAGCTTACGACAACCCTGTTAACGCGGAGTTTATCATCGGAATGAACATCCAGCCCTGCAGCATATTTTGCGTATTCGCGTGTTTTTGTGCTTGCCCATGCATTGGCCATAGAGCGGTAGAGCTTGCCGTAATCGGGGTTTTCAAGCTTTGATGCAACCTCCGTAACGCACTGAACGGCGCCCTGATCCGCCACATTTTCGCTTAGTGTCTGTCTGCCGTTCATGGGTATTCCGGGGATGCCCTCCCGTCTGTCATAAAAGTAAACAATTTTTTCGCATCTTTTTTCAAATTCGGCATAATCCTCTGCAGTCCACCAGTCGGCAGCGTTTCCGTTTTCGTCAAATTTTGCGCCGTTGTTGTCGAAAGCATGTGTAATCTCATGTGCTATAACATATCCGATCGCACCTAAATTTTCTTCGTAAGAAGCATTTATGTCATACATAGGAGGCTGAAGTATTGCTGCCGGAAATGTAATATCGTTTGATGTCGCGCTGTAGCATGCGTTTACTGTATATGGAAACATAAGCCACTTGGTTTTGTCCACGCTTTTCCCCTGAAAATTTATGATTTCTCTGCGCGATGCTTTTGCAATTTCTATAATATTGTCAAAATAACTTCCGCCGTCCGCTGCCGATTTTATCTCAACGTTATCGAGGTATGTATCAAAGCTGTCGGGGTAACCGATTTTTATATTCATTTTATCAAGCTTGTTTATTGCCCTTGCTTTTGTTTCCGCGCTCATCCAGTCAAGGTTATTGATTCGGTTCTTATATACGGAAATAATATCCTTTACCATTTTAAGAACGTTTTGTTTTGCTTCTTCCGAAAAGTATTTTTCGGCATATATTTCACCGATGTAGTCTGACATAATGTTGGATAAAACAAGTGCGGCGCGCTCTTCATCCGAATATGAACCCGAAATCCCCAGGTATTCGGAGTTGAATGTATCCGCAGCTGCCGTAAAGTCTGTCGAAAGCATGGCGCCGCATCCGTTTAACAAAGAAACCTTTGCCGCGGTTTTTAAAACCGCCAGATTATCATTACTGAAAAGCTCGGCAAACATTTTTACATTTTCGGGGTTTGTGATAAGGATTTTGTCTTCCTCTTTTAATCCCGATTCCTTTAGAACATTATAGACGTCAATATTCGGAATCATATCCGATATTTCTTTCAGACTGAACGTGTTGTATATTTTATCAACATTTCCGTATTCCTCAGGATTATACATTTTTTGCGAAAGAGCTTCATCAAAATTATACAGGCTGCTCAGCATTTCATCATCAGCATTTTCACCGGCAGCGGAAAGTATTGTTTTTACATATTTAAAATACGCATTTTTCTGCGCTTCGTTTGCGGCCGCAAAAAAGCTTTTTTGCATCATCGGCGCATAAATGCCGAAGGTTGGTATGTATTTTGTGCTGTCTTTCATATCGGTTGTGATTGAGAAAGCCGCAAAGGGCGCAAAGCTTATTTCGTTTTGCATGATATTTTGAGCATTCATAAGATCCTTTATATCACCTGCGCCGTTAATTAAATCAAGATATTTTTTGATCGGTGTAATTCCAAGTTTGTTTCTGTTTTCGGTATCTGAAATATTTGCGTAAAAATCTGAAATTTTCTGTTCTTTGCTTCCTTTTTCGCCGCCTTTTTCTATTGTCTCTTTTATGATAACGCTCACTTCGTCGCTTGATTTGTCTCCGAGGTCATAAAGTGTTCCTGCCATAACATGCCCGGGCTTTATTTCAAGACTGTTCAGGGTGTCTTTATTTACGGCAGCATAAAAATCATCTTTTTCGTTACTGCCGAAAAGTGCGTATGCACGCTCTATGAAAAGCCGCATCTGTTCTTTTGTGACATCGTCATACGGTGAGAATATTCCGTCTGCCGTGCCGGCTGCAATTCCCGCGTCAAGAACAGGCTTCAACTCCGGAACTGCCCAGTCGGGTATATCGGTAAAATCTTCGCCTTTAAACGCTACCCTTGCATTGTGACCCGAAAGCTCGGGCAGCTTGCCGAATGCACGCGAAAGCATAACAAGCGCCTCGGCACGGTTTATGTTAAGATCCTCGTGCAGTTCTCCGTCACCGCCGTATCCCTTTATTATATCGGAATACTTTACATCGGGATTATAATCATCTGCGGCGCTTTGCAGCATGCTTGCGGCCTCGCCCCTTGTTGCATACATATCCGACGCATATGCCGTATTTGCAAATAACGCAGCCGCGGCAACGCATGCCGCAATGATTCGTTTTGTTTTCATTAATATCATCCTCGCTTTTTGTTTAATTTGTGGTTTGAACCGTAATTTTTAATCCTTTTTATTTTGAAATGTACGGAAGAAAAGTCTGACGTGACCGTCAATTCTTTTGATGCACTCTTCTTCTTTTTCCGGCTGTCTGTCGCATATGCCGAGAAGCGTAATGACAGGAGAGAAATACATCATTGCAAGTGTGTGCGGATTTTCGTTTTTGATTATTCCGCTTTTTATTAGCCCTTTAAAAATTTCCGCGTGATAATCAACAAGCCGCTCAACGTATCTTTCGGAATACAAAGCAGAAAGTTTTGGTGACCTGAACTGTTCTATCGTCATCATTTTTCTGAAACAGCTGACGGATTCGCAGTGCAGAGAATATTCAAAAATTTCGGTAACCTTGCGGACGAGCTCATCCTCCGTTATCTCCGAAAAAATCGCCGTGTCTTTTTCCGCACGGTTTATATGAATGTGTATTCCTTGGGTGAAATCATCATATTGCCTGATCGTAGCTTCAAAAATTGCATCAAAAATTGCCTGCTTGCTCGGGTAGTGATTGTAAAGAGACGGCGCCTTAATACCGACTGCCTTTGCAATTTCGGCAACGCTCACCGCGTCATATCCTTTTTTCGAAAAAAGCTCCAGCGCTTTTTCAATAATTTTTACTTTTGTATCCTCCTGTTTCATAAGTCCCTCCTTTGACTAACGTCTGTTAGTTTGATTATAATACCGCAAACGAAAAATGTCAATAGTTTTTAAAAATATTTTTCAGGTAATTGTAAAATAAAATGTATATTTTTAATTACCGCGTAGGGGTGGATATCATCCGCCAGCTTGTTTATCTGCATATCCGCCAAACGGACATTAATTTTCAAAAAGCACGCTTGGTCTTCGCCGCTACAGCTTTTTGAAAATCAACATCCGTTCGGTAAATGCGCGTTATTATCCGCCCGAAAAAATAAACATTTACGTATTTTCCCCGGAGAAAAGGTAAGTTGTAATAATATACTGTATACCGATACGGAAAAGATCAAATTTTATTACAATTTTTACGCGTAAATCATTGACAATAAAATGATTATGTGTTAAAATATTACGGTAACCGCACGGAGAGGTTCGGAAAATTGATTCAGGTCAATACCGTATTCGGCGAGATTGGATGAGGGAGGTGCAACAGATATGTACGCAGTTATTGAAACAGGCGGTAAGCAGTACAAGGTTTCCGAGGGTGATGTTGTATTCATCGAAAAGCTCGGTCTTGAAGAAGGCGAATCCGTTAAATTTGATAAGGTTCTTGCCGTAGGAGGCGAGAAAACAGCCATAGGAGCTCCTTATGTTGACGGCGCAAGCGTTGAAGCTAAGGTTGTTGCCAACGGCAAATCAAAGAAGATTATTGTTTTCAAGTACAAGCCTAAAAAAGGTCAGAAAACAAAGCAGGGTCACAGACAGCCCTACACAAAAGTTCAGATTGAAAAGATTAACGGCTGATTATGATTAGAGTTGATATTTTCAGAAAAAAAGGCAATATTGTTAAAGTTGTGATGGACGGTCATGCCGAATATTCAGACGGAGATGATATTGTTTGCGCGTCCGCTTCATCCGTGGCTTACGCAATGCTGAGCGGCATTGAAAAGCTTGTCGGTGTAAAGTTTGGATATGAGACGGGAGACGGTTATCTTTATTTTGTTCTCCCGGATGACATGAATAAATCAGATCGGGAAAAAACGGCGCTTATTACCGAGACATTTTGTCTCTTTGTAAATGATCTTGCCGATAAATATTCCGATAATGTCAAAGTTACCGAATTGGAGGTGTAATACGATGTTTGAATTGAACATTCAATTATTTGCCCATAAAAAAGGTATGGGTAGTACCAAGAACGGCCGTGACAGTGAATCCAAAAGACTCGGTGTCAAAAGAGGCGACGGACAGTTTGTTACTTCCGGTAACATTCTTGTAAGACAGAGAGGTACTAAGATTTACCCGGGTATAAATGTTAAAAAAGGCAGCGATGACACTCTTTTTGCAGTTGTTGACGGCAAAGTTAAATTTGAAAGAGTCGGCAAGAGCAAAAAACAAGTCAGCGTATATGAAATTGCTGAGTAATAATATTTGAATAAATCAAAAAAATCTCAGGTGTATATATGCGCTTGAGATTTTCTTTTTGATTCATAAAGACTCTGTTATAAAGATAATGAATTTTTATGAATCAAAAAGAAATAATAATAGTCGATTGTAAAGTAAAAAGAAAAAAATTCGGATGAATTCTTACGGAACGCTGTGGTGCACAAAACAAACAAAATAATACAAATAAATGCAAGGACGAATGCCTCCACTGTGTAAGGGGAGGTGAGTTGCGAAGCAACTCGGAGGGGTTGTAAATATTTAACACTTGTAAAAAATAATTATAAGATGTAAACATGTTTTGACAATCCCTCATCCCTTTACACAAGGGCGCCGCTGTTTCTTGCGTTAAATAATCTAAACAAAATTTACCAATATGATTCCAATTATTAAATATCAAATATTTAATAATGACTGCGTAGGCAGCGTTGCACCACACCGTTCCGATGAAAAATAAACATTTCAATCTGTTTACCGGAGAAATAGTAAATAAAAGAGTATCGTATAATTTGCTTTAAATCAGATATTTTGTAATTTTACAATTAACTAAAAGAGATAATAAAAAACGGAGGTAATGCATATGTTGGCAGATACTGCAAGTGTATATGTTGAAGCGGGTAACGGCGGCAACGGGCTTGTTTCTTTTCACCGTGAAAAATATGTTGCGGCAGGCGGTCCCGACGGAGGTGACGGCGGACACGGCGGCGATGTTGTATTTGTTGTCGATGAAAAACTCAGTACACTTATGGATTTCAGATATAAGCGCCGCTATAAGGCTCAAAACGGCGAGGACGGCAAAAGCGCCAAAGGCAGCGGAAAAAACGGAGAGGATCTTATTGTGAAGGTTCCTGCCGGAACGATCATAAAGGATGCTGAATCGGGCAAAATCATTGCGGATTTAAAGCAGATCGGTCAGCGGTTTACGGTCGCAAAAGGCGGCTGCGGCGGCTGGGGCAATTGCCACTTTGCAACGGCAACGCGGCAGATTCCGCGTTTTGCCAAAAGCGGAACCGAGGGCGACAGACGTGAAATTACCATGGAGCTAAAGCTTCTTGCCGATGTCGGACTCGTGGGCTTCCCGAATGTGGGTAAATCGACCCTGCTTTCGGTTGTAAGCGATGCCAGACCCAAAATTGCAAACTATCATTTTACAACACTTGAGCCTAATCTCGGCGTTGTAGATCTCGGCCCCGAAAAGAGCTTTGTTATGGCAGATATCCCGGGTATTATTGAGGGCGCAAGCGAGGGGATAGGTCTCGGTCATGAATTTTTGCGTCATGTTGAAAGAACCAGACTTCTGATACACGTTGTCGATGCTTCGGGTATTGAAGGAAGAAATCCGACAGAAGATTTTGATCTCATAAATAAAGAAATTGAAATGTATAATCCCACTCTTGCCGAAAGAACGCAGATAGTTGCGGCAAATAAAAAAGATCTTGCTTTTGACGTTGCAGTTTATGACGGTTTTTGCGATGAAATGGAAAAGCGCGGATATAAGGTTTTTAAAATTTCCGCAGCAACAAACTCGGGTGTGTCGGAGCTTATGAAGTATGTTTCGTCCATTTTGGATACAATCCCGATTCCCGTTTTATATGACGAGTCGGAGACACAAGAAGAGGTAATAAGCTATGAAGAAGAAGCTCCGTTTACCGTAAGACGTGAAAACGAAGCTTATGTTGTAGAGGGCAAATGGCTTAAAAGACTTCTCGGCTCTACAAATTTTGAAGACAGTGAGTCGCTTCAGTACTTTCAGAATTCACTGCGAAAAAAAGGCGTTATAAAGGCTCTTGAAAAAATGGGCATAAGCGAGGGCGATCCGGTCAAAATGTATGAGGTTGAATTTGATTATGTAAAATAATATTTGACATTTTCTGACGTATGCTGTATAATTAAAAAAAGCATATATGGAGGAA
Source organism: uncultured Clostridia bacterium (assembly GCA_934463165.1). GTDB lineage: Bacteria > Bacillota > Clostridia > UMGS1810 > UMGS1810 > RGIG1828. The sequence goes on from CAKSJG010000017.1 coordinate 41,171, forward strand.
TTCCGAATGAAAAGAATTGTTATGTTATTTTTATGCTTCATGATTGCACTTTTGTGCGGATGCTCGTCGATATTATATAACAGAGATGTAAAAAAATCAAGCAATTTTGAAAATAACGGCATGACTGAAAAGACGAAAAAATCGGAAAGCAGCGCAAAATCAGATGAAGGTATAAAGGACAAGGAAGAAAAAACAAAAGCTGAAAAAGTGAATCTTATTGAAAAAATGAGCGATTCCGAAAAGAAAGACCTGAATGTATTTTTCAGCAATTTTTCCGAAGGCTTTTTTGTAAATTATAACTATCAGCTTGTTAATGATGATGATGTAATCGATCTTGCGTATGTTCATGTCGTTGTTAACAGAAATGGAAAAAGCGGGGTATTCTACGACGAAAAGAATACATATATTCCGTTGAGCGTTGTTAATGAAGTGGCCGATAAATATCTCGGAATCACACTTTCCGGAAAACCGACGCAGCGCTGGAATTTTGACGGCACAAATTACTACAGACCATCTGCCGATGGTGATACAGTTGATAAGTTCTCAATAGTAAATTCACTTACCGACCTCGGAGACGGCACATACAAGGCAGATTTAAATTCCTATTATGCCGGCTATGACAGCATGGATCCGAAATATTATTCATATTCCGATGCACAGGCAAAGAGCGAATGTGAATTCATTTACTCAAGCGAAGCGGTCATACGCAAAAAAGTATATAACGGAAAAAACACATGGGAGCTTGTAAGTTTAGTTACAATATGATTTATTTTAATTACGTCCGAAAAGATTTATTCATTTTGGACGTAATTTTTTTGTGCTTTAATTGTTATTGATTTTTTAAGGCAAGTAATAAACTGCTGATGTATAATTAAATAAAAAATATCAGGAGGGCAATATGATTAACTATGCACATAGGGGAGCAAGCGAATATGCACCCGAAAACACACTTTCATCATTTTATTCAGGACTGCTGCAGGGAGCCGACGGAATTGAGACTGATGTTCAAAAAACGAAAGACGGGGTTTTGGTATTGTTTCATGACGATACGTTAGACAGAGTTACGGATGCAAGCGGCAAAATAGAAGATTATACATATACCGAGATCAGTAAAATCAAGGTTTTCGGCAATGCTACCGCAGGTTTTTATGACAAAATTTCGACACTCAGAGAATTTTTTGAAAAGTTTTCTTCTTATAACATTCATTTTGCAATAGAGCTTAAGGTCGGCGATATAGAAAAGGATGTTATAAACATGATTTCGGAATTTAATGTAACAGACAAAACAACAGTCACATCCTTTGACTTTGAATGGCTGAAAAATGTGAAACGATATGACCCGAGAGTTCGCGTCGGTCTTCTTACCGTGGGTGACGGATGTGACAAAACGGATCTTCTTAAAAGCATCGGCGGTGAAGAGATGGCACCGCAGGCGGAATGCATGACGTCGGAAAGTGTAAAATTTTTAAGAAAACAAGGATTCGGTGTTCGCGCATGGGGCGTAACATCCGTGGAAATCATGAAAAAAATGTGCGATGTTGAGGTTGATGGAATGACGGTTAACTTCCCCGACAGACTGTATTCGTATCTTGCATCGAAAAATATCTGACGAACGGTTGTGGTTTAATGATTATTAATTCAAAATGGATATATTATGAAACAGGTACTCCCAAGGGAGCGGATGATAAATACGGCAACCCGTCTCCGTATTTCAGAAAGACGTTTCATGCAAAAAAATATATAAGCAGGGCAACTCTTTATATTGCAGCTCTCGGTGTGTTTAAGGCATATGTAAACGGCAGTGAAGTTTCGGATGAATATCTTTCTCCTCCGTGGGTTGATTATACAAAAAAGATTCCGCTTATGCAATATGATATTACCGATAAATTGCAAAGTGAAAATGCGGTAGGTATAATACTCGGTGACGGCTGGGCTGTCGGTCATGTCGGTTCAAATGCAACATTTAAACGAAACACCTACAGCGATAAAATCAAATTTACGGCAGAAATTCTTATAGAGTATAGTGACGGTGACACCGAAAAAATATCAACCGATAAAACATGGCTTGCATCATGCGGAGAAATTATCCGCAGTGATATATACATGGGAGAATTCATCGACAAAAGGAAATCTCTCGGGAATTACTTTGAATATGAATATGACGATTCTTCGTGGGGCAGTGCAAAAGAGGACGATTTTAAATTTTCAAAAGGCTTGTATCTTGATAAAATCGATATTGAACCGATAAGAGTCAAGCATGTTTTTAATCCTATTAAAATTGCGGAATATGAAAACCGTATAATATATGATGTCGGTCAGAATATAGCCGGTGTTATGAGAGCTGTTATTAAGGGTGATAAAGGCAGCAAGGTTATATTTCGCCATGCGGAAATTCTGAATAATGAAAGATTGTATACCGAAAATTTAAGAAAAGCCGAGGCAACGGACACCGTTATTTTAAACGGTTGCGGAGAGGAGGAATTCAGACCGCTTTTTACATATCACGGTTTCAGATTTGTTGAGGCGGAAATCGTAGGCAATGCCCGTATTTTGGATTTAAAAGCCGAGGCTATGTATACTGATCTTGAACCTGACGGAGAATTTTTGTGTTCGTCGGATTTAGTCAATAAGCTTTATATGAATATACTCTGGAGTCAGAGAGATAATTTTTACAGTGTTCCGACGGATTGCCCTCAACGTGATGAAAGGCTGGGATGGACGGGTGATGCGCAGGTCTTTTGTCAGTCGGCAATGTATAATATGAACTGCAAAAAATACTATGCAAAGTATCTTTCTGATATCAGAGATTCGCAGCTCGGTAACGGCGCTGTTCCGTGTATTGCACCGACGGTACACGTAGGTTATAACTCATACAGCGGATATGACGCAGCCGCCGGCTGGAGCGAGGCTATAGTTATTATTCCGTATCTGCACTACAAAATGTACGGAGATAAAAGTATTATAAAAGATAATATCCATGCCGCCAAGGAACTTCTCAGGTATTATAAAAATGACAGCTCAGGTTATATCCGCAGCGGACGTGACGGCAGATACGGTGACTGGCTGAATGTGGACGACGATACCGATCTTGACGTTATTGCCACACTTTATTATGCGCATGCGTCGGATTTGGTTTCGAAAATGTGCACGGTTATAAATGATGATGATGCCGCTTATTATAGTGAGCTTTACGTCAAAATTAAATCTGCATTTTTATCAAAATTTATCATAGATAACAAAATACTTTCCGACAGTCAGACGGCATATGTTCTTGCGTATAAATTCAAAATGGTATCTGCAGAATTTACCAAAGAGAATCTTTCGCGTAAGCTTAAAGAATCTAACGGTCATCTTTCAACGGGGTTTTTGGGCGTGAGGTATCTTCTGCCGACGCTTTGTGACATCGGCATGAAAGATGCTGCATATGATATTCTTACATGTGAATCTTATCCGAGCTGGGGCTACAGTATCAAAAAAGGAGCCACAACAATCTGGGAGCATTGGGACAGCAACGACATTGAAAAACTCTCTGCCATGAACTCATTCAATCATTATTCCCTGGGTTCATGCATGGAATGGCTGTATGAATACTGTCTCGGAATCCGCCCCGATGAATTAAGCGGTGGATTTAAAAAAATGAAATTAAAACCGTATATGGATAAGACGGGCAGAATAAATTCGGCATCCGGTTCATACAGATCGGTGTTCGGCATAATAAAGGTAAATTGGAAGCGTGAAGGTGATGTATTCAGATATGAAGCTTCTGTCCCCGAAAGTATAGATGCCCGGTATGAGTTTGACGGATTTGAATTGATTAAAACCGAGAAAAATAAAGACGCTGTCGTATTTATTTTAAAGGAAAAACATTAAAAAATGCGCTGCAGTTTGCGGCGCATTTTTGTGTGCATGCTTATTTTTTGAGCGGCATAAGAATCGGTTTTACGGTGACAAAAAATTTTAATTATCATTTTCGGCATGTTTTTTTCTGATTTCGCTCGGCGACATTCCCAGATGTTTTTTTACTGCTCTCGAAAAATAATTTGAGTCATCAAACCCGCATTCAAATGCTATGTCGGTTATGCTCTTTTTCGAAAACACAAGCAGATCGTGTGCTCTTTTTATCCTTGTGTCCAGAATATATGCTTTTATAGTTGTTCCGGTAATGTTTTTAAAATGCTTCTGAAGTGATTGCTTATTTATATAAGAAAGCTTTATTAAATCGTCAATCATTATTTTTTCCTGATAATGTTCAAGAATGTATTTTATAATATTCTGGCAAGCATTTAATATATCATAATTGCCGTTGTCCGATTTTATTTTTTCGGAGTAATTTTTAAGCACATGGGCAAACATCAGATATAAATATCCGTATATTTCAAGGCTTACACCGCGGTTTTCTTTTTTAAACACTATTTGAGATTTGAATGTTTCGTAATTTTTCATTATGATTTCAACGGTTTTCATCATATAATCAGAAACTGCAGTGTCATTTATAAGGTTGTTAATTTTATACTTTTGATTAAAGTTCAAAAATGAGAAAATATCAGACGGTATTACGACACATATGTAATGAGCCTCCGTTGCCGGGATTTCGTGCAGCTCATATTGATTGATAAAAATGAAGTCGCCTTTGTGCGCGACTATGCTTTTATCTTTAAACAAAACATTCAGAGATCCGTCCAGACAGCAGAGAATCTCAAAGTTGTTATGCCAGTGAAGCGGTGTATGTACTCTTTTGTACTCAAATTCCATAATTGTAACGGAATGCTCCGCGTTTGAAAAAATTTCGTATATGGATGAATTTTTCATGTCAAAATCTCCAATGCAATATATTTTTGTGCTAATGATATAAATAAAATGTTAAGGTGACGTTACATAAATTATTATATTATAATATTAATAAATTGTCAATAGTAAATAAAATGATGTTAATTATTGCCAATTATTTGGCAATAAATTTATATGCCCGATATTTTCCGTTTTTTGCAAAATAATGCAAATATGCTAATTGTCGGATCTGACATTAAGGAGTGAACATTATTGAAAAAATTTTTAAGGATTACAGCTGCGCTTGCGGCATCGGTATTTGTCATTACATCGTCAGCTTTTGCGGTTAAACTTCCCGACGGCGGTGTTGATGAAGAAAACCACATTATGTTCGATACTTCAAAATACAGCGATATCTTAGCTGCAAAGCTCATCCCGAGCGGTTCATACAAACTGTCGGGCAGCTTTTCGGGCTGCTGGGATCTGTATTCAAACAAAACCGTACAGTTTCCGAATGTTCCCAAAGACCTTACAAGGTATGATAAAATCACTTTTTCGGTATACAGCCCGAAAAAAACAAATACGAATTTTGCCTTGGTAATAATGTCACCGGCTTCATCGGCAGGCGCATGCTACTATTTGTATAAACAAAAGGTCGACTGGGAAGGTTGGAAGGATTTTTCTTTGAAATTGAATTCCAATGATGATTTTACGACGGCAAGAACTCCTTCATGGAATAATATAAACAATATATATGTTCAGTCAAACGGATTTTCAATGCCCGATCCCGAGGCGGATGTTTTTCTGTATTTTGACAAAATAACATTGGTCGGAGCCGGTGAGGGCAGAACATTTTCATCGGAATCGGAAAACTCTCTTGAAAAGGCATCGGAGAATGCGGTTGTTTTCTGCGGTGATTATAAAAAGGTGATTTCAAACGGAAAGCTTGACAGCTTAAATGATGACTGTGCTCATAAATACATAAACGGCAAAGTATATGTTAACGATAATTTTGTTAAATACTATCTGGATTCAAGAAAGCTTGAAGAAGTAAGAGCACTTGACGGCGAAGAAGTTGATAATGTTAAGTTTTATCCTCTTGAGGATGTCGCGAGGGTAAAGAACCTTAAATATTTAAAATGCGGAATGCTTGAAGCCGTAAGCAAAACAGCGGACGGAGATAATATATCGGGCTTTGAAAATGACGAAACGGCATATATAGCCAAATATAAAATTTCGTATTCCGAGGTTGATGAAGAAAAAGCAGCTTCGGAAATCGAAAATATCAAGGCTTCGGCAAAACAGCGGCTTATTGCTCTTGCGGGAGATAAGCAAACCGTCTCGGCGGAGGCTCTCACTCTTTCGGCGGCTCTTTCAAAAGAGCTTGCAAAAGGAAATATCACACGCTACAGCCTTTGGGATTCTGCCGTTGCAGCCGATGTTTGCCTTGCTAAAACATATCCGAAGATTCTTACAATGGCTCTTGCGTATAATATGCAGGGAACCGATACATATAAATCCGGCGAGCTTTTGGATTCCGTCCGCAAGTCTCTCGATTGGATGGAAAAAAACAAATACGGCAAAAACGAAACAACAAAAAAATATACCGGCAATTGGTGGAATTGGTGCATAGGTGCACCGCTCGATATTACGGATATTTTGCTTCTTATGCAAGATGACCTTTCCGAAGAAGAAATTGCAAGGTATCTTGTTCCTGTTAATCACTTCACACAAACGGGCGGCTCTCTTGCGGATGATGAGCTTAACAGTCAGTGGCTGTATGCCGCAAGGATCAAATCGGCGCTTCTCTCATCGGATGTCAAGGCTCTTTCGGACATCAGAGACAATGTGTTTGCAAATATAAAATACGTATCAAGCGGAGACGGATTTTACTCTGACGGGTCATACAAAGCACACGGCGGCACGGTATACAGCTTCGGATATGGCAGCAGCACTCTCTTTGCGGCTGCAAGGAATGCCGCATACCTCAGCGGCAGTGAATTTAAAATAACGGACCCGAATTTATACACTGTGGAATCGCTTCTTACGGATGTATACTCCAAAATGTTCTTTAAGGGCAGAGCGCTTTTTGCATTTGACGGTGACGGAATGAACGGGTTTGATGAATACGGCTATACGGCTCCGTATATATCGGCTCTTACGGATGTGTATGATGCCTGCGGATCCGAAAAGGCGGCAGGTGAAGCAGCCTCGGTGTATGACGCTGCAAAAGATAATATTAATCTGAGTGAATATTACATAAACAAAATAAACGCAATGCCGAAGAATTCATCAGCCGATGACACTTCATTTACGGTATTTAATGATGCCGACAGAGCAGTATATAAGGATAATGATTTTGCACTTTGCATAGCAATGTCGTCAGATAAGGTCACAAGATATGAATCCATCGATAGCGGCAACGCAAAAGGCTGGTACACAGGTGACGGAGCGGCGTATCTCTACACCGACGGCGAAACAAACGGCTTTGCAAACGAATTTTATAATAATGCGGATATGACTAAAATCCCGGGAACGACGGAGATAAATTCCGGGCGAAAAGCCGATGCTTTCCCGAAATACGGAGCTCTTCTTACGGATAAGTCCTATGCGGGCTCTCTCGTTCTCGGCGGCTTGGGTGTTTCGGCAATGGATTTTAAGGGTTACGGTGATGAGGATTTTTCATCCGATCTCACAGCCAAAAAATCATATTTCATAACAGACGGTGCAATACTTTGTGTGGGTTCGGGCATAAGCTCGTCAATCGGCAAAGAAGTAAAAACATATGTTGACAACACGAAAATAAAACCGTCGGTAAAAGGCGACAACTATATTTTATTCGGAGGCAGAGCCGGATATTGCATCTTGAACGGAACGTATGAGACGGAAGATAACGGAGACTACACCGTTGTATCGTTAAATCACGGTTTGAATCCGTATAATGCAAAATATGCGTACGCGATCTTACCGAATGCCGATGAGGATGCGTGCAAAAGCTTTTTGGCATCGTCGGATGCAGAGCTTATATCGTGCAGCGAATCGGTTCACGCGGTTAAATATAAAGATAACTTACTTGCCGCATTTTATTCATCGGGCGAGGCGGACGGCATATCGACAGACACACCGCTTATGCTGATAAAAACAAGTGACGAAATCAAGGTATATGAACCTACGGGTAAATATAAAAAAGCCGTTATAACCGTTGACGGCACAAAATGCGAAACTGTATTTGACAGCTGCGGAATATGCAATATAAAAATAAAATAATTTATTGGGCTTATGCTCGGAAAGGATGTTTTAAATGAAAAAATTATTGGGAATTATGCTTGCGGTATGTTTGATTATTGCAGGTATGAACACAGCCGTTTCGGCAATTGAAACAAATGCTCCGGTGCAGTCGGGCAGTGATTATGTATTTGTTGATGCGTCGCAGGATATTGCTTTGTATGACGGACACGGCAGTACGCAAGCACCAAAGGAGCTTGAATATACCAAAGTATACGGAGCATCAAGCTATTCGTATAAATGGTGCCCCGGCGATGAAAAAGCTGTTGCATCGTCAAAGCTTTCCGGTTCTTCACTTTATGATCTCTCCGCATACGAAAACGGATACATGAATTTAAGAGTGTATATCCCGTCGGGTATAGCAGGTTCTTCAAGCAACAAAAGAATAGCTATGAGAATTCATATGAAATGTGACACAGCCGGCACCTCCGGTGATCCCATAGACGGGCATCACTATCTGAGATATGATACAATAAATTTAAAATCATACAAATCGGGCTGGAACGATATATCGGTTAAGATAGACAGTTTTAAAAACAGAGTTACGGATAACAGCGGAAGCCATACAGCCGCCGATATTTTAAAAGCCGTTGATTATGTTGAAATAGGTTCATCAGGTATTATCAGCGGATATGCAAATGAATGGTCCGGAGTAACCGCTAATTTGTATATAGATAAGCTTTGGCTTTCAACATCCGCACTTTCGTCCGACAGTGACATCTATACGGTAGAGGACTATACGAGCGGCAAAACTCATTCATGGGGCGGAGCATATAATGCTTGTTATATTTACTCATCTGCAGGCTCATTCTATAATGTTGACAGCACAAAAACATTAAACGGTGCTTCAAATTCCGTTCATTGGGATAAATTAAACGGAACGACAGAAATAAGCGGATCGTCAAAACCAAGAACAGCTTTGTATGCCCGTATGCTTGATACATCCAATAACGCTGTAAGCAAGGTTGTTGACAAATATAATTATGTGAATGCATGGGTTTACTCAAATGCGGAAGCAAATCAAAATTTATATCTGAAAATGTATTTTGATGTAAATGACAGCTTTAAGGGTAAAGCATCATCCGGACGGCACTATATTGATAATGTTAACGATAAGTTAAATGTTAATTGGACAGGATGGAAGCTTGTAAGCTATCCCATTAAGGATATGAGAATCAGACCGAACGAAAGTGATTTGGGCGGCAGCTATTCATGGGGCAACGGTTCAATTAAGATAAACAGCGTGGGATTTGAAGCAGTAAAAAGTGATGAATGCGATAAAATTGATTTAAACATTGATTCAATATTCTTTTCCGTAAATGAATGCAGCAAAGATTTGAGCCTTGTATCTGCCGGTACTGCAAAGACTGACGATTTAACTTCATCATTTGTTGCACCTTATGACAAGACTGCCGTTCTTACATTTAACGGTGAGATTGACGCATCGACCGCATCGGTAAGCGCCACTGCAAACGGTGTTGCCCTTGACAACGGCAAGTATGATGTTCAGGTAATCGGCGATAAGATTTATGTTCATTTTCATAATGATCTTCCCGAAAGCAGCACGGTTACCGTAACCGTTGCAGACTCGCTTAAGAGTGTATATCGCTCAAAGCTTGCAAGCCCTGTAACGGTAACATTAAATACAAAAGCTGCTTCGGAAATCACATGGAATGATTCTTCCGTAACTATTGCAAATAACTTAACAGCCGATTTAAGCGGTTTAACTCTTTATGCTGCAGGCTATGCGGATGACGGAAGCCTTGTTTCCGTAACAACTCAGGATATATCCGTACCGGCCGCAGAAAGCAAAACCTTTGAATATACTGCTTCGGCACAGGCAAAGAATAAAGTATTTATCTGGGATACAAACCTTAAACCGTTATGTGTTGAAAACGGCAGATAAATTATATTAAACAGCGAAATAGCAGATTTTGATTATAATGTATCCGACGGTGCGGTTTTATCTCGCCGTCGGATACAAGGGGTTATATAATATGAAAAAAAGAAATTTACTATCAATATTTTTATCAATTTTAATTATTCTTTCAGCATTTAATGTTTCTTTTGCATCAGATAATTTTGAGGATTCGGATGATAATGTGTATGTTATTGAAGATTTTTCCGACGGAAGATTAAGCAAATACGGTGGTGTTTGGAATGCTAACTATGCAATTGATTCGGGTTTGTCGTTTTATGAAGCCGATACAGAGCATACACTCGGCGGAGCGGTGCAGAGTGTTCATTGGGATAAGTTAAATGAAAAGACAACGGCAGGCGGCAAGGAAAGGACAAGAAGATCTCTTTATGCTCGCATGCTCAATGAAGACGCAACAGTACCCGAAAGCAAGGTTATTGACGAATATGATTATGTTAATGCATGGATTTACTCAAGTAAAGCCGAAAATCAAAGATTATATTTAAAAATGTATTTTGATATGGATAATGACCTGAAGGGTAATGCCGTTGCAGGACAGCACTACGTTGACAACGTTAGTAATCAGCTGTATGTTAACTGGACAGGGTGGAAGCTTGTAAGTTATCCCATTAAGAATATGAGAATCAGACCGAACAGCGGTTTGGGAGGCAGTTATGAATGGGGTAACGGCTCGATTAAAATAAATAATGTAGGGTTTGAAGCTGTATTTCAGGACGCCTGCGATAAAATAGACATCAGTATAGACTCAATTTGGTTTTCAAAAGAAGATCCGACGGGATTTTCGTTTGCCGATGCGCTTACATCAAGCGGAACATCTCTTGACGGAAGCGAAAATGTTCCCGTTATAAATAAGAGCATTACACTTAAGTTTAACCGTCAGCTGTCGGCAGAAAATATTGAAAAATACATTTCGGTATTTTCGGGCAAAAGCGAAACTCCCGATACGGATTGCACAATTTCCGCAAGCGGCAATAAGGTTAATATTGAATATCCCGATTATTTGCCGGAAAACACCGACTATAAAATAGTAATATCAAAAGATCTTATGTCATCGGAAAAAGTTGCCCTCGGTGAAGATAAAACAATATCATTTAAAACCGGTGTGCGCGGATTCTATATTTTGAATTGCTCTTTTGAAAGCGTCGGCAGCAAAATTGCCTCTCTTCCCGAGTCGGGAACGGTTAGTGCAAAGGCAAAAATAATGAATATGACAAATGAGGTTAAAGAAATTTCGGCTTTCCTTGCAAAATACGATCTTGAAACAAACGAAATGGTGGAGATCATACAGCAGAATGTAACTGTTGATGCAGAATCCGAAAAAAATATTGAGCTTAATATTGAATCCGATGATTTCAGCAAAAACAGTCTTGACCTTATTATTTTAGACGGCTTGGATACTCTTAATAATTATAATGAAATAACATCAATAAACTACGGCGATTATCAACCCGAAACGTCAGCGCCCGAAGACGGCATATCTTCTGATTTTTATGCCGATATAACAGGCTCTGTCATAACGCTTGCAAGAAGCGCCGATATAAAAGAGGCTGCGGATTACGTGATAAAGGCAACCGATGAAAGCGGCAAGCTTTTGCACATAAGAACCGTCGGATTTTCCGATAATTTCGGTGCATATAAGTTTAAGGTATCTGCAGGCGATGAATCTCAAAATATTTATATCGATGTCATGACAAAGAGCTACGGTATGCCGGCAAGATACACGGTTTATTATCTTTCCGAGGCAGACAGCGACGCATTTGTAAATTCGGTAAACAGCGCGCTTTCGGAGGATAAGCTTGAATCTGTTATTAAAGAAAACGCGGCTAAAATCGGCCTCAATCCGGCATATGATAAATACGCTCTCTATGCAGAGCAGCTTTATGCAAAAAAACCGTTTAAAACTCTTGAAGAAATTCAAAATGTTATAGCGTCTTTTCATGCGGTGCTTGTTTCTTTGAATGAATGTCCGTGGGATGAACTCAGTGAATTTCTGGAAGCAAATGAGTCTGTTACAGAGGGAGCGACAAGATACAGAGAATATGCAAACCGCAATGTTTCAGACAGAAACAGAATTTCAAGAAATATAATGCTTAAAGCTCCGTTTGAAACATTTGCGAAGTTTTGCACGGCGCTTGACAGCGCAGTGCGTGAAGAGTCAAAATCCTCGTCCGGCTCCGGCTCCGGCGGCGGTGGAGGCGGAGGCTCCAAAGGCTCTGCACCCGTTACTCCGTCAAAGGGAGTAAATATTCCGAATACAAGCACAACAGAAAATATAAATCCGCCCGATAACGGTAACAGCACTGATATATTTGCCGATTTGCCGTCCGGTCACTGGGCAAGAGATGCGGTTTATTCTTTGATAAAAAGCGGTGCGGTATCTGTCGGCGATGATAAAAAGTTCAGACCGGATGACAGCATCACGCGCGAAGAGTTTGTTAAGCTTGCCGTAACGCTTTTTAAATACGAAAATAAAAATAACGACGCAGCATTTGATGATGTAAAATCGAGTGATTGGTTTAAACCGTATGTGGACATTGCCGTTTCAAACGGTATTATCCATGGAATATCGGATGCCGAGTTCGGATCGGGTAAAAATATAACACGTCAGGACATAGCGGTTATACTTTATCGCATCATTGTTGAGCGCGAATACGGTTTTGAATCTTCGGACGTATCTTCCTTTGCAGACGGTAACGAAATTGCCGATTATGCAAAAGATGCCGTAGACAGCCTTCACAAAATGAACTTAATAAACGGGTCCGACGGACATTTTTCGCCGAATGCAAATGCAACAAGAGCCGAAGCGGTGCAGATGCTTTATAATATCAGTTCAAAAATCAAATAAAACGGCTCAGCTAATTTTTAAAGGAGTTGATCTTTTTAATGAAAAAAATAACTCAAATTCTTTTTTTCCTTGCACTGTTGATTGCCTTTGCATTTTCGCTTGATTCATATGCGGCCGAAGCCTATGAGCTTCGTGAACAGTCCGCGCTTCTTTCCGCCCTTAAAATTACGGATGATGCAAATTGGGCGGATGATGACGTTACTGTTACGCGTGCGGAGTTCGCAAAGCTTGCGGTCAGGCTTTCCGGCTGCAATGCGGTAATGCCTGCAAACGGCAGCTTTACAGATATATCAAACAGTGAGTACAAGGACTATATCCTAACGGCGCTTAATCTCAATATTATCAGCGATGCCGAAATATTCAGACCGCTTGACAGCATCACGCGTGATGAAGCGCTGGTTATGACGGTCAGCGCCCTCGGCGGCAGAGAGTTTGCAAATGTAATCGGCAGCGGAATGGAGGGGTTTATAAATCTCTCGGCAAGAATGGGCCTTGCAAAGGGCTGCGATAAAATAATTATGACAAGGCGCGATGCGGTTACCATGCTTGATAACGCGCTGAGATCATATGTTATAGAATGTGAATACCTTGACGAAACGTATTCTCTCAGCAGTTCAAAGATTTATCTTGAAGAAAAATTCAAGGTGTCGAGATATGAGGGCATTATCGAAGAAAATTCATATACCGGTTTGTATTCTTCAAAGGGAGCAGGCAAAGGCTGTGTTTCCGTGAACGGAAAGACATACAAAGATACGGTTGGTGCAAGTGAATTTTTGGGAAGAAATGTGTATTATTATTTAAACGACAGCAAAACAAAGATAGTATGCATTAGCCCGAAATATGACGATGATGTTCTCACGGTGGATTCATTTGATTTTGAAAGTATGGAGGACGGCAAATTAAACTACAGCGTTGACGGTGATGAAAAAGAAGCAAGAATTTCAAAAAAACCGATATACCTTTTAAACGGAACCTTTGTTTCGGAGGGCAAGGTTCCCGAAAGTATAACGTACGGAAAATATACCCTTACGGATTTTGATGATAACGGTGTTTATGATATCATAAGCATTACAGACCTTAAGGTGTATAAGATAAAGGGAATATCAAAAATAAAGTCGGAAATATATTTTGAAGACACCGACGATTTTGCCGCATTTGATTCGGATGATGATATTATTGTCACAAAAAACAATGCGAAAATAAATCCCGATGAATTAAAAGTCGGAGATGTCGTAACGTTTGAAAAATCGGCTTCTTCCGATATTAACTATTGCAAACTTGACGTCATAACAAACAAATCGGTGTCAAAGATTACGGGCGTTGATAAGGAAGATAACAGAATCGTAATTGACGGAAATACATATGATATTTTAAAAAACATCGATGTAAAAACCGGGCTTTACGGAACATTTTATCTTGACGGCGCCCGGAGAGTTGTATATTTCGATAACGATATTTCCGTTGTTTACGGCTATGTCACGGCGATGCGCGATGAAGCAATGAGCGACGATATATACGCTAAAATTTATACGGAGCGCGGACGGTGGGTCTCGCTCAAATTTGCCGATAAGGTAACCCTGAACGGCAAAAAGGGAGCTCTTCCGAAAGATATTTATGCTCTTCCCGAATTTAAATCGGGCAGTAATTTTAATCATCAGCTCATAAGCTACAAGGTAAACGGAGATAACGAAATAACGGAGCTCAACACTGCCCGGACAGCTTATACCCCGTGGTCCGATGAAGAAAAGGCTGCAATAGACAGCGGACTTTTGGTTCTTACGGCTAATGAGTCATCTGCATATTACAGAAGAAGCACATATAACCTTGCCGGTAAAATCTTTTTGCAGTCCGACACCGTAATATTTTTAATAGCCTACGGCGTCGGTGATACGGTAAAAGACGGCGATATAAAGATTGTGACCGTGTCGGGCCTTTCCGACGGAGCATCTTATCCGAATGTTAAATCATATAACAGAACCGAATACGGAGCAAACCCTGCCGTTATAATTAACGATTCAAGATATACATACGGCTTTTCGCAGTTTGCTCTGGTGACAGAGATTTCAACAGGTCTTGACGGAGACGGCTGCAGCACAGGGGTGCTCAAATGCTATATGAACGGAACAGAATATTCGGTATTTATAGATGACAGCTTAAACGGTGTATTTAAAGAGGGAGACGTCATATCCGTATCTCTTGACGGAAACGGATATGTAAAGAACTACCGTGTCCGCGCAAGCCTCGGAGCAGATGTCATTCCGCCGTTTACATCGGGTACGAACACAGACTCATATTCATATATTCTGGGAACCGTTAAATCTTATGATGCATCCAGCTCAATGATTACTGTAGATCACGGCGGTGAGATTGATACATGCATATTGGATTCCGGTGCAGTTATTTGGGTATATGAAAAAAGCAAAAGAAAATCAACCGTAATCACCGGATCGGTTGACGATGTTTTAGACGGAAAAACAGTGTTTTTGAAAAAAAATTACGGTAAAGTTCAGAACGCGGTAGTAGTTGTTGATTGACAATCGAGGTGAATGCTTATGAAAAATAAAATTATATCTGCCGTGGTTTCGGTGCTTATGCTTTTTACCTGCATTCCGTATAACTCCTATGCCTACGGCAGATACACCACCGACAGGGAACGCGCCGAATATGAGGCAAAAGTCGGCGACAGTATTCTTGCAAGTGATGTTGTCCTTAAACCCGAGCCGTATGCAGCGTCGATAGAGGCGGAAGATATCCCGTCAGCGGGACGTGAAATATTGTCGGATGATGATACATCCGGCGGAAAATACATAAGGTTTAATAACACGACAAATATTACGAATGTTGCAGGCTACGATCCCTATATGTCATTTTCGGTTAAATGCTCCAAACGTTCAAGTTATTATGTGTGGATAAGAGTTTATGCGACGGATAACGGAAGTGACTCTGTCTGGACGGCGGTTGACGCGGAAGATTATAAACCGATTTATTATAACGGTCCGTATCTTGAATGGCGCTGGACGGTGATAGCCTCTCCGGTTCTTGAAGCCGGAATTCATAATATTCACATCATTCCGCGTGAAAAAAATATCATGATAGATAAGATTATTGTATCGTCAAAATCGTCGTTTACTCCTGAGGGAAAAGGCGAAATTCCGGATGTTGTAACACAAAAGGTTGTCTACCCCGAGCCTGATTTTTATCCTCCGAGCGGGCATCCGAGAGTATATTTCAGAGCGGATGACATACCGACGATAAAAAGCAACATGACAAACAGTGAAAATGCCGCATATTATGAAAAATATAAGTTTTATGCAGGTATTTCTCCCGACAGATACAAGCATAACGGTTCTGTCGATTCAAGCGAGATTGAAACAATCACATGTAAGGCATTTGCGTATGCAATAGAATCCGATAAAAAATCGGGTACCGAGGCGGTGGATATGGCTTTGTCACTCGGTGAGTCTATTGCATTTGATTCCATGACTACGTATAATCAGCGCGCATCACTCGGAAAATACATGACGGTATGCGGCTTTGTATACGATTGGTGTTATGATCTTCTTACGGACGATCAAAAAGATGTCTTGTATGAATACACAATTGCAGCGGCAAAAAGAGCCGAAATAGGCTATCCGCCGACAAAACTCGGATCGGTATTTACTCACGGAGTCGAAGATCAGCTTCAGGTTAACCTCATCATCCCCGGTGTTGCAATGTATGACGAATATCCCGATATTTATCTTAACAGTGCCGGCAGGCTTTTTAAAGAATTTATTGAAGCAAAGGAATTTCTTGCAAGCGGCAAGGTTTATCCTCAGGGAACTCACTACATGGGCTTCAGACTCAAATATGACCTTTTGTGCATGTATATATTCGACCGTATGGGATATCCGGATATATACGGCTCAGGCTACAGCGAGCAGATGATAAGTTATCTTTATAACAGACGTCCCGACGGCGGACTTCTTTATGACGGAGACGCATGGGAAAAGAAAACCAACGGATATATATCACTCGGTCAGAAGGTATATTTCCTGGCGGCAAACTATTTTAAAAATCCGTATTTTAAATATGAATATCTCCGCGATACTTCATCAAGCGGAATTACACCCGTTGAATTTTTGTGTTTTAACGATCCGAGCGTCGGAGTAAAAGCGCCCGACGATCTGCCGCTTTCGCGCTATCTCCCGGGTTACCGCGGTGAAATGCTTTGCAGAACCGATTGGGATGACGGCAAGGATGCAAACACCGTTGTCGCAAGCATGAAGATAAATGAATATAATCTTGCGGAGCATCAGCACTATGATTCGGGCTCATTTCAGCTTTATTACAAGGGCTACCTTGCAACCGATTCGGGTTATTATCAGGCAGCCGTGCACGAAACTCTTCCGCGCCCCGTTCAAAATGACGGAAATACCAACTGCGACAGCTTGTATGCAAATCAGTATCAGAGGCGTACAATAGCACATAACTGCATAACGGTTTATGACCCGGGCGAGGTGTTTTACGATACAACAAGATCATATACTCTTGAAAATGACGGCGGTCAGAAAGCTCCGACAAAGTGGAGTACGACAAACGGACTTTCATATTTTCTTGATGATAATAACGGATATCACGTGGGCAAGGTTTTGGGTCACGAAATAGGAGAGGACGCAGTAAAGCCCGACTATACGTACCTTAAGGGAGATCTTTCAAACGCGTATTCAAGCAAAATTTCGGATTACGAAAGAAGCTTTATGTTCTTAAATCTTAAAAATGACGAAAACCCTGCGGCGCTTATTGTGTTTGACAGAGTAAAAACGAGTAATCCCGAGTTTAAAAAGACGTGGCTTCTTCACACATTGGAAGAACCGCAGACCAACGGCAGCAGAACGGTTGCCGCCGACACACGCAGCGGCTACGGCGGCAAGCTCACGCTTGATACTCTTTTGCCTGCCGGCGATAATCTCAGCATAGATAAAGACGGCGGCTACGATACGGCAACAATGTCGGGCGCAAAGGTAGGAGATACCGTATACTGGGCAGCGCTTAATGCCGGTGCTCGCAATGAGGCAGGCGGCTGGAGGCTTGAGGTGTCACCGAAAAACGCATCCGATACGGATTATTTCTTAAATGTTTTGCAGGTTGGCGAGGGCGAGCCTCTTGATGTTTCACTCATCGAGACGGATACCCATGCCGGAGCTGTTGTAGCCGACAGAGTGACAGTATTTGCCAAGGATAAAAACAGAACAAAAGAAAATGTTGCATTCTCGTTCGGCGGAAGCGGCACTTACAAAATTACCGTTGCAGACCTTAACGAGGGAACATGGCAGGTATATGCAAACGGGGATTACGTAAAAGACGTTTGTGTCGATAAAGACGGCGGTGTTGCATCGTTTGAGGGAGCTTGTGCAAGCTATGAGCTTAAGTTCAAATCGGAGGACGGAGAGAAGATTTTCACCTCCGAATCCATGACATCCTCAAATTCACCGCTCATCCGTGTTGACGGTGAATATATATACAGCGATGCCAAGCCGTATATCAAAAACGGCAGAGTCATGGTGCCGCTGCGCACGGTAAGCAATGCTCTCGGCGCAAATACCGAGTGGAACGAAGCCGACAGGAGCGCAACCGTCACAAAGGACGAAAGGCAAATATATCTTAAGGCAAATGACGGCAAGGCATATGTCAACGGTTATGAAGAGATGCTTGACTCTCCGGCAGAAATTAAAAATGACAGAATATTTGTGCCGCTGAGGTTCATATCCGAAATTTTCAATTCGGATATAAAGTGGGAATCAACCCTGCGATGTGTAATTTTGAAAAAAAGCACTGCATATTTGTATGCTTACACCGGCAAAACCGAGCTTATTTCGGGTATTCCGGTATCAAAAGTTACATACAGTGACTGGAATGCCGATGAGATCGGCGAAAATACCATTGACGGCGATCTTTCAACCCTATGGTCGGCGCAGGGTACGAATCATTGGATTATGTATGATTTCGGCACCGTCACCCCCGTATCCGGATTTAAAATTATCTGGAATAAGGGCGATCAGAGACAGGAGATTTACAATGTCGAGGTATCGGAAGACGGCGTGAATTTTAAGAAGATTATAGATACCAAGGCTGAGGGTAAGGCGGCGCTTACATATGAGGACAACAAATTCGGCGAGACGATGAATGTCCGTTATGTAAGAATAAACATGTTCGGAAATACAAAAACCGACTGGAACGGTATCATAGAAACAGTATTTTACTGATTATAAGAAATGCGCAATGATGTAAAATGTGTCATTGCGCATTTTTTTTATTCGGCATGTTTTGACGGCATAGCAGTGTACATTTTTTTGTATTGTCTGTAAAATGACGAATAGTCATTAAAGCCGCATTCAA
This sequence comes from uncultured Clostridia bacterium, assembly GCA_934463165.1. GTDB lineage: Bacteria > Bacillota > Clostridia > UMGS1810 > UMGS1810 > RGIG1828. The sequence goes on from CAKSJG010000017.1 coordinate 60,385, forward strand.
AGGCGGCGTCCGTCGGATTTTTGCCGTTTAAAATCATGCCGCGTGCAAGTACAAGCCTTTTTTCGAGGATATATCTGTATACCGATATATTCATCTCTTTTTTAAACGTATGGCTTAGTGTCGACGGAGAGACATTCAGCATTTTTGCAATTTCCGAAACAGAAATATTGCCGCTCAGCCTTTTGTTTATTATTTCAACGCATTTGTATGCAATAAGCTCCGATTTTTCGTTTTTTATACAGCTGTTTTTATTTTTGTTAATTTCATCAAGCATCAGCGTTACGCATGATAAAATAATATTTTCATATGACTTTTCATTTTGTTTGCCGTCAAATAATGATAAAATTTTGTCTGTCAGATATTTTGTGCGGATGTCAATTTCAGCGGCGATGACCTCCGATGTATTCAAAAGGCAATCCGGCAGCGGTATTTGCCCAAAATGGATAACGCATCTGTGATAGCTGTTTTCGTTCCCGATAAGGTTCATTATGTGATAGCATGCTTTCGGTATAATCATAATGAGATTCGGTTTTAATTTTATGTTTAAACGATCCGAAATAAAATGCCCCTCACCGCCGAAAAAACATATTATTTCGTTATATTCATGAAATTCCTTTCCGCGCATATCACTTTTGCCTTTTGCATATTTAACATTGAACATACCTGTTTTTATGAATTTTCTGAATTGTCCGTCCATTTTTTTCATCCTTTTAATTATGATATATAGTTAATTGTAAAATTACAAAATGTCTTATTTAAAGCACATTTCGCGATATCTTTTTATTTACATTTTCTCCCGTAAACAGATGAAAATGTTTATTTTTATCGGAACGGTGTGGGCACCGTTCCCTACAA
>CAKSJG010000018.1 GCA_934463165.1 uncultured Clostridia bacterium
TGTGCCTTCAAACCATCCGTCAAATTCGTATCCTGCCTTTGAAGGTGCTGTCGGCATGTTTGCATCGCCGATCTTTTTTCCTTTTACAACATCTACGGATTTAACTTCCGTTGTACCGTCCATGAATTTAACGGTGTACTTGGTTTCGGGAATAAGTGTAAATTTGGCGCTTGCAGTTATATCTGCCGTTACAACCGTATCCTTTGTAATTTCAGTTGTACCTGCAAACCATCCGTCAAAGCTGTATCCCGTTTTTGAAGGATCGGACGGCATCTTCGTGCCGATTTTTTCATTATCCCTTACGGTTATCTTTGCATATTCGCTGCCGTCGGCTTTAAATATAACCGTATGAAGCTTTGTGAACTTAGCTTCCGCATTGACAGCTCCGTTTACAACAGTGTCTTTTGTAATCTCCGTTGTACCGTCGAACCATCCGTCAAATTCGTATCCTGCCTTTGAAGGTGCCGTCGGCATGTTTGCATCGCCGATCTTTTCGCCGACTTCAATATCCGCCGTTGCATAAGGTGCACCGTCAACATTAAATATTACGGAATATTTCACCTTGCTCCATCCTGCATAAAGCTCTGTATTGTCAGTTATAGGAGTTGCAAAATCGAATTTATGAGTACATTCTGCATCAGTGTACCAACCGGTAAAGTTATAGTTTGTTCTTGTGGGTGCCGGAGTGGGTTCATCAACAGTGTTGTTCTTTCTTACAATAGTTTTTTTGAATATATTGCCGAGTCCGTCATTTTTATGGAATGTAACTATATAGTCAACACCTATTTCAGCCCACTGTGCATAAAGTGTTATATCTGCGTTTATAATGCTTGATTCATTATAGTCTGTACCGCTTCCGTCAGCTGCCGTGTTCCAGCCGATGAGTTTGTATCCGTCTCTTGTAACAGTCGGAAGAGTGCCCAGTTTTTTACCGTCACCGATTTTAACGGTTGTTTTTGCTCCGGTGGTATCATTGTGATCAAATGTTACGCTGCGGAGTGCTCTGCACTTGATTTCTATATTTTCTCCGGCAAGTGTTGTGTCGGTTACAACAACTTCTTCGCCTTTGTCGTTTGTATAATAGAATTCATAGTCGCCGTAGCTGTTTAAATCAAATTTATCGGATATCTTCTGACCGTATTTATATGTTATATCCTTAACGCTTGAATCCGGAAGATTAATCTTTACATCATATCTTATAATATCATAATAAAGCTTAAATGTAAGACCCTCATAAGCCTTAGCCATTGTATCGGGTTTATCACCGAGTGTTTTGTTAAGAACATATCCGGTATATTTGCCTTCAACAGGTCCTACGGAATTTCCCTTTTCAATTTTAGTATGCTTTTGTGAGTAGTCAAGAACATATGTTCCTTCGTTATCATAATCTTCAAGATAATGTTCTGTATAATATGTTACATATGTCTTTTTGCTGCTGCCCGATCCGCCGCCGCCGATGTTATTCTGTGTGCGGCTGAGGAAGGATGCCGGAGTAATTTCAGCGATGTTTGCAAACGGAGCTTCATCACGGTAGTTTTCAAAATGAACCGTGCCGTTAACGTCTTTAACAACAACACCGCGTTCTACGGTTGTATTTGTAAGCTTAACCTGACCTTCACCGCCTCGGCAAAGAAGTCTTCCCTTTATCGTTACATTATTAAGATAAACATTGCTTCTGCCGACTCCGTCACCTATGATAAGGTCACCGTCTATCGTAACATTGCTGAGAGTAACCTCACCGGTTCTGATAAGACTGCTGTCAGCTCCCGTATATATGAATGTACCCTGCTTTGTGTAATATGTTTTTATTATATTGTGCATCATCTGGGCAAATTCTTCTCTTGTGATATAATCTTTCGGGCAAATATTGCCGTAGTTGTTACCGTTTATATATTTCTTGGAAGCAAGTATAGAAACATATTTCTTTGCCCAATCGGAAACATATGCGCCGTCTCCGAATGCGGAAATAGCGGAATAATCAGATGTTTCAAGAACCAAAGCTCTTGCGACTGCCGCAAAAACTTCTTCTCTTGTAATATTGTCATCCGGACGCATTAGATTGTTGCTGTCACCGCTGAATGTCTGCATGTTAACCGCTTTTGCAATATCATGATAATACCACTGCGATTTGCTTACGTCGGTATACTGCGAGATATCTTTTTCTATAGTCGCACCGAAAGCACGGTTAATAATTGCCGCAAGCTCCGCTCTTGTAAGATTTCCCGTCGGTTCAAGAGTCGTGGGCGTTCTGCCGTTTAAAAGTCCGTTATCCACTGCCGCGCGTACAGCCTCGCTTGACCATCCCGTCGGGAAGTCTGCAAAATCACTGACATTGGCCGCAAATACTGTCGGCATTGCCGTCATTACCATCATAAACGTCATTATGACAGCAAGAGCCTTTCTCATAATTTTTGATTTCATTTTGTTTCCTCCTTAAATCATATGCTAATTATTTTTGTACATATTAATATATTGAGCTTTTTTTATAGCCTTTTCATTATTGTAATACTCTCTTATTTTTCCGACCATAGATGTATCCTGACCGGAGGATTTCAAAGCTGACTCCAATTCCGAAAGCAAGGCTTCAACCTTGCCGTCACATTCACCCTCAAGGGCCGATGCGGATGAATAAAACTTTTTAACTACCGATGCCTTGTCGGCTTTCTCGCCCGGCAGGCTTTTATAATAGCTTACCGCCTGAGAATAAATGCCGTCTAACTTTGAACAAAATGTAGATCTCAGAACATACATTTGAGCAACACACGCTGAAACCTTTTCGTCAGAGTTCAAAGTGTTATTTTGTTTGCTGTCATCAATGCCCGGCGTATCCGTTTGTTTTGAATCCGCTGTGCCGGCATTGTCCTTTCCGCTTCGGCGGTTTTCTCTCATTTGCTTTGCGGTATCTTTGGTAAATGCCGTACCATCGGGCAAAACAAGATTTTTCTTATCGTTTAAAACAACATCCTGCCCGAAGATTTCGGCTACGGTTGTTTTTCCCGTAATAATCGAGACAAGCTCGTCATCCGATATAAAGCCCTCGCCGTGAAGCTTATCCTCGGCATCGGTTGTCGGCCTGACATTCACATCGGGATTATCCTTTAATACGGACTCCAAAAGCTGCTGATTTTCGGAATCCATATCGCTGATTTGCTCTTTATCATATTTAAAAGAATAATACAGAGCCTTTATATTTCCGAACTGAAAATATACCAAAGCGGCAATTCCTATAACGAACACCGTAAGCACCGCAAAAAGTATCTTATGTTTTTTCATTCTATATCAATCACCACCGTATAACTATCTTATAATAACCTATCATTATTTTACACTTAATAGACTCAAATGTCAAGTAAATAATATGTTAAATTCCGAATTTCTACATTATGAAACATATAGTCCTGACAATATGTACAAATTGTGCAAAAACATATGCAATTAATCAAATACGGCGCAAAGCGTTTCGGAAATTTCAACCTCTCCGATTTTTTTGTAACCGTCGGATATCGAATAGAATGTAACGGAGTTTCCGAGCATATTGCAGCTGACGATTACATCACCCGATATATTAAAATCACGCGGTTCACTGCCTGTTTTTATATAATGCAAAAGCTCAAGCTTTTCTCCTTTTATATCAAAAACAGCTATGGAATCATGACCCCTGTTTGAAACATACAGCCTGCCGTTATGTACCCTTATTGCCGCAGCAAGATTCTTTTCTTTAAAATCATCGGGAAGTGCCGGATACGTTGCAAGCGCTTTTGAATTTTCACCGTCATATTCAAAAACACTGACGGATGAAATAAGCTCATTTACACAGTAAAGATATTTTCCGTCATCGGAAAAAGCAAGATGCCTTGCACCGCAGCCCGACGGAACGGAAAGCGTAAATTTCTCATTCAGATCCGTATCATAGAAAAATATTTTGTCAAGACCGAGATCCGTAACGCAAATATACTTTTTGTCCGGAGACTGAATAACACAGTGGGTATGCGGACTCTCCTGCCTTGCAGGGTTCACTCCCCTGCCGCTGTGAATTTTCAGCACATCGGGCAATTTTATCACACTTCCCGAAACATAATTTACTGCATACACGCCGCTGTCGGATGCGCATATATGACACGCAACGACGCCTTTTGTCGGAATAATCTCACTTTGAGACGAAAGGCTGCCGTCCGAATTTATATTAAACGTGCACATTCCGCTTATGTCTCCGTCAAAAACGGATCTTAACAAAACATACATTTTTTTGTTGTATACCGTCATATACATCGGATTGGGCAAGCTTGTTTTTTCTTTTATTTCAAAGCTTTTTCCGTCTGTTTCAATGCGATAAATACCGCCGTCATCCGTGCATGATGCTATGTATATATTTTTCATTGTTTCATCCACCTTTTTGTAATTTATGTATATGATACACCATATTCATTTATAAGTCAATCAAAAATGCAAAAACCGTCAAAAGACATAACATCTTCCGACGGTTTTTGCGCTTTTACCGATTATATTTTAATTGTCGCATCCGCATCCGCGGTTGTTTGAATTTGAAAGAGGATCAAACTCGCATTTTTCGGGCGGGAAAAATTCGTCTACGGGGAATTTTATCTTGTCAAAGAGTTCACACGGATTGCTCTCGGCAGACTGTATGCAATCGTTTCTCGGTATGCAATAATCGATTACGGGAACGATGATTTCAACATCTCTTTCAAGACGTACAATCGTAAAGAGACCTATGGTTACATAGAGCTTTTTGCTTCCCGAATTGTCTACGATGATATCGTCAAATACTCTGCAAATATCTTCGGGAACGGAGCTTACGTCCATTTCACCGCAGCAGCAACAGCATTTATCATCATCTTCAACAACCTTTGCGCCCAAAGCAATAGGATCCACAACTTCAATCTTTGCTATGGGAAGATTATTTTTCTGCCAGAAGTTAACATCCGCTCCGTCATATTTATACTTGGATGTGAATATCTTTGCATTTCCTTCCGAACCAAAGAGAATGACTTTCTTGTCATAAGTTGCAATACCCTCAACCTGTGTCGGGCGTCCGAGGCCTGTGAATACATCGATGGTAATTCTGAAGTAGAATCTGAGGTCAACCGCATAGTAGCCGCGGTTAAATGCAACAGGCTCAACATCCGAATAAATCCATATTATTTCGGCTTTTCTGCATCTTACGTTAACAGACCTGTCAACAAGGCTCTGACCGCTTTCGGTAAGATATACTCTCATATTTTCTATACATTCTTTATCACGGCAAGAATCGTAAACCTTGCGTGTCTGAATGCATACATCGTCTCCGCATGTGTTACGGTTCTCGCAGCAGGCATTTATCCTGTCGCTCATAATAAATTCCTCCAATTATCTTATTAGGCCGTGCAACACTTGCGTGCCTGAAGCCCAATAGTATAATATGTAACAAATTCATTATTTGTGAATAATATGAAGCGTAAAAAACACCCTGCATTACAAAGAATACAGGGTGGAAAATATTTTTTATTATTGTTTTGCATAAGCTTTTTTGCCTTTGAAAATTACCCAGAACTGACCTGCTATGAATACAGATGAGAACGTACCGCATACAACACCTACGATGAGCGGGAAAGCAAACTGCTTTATTGATGTAACACCGAGAATGTAGAGACAGATGAGTGTAAGAAGTGTTGTTACACTTGTGTTTATCGAACGCATCATCGTCTGCCAGATACTCTTGTTTACAACACTTGCAAATGCTTCTTTTCTTATAAGCTTACTGTTTTCTCTTACACGGTCAAATACAACGATTGTTGCGTTAATGGAATAACCGAGAATTGTGAGAACAGCGGCGATAAATGTTGAATTTATCGGAAGTTGGAATATTGCATATACCGAAAGCATCATGAGCACGTCATGCGAAAGCGCGATAACTGCCGAAAGACCCGAGAAGAGGTCAAATCTTATTGAAATGTAAACAAGCATAAGTATTACGGCAATAAGGATTGATTTTGCGGCGCTCCACCACATATCCTGTCCCATTGTTGCGCTTACGGAGTCAACAGATGTAATTGTTGAGCTCGGAAAATCACGTGTAACGGCTGATTTAAGCTCTACAAGCTTTTCCTGAGAAAGCTCTTTTGTTTTAACAATTGCTTTCTGAGCGCCTGAGCTCTGTACGGATGAAACTTCAACACCCTTTACGGATGAAAATGTTTTTCTTATTGCCGTCTCATCAAAATTCACACCGAGTTCTATTTCCATAGCCGTTCCGCCGGTAAAATCAATATCGGAATTGAATCCGCCGAATACAGCAAAGCATACTATACCGACAAGAAGTATAACACACGGTATTGCCAATATTATTTTTCTTTTTTCTATTATGTTAAACATCTTTGTACCTCCTCTTACGCACTGTAGAGCTTAGGATTCTTTATGTCAAATCCGATAAGCTGACGAAGTAAGAATCTTGTTACCACTATAGCGGTAAACATACTTACCAAAGTACCGATAAACAGTGTTTTTGCAAAGCCGATAATTGTACCGGATCCGAAATACCAAAGTACAACAGCTGCAATAATCGTGGTTATGTTTGAGTCTATGATTGCGGTAAATGCTCTGTGGAATCCGGCATCTATGGATGCTCTGAGAGTTTTACCCGATTTAAGCTCTTCTTTTACTCTTTCAAATATAATAACGTTAGCGTCAACCGCCGTACCTATGGTAAGAATTATACCTGCGATACCGGGGAGTGTAAGCTGAATTTCAAATCCGTGAATTATAAGCATTACAACGGAAACATAGCCGATAAGTGCAATGTCGGCAATAAGTCCGCACATTCTGTACATTATTATCATATAAAGCATTACAAGAATAAGACCTATTCCGCCTGCCATAAGGCTCTTGTTGAGAGCATCGTTACCGAGCTGAGCTCCGACGCTGTTCTGACTTACGGATTTAAGCGCAAACGGGAGCGTACCGGATTTAATTTGGTTTGCAAGCGTTGTTGCGGATTCCGAATCAAAATCACCCTCGATAACGCATGTATCGCTGTCTATAAGCGTGCTTACGCTCGGTTTTGATATCATAGTGTTATCCACATAAATTGCAATGTAGTTGTTTCCGCTCTGATAATCCTTAATTCTTCCGGTAGCCTCTGCGAATTTGCTCTGACCTTCGGATTTGAGCTGGAGCTGAACAACCGTGCTTCCGTTCTGATAAAGAGGAGTTGCGTCCTTGATATCATTTCCCGAAAGAATTTCGTTGCCCTGATAATCTTTAAATGACATACTTGCCATAGCACCGAGATATTCTATTGCTTCGTCGGGATTTGTAACCGCGGGAATTTCAACTCTGAGTCTCTTTTGATTTTCGGAAGTCTGAGCCGTAACCGTTGCTTCGTTAAGATTTTCATTGTCAAGACGCATTCTGAGTGAAGAAACGGCAGCGTTTATCTGCTCGTCCGTTACCGAGGAAATATCATCAACTTCGGGCTCGAATACTATAACCGATCCGCCCGCAAGGTCAAATCCCTTTTTAATTCCGAAATCTTCATCAAATGAAGCCGGCACTACTTTGCCCATGATTTTAAAGCCGAATGCAGCTACATATGCAAGAATTGCTATAATTACGCATACAACGGCAAATTTTGCTATACTTTTTGCTTTCATTGGTAAGCCTCCTTGTGTTTTTATTTAGTTTAGGTAATTGTAAAATTACAAAATATCTTATTTAAAGCACATTTTGCAGTATACTTCTATTTACCTTTTCTCCGATAAACAGATTTAAATGTTTATTTTTCATCGGAACGGTGTGGGCACCGTTCCCTACAAATAAATTGATAGGTATGTTTTCAATTAACTAATTGGTTTTAACGAAAATTTGCAATAAAACCATATTTAATAATTAACTGCAAACTTGTAATTACTACGTAGGGAACGCTGACCACAGCGTTCCGCAAAAATTTATCCGCATTTTTTACATTTTTATTTTACAATCACCTATTTTTATTTAGTTTTTGTATCGCAGAAGAGTATCAAATCAGCATTCTGAACGAACATCTGCTGAGCTTGTCCTTTATTCTGAGTGCTACGGAATACATTATAACAAGTATTACCGTATACACAAAAAATATAACATCAAATTTTGCAAATATTGACTGATCGCCGGATGAAATATATGCATCCCCCGAAACAAACCGCGCATGCTGACCCATCGGCTCGGCCGTGAAGCTGTCGTCAAAGTCAATTATACCGTCTGTTTTTCCGGCAAGATTAAAGTATATTCCCCCGGGCGGTTCTTCGGCAATAAAAGAAACAGCCGACAAAACCGTGAGTATTATAAGCAAAAAAGATACTGCACCTGCGGCAAGTCTGACGAACATCTTTTTCATCAAACCGCACCGTCCCTTTTCTTATTACTTACGTATATTCATCCCCACTATCGCTCCGAATGCACCGCACAATCCGCCGCAAAGAAGCATGATAAAGGTATGTATGTTAACAGATCCCGATCCAAAAATGAGCATACCTGCCAAGAGTAAAATTATAATATTTACAAGCCCGACAATAAATCCGTACAGCCATCCTCTTCTTTCTATGGAAAATGACATCATAAATCCCGATAAAAGCGTTCCGAAAAGCGTGACAGCTTTAACCGATGGTGCGGCTGCTTCTCCCGGAACATCGGTATATACAATAACCGCCGCAAGTATTGCAAGCAATATGACGGATACAAGGTATGAAATAAATATAAATTTTATCGCCTTGAGTATAACCGTTCCCTTGCCCGAGCCATGTTTTGAATCTGCAGATAATGTTTCCGACACAATAAATCCCTCCGAATGTTTTTGTATATTAATATTCGGAGGAAATATTTATTATGCTTGCAAATTATTTTTTGCTCTTCTTTTCTTCTTTTGATTCCTCTTTAGCTTCGGCCTTAACCTCTGCCTTCGGAGTTTCCTTAGGTTCTTCGCCCGGCTTTGTAACTTCGCTTACAGCCCAGCGAGCTATTTTAACGGTAGATCTGTCTTCGGCGGTGCCCTTGCCTGTTTCTATAACAAGAGTATCGTCTTTTATAGATATAATTCTGCCGTGAATTCCGCCTATTGTAAGAATTCTGTCACCTACAATAAGCTGCGAAAGCATTTCCTGTTTTAATTTTTCTTTTTTCTTCTGAGGTCTTATCATAAGAAAATACATAACCGCAATGATAAGAACAAACGGAAGAAACATGCTGATCATAGATGCGGCATCGGCCTGCTGTCCGCCCGCATTTCCCGCAGCATAAACGGTAGTGGAAAATATATCCATTTTGTTACCTCCTAAAAATTTACTGTGCATTAAAATATTATACACCATAAAGAGTAAAAAAGCAATAGTTTTTTCTTTTATTTTGCGTTTTTTTAAAATATATGTCTGCCTGCGGCATATTTCATAACATTTTCAAAAAATTCACCTATATTTTCCCTTACGATAAGATCGGCTCTTTTGTCATAATCAGTCTCAGTTTTGTTTATTATTATAAGATACTTTCCGCAAAAATATCTTACGAACGAAGCCGCAGGATACACCGCAAGCGACGTTCCGCCTACCATAAGCATTTCCGATTCGGATATAATGTCAACCGCCGCTTCCGCAACACCGTCATACAGCGGCTCACCGTAAAGCACCACTTTAGGTTTTACTATACCGGAGCAATGAGGGCATTTCGGGATGCCGCCTTTCTTTATTGCCTCCGTTGCCGCAAAGCCGTCCGCATCCGTTTTGCATTTGCTGCAATAAAATTTTTTGGCATTGCCGTGGAGCTCAATAACGTTTTTGCTGCCTGCCGCCTGATGAAGACCGTCTATATTCTGGGTAATTACCCCACTAAGTATTCCGCGCTCCTCAAGAGCCGCAAGTGCCTTGTGAGCGCCGTTGGGTTTTGCATCGGATATAAAATACTTTCTGTAAAAATCATAAAAGACATCGGGCTTTTCAAAAAAGAAATCTCTGCTGAGTATTTCCTCCGGAGGTATTCCATATTCTTTAACCGTGCTGTATAAACCGTTTTCGCTTCTGTAATCCTTAACTCCGCTTTCGGTAGATACCCCCGCTCCGCCGAAAAAAGCAACGTTTTTGCACTCCCCTATCATATCTGCAACCGTTTTTACGTTATTCATAATATTATATTTTCACCGTCCCGTATGATATATTTTGATATATTCATTTTATCACAAACGTAAACGTGTGTAAAGTAAGAAATACATAATGTTTCAGTAAAATTCATGTCGTAATCATAACAAATCACCTTTTAATATGCTTTTCTTCCGTGAGGAATCTTAATGCAAAGAGCAAGAACAATACCCGTTATCGTTACAATCGGCAGCACAGCCGCTCCGAAATACGACAGATGCGGAAGCTAGGAAAATACGGTTTTATTCCGCCCGGTGCAGTCTATAAATGTATTTTTTGCAACAGATATAATATTGCTTGGATTTTTTTGATTAACTTCAAAAAAAAATCGAAACGCCGTATCGCACGCTCCGATTTTTAATATGATATTTATCCGATGTTACGCTCAAAGTCCTTTCGTATCAAATGAAACAACTTCACCTTGTTCACCGCTGATTACTTTTTCACTTCCGTTTATTATTGCCGTAAAGCTGCCTCCGAAACCGATTATCGCTTTTAAATCAGTCACTTTGCCGTCTTTCCATTCAAAAGAAACCGTATGCCCTCCCGGGAGCTTCAGACCGCAAATACGTCCGCTCCTCCATGCACGCGGCAGTGCATGGAGAAAATGTGCTTTCCCGTCAAAATATGAACAAAGTGCCTCCGCCACTGCCGAAACCATGCCGAAATTCCCGTCAATCTGAAAAATATCGGGTCCGACACCGGGATTTACGGGATCTGGATGGATGTCAAGAAGACTTTCCGTTGCAAAGTCATACAGCAGACATTCCGTTTGCTTATAAAACTGTTCGCCGTCTCCGATTCTTGCATACATGTTTGCGATCCATGCTCTGCTCCAACCCGTATAACCGCTGTTGTGCGCCATTCTGTATTTAAAAGACTTAACCGCCGCATCATATGTCTCTCTGTTTTTTTCGGGAGTGAAAATATCCGACGGATACAGGCCGTAAAGATGAGAAAGGTGCTTGTGACCCGGCTGTTCTTCAATAAATTCTTCGTTCCATTCAAGAAGTCTTCCGTCGCTGCCTGTTCTAAAAGGAGGAAGCTTTCTTCTGAGTTCTCTCCACTTTTTAGCACGATTTTCATCAATTCCCAGAATTTCTGCGGATTTTGCAGCATACCCGAATGCGTCATATGCAAGCTGAACATCGATTGCGCTTGATGAGCATATACCCACAGTCACCACACTGCCAGCGCCGTGAAAGCGATTTTCAGGAGACTGACTCGGCATAATCTGCATGACACCGTCTTCATCCTCTTCGAAATAATCCTCATAAAACAAAGCAACCTCCCTGAAAAATTTATATGCCTTTTTTTCCAGATATTCCCTGTCACCGGTATATATATAATGCTTCCACAGTGTCTGTGCCATCCATGCCGCGGCACCCGGCCATACAGTATACCCGAAGGCTTCGGGCGTGCATTTTCCCCAAACATCGGTTGAAATCGGAAGCCAGATACCGCGGCAGCCGTAAAGCTTTTTTGCGGCTTCTCTTCCGCTGTCAATAAGTTCAAGCAAAAAGTCTGTCAGCGCTTCGGCAAATTCCGAAAGATCAGCCCCCTCTATCATCCACTCATTCATTTGCAGGTTTATGTCAAAATGATAGTCGCATCCCCACGGCGGGTCAATTTCTCCGTTCCATTTTCCCTGCAGATTCGGCGGCAGCTTGCCCGATATACATGAAGAAATCATCAGGTATCTTCCGTAATGAAAAAACAATTCCTGCAATTTTACGTCACTTTCGCCCTGCCTTATTCTCCGTATTCGTTCATCTGTGCAGATATGCGGTTCGTCTGCGTCAATTTCAAAGCTCATTCTGTGCATATATGACGCAAATTTTTTAGAATGATTCAAATAAAGTTTTTCAAAATCCAAATCGTTTTCTCTTTTGTCGTTATCCGACAGGACTATATTCGTGCTGCAAATAACCTCTTTTGCATTTTTTATATAAATTCCGTCACTCAAAACCTTTGTGCAGCCGTCTGTTTTTATACTTATTATAACTTCAAAGCATATTCCGCATATAAAGCTGCAAAAAAATGTTATTTTATTATCCCCGTATACGGTATTGTATTTTGCTTCCGGGTCATCACAGCGTCGAAATGAAAGCTTACCGTCAAATCCGTTTTCGTTTTTCCACGCGGTCATAATCTGACCGTCATTGCAGTCGCAGAAAAATTCTCCCCTCACCGCGTAGGCTCGCTCTGCCGTAATCAGTCCGTTTTCAATATCAAGCATGCATGAGCAATCTTTTGTGATTTCGGAAAATTCAAAAACTATATCTCCGGCAGGCTGAAAGCTGTCTATTCCGCCTTCCGAAATTCCGCTGTCACCGTTATAACCTCCGAAGAAAAGATTGGCAAAAACGGTTGCGCGGAAATAATCTCTGTTTTTAAGCAAATCTCTCAGCTGCGGCAATTTATCCGCCGCATATTCGCATGTTCTGTTTCTGTGTTTCCCTCTCCACAAATATTCATTATTTAAAGAAAGAATATCCCTGCCGCCGTCTCCCCAATACATTGCCGCAAGTCTTCCGTTTCCTATCGGAAGACCGTTAATCCATTTGTCGGGAATTTTATTATATCTTATACAATACATAGCCTTATCCTCTGCTCCTTTGCGTTTCGGTTAAGTGTAGTATATCAGCAAAAACAGGCAATTTCAATCAGATTGTTGCTTAAAGCTTTCATATTATTGTCAACGGAATTTTAAGTTGAATAAACATATAAAAATAACGCGGCAGAATAAATCGCCGCGCCGTAAAAATCGATTTTGATTTGAATTTTTTAATATATCACAGCACACAGCTGAGAAAATTTTTCGTTCTTTCGTTTTTTGGATTTCCGAATACTTCTTCAGGAGTTCCCTCCTCCATAATATATCCGTCATCCATAAACAGAACTCTGTCGGCAACCTCACGGGCAAAGCCCATTTCATGAGTGACAATAACCATTGTCATGCCGTCTCTTGCAAGATCTTTCATAACATTAAGAACTTCACCGACCATTTCGGGGTCAAGTGCGGAAGTCGGCTCGTCAAAAAGCATGACATCGGGATGCATACACAGCGCTCTCGCAATGGCAACACGCTGCTTCTGACCGCCTGATAACTGAGACGGATATGCATCCGACTTATCTTCAAGGCCAACCTTTTTAAGCATCTTAAGAGCAGTTTCTTTTGCCTCTTCTTTAGTTGCCTTTTTCAGATCAACCGGTGCAAGCATGAGATTTCCCAAAACACTGTAATTATTAAAAAGATTAAAGTGCTGAAATACCATACCGATGTTCTCACGAACCTTGTTAATATTTGTTTTTTTGTCTGAAATATTATACCCGTCAACCGTGATATTGCCCGAGGTAATATCCTCCAGACGGTTTATGCACCTTAAAAATGTTGACTTACCGCTTCCCGAAGGACCGATAACACAAACAACTTCTCCCTCAAAAATATCATTGGAGATATCCTTAAGAACTTTCAGGTGACCGAAGCTTTTTGAAAGATGAGAAATACTGATTTTAATATTATCTGCCACGGTTAAGCCTCCTCTCCAATGACTTTGCCAAAATGGACAAAAGTGTTATAACAACAAGATACATAACGGCTACGATAGCCCATACCTGGAAGGACTTGAATGTTATTGCAATAACATTCTGAGCTTTGTTAACAAGCTCGGGGAATCCGATAACCGAAAGTATCGATGTATCTTTTAATGTTATGATAAACTGGTTCACAATGCTCGGAATCATATTCTTGATTGCCTGAGGGAGCACAACCCTGTACATAGAGCGGCAGTATGTAAGGCCAAGACTTCTTGCAGCCTCCATCTGTCCTTTATCGATAGACTGAATACCTGCACGGATAATCTCAGCCATATATGCACCGCAGTTAAGAGCAAGACAAACCGTACCCGCTTCAAGAGATGAAAGAGTGAAGTTAATACCCGAAAGCTTTAAGCCGTAAGGCAATCCCAGATAAACAAAGAATGCCAAAACAATCATAGGCACACCTCTTATGAGGTTAACATATATAATAGAAATTATGTTACATACTTTACTGCGTACAACGCTGAGCATACCAAAAAATATACCGAGAATACATCCGAATGCAAGACCAAGCAACGACAACAGAAGCGTCTGTCCCATGGCCGTAATCATCAGCGAACCGTATGTATCAATTATAAATCGCATAGATTTCACAAAGCCTTTCCGCCCATCATAAAGATATAAAACAACCTTACCATGGGCAGATAAGGTGCATTTAATTTTAATTATCAGCCAAGATATTTATTGATAATCTTGTCATATTCGCCGCTTTCTTTAATATTTTTAAGACCTTTATTGAAAGAATCAATAAGATCCTGATTGTCACTGTTGAATATAGCAAAACCGTACTGAGCCGGGTCATTTTCCGTACCGTCAACATATTTCATGTCAAGCTCACCGGTTTTGATGCTGTATTTTAAAATGGGAGTATCATCAAAGCAAGCCTGAACCTGTCCGCCGATAACAGCCTGATACATATCCGGCGAAGTCGATACGGTAACAACTTCAAAACCGTACTTATCTTTAATGCTTTCGGCATACTGGTTACTCATGGTACCGTTTTTAACGGCAACTTTTTTGCCTTTAAGATCTTCAAATCCTTTGATATCGGAATCCTTTGCAACAGCCATACCCTGTGTTGCATCATAATAACCGTCGGAGAAAATCCAACCGGATGCTTTTCTTTCATCAGTAATCGAAGCGCCGGCTATCATACCGTCTGCCTGTCCTGCCTGACAAGCGGCAATTGCTGCATCCCAGCCGATATACTGAAGGTCATATTCAAATCCCTGATCCTCTGCAACAGCTGCAAGAATATCCATATCGATACCGACAATATTGCCGTCCGCATCCTGAAATTCAAAAGGACTGAAGCCCTTATCCGTTGCAATTACATATTTCTTTGCATTCTCATTCGAACCTGCTTTTTTATCAGCAACTTCCCCCTTGTTTCCGCATGCCGCAAAGCTTAAGAGCATTGCAAAAGCACAAACCAAACCAATAATTTTTTTCATGGCATAAACCTCCAATTAAAATATAATATCTTATATTATACCATTAACGGAACATTTTGTCAATTATGATAAATTATAAACTTACCATTCTAAAAAAATATTGCAATTCAGAGGAAAATGTGATATTATAATTTTGCCAAGCTAATTGAATATTTTGATGAGGACTTTCCTTTTGAATTTTCTTATCTTGAAGCAGACGAAACGGAGGAACAAATATGAAAGTCAGATATATTGGTAAAACCGACCCTGTATGCATGATACATGGTAAAGAGTATGAGTGCATAGGCGAAGAATATGACTCTTACAGAATAATAGATGAAGAGGGTATTGATGAAAATCAGGAAATTCAAGGTTATTTATATCCAAAAAGGTTTTTTGAAAAGGTATAATGATAAATAAATCATATGAGCTATGGCATAAAATGTGCCGCAACAGAAATTTAGGAGGTAAAGTAAATGCCGAATGTTAACGGATACATGGAACTCTCGGAGTTGACATTGAAATCGAAAATATTATTTAAAATTAAGTGTTTTTCCGCAAATAAAAAATTGGAATGCATTGTTTTATAGGGTGGAGACTCTAAAAAAGCTTGATATTTTTTATAGCAAGACTCGAAAGAGAAAGAATGAGTGAAAGGGAAAGAATATCATAACGTTTCATGTCTGCCGGATACAAATTATAATGTATATGTTATTTTATCCGGATTATTTAAGTCAATTAATTCCGGAACTGCAAAGCGTATTCTTCCCAAAAGCGCACCAAAAGAGCCCGATTCCAAAACAAGACCCGGAATATCTTCACTTGTTGCAATCCATACATCTGCATCGTTGTCCCATGTTATATTAATAATATATTCCATGGATACCATCCTTTCACAACCATATTATTTCAATTGCTGTAATATTTATTGTAATCAAAAATTGTATATTTACAATGCTTTCAAATTACATAGGTATACTCTGTTCATAGAGAATGTCCGGGCAGATATCTATATCATCATTCCAATATACGCACATATTATCAGCTTTCACTAATTTAAAAAATTCGATATTTTTGAGCGGTGCATACATTGGATAATTAAATAAGATTTTAGCATCGAATTTCTTTTTTTCTCCGTTATTAAAAGTCAACAACAATTCAAAATTATCTGTAGGTTCAACTTGTTTCACTCTGGGGCTGAGCGGAGCTCCCTTTATTATATCGCACATATTAAAATCTTGTTTAATTTGTGCATCATCTGTATAAGTGATTTCCGCAATTCCGACAACAAAATTTTTAATCCCATTTATGAGTTCTCGTATTCGGACCGCCACCTCAAAACTATAAGATTTTTCTCCACACTGTCTGCATACTTGTGCCGGAACATTTCTTATAATTATAATACGCTTTCCTAAATCTTCAATATAATTTGTGTATTCATTTTTCAGATCTGATTTACAAAATAAGCATTTCATATCAATTAATTCCGGAATTATATGTTAACTCCGTTCCGCCCTCCCATAGTTCAACTTCCGAAATATCAATATCACTATCCCAAGAAATTGCACAACCACCGCAGTCAATTTTTACGTTTTTGAAAAAAACTTCATCTTTCAATTTACTATATATATGGCACTGTGGCAACAATTGTTTCACATCGTATCTTTTCGTTATACCGTTTTCAAATCTTACTATCAAATTCATATTTTTATCGGGAATAACACCGGTTATTTTAATTGATAAACCCATATGAATTCTCCTTTCATTACCTTACATAAACGAAAGCAATCTTTTTGTCCTCTCCTGCTTACCTGAAATTTGTGCTTTCTAAATTCAAGGATATAATGTAACCTATTAAAGACAACACGATTGTAATTGGAAATAAGGGCATATATTGACAAAATACAATATTGATGTTAAAATAGTTAAAGCACAAGAGACGGTACGGTTGTTCCCCTTACAAAGGGGGCGGTATAATGGAATACATAGCAATTATTGTTATATTTTCTTTTTATATTGTTCTTTTGATTAAAAAATAGCAATTAAAAGAAACAACCGCTGACCATGCGGTGAGCGGCGTTTCCTTCAATCTTAAAAATTGACTACGGGAACGACCGCCCCAACACGGCAGCCGTCTCTTGTGCTATTATTATACACCACAAAAAAATATTTGTCAATAGCATTTTATTGATTAATTTTTGTGACCGGGAAATGATTAAATCGTAAGGATGTTACAGCACAACTACCGCACTAAAGTTAAGAACTCCGGACACCTAACCCCTAACTGCATCTGTACAAGTTTCAGTTTATCTCGCTTTCTTCCTCACATTTGCGGTTACCGTCGCTTTTGCTCGCAGCTGAAGCTGCTTCGCAAACCTCCGACCGCTGCACCTTTTCAGGCTGTGCTCTTTCTGCCCCCGGCAGCGCACTGCCTGAAAACTACCGACTTCGCTATCAGCCCGGTCTGTGCAGGGCACTTGACTTTTAATCAAGGTTATTTGCATTTCATCGCAACACTTTTGCAAAGCAAAAAAGAACGCATACGCGTTCTTTTTTTAGGTTGAGCCATCGGAGATTCGAACTCCGGACACCTTGATTAAAAGTCGCACAATATCGACTTTTGAAATCATTTTCGTGTGTCTAAAATGACGTAAATGCGCGCAAATACTGGTTTTTTACCGTCTGTATTGATTTGAATTTAAGTGAATTCACAAAATTGTTACCACACCAACACCACACTAAAATCAAACTCATAAGTATAAGCACTTCAGTCCAACAGCGCAATTGTCTGTTTCTTTAAATCAGTGTGAACATGACTGTAAATATCAAGTGTTATTTGTATGGACCTATGACCGAGCAATGTCGACACGGTTTTTATGTCTGCCCCTTTTTCAAGAAGCCTTGTCGCGAAGCTGTGCCGCATAGAATGAAAGCTTACCGGTGATGTTATTTCCGCATTTTCGCGAATTCTGTGAAATGAACGGTATATATTTCTTTTTTGGACAGCCGTGCCGGCAGAGGAATAAAACACGAACGGTGTTGTCATCTTGCAATTAGCCTTTTGATTCATGACTGCTGCCAATGCTTTTTTATTAAGTGGAATAACTCTTGATTCGCCGTTTTTGGTCGAACTGTTAATAATTGTTTTCTTTTTATGTTCTGCCGTCTCATCGTAATTATTGACTTCTACGAGGTTTTTGCTTACGGATACAGTCTTATCATCGAAATTAATATCTTTCCACGTGAGAGCGATTATTTCGCCAAGGCGCATACCTGTGTTAAAAGCAAACAAAAACATGTTTTCGTATGTTGTATCAGAGCCGCAAAGAGACAAAAACCGTTCTTGTTCATCTGCCGTAAACGCAACTACCTGTCTCGGCTGTTTGTTTGGCATGACGATATCGGAGCAGGGGTTTTTATACAGCATATTAAGCTTTACCGCTTGACTGTAAGCTTGTGACAGAGTTATTAATATCTTTTTGATAGACGATACCGACAGTCCGTCACACTTGCTTATTCCTTTTTTTGAAATTTCATTTATAAATCTTTGAACAACAAGGGGATTGAGCTTATCAAGCTTATAATGCCCTAAATTCGGTTTTAAATAGCTGTTGCATGCCCTGTAATACATATCGAACGTTGTCGGCTTAACCTTATCTTTTTTATATGTTTCAAGCCAAACATCAAGCCATTCAGAAAGAGTATAATGCGAAGCTTCTTTTACAAGATTTCTGTCTTTCAAATATTTTGCGTCATTAAGCTTTTTCTTAAGTCTGTCAAGGTCCATGCTTGAAAAAACTTTTCTTATTCTCTTTTTATCTTTATCATATCCTAAGGTGAGTTCGCAAACCCACAGACCATTTGAGCGCTGATAAATCGTTCCCTCACCGTTTTGTCTTCTTTTTGCCATTGTTTTCCTCTCACGTTATCTGAAACGATATTCAATTCCGCACTGTTTTAATATTGCATTTGCGGTGTGTCTTGATTTAATTTTGGAATCAACCGTTACATGTTTATTCGTAACAGGACTATACCAAATATCGTGATCTCCTTTGCCGCGTCTGAAAAATGTGCAGTTGTTTTGACGAAGTATTTCTCTTACTTTCTTTTCATATTCTGCCATTATAACGCTATCCTTTCGTGCCTGTCAGATACAAATGACAAAGTATATGTTGTTTTATCCGGATTATTCAAGGCAATTAATTCCGGAGCCGCAAAGCGTATTCTTTCCAAAAGTGCATCAAAAGAGCCCGACTCCAAAACAAGACCCGGAATATCTTCGCTTGTTGCAATCCACACATCCGCTTCATTATCCCATGCTATATTAATAATATATTCCATGAATATCATCCTTTCATGATTTTATTATTTCAATTGCTGTAATATTTATTATAATCGAAATCCGTAATTTTGCGCTGCTTTGGGTACATAGGTTTGCTATGTTCACATGGAATGTCGGAGCAGACATCTACGCAACTTCTGTATAGTTTATTTCCGCAACACCTGTGACAATATTTTTAATGCTGTTTATGAGTTCTTGAATGCGAACAGTTACATCAAAGCTATAAGATTTTTCACCGCATTGCCTGCATACTTGTGTCGGAACGTTTCTTATAATTATGACGCACTTTTCTAAATCTGCAATATAATTTGTGTATTCATTTTTCAGATCAGATTTACAAAATGAGCATTTCATTATTTGTTTCTCCTTATACACTCCTATTATATCATATGCTAATTTACTTTCCAACTATAACCGCACTGCTGACACACAGCATGACTTTCAACATTTGTAACGACTTTCCCCTTGCTCCCGAAAAGCTTTGCAAGAAGCATTGGCAGGGTCAGAAAAACCCACAGTAATATTTCTAACCACCAACCGATAAGAAGCCAATACAAAGCCCCTTTTCCTTTTGTTCTTGTATTTCCCACTGCTTGAATATATACATTTTCACTTCCGCATTTCGGGCATCTCATAAACCTTCATCCTTTCTTTATCTGTATGCTCCGCATTCGGGGCATGATATGTCTGTCATTGAATTACTTGCTCCGCACTTCGGGCAGGTCCATTTATGTGTTGCATTGTTAATCGGAGTCTTTGAATGCACACTGATTTTAGGCTTATCCGGCTCAATCGAATTTGTATATAGCCTTGCTGCACCGCACACAGGACATTCTTTATACATGTCATTGATGAGCCTGCCGCATTTCGGACAGCTCCAACCCTTATATTCGGGTTTTTCCTTTGAAACATTATTGTTTGTTTTTGCGTTGTCAGCTTTCTGTTGTTCGTTTTTTTGCGGAACGTTAATGCATTGAACGCTCGCAGCGTTATTTATTGCATCCATTTTTTCTATTAATTTTTCTTGATTTGTAATTATGGTATCTTGATTATCAAAATGGCAATACAATGCATAACAAATCACAACCGTTGGCGAGAACATGAGTAATGCGGCAAAAAAGAACCACACAGGACTTTTTACGTTTAAAATATAAGTTAATGAAACAGCTATAAGTATAACAAATATAACACCGAAAACAAGTATTGTGTTAAAGGCTGCTGCATGTTTTGAATGTTTATTCATGATATATAATCTCCTTTGTTTTTATATCCTATATCCGCATTTTTCGCATGTTTCTTTTGCGGCATCGTTTTTAGTTCCGCATTCCGGGCAAACCCACACATGCTTATACTCAAAATTTATATTTTTCAATCTTTCTGCATTTTCTGTTTCTTTCAGCATTTCTATTATTTTATCTGCTTTTTTCAACTGCGCATCTTGATTATCAAGTATACAGTAAAGTGCATATATCGAAAATATTGACGGCAGAAACACTAAAATTACTCCGATAAATACAGATATCGGCTTGCCGTTACTATAACCGGAACTTAAGCTGAACGCTGTTATAATAACTAAAATTATGCTCAATATCAAAATAACCTTAAATGTTTTTGCGCGTTTAGAGCTGTTATTCATTATTGAAGTCTCCTTAAAAAGTATTTAATCATTTCAATAATTCTGATAATCTGTTTTTCAAATTTGGCGCAAGATTATAAATATCAGAAACATCGTCAATTAAATATTTTTCTTGACTGTCTTCATTTGGGATAATTACATATCTAACATTTTCTTTTAAAAACACTCGGCATATCCAACGCGTAACCTTTCCGTCAAGCAAAATCGAAAAATAACTGTATGTATCCTTGTATGTAACTCTATTCAATTCGACATCAGATCCCAGTATGGATTTAACGATATAAAAGGCTTGCATTTCTTCGGCCGTAGTGATAATTCCGTCAGATACTTCTTCTGATTTAGATTCTTCTAATTCTGCCGTGCTCTCGTCATCTGTGTCATTGGAATTTAATGCTATTTTTATTTTATCGTTAACAAGTTCTGAAATATATTGTGTTACAGCTTTCTTTACCAATGGTTTAAATTTATCAATAACATTTTGATATAATCTGCCTTCATATATATCGGATGAAAGAATAAATTTTGCAAAATTATCACTCGGATTGATAAATTCACTTTTTAAAAAGTCTTTAATAAGTCCACAATATTTGAGCTCAGACGCACTATTTAATATATTGTTTTTGTCAAAGTTATCTTTATGAAATTTTTTCAATTCCGCAATATCAGAATCTTTGAGCGCTTCAAGCTTTATCGTTAAAAATGGCGTGCTATCCATTTTGTTTGCCTCTTCAAGATCTGTAAAAAATCTATACTCTATTCCATTTGTCAAGATTGCAAATTTTGCCTTACTTGTGCCGAAATATCTGAATAATTGTGAGTCATGTTTTTCAAGTTTATCATTTACGGATTTAGCTTCAATTAAAATGTTGGGTTCGCCGTCAATGACAATTGCATAATCAACCTTTTCCCCTTTTTTAATTCCTACATCCGCAACATATTCGGGAACAAATTCAGTAGGATTGAACACATCATATCCCAATATAGAGAAAAAAGGCATTATTAAAGACGTTTTTGTTGCCTCCTCCGTCTGTATATTGGTTTTCAAATCTCCTATTCTGCCGACAAAACTTTTAATTTTTTCCTCAAACATAAAAATCCTTCTTTCTTTTTATAGTTTAACATTAGCAATATTATAATTAATGTATTTAAGATACTTATTACAAATTTTCGGTTACCTTATATACATCAATTGCCTTTAACATAAAATCTTCTGTAACATTGAAATATTCTGCCAATTCGTAAATCATTACATACCCCAGCTTAAAAGCCTTTTTCAATTTATCTATGGGGATGAGCTCCGCGACAGCCCAGCGTATTGCGCGCGCTTCGAGACGCTCCCGTGTTTCAAGTGTTGTTTCGATATCATAAAATGCATTTTTCATGTGATGCCCCAGTTCATGAGCGAGAATTACTTTAAGTTCTGCCGAGCATGAAATGGCTTTGTTGTTCAATACAATTGCGCCCTCTGTGGCAAATGCTTTAAGCTCTCGCATAAAAAATTCATCAATATCAATATGATTTCTTTCGGCAATATTATAGAGCTCAATAAGATTATCCAAGAATAGCCCCTCTTTATTTGTTATTTTGTTGTTTCTTAAAGCGGATATAGTCTAATATATCCTGTTTTTCTCCGTCCGTTAAATCTTTTGTTTCTTTATAAAGAGCAAAAGCGACGCCTTTAAGCTCATCGTTCACGTTGCTGCGTTCATCTGTTCTGCCAAAAAGATAATCGGTTGATACTCCGAAAAAGTCGGCAATTGATGATATTTTGTTGTTAAGGCAGTCACCGATTCCGTTGTACCATGTTCTGAATGAAGCATAATTTACTCCTAAGGCTTTTTCGAGATCGTTAATATTGGGATCAGCTTCTTCATATAGCTCTTTTGTGCGTTTTTGAGCTTCTTTTATTTCTTCTGCACTGTCGGATTCTTTGTCTAATATATAATCCACAGAAACACCGAATATTTCGGAAAGTTTTTTTAAACTTTCATAATCAGCTTGACGTGCTCCACGTTCATAGTTTGCATATGCCTGTTGAGTTATCCCTAACTTCGAAGCAACTTCTACTTGACTGTATCCTGCTTCCGTTCTCAGTTCTTTTAGTCTTATCATGCTCGTCACCTCTTGACACTATTATATACAACTTATTGTTGTATTGCAATAGAAAAATACAAAAAACAACAAAATGAAATTAATTTTTTTAAAACCCCTTGACAAACACTACAAAATGTTGTAATATATAAAATATAAACAACGTTTTGTTTTGAAAGGAAGTGGAGAAATGAGGACATGGCTCAAAAAATTAAGAGAAAAGAATAAGATGACACAATCCGTTGTATCAAATTTGATGGGATTAACGCAACAAAGCTATAGCAATATAGAATCCGGCAAGCGTCAAGTTAAAATGCCGATAGAGACAGTAAAAAAGCTTTCCGAAATATTCGGGGTGTCTATCGAGTATATACTTGAACAGGAATGTAAGTGAGGAGGAAGAGAGATGAAAAACAGCAAGGTCGGCAAAGAGCAAATAACAATCCGCCTGCCGTCAGAGCTCAAACATAAGCTTCAACAGCAAGCGGATAAATTGGGAATAAGTTTCAACGGAATCATTGTTGATTACCTGTGGAGGGGTCTGGAATCGAAATAACACCGTGTTGTTTTTCGTAATCAGATATGTAAGAAAAAAGTGCATATTCTATTTCGGCATTCATAGAACGATGTTCTAAGTATGCAAGATATCGTACCTTTTCATACATTTCGTTAGTTAAACGTAGCATTGTTGGTTTTTTCTCGGTAGCCATAATTAACACTCCTTTTATCAATATGACATCATTATATAATCTTTTTTTAAAAAAATCAAGATTACATATTGACATCACTGAAAAGTTGTGTTATTATAAGATAACAAAGTGACATCACTGAAAGGAAGTGAATAAAATGCCAAAAGTAATGACAATTCGTCCGCCGGAAAGTTTGCGGAAGATACTGAAAAATTATTGTGAGAAAAAAGGATACACGGTAAATCAAATAGTTTTACAGATTCTTTGGGAATGGGTTGACAAAAATCATATTGAACGGAAGTGAAAAAATGAAAAACAACAAGACACCTTTATGGTACGTAATAGTGGATATCGTCACAAGAGTTATAATCAGTGCGGCGGTATCGTATGCAGTGGTTCGCTTAATGCGTCCGTTGCTTATGAAATAAAGTCAAGCGGCAAATATCAGTGTTATAACAGTGGTTCCAAATGCAACCAATGCAGAAACAACAACATCACTAAGCTTTGAAATAGCAAGTTTCTTAAAATACTCGACAGTATCAAGGTGCAATTGCTCTTT
This sequence comes from uncultured Clostridia bacterium, assembly GCA_934463165.1. Lineage (GTDB taxonomy): Bacteria > Bacillota > Clostridia > UMGS1810 > UMGS1810 > RGIG1828. The sequence goes on from CAKSJG010000018.1 coordinate 24,508, forward strand.
GTAGGTTAGTGCCTTAGAAGTCAAAGAGAAGCAACAACCGCCGTCAACAAATTTTGATAAACCTTTGAAGTAACCATCTTCAGCCAAGCCAAAGACGATTTCTCTTGCCTTCCAGTATGACATATCTAAAATGCCCGTATTGGATTCCGGAAAATAAATGCGGCTTGCTTCGTTACCGATATTATTTTCAACGAAATATAACAACACTGATTCCGATACTTTATTTAGTTTTTTAAAATTAAACATGCAAATCACCTCAATGTGATTATAGCACAAAATCTGACATATAACAAGGAGGAAATAACATGAACAGTCCAAAGGAAGTACTTAATTTAAAAAGCAGGCTTGACAAATTAGAAAAGCTTTCAATGCCTTTAAAAAGGTTTTTGGAAGAAAATTATTGTCAGCATTGCGCGGTTGTCATTACTGTTGACGGGGCGAAAGTTGTAAGCGTTGAGACGTCAACCCCGCTTGAAGATGTTGAGGAGGCAGAGAGATGAAAGGTTACAAAGTTAGAAGAATTAATGAATGCAAAAAGCATTACAAAACAGCAGCTTGCGGATGCTGTCGGGGTATCAAGAACGATGATTATTTATATCATCAAAGGGTTTAAGGACCCGTCAATAAAAACGCTTAAGCGAATTGCTGATTATTTTGAAGTATCAACAGATGAATTAATTTGAGGAGGTAAAATAATATGTTTACATTAGGGAATTGGATGTTTTTCGGTTTGATGTTGGTAGTGGGAATTATATTTACACTTCTTGTTTGTAGTGAGAGTATACCGGAGGGCATTGCAGCCGGTGTTATATCAATAATTTTGATAGGTGCTGTTATGGTGGGTGTAGGTTGGTATAACACAAACACCGCATCGGGTCAAAGAGCGGTAAAGGATTTTAAATCCGACATAAACAACGGTATAGACAGAGAAATAACCATTACCGCCGAGGACGGCAGGGAAATTTTTCATTACGAGGGCAAAATCGATATTGAAAGCAACCACGAAGACAACTATATAAAATTCGACAGCGAAGAGGGCAAACGGTACATCATATATTACGGCATTCAAGACACGATTAAGATTATCGAAAAATAACAGGGAGGTGAGATAAATGTCTAAAGCTAACGAATATATGGAACTCTCGGAGTTCACGAAAAAAGCGCGCGAGGAATGCGCGGAGCCTTACGTTGCAAAATGTGACGAAGAATACGTTGACATAAAGGAATACAGCAAAAGAACGGGATTAAGAGAATCCACAATACGCTACAGACTCGGAAAAGGACGCATACAAGGGATCAGAATGGGTTCGCGTTGGTTTGTTATAGTCAAGAACAACGGCACCGTGAAAAGTGATTTGGCCTCGGAGAATGCTAAGCTTGTTGCCGAAAACAGCATGCTTAAAGAAAAGCTCAACTGTATTCTCCGAATCGTCGGGGTTGAGTCGGAAGCCGAAAACGTTATTTAAAAGGAGTCTTGAACATGGACATACATTTAAGGAAAATTAGAGCTGCCGAAAAGCTGGACAAGCTTCGCAAAGAAAAATGCAGGTGTATAAAATGCGGCATGCCGATTGTGCCGACAAGGAAAGAACCTTTTTGCAGCGCAAAGTGCATGGAAGAATACAACAAAGGATTTAAACCTTTTCAGACGGTGCATTGCATATGCTGCGGGCAAAGGTTTATCACAAGGACGCGCAAGGCAAGATATTGCAGTGACGAATGTCAGGAAAAAGTCACGCAGCTCACGGTTAAAATCAAAAATGCATGCAAGTTGCTTGAGTCGTTGGAAAAGCGCGACCATGAATCTATAGCGGAGATTGAAAACAGAATGAGAATCGGCGGCTTAAGATATGCCGATTATCAAAAACAGGAAACAATGGAAAGGTTAAACAGGAGGATAACGCTGTGAAAAAGATAGGAATGCACGGTACATGGATATCGGTTGTGATACTCATAGGACTTGTCGGAGGTATGGAAGTCGGCAGAATTACATATCTTTCGGGAATGGTTTGGGGGTTGATTGTTTCGGCGGCGGCTTTCATATTTTCGGCTCTTGCCGCAAAATGAAAAAGTCCCCTGCCGAAGCAGAGGAGATTTTCGTGATAAATTAATAACACTGACATATTAAATTTTATCACGAAAACTTGAATTTGTCAAGGAGTGATTAAGATGAAAATTTCAAAAAACAAAAGAGACGCACCGCAGTGCTGTGTGTGCGGTGACGATATAACGGAGAAAACGGCAATCAAATTCGGGAACGAGTTTTTTTGCAAAAACAGAATATGCGAATCGGAAGCAAGGTTTCTGATTTTGCAGGCGGCGGATTATTCGGAATATGAGAGAACAATGGATACAAAAAGATATTTCGGATATGATGAGCCGTTCGGCACGGGACCGCTGTGCTGCATATGCAATGAGCCGATAGAAGACGGCGAAGAGTATTACGATTTCGGATATGAGGACATATGCGGCAGGTGCAAAGAAGCTGCCGAAAGTGAAATATTTGAAAATGCCAAAGGGCAATACGAAATTAATTTTAATAAAGGAGTTGTTTTTAATGATTAAGTACGGTGAAGGTTTGGTTTCGAGAATTAGGGATATTGTGACGGGTGACGATGTTGTGATAAAATTTACCGCGGAAAAAGACACTGCCGATTGCATGAGCGGTTCGCTTGACATCATATGTCCGAACGGCTGCAGCGGAACGCAGGTGATTCAATTTAAAATTTTGGTCGGAGATATATGGGGAGTTAACGGCGCTAACATGAATCCGCTGTGTCTGGGACTTTTGATGAACGCGATAATGAAGTACACAAAAGATTACTACGCTGCACAGCGTGAGGAGGACAAAAAACGTGAAGAAATTAGACGTAAGCTCACCAACGCTCTGTTTTAAAGACAACGGATATATATTATCGTTTAAGGTTGACAAGCCTTTTAAATCACGTCAGATGATTGCAGAGCTTAAGGACAAGGGCATAAACGAGCTAACCGTCACCGTTGACAAACGGCGTGACATGAGAAGCTTAAAATCAAATGCCCTGCTGTGGGAGATATGCACGCGGATCGGCGATGCGATAAATGCACCGAAAGAAGATGTATACAGAGGTGCAATAAGGCAGACGGGTAATTATTACCCTCTGCCGATAAAAATTGAAGCGGTGGACGATTTTAAGCGTATTTGGCAGGGTCACGGCGAAGGATGGTTTGCGGAGGTCATGGACGACTGCAAAAAGCCCGGGTACAAATATGTTTTTGCATATTACGGTTCAAGCGTATATGACACGGCGCAGATGACAAGGGTCATAAATATCCTCCTGCAGGATGCAAAGGACTTAGGACTTGAAATATTATCGGAGAGAGAAAGGAGCCTTTTGAATGATATCACGCATTAAGGCGGTGCAAATACCACCGCAGGTCAAGAAAAAAGCAGCAGAGAGAGATTCGTTTGACGGTCACCCCTGCTGCATATTATGCGGAAGTCCTCGCGGAGTTCCGGAGGCACATATTATACCGCGTTCGCAAAACGGGCTCGGCATTGAAGAGAACATTGTAACACTGTGCAGAAAATGTCACAGAGACTATGACCAATCGGACAGAAGAGACGAAATCAGAGCGGAGCTCATACATTACATCAAGAGCAAATATCCCGATTGGAGCATTGAAAAAGTAACCTACAGAAAGTGAGAAGAGCATGGAAAGAAAGAGTTTTATTATTTACATCGAAATGGACGAATATTTATCTAAACTCACTGACGAGCAATGCGGCAGAGTTACAAAAGCCATGTTTGCATATGCCAAAGGTGAAGAAGTTGACCTCGGGGGCGATGTTGCTGCCGAGATAGTGTTCTCTGTTTTCAAAAACCGTTTTGACGCCGATGATGAAAAATACCGCGAAAAAGTTGAACAGTGCAAGGAAGCCGGAAGAGCTTCGGCAGAAGCAAGGCGCAAAAACCGAACGGAACGAACGGACGTTGAATCCGTTCAAAACGCAGACGGCGCAAGGGATTCGGCGGACGAAACCGACAGTGAGAATGAACGGATTGAACGACCGTTACTTTCTGTTGAACGAAAGGCAACGGACGTTAACGGACGTTCGTTTTCGTTGAACGAAATTGAACGAAAGGCAACGAAATCAACGGATACTGTTACTGATACTGTAACTGATACTGTTAATGATACTGTTAATGATACTGTTAATGATACTGTTAATGATACTGTTACTGTAACTGATACTGTAACTGATACTGATATTACGTGTAAAGAGATAGATAATATATATATTAATAATAACGACGATGATGACAATACAGATAACTTTAAAAGATTAGTAAGCGCGTACGAGGGCAATATAGGTCCTCTGTCGTCTGTCGTCGTCAGAAGCTTAAAAAATCTTCTTGAAACACATCCGCCCGATTTGGTTATACATGCCATTGAAGAGGCGGCAAGATCGGGAGCGAACAGCATCAGATACATCGAGGGGATATTTAACAACTGGGACAGATACGGGATAAAGGACGTAAGCGGCGCGAAGGCGCATGAGCTTGAGAGGACGCGGAAGATGAGAGCCTCACCGAATCAAGGCATGCCGAAAGGTGTGCAAAACAGCTCTTTCAGAAATTATCCCGAGAGCTACGACATTTCGGATGACGAAAAGAAAATGATTGACGAGCAGATGAAAAAATACAAGGAGGCAGGGGCACAATGAACAAGGCGATATTAATCGGCAGACTGACAAAGGATATTGAGCTTAAAACCACGGCAAACGGTGTGAGCGTATGCTCATTTACAGTTGCCGTAAACAGACGGTTTAAAAATTCCGACGGAAGCTACGACGCTGATTTTGTAAGCTGTGTTGCATGGAGACAGCAAGCGGAGTTTTTGGCAAAGTATTTCAGCAAGGGCGCGTCTGTCGGCATAGTCGGAAGCATTCAGACAAGAAACTACGAAAACAACGGTCAAAAGGTGTACGTTACGGAGGTTAACGTTGACGAAGTATATTTTGTCGGCAATAAAAGCGAACGGAGCACACAGGCTCAAAATTCGGATAATTTACCGAATGACGGATTTATGCCGATGCCCGGCGGAGGAGATGACCTGCCATATTGAAAATCACAGTGAATGACATTCCGCCGTCAAACAACGAGTTTATCGGCAACAGCCGCAACTTTAACGTTTACCGAAAACAAAAAGAGCGCTGGCATTGGCTGATAAAGGCGGCAATCAAGAAAAAACCGAAAAAACCGTACGACAAGGCAAGGGTTCGGCTTACATACTTCTTCCCCGACAAAAGAAGACGTGACCCCGACAACTACAGCGGCAAAATGCTTTTGGATCCGCTTGTGAGAGAAAAAATTATCACAGATGACAGCTTCGGGCACATCAGTCTGGAAATCTGCGGGGAGCATGACAAGGACAGACCGCGTACGGAAATTGAAATTACGGAGGTAAAAACCGATGAACATTGAAGTAAGAGCAGTACCGGGAGACAAATTGTATTTACTCGCGGCAGGCGGACGCATTGACGAGGTTAAAGTAAACGCGCTGTATATAAATCCGTACGGCAGCGTATGGATGCATTGCGTGAAAAAGGTCGGAAGGGCAGAAATAAGACGGCCATATCCCGAATCGGACATAGGCAAAAAGCTATTTGAATCAAGAGAAAGAGCGGAGGCGGCAGTAAATGGAAAAATTATCGGTGTATAAACAAATGACGGCAGGCACAAATGAGTGCTTAGCGGTCATAAAGCGCGAAATCGGACTGAAAACAACGTGTATGCCTTTTGCGGTGAAGCTCATGGAAGCGCTGAAAAATTTGAACTGCAAAACGGAGCAGGAGCAGCTGAACGCGGCAAACACACTTTTATCGGGTCTGCAGGCGCTGTGGCATGGAGGAATCACGGCAGAGGATTACGACAAAATGGATTTTGTAAAGCGCGGCGGCGTGATAGTACCGTCTGCAAGGGTTGAGGCATTCATCAGAGCGTCGGCAAGAAAAGGGTATCGGATATCGGACACGATAGTTCCTGTGCCGAAAGAAGACGCAAACACCACATACTGGAGAGAAAACCTCGTTGGTGAAAGCATTGTATACACGCTTGAAGACCAAAGAAAAAACCCCGACAGAGCCGTTACGGCACAAAGGCTCATGAGCAAATATTTTAACAAATTTCTTTGCAGATTGGACGTGCACGACATTGCACACAACAGACGAGTTGCAATGACGGCGATTGAAATGCCGGCTGATGAGATTCTTAAAGTTGCCGAATGCAGCGAACAGGGGTTATATAAATCCAAGTGGGAAGAACACAAAACACGGTACGGAGTTAAAAGGCACAAAGTGATAACCAATGAGCCTAACCCCGATTCGTTTTGGGGAAAGTGGACGGGCGAAATGGTAAACAAAACAATCATCAGACGTGCGCTTAAAAGGCTCAAAGAAATCTTGCCGGAGCTCGAAGATACGATATATGCGTTCGAAAGTGACGAAGAGATCATACAAAACGAACAGCCGAAGCAGACATACGTTGTGGAACAGCCGAAAATCGAAATACCGGTTGAAACGGAAGACGTTGACCTTAACAATCTCACGGACGAACAAAAAGAGGATTGCAATGAACTGTATGAAATATTTTGCGCCAATCCGAAGCTTGCGGAAGACAAGACGGAGGAAATCAAAGAGATGTTTAAAAGCGGCAAAACAAGGCAGGAAGTCATCAACGAAGAGTATGCGGCTTTAAGCGTGCTTTTGAGGTCAGCAAGAAAACAAGCGGAGTTAAAGGAGTATTTGTGCGATGAAAAAAATCAAGCTTAAACAGGGTTCCCTTGAATGGGAAAAATACAGAGCAACACGCATCGGCAGCAGTGATGTGTTTGACATCGTGAGATATTACGCAACGGATGAAGAGCTGCAAAACTGCGGAATCAACGCGGAGGATTTTAAGGCGGAAGAGCCGTACACCACGGCATGGGCGCTGTATCACAAGGTGCTGAATGACGGTCTGTACCGCAAGGAGGAGCTTGCTCCCGAATTTGCCGAATACGGACATGCAATAGAGCCGTACGGCATGCAGGTGCTGCAGAGGTCAAGATCAAACAAAGTCAGACAAGGCGGTGTATATATCAGCGACAGGCTGATAGCTTCTCTTGATGTTGAGGGTGTAAGCGAATCGGTTGATGTGCGGCCGTTTGACTACGGAAACGGAAAGCCGAAAACGGGCAGGCGGTTTGTATGCGAGCAAAAAAGCATGATGCCGCAAAAGCTTAAATATCACATGCCTTTTAAATACATTGTGCAGGCACAGTATCAGATCATGAAAACCAAAGCGGACTTTTTCATATTGCAAATTATGGTCCTTAAGGAGGACACACCGTTCATCCGCGGAAAGATATGTCAGATGTCAAAGGCGGCAAGAACAAAATATCTTGACAAAAACATGACCGTGAGCCACTACTATTTTGCAAACAATTATCAGCTCGGAACGCTCATAGATACATGCTTAAACAGATTTTTTGCGGATGTGGACGAAAAAAAAGAGCCGAATCCTTTCAGCGAATACGATTCGCAAAAGAATATTATTCAGTCGGTCAGAGCAAACACGCTTTTTAACGATGACTATGTAATTGACTACGATTTGACTAAATATCTTGAATTCAGGGAGCTTGAAAGTCGGTACAAAGAAATGCGCAGAGAAGAGCTCAACAAAATTATCGAACAGGCAAAAAAACACAATGCATGCAGATTTACGCATGACGGTGTGAGAGCTTCATTTTCGAAAGCGGGCGCGTTTTTAATTAAGGAGGTAAATCAATGAATCTTTATCCTTATCAGCAAACAGCGGTCGAAAATGCTGTTCAGATGATATTTGAACGTGGCAATTCGCTTATCGTTGCCGGAACGGGAGCGGGCAAAACAATCATGATGGCAGCTGCGATCGGCAACTACACAACAGCATTCAGAGCCGTAAACGGCAGATATCCGCACGTGCTTGTTTTAGTTCACAGAACGGAGATACACACGCAGAATCACAGCAAGTTTTCGCTTGTGAACCCGAACATACCGATATCCGAGATTACGCAGGCAAGAAAGTCACTGCACGGGTATGTGCATTTCGGTATGGTGCAGACGGTTGCAAATATCATGCCGGAGCTTGCAAAGGCAAAAAGCTTTTTTGACCTTATCGTTATCGATGAAGCGCATCATGCAAAGGCTTCAACATACGAAAACATCATAGAACAAAACAAAGAGGGCGACCCGAACGCGGCTCTTCTGGGAGTGACCGCAACACCGAACAGAGGTGACAAGATGCCGCTTATAGACCTGTTTGACAATTATTATCAGATTACCACAAAATTTTTGATTGATTCGCATTATCTTGTACGGCCGACATTTATTGATATGTCACCGACTTTTGATACCGGAAAGGAAATTGAAAAAGGTCACCTTGCAAAGAACTGCAGGGACGATATGCAGGGCAATGCGATAATCGAAAAGCTTGTTGACGATTTTCTGAGCAGAAAACAGGACGGCAAGAGCGTAATATTTACACCGAGTCATGATTTTTGCGTAAAGGTATATGACATTTTAAAAAGCCGCGGCAGAAACCCTGCATATTTATCTTTAGGGCTTGATGATGCTTCAAGGAAACTGGAGCTTGAAAAGTTTGAAAAAGGAGACTGCGGTGAGCTCATAAACGTTGACATCTGCACCGAGGGTTACGATTATCCGCCGCTTCGAAACATTGTTGATTTTGACACAAACGGCACACACGGTCAGTGGGTGCAGAAAGTCGGCAGGGTCATCAGAGCATGCCCGGGCAAAACATCGTGCACGGTGCTTGATTTCGGCGGCAATATCGAAGCATATCCGCAAGGCATTGAAACAGAGGTCAATCTGAACGGTGCTGTCCGCAAAGGCAAGGGACAGAAGCTGAAAGAGGATGATTTCTTCCGTGAAACGGTAGAAAAGAGCACCGCGGAGGTGATTGCATATGAGAGCGAAAGATACACACCGTATCACCTGCCGAAAGGTTTTGAAACCGTAAACGATAAAGAATACGGCATTGTATATGCTGCATGCGGAAAAGAAGCGGATTGCATTATAACCGTGAAAAACGACATTTGCATGCTGTTTAAGAGCGACAAAAAACACATGTTTCATATTGGGTCGGGTGAGTTTGATGCGGTAATGCGCGAAGCGGAGAAGCTTATCGGAGGTACCGAAGAAACAGCGGAGCCGATAACAAAGCTGCAGATTAAGCTGCTTGCACCCGAATACCCGACAATGACACTTACAAAGCACGGCGCAAACTGCGTGATATGCTGGAAAGTGTGGAAAAACGATATAACGAAATTAACGGAGGTAATGTAAAATGGAAAAAGCAACGATGTATGATTATGTGAGGATGTGTAACGGAATTGGCAATTGCACAAAATGCCCATTATCTATATACAGTACCAAAACAAAGGTGTTCTGTAATGTGTTTTTGAGAGAACACCCCGACAAAGCAAACGAAATAATCCTCAAATGGTGCAAGGAGCACCCTGTTGAAACAAGGCAGGATAGGTTCTTGAAGATGTTCCCAAATGCGGAAACGGATAATGACGGAGTATTAGTATGTTGTCCCAAATGGGTTGACAAGGATTTTAGGTGTGATATGAGCGGTAGACTTTGTACTGAATGTCGTAAAAAATATTGGCTTGCGGAGGTAGAGGAATGAAAGTATTAGTAGCTTGTGAAGAAAGCCAACGAGTATGTACCGCATTCCGCGAACGAGGGCACGAGGCATACAGCTGCGACATAATAGACCAAAGTAGCGGGCACCCCGAATGGCACATTATGCAAGATGTGTTGCCTTTGCTTAACGGCAACTGTGAATTTGAAACAACTGACGGAGTAAAGCATAAAACTGACGGCAAATGGGACTTGATTATAGCGCATCCGCCGTGTACATATTTAGCCAACTGCGGAAATAGATATTTGAACATTGAAAAGTATGGAGAAAAGGCTATTCAAAGGAGACATAACAGAGAGAATGCAGCAATGTTTTTTATGAATTTTGTTAATGCTGATTGTGACAAAATTTGTATTGAGAATCCTGTTGGATATATGAGTACATATTTTCAAAAGCCTACACAAATCATACAACCGTTTTTCTTTGGTGATACAGAGCGAAAAGCAACGTGTTTATGGCTTAAAGGTTTAAATGATTTAACACCTACCAAGATAGTAGAACCTAAGTTGATTTATTATAAAACAAGACAAAGGACTGACCCGTTGTGGCATTATTCGACAATGAAGTTACCGGAAAATGAAAGGGCAAAAGCAAGAAGTAAAACATTCCCAGGTATTGCTAAGGCTATGGCTGAACAATGGGGTTAAGGAGGTAGGGGAAAATGAGTGAGAGGAAAATACCTGTTAAGCTTGGACAAGTGGTTTATTACTTACTTGACGGATTTATTGAGCCTTGTACCATTGAAATAATATTTTTGGATAATTATACGGACCAAGACGGGAACTGTTCTTGTATGGCAAAAATTCATTTCGATAGAGAAGATTGTCCTTATGCATCGACAGAAATTTATTTTACAGACATTGGCAAAACAGTATTCTTAACCAAAGAACAGGCACAAAAAGCATTGAAAGAGGTGTCAAAATGAACCAACTTGAAGAATTGACAAAATTGGTTAATAAGGCGATAACTTCAATAAATATCGGTAGTGATTTACCTTTGGAAGTTGAAATTGCCGAGAATTTAATAAAATATGGTGTAATAGTTACACCCTGTATGGCAATGGTTGAGCAGTTTATAAAAGACGGAAATTTTGACAGAAAACAGACTGCGCATAATGGCAGAATTGCCGTTGTATACATTGACAAAAACAAGTGCGGAATGCCGTTAATAGACATTACAGAGCAATTCTACAATGTTGATAAAGCGGTTGACCGAATAAAAGCATTGAAAGGCGGTGCGGAGTGATGAAATATCAATTAACTTGTCCAAAATGCAAATACGAATTTAGTTATGATAATGGATATTTAGATGATAACATCACAAGGCTTGGAATTGAAATTCAAGATTTGATTATACAATTAAGAAATTATAAAACATTATCTAAATCCGAAAAGCGCACAAAGACAAGCTGGTGTATGAATATAAAAAAAGCTTTAAGTATAAAACAAAAGCAAATTGCAGAATTCAAAGCAATGCGAAAAATTTGTGACCAGCAAAAAAATAAATATGCTTTTCAAGTATTTAAAAATCTTGTTAGAGAAACGGTCGGAGAAGAAGAATATCATAAATTGATTAAAAAAATGGATGCCGAACTTGAAGCATATCGAATTAGTGATATGGCATATCACCAATACACTCGTTCAAATTCAAAGTGTGGAGTAACAAGTATAAATAAAATTTAAAATAAGGCGGTGCAACAAATGAATAACAGATACATATTCAGAGGAAAGCGGAAAGATAACGGCGAGCGAGGTTTGATATGGTTAAGACACAAAGAGAAATTCATTTTATAAATGACTGTAATGCAATTGTAGATTACAAAGAATTAGAAAACGCAATATTATGGTATGCAAAATCTCCTGTAGTAAGTAAAAAACATATTTATTTGTATGGAGAATATCCTGCGGTGAGTATATATGAAAAGAAAATTCATATACATAGACTTTTAATGATGTATTGGATAAAGTGCATTATTCCAAGAGATTATAATGTTCACCACATTGACGAGAACAAGCTTAATGCAAGCAAAGGGAATTTGGCGTTGGTCTTTTTCAGAACTCACCAGAGCGAACATAATAAAGGGAAAATTATTTCGGAAGAACAAAGACAAAAAATAATTGAGCGTAATCATAAAACCAAAGGTATACGGAGAAGTTATAAAAAATCTATTACTGCAAAACAGGTATATGATTTAAGAAATAAAGGATATAGTTTTAATAAAATTTCTGAAATGTTAAATTTAGATCGGGGTTGCGTAAAACAAAGATATAATGATTTTATACACGATAATCCCGAATTGTTGGAGGTGGAGAGATGAAAGGCAAAGGAGACAGAGTGATGAATGCACAAGAAGCAATAAATCGAATAAAAGAACATAAAGATATACATTTCAAGCAAGAACCGTGGGCGGTTTATATAACAGAAGCTTTAGACATGGCAATAGAAGCGCTTGAAAAGCAGATACCGAAAAAACCTGTAGGCGATTTGAACAGCGTACCTCATTACAGGTGTGCGGCGTGCGGTAATGGAGTTAAAACCTATGAGGATAGTACAGTCTATCCATATTGCCATTATTGCGGGCAAAAACTTTTGTGGGGGAGTGATACAAAATGATGAATAAAAACACAATGACAGATGAACAGATTATAAAGTCTTTTGAGGAGCGTGAATATGTATGAGTTATTCAATATGTGACGATTGTAAATATGTCAAATATTCTTATGACGGTGGGAGTACAAAGTGCGGTTATCGTGGGAAAAAAGATTGTAATTTCATCCCGAGAGAAAAGAAAGATTTGGAAAAAGATAAGGAGAGGAACAAAAATGACAGATGAAAAAACTATTTAGACATCAGCAAATTGATTAAAGAAATAAAATCCGAAGCAATAAAAGAGTTTGCAGAACGGTTATGCAAGAGAAGAGTTGAAAACGACCCTGTTGTTATAGCGGCAAAGGCTGAATTAGACTATATGCTTGGTGTAGGATTGGAGGATGAAAACAATGGAAATAATTAAACACGGAAACACATACAGAAAATTTGAATGTCACGAGTGCGGTTGCGTGTTTCACTATACTGAAAGAGATGTTGGCAATTTTATTTTGGGATACAGCATCATTCCGTGTCCTGAATGTGAAACAGGAAAAAATATTATCAATTTTGAACAGGAGGTGTAGAAATGAAAAAATATATTGACGCGGATTTGTTGGAAAGCGACTTAGAAGCCTCAAACGAAAGCGTACTGTTTTATATGGGCGTGTTCGATGTTATAAATTCACAGCCCTCTGCCGATGTCGAGGAAGTCAGACACGGGGCGCGGTGGGAAAAGAGCGGAAACAAAATATTATGCTCTGCATGTAAGTTTTATTATTTTGGAACACGTAAATTTAAATACTGTCCTTGCTGCGGCGCAAAAATGGATATAGATTTAAATGTAAGCCGCGAGAAAGGAACGCATGAGGAGGATTGAAATGTCTCAAACAAAATACAAATTACCGGATGACCTAAAAATACGCTGCATAGCATTGGTACGCGGATACAAGCGCATGCTTAAGGAATACGGAGAGCGCAGATATGATATTATATATTCTTCACCGCATTCCGACGATCAGCCGAAAGGAAGCGGCATCGGTGATATTAATTTCAGCAAGACCGTGAAGCTGCAGAAGCTCGAAGAAAGCTATGACGCAAAAGCAATTAAAGCGGTTGACACAGCAAAGCTTCACATAGGATTGGACATTGCAAACGAAAAGGAAAGGCAAAAGCTAACGGAAGCAATATGGGATTCATGCATACAGGGCAGAAACTTCATACTTGCATACCGCAACTTGTGTGTAGGTAAAGATAACTTCTATGAACGCCGAAGGGGTTTTCTGTATGAGATAGCCTTTAACATGGGATTTATACATATTATACAAAGCAAGAAGAAAACAATTGTGCATAATGAACATAAAAATTTATAAAAACAGCGGACTGTGCAACGAAAAAGCATGGTATAATGTATATAATGGAATTTTAATAAAATACTCAAAGCACCTAAAGCATAAGCCGAGGGTGCTTTATTCATGGGTGACAAAATGAAAGACAAAACCGAAGTAATGACACTGTGCTACCAGTGCAAAACAATAATGCTTGACACAGGGCACACAGTCAAGAGAACAAAAAGAGAATACAAAGAGCCGTGCTATATATGCAAGCGGTTCGGGTATGAATATTTTATCAAAAGAGAGCGCCGGGGATAATGCGCTTATTTTTATGCAAAGGACGGTGAGAGACACGGCAAAATTCAATTGGATTAAGATAAAAAACGAATATATCAATACAGACATCAGTCAAAGAAAACTCGCGGCAAAATACAATATTTCATTCAGTACGCTAAAGCAAAGGGCCAACAAAGAAAAATGGAATGCCGAAAAAATTAAGCAGCACGACAAAATAAGCAAAGAAGTGCAACAAAAAACAATTGAAATAATCACCGCTTCCGAAGCCGATAGGCTTACTAAGCTTCTGTCTCTTACCGATAAGCTGAGTCAAAAGATAGAGAAAGCTATTGAACAGCTCGAAACGGCATATACAAGCGGCGAAGTCGTTGAGACGGGAATTGTCGATACATACAAGATGCGGCAGATAGTTCAGTCCATAAAGGACCTTAAAGACATCATAATCACCGGGGGTGATGAAAACATAGAAGACCTTGAGGAATACGAAAGCGATGTGTTCGGCGGTGATTAGACGAAAAAACACGCTCAAATACAATTGGTCCGATAAGCATATAGAATACATGCGTAAAACACAGAGCTGCGACATGAACATTGCCGAGGGGAGTATCAGATCCGGTAAGACAACGGATAACGTATTTTGTTTTGCTCATGACATTAAGCATTCAAAAGATAAACTGCACCTTGCGACCGCATCCACACAGCCGACAGCCAAGATTATTATCGGAGACTGTGACGGGTACGGACTTGAGCACATATTCCGCGGTCAATGCAAATGGGGCAAATACAAAGGCAATGAAGCACTTAGGATATGCGGCAAGGATACAAACTACAAAGAAAAGATTGTGTTATTCTGCGGAGGCGCAAAAGCAGACAGCTACAAGAAATTCAGAGGTATGTCAATCGGACTGTGGATTGCCACCGAGATTAACCTGCACCATGCCGAAACCATAAGAGAAGCACAGCGCAGACAAATCAATGCCGATATAAAAAGATTCTATTGGGATTTAAACCCCGACAGTCCGAACGCGGAGATATATAAAGAGTTTATAGACCAATACGAAAAAAAGAGCAAAAACGGCTCTCTCAAGGGCGGTTTTAATCTGCAGCAGTTTAATATATTTGACAATATAAACCTTTCGGAAGCAAACAGAGACAGCGAGATATCAAAGTATGAAATAGGCAGCGTGTATTACAAGCGTGACATACTCGGTATCAGATGTGCTGCGGAGGGTATTGTATTTCGTGATTTTGCCGAGCACCCCGAAAAGTACAAAGTACAACGCTGTTGTATTCCCGACCGCTTTGTGTGGTGTAAAATGGGATATGACATCGGCGGAAACGGCTCTGCATACGGTCTCACAGCTGTTGCACAGGGATATGACGGTGTTGTATATGCAATGAGAAGCAAGAAATATGAAAGCAGAGAAATGAGGCTTGAACAGGTGCCCGACATATGCATGGAATTTATAAACAACTTTGAAGCCGATTACGGTGTTGAAATAACAAAATGCTATGTTGACGATAACTACTATTCAATTGTTAACTCGCTTAATGACAGACGTTTTATTTTCGATGCTGCGTCAAAGGTCAAGGCATACCTTCCTTTGTATGACAGACCAAGAAAATTAATAAGCCTTATGGCACAGGGTAAATTTAAAATAGTGGACGGTGAGTGCGACTCTTTGGAAGAGGAAATGCGCAATGCCGTCTTTGACCCGAAAGAAGAAAAAACAATAATCCTTGATGACGGCACACAGCAAATAGACTGCATGGACTCCATGTGGTACGCTCTTGCCGATGACTGGAATTTTTTAGGAGTGGTTTGGTAAATGTATTTAAAATCAAAAGTAAATCAGCTGCTTGATTATCTTGCAGACAAGCTCGGATACGAAAGGCGGCGCTCTGACAGTCTGCTTAGGGCAGGGCTGTACGATATAGACGATCTGGTGCATATATCATATCTCGATATAGCGGCTTCAAAGATTACGAATTTGTCGTGTGTTGAAGCAACGAACGAGATAAAACACGAAAGCAGCCTGTGTGCTCCGCTTGAAAATATATCGGACACGCTGCAGAGGCTTAAATCAGACATTGCACACGGCGCACTTACGAAAGGCGGTTTTTATACCGTGCCGTATTTCGATGATTCAGGCGCCCTGCGCATAATGCCGCTTAACAGCGACTATGTAAGAATATTAAAGCGCGAGGGTGAACAGTTAAAGGATGTTCTCATAGCTCTTGAAACATTCACGGCAAAAAACGGCAGCATATATTTCCTCATAAGGCGGCATACGCTTGACGTAAACGGCAATTTGCAAATTACATATTTCGCAACGCAAAACGGCGGTGCACTGAATAACATACCGCCGTTCCTCCCGGAGCATTGGAAATACTGTGTTGAAACCCCCGAAGCTTACAACGGTGTAAATCATATAGGATTCGGTTATTACCGTTCCCCTGTTAATTCAAGAGGCATTCCTACGGTTGAGGGTGTGCCTATGGACTTTGGATGCGCAGACACCATAAATAAGCTCCGTGAACTCGATAAGCTTGAAGGCGTGGAATTCAGTGACGGCAAGCGCATTCTTTTTGTGCATCCGAGCATAGCAAAGCAAATAGAGCGCAGTGGAAAGTTAAAATTAGCTGTTGCCGAAAATGTTTTTCTTGCCGGCACGGGAACGGGTATTTCGGTTGATGACTATATCAAACAATTTAATCCCGAAATCAGAGTTGAAAAATACACACCGCGCAGGCAGGAACTGTATGTTGAGCTTGAGAACTGCATGAAGCTGTCAAGAGGAATATTTACGGAGAACACCGTCACGCAAGGAGGCACGGCTACAGAGGTCAGACGCTCAAATGCCGAAACGCTTTCGTTCATAGACAATGTTCACAACATGCTTGACCGCGGCGATGAAATGACTCTTGAAGCATGCGGCATATATCTTAACATCCGCAGGGAGCTGTGGGAGTATGCCTCGGATTACTTTGACCCGTTTGCAGACCCCGACAAGCAATTTGAGCAAATCAGACTCGGAGTGCAGGACGGAGCAATCAGCATGTCAACCGAAACGATGTGGCTCAAGCCTTCGCTTTCCCCCGAAGAGGCAGAAGCCGAAATCCAAAAAGCAAGAGAGGAAAGAGGCAGTGAATCTGATTTTGATATCGATAACGAAGTTGAGGTGTGATTAAATGTCATACCTCGATATAATCATGGGAAGATATGAAGAAATCAGCAATTATGCACTCTCACTCATTGCAAAGAGAATCAAAAGCATCGGGCGGCTCTCGGCATACGACCAACAGGCGCTTAAAAACCTCTCGGACATCACAGGAGACATGCAGAAAATAACAAAAAAACTTGCGGAGCTTACGAAGCTTAATATTTCCGACATAGAAAAGCTTTACGGCGAGACGATAACGGAAGAGGGCGAAACATATAAACCGCTCTACGACCTCAAAAACAAGAAATACGTGCCGTATTCGCAGAATAAAAAGGCGCAGAGGCTTACAAATCACTGGGTGAAGCAGACAAAGAAAACGCTTATCAATCTTTCAGCAACAAAGGCTTTAAGAGTCAACAAATATAATCTTAAAGGTGATGTAATAGGCAGCATGCCTTTTAAAGGAGCATTTCAAGAAGCAATTGACACAGCCGTTACGGCAGTGACTACCGGTGCTGTTGATTTTAACCTTGCAATGCGTGACACAATAAAGAAGCTCGGAGGCAGCGGACTTAAGGTAAATTACGGTACCGATAAAAACGGCAGACCCGTAAACCGTTCGCTTGCATCCATGGCAAGGCAAAATATACTTTACGGTACACGAGAAGCCATAAAGGCATACAATGACGAACTCGGCGAAGAGCTCGGCTGTGACGGCATAGAAATAAGCTTCAGCTCCACATGCAGACCGTCACATCAATTCATGGAAGGCAAGCAATATGCAATTGGCGGTGCAAAGGTTGTTGACGGCAAAAGATATGAGGATGCCGCACCTGCACTCAAAGCACTTTCGGACTACGGCTGCAATCACCGTGATTTTAAAATAATCCTCGGTGTATCACAACCGGCACACACTCGTGAAGAAATAGCAAAGAGACACGCAGAAGAAAATGAGCTCATAGAATATAACGGCAAAACCAAAACACGCTACGAATGGCAACAGGCGCAGCGCAGACTTGAGTCGGGCACGCGCAGAGAGCGAAACATCCGCGAAATGGCAAAAGAAAGCGGTGACACGGTACTTGTTAAGCGGTGCAACGAAAACATATCACGCAGAAAGGCTGCATATGATGATTTATGCGCAAATGTCGGGCTTGAAAACCGTTGGAACCGTTCGGCGCATATTTCCGCAAAAACTGTTGACAAAGTCGGTAAAAGTGGTATAATAAAAGCAGACAAAATAATTTCTAATCACGAAAGTACACCGAAAACTTTTAAACCCAATTCAATCGTAGAACGCAAATACAAAAATGTTGTTGACACAAGATCGTTCTACGATGCCAGCGGTTTAAAGTCAAAAGATATAAATACATCATCACACGGAAATCCGAAAAGACATCCATACGGTAAAAACGGTGAGCACGTTCACGATTACGAATGGAATGAAGACGGTTCTTTAAAAGCAAGGACAACACGCGACTTAACGGATGAGGAAAGAAAGGAGAATTCAGATATATTATGAAACCAAATGACTTAAAAAGTTTAATATCAAGCTGTTTGAATGATATTTCGTTTACCCATAACGGCAAACCCTGCGGCATTACATCAGAAGTGCACGACAGTATCCCAACTTTCCAAGTATGGTGCGGTGATAATATCAAAGAGTATAACAACGTCCGCGATGTTGTTTCCGACAAATTTTATGACGGAAAATCATTAACAGATTTGTTGTGCAGCGAAACACCGATACAATACATGCTTCATTAAAGGAATGATAACATGAACGACAACTTTAAATGCATATATAAAATACTTAAGACACTTGAAAGGGCTCTGGACTATGAAAGTATCAGCCTTGAGGAAATCGGATATGAACATCTTAAAATAAGCGAGATACGTTGGATTCATTATCTTGAGATGATGTCGGATGTCGGGCTTATAAACGGAATCGAATTTAAAACATATGTTGACGGTTCAACGGAAGTAATGAACAAAGGTGTCAGAATCACACTCAAGGGGCTTGAATACCTCACCGAAAACAGCATAATGAAAAGGATGTATAAAGCCGCCGAAACGGCCAAGAACATCATAAAATAAAACTTAATAAATCAAGCGTTTACATCAATATGTAAGCGCTTTTTTTATACAATTTTGTCAGTTGATCAGACGTAAAACAGTCGAGCCGATGAGATGCAACCTCGTATAAAAGCGTAGGCAGAAAGGATTAAAAATGAAAAGGGAAGAAATCAAGGCAATATTTGCCGAAGCAACAGACGAACAGATTAAAAAAATTCTGGGAATCAACGGAGCTGACATCGAAGGCTTTAAGAGTAAGATCTCAAAGCTTGAAGATGACCTCGAAACCAAAGAAACAAGTCTTAAACAAATCAGTTCCGATTTTGAGCAGCTTAAGACCGCAAACGCAAGCGCAGAGGATTACAAAAAGAAATTCGAAGAGCTGCAGGCTGATGTTACCAAAAAAGAAAATGAAGCAAAGGCAGAGAGAGAAAAGGCGGAGCACGATACCGAGGTAAGCAGACGTTACAACGCTGTTGCCGTGGATAAAGACGGCAATCCGCTCAAATGGAGACATGACGCTATAAAAGCCGATTATCTCCGCAAATTCGATGAAGCACTTGCAAACAAAGATAACGTTGGCAAATCCGATGCGGATATCTTTGCGGAGCTGACAAAAGAGGACGGCAATGCCTTTGAAAGCGCACGCGCAAAACCCAACCTTGCAGGCGGCAACCCTGCTGATTTTACAAGTCTGTCAAAAGAAGAGTTTGCAAAACTGGGATATTCGGACAGACTTAAAATATTTAACGAAAATCCCGATGTATATCAATCAATGACTGAATAAAAGAAAGGATGAAACAAATGTTATTTGATGAAAAAGTATTTAACCCCGAGGTATTCGGGCAGTATGTGGACAGTGTACCCAACACCAATTTAAACGAACTGTACAAGTCGCAGGCTATAAAAGGCGATTCGAGGCTTACGGCAGCGTTCGGACCGCAGACAGGTTCATATGCGGGAAGTCTCCCCATTTTCGGCAACCTCAGCGGCGAGCCTGTTAACTATGACGGAAAGACGGATCTTACGGCAACCACAACCGATACATACGAACAGCGGTTTATAGTTACCGGACGTGCAAAAGGCTTTGTTGAAAAAGACTTCTCGACAGACATCACGGGCGGTGTGGACTTTATGTCCAAAGTCGGAAGCGGCATTTCTGATTACTGGGCTGATATCTATCAGGGAAGTATTCTTTCCGTGCTCAAAGGTATATTCTCCATGACAGGCACAGGCAATGCGGACTTTGTATCCGGGCACACAAGCGATGTGTCAAATAATGCCGAAAACAACACATTCGGAGCAACAACCCTAAACACCGCGCTGCAGAAAGCGGGCGGAGATGCGAAAAACGCGTTTAAGCTTGCTATAATGCATTCAAAGGTTGCAACGGATATTGAAAATCTCAAATTGCTTGAATATCTCAAGTATACCGATGCAACAGGCATACAGAGAAGCTTGTCACTCGGAACGCTCAACGGCAGAACGGTTCTTGTTGATGACGGCATGCCCGCCGAAGAGGGATATTTTGATTCTTCAGAGGGCGCTGCAGGTGCTCTTAAAGTTGTTGCAAGCGGCGCAACAGGCGCACAGGTTAACCTTGCGGACGCATCGGCGGCATATTTCGGTTCAAAAACTTTGGCGGCAAACGATTACGTTGTAAAAGGTACACGCTACACAACATATGTGCTCGGCGCAGGCTCGATTATCATGCAGGATGTAGGCGCGGAAGTTCCTTACGAAATGCAGAGAGACCCCAAAACAAACGGTGGTCAGACCACACTTTACACAAGACGCAGATTCATAATTGCGCCCGAAGGCTTCTCGTTCATAGGAACGACCTCAACACTCTCGCCCACAACGGCAGAGCTTGAAAACGGCGCAAAATGGGCTCTCATAAACAACGGTCAGAGCGGAGCTGCAAAGAAATTCTATCCCCACAAAAAGATTGCAATTGCACGAATCTTCTCGAGGTAAGAATTATGTATCTGACATACGGCGAATACAAGGAAAAGGGCGGTACTCTTGAAGAGGCCGCCTTTGTCATGCTCGAAAAAAGGGCAAGATATCTGATAAAAGCGCAGTGCGGAGGCATGACGGGTGAAAGAATTGAGAAGCTCGATAACATCCCCGAAGCCGTCAAAGACTGCGTTATGGAGCTGATACCCCACATATCGGCAAATAAAGGCACAGACGGTCAGATATCAAGCAAAAGCCAGTCACAGGGCGGCAGAAGCGAAAGCGTGTCATATGCGGCAAAAACAAAGGCAGAGACCGACTCCGAAACAAACGACATTATATTTACAACGCTTTTCGGCGGAGGATGCGGTATGCTGCTTTACATGGGAGCTGATATCGAATGAATATGAGCAATCTGCACGGTGATACGTTCACGATTATAAACGTCATCCCGAACGGCGAATCAAACAAATATGCCAAACATGTGTTGCAAAAATGCGGCAAGGATGACGGCATATTTGACCGTTCATCGGGTACCATGGCATACAAAAAAGATTCGTGGACCGCATACATATGCGACACCGAAAAATATATACCGCCCTGCGACTATTACGGCAGTGATAATATAAATTCCAATTTCACGGTAAACGTTGGGGATTTGCTTATTTTTAAGGCAATTTCGGAGGACGCGCCGAAAAACACAAAGGAATTTATAAATCTGCGCGACAAATACAAGTCATGCGGCGGTGTTATCACGGGTCAGAGAGCGTATTTGTCATACAACGCGGACGGCACGCCGTGGGAAACAAACTATATCGAAGCAGTAAAGGAGTGATTGCGTGAATAATTTTGAATTAATACACAAGTGGCTGAAACAGTGCCCCGAACTCAATAAGCTGTGGGTAGTGTCTTCGCTTTTAGAAGATAAGAAAAACGTGCTTCTGCCTGCCAAATCGGAAAATATGTATAATGTGAATTTCACGAAATATGCGGACGGCGGCAAAAAATATGTTTTCAAGCCGAGAGAGCCTTATTTCTTTGATGTCGATATCATATGTTACCGCGAGAATGTCGCAAGCGACAACGATTATAACTTTGACACACAAAGCGCTATGCAGTCTGTGTGCGACTGGGTTATAAATCAGCAGAACACGGGAGCCGCACCCGGAGGAGACATATATCAAATCGAATGTCTGACCCCGATACCGTTTATACGGAATCAATATCAGAGCGAAAGCGACCCGAATATAATCCTTGTTGATTATGCCGTAACCGTGAGGTTCTACACTCCCAACCCTGCCGAATACCGAGTGGTGATGAAATAACGAGCGTAATAATTACATCGACAACCGAAATTCACATTGATTTATCAAGGGTGAAGACACAGCTGCAAAGTGATGAACTTTGGAAGGAAGCGGCAAACACATGGCATACTGCATACTATGACTACGTACCGCATGACACTAATATGCTGCGTAACAATGTGGAGGTAAAACCTAAAGAAATTGAGCACGAATCACCTCATTCTGTGTGGATATATAACGGCATAAATACCAAGGCGAAGCCGCGCAGACCATTGATTTTGAAAAACGGCTGTGCAAAGTGGGATGTTAAAGCAAAACAGGATAAAAAAGATTTACTTGTAGTACGGTCCATGCAAGAATGGATCGAGAAAAATATTTAAACGGAGGTAACAAAATGAACGGAACAGTTGTAACAAGAGCAAAAAGAAAATTATTTTACGGTGTGCCCGCATCGGGCGGATCGGGTGACCCTACATACACAAGAATGAATGGGTTCTCCACACTGACGGAGAGCAAAAACCCCAAAGAACATACCGTGCAGTATGTTGATATGGAAATGGAGGTCACAACCACAACAGGCGTGAGCTCATCTTATGATTTCACCTTTGAACGCCTCGACCCCAACACCGTCCACAATGACATGACGGGCATTATAGACAGTGAAAAAATCGGCGATGACGCGGTAAGAACATTTATTTCGGTTGACTTTACAAATAAAAATTCCGACGGCACATACCCTGCTGTTAAAAGAGATTATCTCATTGTCGGCAACACCATAGGTGACGGCACCGAAACTCTCAATTATTCGGGAACTCTTAAAGCAAAAACACCGAGAATCGAGGGTAAGGCAACAATTTCATCTCCTGAATCGGGTGACGATACCAATGTTGAACAAATTACATTTGCAGCGGGGGAATGATAGCGCTCTTGTCCGAACCTTCCACGGATAAGGGTGTAGCTCTTGCGGATGACTCGGATGTGACTGCCGCAGAGCAGACGGAAGAAAACACTGTAATAAAAAAGGCGGCAAGAAGAACCGCAAAAAGCAAATAATACGGAGGTAATACCATGAGTGATATAATCAGAATCGATGAAAGAAAGCTGAACACAGACAAAGCAATTGAATTTAAGGGCAGAATTTATGACCTGCCGAAGAGAAGCAAAGAGCTTAACGACAAAATAACAGAGCTTGAAAAAAAGAGAATACAACTCAATGAATATGACTTTTATGCCGAATTTGTAAAAATAGTGTTCGGTGCGAAAGGTTCGGGCGCTATTTTAAAGGCAGGCAAAGAAAACATCGATGTCATTGCCGAAATATGCAGCAAGGCTTTTGACGCAATATTTGAAAACAAAATTGCAATGCAGAAAGCCGAGGACGAGAAAAAAGCCGCCGCATTCATAAACGCTCTGAAAAGAAGCGGTATTGCAAAAAATCAGCCTCACGGAGCTAAAAAGAGAAGATGAACCTTTTATGCGAATCGGTTCCCGATTATATCACCGTAAGCGGCGAGAAGTACAATATCAAAACCGACTTCGCTCTGTGGGTATCGGTGCTTATTGCGCTTGAATCGGAAGATACAGACAGGATAGCCGCGGCACTGGTTGATGTATTCACGGATGAAATTCCGAATGACAAGGGCATTGCGGAAGCTGTTGAAGCATGGATGTTCCCGAACGGCAAAAGCTCGGGAGAATCCCAAAAACAAGGCGGCAACGCTATTGATTTTGAAGTTGACGGCAATATCATATATTGTGAGCTGTGGAGATACTACCCCGAACTCATGAAAAAGGGCATTTCCTTTCATGAGGGCATGGAGCTTATCAAGACTATAGCGGCAAACAAAGATACCGAGCTGTGGCACAGAGCGTATGCGCGGTGCGGCGACTTCTCGAAAATGGGAAAGGAAGAAAGACAGTATTGGCAAAAGCAAAGATTGATTTATGCGCTTAAAGAGAAAAACACAGGCGCGGAAAACGATTTTTGCGATGCATTTTGGAAATAAGGGCATATATTGACAAAATACGATATTGATGTTAAAATAGTTAAAGCACAAGAGACGGTACGGTTGTTCCCCTTACAAAGGGGGCGGTATAATGGAATACATAGCAATTATTGTTATATTTTCTTTTTATATTGTTCTTTTGATTAAAAAATAGCAATTAAAAGAAACAACCGCTAACCATGCGGTGAGCGGCGTTTTCTACAAGCTATAAACTTGATTTTGGGAACGACCGCCCCAGTACGGCAGCCGTCTCTTGTGCTATTATTATACAACACAAAAAAATATTTGTCAATAGCGTTTTATTGCTTTTTGCGATAAAGCGCTTTTTTCATGCCCGAAAACAGAAAGGGTGAACTAAATGGCTGACGGCGGTAAAGTCATTATAAGGATAGACGGTGACAGCTCGGGGTTTGATAAAAGCGCAGACAGCGTCGGCAAAAAAGCGAAAGGCATGGCATCAACAATCGGAAAGGTTGTAGGCGCAGGTGCGGTGGCTATGGCAACCGGAGCCGTTGCAGTCGGCAAAGCGGCAATTCAGGCATACAGAGATTATGAGCAGCTTGTCGGCGGTGTTGAAACGCTTTTTAAAGACAGCGCGCCCAAATTAATGCAGTATGCGCAGCAGTCGTATAAAACGGTACAGATATCGGCAAATGAGTATATGGAAACCGTGACATCGTTTTCGGCTTCTCTTTTGCAAAGTCTCGGCGGTGATACCGAAAAAGCGGCAGAATATGCCGACAGAGCAGTAATTGACATGTCGGACAATGCCAACAAAATGGGCACCGACATGGCATCCATACAATGGGCATATCAAGGCTTTGCAAAACAAAACTATACCATGCTCGACAACCTCAAACTCGGTTACGGCGGTACAAAAGAAGAAATGGCGCGTCTCATAAAAGACGCTTCGCAAATGACCGACATTCAGAACGAGCTCGGTGTAAGCGTTGACGGTACGAGCATGTCGTTTGGTAACATAGTAAATGCAATACATGTTGTGCAGTCAAAACTCGGAATTCTCGGAACGAGCGCAAAAGAAGCGTCAACAACCCTGCAGGGTTCGTTTAACATGATGAAATCATCATGGAAAAACCTGCTGACCGGCATGTCGGATCCGACACAGGATTTAGACAGGCTGATGAATGAATTTTTCACATCCGTTCAGACGTTCGGCACAAATCTTATGCCGAGGGTGTCGCAGGTGTTGGTTGGACTCAGTGCAACTGTGGAGCGACTTTTACCTGTATTTGTGGATGCAATTTCAAAGCTCGTTCCCGAATTGCTTCCGGTAATTGTGAGTGGAATGCTCACTCTTGCGAAATCCGTGGCTGAACAGCTGCCGACTTTGATGCAAACAATAGTTGATCAGCTTCCGCAGTTGATACAGATATTGGTTGACGCACTAATAGATATAGGACCCGAATTGATAACGGCGATATGCGATTCTGTACTTTATATTGCCGAGCATTTTGATGAAATTATTCAGCCGATTATAGATTCACTGCCGGAATTAATATCATCCATAGGTACAGCTCTTGTCGAAAATGCACCGAAGTTGCTGGAGGCGGCATGGCAAATTGCTCAGACATTAGCAAAGGCTCTTCCGGATATTATCAAAGGTGTGTTCGAAGGTATAGGTGGAATAGGTGTATATGATGAAGTTTTCGCTGAGGAAATGAAAAATATAAAGAAATCCGCCCGAGAAGCTTTAGAATCAGCTAAAGAAATTTCTGACGAGTTAGACGATATTTCTTCCAGAGGAGAAGACAGGATAGCAACAGCAGAACAGGAATATTCAACAAATAAGATTTTAATTGATGAATTATACAATCTCGCGGAGCAAACTAATTTAACTACTGCCGAAAAGGAGCACATGCAAGCTATAGTTGATCAGTTAAACAAGGCAATTCCTGAATTGAAACTTAACTTTGATAACGAAAGCGGAGCGATAAGCAAAACAAAAGACGAAACATTAAAACTTGCTACAGCACAGTTTGAACTCGCTAAGCAGCAGGCGCTAAATGATGCATATGTTGACACATTAAAAGAACAGGTTAAAATTCAAACAGATATTCACAAGCAAGGTGTTAGTATAGCTGATGATGTGCAAAAGTATGCAGAATCCAAAAAGCGCGCAACAGAAATCGAGGCGAAATATAATGACTTAATTCAAAAAGGTCAAGGTGACGCAACTTCTTTAGCTACAGACCGAGAAATAGCATTGGGGAAAGAACTCGAACTTCAAAAAGCACTTTTGACATCGATCGGAAAGAAAAAGGACGCATTGAAAGAAGACAGCAAATCCGTCCAAAATTCCAAGGATTTGCTGTTGACATATGCCGATGCCCTCGGTGTTGAGGTACCGGAAAGTGCTACAAATATGCATGATTCAATGCTAACGGCTATAGACGGAATATTATCCGAAACAGATAAGTTGCCAACAAAAGTAGATGATGCATGTTTAAAAATAACCGAAAGCATAGATAATTTGCCTACTCGGCACGATATTGAAGTATACATAAATGTACACGGCGAAGATAAGCTTGACAATATTCCCCACAACGCAACCGGTACAAGCTATGCAAGGGGCGGCTTATCCGTTGTTAACGAACTCGGGCGAGAACTGATTCAAGATCAAAACGGCGCATTCAGATACGTTGACAGCAACGGTCCTGCGCTGACACTGTTAAACCGCGGTGACAAGGTATTCACGGCGGCACAGTCAAGGGCAATGCTCCGTGCAAGAAGCATACGCATTCCGGGGTTTGCAAGCGGTCTTAACAATGCTCTTGCTTCAAAAAGCGCGGCATCGGTCAGCATCGGCATAACGTTTCCTACGGAAGCACTTGCAAAGAACACCGCAAAAGGATTTGCATATTTCCTCAAAAAGAATAAATCATACATCATTGACGCTATAAAATCAATTACGATTGACGCAAGAACGGAAGTTCAGAAAACGCAGGACAGCTTTAATAAAACGGTTCTGAACGAAGAGCAGTTTTATCTCAATGAAAAAGCACGCATTGAGAGCGAAAACTACGAAAAAGAATATCAGGAAAAGCTCAAAAATGCCAAAAGTGCCGAAGAGATTCAAAAGGTCAAAAATGAGCGCATAGAGGAAGAACAGAAAAAGGCGCAGGATAAATACCTTGAACTTTTAAAAGAAGCGGCAGACCGTGAAAAAGAGTTGTATGAAGCACACGCAAAGGACATCGAAAATATCAAAAAAGATATTGTTGATTCATTCACGGAGAGTGTCGAAAATGCTTTTGACAGCATTGAAGAGCTTTCCGATGCACGTGATGACCTTGTGAAAAGATTGAGCGAAGCCGACAAATATGTTAACGTCAAATTCATGCAGGGCAAAGAGACGATATTTGAAAGTGCTGCCCTGCCCGATTTGGAACCTGCATACAAAGAGCTTGAACAATATAACGAGCTTCTTGAAAAACTCAAACAGCGCGGCAATATTCACAATGATTTTTTTGACCATCTGCAAACTCTTGACCGCGGCGAGGGCATAAAATATATGACGGCTCTGCTTAATGCAAATGATGCGGATTATAACAAATATGTCAAATATTACACTGCATTAAACGAAAAAGCGCAAGAGACCGCAACATCATCATATGAGCAAAAGGCAAAACGGCTCAAAGAACTTTTAATTGCCGAATTTTCAAAAACTCCCGAAGAAATGTATAACATCGGAGAAAACAGTGCGAAGGAGTTCGGTGAAGGATTCATGAACAACATCAAAGAAGCGATGTCACAGGTATATGACAGAGTGCAGTCATCATTGAACGCATTTTTCATGCCTGCGGTAAACGGCGGCACGACATCCAATTATTATGACAACAGTCAGATAACAATTAATGCCGGCAAAGACGTATCGGCAAGGGATATCGTTGAAGAGCTGCGAAACGAAAAGGAATACAAACAGCACAGGGAGGGATTATCTTATGCACGAAATTAAATATCAAAACAGCGTCGGCACGGTCACGATGTGCGGTGTTTACGGCTCTGAAATCGGTATAACATCCCTTTCGGGGTTCGGTCTTCCGACAAAGAGCTACACCAACATCGAATTTGCATTTGAAAACGGACTCACCGAAATCGGATGCAAAGATACAAAAAGGACTATCACAATAAGCGGAGAAATGAACGACAAAAGCGGTTATCAGCGCCGAAATATGTCTCGGGTGCTGCACGAAAGCGGTGAGCTCATATGCACCAATGAGATTGAGCGGCGCAAAATCGGTGTCAAAACGGTGAAGCCGCCCGAATTTGATTATCAAGGAGGCGGACTGTATTCTTTCAGCTTTCAGCTGCAGGCGGACTACCCTTATTTTACCGATATTCACGAGACGGTAACAAATATATATTCTCTCAAAAATCTTGTTACCGAGACGTTCACGCTTCCCTGCATATTTACAAAATCCATATCGGAGGGTGTCGCTCATAACATCGGCGATAAATACACATACCCGATACTGACGGTTGAAAATACATCAGATTCAAAGCTTACGGGTCCGATTACGGTCACCAACATAACAACAGGTGCATTTGTTAAAATAAACCGCGATTTGGCGCAAAATGAATGCGTGACGATAGACCTCGAAACAAGAGACATTTTAAGCAGCAAAGACGGTGACGTTACAAGCTCAATATCCGATGATACGGACCTTTCGGCATTTTATTTAAAAATCGGTGAAAATAAGCTCAAAGCGGAGCATAATTCACAGGAGGGTCAGCTCAAAGTACAGGCAAGATTTTATAACGAATATTACAGTATGGAGGTGCGCTGATGGACGTTGTATTTTACGATCTTGATTTTAATAAGCTTCACATACTGCCGCCGTCATCAAAAAGCGTCGGGTTTAAAAGTATGGACACCAAAACCGAATTTAACGGTGAGGGCTCATTTGAGCTTGAATTTTGGGATTTAAAGCTCGAACGGCTTATCCGTGCTCATCCGGACGGAATGCTCGTCAGATTCGGCGATTTTGAGGGAATTACAACCGATTATCAGTTCAGTGAAAAACAGCGGAAGATATTCGGATCTCATTTAAACGGAATGCTTAATTATGAGGTGTTTTCTCCCGTTGCCGAGAGCGCATCAAAAAGATCCCCTGCGGTATTGGCAAAATCGGTTATAGACAAAAGCAAAATGCTGACGTGGGTCAATCCGGGTGTATCGTTTGATGATATTGATTTCAAAGCCGAAAATTATCAGTCGGGATATAAAACAATTCAGAGTATATGCAAAACCGCGAAATGCGGATATAAAATATATGCCGATTGGGCTGAAAAAAAGCTTTATTTTAAGCTCTTAAAAAGCAACAATAATCCGCTGATGCTTAGTGAAAAGAATCTCAACGCATATCAGATTAAAGAAGATTTTGATTCTAAGGACCTTGCATTCGGCGGCTGGTGGAAAGATGAAAATAAAACATGGCATTACATTGACGGCAAAAAAACAGGGCTCAAAATTCGCGATACCGTGCTTAAGGCAACAAATGAGACCGAAGCAAAAAACGAACTTGAAGAGAAAAACGCTGACTATAAGCTCACAGCAAAAACGCGTAATATAGAGTTCGGAAAAGATTATTTAATCGGTGATATCGTCAGAATAAAACACGGCGATGTTACCGATAAATTAAGGGTCGAATCCGTTGACATTTGGCAAGAAGGTGTTGAATTCGGTCAAGAGCCCACATTAAAAGATTATAAGGAGGAAGAAGATGCAAACTGATTTTATGGTAGATGAAACCGTCACGGCGGCAAGTCTGAACAACATTGCAATTGACCTCGGAAGCGTTGACTTTACACATTTTCCCGAGACACCGCCGCAGTCGGCGGTTGCGGCGCTCAACAGCATAACGGCGGATCTTGCGTCTCCGGGTGTCATCTTTGGTGACGATGCATGCAATGTAACACTCTCGACAGATAAAACAAAGGCATATGTCGGCAAGGGTGTTATTGTATTCTCTGACGGTGCAAAAACAAGGATTACCGAGCAACAAACGTTTGACATATCGTCAATCAATACCGAAAAGGTGCTTTATATATATGCGTCATACAACGCAGATATGAACACCGCGGCGCTTGAAATGTCGAATCAATATCCGACAGTCGGCGAATATCAGAAAATAGCAATTATAAAAGGCGCTGACGGCTACGCAACACGAGCAGAGCAAAACAGGACTTTTTGCACGCCGAAAACACTTAGCCTTGCGACATCGTATAAGACGTATGAAATAAATGTGTCTGTACCGAACGGCAGTGTTGCAACGTTGTTTACAATTCCCAAAGAGGTTTGGGATTCGGCAAACTTCTTTATGTATGAACCCGATGTGTCGGGTTATACAGATAAAACAATGCCGAAAGACGAGACCTCGGGTCCTTTTGTGCCGATAAAAAATCTCACATTCAACAGTGACGGCATTGCTGATAGGGGCAAGATTGACCGTGCGTATCATTCAAGTTATTATTACTACATAACATTCGCAAAGAACACAAGCGGCAACATTGATGTAAAAGTAAGACATAACCGTGATTACAGCACAGAAACCTTTGCCGGCAAAGTATACATAATTTAAGGAGGCGGTGACATGGTATATTTAATTAACGGAGCAAATTTGTCTTATCCTCACGGTGATGATTTTACGCTCGATATAACCGTGGATGATTACACGGAGAACATAAAAAAGGTAAGGCTGCAGATTGCGAAAAACGGTGTTGACGATATTTTGATTGACACCACGGTTGATATTGTCGGCGAGGGTGCGGCATTTAATTTGAGCAATGCGGCAAAGGCGAAACTTGATATAGGAAATTATGTTTATCGTTTGTCTTTGCTTGACGAGGGCGGCAGAACAGACACCGAAAAATCGGGTGTGCTGACTGTTCAGTGGGGGGTGTGATTTATGGCAAAGATTATCATACAAAATCCCACACGTGAGCAAATTACACTTGGGAATAACAGGTATGCTAAGGTTGCGCATACGGGAAATTATGACGATTTGAATAATCTCCCCGATTTGAGCAAGTATGCAGACAAAACCGCTCTTGATAAAAAGGTCGATAAAGTTGACGGAAAGGATTTAAGCACCAATGATTTTACCGACAGCGACAAAGCAAAGCTTGACGGAATTGAAACGGGTGCACAGGTTAACAAGATTGAGAAGATTAAAGTTGACGGTAAAGATGTTACAATTACTGATAAAGGTGTTTCGCTTGATGGCGGTGTAAAACAGTTAACCCCAACGGCTGAAAATATATCAACTTATTTTGATGATATATTAACCCCGGGAATATATAAATATAACTACAGTGAATATTTAGAAGAATATGCGGAAAATCACAATTACGGCGGCATATTAATCGTTTCATGCGATGATAATAGCGGATTAAAACGTTTTTACCAATATCTAATTAACGAAAACGGAATGAAATTTAGATGCATTGATGGCACATCTTACACGTGGGAATCATGGACAGAATATGTCAAATCAAACGAGTTGACCGCCAAAGTCCGCGCTGTTCGCCCTGCAAGCGCAACCACTATCCCGACAACGCTTTCGGCAAATACTGTATACGACATAGGCACGCAAACAGCCGTAAGCCTTAAGCTGCCCAAAGGTCAGCTCGGGGATTTTATTCAGGTCGATTTTATGACGGGGTCCGATGCCGCAACGGTGACCGTTGACGCAACATCATGCGCAATTTCGGATTTTGACCTTATCACCGAAACAAACACAATTTACAGTCTGTATTTTGACTGGGGTGTTTTGGGATATGACAGCACAAATTCAAAGTATATTTACGGCTGGAGATTCTCCGACAGTGAATACACTTACTCGGGAGGAAACACATGATATATTCAAACTATATGCGCGAGAAATACAGAAATACAAATATTCCGAGGACGGCTGAGGGATATCCGTGCATACTGAAAAAATCCAAAAATGGTAATTTAAATGAGCTTGTGATAGAGGGGAATACCAAAAGCAAAAATATAATCCCGTATCCGTACACGGAATTAAAGAATTCCGCAACGGAAAACGGAATAACATTTACACCG
>CAKSJG010000019.1 GCA_934463165.1 uncultured Clostridia bacterium
CCTCCGAGTTGCTATGCAACTCACCTCCCCTTGCACAGGGGAGGCATTGTTTCTTGCGCTGATTCCGCATTAAATTAATGTTTAGCGGTGTAATTTGCATTTCATCTCTGATAAAATGTTAAATTATATCAATAACATTCTTTTCAAGATGGGATGTGCCCTCCCCTCTTGGACACCCCTCGTTTTTTTCTTGAAAACCAACCTGCAAATCATTTCAAAAATCTCAGCCGACTTGATTTCCTCAAATTATTTCGGAAACAAGTCTGAATTCCGCCCGAGATTCAAGGGAACCGATTATATTCGGGCGAAATTCTCTTTCGATTTTTTCATGAAAAAACCGCATGCTGATTTTCAAACAAAAAATGCTCGCAAAGAAATTTGATATCACAGCTCACGAACTATGATAACGTGCAAACAAGCGGGACATGCTATCCGCCCCTACGCATAATCGGGCATATACGTTCCTTGCACAATGTTAATATATTGTGTTTATAATACGCATGCGGAACGCTGTGTGGTACGCTGCCTACGTAGTTATTGAAAGGTTGCAATTAATTATTAAACGGAATTATATTACAGCTTTTCGTTTAAACCAATTAGTTAATTGAAAGCATACCTATAAAATTATTTGTAGGCAGCGGTGCCCACACCGTTCCGCTTACACAATACATACAAAATCATACTGTTAAACGCAAGAAAGAAAGGCGCCCTTGTGTAAAGGGAGCTGTCAGCGTCAGCTGACTGAGGGATTGTCAAAACATGTTTTTAACTCAGCAGCATATTTTGCAAGGGTTAAATATTTACAACCCCTCCGAGTTGCTCAATAGCTCACCTCCCCTTGCACAGGGGAGGCATTGTTTCTTGCGCTGATTCCGCATTAAATTATAATTTATCATCTTATCCAATATATGAGTATAACACAAAAGAGCAAACAAATCAATGTTTTTGTTTGCTCTTTATATGTTATTATATGTTCGCTTTATTTATCGGTATAATTTATCACAAATGCAGTCTTCGCCTCGCAGCTGACAGTCCTGAGAATTATATATGACGCATCGGATGCGCATGATATATAATCCTTTATTGCTTCCGTCGGGGCATGATAAATTCTGATTTTCTTTATATCTCCGCTCGTTTTGTCCTTAACGGCATCGATAAAGACAACCTTTGTATTTGACTTTATCTGATAGTTAACCAGTTTATCAAAAGAAATACCGTCCTGCATATCCGTATTTGCGCAGATTTCAAGCCAATCGCCTTTTTTGCTGTATACCCTGCCGCGGACATATGTTGTATATGTCTGATTTACGGTATTGTATTCCTCGGAATATATCGACAGGTCTTTTGTTATCTTATAAAGCTTATTGCTTCGGTTAAGCATATATCTTATTATGTCGCCCTTTTTAAGAGCGGATACGGTTTTTCCCATATCTTCGGTATCGTCAGCCTCATACCGCATAAATACTCCGTCTGCCCACAGGCATACGTTATATACTTCTTCACCGTCGTTATTTATAACCTTTACGATATCTTCTATAACAGCCGCGCCGCTGTCATCTGAAAATACGGTTGTCGGTCTTGTCATAACCGCGCCTGCCGTGCCGCTTCCGTCAAGATCATATGACACAACCTGATACGATTTGTCATTTGCAAAATAATCTTTGTTTACAACATAATACTTTTCCGCTTTTATTTCTTCATCCGATGTCGGAATAACAAAGCAGGGAGTTACATCGCTTAAGTTGAATCTCGGTATAAATGAGCCGCTTTTATATGTCATTGTGGAATCAAGACTGCCGTAATATTTGTTGAGGCTGTCGTAGTTATTTTTTTCTTCATATAAAACAGAACTGTCAGATGCCTGCTGCACCGTGTCTATGGCATTTATCTCTCCGTCCGAATTAAGCTTGTAACGAATAAGTCTGTTTTCATCTCCCGAAGCTATGAGAGAATCCAAAAGAGTTTTGGCATCCGTATCTTTCTTGGAACCTGCGGCATCGATTTTAAGTTTGGCCGCAATGTCACACTCAAGCATTTCGGAATCCTCGGTAAAGATTTTTACTCTGCATTTTCTCTCAAGATCCGTTGAAAAAGCCGTTGCTACGACAAAACCGTATTTAAGCTTGGGAGAGGATGTCGTGCAGACAACAGCGTCATTGCCGAAGCCCAAAAGAACCGTACACTTTGAGCCCACAGATATCGGTGCGCTCTCGTCTTTCATATATCCCGTGCATTTGTATTTTACACCGTCTATATAAAACTCGTCATCATCGGTCGAAAATTCGCTTATTGTTCCGCTCACGCTTCCGGTCAAAACATATATTGCAATTTTCATGCCGTCTTCGGATACTTCACATGCAATAATGCCGTTTGCCGCAAGCGCCGATATATCCGTTTTCGCAAAATCTCCGTCCTCGTTTACTGCATAGTATGATATTTTGCAGTCATCATCTTTATATGATACATAGCTGCCGTTTTCTCCGACAATCATCTCGTTTGTTTCGTCAACGCGGTTTATCTGCATATACGTACGGCAATTTGCGTATATAACATCATATGTTCCGTTATCGTCATTATCGACAAGAGTAAATACAGCCGAATCATAGTCTAAAAGCTCATCCAGAGTATTGGTGATATATGCCTTTCCGTTATATATAATCTTGCACACGTCGGAAAGGTTATAATCCTTTGTTTTGCCCGAACCGTTCTCTACGGATATCTTTTTGGCATCAAACTCATCAACATCGTCTGCATCAAACGTTACCTCTCTGTTTGAGACAGGTTCAATATATACAGCCTTGTTATGCTTTGAAGCTTCGGTGTAATACACCTTTACATTATATCCGAGATAAGTTTTATCGGTATTTATTTCATATTCCGCACTGCCTATGCGTATTCTGCCGTCTGAAGCCGTATCTCCGGAGTATAAAAG
Source organism: uncultured Clostridia bacterium (assembly GCA_934463165.1). Taxonomy (GTDB): domain Bacteria; phylum Bacillota; class Clostridia; order UMGS1810; family UMGS1810; genus RGIG1828. The sequence goes on from CAKSJG010000019.1 coordinate 2,933, forward strand.
CGGCGAATATTCATCTGCGGTAACAATGCCCTCAACCGTCTTTATGTCATGATATACATAAAGCAGATTTGTATCTTTCTTCACTTCAAATTTTTCATCATCACCGAAACCTGTCTGCTCCATGATGTCTTCCGTCATCATATTATACAAAAGGTTAACGCAGTCGCTGTAAGAAAGCGTCGTTGTAACATCACTTAAAAGCCCTGCCGATGATGCGGCAGCAAGATATCCGTAAGGATATCCGCCTTTTGCTTCGGCACTCTTGCCGTAGCCGCACGATACGGCAGCTATTTTCACAGCCTGCTCATATGTAATCGGGCTGTCGGGGTAAAAATACAATCCGTAGCTTATAAGCCCCTGCGAAAGTGCATATTTAACAGCCGAACCGCCGACGCGAGTCGGATCGATATCGGTAAAATCGGTTACAGCGGCAGAATCGGCATCAAATCCCATAAGACCCATCGCATTTCTGATGAAGTCAAAACGGCTCATATATTCTCCGTCCGATTCAATAAATCCGCCGTATACGCTCTTTAAAAGTCCGAGCTTTGTTTCATCAGGTTGATTAACAGCCGTTTCATTATCGGCAAAAGCATTCACAGCCGAAAAAGATATTGCAAGAGCAATTGAAAGTATAATTGATATTATTTTTTTCATCTTAAAATCCTCTCCTTTCTCAGTGTGCCTGCGAATAGCCGATAACGTTCATTATCATTGTTGCCGCCTGTGCTCTGGTTATGGAATCTGACGGTGCAAATATGTCGTCTCCCACTCCGCCGACTACTCCGCTTGCCTTTAGAATGTTAATCGCGTCTTTAGCGTAATCCGCCATAGCGGACGTATCGGTAAATTCGTTTTTAATTTCGGCAAGAGTGTAATTTTTGCTCAAGTATCTGTAAATAATAACAGCTGCATCCTGGCGTGTAATCGCACTGTCAGGATTGAAGTTTCCGTTATTATTGCCGTTTGCAATTCCTGCTCCGGCAGCTTTTTTCACATACGGTGCATACCATGCCGAATCGGCCACATCGGCAAACGATGTACCGGATGCGGAATTAATACCAAACGCTGTGACAATCAGCTTTACAAATTCTGCTCTGGTTATGGTGTTGTCGGGGCGGAAGGTGTTGTCGGAATATCCGTTTATTATGCCTTTGGCTTTAAGCTCGGTTATTGTTTTTTCTGCCCAATGACCGCCTATATCCGAATAAGCTTTTTGGCTTACATTCGGGCCTCCGGGATTAACATCGGGCGGTGCAACAGTCGGATTCTTGCTGCTTCCTCCGCCGCCTCCGCCTCCTCCTACGGATGAACCTGAACCGCTGTTTTCCGATTTATATGCGCTGTATGCTTCTTTTTCAAAGAGTTTGGCTATCCCCGCAAAATCGCTGACCTGTGATTTGTTTTTATACATATTTTCAAACACGGTGTTTTTATCTTTAAGCCTGTTATAATCTGAAACGGATGCGCCGATCAGACCGAAATCCGAATTGATTTTATTACCGTTTCCGTCTTCACCGAGAACAATCTGCTTAAGCTCATACCAGTTTGCGGAATTTTTAAAGCATGTGCAGACAAGCGCCTTTTTAAACGAAAGTGCATAGCTGTCGCCGTTTGCAAGGTCAATTGCATTTAAGTTTTTGAGAAATGCTTTTTTGTTTTCTTCCGAAAGGCTTTTATAGTCCTCAAAGCAGTCTATAATTTTTGTGTTTCCGTCATACACCGTAAGTGCGTCTTTATATTTAAGAAGAGTATCCGAAATATCGGCACCGTTCTTTATAAGAATTGCTGCCGAAATCTGAGATACGGCGCCGCCTACGCTGTCTGCCGTGTAGCCTCCCGTCGGCTTTAATGCATAAAGCATTGCCGATGCAAGGGAGGAATCCGCTTTGTATATCTCGCTGTCAAGCCCGATTTTTTCACACGAAGAATCAAGAATTGTTTTTATTCCCGATTTATCGGAAGAGTTAATCTTTGAAAGAATGTCTCCCTCTTCGGACTTGTTAACAAATATAAACGTATCTGAAACGGAATCTAATCCGCTGAGTACATATACTCTGTATTTACCGCCGTCAAAATCCTCGGGAAGCTTAACCGATACGGCAAACGCACCGTTTAAGCGGCTTATGCATGCCTCGCTTATTATCGGTTTTTCCGCCTCTGACGGAGCGCCCGACTCATTTTTTGCAACCATAACATAAACAACGTTTTCCGCGCCGACGGGCGTTGTGCCGTTTATGGTGAGTGCTCTTGCGGAGTCGCTGTATGATACGGCCGCTTTTAATGTATCGCTCTTATCGGATTCATAAACGGATTCCGCCTCGGAATCGGATGTGTATATATTTTGATTCAGCGGCGTTTTGGAATCAAAGTCATCCATAAAGAACACCTTTGCTCTGTAGTTCGAAGCCCCTCCGAGATCCGAAAGCGCACTTTTTGTTATCGAAAAATCTTCGCTGCTTTCGGCATATACGGTTATCTTCTTGGAAACCGAAGCTTTATAAACACCGTCATTGGAATAAATATTCATAACGGCTGTCGCTTTCTTTGCTTCAAACGATGTGTTTACAAGCTTAGCTTTAAAAGTTACGTAAGAATCCTGTTTTAAAAATTCTGCGTTTTCGATGTCGAAATCGGACGGTGATGTTTTAAATATTCCCGTTGTTTCTTTTCCGATTTCATATCCGTCAAGAGTTTTCAGACCGTCCGAAAATACAATTTTATACTCTGCGGAAGATACAAGAGGATATTCGGGTTCAACGGTTATAATTTCATTAGCACTGCCCGATACCGAAACCGATTTTATCGGAATATTTATTCCGTCGCGATATATCTTGATTTTTGACGAATCGATGCTTTCAAAGCCTTCGCTTAAAAGAATGTTATATTTATCGGCTTTATAGTCAACGGATTTTTCATCAGAATCTTTCACATAAACATTTTTTACATACGGGAAATCAACATACTGGGTAAAGCTGTAGTTATCCCATGCATAATAACCCTCTTCGTTTTCGGGTATGTTGTTTACATAAAGCTCAAGCCTTGAGTGGTCATTCATTGAGGCAAAGTTCTTAAAGCCCAGACCGTAATCATCGGCAATAAGCTTGCCGTCCCAATAAAAATCATAGGTCCGGTTTGTAAAGTCATAAATAAGGTCAAATGTGTGCCATTCATTAGCCTTAAGCTCCACGGAAGCATCATTGACACCGTTATTTTTGAGATACAGTCTGCCGCCGCTGACCTGTGCGGTACCGACAAAAGCATTATTGCCCGATGTATCGGTATATCGGGTGTTCAGATAGCTGTTTAAATCCGTTCTGCTTAAATAAAGGTCAAACTTATATTCATATATTCCTCTCGATGCCGTTGTACGGTTGCCGACAAACGGCGCCTTGTCTGCCTTTTTGCCGGAATTCTTGCCGTATACAAGCGCATTGCCGTGCTCTGCACCCATATCGCGTATTTCTGCAAATGAATCCTGACCGTTTGTATTTATTATAAGCTTATCCGAAGAGTTAAGCTCCGATATTGCTTCTTCGGAATACGGTTTGAATTCGCTGAAATCCGTTGCAAACTTAACAACCTTAATGCTGTTTATGATATTTACGGTATAGTCTTTTACCGTTACATTACCGTCGTTATCCGTCGCCGAAACCGAAATTGTATGCGTTCCGTAGCCGCTTATTTTGCCTTCGGCACTGAGAACATACGGCGCGGTGTATGCAGTGTCTATAACTTCTCCGTCAAAGAGGAGTTCAACTTTTACTACCGTTCCGTTCGGATCTGTTGCCGTAACGTTTATCTCCGACAGATCATCCGCATTCATAACCGCTTTAAGATCGGAGCTTACACTCGGGAAGTTTATCGGGCTGTTGGGGCTTTTTTCATAATCATATCTGCCCGATACAGCCGATTCAAAAAGTAAAAGTGTGTTTTTATAATCCGATGCCGCATCGCGCTCTTCGTACAGCGAATCGTATACGGCGTCTTTATCGGTTATTTCATTATATTTATCGTTTGAAAGCGACGCGTATTTAAATATGTCAAAGCCGTCACATTCAAAGAACGTTTTTATATCGTCTGCCGATGAAGCGTCTTTGACCGAATACATAATCATGCTTTCGGCAAGTATGTCGGCAAATGTTTTGCCGCTTGTGAGCGATGCGGACTTTGAATCTGCAAGGACATTACTCTTTGCCGCGGAGTTAAGATTTGAATACATATTTGCAAGATCATAACCCCTATCGGCATTTGCAAATGACGATGAATATTTTGAAAGCTCCGAAAGAAGCGACGCTCCGCCGCGAACCGCAATTGCCGCGGTATCAGCATTTAACTCCGACATTACTGTTTTTTCGTCATATCCGCCGTCCGGCCTGTTTGCAAGCACAATTTCGGCAAAAAGCTCTTCGTTTCCGTCAAGCGCATCGGTATCTATGCCGAGTGCACCGGAATTTGAAAAGATTGCGCTTTGCATCTGCGATGAATCCTCTGCACCGTTAATCTTATCAAGAGCATTTTTAAGCTCCGCTTCATTAATATACCTGAAAGTATCCGAAACGGATGACTCCGAGCCTGTTACGGTTACGGTATATTCCCCGGCATTTAAATTTTCGGGGAGAAGAATTTCTTTGCCGTATTTTCCTGAAAGAGATGTATAGAGTGCGTCATATATAACAACCGATGGGTCATTAACCGACTGAACGGATATAAACAACGCCTTGTCACATCCGCCGGCATACTTTCCGAATACGGTTACCGATTTATTGTCATTATTATATGAAAGGCTTATGGCCTTATTTGATGATACACCGATATTCTGAATGTTATTATCGGGAAGTGTGTATATTTTGTCTCCCGAAATCACACCGCCTTCTGCGGCAAAAGCTGATGCAGATGCAGCCGATGAGGCATCAAGTGAAATATCAATGTCTTTTGTTTCATCCGAAACATTTGAAGATATAAATCTTCCGTCAGAATCCTTTGCTATGATATATGCCTTTACATTTTTATTTGATTTTGCGGCGAATGTATATTTTCCGCCCGATACTGTAAGGCTTACATCCGTAAGCTCATCGGATGACGGATTAACGTCGAATTTGCATTTTGTATCGATATCACTGTATATACCGTCTGAAATTTCCGTGTTTTCTTTAACGGTGAGCTCACATGTTCTGCCGCCGCTTAAAGGATAAGCGGTATTTACGGTAAGCGTATTACCGCTTAACGACACGGATTCAATATCAATCTCACTGCCGTTCGCAGTAAGGCTTATGTTTCCGGCATCAATATCGGCATACGGATTGCTGAGTTCTGCATTAAACGAAGTGTCACCCGCATTTAATGCATTGCCGCCGTTTACATTCACGATATACGGCTGCGCCGTAACACTGCGGTACACGTAGTTATCCCATGCGGCATAAGCGCTCTTTCCGGCGGATACCATTATTCCGACACGCATCTGGTCATTCATCTGAGAAAAATCAGGCATGTTAATTGTGTTGCCTTCGGCTACCGATTCGCCGTTTATTGATAAATCGTATTTTAAATTGTCATAGTCAATCAAAAATCTGAATGTATACCATTTTTGTGATTCAAGAGTATATGCCACGCTCCACGAACCGCCGTTATATAGCTGAACATTGCCGTTTTTTATGTAATACATCGGCATTATGCTTACGTTTCCCGAGGTTGTGTTGTAACGCATGACCATATCCATCTGATTTGAAACATCTTCAAGATAGAGTTCGTATTTATATTCAAACACACCGCTTGAATCCGTGGTCTTATTACCGACAAACGGTGTCTTTGTCTCGGTCAGGTTTTCTGCGCCGTATACAAGACTGTGACCGTGTTCGGGATCAATTTCAGCTATTTTTGCATAACCGCCGTTCTCTCTGATAGTCATTGACTTTTTATCGAGAGTTTTTATTGCATCGCTGTCTCCGATGTCATATTCTTCGTAATCTTCGCTGTAGCCATCGCCGTAAATGTTTTTTGTAACAAAGACCGAAAAATTCATCTCGGAATTTGCTAAACCCGATTCAACAATTTTAAAATCATGCTTTCCGATATACGTTATATATTTTGAAATATCAAGTGTTACCTCTGCGGAGTCTGTCGAATCTGTAATGACTGACTTACCGTCTATAAACACTTCAACCGTATCTGCTGAATTTTCTTTGCTTACCTTAAAATTTTTAAGTTCCTCAAAGTCTGCCGTTTCCGATACGTTAACCGATATGCCCGAGAGTTCATAGCTTTCTGCATAGACAAACGGAACGCATGACGTGAAGATAATAAGAAAGGTAAGTACACCGCTTAAAAGCTTTTTCATATATGTTTCAGTCTCCTTTCGAAAGACCGGGGGCAAAAGCCCCCTGCCCCGTAATTATCAGATTATTTCTTTCCGAGAACGGCAAATTCGGTTATACTGTTCCAGCCGCTTTCCGAATTTCCGTGACCGAGAAGTCTTACATATTTGGCAGATACACCGCCGATATCATAAAATTCATAATCGTTTGTCGTTCCGGACGTCGCGACGGATTTTACGGTAGTCCAGTTTGTTCCGTCATTCGAAATCTGAATGTCAAACATGGATTTTCTCGTTGTTCCGTTCATAACTGCAACGGCAACCGTATCTATCTTAACTTCCGATCCGAACTGCTGACATATCCACTGCTCACCTTCCGCCGACCAGCGTGTGTCAAGGTTTCCGTCAGCAACATTTACATCAATATTTTCCTCCTGCGGATTTGCGCTTGCAAACACCAATGCAGGAGTATATCTGCGCATTGAGTTAACATCGGGCAGATCCTTAAGAACTCTGTATTTTATTGTGTAAATGCTGTATTTCTGCGGTTCATCGGCGCGGTATACTTTAACCATTGTCGGTATGTCGGTATTATTCGACTGATTTACCTCTACCGTAACGCCGTCATCTGCCTTTGCGCTTACCTTGCCTATAACACCGTCTTTTGCCATTGCAATGTTATATGACATACTCTTCGGATCAAAATCATCAACCGTAACTCCGTCTATCGCAAGATCCGAAAGCAGCGGAGCCTCTGTTATTTCTCCGTCGGGTATCGTCCACTCGCTTATCGGCTGCGTGCCGTCATAGTATGAATTGATGTAGATATCATCGGGGTTAACCATTCTCATGTTAATATATGCTTCTCCGCTTGCATATCCGTGAATTGTAACCTTTTTGCAGTTAACATTCTTATTCTGACCGTCGGGATCAGGAGATGTCGGAAGCGGTCTTGCGTCCATAGCAAGAATTTCATAGCCTGAAAATCCACCGATGTCAAACTGCATAAGCTCGGATTTTCCGTTTGCTGTCTTTGTGAGTTTAACAGTTTTCTTGTCAGAGCCTATTTCTATTTCCGTTCCGGACGGAACATTCATAAACCAATAAACCTCGCTGTTCGGTTTAATAAGCGTCATTTCATCGCGAACCACAACAGATTTTCTGTCATCCGTAAGACGTATTCCCCTTAAAAACTTAGACGCGTCTTCCTTGTATGATGAAGCCATATCCATAACAACATATGCTCCGCGCGGCTTGCTCTGTCTGTCGGTAACAACCATGTGTCCGTCAAAATCCTGACCGTAGCTGTCTTCTCTCGGGTTTAAAACTATGCAGTTATGTCCCTCTGTTCTTGTACGGTAAAATGAAAATCTTGTTTCGTTAGAACCGAAATATCCCTTAAGTCCGTATGAATCCTGTGTAAGGTTGTTTGCCCATCGTTCTCCGTAAAGATCTATCGTAAATGTACCACCGTCAAGATGTGAGTGACCGCCGATTGTATATCCGCCCTGTATTCCGACATATGACGCGTATTTATCATAGTAGGCGCTTCTCATCGATGCAACCTCGATCGGTCTGTGATAAAGATCAAGAGCAAAATCAAACGGCTTGCATTCGCTGTCGGGCTTATAATACATAAGGTCTATTGCATTCGGAGTAAGTCCGTAAGCATCAACGGCTTTTTTTCGTGCCATAAGAAGATCGGATCTTCCGTAGAGATCAGCAACCTGGCTTATGGTATCGGATGTTGTATGGTTTGCGTATGAATCGCCAAAGTTAAATGCCGCCGTTGAACCGTCAAGAGATATCATATAATCCGCAACGTCATACATACCGAGCTTTAAGTTCATATCCGTTCCGATTGTATTTTCCATCGTCCGACACATCATGGAAAGATACTTTATGCAGTATGTCGTATAGTCACTGCCTTCTTCCCATCCGCCGTCCGGATATGCGGTACGCTCCATATATGCAATTGATTTTGCACTGTAAGAAAGGAGCTTTGAGCAAACCTCGGGGTATGCCTCATAAATTGCCGCTGCCGCAACCGCCGTGCCGCCGTTACATACGGCGCCCCAGTTGCCGTCTACCTTAACCCAAAACGATGAACCGTAGAGATTACCCTCATAAAAGTTAAGTGCATGTCGGAGTGCATAGTCATACAGCTTCTTTTCAAAATATTGTCTTTCTTCGGGAGTGAATTTATCATAGAACCAGTCATAACCCATTGCTATTGCCGCGCCCATTTCACCGACGTCGAGATAATGGTTTTGAGCATTCCAATCTGGGAATTCGCACGCTGCAAGCATTTCTTTTTTGGCTCTTTCAAAATACTTGTTATCACCCTTTATGAAATACGCTGCAGAAAGCGGAAGGATCTTATTTAAAACCCCTCTCGATTCCTGAAGAATGTCGTTTGTTGCAGATGAAATTTTATATGAAACGGTACCCTGTTCCAATACTTCATCGGCATTCTTTATGACGATATCTGCCCATTTTGTGAAGCGTTCATCAGTGCCGTAAAGCTTTTTCATCTTATCAACTTCATTTCTTGTTATAAGCACTCTCGGATGCTGCGCATTTGTTTCTTCAAATTTTTCTTTAACCTGTTCCGGAGTTTGGAAGTCATAAAGCAAAAGATCACTGATATCCTGCAAAGTTGACTCGTTAACCTTAAACGAACCGCTCTCGGTAACAAGGCAGTACCTTCCGTCAACATCGTCTGTGTAGGTTCTGCCGAGAGCATCGGCAATATCCTTTATGCAAACAAATGTTTTATCGCCGTCCGTTATGATATCTGTAATTTCTTTGTCACCAATTTTAATGCCGCTATCGCTCTTTACGGCTTCTGTTTTAAACGCATTGTTTACCGTACCGAGTTCTGCATAAAACTTTTTGTTTTCAAGCTTAACCGTGCCGTCTTCAAAATGATTTACATCATCGTAATATGCATTTTGTGACGCGGATTCAAAGGCAACATTGCCTTTAAGCATTGCAGCGCCGTTTTCCATTGTTTCAAATGAATAGTTCGGCTCGATGTTCCGGTTTTTAACATCTATATACTTATTGCTTGCATAGGCATACATGTTATCTATCCATATTTCTCCGGTAGATTCTCCGCCTTCATCACCGCCTATAAAGCCTGCAATCCAAATATTGGTATTTGTAATATTTCTGTGGAAGCGTACGGATTTAACCGCAAGCTCGCCGTTTATGTAAAGATCATAGGTATACGTTTTAAAATCTATTACCGCCGAAAGCGTCACCCACTGTTTAAGCGGAATTTTTGTGATAACCGTCTGATTCGGACCCGCGCGAAGTGAACCGTCGCTGTCTGCGACAAGAAGACGCGAATAAGTGTTTGAATCGTCTCTCAAAAGGAAGATATGACTCATTGCCTTATTCATTTTAGCAAGATAAACATCAGCCTGCAAAACAAGCGCTCCGCCCGTTTTCACATCGTACGATATCTGCGGACCCGACGATGAATCCTTTGTAAGACGGATCGCGCCGTCATTCGGATCGTCATACGGATTTACGACATCCACACCCGCGGTTTGTCTTGTATAGCCGCCGTCACAGTTGTTGTTTAAAAACATTTTAAGGTTTTTCTTCCCGGTATTTTTCGGTGCCGAATATTCGTTATATTTTTCCATAGCGTCAAGCTTGGAATGTTCTATGGGATTAAGCCCCGTGTAAACGGCAACGTTGTCAAGATAAACATTTGTTAAATCCTCTGACACGTGACCGAAAGAAAACGACAGCTCCTTAAAAGACTTCGGGAGTCCTGTTTTTATATACCAGTCGCCGACCCTGCATTTGCCGTTTACATAAACGCTGACCTTTGACGTATCAGTGTTTACAACAAGATCATACTTGTTAAACGTTCTGCCCGTTCCGCCGATTTCTTTTCCGTCGGCAAGGGTTATTGTGCCCATATCGGTAAAGTTAAACATTGTATAAGTTTTAGACGAGGAATCCATAATCTTAAGATTTCCCGAAACGGGTTTGCCGATACATTTTATGTCAAATGATAACACATACTGATTGGCATTTCCCGAAAATGTATAGCTTATGCTGTTATCAATGCCCTCTTTGCCGTCAACAGGCAAGCAGAGAGCCTTGTTTGTGTCGTTATCGTAGCTTTCGGCATACGCTCCGTTATCACCTATCTGCGCGTCTTCGGGCTCGGCATTTGTCTCAAGCGAATTATACGATTTGCAAAGCAAAAACTGCGTATTGCCGGCAAATACGTCAAGCGACGCATATTGCATCGTACCAACGCCCAAAACAAACGCTGCCGCAAGGCTCACGGCACGCTTAAATCCTTTCTTTTTCATAGAATTTTCTCTCCTTTCAAAATTCTGAATTTTATTTAATAATCATATCTTCAGTCAAACTGAATAATCATCCATGTTATAATTATAATATATTTTTAAAATTCTATCAAGACAATTAAGAAGTTTATAAAGCAAATTTCGGACATTTAATAACAAAATTTAAATGCTTATACAAAAGATGAAACCATATGCCTCATTTTGCAGAAAAAATTATTCAAAACCCACAATTGACAAAAAATAAATCAAGATATATAATCGTCATTAATAATGAAGCGATCGGAGTTTAATTTTATGGATACAAATGAATTTTTCGGCAACGAAAAAATAAGCAAAATTTTATTTAAGCTTGCGCCTCCCGTTATGCTTGCACAGCTGATACAGGCGCTTTACAACATTGTTGACAGTCTGTATATCGGCAGATACGGATCAAGCGGACTTACGGCGCTTTCTATTATATGTCCTATTCAGCTTCTTATGATTGCAATTGCCGTCGGAACCGGTGTCGGAGTAAACACAATAATGGCTGCAAAGCTTGGCAGCGGTAACGAAAAAGAGTCAAAAGAGTATGCCGGAATCGGAACACCGCTCGAAATAATACTTTGGTTCATATTTTCAGCCGTATGCTTTTTCATCATGCCTTATTATGCACGTATGTCCACATCCTCGCCCGAGGTAATACGAGACGTTACAATATACGGAAGAATTGTGTGCATATTTAGCTTCGGACTTTTTCTGGAAAGTATGTGGTCAAAAATACTTCAGGCAAATGGGGATATGAAAACACCGATGTATGCGCAAATCATCGGAGCGGTGACAAATATAATACTCGACCCGCTTCTGATTTTCGGAATGTTTTTCTTTCCCGAAATGGGTATCGCGGGAGCTGCAACCGCAACAGTCGCAGGGCAAATTGCAGCGGCTATTGTTGTTATGAAAAAAGGATTTCAGAAAATGCCAGAAAAAAACAAATTTATACCGTATACCAAAAAGACATTTGCTGCCGGTATGCCGAACATATTAATGCAATCTGCCTATACGCTTTACATATTGGGGCTTAATCTGATACTTTCACGCTTTTCCGATCAGGCGGTTACCGCGCTCGGATTGTACTATAAATGGCAAACTCTCTTTTTGATTCCGTTTGAAGCAATGCAGGCATGCATAGTTCCCATTATAAGCTTTAATTACGCGGCAAAAAATATTTTCAGATGCAGAAAAATAATTTCTTTATCCGTAATTTTTGAAGTTACGTTTATGGCTGTCGGAGCAATGTGCTTTTGGCTCATACCCGGGCAGATGCTTGCGGTTTTTACCAAAGACAGGGAGGTCATAAGTATAGGTTCATACGGTCTGAGAATTATCGCGATAAGCTTCTTCCCGATGGTTACGTCTCTTACTTTCCCGGTATTTTTTCAGGCTGTGGGATGTGCGTTTAAAAGCTCTCTTCTTACGGTTATCAGAACTATGATACTTTTTGTGCCGCTCGGATATGTATTTTCAAAATTCGGGCTGAAAAGCTTCTGGCTGACATTTCCGATAACGGAAATTCTGACAACAAGCGTAGGATTGGTATTTTACAAAAGCTTTATAAAAGCTCATTTACGGTCATAAATGTTAATGAGGCAAAACAATTTTGTTTTGCCTCATATTTTTTGCGTCACAGAGATATTTCGTCTATTTTTCTGAGTTCTTCGTCTGAAAATCCGGTGTTTTTAACAGCCTTGATATTGTCAAGTATCTGCTCGGGTTTTGATGCTCCTATAAGCACCGACGTCACAATGCCGTCTTTTAAAACCCATGCAAGCGCCATTTCGGCAAGAGTCTGTCCGCGTTTGTGTGCAATTTCGTTCAAAGCTTTTATTTTTGATATCTTCTCGTCCGTCACTGCCGATTCTTTAAGAAATCTTCCGTCGGTTTTTATGCGGCTGTCCGACGGAATTCCGTTTAAATATCTGTCTGTCAGCATTCCCTGCGCAAGAGGACTGAAAGCAATTATGCCCTTTTGAAGCTTTTTGGCTGTATCTTTCAGACCGTTATTTTCTATTGTTCTGTCAAATATCGAATACCTGTTCTGATTTATTATAAACGGACATTTGAGCTCGTCTAAAATTCTGCATGCTTCCTCAAGACGCTTGCCGTCATAGTTTGATATTCCCGCGTAAAGAGCCTTACCGCTTTGCACGGCCTGCGCAAGCGCGCCCATGGTCTCTTCAAGAGGGGTATCATAATCGGGGCAATGATGATAAAATATATCAACATAATCAAGCCCCATGCGCTTAAGGCTTTGGTCAAGGCTTGCAAGAATATATTTTCTGCTGCCTTTATTTCCGTACGGACCGTCCCACATTTCGTAACCCGCCTTTGTGCTTATTATCATTTCATCGCGGTATGCACTCATTTCTTCTCTGACGATTTTGCCGAAGTTTTTCTCCGCGCTGCCCTCGGACGGACCGTAGTTGTTTGCAAGGTCAAAATGTGTGATTCCGTTATCAAATGCCGTAAAACACATCGCTTTCATATTAGAATAGCTTGAATTGTCTCCGAAGTTATGCCAAAGACCGAAAGACACCGCCGGAAGCAAAAGTCCGCTTCTGCCGCATCTGTTATATTTCATTTCAACATATCTGTTTTTGTCTGCATTATACATAATGTACACTCCTTTTACTTAAATCTGAATACTAATTTTTGTATGTCTTTATCAAAAAGATTATTTTTGTTTACTGCTATGGCATCGGTATAAATTTCTTTTTTTTGCGGCATCTCACCCGAGATAAGATCTGCCGCATTTTTTATGCCGAGATAGCCGATTGCAAACGGGTTTTGGACAATAAGAGTATCTATCTCACCGGTTTCAAGCATACCTACCGAAACGGAATTTGTATCAAACCCTATTGCATGAACTTTTTCGCCTAAATTAAGCTGTTTTACGGAATTGCCTATTCCGAGGGTCATCCATTCGTTAAAACCGACAAGCACATTTATCTCGGGGTGCTGCGCAATTAAAGAGTTAACAGCTGACACCACACTTTGAGTATTGCTGTTGACATTTACGGCAGAGACTATTTTTGCATTTTTGATATCTTTTAAATACTGCCTGAATCCGTCCTCGCGCTGCATTCCGTTTTCGGTGCTTTTATAGTAATTTATGAGCCCGATGTTTATATCTTCGTCACACGAAAAACACTTTACCGCCGCCTCCGCAGCCTTTTTTCCGGCATCAAAATTATCTGTTCCTATAAACATACTCACTCTGTCGGAATTTACACTGCTGTCTACGGTTACAACCTTTACACCCGAACGTACGGCATTGTTTACCGTTTCCGCCGATTTTTCATAATCGATTGCGGAAAGGACAATTGCGTCAACCTTATTTTTAACCGCATTTTCTATGAGTTTGTTCTGGGTGACATAATCCTCTTCGTTTTCGGGGCCTTCAAATGTAACGGCAACGTTATATTCGGTAGACGCAGCATCGACGCCGTTTTTTACACTGTGCCAAAAATCAGAGTCAAGAGCCTTTACGATTACGGCAATTTTCTTTTGTTCGGTTGTTTTGGATGAGCATGACGGCATGAATATAACCGACAATGATATACACAGAATTACAGCCAAAAATTTATTTTTCTTCATCGGTATTCTCCTTTGTGATTTTGGGTATTCTTGCCGTTATTTCGGTGCCGACATCAAGCTCGCTCTTTATGGTAAGACCGTATTTATCACCAAAATATATTTTCAGACGGTCATTGACATTTTTAATGCCTATTCCGCTTGAATCGCTGCGTTTTTTTCCGAGAATCTTTTTGCACTGCTCCTCCGTCATTCCCACACCGTTATCGGATACTGTCATCAGAATATCGTTTTCGTCATCGGGCGCCTGCTTTACGCAAACTCTAATCTCACCGTCGTCAACAAGCCTGTTTATTCCGTGATAAATGGCATTTTCGACAAGAGGCTGCAGAGTGATTTTGTTGCACAGACAGCTTTCAAGCTTTTCGTCAACGTCAAACGTATAGGTAAACTGTGATCTGTATCGGTAGCTCTGAATTATGAGATAATTTTTAACGTGATCAATCTCTTCTCTGACCGTTATAAGCTCACGCCCGCGGCTTATGCTTATTCTGAAAAGCTTTGCAAGCGCACACACCATTTTGGACGCGTCCCCGTTTTCTCCGCATTCGCACATCCACTGTATGGAATCAAGAGTGTTATATAAAAAATGCGGATTGATTTGCGCCTGAAGAGCCTTAAGCTCTGTTTTCCGAAGCTCGTTTTCCTCCCGGCGCACTTTTTCCATAAGGTTTTTTATTTCACCGGACATATGCTCGAATGAATCCGAAAGACTAACGATTTCGCTTACATTTTCTTCACCGCCCGAAAATGTGAAATTTTCCGCATCGTTTTCAAATCTTTTCATGGCACGGATGAGTGATTTAAGCGGAGCGTTGACGAATCTGGAATACACTGCAAGAATTGCAATCGAAATAAGCACACAGCACATAAAAGAAATTAAAATGCTTAAAAGTATCTGCCTTTTCCCCTCAGCGGCAATTTCATCCGTATAGCTTACACCGACTATTCTCCATGTTCCGCTGCCCATTGTTTTTAAAGTGTAGATAACATTGCCGCTTGTCGTTATACCGTCCGTCAATGATTTTATACGGTTCATGGCCTCCGTTTTTAAACCCGAAAACAACACCTGCTGCTGCGGATGGTATATTATATTTCCGTTTCTGTCAGCAATAAAGCAGTAACCGCGTCTGCCTATTCCGACATGGTCGATATAGCCCGCAATTTCGGAGAATTCAAAATCTATTGCGGCATATGTACCGTTTTTTTCATCATTAAGCTTTGCCGCAACCGTAATAACCCACGGATACTTGCCGTCAAAAAGCGTCTGAACATGCGGCGCCGTAATTGCAAATTCGGGTTCGCTTTCAAACAGAGCCTTATCAAATGATAAATTTTTATAAGCGCTGCCTTTAAGACATGCTCCGCTTCCGACACAATTTAATATCTCGCCGTTTTCACCGTAAACCGTAACGGCATAGATATCACTTTGCACATGAGTAAGCGTTGAAAGCTTGGTTTTAAGGTCATAGTCGTTTTCGGAATTTTCAATAATACTTTTTACAAAAGAAAGCTTGCTTTTCATGGTTTCAAAATAATTGTTCACAGCAAGCTCCGTCTGCCCTATCATCTGATCCGAATTGACCTCGGCATCGCTCATAAGCGCATTGTTGTATACCGATGCAAATATGGCAACGCATATCGATACCGCTGTGATTACGGCAACGGTTATGGATATTACTGTTATTGACGATAAGCTTACATGCGGTCCGTTTTTTTTACCGTTCATGATAATCGAAAACCCCTTTTATGCAATTATTCGTTTCTGTTTGTGTTTCTTATTTTATTCGGTGATTCTCCGTAAAACTTTTTAAAACAGTAGCTGAAATAATGCTGATCGCTGTATCCGCATTTTTCGGATATTTCCAAAACCTTCATATTCGAGCACACGAGCATATCGTAAGCGGCGCTCATTCTCCGTTCGGTAAGAAGGGTGATGAAGTTTTTCTTTTTTGTTTTTTTAATCAGCGCACTCAAATAGTTCGGACTCACTGCAAGCTCATTGCTTACCGCAGTAAGGGAAAGATCCTCGTCAGAAAATCTGTCGTCTATTATCTGCACAACTCTGTCGCAGAGTATTTCGCTGTCTCGCTTTTGCATATTTGAAATAATGTTTTTTGCATTTGCGCAAAAGGAAATAAGCTCGTTTTTGATTCCGATTTCGCTGCTGTAGGATGTAGCCCTTGTAAAAATCGGATTCGACGACAAAAGCTTTAAAATTTCCGTTTTATCATCGGTTGTATTGCTGACAACGCGGTATATCGTGGCTATTATCTGCACAATGAGAAGATCGGCATTTTCGGGTGTACTGTTTTCAAAAAGAACATTTATAAAGTCTTCAAGCTCTTCTCCTTTACCGACTTTCAAAAGCTGCTCAAGTTTTAAAACGGTTTTTTCTATCCGGTTGATTTCTATCTCTCCGTTATGCTCCTGGTCGTTTATAAATCTGACCTCGCCGGCACCGTCCTTGGTATAGCGGCGCGCCGTAACAGCCTGGAAATACGCCTGTGCGCAATCCGACAATGCAGAAAACTCACGGCTTACGCCTATCGTGCAGCTTTGGTTAAGCATTCTTTTTGCCGTCTGAACGGTTTCTCTGACCGGAAGCTCCATTATGTTTGACATCTCGCCGTCATCTTCGGTTACGGCAAGAGTAACCACACGACCGTAAACTATAAAGCTCACGGAATACATATAATGAGAAAATACCGTGTCAACAAAATCAGTATGCTCTTTTCCCGTGCATGCTTTTCCGTCGGCATTTTTATATTTTGAAACAAGCACGCAAAAACGCGGCGACGAATCTTTTTTTACAATTCCGAGCTCTTCCGCCCTTTTAAAGAGCACCGCGTCATCAGGCTGCTGCTCGTTGCTTCCGAGCATAAGCGGAAGCAGAAAGTTATCGACCGACAGTTTGTCAAGCTGCTCCTTAAGACCTGCATCGGGAACGGATATAACACTGCCGAGCCTCTCATCCATACGGCGGTGTATTTCGATAAGCTCTTTTGACATTTCCGATGAAGAAATCGGTTTTAAAAGGTATCTTATTATGTTATAATTGATGGCTGTCTGCGCGTATTCAAAACTGTCATAACCGCTTAAAATCACAATCTGCGTCGCCGGGCGCAGCTGCCTCACCTTAAGCGCAAGGTCAAGACCCGAAAGCATGGGCATTTTTATATCCGTAAGAATAAGATCGGGCTCCAGAGTTTCAATAAGGTCAAGGGCTTCAACCCCGTTTTCGGCTTCGCCGACAACCTCAAAACCTGCCGACTGCCAGTCAACCCGCTCTATTATCGCACGGCGCTGCTCAAATTCATCTTCAACTACCAAAACTGTATATTTCATTATAAATTCTCCCGCATTCAATGCAATTTTTAAACTTATATTTTACAATATAAAGTATAACATTAAAATGCGGGAAAATCAATATTTTTATTCGCAAATATTTATTCGTTTTTCTTCCAGCCGGCATACAGCGTCATGCTGCCCGTCACCTCATCGGTTTCCATATCCCATTTTTGGCTTCTGTCGCGGTCTGTGTACCAGCCCGTAAACCTATAGCCCTCCTTCACGGGATTTTCGGCTTTAATAAGCTCGGAATGCATTGCCTTAACAGGCTCAATGTATGATCCGCCGTCCGTATCGAATTTAACCGTAAATCCGTTGTGACTGACAACAAATATCATTGCCGCAACCAAAAGAAAAACCAATGAAGCCACCATTATATTTGCACTTTTAAGCGACATATTAATTTTTGCATACAGTCCGCCCGTGCGGCGTGTGTTTTGCCGTGTTTCTGTTTTCTCACCCGTCATGGCTGCATTCTCCTCTCTTAAAATTAAATTACATTATTTGCGTGCAAGGTATTTTCTCATATCTATTGCACAGGCAACAAGGATAATAAGACCTTTTATAACATAAAGCATGTTGGCATCAACGGAAAGGAAATTAAGTCCTACAAATATTATCTGCAGCAGGAATACTCCGATTACTATTCCGCTTATTTTACCGGTACCTCCGACAAACGATAC
Organism: uncultured Clostridia bacterium; assembly: GCA_934463165.1. GTDB lineage: Bacteria > Bacillota > Clostridia > UMGS1810 > UMGS1810 > RGIG1828. The sequence continues at coordinate 21,247 of CAKSJG010000019.1, forward strand.
ACCGCCGATAACGCATGCGGCAATTGCGTCTGACTCATAGTTAAGACCTGTGTTTGCAGAGCACGATGCAATACGCGCACCCTCTATAAATCCGGTGATACCGTACATAGCGCCTGCAAGAACGAACACAAGTATAATCGTCCAAAACACATTGACACCCGAAACATTTGCGGCTTCTTCGTTTGAACCTACGGCAAACATATTTTTGCCGAATTTTGTTTTATTCCAGATTACCCACATAACAGCCGTAAGAATTACAGAATAAATCACATATTTCGGAACGGAAACTCCGCCTACTCTGAAAAGTGTTCCGCGGACAAAATCCGTATATGAAGAATCAAGACCCGAAAGAGTCTGACCGTTGTTTCCGCCGAGCATAAGATACATAAGCACGAGACCGAAAACAATGAGCTGTGTTGAAAGAGTAACGATAAACGGATGAAGCTTGAATTTTGCAACGAAAAATCCGTTTACGAATCCGATAACGGCACCTACTCCGATTACAAGAAGAAGCACTGCCCAAAGCGGCACAACGCCGATACCCGGAAATATCTTATTCGCATAGCCGACCATCTGCAAAAGAGATGCGGAGATACAGGCCGTGAGACCTACGCATCGTCCTGCCGATATATCGGTACCGGTAAGAACTATTGCACCTGCTATACCGAGAGCTATCGGAAGCTTGGCGGCTGTCAGCGAAATCATATTAATTACCGACGGCATAGAAATAAAAGCCGGAACACGGATGGCAATGTAAATGACCGCTATAAGTATAATTATATACATTGCATTGTTAAAAAGTAAATCTGTTATTGCTCTGCGTTTGTCTGCAGAAGATTTTGATTTAAAATCGTCAATCCACAAAGACAAACGGTTTTTTCTTTTAAGTGTTGCGTCTGACATTTTGTTTTCCTCCAATTCTTAAAGTTTACACGTACTTTGCAGCCAATGTCATAATCTGCTCCTGCGTAGCTGTTGCGGCATCAACCTCACCTGCGAGCCTGCCGCCCGACATAACAAGTATTCTGTCGCATACGCCCAAAAGTTCGGGCATTTCGGACGAAACCATTATTACCGTCTTTCCTTTTTCCGCAAGGTCAATAATAAGCTGATATATTTCGTATTTTGCGCCTACGTCTATTCCTCTTGTGGGTTCATCAAGCAAAAGCACCGTCGGATCAGTAAGAAGCCAGCGTCCAAGAATAACCTTTTGCTGATTACCTCCCGAAAGCGAACGTATTTTCGTATCCTGAGACGGGGTTTTGACCCTCATGGATTTTATGCACCAATCGGTATTTTTCTTTAGCTTTTCATTGCTTAAAAACGGTCCCGTTTTGCATTTGTTAAGGCTCGATATCGTTGTATTTTCGCGGATGTTAAGTATTCCGAAAATTCCCGTTGCTCGTCTTTCTTCCGTAAGAAGTGCAAATCCGTTTTTAATTGAATCACCCGCATTTTTATTTTTAACCGTCTTGCCGTTTATCTTTATTGAGCCGTTTTTTCGCGTGGCAACACCGAATATGTTTTCAAGAAGCTCCGTTCTTCCCGATCCGTCAAGCCCTGCAATGCCTAAAATTTCACCTTTATGCGCCTTGAACGAAACATCACGCAGCTTTGAATACATTGCTGTAAGATTATCAACTTCAAGAAGAACATCGCCGATTTTGTTTACCTTGGGAGGGTAAACATTTGTGAGCTCTCTTCCTACCATGAGCTTTATTATTTCATCCATGGTAAGATCCTTTGCATTTTTCGTTGCTATCCATTTTCCGTCACGCATAATGGTTACTTCATCGGAAATGCGGAGTATCTCTGCCATTTTGTGTGATATATATATTATTGCGCAGCCTCTGTCACGAAGCATATTTATAATTTTAAAAAGATGCTCAACCTCTTCTTCGGTAAGTGATGATGTCGGTTCGTCAAAAACAATTACCTTTGAATTATACGAAACCGCTTTTGCAATTTCAACCATTTGTCTTTGCGATACGGGCATTGTGCTCATCACGGTTTTAGGGTCTATGTTCAGTTCGAGTTTTTTGAAAATTTCCTTTGTTGCATTATACATTTTCTTTTCGCTTGTAATAGGCACTCCCTTTGCCACAGTCGGGAAACGGCCAAGCCACATATTGTCCATTACGTTGCGCTTGAGAGCCTGGTTAAGTTCCTGATGAACCATTGCAACTCCGTTTTCAAGAGCTTCTTTTGAATTTTTAAAGTTAATTTCTTTTCCATCAAGGTAAATATTACCTGAATCTTTGTTATATACACCGAAAAGACACTTCATAAGTGTTGATTTTCCGGCGCCGTTTTCTCCCATAAGCGCGTGAACGGTGCCTGCCTTTACGCTGAGGTTTACCTTATCAAGCGCTTTTACACCGGGGAAAACTTTTTCTATGTTCTCCATTTTCAGAAGAACGGGTTTTTCTTTGTTGTTTACAATATTACTCATAAGCTTTATACCCCGTTTCTTTATCACATATGCGGAGAGCGGTATGCTGCTCTCCGCATGTTTTGTTATATAATTATTATTTGTTGTCTTCCATGAATGTTGAATAAGGAATGTTTATTCTCCATGTGCCGACTGTTTCGCTGCTGTCAAGACCGTCAAATGCGTCTTTTTCGTTCATGTAGTTCTGTGCTATTGTAGTAATTGCGCTTGCCATACCGTCTGCATCCTGCTTGATTGTTCCTACCATTGTGCCCTTGGATATTGCGGATTGTGCAGCGTCTGTTGCGTCAACACCGAATACGGGAATGGTTTTTCCGCTGCCGTTGTTGTAGCCTGCTGTCTGAAGAGCCGAGAGAGCACCGAGAGCCATTTCGTCGTTATTTGCAATAACGAGCTCTACCATGTTATTGTTTGATACGCTGTACTGTGCAAGAATCGTGCTCATGTAATCCGTAGCCGCCGCAGATGACCACTGACCGTTCTGGTCAACAAGATATTTGTTTGAGTTTGAAGAGTCATAGAAAACAAGATCGCTCTTTCCCGATTCTTTAAGAACCTTATTTGCATCTTCAACGCCGTATTTTGTACGTGCTATTGCTTCCATGTTTCCTTCCTGACCTTTAAACATTACATAGCTGATTTTTCCGTCGCCGTTAAGGTCAACCGCGTCAAAATTATCTACAAGGTATTTACCGATCATTTCGCCCTGCATATGTCCTGCCATTTCATAATCCGTACCTACAAATACGCATTTGTCATAGCTGCTTACAACGGACTCTTCTACCGAACGGTTAAAGAAGATTACCGGAACGTTTCTGTCTTTTGCCTGATCAATGATGTTTTGTGCCGCATCGTTTGAACCGGTGTCAACAACGTTTACAACAAGAAGCTTTGTTCCCTTTGCAAGTGCCGTTGTAACCTGTTCCGTCTGGGTTGTCTGGTTTCCGTTTGCATCGTAATTCTGGAAGCTTATGCCGTTTTCCGTCAGAAGCTTATCCATTGCGGAACGTACGCTTGAAATGTAAGTGTCGCTGTAGGTATAATAAAATACCGAAACCTCGCCGTTTGACGAGCTGCCGCCGCTGCCGGAATCTCCGCAAGCTGCGAGACCGAAGCCCATAATAACCACTAATACCGCTGCCATCAATTTTTTCATTTTCATAATAAATTTCTCCTTTCAAAATCAAGTCCGAACAAAACGCATACATTTTTCCGTTTGTTTATCGGTTCTTTGTTGTTGACTTTATTGTAATACATAATTCAAATAATTAAAATGCATTTTATTATTCAAAATGTACAAAAAATTATTATTTGAATTAAAATTATCAACATTTTATATTTTATCCGAAATTTTTCAAACAATTAAAAAATATGTTTTTTATTTTACAATCAACGGATTTTATTTAATGCGGAATTCGGAATGCGTAATTCGTAATTATGTTTCTTGCGTTTAATCACATTATTTTGTCTGTTTTGTGCAGGTGATTTAATAAATTAATGCAGATTTAACGCAAGAAAGAGTGCCTCCGACAGTGCATAAGGGAGGAGAGCTATCGAAGCAACTCGGAGGGGTTGTAGATATTTAACTCTTGAAAAATATGTTGCAAAGTTGAAAACATGTTTTTGACAATCCCTCAGTCAGCTGCGCTGACAGCTCCCTTTACACAAGGGCGCCTTTCTGTCTTGCGTTTAATAATATTATTTTGTTTATTTAATGCAGCGGAACGGTGTGGGCACCGTTCCCTACGAATAAATTAATAGGTATATTTTCAATTAACAAATTAGTTTAAACGAAAATCAGCAATAAGCTTTTATTTAATAATTATTTGCAAACTTACAATGACTACGTAGGGAACGCTGCCCACAGCGTTCCGCATGCACATTATAAACGCAACAGATTAACATTATGCAAGAGCATATAACTAACGTGCGAGCGGAAAAGACCAACGTAATTTTTGAAAAACTTAAAAACGGCACAAACCGAAATTCCTTTCAAACATCTCATAATCACTTTGAAAGAAATTCCGGTCTGCACCGTTTCCGTATTTTTTTATTTATATTTTATACTCACACGCGCAATTTGATTATTTTACGTAATTTTTAAGACTGCAATCCGATTCTTTAATTAGGCTGCACATAATTTCGGCAAGCTTTTCGGCTCCGTTATAATTAACATGAGTTGAATCATCGGCGTTTCTTACATTACCGTTATGATTTTTAATCTGTGCATCCGTAAATGCATAGCCGAACGTTCCTGCTGTAAGATCAGCCTGATATATATGGAAGAAGCGGCGGACATAATCTCTTGCATCTGCATCTGATGAATAATTTGCTCTGTTTGCCTGATACATGGCTTCATATGTTTCGGATATTGTCTTGCCGAACGGAACACATACCGCGCCCTTGCTTTCGGCATATTTTCGGCAAACTTCTCCGCGTTTTGCCCGGTTATTTGTAAGACTGTATGTCCATCCGTCGGCACTGCCCAGTTTTCCGCCGTCTATTGACGGTGTTGAATAAAGCGGAGTTGCGCCTGCATTCACAGTATCGTTATACATTACCTCAAGATTTTCAACATATCTGCTCTCCGATACGTTGCCCGATCCGGAATCGTTTATTCCGAGACCGACAAGAACATAATCTCCGGGTTTTATCTGATTTTTAAATGCATCCCATGTATAATCCGGATACACACTCGTGCCGTCTTTATTTTCGGGGTGAACAAAGTGCTCGGTTGTCCAGCCGCCGCGCGCTTTGTTTACAACGGTTACACCGTTTAATTTATCTTCCATGTAATATCCCCATCCCTGATAAGGATAAAACGTTTTTGCGGTGTCGGCGGAAGGCACAGTCGGGTCATAATCCTGACAAATCGAATCGCCGACAAGATACAAAGTAGGTTTATAATCCGACGGTACGCAGTAAAGCGTATTTGCTTTGCAATACGGTTTTAGCGTGTCGGTCGACTCTAAGACAAACTGCCTGATATATGAAATATCCGCGCTGTCATTAACCGTCATGCTGAGAGAAAGCGGAGTTTCGGCTCTGTTTCCCTTAGCTTTTTGAGGCTCTGTCTTATTTAAAGCTATAAGGCTGTTATCTTTATCATAAAGTGCATTTATAAGGATTACATCTTCATCATCCGATGTTGTGTTAACAAAGCTTACATTTGTGCCAAATGTTTCTCCGCCTTTTACATTATATAACGTCTTGCCGTCCGATGATGTATTTTCAATATTGACAATATAATCGTCAAGGATAAGGTTTGCATCGCAAAGTCTGTTATATTCCGTCTGAATGTCGGCATCTGTCGCAAACGTCTTTCCGATAAGAGCGGAATATACTTTGTCATAGTCTACATCTGCATCGAATTCGTTTGTATAATCCGTATTTATTGAATTAAATGCCGCGTATTTTTCCAAAAGACTTTTTACTTCGTCTTTTGTTTCGGTTTTGGCAAGCATTGTATGGAGCGGATAATATACCGTAAGAGACAGGTTGTCGATAATGTTGTCAACATACTGAGAAAGTCTGATAAATCCGAATCCTACTATTTTGTTCGGCAGAACACCGTTGTTATTACCGTTTGAAGTATCCGAATTAGTACCTATTCCGTCAAATACATGGATATATTGGTTTGTCGAATCCGACACAGTATATTGCGGAAAACTTGTCTTTGTCCAGTCTGCGTCTCCGGTCTTTTTGATATCCACGGTCATTGTGCCGTTTCCGTATGCAGCTTTTGATGTGTTAACCGTGATTCTTATATCATACCACTGATTTCTCTGAAGATACGGTGATCCAAATGCCTCATTCGGTCCAAACACACTACCAAATCTTGTAATACCTGTGAGCATATGTTTAAATCTTGTACCTGAATTATTACTGCTGCTGCTCTTTGCGTCAAAAAGTGTAAATCTCTGACTATGAGAAGTGGTATTAGCATTATTGTATCTGGAAGCCTCAGTATCTTTACCATCATCATTTTTATACCAGTCTGCCAAAAATTCACTTTCATATACTATTACTCCGTCGGTTACTTCATTATCAAACAAATGCATCGGAGCTTCGTTCCATTCTGTACCGAGGTCAAGGATTTTATTTCCCTTTCTTTCGGTATGATTATAGAACGACTGACTGCCCTCTGCCGTAAAATCGCTTACTATCTTTGAATTATCCGGTGAATTTAATCCTATACCGTCTTCAAAATCGTTGTAATACTTTTCTTTAATTCCGCTTATATCATATTTTGCAACCGCATTGTCGTATGCTGTCTGAACCTCTGCGGCAGAAGCAAAATTTTTGTTTAGTAATTCGTTATTTACTGAATTTGCATCTTTAAACTCGGCATATTCATTTAATTTTACCGATCCGTTAAGTTCGTAATATTTAAGAATATCACCGATTTCCGAAGCGGATGAAGCGGCATTAATTGCCTCGTCAACAGATACGGTTGATTCTACCTTGAGGTTATCAAAATAATAATCTACGCTTCCCGTTGACGGAGTAAATGTATCGGGAGTATATGTATCTCCGGTATGAGTCTGACTTATTCCGTAAATCTGAAATGCTCCGATTTGCTTTGTCGGTGTGCCGACACGTGCCGTATATGTCACACCGTTTTCCGTATACGTATAAAGGTCTGCTTTCTTATAACCTATATTGGTTATCTTTGTATGATAAGCATCCGCATAATTATTTGCATTTGCCGCATAGCCCGGGAAAATTACGGGTTTTAGAGTTTTCCCCTTTTCTGCGGCATATAAACCGACTGTAAGATTTTTCAAATCTATAACCTGTTTTACGGTATACCATTTTCCTTTTTCAAGCTGAAAATTTGTATTCTGTTTTTTGGAATCCAATAAATAAGCCGTATTTCCGTCAGCAGATTCTGATATTCCGCCGAAGTCATTCCACTGTGAATAACCCGTAACATTTTGATAATATGTTATACCGTCTTTGGTTACCGTATTACCGCTGCCGCTGAAATACTGATCGGTATATCCGCGCCATATCTGCTGAGCGTTTGTAAATCCCTTGGCATAAAAATCAAATGTAATAACAGCCAATCCTTTTTTAGCGTCAATACTGCCCCAATACGGATTTCCGTAATCATAATATTCATAGCCTTCAACCTTTGGGTCGGTAAGATTGGTTTTATTTTCATTTGCATTGTTTAAGCCAAAATACGGCAAACAATATACAGTGTTTGACGAATCAGTAGGATCTGTCATCAAACGTCCGCGATCAAATACCCTGTTGCTTGTGAAATCATATGTGTTTACGGTTACCGAATCATATGCAGCACTGATATTCATCGGCATGCATGCAAAAACCGTAAAAATCATACAAACACACATAAGCATTGAAACAATTTTTTTCATACAACTTCTCTCCTATCACATATTTTATTTAATTTGATTATAGCATAACCGTAATTTTGATACAATGATAAAAGAACTGATATATTTAAGAAAATCAATGAAATTGTACATTGCAACATAAGCTTATCATCCGTCGGCATTGCGGTTAGACAAATGTCCTTGTACTACTTATATACCATGTTACTCTTGACGGATATTCGCCCCATAGGCATAATTGCAAATATACGTTCCTTGCATTTGATTATATAATTGTATACGTGTTGTGCTTGCGGAACGGTGTGGGCACCGTTCCCTACGAATAAATTGATAGATATATTTTCAATTAACAAATTGATTTAAACGAAAAATTGTAATAAGATTCTGTTTTTAATTTTGTTTAAACTTGTAATGACTACGTAGGGAACGGTGCCCACACCGTTCCGCCGCATAAAACACACAAAATAATACGATTAAGCGCAAGAAAACGTTCCCCTACAAACAATTTGATAGTTATATTTTAAGTTAACAAACAACAAGTGTTCAAATATAAAAGCGCAGTCCGCGGCAAAATGCCGCGGGCTGCTCATCTCTATTCGTCAATCAAGTACCTGATCACCACTGTTTGAAGACGCATATTTGCTTTTTGCAATATAGAGGCGTTTTAATATTGTTGCCGCTTCCGCTCTTGTGGCCGTTGCCTTGGGAGCGAACTCGGTATAGCTTCTGCCTGTTAAAAATCTTTGAGTCAGAGCCTGACCGATATACTCGTTATATGCGGGGTTAATATCCGCTTTATCGGCAAACCTGTCGGTTGAATTGGCTTTTACTTCATCTGCCGCTATGCTTTTGTATGCAAGCATAAGAATTGCTGCGGCTTCCTCACGCGTTATGTCTTTATTGGGGTTTAACGCCCCGTCCGAAATCATAGCATTCGGAATTATGCCGTTATCCGACGCCGCCTGAATGATATCTGCATACCAATCGGATGATGAAACATCGGTAAATCCGCCCGTATACGGCTTTTCTTCAAGACCTATGCAGCGCGCAATCATCGCTGTAAATTCGGCAACCGTCACATTTGCATCGGGATTGAAAGTCGTCTCGGATGTGCCGTTAATGAATTTAAGAAGCCTCATCTGATTTATCGACTGCAGCGCCCAATGACCCACCGTATCGGTAAAATCGGAAAGAAGCTGCGGCATATAAACCTCCAGAATGCTGTTCCACTCGTTAACGGTGTTACCCGAGCCCGCAAACTTAACATATTTTGCTTTTACCGTATTTTTAAACTTGAACGTTTCAAGCTGTTCGGTATTTCCTGCGGCAATGCCGTCAAACTGCAGATCCCAGTTCTGTCTGTCGGTTGATGTGTAAATCTTAAACTTTGTGGCACGCTGATCACCTTTCCAGAAAGAAAGGAGAATCTGATTCATTTCGTATTCACCGTCAAGATCCCATATGATCCACGCTTCGCCGTCTGCCGACCAACGCGTATTAAAGTTTCCGTCATAGGAATTTTCGGGAACGTTTTCAGCCTCGGGAACATGACTCGCCTCGGCTTTTACAATCGGAATCTTTTTAAAGCTCGTCGGATCAACGTCTATATACACATCGTTAAACGTCACGTAATAATACGATTTCGTATTGCTCTGTTTATCGGTAACCTTGCAGATAGCAGTATCGCCGAGTTTTGAGCCCTGCGTGATTTCAACGCTTACCTTATCGGAATCGTAATCCGCCGTGACATTGCCGACAATGCTGTCTACCGAATATACGGAATTGGACTTTGAAAATCCCTCAACGGGTATTCCGTCAACATACAGATTGCTTATCGTATTTGTTTCTTTAAGATAAGAATCCCAATTTGAAATAGGCACATACTTCGAAGCGTCAGCGTTTTCCTCTTCATCGCTGTATACCGATTTTACCGATACCGAAATTGTCGGGTTAACGGCATTTTTCATGTGTATAAACAGTTTATGATATTTCTCGTTTGTATAACCGGGCTTTGAGTTTTCAACCGGGTTCGGTGATGTGGGAAGAGGAACGGCCTCCATCTGCTCCCATGTTGCTCCTGCCGGAGATGTGATGTCCATTCTTATCTTCTGCCCCGTCACTGCCGTGAGTATCGCTTTCGAGGGGTTATCCTTGTCTATTGATATCTCCTGCTGTGTTGTAAAGAATGAATAAAGCTCAACGGGGTCTTTTGTTTGTATTTCGTCCTGAACGATAAAATCGTTACGGTTGTTAATAAGCGCATATCCCCTCTTTACCGACTCAACCTCGTGATATGCGTCGGACATATCAAGAATTGCATACATTGCATTATCCTGAGATTTGATATCGGTAAATTTGCAATTGGCAAATGCGTACTGATCTTCCTGATCGTCGGGATTAAACACAAGCGTATTGTGCGCTTCGGCTCTCTTGCGGTAATGCTTCCATCTTCCGCCGCCGATACCCGTAATCCACATTCCGTCAGCTTCATACCATGCCTGACCGAGGTCTGAAAACCACCGTATGCCCTGCATGTCGAGAACGAACTGACCGACGTCAAGGTCACCGTGACCGGCAGCATTTGAACCGCCCTTTGCACCGAGCCATGTCGCATTGTTATCATACCACGAAGCTCTTGAATAAATTACATCAAGCTCATCACTGTTATAGCGATAATCAAGCTTCAGAGAATCGCGGTAATCGTCTCGGATGAGATAATCTCTGTATGTCAGAAATTCTTCCCAGCCGTCTTCCGCCGTAGCAGTTTTATAGAAATATGTGGCAATTTCGGGTTCGTCATAGCGCTCCGCTATCCAGAACATAACACAGTGCCTTACATTTGCCACTATGCCGCCGTCGGAAAAGTTAAACGATCCGCCCGGACCTGATGAAGAAAGCGGGAAGTAACCCGTATCTTTAAGCCCCGGCAAATCGGAAAGACCGTAGTCCGTTCCGAGTGTGTTAAACAGAGCATTATCATATCTGAAAAAAAATCCCGATGCATAGCTCCAGTATGCCGCGCCCTCGGGGAATCCGCCGTCGGGTGCGTATGCGGCAAGACCTTTCGGAAGCGTTCTTATTGTCTGACAAATCATCTCGGAGCATATGTCCATATAACCCGGTTCATCTATCATGGAGAGAGCCGCAACGCCAAAGCCGCCCGAGCAGACCTCCTGCCAGTTGTTTGTGTTGGCGGACGCGCCGCCGTTTACACGCCAGAGATTCAAAGCGGTTTCGATTCCGTTTCTCATCATTCCGTTGCGGATAACGCGTTTTTCATCTTCCGTCCAAAAATCATAGCAAATGTCATATGCCTGTGCAAAAGCATGAGACGCCTCCGAAGTACAAAGAAGATGACTCGGGTTCCAGTCGGGCCAGCTTTCCATAGTGGCAAGAGCCGACCAGAGACGGTCTCTGTATTTCTGCTCACCCGTCAGCCTGTATGCAACCGCAAGCGGCTTTATTGCCTCTCTGTCGGTGCTGACAAGTCTTTTTCCGTCCGGAGTTCCGTATTCGGGATCGGGCACGGTGAGGTATTTATCTGCCGTAAGAATAAGATTTTTATATACTTTGGTAAGATACGGATCTCCGTTTTTCCAAAGCTCAATGTTTTTTTCAAGCTCTTCGGGAGTGCAGTCCAGACGGGGATGCTGTTTTCTCGGGGTTGTTTTTCTTAGCTGTTCTTCAATATTTTGGGTTATATTCTCTTTCTTTGCAGTCGGGATATAGTCTTTGCCGGAATCAAAATCCACCGCCGCGTCGTTTTTTTCGTATGATAAATATATCCTTTTGAAATAGCATTCTGTGTCTTCGGATATTTTATTGTTGCTCCACCCTGTCCACCATGCCATGTCGTTTATTTTATCCCAGCCGAGAGGAGTACGCGAAAAGCTGAATGTGCTGTTGCTGCTGCCGTCGGAGCTGAAGCTGTATTTCAGTGTTTTCCATTCACCCTCCCAGTCAAACGTAAGGTTGGCAAAATAATAATCGGAGCCCTCGGTTTCGTTATTTTCCGACGTTACGCCTATCGTAATACGTGAGCCTGTGTTTTTTACGTTATATGCTTCAATATTCAGCGTGTTATACTTCGACCAATCGGACGGAACCGAGAATGAACAGTCCTTTGTAAGATTCGGAGCGGCAAACTTTGCGCTGCCCGTACCGTCGTTTGAATATGCTGTTGAATAAACCATGCCGTTTTTTGCATTGCACGCGGATTCCGTTGAAAAATCATATATAACATACGGCTCAATGCCTGAATCTTCCTCTGCGGATGCGGTTCCGTTTAAAAGTGCATCGGAGCTCATTTGTTCGCTGTAGACAATGCTGTCAAAATACAGAGTTGTACCCGATATAATCTCACTTCCGTCGATACCGCCTCTCAGCTTAATATCGGTTACGGAATTAATCGGGAGCGGCGAACCTGCGGTTTTAAACGAGCTTTCCTCAACCTTGCCGTCAGCGCCCGTACCGCCGCGCGCTTCAACATACGCGTCGTATTCTTCCCATGTCATGTTATCTGTTCCGGCACCGTTATCACCGGACGAAGAATTTATATCTTCTTCAATAACTCTGAATGCAAGCTTCCTCCAACCTGTCCAGTTAACGGTAACGGAAGCATAATAATAGTCTTTTTCAGCTGTTTCGGGGTTATCGGCATTTAGAATAAATCCGAATTTCATATCTGTTTTATTTGCAGAATATATTTTTGCTTCTATATATCCGTTGCCTATATATTTTGCATTTGTCACGGGCACGGTAATTTCATCTTTTAAAGAAGTTCCGCCCCATTTTGCGGAAAAGCTTCCGCCGTCCGTATAAAGACTGCTCGTCACAAGACCGGCATTTTCTATTGCTGATTTTTCATTAAGATTTGAAAGGACAACCGAAGATGAGGCATAGGTCTGCGTGCCGATAAACGGGACGGACGAGATTAGAATTGCAAGCGCAGCGGCAAAAGCCGATAATCTTTTAAAATGCATAATCATTTACCTCCCTTGTATATAACAATCTCAATCGGCTTGCGGTAATTATCACATACAAATACATAATCGCCTATTGCCGCATCGGAAACGGAGCCTATCCGTGCAGTATCCTGATCCGAATCATATACATAAATTCTTGCAAATGCCGAGGCGCTGTGCGGCTCTGCAATATATGACGACATGCTTGTATCGTGAAGATTCAGGAAAAGGTAGCCACCCTTTATATTTTTAACCGTACCGCATGTGTATCTGTACTGAACTGAATATCTTGTGAATTTGGTATCTTTGTAGCAAATGTCGTGAGCTTCACCGTCATATATAAGAGCCACCTTTTCAACATATCCCGATGAATCCAATCCGTATTTTATAATATCGCCTGCGGCAATGCTTATTTTGGATGAATTGATCACGGGTTTTGTACCGTCAATTTCGGTATTTTTAAAATTATCGGCACTGATTACGGAATCATCATCGGTATAGAGCGTAACGGTGTTTTTATTCATTATTCCGTCTATTTTTAAAAGATCCTCGCCCTTGTCCGAAAGTGTTCTCGATACCGAGGTTACAAGCATATTGTTATCATATGAGTCTTTTATTGATGACGAAGTTCCCGATTTACTCACCCATACAACCGCATCCACAAATTCAAGCTCAGAATCCGTTGAATAAGCTTCAAGCTGATTGTCGGTGCCGTTAAAGCTTTTGGTAAAATAAACCGGATCGTCTCTTTTAAGGGTGCTGAGGTCTTTTCTGCCGCATTTATCGGCTTCAAACTGCGTATTGCCGAATTCCGGAACATACCATATTCCGCATTCGGAATCAAACAGCATCCACATGCCAGCTGATTTGTTCTCGGGCGTATAGTTTAGAGGAGAGCCGATATCGGCGCCTGTTTCCATAACATAGTCAAGCTTAAAAAAGCTGTAATTTGACGGAGGATTGTTATATTCATATTCTGTTTTTATAACATACGGTACAGTGATTGAAGTTATTTTCTTATCGCTGTTTGCCGTATATTGAACAAACAGCCTGCCGTCGGGATTTACCGCTGCACCGTACATGGAATCGGTTATTGTTTTAAGAGCATCCGCGACTTTGTCGGATGAGTAGGTTTTCTTTCCCGAAGCAGTCTCAACTTTAACCTTATCGGCAAAATCCATTGCTGCAACTCCAGTGGGCAAAAGTATCTGTACGCCGTCGGGATTGTTTATTCCGCTTCCGGTGTTTCCGTATTTTAAAATGTAACCCGTGTCCTTTTCGGATGCAATTTCATAATATATAATTTCATTAAACACATCAAAATATAAAACATATGACGAACCCGGTTTTATATTATTCTCGCACCTTGCAGATGACGAATAAACGTATTTTGATGAAGCGGTATAAACGTAATCACTGTCTGCCGCGGTTATTTTAACCGTCTTATTCACCGCTGAAACAACAGCCCTCAAAGCTTTTTTATCACGCGATTCATAAACAGTAATAACACTGCCCGATGTAACCTTTTCGGGCTCCGCGTCCGATCCGTCGGAGCCGACAACGCTAAAGTTATCATAATCGTCAAGGCTTATATCGTATGCTCTGTCTTTTTTATCGAATATTTTATTGCCGTAAGAATCGTATGATCCGAAGATAACCGTTCTTCCCTCACTGACGATAACAATATCATAATAATTGTCTTTGTTATTATCTATAAGCGTCAGCGTACCGCTTTTCGGAGTCAGTATTTTAATAAAATCAGAAGCGGTCTCTCTGTCTGCCAAAGACATGTTATATATCGCGTCAAAGTTTTCGGCAAGCTTAAATGTGTATTTTTTATCGCCGTTATCCAAAGTATACATCCTTTTCAGTGCGTCAAAATCATAATCGTCATCGGCTTTTATAACTATTGAAGAGTTATCTTCTTCTCGTAGTGTAAGAATTTGTTTTTTCCCGTTTACGGTCTTATAATAATACTTCACGTTTTTGCCGAAGGCTTCCGTTGCTCTTTCGGATTCCGTGTAAAACGTTTTGCCGTCTATTTCAATATGATTTTTCTCCGTAACGCTTCCCGACAGAGAATAAAGAGGAGTAGCGGTTACGATACCCTCCGATTCCGTTATGTTATGGTATTCGCTGAGGATTGTTTCATCTTTTTTAATCCTGTAACTCGCGCCGTCGTCGGTGTAGCCGTCTGTTTGAACCATATCCGCAAAGAGAGTGTTATACATAAGAACCATAACATCACCTCTGAGCGCTCCGCTTGCGTTGTTCATGTTTACACCGTCGGTAAGACCAACCTGAGACGCAACAGCATAATATCCTGCGGGGTAACCGCCTTTTGACAAAGCAACCGGTCCGTAACCGAGCATATTTACCGCAACCTTTACCGCCTGGCTGATATATATCGGTGTGTCGGGTGAAAATTCATCTGCCGAAACTCCGCTGAAAAGCCCGAGAGATGCGGCAAAGTTTATTTCTTTTGCGTATTTGTGAAGCGAGTCAACATCTTTATATTTCGGGCTGAACGATGAGGCTTGCGCATCGTCTTTAAGTCCTAAAATTTCAAGAGATAAGGCCGCGAACTCGCCGCGCGTCATAACACGGCTTGCGTCATAAACAGTATATTCATCTTTTTCAACAATTCCGAGATCTTCAAGCATGCGTATGGCTTCGTTATATTCGGTCGGTTCAAATCCGCCGTTTTCATCCGCAAAGGCTGCCGTACCGATGCACATTAACAAGCTTAATAAAACGGCAATTATTCTATTTATAATTTTCATTGTGCCATACCTCCCTTGCCGATTATCATATAAATTATTTTGGTGGCTGCCGCTCTTGTTGTGTTAGCTTTAGGTGCAAACAGGTTTCCGCCCACTCCGTTTACGATTCCGCCCGATGAAAGTGCGCTTACTGCCTCCGACGCATATGATGAAATGTCGGATTCGTCATTAAAGCTTATCGGCTCTGCCGAAGAAAATTCTTTTCCCGAATATTTTGCAAATCTGTACAGCATCACGCACGCGTCTTCTCTTGTTATTGCGTCATTCGGATTGAATCTGCCGTCCGAACCGAGTACAAGCCCGGCCTTTGCCGCGCCGCACACATATGGTCTGAACCAGTCGTTTTTGCCGACGTCCGCAAAAATATTTTCATCGGATTTTTCTGTTCCGAAAGCTGTGCAAAGAATTTTTACAAATTCTGCTCTTGTGACATTGTTATCGGGATAGAAATAGTTGTTATATCCGTTTATGATATTTTTTGAGGCAAGATTTTCTATATATTCATATGCCCAATGAGATTTTTTCACATCGTCAAATGTATTTTTTTCTTCATTATTATCCGTTTCCGGTGTAACATTGCCCATAATTCCGCCCGATGTTGTTTTACCGGAGCTTCCCGAGCCTACCTTGCCGCCTCCGCCGCTGCCACCGCTTCCGCCGAGGTCAACACTGTTAATTGCCCTTTCAAGCTCGGTAAGCGAATTATACTTTTTGCCGGCCACAGCCTGTGCAATGGTATTTTTGTCACCGACGGAAGCGCTGTCGTATCGGCTGCATCCCAAAGCTTCAAGATAAGACTTGACTTCCTTATATGAAACCGTATATTTTTCAACACCGATTAGAATTGTGTACACGTGAATATTTTCGGAAGCGGATTTAAGGCTGTCGGAATTTTGTCTTACCTTTTCGACAATATCCGCATAATTATCGCCCGATATCATCAGATTTATGTCATTACTCTTAAAGCCCGCTCCCTCAAGCTCCGATGCGCACATATCGGCATCCGACTTATTGCCCGAAAGCAGCGACAAAAGAAGAACGCTCGCAAAGTAATTATCCGCATTTCCGTTTGTATATTTTAAAACGGTATCTTTTGTATCATCATCCATTGCAGCATAAAGTGCATTGCATTTTTTTACGGTTGAAGCATTCTTTTTAACATATGCCGCAAAATAATCGTTTATCTTTTCATCGGTAAGCAGGGTTTTTACATCCCCCCGATCAAAGAGTTTATCACAGCCTATCGGGACGATATAATCTTCAACGGCACCGTTTTTATCGGTTATTGTTATGTAGTTAAGTCCCGTCTTTGATGCGTCAATTTCAAAAACCGCCTTTTTGTCGGAAGCTGCCCTTATCTTTTTGGTTTCCGACGGAGATTCACTGTACTGTATTGCGGAGGTTACATAATTCCCGCTCACGGGATAATGCACGTTAACTGTAAATTCTTCTTCCTCTTCTCCGTTTGCAATAATTTTCATATCCGAAAGGCTTGAAAATGCACCGCTGAGTTTAATCGGGATTATGCCCGTATTTGCTGCTCCGTCGCTTGTGCTTCCTTTAATATATACCGTACCGTATGCCGGAGAAAGCGAAACAAGCTCGTTTCCCTCCGATTTTATATCATCTTTATTGCCGACAAAATCGTCACCGAAGCCGACAACATCCCAAACGGCGCTTAAGCCCGTGTTTGCAATATCCTCGTCGGTTATGCTGTATTTAAGCAATTTTCTCGATTCACCCTCCGAGACCACAGCCATTGAATTTGAACCGAGATATGTAATTTTTCTGTCGTATTCACGCCCCGAATGAGACGCGAAGTTATCGAATCTGCCAACGATAAGAGTTGCCGTTGTTCCGAAGCTTTTTTTGTTCCAGTATCTTAAATGTATATTTTCAAATGCCTTTACACCGTCTGTATACATATCGAATGTATTGGCAAGAGTATTAAACACGATCTCAACGTGGACAAAATCGTTTTCGTCAAGTCTGTGAGTATATGTCGGTCTTGTAACCGATACATCACCCTCATCCGGCTCTGCTCCGTAATCTTCGCATGTAAAGGTATATACATATTTTGAATCTTTAAATTCGCAGCCGTAGCCGATGCTTTCAAGCCACTGAATGTTGCTGATAACCGGAGAGCTTGTGAATTTCTCACCCGGATTTGCAAAGCAGTCATAGCTCAAAACAAGATCTTCACCGCCGCCGTTTAAGCCGAAATCAACATACATTCTGTGAGACGAATCGGTATACGGAATATATAAATATTTGGATTTATTTTTTTTCGTGTCGGACTTTACGATCTCGCCGTAATCCTTGGAAACGAAATCCCCTTCATTATATGACTCATAATCGTATGCCTTACCCTCGGACACCTTTGCATTTAATGTATATGTCTTTTCGCCGTACATAGCGCTGACTTTGTAATTCTCGGTCGATGGCAAAACTATAACTCTGCCGTCCGATAGAATTTCGGCTCCGCTGCAGCTCCATGTTATGCCGTCCGTAACCTCTTCGCCGAAGCTGTCTTTTAATGTGTATTTAACAGCAGAAGCCATTTGCGCCGCAGGTCTGATTACTTTCTCCGTTCCGTATAAAGAGTATGTAACCGTGCTTATCGTTACATCAATGCTTGCCGGTTTTAAAACAGAAGTCTTATCTTTCGGCACTGCCGTAACCGTATATACACCATCGGCGGCTCCGGTCATTACCGTCAGCACACCGTCGGAGATTGTAACATAATCGTTATCTCCGCTTACGAACCAGTCGCATTCTTCCTCTGTTCCGAACTGATCTGCCGCGATATACTCAAATGTTTTTTCGGTAAAACCGCTGTCTATGCTGATTTTATCAGTACCCGATACTGACATTTTGTATCCAACATCTCTTATTTCGATATTAAATGTTTTTTTACCGTCGGGATAAGACGCGGTAATTTCATAACTGCCGGGCTGCGCATTTTTTGTGACGGAAACAGTTCCGTCGGAATCTATCGATACGCCGCTGTCGGACGGAGATATACTCCAATCACATGAAAGATTTTTTCCGAGAAAGTTTTTAAAGGTATAAACCGATGTAACATCCGTATCCGTCCTCGGCTTGCCGAGAGTTTTTTCTCCGTTTATTGCAGCACCGATATACGGATCGTCATCGGGATTAAATTTATCTCCCGAGTAGATGGCCGTATTATCGTTTGCCACATTCGCATACAAATTCGATATTCCGGTGCAGTCTTCGATCTTTGAGCCGTCGCCGCGCACAAAGCCTATGCACCTGAACATTACATCCGAGAAGATAAGCTCATCATTTGCATAGATATCCCATTTATGATCTTTAAGCTTACCGTCATCATCTCTGCCCTGAGATTTCATCTTCATTTTAATATTTACCCAGCTCTCGCCTTTTATATCGGATTCATAGCTCCTGTATTCACCGGCGTTTCCGTTTTCAAAATAATTGGTGTAATCCATTATCTGAAATACATATTTATGATTATCAATTTTAAACTCAAGATTCCCCGCCCATTCGCCGCAGCTTGTCTGAACGTGACCGATGGCTCCTCTCCATTTCCATGCGGTTGTGAAGATATCATATTCCAATGTTACATCGTCAACAACGTTTTTGATTACAGACTGAATACCGGGAATATAATAAAAAGCGTTATCGGGCTGAACATACATGTCTCCGTTTCCTTTGTCATGATATGTTGCCGAACGGCTTCCCGTCAGAAAATAATCTCCGTCTTTTCCTTCGTCATAATCGCGGAACATACCGTCATAAATTTTGATGTTTTTGGTGTATGTAATACCGTCATACAAGGCATTTACGGTGTAGTCGCCCGTCGGAATATCCTTATGCAAAACCGCGCAGCCGTCATCGGTAAAAAAAAGATTTTCGCTGCCAGATGACCACACGGCACCCGAAATCACATCGGAAGAATCATCCTCAAGATTAAACTTAACCTTTGAAAACGATCCGTCCATCGGTTTCAAAAGAATATCCGGCCCCGAGACAAATAACGATTCCGCCCGCACAGCTTCATCAGCAAGCGACGATACGTTTGCCGTGCCGAACAAAAAGAATATACAAAGCAAAAATGTGAAAATTCTCTTATGCATAAAACTACCTCCGTTTAATAAACTTCAGCAGGCAAACGACAAAACGTTAGACTGCATTTGTGAAAAACTTATTATATGTACTAAGTTCATCAAAAAAATAATGTGAAATAATACAATATAATTATATCTTTAATTTAATTTTTTGTAAATATATTTAATTCATGATAAAATTAAGAAAATCAACGATTTTTAAACTCTGCAACATCTGATAATTAATGGAAATAAAGAATGTGTGAAATTAAAGAAAGATAAAAATGTGATAAAAAAGAGAAATACAATACCCAATGACCCGCATTATGCCTTTACGGCATAACGATACATATACAGATGTGAATAGAGATGATAAATATATATCGGGGCATCGGATATTGTATTGTGTGTAACAGACCGCGCGCTGTGAGTGTAAGTCTATTTCCTTGCTGGAGGGCGTAAACTTTACGGCAATCTGCTTTTTATGTAAACCGCATATGCGGATTACAGCTCTAAACAATTTATTATACACAATTACATGTAATATAAATATACTATAGATTTATTATATTATATCAACATGTGAATTTTTTGTCAATTGTATTATTTTATAATAAATATTCCTTTTTTTGTGCACTTTTTTGGTTTTATGAATAAAATAAACAAAATTAAACATATTCCCAATAAAAGCAACAAAAATATTATACACAAAAATTAGATTTTCTGTAAGCGCCCGGTGACATATTGAAATTCTTTTTAAATACATACGAAAAATGCTCCAATGAGGAGTAACCGGAAGCGAAGGCAATTTCCTTTATCGTAAGCTGAGTGGATTTCAGAAGATTGCATGAATAGTTTAATCTCAAATTATTAAGATATAAATTAAACGTCGTTCCCAAATAATTTTTAAAGAGCGTTCCGAGATAATTTGAAGATACACAAAGATAGTCCGCAACCTGTTTTAATGAGATATCGTCGCGGAAATTCTTAATAACATATTGAGCGGCGCTCTGAATCGGCTGCGGCATTCTCTCGGTTTCATCACCCTTGGGCGAATTTCTGATAAGCGAAATTATAAGCTCGGATAATATGCATGATTTACTGACTTCGGACAGTATTTCCGATTCACAGGATTCTTTTTCAAGTTCTTCTATCTTAGCTATGATATTGACGGTTTTATCTTCACCGTAAAAATGTATGAAATTATTTTTATTTCCGATAATATAGTTAAAAAGCTTGTCATTTAA
Source organism: uncultured Clostridia bacterium (assembly GCA_934463165.1). Classification (GTDB taxonomy): domain Bacteria; phylum Bacillota; class Clostridia; order UMGS1810; family UMGS1810; genus RGIG1828. The sequence continues at coordinate 42,144 of CAKSJG010000019.1, forward strand.
ATAACTTTTATCAAAACGTATATTATAGAGCTTTATGCGTTCTTCAACACAAAAAGAGTGGTAATCGCAGTATGACATAAGATACATACATCCGCGGAAAAGAGAATATGAACGGCCGTTATATATCTGTGTTGCTCTGCCGTCGGTAATAAATTCGATTTCAAAATAATTATGCCAATGAGGAGCGAAGTACATACCGTCCTCAAGGTCTTTTTCGGTAACAATCAATCCGCAATTGTCAAGCAAATTACCTATATCCATAAGTTTTTTATCATTCATACCGGCTGTCATCTCCCCGATTTTATTTATTTGATTATACCATTAATAATTACAGTTTACAAGTACTTTTTTCCCGTCTCGAAATGACCTATGTCATAAACAAGCCCGCCCAATCATAAAATGTATAAAAACACTGATGGAGGACTGTTTATGGAAAATATATACGCTGATATAGCAAAACGCTCCGACGGCGCTATAATGATTGGCGTTGTCGGTCCGGTAAGAACCGGTAAATCAACATTTATCAAAAGATTTATGGATTTGCTCGTCATACCGAATATTGAAAATGTCTACAGCCGCGACAGAGCAAGAGACGAACTTCCGCAAAGCGGTGCGGGAAGAATGATTATGACTACCGAGCCTAAATTTATCCCGAATGAAGCGGTGGAAATATCGCTTTCCGAAAATGCAAAAATGAATGTCAGAATGATAGACTGCGTGGGATACATAGTTAATTCGGCAATGGGACATATTGAAGATAATTCGCCGAGAATGGTAAAAACTCCATGGTCCGATAAAGAAATACCGTTTTCCGAAGCCGCCGAAATAGGAACAAAAAAGGTTATACGCGAACACTCCACTATAGGACTTGTAGTCACAACGGACGGAAGCATTACAGACATAGCGCGCGAGGATTATGTGGAAGCAGAGGACAGAGTTATAAACGAGCTGAAAGAGATAAACAAGCCGTTTATCGTCCTTGTAAACAGTGTTAATCCATACAGCGAAAAGGCAAAAGAGGTTCAGGCAGAAATTGAAAAAAAGCATAACGTATGCGTACTTTGTGTAAACTGTGCGGAGCTTGATGCGTCGGATATAAACAATATAATAGAAAAAATACTTTTTGAATTTCCGATAAATGAAATAGATATTAATCTGCCGTCATGGGTTGATGTTCTTGAGACGGAACACAGGGTTAAAAAGACAATATATTCAAGACTTGCCGAAACCGTGAAAAAGGTACACAAAATCAGCGATTCATCTTTGATTGTGAATGCAATGAAAGATGAAAAAGATGTAAGCGAGGCAAACATTTCAAAAATAAATCTCGGCGACGGCACAATGGAATGTAACATACGAATAGATGACGATTTATTTTATAAAATTCTCGGAGAAAATTCAGGATTTGAAATACACGGCAAAGACACCCTTATGAGCCTTATAACCGAGCTTGCCGAAACCAAAAAGAAATACGACAAAATTTCGGGCGCGCTGCGCGAGGTTTACGACGTCGGTTACGGAATTGTCGCTCCGACAATCGATGAGCTTTCACTTGAAGAACCTGAAATTGTCCGCCAGGGCAACAGGTACGGCGTGCGCCTCAGAGCAAGCGCTCCGAGTATACATATGATATGCAACAAACAGAGGTTCTTAAAAGCCGCATAAAATGGGGGTGGGCAAAGGCACAGAGTTTTTAGCTCTGTGCCTTTGAAAGTTATTTATGTATAATTTTAAAATTCAACTTACATGTTTTTCCAGTCTATAATCACTTCGTGTTATTTTTTGATCGTGAATTGAAATATTGTTAGAAATTGAAAATATACAATATCCGTTTAATTTTACAGTTTCTTTGTACTCAGTCAATGCATCTTTATATCCTAATACCATCTCAAAGGCTTCATCAAAATACAGTTTGCACTTTAATTTTCGTATAAAGTCAGGATTACATATGCCAATTCTTTTATCGTGCTTATTTATATGAAAGTCTAATTGTTTTTGCTGTCCCGGCAATAAAGTCGGAAATTTCAAGCCATTATCTATGAACTTAAATACCTCTGATACATCACTTGTAATAACATGTATGTTTAAATCTGAAACCCTCTTTATATCTATGATTCCATTGCTTATATTTTTTACGCAAATCTTAAATTGAACAGAATTTTCATTATATTCAACAAATGTTGTTTTTTCTTCAATAATACATAAACTTGGAACCGAGTTTATTTCTTCAAGTTTAAGTAATCTGTCACTTATCTTATTTGCCTTTTTGCTTTGTGTGATAGCTATCCAACTTATAAAAAATGTAGCTGCTGCTGAAATAATTGTAGCAATATAGGATAGCATATCGCCGGCATCCCATAATGTCAGGTGACCATTATTTAATTTGTATAATTCATTAACTATAATAGGAGCCAAAACGACAATTAAAGCGAACACAATACATAAAAATATGTGAGTTATCCATTTTTTCATAGTACACCTTCTTGTAATTTAACTCTGAATTTATAAAACTCCGGCATAATAAATCCCCTTTCATCACCCCAAAAGCCAATCTATCATATTTATCTGCCGTATTCCCTCATAATTTGCCCCATTGCCTATATCGTCAAGGGTCAAAAGTATTTTGGGGTAATTATCTTTTATTTCTTTAAGCGGTGCGAGTTCTCGCTCCAAAGTTTTTTCATCAAGCACACTTGCAGAAACTTGATAATACTCAACTTCATTCATATTGGTTGCCACAAAATCAACCTCTTTTTCCGCCAGTTTTCCTATATTTACTCTGTTCTTTCTTCTGAGCAGTTCAAGATAAACCACATTTTCAAGCAAATGTCCCAAGTCTTTGGCAGACTGACTTATAATATGATTTCTGATTCCGGTATCGACAAAATAATACTTGCCGAGTGTTTTCAAAAATTGTCTGCCTTTAATGTCATACCGAGCGGCATTATAAAGAATATAACTATCCGTCAATGCCCTCAGATAACTTTCAACCGTGTTCGGAGATATTTTCCTGCCGCTTGACACAAGCGTATCACTTATTTTCTTTGTTGAAATCGGACTGCCTATGCTTGATGCAACTGTTTTCAAAATATTCTCCAAAACAGTAATATCATTAATTTTTTCTCTTGTTGCAACATCTTTTATTAAAATAGTATTATAAACACCTTCGATATACTGGCTTATAATTTTTTCGTCATTTTCAAGATATGCCACATATGGAAATGAGCCATATCTCAAATAGGCATCAAATAACTCTTGTTTGCTTTTGCCGCTTTTCTTTGTTGCCTCATAATACTCCTTAAAAGAAAACGGGAGCATATCAATCCGGATATATCTGCCCGAAAGAAGCGTTGCAAGTTCACCTGACAGCAAATAGGCATTTGACCCGGTAATATAAACATCACAGTTTTTCTTTATAAACAGGCTGTCAACCGCTTTTTCAAATCCGACACATTTTTGAACTTCATCTATAAAAACATAATTCATTTTGTCCGGAACAAGTTTGTCTTTTATATGGTTATATAACGCTTTATAATCGAGTAAATCAGCATTTTCAAGGTCTTCAAGATTAATTGATATAATCTGACTATCCTCTGTTCCCATTTTCCTTAAATAGTCAATATATAATTCAAACAATGTAGATTTACCGCATCTTCTGACGCCGGCGATTACCTTAATAACTTGTTTATCTTTAAGTGCTTTTAAATTATCTAAATATTCGATTCGCTGAATCATTTGCTGCACCTCTTTTCTATTATGTACTATAACACAAAACTTCAAAAAAATCAATAGTTTTTTCTCTATTCAAAAAAAACTATTGATTTTTGCTGTTAATATTCAATTTTGGAGCAAATAAAAATATTGTTATTGCTTAAAACTTCAATAACAAAAGTGAAGTAATTTCACTTTTGTTATCAAAGCTGTTGATTTGTTGCAGTAATTGTGGTATAATAAATTATAACAAATATCAGCGTTGGACTCAAATTTACAGAGGTAAATATGAAAATTACAGAAGTACAAGAAAGAACGCAAGACTTGATCCATCAGCTGTTGTCGGTATGGGAAAAGTCCGTGAGAGCAACACATCTCTTTTTATCCGATGCAGAAATTGAAAATATTAAAAAATATGTGCCGGAGGCTTTGACAGGGGTTTCTCATTTGTTAATTGCACAAGATGAAAAAGGGCAGCCGACAGCATTTATGGGTATTGAGAATAAGGCATTGGAAATGCTGTTTATCACTCCCGAACAAAGGGGAAAAGGGTTAGGTAAAGCCTTGCTAGGTCTTGGCATTGAAAAATACGGAGTGAAACAATTAACCGTTAATGAACAAAATCCGCAGGCGGTAGGTTTTTATGAACACTTAGGGTTTAAGGTGTATAAGAGAATGGCTCACGATGAACAGGGGAATCCGTATTCGCTTTTATATATGAGTATTAACTAACAGAGAAACAGTCGGAGGAATAAGTATGTGTGAAGCAATAAATGAAAGCAAGCGCTTGGAGCTGATAAATACATTGGTTGAAAACTTACCTGTGTTTCGCGCCAAACTCGGAGCAACGCAGGACACATTTGCACAGCGTGTAGGTTTAACAAAAACAACGCTCAACCATATAGAAAACCATAAAAAAGAACTGACTTGGAATAATTTTATTACCATCATTCTTTTGCTTATACAGAATGAAGATACGAAGCCTTTGGTTGAAGTAATGGGACTTTACCCCGAGGATTTAAAAAACTTCCTGATGTTTCGGGAATAAGGAGGCGTTACGCTATGAATTTTTATATAATGTCAAAAGATATTGTCGTTGCAAAATGGCAAGACAATGATCTTGAAGTTATAAACGAAAATTTAATACCTTTGTACTTAAAGAATACCGGCAATGTCCCAAAATGGCTTGAAACGAGGGCAATCGATTGCCATAGGGCAAATTCAAGACTGTTAAAAAAGGCGCTCCGCTTGTCTGAAAAAGATGATGAGTCAACCGTTTTATCAGTTAATGCCGCTACAATTACCGATAATTATTGGATAAAACCAATCGGTTCCGATTTGGTTTATGCAGATGTCAGATTTGATAATGACTATTTTGCAAATCTTGCACTGACAGGAAATTATGACAGCTTTAACAAGGCCGCCAACAGTAAGATCACAAAAACTCCCGAACTTACCAATATCGGAAGTTTTGAAAAGTGTTGGAAGCTCCGAAACGGCGTTTGGTGGATGTACAAAAAGGCAAATCATAATGAAATGTTTTCTGAATTGTTTATATATAAACTTGGTGTTGAACTTGGTTTCAGAATGGCAGAATACGAGCGTGGCAACGGTGTTATCAAGACAAAAGATTTCACGGATAATGCTCTTGTGAATTTTGAACCAGCATTCAACATTTTGGGAGATGACGAGGATTATATTCACTCGGTTGAAATGCTGAAAATGATTTGTCCGTCAGCAGTCCAAGATTATGTCAAAATGATATTCTTGGATACAGTTTGTGCAAATCCAGACAGACACACTTTTAACTTCGGTATTTTAAGAGATGCGGATACCGGTAAAGTTTTGGGTTTAGCCCCGAATTTTGATAACAATATGGCGCTGATCGCAAGAGGTTATCCGAAAAATATTAAACGCAAAAACGACCTTCTTATAAAGCTCTTTAATGAACTGATTGAGTATGATGAGAACCTGAAAAAATACATTCCCGATCTTTCGGAAGATTTAATTAAGCGTGTAATTAAGTCTGTCGAAATGCGGGTAAAATCAAAAGAAATAACAGATTTTATTATGAATGGGTATAACCTCATAGAAAAGTGATAATCAGGGAGGCTGTTTTATGGCACTTGAAAATAAATTAAATATAACCGATTCTGCCGAACTTGCCCGTGCGGAAGAAAAAATAAGCAAGCAAAAAGCACTTAAATTATACGATACAGGTATTCTCGATACCTTGACACCCGGCACATTCAAAACGCTTTGCACCATTCATAAGTATTTGTTTGAGGATATTTATGAATTTGCCGGGAAATTAAGAGAAGTAAATATCGCAAAGGGTAATTTCCGCTTTGCTCCGCTTATGTATTTACAGGCGGCGCTCGATAATATTGATAAAATGCCGCAAAGTGATTTTGATGAGATTATTGAAAAATATGTTGAAATGAATATCGCTCACCCGTTCCGTGAGGGCAACGGCAGGGCAACACGCATCTGGCTGGATTTGATATTAAAAAAAGAAATTGGCAAAGTTGTAGATTGGAGCAAGGTCGATAAAGAAGATTATCTCCTTGCTATGGAACGCAGTCCGATTCGTGATATTGAGATTAAACACATTCTCAAAAACGCCCTCACAGACAAAATAAATGACCGTGAAGTGTATATGAAAGGTATTGATACAAGTTATTACTATGAGGGTTATACTACCTTTAAAACGGAAGATTTAAAGTAGGTGCAGAGTATGGATAAGATCACAATCCCAACAAACGGACAATCGACTGAAAAGGTAAAAAGATATACTATAATGCACGAAGATGTTGCGGTGCTTGAATTTAACAGAGAAACCGATGAAGTTGCAATTCTCTGTAAAAAGCGTCTTCCTTTCGGACTTCGTGACAAGAACAAAATTTCCGCAGTATCTGTATCAGAATGGCTGAATGACAGAATAAACAATTTAAGCAGAACATATATGAATATGGTCTATATTGCCCGTAAGGTCGGCAGAGACAGAGACAAGGTTATTAAAGACAGCTCCGGCATATCTTTTACGGATAATTTTTGGATAAAAACCCGCGATTCTATTGCGGATTGGAATGAACTTAAAAAATTGAGAGATGATAACATTGCTCTCAACAATGTTGCATTAACAGGTGAACTTAAAGAAAGCGAAGATATATTAAAAGGCTTTACATCTTTATTTACCACAAAAGGCTATTTTCCCAAAGCAGTATTCGGCGGTTATATTTATAAACTGAAGAAAGATGCTGTATTGGAGTACCCTGCATACTTAATAGGAAAACAGATTGGCATAAATATTGCTGAATGCAGTTTAGACGGTGAATATGTAAAGATTAAGATTTTCACAGACTACTCCACCTCTCTTGTTCACGCAAGCGAACTGAAAACATATTTTGATACGTCTGACGAAATCTATAACATCATTATAAAAAATGATAAATATCAGAATATTATCAAACAGCTGCAAAGAATGTATATATTCAATTATATTATTGCAAATCCTGACCTGCATGATGATAACTACGGTCTGCTTTACGACAGCGATACCTTTGAGTTTAAATCGGTATCACCGTGCTACGACCACAATGTTGCCTTTCAGGAGGGCTTTTTGGGACTTTCAAGGACAACAATCGGTAATTCCGCATCTATTCCTTTGGATGACCTCTGTAAACGTTTTATAGTTGGTCACAAGGATATTGCGGAAAAACTTAAATCAATAGATTTAAAAAATGTTAAAGCATATCTGTCAGAAAGGCAGTTTGATGAATTGAAAGAGAGAATCGCTGATGTAATTAAGTGGGCGAAATAATATAAATTATACCGAAAAACGAGGATTGTATCCTCGTTTTTCGGTTGCCTTTTTCAAATTCTCTTATTTGTCCAAAACTTCTTCTGCCATTTTTACAAGTTCATTCGCCGAAAGCTTGCCGTCAATTTGCAATAACTGATATTGCATTCCGCCTTTAACCCATGTTACACTCTGGACTTTTTGAACCTTTACCTCCGGAGTACCGTAGCTGAATATAAGCTCACCGTTTGACTCCGCTTTCTTATCGGCATCTGTAAGTTTATAATTTGCCGGAACGCTCTTGTTTGTATAACCGAAGTAATATATATCGATATTTTTTACCGTTTTTACAACATTACCTTCCGGCTCCGACTTTGAGTTAAACTTATCCTGCGCAAAAACCACTTCATCACCGTCTTTTTCATAATCAAAAGACACAGATTTGAATTTTTCTACCGAGTTGCCGTCTTCGTCGGTAAGATTGTTGTTTACAATGCTGCCGTCATTAAAAACATAGCCGTTTTTAAATCCATCAATCAAAACGGGCTCATAACCTATATCTTTCTTTACCTGCTCTGCCGTCGGAAGCGATTTATAATCGGGTGCGGATGATGACGAGCTGAACCAATTAGACACAATCCCGTTTGCGGCAAAAACCGTTATTCCCAAAACAAGAGTTGCCGCAGCGGCAATAACCGATATTTTCTTTTTTGATTTCATATTAACAATCTTCCTTTCCGTACATGCGGAATCAAGTTTTGTGTTAACTTTTTGCCTGACAGACTGAATGTCAATATCAAGAGAATTGCATAAATCCCGATCACACTTATTAATATTCAATTCTTCAAACAAGTCGTTTTTCTTTTTCATAACATTTCCTCCGCGTCTGATAAAATTTTTTTCAGTTTTCGTTTTCCCCTTGAAAGCTTGGTTTTTACGGTAGATATGTTAATCCCGGTCACCTTGGAAATATCCTTAAGCTTTTCACCATATTTATAGTACCTGACAAATATTTCATTATCAGGCTCACCTAAACTCATAACAGCATCCCAAACGGCACTGCTTGTTAAGTTTTGTTCCGATGTTGGTGTTTCATCCGGAATTTCAATATCATCAAGGCAAGTGCAGTCCGTTTTTTTGCTCAATCTTTTAAGTGCAAAATTGCGGGCGGCGGCAGCGATATATGATTTTATTGTGCCTTTTGAAAGATCTATGTATTCCGCATTCTTCCAAAGCATAACAAATACATCGGATACTATCTCCTCAATGTCCTCTTTAGGGAGGCTGTTCCCTGCAATGTTATAAAGAACAGTACTCAGATACGGTGTATAAACCTCGATTGCTTCCTCTATTGAGTTTCGTTTTTTCTTTTTGAGCCGCATCAGCAGCTTTGCCTCATCTGCCATTTTAAACCTCTACTTTCCGTTGCAAAGTTAAAAGCTTTTAGTCTTTACACTATTATATATCCGAAAAAAGCAAAAAAAGTTTCAACAGGCAAAAATTTTTTTAATATACCGTACTTGATTGATCGGAGCGATACAAATCATTAAGACCGAACACGTGCATTAAACCAGTATTATTATACCACTTTCAAAAAGTATAATCAATAAAAACAGTTGGGTAAAATAAGGCAATCCGTTCCACATCATGAAAAGTTTATATAAAATATTTCAGCAAGCAAAAATTTGATTTATGATATGATTATTAAATAGAGTATTTTAGGTGATTATGTAATATACACAAAAATAGTTTCAAAATTTTATAAGCTGTTCCAAAAAGGCAAAATTTTCTTGTATTTAATATATAGTCATGATATAATTATATGGATTTAATATTTTACCAAGGGGGATTTTTTCATGAAGAAGAAATTTATTTCTGTTGCAGCATCAGTATTTATGCTGTTTTCTCAAAGTGCATTCGCATATGAAAATACACTCAACGCAAAAGATGCCGACCCGATGAATAACGACCTGTTCAGCATTGCGGCGGATGTGAATTCGGATATGGAATTTTTTGATCTTTCTGATTTCAAAAGAGACTACAATGAAGATAAAAGCAAAAGCAGAATAGTCAGATACACCATAGACTATTCCGGTAATGTGTCAAGCGAAATTCTTACGGATTATCTGGATGACGAAGAATATCACAATCGGTTGGATGAATATCTTGATGTTGATGACGAGACCAGGTACACGCAATATAACGATGGTATTGTAGATACCGACTGGCGGACTCGTGAAGAACCATATATATTTGCGGATATAAACGGTAAGTATTATGTTTTTTACGACAATATGAGACCTGCCTGGGACTGCCGGTACAACCTCGGACTGGTGCAGGAAACCCAAACCGATTTCAGATATGTCGGAACCGAAAGCGCAACATACGAATTCGGTGATGACAATACATATTTTTATACAATTTTTTCAGATGATGCAAATTATTATTTTGCAAAAGCAAGCATAAGTATGTTTGATGACAACGGTTATGCCTTAATGAAGTATAACGGAAAACAGTATGTTGTTAAATTAAAAAGAGGATTTATACCAACCGTATTCTATAACAGCGAAAAAATAAAATTTGACCAGATACCCGTTATAGAAAACGGCAGAACTCTCGTTCCGCTCCGCGCTATTTTTGAAAAAATCGGCGCAACCGTTGAATGGGACGGCAACACGCAAACTATTACGGCTTCAAAGGGTGACACAAAAATATCTCTCACGATTGACAATCCCGCCGCTTCCAAAAACAATGATACAATAACGCTTGATGTTCCGGCAAAAATCATAAACGGAAGAACACTTGTTCCCGTTCGCTTTATAGCCGATTGCTTCGGTGTAGATGTCGGCTGGGACGGAGTTATGCAGAAAGTAACACTTGAGACAAAATAATTTTAAACAAATTTAAGGACAGTGATAATCAAAATGAATAACCATACATCATTACCTATTGATCCTTTAATGATAGTTTTCCTTCTGCTTTTTATACTTTTTATACGTTCTTTAATACTAAGTCTTATGCTTTACATAAGAATGAAAGCCGCAAAGCATTCACCGACGCAGGATAACGCATGGAGAGTATATAAGGTTCTGCGCAAGTTCGGAGTCGCTATCAGAAATCATCCGACGGTCTGGAAAAATTACCGCGACATGTTTTATAAAATAAACCAGTCACCGGATGTTCCGTCGGAGTTGAAACAAAAAATTAAGGAAAGGCTTGTTAAAAAGGGTCTGTATATCAATAATCCGAGTATTATTGATAACTACAGAAAATGAATATAATACATATAATAATCAAAAATGATTATTATAAATATCAAAAACTCAGGGGGTTTATAACATGAAGAAAAAATTAATATCATTAGGCTTGGCATCGGTTTTGTGTCTGTCATTTGCAGGTTGCGGAAAAGAAGAGCCGAAAACGCTTGATGAAGCAATTGCACAGAATAAGGACGCAATAGAGCAAGGCACCGATGCACTCAAAAAAATCGGTGATGAACTTAAAGAAAGTCAGGAAAAAAAGAAAAAAGAATTTGAAAAAAGCAAGGTTAAGGTTAAAGATAATATAACGTTTGAGAACTCTAAGTTTGGAAAACTCGTATTAAAATCATACGGATTTGACAAAGACAATATTGTTCTTACATATGAATATACGAATACAACCGAAAATGACTCATCGGCAAGGTTTTTTCTGCAGCAAATTTCGGCATATCAGGACGGAGCAAAGCTTAACGAATATATTACCACATATTCCGAAGATGACAGAACAAATATTAAAACCGGTACTACAGTGAATGCCGGAACATCCTTCGGGCTCAGAAACAAAACATCAGACATTGAGCTTGAATTTACGGGGTATGACGGCGAGAAGCAAACTCATACACTGAAAATTAAATAATTACTTTTTTAAGCACCATGAAGAGCTGTTGTAAAATTAAAATATTTTACAGCAGTTCTTTTTTCATATTGCAGCATAAAATCGGCACAAATTTCATACTTATTAAAAAAACAAATAAATAGGCGGTGCAAATTTTATGATTAAAAAAAGTCCCGCAAAAGAAAAATCATTAATAAACCGTGAACATTTTTATAATGAACTTAAAATTTTTGTAAATCAAAAATTGTATGAAAAAAACATAATAACCGATGACATGTATTGGTCTGCCAAAGAACAGCTTTTAAAAACACACTAGTGACTTTAAGGATATACATATATCAGACGGAGGAACTTTATCTTGAACATTTATGAAATGAGGCAGGACATAAAAATCAGACATGCAAGAATATCCGATTATAAGATGCGTGTTGTATACTATGCAAGAGTTTCAACGGACAAATACGACCAATTACATTCTCTCGACGCCCAAAAAAACTATTTTGAAAATCTTTTGGAAAGAAATCCGAACTGGACATTTGTACGGGGTTATGTTGATGAGGGACTGACCGGAACAAAGATTGACAAAAGAGACAGTTTTATAGAGATGATGCGTGATGCAAAGCGCGGCAAATTTGACCTGATCTGCACCAAGGAGGTTTCAAGGTTTGCGAGAAACACGCTTGACAGTCTCAGCTGCACAAGAGAACTCTTAACCTATGGCGTTGCCGTATATTTTGAAAATGACAATCTGAACACTATTGACGAGGACTGTGATTTCAGACTTACCACTATGGCGAGCCTTGCCCAGGAGGAATCACGCAAAACCTCCGAAAGACTTAAATTCGGTTTTCGTGAATCTATTAAAAAGGGTACTGTACTCGGAAACGACAGCATTTGGGGCTATCGCAAGGAAAAAGGAAAATTGGTTATCGTGCCGGAGGAAGCGGATATGGTGCGGAGAATATTCGATTTGTACGCAAATGAAGATTTTGGCGTAAGAAAAATCGCAAAAATCTTATCCGATGACGGACTTCGCAACAGCGCCGGCAATCCGTTTTCATTCTCGACAATTAAGGGAATCCTGGTTAATCCCAAATACAAGGGGTTCTATTGCGGAAACAAAACGCATAAGGTCAATTTTTTAAGTAATGAAATCGCGTATGTCCCGCAGGGCGAATGGGTTATGTACAAAGACCACGAAAAAGTACCGCCCATTGTGTCTGCGGAGCTTTGGGACAAGGCAAACCGAAAACTCAAAGAACGCAGCGAAAAAATGTCAAACGTCGATAAGACAAGCTATCAGAACAAATATCTGTATTCGGGCAAGATTGTATGCGGCGAGCATAACACTTGTTATCACCATACTGTTTACCGCTATAAATCCGGGAATAAGGAGTTATGGACCTGCAAGGAGTACGGAAACGGCAACAAATGCCGAAATCCGCTTGTCTATACGAGCGAAATCGACGCAGTAATGAAAGAGGTATATTCTCAGATTATATGCGAGAAAACTTCCGTTATAAACGACCTTATAGAGCTTTATAAGGAAAGCGGAAGTACAAAGGCAATCGTTAAACAAAAAATAAAAACCGAGTCCGACATCAATGCTATTCTTGCAAAAAAGGACAAACTTCTTGACTTGGTTACGGACGACAGAATTTCAAATGAAGAGTTTGCACAAAGAAATAATGCTTTTAATGAGCAGATTGATGAACTGAAAACAAGACTTTCTAAGCTCAGTGAGGAGGAACAAAAAAGTCTTGACTTAAAGGAAAGTATCGAAAGTTTGAGGGGCGCAATCAGCAATGAACTTGATTTCACCGACAATATCAGCAAAAATGTTGTTGATAGTTTTATTGATAAAATTGTAGTTTTCAAGGGAGATGCCGAAAATGAAATTAACCTAAAAATTTTCTTGAAACTTCTGCCCGGTGATATTCAGAATTTCATCGAAAACTCTCACACACTCACATTTGCCGACGGACAACTTATTCAAACCAGAGGAGGGAATTCAAGGTCGCTCAAAGCATATGATTTGACTTTCCGGTATGATTTGTGCTATTGTCCGGAATGAAAAAAATAACGGTACGGAGAATTTTTCTCTGTACCGTTATTTTTTAATATCGTTTTTTTCAGCACGCCGCAGAGCAACATCATAAACCTCATCATCTGCCCTCGCACCAATTACAACGACAAGCATTTGACCGTCAATTTTTATGAGTTTATACACAACACGAATGCCGAGATTTTTAAGTTTTATTTTCAGAAAACCCGATAAATTGT
>CAKSJG010000020.1 GCA_934463165.1 uncultured Clostridia bacterium
AACTAATTGATTTAAACGAAAATTTGTAATAAGCTTCTGTTTAATAATTAATTACAAACCTGTAATGATTACGTAGGCAGCGTGCCCCACAGCGTTCCGCAAGCGCATTATAAACACAATATATTAATATTATGCAAGGACTTTGTGTGTCCGATTTGCGTAGGGGCGGATATCCGCCCGCTTGTTTACGTCTGTCTTTCCGGGCGGATAATATCTGCCCCTGCGCGGTCATTAACAATGTACATTTCATTTTGCAAATTATTTCGGATTTGACGCAAGAAAGAACGGCGCCCTTGTGTAAAGGGAGCTGTCAGCGTCAGCTGACTGAGGGATTGTTAAAACATATCTGCACTTTAGAAATAAATTTTGCATAAGTTAAATATTTACAACCCCTCCGAGTTGCTCGATGGCTCTCCTCCCCTTGCACAGGGGAGGCATTCTTTCTTGCGTTTAATTGTATTATTTTGTATATTTTATGCAGCGGAACGGTGTGGGCACCGTTCCCTACATATAAATTGATAGGTATGTTTTCAATTAACTAATTGATTTAAACGAAAATTTGTAATAAGCTTCTGTTTAATAATTAATTACAAACCTGTAATGATTACGTAGGGAACGCTGACCACAGCGTTCCGTTTGAACATTATAAACACAGTCGTATAATAATATGCAAAAACATATAGCTAACGGGCGAGGGTGTAGGGTATGCTTTTTATTTTTTGATTGAAAGCGAGTTTCAGCGCTTACGCGGTGTGTTTGAGCTTTCCAAAAAATAAAAAGTATACCCTGCACCGATGCCGACAGTGATTTTCGGGCGGATGATATCCGCCCCTGCGCGGTCGTTAATAAAGTATACCGTAACCGCGATGCCGAAAAATGTTAAGTATAAAAAGTTCGTATATTCTTACACCTGCTATTTTACCATAATATATTAAAAAAGTAAACATTATTTTTGCATAAATTTTGAATAAGTAATGCATATTTTGTATATTTATACACAACTGTCATTATCTTTCGGCATAATACGCACGCGGCAAACTAAATCGCGAACCTTGAAATCCGAATTAAATCACCTGATATTTATAACAACAACCTCACTTTGCCCCTCGGTGCGCATATTCATGCCCCAGCCTGCCGCGCCGGAGCTTACAACTCCCGTATACGAACCTTCTTTATACGTTCCGTATTCAAGCTCGTTAAGCTTAAATACATCCGAGAGTATTCCCGTAGGGAAAATCTGCCCGTTATGAGTATGACCGGAAATGCTGAAATCTACACCGAGACCGCGCATATGCGAAATGCCTATCGGCTGATGATCTATAATAAACACGGGGCTTTTATCCGTTTTGCCGATAAGAGCTTTCAGGCTCTTTCTGCCGCCGGAATTCTTTGAAGCGGAATAATCGTCTCTGCCGATAAAGCGAATGCCGCCGAATACCGCCTCGGAATCACACAAAACCTTTATGCCCGATTTTGCAAACGCTTTTTCGATGCCGGCACGCGTAAGAGACGCGCCGTAAGACGTGTCATGATTGCCGTATACGTAAAGCGCGGGCATGCTTGCGGTAAATCCTTTCATCATATCGCAGAAAGAGTTCAGATCGTCCGCGTCGGACTCCGTATCGAAAATATCTCCGCCGAGGATTATCAGATCGGGTTTTTCATCATTTATCTTTTTTGAGATATTCGATGTAACCTTATCAAAATTACGGTCGCTCAAGTGAGTATCGGAAATGAAAAGAAGCTTTGACGGGCTGTATGACTTATCCGCAAAGGATACGTCATAGCGCGCGGTTTTCATATCAAAATAATTGAAATATCCAAATATTGTTGTCACAAGGCACATAAGCACGACAAATATGCTGTAGCCTGCCCTGAATTTTTTGCTTTTGGTGATGCCGCGTTTTTTAAGCGGCGGCAAAAGAAAAAAGACAAACAAAATATCCGTCAGAACAAAGCATATTATAAGCTGCAGAAAGACGGCAAGCGCCATATTGCCGGCATACATGCACACAAGGGCGGCAACCAGCGACACAAATACCGATAAAAAGCATTTTTTTACAAACGATATATTTATAAAGCGAATAAAGAGTCTGTAAAAACAGCGGGCGGACAGTGCCTCAAAAAGTATTAACATCAATGATGCGATAAAAAACATAGTTCCTCCGATTTGTTATCTTATTACAACACAAGTCACAAAAGCTAACCTTTGTGACTTGTATATTATCGGGCAACGGTAAAATATTTATACCCCCGAAATTATTTATCTTTTAAGCTGAACATCATGTTCATATTTTTTGATTTCTCCGAGCCAGTCAAGACCGAGACCCTTGCCTGCATTATCACAGTAATAATCCCATACGAGAGCAAACGGAGCCGCTTTAAATTCCTCTTTGAATGCAAGCCTTGCGGTAACATCGCCGGCGGATTCAATCTGTCTCATTTTGGTATTGGGCTGAAGGAGCGCCGAAAGGATTGCTTTTCTTGTATTCCTGAGACCGATGATCCATGCGGCAACACGGTTGATCGAAGCGTCAAAGAAGTCTGTTGCAACATATGTATCGGAAAGCTTATCCATTCTTACAAGCTCTTCAAAAATAGCCTTTGTTTCATCGTCAAAGCCGACAACGTGGTCGCTGTCCCATCTTACGGCACGCGTAACATGAAGAAGAACCGAATTTGCAAATGTGAATATTCCCGAAAGCTTATTCGATACGGTTTCAGTCGGATGATAGTGACCGTCATCAAGTGTCATTATGATATGATCTTTGTTTGCTTTCATAACATAACCCATGCAGAACTCGTGCGAGCCGACGGTGTAGCTTTCGGCACCGATACCGAATACCTTTGATTCTATTCCGTCGATAACGTTTTTAACGTCCTTCGTAGCTTCGAATATTTCATCATATGACTGTTTGAGTCTCATTCTCGGTGAAAGAGCGTCAATCGGGAATTCCTTGTCGCCGTCCGGAGTCCAGTGGTTTATAACGCACGGGACGCCCGTCTTTTCGGCAAAATATTCTCCGACTCTGCGGCATGCGATACCGTGACGAACCCAGAATTTTCTGATTTTTTCATCCGCACAGGAAAGCGTGCCTTTGGATGTGCTCAGCGGGTGAGCAAAATATGTGGGGTTAAAATCAAGACCGAGACCGTTTTCTACGGCAAATTCAACCCACTTGTCATAGTGTTCGGGTTTTATTTCGTCGCGCTCAATATATTTGTCGGCTTCGATATAATTTGCATGAATATTAAGCTTAAGCTTACCGGGGATAAACTTTATGGCTTCAAGCATGTCGGCTCTAAGCTGAAAACCGTTTATTGCTTTCCCGGGATAGTTACCCGTTGTCTGAATACCGCCCGAGAGAGCCTTGTCCTCTTTCTTTTCTGTTCCCTGAACATCGTCTCCCTGCCAGCAGTGAAGAGATATCGGAGTTTCGTCGGCAATTTTGAGTGCGCTGTCAACATCGACACCGTAACGGGCATAGTATTCCTTTGCTATTTCATAACCCTTTTTAACATCATACATTTTTAATACATTCTCCTTTAAATTTATTTATCTGTATCTTTAATTTTCTTTGCAAAAAGCTTTATATACATAACCGCGGTAAAAACAAGAATAACCGAGCACAGTATAATAAGCACGTTCATCACGGCAGACGGAACATCAATGCCGCGAAGCGGAGTAATGAGGAAAAACACCATGGTAAGATCAACAAAAGCCGTGCAGAATTTGCCGTACCATTTTGCGCTGAATATTTCGCCTCCGCGGTTTATCAGCATAAGACCCATAATGCCCATTGATATTTCCTTCACAAAAAGCAGACACACAATGACCGTCATCTTCGGAACCTTAACCGCAAGACAAACGGCAACCATAAACTGATACAGCTTGTCGGCTATGGGATCCATAATCTTGCCGAGGCTTGTGACGCAGTTAAAATACCTTGCTATTTTGCCGTCGAAAAAATCCGTAAGAAAAGCTATTGTCATTACGGCAAGCGCAGTGCAGTAATCGGCATTTGATTTCGCACCGATATAGAGATACACAAAAACGGGTATCAGCGCAATCCTTATATATACCAGAATATTCGGAATTGTAAAGACTTCATCTTTAATAATGCTTTTTCTTTCGTCTGACATTGCATGCTTAACCTTTCAATTAATAATTACAAGGTTTATTATACATATTTTTGCCTTTTTTGTCAATATATTAATATAATAAAATTACATTAATATGAAAAACATAAGAGACATCACATCCCTTATGTTTTTTCATTTTTAAAAAGATTATTACTCCGTAATTTCTTTTACACACTCGGCAATTTTTTCATCCTTGCAGTTTGCAAAGAAATATTCTTTGAATTTTTCGCCCGAAAGAGCGCCCTTGACAAGCTCCCTGTCGAGATTTTTTAAAATGGTGATAAGGTCTGTGTGAGTAATCTTTTTAACCTCGTTTAAAATCTTTGCGTTTCTCTGCTCCGGAACGGCTCTTTCCTTGGGATAACCGCCGCCCCACTCTTCAACAAAAAGCTTTTCAAAAACATAACCGAGGTTAAGCTCCGCACCCCAGCCCCAGCCCTTTGCAAAAGGCATTGCTATGCAGTTGCCGTTGTTAACCTGCGTAAACTGATATGCGTCGGTCGGGTCAACAACATGACCGCAAAGCACACCCGGGAAAGCGTTGCATGCAAGCATAGCGCCCTCGCCCGTGCCGCAGCCCGTGATTACAAGGTCTGCCGCCTTTGAATTTAAAAGAACGGCTGCAAGAATACCGATCTGAACATATGTAAGCTGAGCTTCATCGTCGGCGCTGTACATACCGTAGTTAAAAACCTCGTGACCGAGAGGCTCGGTTACCTTTTTTAAGGTGTCAAAAATAATGCCGTTTTTTGCGGCCTGACTGTTTTCGTTGATTAATGCAATTTTCATTTTTTTATTTACCTCTTTCCGTATATTGTTATATACCTATTCTACCACAAATAACCCGTTATGTAAATATCATTGTATCAAATTTTCAATTCTTTCACAGGATTCGGCATACAAGCTTACCGGCAGTTCATCCAAAATGATTTTCGGCATGACGGAAAGCTTTTTTGCACATTCAAAAATAAGGCGGATATTAAGCATGCCCTCACCCGGCGGTGCAAAGCTTTTTTTGCCGCCGTCAAATTTATAGTCCTTAAGATGAATGACCTTTATCCTGTCGTTTAATATATCAAATGCATGCTTAACGGTATCGTCCTGTTTTTTGTATGCTTCGTAAGTATCGGTTATATTTGAAAAATCCATGATAACGCTTAGTCTGTCAGACTGCATATCGTCCGTCATTTTCTTCATCATATCCGCAGAGTATATCGTTCCGATATATACGGGCTCTATCCCGATATTTACACCATCGCGCTCCGCTTCACATACAAGTGGGTACATCGTTTTCATAAAATCCGCATAGTTTTCTTTTGAGCGCGTTATTTTAATGTCGTCCGTCCAACCCGTCTCCGTGCCGATAACATCGGAGCCGAAGTCACGCGCGTATTTTATAAAATTCAAAAAGCGCTTCGCCTGAATTTCACGCGAGTTCAAATCCGAATCTATGGGGTTTATATAGCATCCGAGCACGGACGGAAAAAGACCGTAATCATCAAAGCTCTTTTTGAGCCTTGCCGAGATTTCTTCATCATAGCCCACAGAGTCAAAATCAATATCCGAAACGGTTTTTGCCAATGCAAACTGGAGTATTTTTATTTTATTTTGCGCCGCAAGCGCGCACATTGAATCGAATTCATCCGCTATATCATGACCCCGGAGTCCAAAGCTGAAGCCGTTCATATACATTCCGCCTTTCGGTTTTATATGCTATATTATATCAGATTACGTATAAAGTATCAAGGGGGAATCCGAACTTTGGCAAGTTTATCATTTGCAGGCATAAAGTTCTTGAAATTCAGAAATAAATAATGTATAATGTTAGTTGTCGGAGCAATCCGACAGGCAGTTCGGGAATGAACATTCCGTGGACGGCTCGCCCCAAACCCCATTACATAATGGAAAGGGGGTGTTGCTTATGGGAAAGACTTTATTAAGAATATTGTTATTTACAATTATCTTTCTGATAGTTTTTACTATAAAAACAAGTTAGTCGCCCACACTCCCAATGTTTGCGACTAACTTTTTCGTATAACTTTGGCGAGCCGTTCAAACGGACTGCCTTTTTCTGTTTTCATTATACATCTTAAAAACGGTTTTGTCAACTACTTGGCGGAAAATTTAATAAATTTATGAGTAAAAAAAGCTGTCTTTTTCAATAAAGACAGCTTATTGTTTTATAATAAAGCAATGGAGGTTTAGCTATGGAAATATACGGATATGTGAGAGTGTCAAGCACAGACCAAAACGAAGACAGACAGATGCTTGCACTTCGCAGACAAAATATTGAAAAGAAAAATATATACATCGACAAACTGTCGGGAAAAGATTTTAACCGACCGGCATATAAAAAACTGATAAAAAAACTGAAAAGCGGAGATTTACTCTATATCCTCTCTATTGACCGTTTGGGGCGGAATTATGAAGAAATTCAAAATCAATGGCGAGTGCTGACAAAGGAAATCGGTGCGGATATATGCGTTATGGATATGCCACTTCTGGACACAAGGCAGGGCAAGGACTTAATGGGAACATTTATAGCGGATTTGGTACTTCAAATATTGTCTTTCGTGGCACAAAGCGAGAGAGAAAATATAAGAAAAAGGCAGCTGCAAGGCATAGCCGCCGCAAAGGCAAAGGGCGTGTGTTTCGGCAGACCGGAAAAAGAAATTCCACCGGATTTTGTATCGCTCATAAGAGAGTGGGAAAAGAAGAAAATCACATTAGCCGAAATCCTTAATATGTGTCAAATAAGTGAATCGACCTTTTATCGCCGGCTTCGTGAATATCGGATAAAAAACAAATGACTGTCAAAATGTGTACCTTTTGACAGTCATTCTTGTTTTATAAAATTATAGCATATATTTACTTAGAAATCAATATTTTTTTGTATTTTTTGTAAAAAAAGAAATTTTTTTACTTTTTATCTCTTTTTTTGACTTAAAGAGAGGGATTGTCAAAAGGTACACATTTTGACAATAGTATTATCGGAAATGAGGTGATAATGAGTAAATATTTATGTGAAAATTGAAAAAAGAAATATCAAAACGGAGGGGAGAATGATAAGTGACTTAGGAAAATTGCAAAAGCAAATGAGTAATATACTCAATCAAATGTAGAAAGGAATTTTAAAAATGAATGAAAATAATCTTGTGAGAGTAAAATATGGTCTGAAAGCTGTTAGCTTAATTTTATTGCTTATAGGCGTAATAACTTGTATTTTTTGTATGTTTGATGATTTTTATTTTTTCATAAGCTTGATTGTATCGGTCTCTTTACTTTTGTTATGTTTACGTTGTTTTATCGCACTTGAATTTTTTGAAATAAGTATCAAGAAAGGCTTTACAGACAGTAAATATTTTTGGTATTGCTTTATTTTTGGATGGATTGGTTATTTAATGGTAATTGCATTACCTAATAAAATAGCTGTAAAAAATTCTTCCGGTTATGAACTTCCCGAACTTTAAGGCGGTGTTATTATGAGCGAACGATATACAAGAGTTTTTGAATTGCAAAAAAATCTGTATGCGGAAAGTGCCCCTGTTGTTATATCTGCCGGAGCGTTATTAAAAGATAATCAAACAGGTAAAATTTTAGCTCAGTTAAAATTCAGAAACCTAAAAGATAAAACAATTAAAGCTCTTAAAATTTCAATTATTTCTTTTGATACAGTCGGAAAACAGTTAGATGATTTGATGATCTATGAATATCTTGACCTTTCAGCCGAAAGAAATGAGGAATTTGGACAAAAAGTACCGGTAACACTTGCAAATAATTCAACAAGGTCATTTTCTGCAACTGTTGATGAAGTAATTTTTAACGATAACAGTGTTTGGAAAGACAGTGGAGCAAATAATTGGATACCTTTGAAAAAAGCTAAAAGATTATCAGAAATATTTCAAGATTCAGAGATTGTAAAACAATATAAAATTGAGCATAGTGAAAAATGCGAATATGAGATAACAGAAGACAGGGATGTTTGGATTTGCAGCTGCGGAACAATAAATAAAATCAGCGAAAATGAATGTGTTAATTGTGCTTGCAATTTGCAAATGTTAAAAAATGTTAATTTTGAAAAGCTCCGCGAAAATTGTGATATCAGGCTCATCAAGGAAAGAGAAGAAGCGGCAAAGCGAAAAAAAAATATAGCAAAAAAAATTATTATATGCAGTGTAATATTTATTGTTCTCGTTGTAAGTATTTCTCTTATCCATAGTTATAATAAAAAAGTTGAGACATACAACACAGCACTTGAATTGCTTCAATCATCTTCTGATGAAATAATGGACGAGGGAATATCCACTCTTAAGACACTTGGTGATTTTAAAAACAGCAAAGAAGAATTATATAAAAAAGCCGAGGAGCTGTTAGAAACAAGTGGAAATAATATTGACATGCTCAAAAGAAGTCTAAATGTTTTTACTTATTTGGACACTTATAGTGACAGTAAAGAAAGAGTTTACAATACAGCTGTCGAATTGCTTCAATCATCCTCTGATGAAATAATGGACGAGGGAATATCCACTCTTAAGACACTTGGTGATTTTAAAAACAGCAAAGAAGAATTATATAAAAAAGCCGAGGAATTGTTAGAAACAAGTAGCGATGATATTAGCAAGTTCGAAAGAGGTCTAAATATTTTTATTTATTTGGGAACTTATAATGATAGCAAGGAAAAAGTTTACAACGTTGCTGAAAATGAATTTAAAAACGAGAACTATAATCGAGCATATGTCGCTTTTTATATGCTAAACGATTATAAAGACAGTGACGACAAAGAAAAGAATGCATTTATGTATTATTTGCTTCTTAAATGTGATATTACTCAATACAATGCATTCAATAATACAGATGAATTTAGCGAATGGTTAAATGCAAAAAAAATAAGTGCCGAAGAAGCCCAAAATATACTTGTCGGGAAAACATGGATTGATCGGAGTTCGTCATCATCAAATGATAATATTATAACTTTTAATGATGATGGCACAATAATAACCCAAAGAGGTTCTAAAATCGCTACTTGGTCTGTAGCAGGTAATAACTTTGGAAAAACAGTAAATTATTATAGCCACCAACCTGTATATGTATATTTTTTAAAAATATCAGATGAGGTTTTAATTTGCTATTATACGGAGAACGAACAAAATATTATATGGGATATCTATATGTTGCAGGGCAGCGAATGGTCTGACAGATACTTAAAAGAACACGAATATTCACAAGAATACGACCACCTCATCGAAAAATCCAAGTAAAACAAAAAAGAGCAATTAGTCTTATAAACAGATTAGTTGCTCTTCCTTTTTCCCACAAAACAGACTTTGCGAAAGTCGTGTTGCAGTGTGCACGCTCTGCCGAGGGCAAATGAAAAGAATCGGCGTTTCCGCATTTGTTTTCATTATGAGGCAACTCCTCCCCTACGTACACGGAGCGGAAAAATTTCTTGCATAATATTAGTATATTGTGTTTGTATTAAAAGTGCAGTTTTTGAGTGTCAACAGACGGTGAATAAAGCAAAAACATCACACACAAAATGCATGAAAATCGGATTTTGTCAAAAGGTCTTGAATTTTCGGAATAAATAATGTATAATATGAGTTGTCGGATCAATCCGATGTTAAAGGCGAGACTTCAAAAGCGGTGTTCACACCGGCGGTTATGCCCACACTTTTATATTCACAGGCAGAAATGCTGAGTCTATGAAAGGGGGTATGCTTATGAAAAGTAAGCATTGTACTTATGGCGAAAAAGCTGCTTATAGCACTTTTTGTATTTATTATCTTAATGATAATATTTCCCATAAACGCACAATAACCGCCTCCGGCAAGACGGTTATTGCATAAATAACTGATTTCTTGGCATAACCGTTTGAGGTCTTGCCTTTTTCTGTTTTCATTATACATCTTAAAAACGGTTTTGTCAACCGTTTTTAAGAAATTGTTATGCTTTTTTTCTGCGTTTTTTCTTTATTATTATAACTATCACCGCCGCTATGACAAGCGCACCGAAAACGGAGCACAAAACAACCGTAACAACCGTTTTTCCCGCAGGTTCTTCAACAATGCAAACGGTGTTTGTATCGCCCGTAAGCTCCGCGGTTACGTATCTTCCGCGTTTTGCGCAATTGAGTTTCTCCCATTTTCCGTCTTTCGGAGAAATCCGCCATACGACGCTCTTTTTATTTTTGTCGCTTAAGAATCGTACGCTTACCTTGCCGTCCGATCCGATGTCGGTATTTTTAAACGTGACATCATAAACCCTTGATTTTGCATTTATGTTTTTGGTCTTAACCGGCTCTGCATCGCTTTCTTTGACATTCATCACCGACTCATCGGTAAAATTGCCCTCGGCAATCGCAAGTGCAAGCTTGCCGCTTTCATCCGTACTGTCGCTTTCTATCGCGGTTATCCGGTCATAATATTCCGCTTCAACCTCAATATCGTTTTCGACAAACGGATCTTTAATTTCCTCCCAATGTGCGTATTTTCCGTCTTTTTTCGGAATGTCGGGCAGCTTTATCAGATCCGTCGGGGTCATATATTCATACGTATCGGTACGTATTGTTTTTTCATCGGCAATAAATTTTACATAAAAGCTTACAAGAGCACGCGGAACCGACGGATCGGCATACAGCTCGTCATAGGTTACGGGGTATGCATGGCCGTTGTAGCTTACGGAGTCTATCGCGCCGGTGCCGACGTCTATAAACCTGTTTCCGTTTACGGAGTCCGTTCCGTTTGTGCAGCCTGCAATCGCGCCGATATATTCATCGCCTTCCGCTTCGGCAATTGCCGCACAGCTGCTGATTGAACTTGCCTTGCCGGCAATGCCGCCGACATATTTTGCTGCGGAAACCCTGCATTTT
The DNA here is from genome assembly GCA_934463165.1 of uncultured Clostridia bacterium. Classification (GTDB taxonomy): domain Bacteria; phylum Bacillota; class Clostridia; order UMGS1810; family UMGS1810; genus RGIG1828. Next base: position 11,012 of record CAKSJG010000020.1, read on the forward strand.
GAATAGCATTTGATTACGGAAGAATTTGAGAACCCTGCAATTCCGCCGGCATAACTGCCGCCGCTGCTCTCCGCCATGCAATAGCTTTCGCAGCCATAGAGCGTGCCTATGCTGACATAACCCGCAACTCCGCCGGCGCAGTCGTTGCGCGCGGTTACCCTGCCCTCGTTTATGCATTCCTGAACTATCGCTTTGGTCTTATATTTAAAGCTTAAGCCACCCGGCTTTTTGAGATCGTCCTCGGGGTCAAAGGCGTATTCTATAGCAAGAGAGCCCGATATACCGCCGACATTTTTATCGGCATAAATTTCGCCCGTGTTTCTGCAGTTATATACCTTGCCCTGCGTCTGATTTGCAATATCCTCCTCCGACGCGTCGACAATATAGTCCGAAAGGCTGAAATTGTCGCCGTCTCCGCCTATGGAGCTCAAATCGTCGGTTACCAGATTCATAACTATATTGAACTGATCCGATATTTTTCTTATATCCGATACAAGCGTCGCTCTGCCCGAATCCGCCACGTCTATAAGGTTATCTATGCAGCCCGATATTCCGGTGAGGTCATTAAAAAGTCCGTCGCTTGAACTTTTGTATTTCTCGGGCATTTTAAGATAATCAACAGAATCGATATCGGCAATATCCGCTAAAATATCACGCACATCCTTTGAAATTCCGCTGAGCTTGTTTGTTGCATTCTGCATTGAAGAGAGCGCGGACGACATTTCCTTTTTCGCGTCCTTAAGCTGACCCGACGATTCGTCGTATACCTCGCGTATCAAGCCTATCGCCTCGCTCATTGAGGTCATCGCGTTGTTCATTGCCCCTGCTGCCGCCGACATCTGATCCGATGCCTTTTTAATCTGTGTGAAGTTTATGTCAACTCTTGCCGTTATGGTCGAAAGAGCCTTGTTGATGTCCGAAAGAGCCTGTTTCTGGCTGTCAAGAGATGTTTTCATCGATTTTATCGCCGCAAGAACGGAGCTTACGTTTGAAACAAGCTTATCGAAGCTGTCGGGTCTTTCGCTGAGAATTGTTTCTATCTTCGTCAGCGAATCGCCGATATCGGTATATGCCTTTGTAAATTCCGAAAGAGCTTTTGAAAGATCGTCAAATGCATTGCGCACTTTTTTATCGTTAAAATCGCTGAAAGCGTTGCTTAAGTTTACCACTGCGTTTTTCAGGCTTTTTGAAGCGTTTGAAAGCGACTTGCACGCGCTCTCGGTTTTTTCAAGAGCCTGCGAAAGCTTTTCGTCATCGATATTTACGGTGTCGATCGCTTTTTTCATATGACCGACGCTCTCGGAGAGCGAATCGGACATCTCCGCTGCGCTGTCAAGCACGGGGAGCATGGAATTAAGCGAATTTGAAAGCTTGGCTATCTCCGTGTTTACGCTGTCTATGGTTTTGTTGACATCGGAATTTATGCTGTCCATGGTGTCGTTTATGAATGTCTCGGTTGAATCGAGAACCTGCTGCGCATTGTCTCTTGCGCTTGAAGCATATGACGAAATGGCTTTCAGCTGAACCGACGCTTTATCAGATGTCGAATCGGTATCGTCTATAAGATTGTTAACCATTTTATGCAGCTTATCAAGCTCATCTTTAACGTTTTCTATTGTGGATTTATCGCCGTCGAGAAGTATATACGGTTCTACCTGACCGGTTATTCCGCCGACGTCTTTTCTGCCGTAGATTTTTGCGCTGTTTTCGCAGCCGAGCAAAAATCCCGCCTGTCTGCCGGCAATGCCGCCGATGTTATATCCGACGTGCTTGTAGCCTACGGTGCCGTAGTTTTTGCAGCCCTGAATTATGCCGTCGCTGTAGCCGGCAATGCCGCCTATATCGGTGCATTCGTTCGTAAGACTCTTTTCAAAGTCGCTCGTTTGGTCTTTTTTCAGCGCAAGAGAATCCATCGCCGCGCTCGCGTCAAGGTTGACCGTCGGAGATTCGGTTTTCTGAATCTCGTTTTCGGTGTTTATGTTTGCGCGGTTTTCGCTGTTCATTACCGTGCCGACGTTTTTGCCCGCAATGCCGCCGCCGCATTTGTTTGCGGCAACGCTGCCCTTGAACGTGCAGAGAGTGATATATCCGCTCTCGTTGTTTATGCCGGCAATGCCGCCGATGTTTTCATCGCCCGAGACCTTGCCGTCAAAGCTGCATGAGCTTATTGTTCCGCTGTTATCGCCGACTATGCCGCCGACATCGCACTTTGAACCGCCCGGACCTATGCTGCCCTTGAGCTTGAGGTTGGTAACAGTGCCTCCGCGCTGCAGATATCTGATAAATCCGACCTTGGAGCCGTTTTTGCCGAAGCTTACACCCGATATCGTGTAGCCGTTGCCGTCGAATATTCCGCCGAATGTCGGGATTGGGGTGAATTCGCCTTTTTTGAGCTCTATGTCACTTGTGAGCATGACGGTCTTTCCGACAGACCACGAATCGAGAGTGCAGTCTTTTGCAAGCTTTTTGAGATCCTTTGCGGAATCTATCTCTATGACGTTTTCATCAGCCGAAGCGTATCTTAAAAACGGGAGCTCAAACTGAGAGAGCACGCTGCTTAAAACAATCACCGCGCAGACCAAAAAGCTCAAAGCCGATTTTCTTGTTTTATTCATTGCCGCCATCCTCCTTTTCCGTCATTTTTTCGGATGAATCATCGTCCGTTTTGCCGACGTCCGTCTCGATGCCGTTTGCCGCATTCACGGTATCATCCGAGCCGTTTGCGGCAGATGACGGGTCCTCGGTGCCGCCGGGCTTTGTATGATGCAGCCCTGCGGAGGCTACTGCATCTCGGATAATATCCTTAAGCATATCGCCGACCTTATCGTTTATATATCCCTGAACCTTTTCTTCGGTTATGAGGCTTCCGGCAAGCTTAAGCTTTTTGTTCGGAATGATTTTCTTAAACGATGTCTTTTCTATAATCTTATCGCATAAAAGCAGGAGCTGCGGCAGAATAAGCATAACAAGGAGAATCGATATTACGGTACCGCGGCCGAGAGCAATACCGATTGATGATATCGCCGCGTCGGACGAAAGCAGCCCGACAAGAGTACCTGCCGCCGCGAGAATCGAACCCGATGTGAATATCGTCGGGAAAGACTGCACAAGCGCCGTTTTTGTCGCTTCCTCGGGGGTGAGAGTCTTTCTCAGCTCCGTGTATCTGTTTGTTATAACTATGGCATAGTCTATGTTTGCGCCCATCTGAATAGAGCTTACAACAAGGTAGCTTAGAAAGAACATGTGCGAATGCTGCAAAAGCGGGAACGAGAAGTTCATCCATACACTGCCCTGAATTACGAGTATCAGTATTATCGGAAGCCCTGCCGACTGGAATGTGAAGAAGAGGATTATAACAACAAACAGTACCGAAAGTATGCTTATGAGTATGTTGTCTCCGCCGAATGTGTCGGAAAGGTCAAAATCACTTGTGGAGTTACCTGCAAGGTAAACGTCTTTACCGTAATATTTCTTTGCGGTATCGCGCAGAACATCCAGAAAGGCAAAGGTTTCTTTGCTCTCCTCGGGGATGTTAAGCTTCAGTACCATTCGGCTGTAGTCTTTGCCCTGAAGCTGTTTTCTTCCGTCGTCAAGCTTTTCATGAACATCGTCAAGCTCATCCTGCATGTCATCGTCAAGGTCTATATATCCGTCGGACGAATGTTCATACAAAAAGTCAAACATATCTATCAGCGCAACCTTGTATTCATCTATACCGCCGACGATTTTGCCGTAGCTTTCATCGGAAACGGCATACGCGGCATAGAGAACCTTGGCTTCCTCGATGTCGATATCTATAAGCTCCGAAAACTGCCTCGGAGTGAGAAAGTCACCGACGCTGTAGCCGTCTTTTGCCTCGGTATCGGCAAGAGCCGTAACGCTGTCAACCTCTTTCAGCTTGCCGAGTTCTCTTGCAAGCTTTTGTTCTTTTTCATAATCACCCGTGGGTACGATTACGGCTATGACGTTTGTCTTTGTAAACGTTGCGTCTATCATCTCCTGCGCTATCTGCGATTCGTTTTTGCTTATTGTGGAAAGAAGCGAATAGCTGTATGCATACGGGCAGTTGTTTGAAAGGAAAAACGAAACAACCAAAAGTACCGCAAAGCATGAGGTTGTGATGTATTTAAGCTTTATTACAATATTGCCCCATACCGATATTGTCGGCACAAAGCTTTTGTGATGAGTTTTGTCTATATATTTTGAAAACGACATTATAAGCCCCGGCATCAGAGTGAACACCGAAAGTATGCTTATGACAATCGATTTCATGAGTACGATACCCATGTCATAGCCTATTTTAAAATGCATGAACGTCATTGCCGCAAGACCGGATATCGTGGTAAGACAGCTGCCCGATATCTCGGGAATTGCCTTTTGCAGAGCTATTATAACCGCTTCGCGCGAATCGTGGGTTTCGCGTTCTTCGGTGTATCTGTGAATAAGGATAATGGCATAATCTATGGCAAGAGCAAGCTGAAGAACTATCGCGACGGAATCCGACACGAACGATATCGTGCCGAAGAAGAAGTTTGTACCTTTATTTACAAGCGCCGCCGTTGCAAAGGTTATGAGAAGTACCGGTACCTCCATGTATGTACGCGATGTGAAAAGCAAAACCGCTATAATGATAAACACAACGATTACCATTACGACGCTTATTTCTTTGTTTATTGTATTCGCCTTTGTATCTCCGAGCTCGGCGGAAACATAGGTGTCATAATCCGAAAGCTTTTCCGTTACGCTGTTTAAGGCGTCCTCGCTTATTTTATCGTCGCTTCCTCCGTCAAACGTTACCGAAAAAAGCGCCGACGCGTCGGCATAATGCTTTGTGGTATCGTCAAATTCGATTTCTTTTACGCCCTTGATTTTCTCGCATTCGTCGCGGAGCTTGCACGCTTTATCGTAAGATATATTGTCTATCATTACATCCGCCGTCGCATAGGTTGTAAATTCCCTGTCCATGATATCAAGACTCTGTCTCGTCTCGGTGCTGTCGTCAAGGTAGTCGGTAAGGGTGTTGTTGACCTTAACCATGTTCATGCCGATAAGGCAAAATACGCCAATGAGTATATAGATAAAGTAAAAAGCCTTTCTCTTATCGACTATAAAGGCTACGATTTTTTCCATAAGGCCGGAATTTTTCTTCTTTTTTTCCGCCATGTAAACGCTTCCTTTCAAAAGTTTTTTCGGGCATATGATATCCGTCTGCCTGTTCACTCGTTATTTCTTGCGTTTAATATTATTTTTTTGATTATTTAGTGCAAGCGGAACGGTGTGGTCACCGTTCCCTACAAATAATTTGTTAGGCATGCTTTAAATTAATAAATTGGTTTTGACAAAAATTTGTAATAAGCTTCTGTTTAATAATTAATTGCAACCTTGCAATAACTACGTAGGCAGCGTGCCCCACAGCGTTCCGATGTATGAAACAAACAAATTCATACTCTTAAACGCAAGAAGCATTGCCTCCCCTGTGTAAGGGGAGGTGAGCTGCATAGCAACTCGGAGGGGTTGTAAATATTTAACCCTTGCAAAATATATTTCTAAAACGCAAATACGTTTTAACAATCCCTCATCCCTTTACACAAGGGCGCCTTTAAATCCGCATATCAATCCGGATTAACGTGAATCATGCAATGCTTGATATCGGGAAATTCCCTCTCAAGCTTATCGTGAACCCTCTGCGCTATTGCATGCGCATCCGCAAGCGAAAGCGCGCCGTCTGCCGAAAATTCTATATCAACATACATCTTTGAGCCGAAAAGCCTTGTTGTGAGCAGGTTCAGCTCATGCACACCGTCAACCGACATAACCGCGTCCGAAAGACGTTTTTCCGTCTCGGAATCAGCGGCGGTATCAACCATTTTTGAGCATGCTTCTTTAAATATATCAACCGATACCTTTATAATCAGAATACATATGATAAAGCTTGCAATCGGGTCAAAAATCGGGAATCCAGCCATGGAAAGCCCTATACCGATGAGCGCACCGACGGACGATATCGCGTCGGAACGGTGATGCCATGCATCTGCCATAAGAGCCGTTGATTTAATTTTTTTTGCGGCAAAGCGCGTGTACCAGAACATCCATTCTTTGACGCCTATCGAGATAATCGCCGCAGCAAGAGCAAGAGCTCCCGGAGCGGAAACATGCCTGTAGCTTTTGGTTATAATGCCGGATGCGGCATCCCAGCCTATTGCCGCGCCCGTGATAAACAGCGCTGCAGAAAGAATGACCGATGCCACGCATTCCATTCTGTCGTGACCGTAGGGGTGTTCCCTGTCGGATTTTTTGTCTGCCTCATGCATGCCTACCATGACGATAACAGTGCTGAAAACGTCGGACGCGGAGTGCACCGCATCGGATATCATTGCCGAGGAACGGGCAAAAATCCCGGCAAAAACCTTGAACAGTGACAGCACAACATTTACCGCAATGCTCACCCATGATACGCGCATGGCAATTTTATTTGAACCGATATTCATTTAAAATTATCTGCCTTTCATTATATGTGATATTTGACAAATATAACCGCAAATACAAAATTTAAAGATATTGTATCACTTTGTGAGTATATTGTCAATATTAAGTTACTCAGAATAATGTATTTTTGTGATATAAAACGAAAAATTGTAATATAATTTAAAGGTGATAAAATGAACAAAAAACTATTTTATATTTTAAGCTTCATATTTATATTTATTTCGGGCTGTGCACTCCACTTTGCGTATGACTTTTTCGGACGAAGCGGCACAGCTGCCGTTTTTGCCCCAGTAAACGAGAGCACATGGGAGCATCTTAAGCTACTGTTCTGGCCTTTTACCGTCTTTGCCGCCGTTGATTATTATTTGTACGGAAAAACCGAGAAATGCCTCATTTCGGCAAATACGCTGTCTGTTGTTTGCGCGCTTTTTTTTATAATAGTATTTTTTTATACATATTCCGGAATTTTAGGGTTTAATCTTTTGCTTATAGACATTTTTGATTTTGCCCTTGCCGACGCTCTCGCGCTGTATTTAAGCTATAAGCTCACGGAATCGGAGGCCTGCCCCGCGGATGAGTTTTCAATGATTATAATCTACGCTCTTGTTGCGCTGTGCTTTTTTATGTGGACATTTCTTCCGCCGGACCTCGGACTGTTTTGGGCATGAACAGCTATGATCCGCTTTACGTTACAACTGCCGTGACGCTTTTTGCAAATGTTTTGTCGGAGTATTTTACGAGTGACGAGCTTGCCGTGCTTGCAGCGGTGTTTGCTCAGCTCGGAGACACCCTCGCCACGATATCCGCCGTGAATATAACCACCGCCGACGCCGAAAAAGCAAAGGATGGGGAAACAAATTAATGTTTATTGGTTTATTTACCGAACGGGCATTATGTTGGCACCGTGGGTAGGGGCAGTCGGACATATAATTTTCTTGCCTGTAATAGCATAATTGTGTATGTGTTGTGCATGCGGAACGCTGTGGGCACCGCTGCCTACACATAAATTGATAGGTATGTTTTCAATTATTAAATTGGTTTTAACGAAAAATTGTAATAAGATATTGTTTAATAATTAGCTGCAATTTTACAATAACTACGTAGGCAGCGTGCCCCACAGCGTTCCGGTGCATGAAACGAACAAAATACTACTATTAAACGCAAGAAGCATTGCCTCCACTGTGCAAGGGGAGGTGGGTTGCGAAGCAACCCGGAGGGGTTGTAAATATTTAACTCTTGCAAAATTTATTTCTAAAATACAGACATGTTTTAACAATCCCTCAGTCAGCTGACGCTGACAGCTCCCTTTACACAAGGGCGCCTTTCTTTCTTGCGTTTTATTATGTTATTTTGTTGCGAGCATTTTTTGTTTGAAAACCGGCCTGCGGTTTTTTCATGAAAAAATCGAAAGTGAATTCCGCCCGAATATAATCGGTTCCCTTGAACCTCGGGCGGAATTCAGACTTGTTTCCGAAATAATTTGAGGAAATCAAGTCGGCTGAGATTTTTGAAATGATTTGCTTTTCTGGTTTTCAAGAAAAAAACGAGGGGAGTCCAAGAGGGGAAGGCACATCCCCTCTTGAAATTTGTTATAATATAAATTTAACATTTTACCGGAGATGAAATGCTGTTTACATCATTAATTTATAATTTATACATCAAACTCTTCTTTCATCTTTCATTTTTGTTTAATCCTACAAATATATTTTCTCCCGATTGACAATATTATTTTCATGTGGTATCATTCATAATTAGTAAACCAAGTTAAATATCAACCCGGTAAAGTATACTTAACCGAAAAAACAAGTTGAAACGGAGAATGGTTAAATGAACAGTACACATAATATTTTTGATTATGAAGAATTCAGAAGATTTTCGGCAAAATACAACATGGGCAGGCTGCTGTCGGACGGCGTTACGATGCCCGAATTTATGATAATGCAGCAGGTTGACGCCGAGACGGATGAAAAGAGCGGCAAATACGTGACCGTTGCGGAGCTCGTATCCATGGCGCCGATAACGGCGCAGGCGATATCCAAAACCTTAAGCAAAATGGAAAAAAAGGGATATGTGCACAGGTTCACAAATGTGAACGACAGGCGCGTTACAAACGTTGCTTTGTGCGAAGAGGGAAAGAAAATCTATGACATTCAGAAAAACAGGATTATTGCCCTGCGCAATTATTTGCGAGGCGGGCTCAGCGACGAAGAATTTGAGCAGGCAAGAGTTTTAACCGAAAAACTCAGAGCTCTTTACATAGAAGGCATGGAAAAAATATTATCGGAAATGTAAGAAAATAATTCATCACAGACGGAGGACTACATATGAGGTTACACGAAATTTCAGTTAAAAAACCGGTTGCGGTTGTAATGGCTGTTCTGATGTGCGTCGTTATCGGACTTTATTCTCTCAGCAAGCTGTCTATCGAAATGACGCCGGAAATGGAGCTTTCGATGGCGGTTGTCGTGACGCAATATCCGAACGTCGGCAGCGAAGAGGTTGAAAACCTGATAACCGAAAGAATCGAGGGCGCCGTATCGAGCGTAAGCGGAGTGGACACGGTATCGTCACAGTCATCGGAGGGATCGTCGATGACGATGGTGCAGTTTAATTCGGGAACCGACATGGATAAGGCGGTGTCCGACATGGAGGGCAATATCAACATGATAAAGTCATACCTGCCGGATGACGCAACAGACCCGATGATTCTCAAAATCAATACGGACATGATGGCAACGGCGCAGTTCAGCGTATCTTATGACGGTTATGACCTTGTTCAGACCAAAAAATACGTTGAAGATAACCTTGAGAGCAAGCTCAAATCGGCAGCAGGAGTAGCAAGCGTATCGACAAGCGGAGCGCAGGACAGAGAAATTGATGTATACATAGACCCGACAAAGGTTTTCGGCTATGATATGAGCATAACAGACGTTGCAAACGCAATTATGGCTCAAAACCAAAACCTGCCTGCCGGAAACTCAAAGACAATGGGGCGCAAATTCTCGGCAAGAATATTTTCTAAATTCGACAGCGTGTCGGATATTGAATCCGTCCCCATTATGACAAAGAGCGGTCAGGTAATAAACCTGCGCGACGTTGCCGAGGTTAAAGACACATACGGAGATGTGAGCACTATAGCGCGGCTGAACGGTGAGGACGCGATATCGGTTACCGTTTCAAAAGAATCGGACGCAAACACGGTTGACGTTGTTGACGCAATTACAAAGGTTTTGGACGATCTTCACGCTTCAAACCCGAAGTTCACATACAACATGACAATGGAACAGGGAAGCATGATCAAGGAAGCGATAAACACCGTTGCGGATAACGCTGTATCCGGAGCTCTGCTTGCAATAATCGTGCTGATACTCTTCCTCGGAAGCATAAAGACGTCGCTCGTAATAGGAGTATCGATGCCGATATCCGTCATCACGACATTTATCGGAATGTATTTTTCGGGAATGTCGCTGAACGTCGTATCACTCGGAGGATTGGCGCTCGGAGTCGGAATGCTTGTGGATAACTCGGTTGTCGTTCTTGAAAACATATTCCGTCACCGTTCGCTCGGCAAGGATGCAAACACAGCGTCGATTCAGGGCTCGGGAGAGGTTGTCGGAGCGGTTATAGCGTCTGTTCTCACAACGTGTATCGTATATGTGCCGATACTTTTTATAGACAACATGATGGCTATAATGTTCAAGCAGCTCGCATTCTCGATCATATTCTCGCAGATAGCGTCGCTTCTTGTGACATTCCTTATTGTGCCCATGCTCTCCGCAAGGATAAAAGACACAGAGGAAAGCGGCAAAAAAACAAAAGTGCAGAAGATCATCTCTCCTTTTACAAAGCTTCTCGACGCGGGCTTTAAGGCATATGAAAAAAGCGTGCGTGCGGTGCTTAAAAAGAGAAAGACATTCATATTCATTGTGCTTGTGATATTCGTAATAAGCATGGTCGGGCTGTTTATGGTCGGCATGGAGCTTATGCCGTCAACCGATTCGGGAACGGTCTCCGTCAGCATAACGATGCCGTCGGGAACGGAAATCGAAGAAACCGACGAAATGACAACGCAGATAGAAAATATTATAAAGGAAAACAAAAACGTAAAAACGGTATTCTCGCAGGTCGGCTCGGGCGGCGACGCAGAGAGCATGATCAGCGGTGTGTCAAATTCCGACAAGGCTGCAATGACTCTTACGCTTGAAGATTCCGACAAGAGAAAGCTTTCGGACAGCGATGTTATTCAGCAGATCAGAGAAGCCCTCAAGGGCATTTCGGGAGCGGATATAGAGGTAAGCGGTCAGAGCATGACGATGTCAAGCTCTTCGGACGAAATATCGATGCGTTTCACTGCGTCGGACGACGATGTGCTTGAAGAGTATGTTTTAGAGGCCGAAAAGCTTCTTGCAAAGCAAAGCGGTGTTGCTGAAACGTCAACCTCAATATCCGACACAAAGAACGAAATAAGAATACGCCCGAACAGAAACAAATCCTTGATGTACGGCTTTACGCCGGCAACGGAATCGGTGCTTATCAAAAACATCATATCGGGTGTGACGGCAGGACAGTATGAGGAATCGGGCAGCGAATATGACATAAAGGTTAAATACCCGAGCGACTATGCCGACACATACGAAAAGCTCAAGGCTATGCAGCTTAAGACCCCGTCGGGCTCGTGGGTTGCTGTCTCCGACATTGCCGACGTCAGCGTTGAAGAAAGCTACAGCACGCTTTTGAGAGTAAACAGAAAAAGAGTAATCACACTTAGCGGAAAGCTCTACGGTGTTGACATAGGAACAGCGACAACTAACTTTCAAAGAGAACTTGCAAAGCTGCCCAACCCCGGCGGAGTGAGCACGGAGGCGGCAGGAACTTACGAAACGATGATCGACGCAATGCAGCAGCTGCTTATTGCAATTCTTCTCGGAATACTGCTCATGTATATGATAATGGCGGCGCAGTTCGGAAACACGCTGCATCCGCTGATAATTTTGTCAACAATTCCGCTTGCAATGATCGGCGTTACGCTCTCGCTGGTTGTATCGGGAAGCAGGCTTTCGGCGGTATCGTGCATAGGTATTCTGATGCTTTTGGGTATCGTTGTTAACAACGCAATCGTGCTTATAGACTTTATCAATCAGTCAAGAGAAGAGAACCCGGCGGCAGACAGAAACGAGCTTGTCGTAAACGCGGGAATAACAAGAATGCGCCCCGTTCTCATGACATCGCTCACATCCATACTCGGATTTTTGCCCATGGCAATGGGCGGCAGCAGCAGCGGAACATCAATGATGCAGCCGCTGGCGGTGGTTCTTCTCGGCGGACTTCTTGTTGGAACATTCCTCACGCTCTACGTTATACCGGTTGTATACACCATAGTTGACGATAAGATAATAAAACACAGAGCAAAAAAAGAAAAAAGAAAACTTAAAAAAGCGATGAAAAAGGCTGATGTCTCATCCGATAACAGGGAGGTTTGATTACAGTGATTTTAAAAAGAATTTTATCTGCGGCAGCTGCGGTTTCGATTTTGGTTTGCTCATCCTTCACGGCATTGGCGGACGAAAGCGCGCCGAAGCACTACACACTCTCACTTGCGGACGCAATCAAAATTGCAAAGGAAAACAGTATTACGCTTAAATGCTGCGACATAAACAAGCAAAAGCTTAAGAAAGACTTGAAAGCGGCAAACATAGCAAAAAATCAGGCAAAAAAAGCGGAAATAAACGGAACACAGGCTTTTGAGCTTGTCCTGGTGAAGCAGGGCTACTATGCGGAAGCGGCAAAAGCGCAGTTAAACCTTGCCGATGAAGCAAAGAAGCAGAAAGAAGCAAACATTGAATATAACGTGACGAATTTATATTTCAGTTATAAAAACGCTTCGGACAACGTTGCACTTCTTGAAAAGACATATGAAAACGTGAAAAGCAATCTTGAAACGGCAGAAAAATCGTATTCACTCGGGCTTACGACAAAGCTTGACCTTGACGCAATAGACCTAAGCGCCGAGAAATGCAAAAACAGCCTTGAACAGATGAAGCGCGGAGAGGAAATTGCAAAGGATTCATTTAGAATTGCCCTTAACCTCGGTGAGGGAGCGACATTCACGCTCACGGACAGTATAACCGTATCGGATTTTGCGTCCGACATTGAAAGCAACACCGCCGCGGCAATGAAAACACGCTATGACGTAAAGCAGCTTGAAAGCGCCAAAAAGCTTGCGGATAAATATTTTGACATTGTCGGCAACTTAGACAAGGATAACTCAATGTATTACACCGGATATGCCAACAAGCTCACCGCGGAAGAAAACTTAAAGAGCGGCACGGAAAACATCAGACTGGCAATAAAAAGCTCTTACAACAGCGTTCTAACAAGTATTGAAAACTCGGGAACGTCAAAAAGAGACTATGAGCAAAAGCAAAAAGAATATGACATATATAAGCTTAAATTTGAAATGGGAACCGTTACGGGAACGGAGCTCGCAGCCAAAACAAACGAAGTTACGTCGGCGGCTGTTTCATATAACACGGCCCTTTTGACGCAAAAGCTTGCCGCAATAAAATACGGCTACGACATCAGCATAGGTCTTTAACGCACAGTAAGGGAGATGAACAGAATAATGAATAAAAAAATAACAGCGCTTGCACTCACAGTCATATTTTCCGCTTCCGTTTTTTCGGGCTGCGGAAAAAAGCCCGATGCCACACAGGCGGAAACGGGAGTAAACGTAACGGTATATAAGGTGAAGGATTCAAGCATAGACAGCAAGGTTAAATACACCGGAACGCTCGCCGCATGCGACAGCGTAAGCGTCACGTCTAAGGTCAGCGCAAAGGCGCTCGCCGTAAGCGTTGAAGAGGGCGACTTTGTAAAAAGCGGAGACGTGCTTGCACGTCTTGATCAAACGGATCTCCGTTTGTCATATGAACAGGCTCACGCCGCATATAACAGCGCGGTTGCAGGATATAATTCCGTTGTGAACTCTTCGACAAAGCAAAGCACGGCGCAGGCTCAGCAGGCGCTGGTAAGCGCACAGTCATCATATGACCAGGCAAAGACAAATTACGACAGAGAGCTGACGCTGTATAACAGTCAGTCATCGGTTAAGCTTGCGGAGCAAAGATACAACGACGCAAAGGCGGCATATGAACGCGAAAAGAGTTTGTATGAATCAAACACAACACTTGTTTCGGCGCAGAATGCATTTAACACCGCAAAGGACAACTACGACCGCATGGCGCAGCTTTATGAAATGGGCGGCATAAGCAAGCTGGAATTTGACAATGCAAAGGTTGCTTACGACAACGCGGCAGCCGCATACGAAACGGCAAAAACATCAAGCTCGGCGGCAATGGATAACGCATACAGCAACCTTGTATCTGCCGAAGAAAATTTAAAGACAACCAGAACAAGCGCGTCCGCAGCGCTTGATGCCGCAAAGGCAGCCTTTACCAATGCCGAAAACGCGCTTGCAAATGCCAAGCAGAATATAACCCTTACCGCAAATGCAAACGCGGCGGCAAAAGAAACCGCGGCGGCATCGGTTGAATCGGCAAGAGCGGCTATGAACCTTGCGGCAAACAGCGTTAAAAATGCCGTTATAACAGCGCCGATTTCGGGCTATATTGCAAAATGCACCGCGACCGAGGGGCAGATGGTTGCGCAGGGTGTTGAATGCTTTGTAATCAAAAATACCAACATATTAAATGCCGAAATAAACGTTACCGAATCCGTAATACCGACAATAAACATCGGCACAAAGGCATTTATCAGCGTGACAAGCGCAAAGATAGACAACCTTGAAGGAAACGTTACTCTCGTAAACAGCGTTAAGAACGATCAGACGGGGCTCTACAGCGTGAACGTTGCCATAAACAACGACAGCGGAGATCTGAAAGCCGGCATGCTTGCGGATATCACTCTCGTTACAGAGTCTCTCGACGGAATTATAAAAATTCCGAGCGAAGCGCTCATAAACAAGGATAATACCTACAGCGTATATATTGCGGACGGAAACAAAGCAAAGAAAGTAACCGTTGAAACGGGCATTACCGATGATGAATATACCGAGATAACAAACGGAATATCGTCGGGCGATGAGGTTATCGTATCGGGTAAGGACTTCCTCTCGGAGAAAAACAACGAAATTAAAATAACGGGTGAATATAAAAAGAAAAATAATAAATGATGCGGATGTCATTTTACCATTTCCCGTAAAAAAAATTAAGAGTAACCGCCATTGCCGTGGCGATTACTCTTAATCAGATAATCGTATAACAGGCATAACCGTTTGAGGTTTTGCCTTCTTTCTATAAATATTATATACCCAAAATCTGTTTTTGTCAACACAGATAAGAGAAATTTTTTTATTTTATGCCTTGGTTTACACCTGCATATCAAAGCTTGTTTAAAAAGAATTATTTCTGAACCTGCCGCTTCCGCGTTTTGATTCAAGATTACGCTTTATATCGTGCATTTTTTCATCGCTTGACTGCTTAAATTTGTTAAGCTTATCTTCAAAAGAAAGATTTTCCTCATCATTGGACGACCAGTCAAACTCCATAGGCTTTGCATGGAGATCCGTCTCCGGCAGACGCGGCGACTGGCGCTGGCGTTTTTCACGGTGAGGAGAGCCTTTTTGAGCGTCGGGGTTTTTCTCTATCATGACCTGCTTTATGGAAAGCCCGATCTTACCCTTTTTATCGGAAGGCAAAACCTTAACTTCAACGGTATCTCCGACCTTGACATGGTCATTTATATCTTTGACATAGGATGTTGAAATCTCGGATATGTGAACAAGACCGGTTTGCCCGTTCTCAAGCTCCACAAAAGCTCCGAAATTTGTAATTCCGGTAACAGTACCGCTGACAATTTTTCCTTCCTCAATCTGCATACTTAAACACAGCCTCCTCATTTGTCGTTGTTATCATTTGAATTTACATAGACCTTATCTCCCGGTTCTACAAGGCCGAGAGTCTTCCGGGCTATTTTCTTATAATTTTCGTCACTGTGCATGTTGAGCTTTTCTTCCTTGAGCTTATTTGTGCGCTCGTTTTCGGCACTTATCTGCTCATTCAGTGACGATATCTGCTTTTTATAATCATATATTTGTTTAAAAACACCATAAAAAGAACTTGCGACAAAATATATAAGACAAATGAGTATTAAATTTTTTAAAATTTTAAATCTCTTGTTATTATTTTTCGCTTTCATTATAATCCCCTGAATAGTATATATAACCTCACAAATGCTATTATAACGCATTTACAGGCAAATGTAAAGTTTTTTTTGTAAAAAAACCGTAACAAAATATAGCTGAATTTCAGCTCGTTTTAGATGTTTTTTTTATATATAATTGCCTAATGAATCCGTACAGAGCGTCAAACGGAATGCGTATTTTCGAAAATATAAACCTTGCAAATTTTTTAAAAGCTTCCGTCACAGTTAAAATAAGCAATTTTATTTTGTTATATATTTTCAAAGCAACCGTCACTGCCGAAACAAAAACCCTCATAACATAAACGCTCTCACAGCTGTAATACAAAATCATGCTTCCGGCTGCCGACGCAAATTCATACCACCTGAGGGCGCCGTCGTTCGTGACATTTATAACAAAAGAAAAAAGCTTGAATACAAACGCACACAGAAAAACATCCTGCACGGCAACAGATAAGGCGTGCACCCTTACGCATCGCCTGTAAGCGCGCAGAATATCACATACAACCGCTGCAGCCTGACCGCAAAAAAAGCAGCACCAAAATACGGTCATTTCCTTTCCGAAGGTTATGATCAAATGTATTCACCCGCTTATCTGAAGATCCTGCTTAAAAACGATCCGCCCGATTGCTTCGGCTCCACATATTCAAGCACCGTGATTCTGCCGCCGACGGTTATCTCGCCGCTGTCTATGTTCAGCTTGCTGAGGTTCAGAGCCTCGCCCCTTACCATGAGTATTCCGCGCGATGTGTGGAGGATTATTTCGTTTTCGTTATAGCTCTCGGCATTTTCCACACCCGATATGCTTATCTTGGAGCGGTTTTCCATTATGATATTATGCGGAAGATCCGGCTTTATGCTTGTGTTTTGTTTTTTGCTGTCCATATTAAAAACCCCTTCGTATATTGATTTCATTTAATCATATGCGAGGGGTTGTCTTTTTATTCAGCTTTCAAGAACATTATATAATAATCCGGCGTCGTTTTTGAGGACGTGCTCGGCAACGGAAACAACCTCAACCTTGAGCTTTCTCTCGCCGAATGCAACCTCTATTATGTCGCCTTCTTTTATGTTTGCCGACGGCTTTGCCGCTTTTCCGTTCACGCTGACCTTGCCCTGCTCGCATGCTTCGCAGGCAACGGTGCGGCGTTTTATTATTCTTGATACTTTTAAATATTTGTCAAGTCTCATGGTATTCCTCCTGTGGTTAATTATATTTTTTTCAAGAGGGGATATGCCCTCCCCTCTTGGACTCCCCTCGTTTTTTTCTTGAAAATCAGCCTGCAAATCATTTCAAAAATCTCAGCCGACTTGATTTCCTCAAATTTTTTCGGAAACAAGTCTGAATTCCGCCCGAGGTTCAAGGAAACCGATTATATTCGGGCGGAATTCGCTTTCAATTTTTTCATGAAAAAACCGCAGTCTGATTTTCAAACAAAAAATGCTCGCATAAAAATCCGTTATCACAGCTCACGAACAATGATAAAATGTAAAAATTCGGGCGGATGATATCCGCCCCCGCTCATTGTCGGGTATATGCGTTCCTTGCATTTGATTTTATAATTGTATACGTATTGTGCTTGCGGAACGCTGTGGGCACGCTGCCTACAAATAAATTAATAGGTATGGTTCCTATTAATTGTATTTGTTTAAATCAAAATTACCAATAAGATTTTGTTTAATAATTGACTGCAATTTTGCAATGACCGCGTAGGCAGCGCTGACCACACCGTTCCGGTGCATGAATTATACAAAATCATACTCTTAAACGCAAGGAAGAAAGGCGCCCTTGTGTAAATGGATGAGGGATTGTCAAATCGCATTTGCATATTAATAATAAATTTTGCTTATGTTAAATATTTACAACCCCTCCGGCTTGCTCCGCAATCCACCTCCCCTTGCACAGTGGAGGCAATCCTTCTTGCGTTAATTTCACATTAATTTATAAAATCATCTGTGCATTGTTAATTACGAATTACGCATTCCGAATTCCGAATTACAAATTAAATTACCGTATTATTTTAAATCTGCGGCAAACTCCGACAAGCTTATCTGCTTTAGGCAAAAGACGGATATCCTCTTCGTTTATGGCACGGATCAAAACCAAAACGGCAAGGTAAACAATCGCGCCGACCGCAATCGGAGCTGCGCACGCGATGACGCGTCCGAACGGAGCAAACACTCCCCTTACGGCATACACAGCCAAAAACAGCGCCGCGCTTGCAATAAGCGGCTTTACGGCAAGCTCCGAAACGGGGAATTTAACTTTCATCCTGCGTTTCATCGAAACAAGATTAAGCACAAGAATAATTATATAACAAACGGTTGTTCCTATCGGCGCACCGTTGATATTTATCGACGGATGCGAAACGAGATAATAGTTAATAAGAATCTTGGCAATGCCGCCGATTGCCATATTGCGGACGGGAACCATGACATTGCCCGTTGCCTGAAGGATTGCATTTGTTACAAGCGTGAGCGAAACAAAAATTATCGCACACGAGAGTATCGAAAGCGTAGATGTCGCATTAGTGTTTTTATATACAAGCATTAAAATCGGCTCCGACAAAACGGACATTCCCACGGAACACGGAAGCGCAAACAGAACCGTGAGCTTCATGCTCTTGCATGTTACATGCGACGCTTCTTTTATATTGCCGACGGCAAACGCCGAAGCAATTGCCGGAACTATGCTGACGGTTATTGAATTGATAATAGTCGGCGGAAGATTAAACATCGGGAATGCATAGCCCGAATATGAGCCCCAAAGCTTATTTGCCGCGCTTTCGGCTATTCCGCCCGATTGCAGGCAGCGCATAATCATAGCCATATCGATGAGGCTTGTCAGCGAAAATACGCTTGCGCCGATTGTGATCGGAACGGCAATTTTAACAAGGTTTTTAAGGATTACGGAGTCGCGCGTTTTATTTTCGCCGATCATATCGGGCGTGACCTTTTCTTTTTGGCGGTGATATATGATAAACAGCACGATAAACCCGAGCACACCGCCGCACGATACGCCGAGCACCGCGCCGGCAGAAGCGAGCTCCATCCCCTTTTGAGCGAGAAAATACGCCGCGCCAAAGCCAATGACGAGCTTGCCCACAGCCTCGGTAACCTCGGATGCGGCAGTCGGGAGCATGTTTTGATGACCCTGGAAATATCCGCGGTACGCGCTCATGAGTGACACGAAAAACATTGCCGGAGCTATCGCCTTGATTCCGTATGCCGCGCCGGGGTTTTTAAGAAGCCTGTTTGCAAAAAAGTCGGCGCCGAAAAACAGAATAACAAACCCTGCAGCACCTATGCACATGAGAAGCTTCATGCTTACCGAAAGAATATGCCTTACCTCATAGGAATGTTGTTTGGCAATGCTTTCCGAAACCATTTTCGATATTGCAACAGGTATTCCTGCCGTTGCAACGATAAAAAGCCATGTGTACATCTGATACGCGGTTGAAAAATATCCCATTCCCTCTTCGCCTATTATGTACGTCAGGGGGATTTTAAACACCGCGCCGATTATTTTTACCAAAGCGTTTGCAACGATCAGAATCATTGCACCTTTCATAAAGCTTCGGTTAACCTTATTTTCTTCTGTCAACACAGTCACATCCTTTATATAATGTTAAATTTTATTCTTTTCAAGAGGGGATGTGCCCTCCCCTCTTGGACACCCCTCGTTTTTATTTGAAAATCAGCCTGCAAATCATTTCAAAAATCTCAGCCGCCTTGATTTCCTCAAATTATTTCGGAAACAAGTCTGAATTCCGCCCGAAATTCAAGGGAACCGATTATATTCGGGCGGAATTCACTTTCAATTTTTTCATGAAAAAACCGCAGGCTGATTTTCAAATAAAAAATACTCGCAAAAAAATTCATTATCACAGCTCACGAACAATGATAAAATGTAAAAATGCGGGCGGATGATATCCTCCCCTACGCATTGTCGGGTATATGCGTTCCTTGCATAATGTTAATCTGTTGCGTTTGTAATGCTCTTGCGGAACGCTGTGGGCAGCGTTCCCTACGCAGTTATTGCAAGGTTGCAATTAATTATCAGGTAAAAGCTTATTGCAGATTTTCATTTAAACCAATATAGTTAATTGAATATATACCTATCAGTTTATTTGTAGGGAACGGTGACCACACCGTTCCGCTGCACCAAACAATCAAAATAATGTGATTAAATGCAAGAAAGAAAGGCGCCCTTGTGTAAAGGGAGCTGTCAGCGTCAGCTGACTGAGGGATTGTTAAAACATATCTGCATTTCAAAAATAAATTTTGCTTACGTTAAATATTTACAACCCCTCCGAGTTGCTTCGCAACTCACCTCCCCTTGCACAGTGGAGGCACTATTCCTTGCGTTAATTTCACATTAATTTATAAAATCATCTGTGCATTGTTAATTCCGAATTACGCATTACGAATTCCGCATTAATTATTATAGCATATTATTACTAAAAAGAAAATATTATTTTTAATAATATTTCTTTTAATAAGCAACCACAATTTATACAAAAAGGCGGAGAAATATGCAAAAACAGGTATTCATATCAAAAGTTGTGCACATGTCATTTTCCATGATGATATTCAACATATCGCAGACGCTGTACAGCATATACATATCTCAAAAAACAGGGGCGGAATGCGTCGGATCGTTTCACCTCATAATGTCGGTATATGCCGTTGCCCTGACGCTTGCGTCAGCCGGAATAGGGCTCACCGTCACAAGGGTGATATCCGACATGCCGGGAGACGCCGCTAAAAAACAGGCGGACGGAATAATATTAAAATGCTCCAAGGTCTGCCTTACAGCGGCAATCTTTGTCGGCATAATACTGTATGCGGCGTCGGGTCCCATATCGGATAAGGCACTGAAAATCCGATCCTCGGCTTATCTTTTAAAATTGCTTGCTGTTTGCCTGCCTGCCGAAAGCCTGTCGGCGGTTTTGTGCGGCGGCTTTACGGCATTCGGATTTGTGGGGTTTCTCAGCCTCGGCCGCCTTGCGCGCGAGGCTTCCGTCTGGACGGCAACGGTATTTTTAATGGGCAGAGCCGCATCGGGGAGACAATATGAAATAATCATCATATCCGAGTGCATTGCGTCATACGTTCAGTGCATATGCGATATTTTTATGTACCAAGGATCAAGACGCGGATGGCACGGCGGAAAAACCGATGTGACATACAAAAAAATCCTGTCTCTTTGCGCGCCGCTCGCCGTCGGGGCATATCTGAGGTCGGGTCTTGTCAGCGCCGAAAACATTCTTGTGCCGCGGTTTTTAAACGGCACATCCGAAATAAGCCCGATAGAAAAATACGGAACGATCAAAGGCATGAGCATCCCCGTCATGATGACGGCATATGTGTTTGTCGGGTCGTTTGCGGCAATGCTCGTGCCCGAGATTGCGCGGCGAAAAAGCATCGGACACACAAACTCCGTAAGATACATATCATCAATTTCCATTAAGCATATTTTAAGCTTCGGCTTTTTAATTTCAGCTTTGCTTTTTACATATCACGACCGGCTGTGTATGCTGCTTTACAAAAACAAAAATGTGGGGGTTTATCTCGGTTATCTGTCGGCTCTGCCGGTTTTTATGATGACTGATACCGTCACGGACGCACTTCTTAAGGGGCTTGACCGACAGGTTGCCTCACTTAAGATAAACATCGCCGACTCCGTTATGAGGATTTGCCTTGTCGTTTTTCTTTTGCCGATATTCGACATATACGGCTACATTGCAATATTGTATATAAGCGAAATTCTGAATCTTTCCGTGAGCTATTATCTGCTGAAAAAAGAAACAAATCTCAAATTTCCTTTTTCGGCAATAGTTGCTCCCTGCTTTTCCGCCGCTGCGGCATATGCATGTGTAAATTCATTCGGTTCGGGCGCTATTGCCGCGTCCGTTTCGCTTTTTATTGCCGTGTATGTCACGGTGCTGTGTACAATAAGAAAGATTTTTTACTGAAAACACAAAAAATTCAGCAGATTTACTATTGAATATACATACGGAATACGATAAAATATAAAAAATATTTTTACGGAGGAATAAGAAATGCCGATTTTAGACATGCCGGTCAAAGAGCTTGAAAAATACATGGGAAGCTCACCGAAGCCGGCTGATTTTGATGAATTCTGGGATAAATCCATAGCGGAAATGAATGCAATTGACCCCGATGTGACCGTTACCGAATCGAACTTTAAGTGCAAAGGCGCAAAATGCTTCGATTTGTATTTTACGGGAGCACACGGCGCAAGAATACACGCAAAGTTTATGCGCCCCGAAAAGATTGAGGGCAAAATCCCCGCGGTGCTTATGTTTCACGGTTACTGGGGAAACAGCGGAAACTGGACCGAAAAGCTCGGATACGTCCTTAACGGATTTGCCGTTTTTGCGCTTGACTGCCGCGGACAGAGCGGACAAAGCGAGGATGTCGGAGGAGTACGCGGCAATACGCTTCACGGTCATATAATAAGAGGTCTTGAGTTTGACGCGCCCGAAAAGCTTTTATACAGAGACATATTTCTCGATACGGCGGAGCTTGCGAAAATCGCCATGGATATGGATATAATAGACGAAAGCAACGTATATGCAACGGGCGGGAGCCAGGGCGGAGGACTCACAATTGCCTGCGCCGCGCTCGAACCGCGCATAAAAAAGGCGCATGCGTGCTATCCGTTCCTTGCGGATTACAAGAGAGTATGGGATATGGACATGGCGGAGAGAGCATACGAGGAGCTCAAGCAGTATTTCAGATATTTTGATCCGCGCCATGAGCATGAGGACGAAATTTTTAATAAGCTCGGGTACATAGACATACAGAATCTTGCACCGCGCATAAAGGCAGAAACCGTCATTGCAACGGGACTTATGGACAATGTTTGCCCTCCGTCAACGCAATATGCGGTATATAACAAGCTCACATGCAAAAAGCATCATGTTATTTACCCGGATTACGGTCATGAGGGGCTTGCAGATGAAGAGGACAGAAAGTTTATGTTTTTTGCGGAAAGGTAAAATTTATAACGGGCACATGTATTTCAGCACCTTAAAAATTTTAACCAACACAGTATAATTTTGCATTTACAAAAACCGTTTCGGGCAGTATAATACAGTCATACAATAAATCTTAAAACATCTTATGTTTTTTAAAATAATAAAATTTATCGGATGAAAGGTGGATTTTTTATGAACAAGTTTATGCTTAACGAAACATCCTATCACGGCGCGGGCGCAATAAATGCAATTCCGGAGGAGATAAAAAGCCGCGGATTTAAAAAGGTATTTGTTGCATCGGATCCGGATCTTGTAAAATTCGGTGTTTCAAAAAAAGTTACCGATATAATCGAAAAAGCGGGAATTGAATACACCCTGTATTCGGATATCAAGCCGAACCCCACAATCGAAAATGTTAAGCACGGTGTTGAAGAATTCAAAGCAAGCGGCGCTGACTGCATTGTTGCAATCGGCGGCGGCTCGTCGATGGACACATCAAAGGCTATCGGCATCATTATTGCAAACCCCGAATTTGCCGATGTACGTTCGCTTGAGGGAGTAGCCCCGACAAAAAATAAATGCGTGCCGATTATCGCTGTTCCCACAACGGCAGGAACGGCTGCGGAGGTTACCATCAACTATGTTGTTACCGATGTTGAAAGAAAACGCAAATTTGTATGCGTTGACGCGCACGACATTCCCGTTGTTGCGGTTGTAGATCCCGATATGATGTCTACAATGCCGGCATCGCTCACGGCGGCAACCGGTATGGACGCGCTCACTCATGCAATTGAAGGATATATCACCAAAGGCGCGTGGGAGCTTTCGGACATGTTCCATATCAAAGCAATCGAGATAATTTCGCGTTCGCTCCGCGATGCGGTTAAAAACGGAAAAGACGGCAGAGAGGGAATGGCTCTCGGTCAGTATGTTGCAGGAATGGGATTTTCAAATGTCGGTCTCGGTGTTGACCACTCCATGGCGCACACCCTCTCCGCTTATTACGACACACCGCACGGCAAGGCATGTGCTATTCTTCTTCCGGCGGTTATGGCATATAACGCAGAATACACGGGCGAAAAATACAAGGATATTGCAAAGGCAATGGGCGTTGAAAACGTTGATTCCATGAGCCCGGAAGAATACAGGAAAGCCGCTGTTGACGCAGTGCGCAAGCTTTCGGAGGATGTCGGAATACCGACAAGCCTTAAGGGCATCGTAAAAGAAGAGGACATCCCCGCTCTTGCCGAATCGGCTTATGCCGACGCTTGCCGCCCCGGTAACCCGAGAGATACAAGCGTTGAAGAAATTGCAGAAATTTACAGAACTCTGATGTAATAATTTACATCTTTCCTATACTCCCCCCATTACAAAATTTTACGCATTAAGGCGCTTCGTATGAAGCGCTTTTTTGCATGCTCAACAGATTTTAAATTAAATGATCCCGTGCACCCATTGTTTCAGAAAATCAATAAAAAGTTTTTTCTGCAAGTTACCGGCAAGTTAAATCATGCCCATATGGGGATATATTTAGAATGTTTAGGTGCAGTGTCTTCCGGCTTCTTTTAAACATATAAAAATTTTGCACAGCCACACCCATAATCCCTCAAACTACGCATACCCGGCCGCGAATTTTGCGCAATAATACCCCTCTATGGTTACGGGAGCATTAAACAACATGGCAAGCATGTATTTTTTTATATTTCTCACCTTTGTTGTCATGGTGTTTATGCACTCGACAACATACTCTATGTGATCCGCTTCAAGGCTCATAAGTCTCCTTTTCACAAGCTCAGCCTTATAGCTGCTGCCTGATATAACAAGCTCTTTTTTTCTTGTGCACAGCGTTTCGGTCATAAGCTCCACAATGCTGTCTATGAGCCTTACATCACGAGGACGGTTTGCCGCAAGGGCATCGTATGAGATGTTATTCTTTAAGGTTTTTTTGACTTCGTCTGCCTCATCGCATCCTACCCCATCCGTTACACAGACGGTTTTATCGTCATGACCCTCTTTTTCGTCATAAGGCTTTCTGTCATGATTTGATTTGGTATGATCGGGATTTTTTATATCAGTCATTTGTATATCTTTATTTTCTTTATCTTTTATTATTAGAGCGCGCTTTTCCGTCTTTGGTTTAACCGTCGACGGGTTTTCCGTATACGGTTTTTCCGCCGACGGATTAAAATCGGGCGCAAAAAAAATATCGCCGTAAGCTTCTTCTTTATTTTCGTCCTGTCCGCATGCTTCACATTCCGGATTTTTTTCGGTCTTTTGCTGTTCGGTGTTTTCAGCCACCGTGTTTTCGGACTCCGTGTTTTCATAAACCGTGTATACGGTGTCAATAATCCTGCCGTCCTTTCCTCTTCTCATAACGCGTTTTATGTAATTTTTCCCCTCAAGCTCTTTTACGGCCGCCGTTGTGCCCGAGAGTCCCTCGCCGCATACCTTTGCAAGACCGCGCACGGTAAAGTTCCAGTCATCGGGCAAAGACAAAATAACGGCAAGGAATCCGCGCGATTTTATTGATATATCTGTATCTCTTAAGGCATTGTTTGAAATTATCGTGTAGTTAGATTTGTGTTTATCTCTTATTATCGGCATATTTTTACCTCCCGCAGGTCAGACAGTAATTTAATTCGGAATTCGGAATGCGTAATTCGGAATTATATTCCCTGTGTTTAATTATATCATAAAAATTCAAGCTCTGCCAAAAGAGGAAAAACAAAAAAATCGATATAATCCGGATCACAAAAAAATCCCCGAATGCCACAGCATATGTGACTTTCGGAGATATGCACTTTTAAGAATGTTAACATTGTATTTTCATTTTTGCGGCGAAATGGGGTGAAATTATAATTCCTATTAATGATTTTGTGCAAATAGTAGATTTTATAACAAATTCCTACTACTCACAAAACTCAGAATATCGAATTGGATTTGCAGAACCTTTTTCACGATATTTTTCCGGAATTTTATGGTTAAGAAAATGGTCGCGAATTTTCTTTTTCGCCACTTTTCCATAAAATTTACATCTGCCATTATCAAGACTTACCCACTTGTGACACCTGTAAACTTCCTTTACAATACCTTGAATTACACAAAGTACATACAGATACCGGCTTGCTTTTTCTTTATTTATTTTCCAAGCGGAACGGCAGGCCTCATAGTATGATTTGGACTTTAAATAGGTCTCTTCCCTTATTTTAATTATTATGTACGGCGGTGTGTTTTCATCCTCTTCATATTCAGAAACATTCAATATTTTTTCCAATGTTTCTGCGTTATTCGCCCCATAATCGTCTACACCGTATCCGTTTTGTATATTCGCAAGACTGTCAAGGGAATATGCTTGAATCAATGCAGCTTCAACAACTAAAGCTGTCTCATTATCCAAACCCCAGCGATGTATGATCGGTATCACATCTAACCCTGCCGCGAGTATTTCCTTGATAGTCTCTTCTTTTAACGATAAAATTTCATTTGGTTCCGGAGTTTGCATATTATTCATATGCGTAAAAATTCTGTCGCCTTTTCCCTTGCCCACATAAAACGTATTTCCATTGCGCGGATCAACCAATCGATATACGTAATATTTCAACTCATCTTTTGTCGAACTTGAAAATTTTTTAATCATTTAATATCCCTTTTCTTTCTGCGTGTTTCTTTTGTTACCTCCGGATTATGATATGGCAGACGCAAAATTTATCTGACTCCATAGCCTATAAATTCGTCAAACAATTCAGGGTATGCCTCCCAATTTACCGAAGTTGTATATCCGTAACCGGACCTATCAGGCTGTTTATACACCGAAAGTTCCGTTATAAAAGTGACCTTATAATTATTTTTACTTATCTTATACATTGCAGCCGTCTGTCCCCGTTCTGTAACGCATGAATACAGATACTCCGTTTCGTTTTCCGTTTCAAGCGATATATCGTATTCGGTCAGATCAATTCCGTATTCAGCTGCCGCAACGTGTTTAATATGCTGTGTATATACTTCTCGGATCATCAACGTCCAAGAGCTTTCCTGCTGTAGAATTTTTGAGGTACAGCTTATAATTGTATCACTGTTAATTTCCGAATTTGAGTCCGGAAAATAAAAATATAAGAAATGAAAATAGTCTCCGTTTGGCACATACAAAATATTCTTATCAATAAAAGGTAAATCGTGTGTTCCGATTTTCTGAGGGGTTAAAAGTTCAGCCGGTGCACCAACACCCATTACTGCCCGATCACCGTCAGGCTTATTTTCGAAAAGTTGTTTAACACCGGATAAATGTTCCGTTTCATCGTAATATAACGGATACAGTGCAAGCTTAATATCAGTATTTTTTATCTTATATACTGCAATTTTTTCATCTCTTTCAATCGGTTGTTCAAACTCTAATTCATACCCTTTTGCTCTTAAATCACTTTCCGTAATTCCGTTTAATAGCCAATCTTTTATAGTTTCAGCTGTAATTTGTTCTAAAATAGGCTCATCGGATTTTTCGTTTAATTGAAAAAATACACTTTTACTTTCCGCGTGCTCCCGTCGGATATTGAGATTTATTCCGTCATTGGTAAGTTCAATCATAATAATACCTTGCTGATTTAAGCTGTCGTTAAATGATATAGCAGCAATATTTTTAGCAATTTCAGCATTTTCCGTGATTTTTATAAGTGAATTATCCATATCTTTTTCATTAATTTCAACAGAGATTACCGAGTTATCGGAAATACTCAAATGCATACCGATATTGTTATCGTCACTTTGATAATATCCCCCATATCTGTCATAAACTCTTTTCATTAAATCACTGCTGTCCTTGTAATCAATAATGCTGAACAGAACGCTTATTGCATCTGCATATTTTTCATTTTGAATCAAAGTTTGTGCGGCTTCATATTTTTTTTCGGGCAGAACAAGCGTTGTTCCAAACACAATATAAGCACTGATACCAATGACAATAAGTAAAATGCTTATCAGTAAGACACATAACATTTTTTTCTTTTTGTTTTTATGCTTATGAACTGCCTCTGTAAAAACTATTTCTTCATTACGGCCTAAAATTTGCAGAATGCGGCTTATCATATCCGAAACAGAACCGACATTATTATAATTTAACGATTGTATTTTATTTAATTCAGTCGGCAAATCATCCGCGTTCATATCTGCATAAACAGGAATTATGCTCTTATCTGATAATAAATCGTGATAATCCAACATCAGTTTATCAAAATTTTCTTTATTTGTTCCGACAAACATCAGTATTTTTGATTGTGACGCACACGTTTTACAAGCTACGTCAAAATCTTTTTCTGTTAAGTCTTCAGCCGATATTCTTTGGTAAAAAACGGAAATCCCAGCATTTGTCAGTTTATGAAACAAATCCTGTGCAATGATGCTGTCTCGTGTTCGCCTGCCCGGTTCATCATTTTCTATGTATGCTATAAACACCTCAATATTTTCATAGACAGATGATAGATTATATTGACGATTGCAGTTTTCACACCAATAAAATCCGTCTTTACAATACAGCTGTCCGTTGCAAATTTTACACCTCATGCTATTTCATCCTTTCCAGCCATTCAATATAAACTTTAGTTTTATTTTTTGTATCCTTAAATGACTCGGACTCCCAAACATAAATACTTCCGCTGCGTGTCACTGCAAAAGAATTGTTTAGATATACCACATCGGAAAGCAAATATTTATTTTTTCCATGTTTATATATCTTTCCGTCAGAATGTAATTCATAAATATATTTATCATTTTCATAATTGCTAAATAACTCTGTATCAACCACATCAGATGCGTCATATTCTTTAAATAAACCGTCAATATAACTTTGCACGGTTCCATGGTTTGTTAATGCAACTATGTCTAAATCAAATGTTGTTGCCAACACAGTACCGCCTTTATTTGTCTTAACATCAACCTGTTTTACATCAGAAAACAATTTTAAAGTATTTTCGTACATTGATGTAACGGTTTTTCCTTTGTAGCCAATATTTTTACTTTCCGAAGTATACGCAACTCCGCATAAACTTCCGGTATTTGTTATACCGACTACTGCAAAATCACCTCCGGATTCTGCCATATCTTTTTCCATATATGTATCAAAGGCAATTATGTTTTTCCATTTTAAAATTGGTTTCAGCCATTCATCTGACTTAGATTCCTTTGAATAATATAAATTACCGTATATCATTGTTCCATCAGATTTTAAAGCTATATTTGTAGCGGTAAACTTGTCCGAAATCTGTACAACGTCTTGCCAATCCATATCGCTTATCAGGTGATTATTTTTTGATGAGTTCATTACATAGCCATCTTCATATAAAGCATACGGAATAGTCGGATAATACATACTGTCATCGCTTATTGATACTATTTTTCCGTGTTCTGTAATTGTAATACCTTGATTTACATCTCTGTTTATACTAAAATCAATAGTTCCGTTAGGAGATATATGCCCGATACCGGATGTCACATTTGCCAAACTCTTTCTCCAGCTTCTCTCGCATTTATCCTTCATCGCCTTTGAATTTCTGTAGCTGCCGAGTTCATCAAACGCCCAAGTTGCTTCAGGGTAATTTTTATCATAATAAAGCTGCATTGCGGCATTGTAATCGGGTAATTTCATAAACCACGGGATCATACAAATTGCCGCAACAACAAGCCCCACTGCCGCACCAATCCCGATTTTTTTGAAAAGCTTTTTTCGCTTTTCTCTGTGTTCTTTTTCCATAATCGGGAGCGGTATCAGCTTTTTTATTCCGCGTATTAAATCCTGAACAAAGCCGTACGCATTCATATCGTATGACGGCAAATGTGCAAATTCATCGGGCAAAGCCGATTTATCCGTGCCGAAATATAGCGGCAGAATTGTTTTCGTTCTGTCCTTTTGCATAAATGCAAGAAAACGGGACCACTCGTTTTTCACCCACACGGATTCGATATTTTCTTTTGATGAACAGACTGTAATCATCACCTTGCTTGATGCGAGGGCAGCATAAATATACGGTTCATATTCCGCGCCGATTTTATCTTCAAGCGTGATTCGCGAGAAAAATACTTTGTAACCCTCGGCAGTCAGTTTTTCATACAAATACTGCGCGGCAACACTGTCCTTTGTCCGTCCGCCGTTTGAGCCTGCTTCCTTGTAGGAAATAAAAATATCGAACGGCTTCTCTTTTTTTGAAATTGCAATAATTCCGCGCTGAATACCGTCTATCGTTCTGGCGTCCGTCTTAAACAGCTCTGCCTTTTCTTCATTTGCGTATTTTATCGCATTTTTGTAGTTTTCATCATCAAAAATTGAAGAGTAATATGTACGGTTGCAAGTCGGAACATACCTTCCCGTTTTCGGATCCTTGACATAGGAAATGCCGTATTTGCAAAGTACAAGGCTCCAATATGCGTCCGCATCTTCCCTGTCGGCAAACAAAATTTGATTGTATATATTTTCCGCCTTATCAAATTCGTTGTGCATCAGATAGCTGTTTGCCCTGTCATACATCAGCTTTGTATTTTCGTCGAGAAATCTCGGCAAGGTCTGTTTTACACCGCAGTATTCACATTCGACAATACTTTGTCCTCTTTCAACATTTAAGTCTCCGCCGCATATTTTACACTTGAATATCATATCTCATCCCTCTTATTTCAGACTTATCCAAACGCACGGGCGCACTCCCATAGCCCTAACCACGCTTTCTCCGGTTTCGTTCACTTCACCGGCTTCATTTACAAACATCATCCCGGCAGGAGTTTTTGTCCTGAGCCACCAATCCGCGTCTGTATTAAGCGATAAATCCTTTGAATATTCATCATATTCTTCTTTGTTTAATATGAATATTCCGTCATCGGAGTTTTCGGTATTTTTCAAAACTCTTTCTTTTTGTCCTTCGGAAAATTCCTTTATAAAATCAGAATTAAGCCAATCTTTTATCGTTGAGTTTTCATAAGTTATATTTTTTGCCTCATCGTTAAAAGCTATGTTTTCAACCGAATCTTTTGTAATAAGAAGCATTCTGTCCTGCTCTGTTTTGAGAATTGTCCAAAGAACCGCATTTCCCTTATATGTACCGAAATATATCTCTCCGCCATTGGCAAACTTATTATGTATCTGTTCAATTCTGTCCTTTGAATTTTTATAATCTCCCAATTGCGAATATAATTTCAATGCTTCAACATAATTCTGATCTTTATAATAACTCTCAGCAATCTCATAGTTTTCATCCGTTATTTTTTTATTTATTTCGGCGAGCCTATAAGCACTGTCTTTGTAGCTGCCCAATTCAGAAAAGGCAGCTGCAGCTTCCTCATATTGCTGCTGTGCATACAGCGCCGCGGCTTCGTTATACTTTCCGTTCGGAATAAAAATGAAGCATGTTGCCAAAACAATTAAAACAGCAATGCTGACAATGCCGAAAGCAACGGAGACAATGCCCGCTCCGGAATTATCCGTTTCTTTTTGCGGCTCCGGCATTTTCTTCAATATTTTGCACTTTTCGTTTCTTTCCTTTAAAAGCTGCTGCATATCACCGCAAATCGCAATAACCATACTTGAATTGTCGATATTGTCTTTTAACATATTAAACTTTTCGGGGATTTTGTGTTCTACACCGGAAAGCATTGAATGACTCATCGGATCACTGAAGCGAACGGCTTCCGCAAGTTTATTTATTGCATTTGCCGCATCCGAATCTTTAGCATTAAGCAATTCAATGTCTGCGCGAAGATTCCTTATATATGACGTCTTTCCGTATGTCTCTTTTTCGGTTTGCACGGTTTTCCGCTGTGCCGCAGAAGTCAGTATCAATGAGATGCATGCTATAGCCGCTAAAATAACATCTGCTGTTATTCCACACATATAAGAAGTTTGCACGGATGTCATTTGTTTTACCGACAGCACCGTCTGAATAACAAAATATATCCAACCCACATATATTGCAGACAGTGCATGAAACCTGCCGCTTATATCGAATTTGTTTAACAGCACCAATGCCGATGATAACAAAAACACAGCCGAAAACATTTCAAAGGCGTAGCCCATCCAAAACATTATGCCGTGCTTAAGCGGCAGCATAAACATTATCACATTGAACGCCACTGCAAATATAAGTGCAATTACAACGCTCCAAGCTTTATTTTTTGTAAATCCCATAATGTTTCCCTCCGATTATAAATTCTCCATTATTTTCATTTTATGCTCATTAAATTCCGTCTCGTCTATTATGCCCATATCACGCATCATGACAAGCTTTTCAAGCTTTTTCTTAAATTCCGCCATATCGTCGGGCACAGCGTTATGCGAAGCTTGCTTAATGGATTTTTCCGTCATATCTCCAACGGTTCCGGCAACACCGCCCATCATTCCCAGTCCTAAACCGAGGCTTGAAAAACTGCCTGCACCTTCGTTATCCGCAACTTTGCCGGCAACGTCAAACCCTCGCTCCTGTGCGTATGTATATCCCTCTATCTTACGTTTTTCGGCAATGCCCTCCGCTTCAATGATTCTGCGTTTCTTTTCCGTTTCTTCATCGATAACGCCGAGCTTTTGCTTCAATTGCGCCTCGGCAACATCGGCATACTGTCTTATATGAAGCTCCTTGAACTTTTCGTAAGCAGCTTCACCGTCCGGCTTTGCAATATTGGTTACATAAAAATTCCGAAGAATAATTCCGTATTCCTCGAAATCGGGAATTAACATCTTATGCAGGTCTTCTGAAATTTCGTTCATATGAGAATCGGTTTCAAATATGGAAAAGGCGGCTTCCTGCATGGTCTTTCCTATGTATGATTTGATTTTCGACATAAGCAATGCACGGAATTTTTGCGTCAGGCTCTTTTGCGTCAATACTTTCTCTGTTCCGACAATATAAACAAGCAGTTTTCGCGAGTCTTCCACAGATAGAGTCATTTCACCCGACAACCCTATTTGAAGCGGGAAATGATACCTCGGATCCATGTATTGAATCTGACTGTCGGTGCCCCATTTTATCGCCATCTGATTTGTTTTGTTGATGAAATATATCTCACAGTGGAACGGAGTCTTTCCGCCTGTCGGAAGATTTATAACATGTATTAAAAGCGGAATGTTTTCGGTTTTAAGCGTATAGCGCCCCGCTTCAAACAAATCCAGAGCCTGTCCGTTTGCAAAAAAGACTGCCTCCTGTGATTCATGAACGATGAGCTGCGAAGTTGTATTAAAATCCTCACAAGGATGCTTCCATACAAAGGTTTGATTGTCACCCTCATATTTTATTACCTTTGAAATTTCAAACATTTAAATCCCTCCGTTATTTATCTATTTCTATGCGGTCTACAGCAAATTCAATGCACATCTGAATAATTTCGTTTTTGTTTCTTCTTGTCACATCACAAATATCATCTAATCTTTTAATCAAATCTACCGGGAGACGTGCAGATACAACGGCGCTTTCTCCCACATATTTTTTTGTTGTGATTTTTAATTTATCTTCCGACATGATGCATCACCTCAAAATATTTTCTATAATCTGTCAGATATATTACTTAACGTATACATTATACAACATTTGTATACAAAAGTCAACAAATGTTTTGCCGGCTCGGAACATGCTTAAATGAATTGTAATTCAATATAGAAATGAGTGCTCTCCTTTCACTTCGGAGGCACTCATCATTTCGTATAATCATATTATAAGCTTATGCTTTTAAAAACGCTATTGACAAAACAGTAAAACGGGGGTATAATGATAATATAAAAAGGCAAGACCTCAAACGGTTATGCCAATTAACAGTTAGTATTAAAGAGTAACTGCCACGGCAATGGCGGTTACTCTGCTTTTATGGATAAAATTATCAGTATAACGATAATCTCTAAAATTGCAAAAAGCAATTTTTTTGCCATAGGCACAATGCTTACTTTTCATAAGCATACCCCCTTTCACAGACTCGGTTTTTCAACCTGTATGTAAAGGTGGCATAACCGCCGGTGTTAACACCGCTTTTGAAATCTTGCCTTATCGGATTGCTCCGACATTTCTATTATACACCGTAAACCGATATTTTTCAAGTAATTTTGCAAAAAATGATTACCGTTTTAGAAACGCCCGCCGCAGATATTATATCCGCAGCGGACGCTTTAATTATGATATGATATAATCAATCATTAAAAAGGTTGCTTTCGCCGTATTTTTCTTCTATCGAATCGCTTCCGATTTCACTTTCGGATGCCGAAATAACCCACTTGCCGTCCTTTTTCACAAAAATGAGCGTTCCGCTCTGAACCTCTTCGGATATGGAATCCTTCAAGTCTTTAATTATTATATCAAACACATGTTCAACAGCATCGGGAACATATTTCATGGCTTCTTCTTCGGTTGAGCTGTCGTTTAATCCGCACTCGTTTATAAGATAATCCTCAATTTCGTCCTGATATTTTGATGAATCGAAGTCTATATCAAAATCGGGAGAAGAAATCGTAAAGTCAACGCTTACAGCATATGTATCGTTGTTCTTTTTTTCAATGTTTGTGATATTGTGCTTTACCGAAAGCATTTTTATGATTTTCTTTGCAAAAGATTCAAAAAAATCTTTTGACATGCCCATATCTTCCATTGAAGATTTATCTATGCCCATGCTGTCAACAATCACATCTTCAAAGTCACTTACTCCGTTTATATTTGCAAGCTCATAGGAATCGTCTGACCCGTCAAGATAATCCATTGCATCTTTATATTTAAATTTATCGTAGTCGCTGCAAAAAGCTTCTGCGGTGTTTTTTATCTCTTCAATGTTTCTGTCTGCGCATGCGGCAAAGGAAAACATCATTATTACTGCTATTATAAGAGCCGATACTGATTTGATTTTTTTATTCATTTTATTATTCCCCTTAATTTTATTTTTAATATATAGTTAATTGTAAAATCACAAAATATTTGATTTAAAGCATATTCTGCGATACCGCTTTATTTGCATTTTCTCCCGTAAACAGATGAAAATGTTTATTTTTCATCGGAACGGTGTGGGCACCGTTCCCTACGTAGTCATTGCAAGTATGCAATTAATTATTAATTAGAATCTTATTACATTTTTTGTTTAAACCAAATTAATAATTGAAAATATACCTGTAAATTTATTCGTAGGCAGCGTGCACCACAGCGCTGCGCAAAAATTTATCTTATTAAAATATGCATACTGCGATATTTTTTAACCCACGGGCTCACTCGGATCGGCATATGCCGGAAGCGATGTGTAAACCTTTATGAGCTGATTTCTGCTATCCCATTCAACACGGCAGTCAAGCGCGTCGGTAATATCACGAAGCTTGAAGTAGTTATTGCCGTCTATGTTGTAGCATGTCGCTTTGATCGGAACTCCGTCATAGGTTAAAAATACCGTGGATGAATATGCGGTTCTTTGAGCGCCGTCGCCCGCTGCAAGCTCGCCGCCCGCCGCCGTATAGGGGAAGAAGCTGAGCATACCGATCGTGTTGGTCGACGCGTCATATTCAACATCAAAGCATTTTATCGTGCCGTCAAGCATTTTTGCAATGTCACGAAGCTTAAAATAGTTGTTGTCGTTTATGTTGTATGCAAGCGCATTGTATTTTTTGGTTTCAACATAAATGGGCTGTGTATTTGCCGTCGTTTGCTTTGAATAAGCGTTGCCGGGGTAATACGTAAATGACTGCCTGTAGTCACCGATATGTACGATATACCGTATTTCTCCGTTGCGGACAACCGTGTAGATTTCACCCGTCGTAATATCGTTAATATCATCAAAATCCGGGTCGGCATCAAATGTAAAGTTTTCGATTTTATATACATTTACCCATTCCTGGTCATTCATCTCTTCGACAGCGTTCAGAGTCGCGTCAAGGCGTCTTTTCATATTGCTGTCATACGGGAAACCGTAGTTTTCGCTTTTGACAATGGCAAGACCCTCTGCCGAGTAGGTTTTCTCGCCGTATGCGCTCCACGGCGAATCAACAGTGAGAGTGCCGATAGGAGCGCCGAGCTGTGCAAGACCCGAGGCTGTCGGCGTACTCTGGAATTCGTCCAAATATTCGGTTTTTATGTAGCATTCCTTTGTGTTAAACCATATTTTTGAATATCCGCTGCCGGCATCCTTTTCAATGACGTCGATTGAAGTGCCTGTTTTTGCTTCGGCAACCGCTGCGCCGCCTGCACTGTTCAATATCTGCGCCATGCCCGATCCGCCCGTGTTGACTTTGGCGATATATGCTATCGAAGGCTTCTTCACGCTTGAAAGCTGAGCGTTAACATATTTTGCTTCAACATAATACAGACCTTTTTTATAGTAAATCTGATAGTGTCCGTTTTGAGGTGTGGCATTTACAATCTGGAATGACTGATTTACCTTATACACACCCGATTTTACATAATCGTCACTGTCCGGTGTTGTTTTAACAAGCAGCGTGGATGTTGCTTTTCCCATTGCCTGAGCCTCGGGAACATAGCTGATCTGATTGTTTATATCCAAAAGATAGCAATACTGACGCTGAATGAAGTACACTCCGCTCTTCCAGCTTGCGTACTGGATTCCCGACGAAGCCATACAAACCGCGCCCATACCGCGGCTGATGTCGACGCCGCCCAATGACCAAACGGCAACATACTTTTCGTTATAGGCAACAACGTCAAACTCGGTTGTTGACATGCAATAAAACGCCGTGTTCGGATTACCCTTGGGCTGCGGTACTACGGGGTCATACCCGATTGCTTTAAGCTCTGCAAGACGTCTTTCGTGGTAGTTCTGAGGCGCGTCTCCGGGGTAGAACGTCGCGCGGACGCTGGCAAGCTTGCCTTCGTCACCTACATGTATTACGGCTTTTCCGACCAGCGGCAGAGAATCCGGACGTTCATGCATTCTCCATTCCTTGGGCAAAGACTTGTTAAGGTCACAGTCCCTGCCGGACTGTGCCAGTCTTCCGCCGTATATGTAGTCGGAAAGGAGGTTCATGTTTATTCCGTGCTGATACTTTTCGGGGTCGGAGGTCTTTGAAGCTTCTTCAATCTTCTTTTCACCGACTTCCGCCGTATCGAGAGTAGCAACACGGCTTACATAGGCCATGATATAGCCTACCGTACCGTCGGAAAGCTGAATCTTATGAAAGCTGTCCTCTTTTTTACCATCGCCGTTTACATACGCCTCCAGAATCGTTACCTTTGTTCCGGGATATATAATAAGCTTTGAACCGCCGGCATAAGGTTTTTCGGTGACCGGAAGATTGTACTTGTTTACATAAGCCGTGTCACCTGCTTTGAAATCTGCAGCATATGCACTGATGCAAAGCACCGTCAATGCGCAAAATACTGCGGCTAAAATTTTTTTCAGCATAGCATATCCTCATTTCTTAATATAATTATATATTATTATACACCGTACACCGATGTACGATGCAAGGGTTTTTGAAAAAAATTTAAAATAACATTACAGATTTCGGGTTGCAGGCAGCGCTGCCTTTCTTTCTTGCATTTAATCATATTATTTTGTCTGTTTTGTGCAGCGGAACGGTGTGGTCACCGTTCCCTACGAATAAATTAATAGGTATATTTTCAATTTACAAATTGGTTTAAGCGAAATTCTCCAATAAGATTCCGATTAACAATTAATTGCAACCTTGCAATGACTATGTAGGGAACGCTGCCCACAGCGTTCCGCAAGCGCATTATATACACAAGTATACAATTACGGGCATGAAATTCAGCAGCGTAATTTGCATTTCATCTCATGTAATTTATTAAATTACTTCACTTACATTCTTTTCAAGAGGGGATGTGCCCTTACGCGATTATTGGCAATGTACATTTCATTTTACAAATTAATTCGAATTTAACGCAAGAAGCATTGCCTCCACTGTGCAAGGGGAGGTGAGTTGCAAAGCAACTCGGAGGGGTTGTAAATATTTAACTCT
>CAKSJG010000021.1 GCA_934463165.1 uncultured Clostridia bacterium
GAAAACGGTGTTATCGCCGATATAATCAACATTATTGACATTATCAAAGATATTGATTTTTTCCTTCTCATTGTTTTCCCTCTTTCTGTTTTGATGTTTTAGTAATTGACATATGTGTCTTTTAATGATTTCAAATATGGTTCTCCATTGTTAATTGAAGAATCAATTGCATAGCAATTATGATTCACATCGTTAAGACTCTTTATAGTACTTGTTATAACACAATAATCAGCACCAGAAGAACAAATTTTTGAGCGTGCATACCCTCGAAGTATCCTTACTTTGCCTGTTTTTTTACTATTATAACGACAAGCTTCTCCAACTATTTCGCCATCAATCGAATTATTTGTATTGCTGTAACAGTCTTCAATATAGCTATCTCCTCCATCTATATAAATAATTCCAACTATTCCGCCTGAATTTTTTCCTCCATATAAAGTATTTTTTGAATTGTGGCAATTATAAATTTTCAATGGCGAAGTTGCTGAATTGGGATGTCCGCCGGCAATTCCACCGCAATATTTAGAACTGTATACATCACCTAAATTATAACAATCACGGATAGTTCCGCAACCAGCACCTATAATACCACCCGCCATATTATTGACACTATTAATTGATTTCACATATCCTGTATTATAAGAATAGGATACGGTATCCCTATTATATCCTACAATTCCACCTGCATTTGAAGATGTCGAAGCATCCCCCATTTCTATATCAGAAATAATATTTCCTGAATTTACACAGTATGTAATAGTTCCATTGTTTTCACCACTTATTCCACCGCGAGACCTACCATAACCCACAACATTACATTTATTTATGCATTTATAAATTGTACCATCATTGAAAGCAGTAATAGCACCTATAGCCGCGGGGTAGAAAAAATTTTTTGTTTGTCCAAACACTAAACCATTTGAAAGCGAAACTTCAGAAACACTTCCACTTTTTTCGATACTTGTAAATAGCCCTTTACCATAAATACCTAAAATACGATATCCTTGTCCCTCAAAACGACCGCTAAAGCTAACTATGGATTCAAACTGTTTTACATTCGCTTCTTTTTCAGTTTCATTCCAATTTTCCCAATTTGAAATATCATTTAAATATATATCATTTTCAAGCTCTATTGTGTATCCGCTAAATGTGATATCATTTGGGAAATTTATGCCGCTTGTTATAACGCCATTTGTTACATCTGATACCCATGCAAGTTCATTGCCGTTCGTAACTGTATAGGTTTTTGTGCTTTCATCATATGCAGGCTCTGCAGATGAACCGTCCCAGTTATTCCACTTTGCATAAACAGTTAAATCAGAATCTATAACAGTATCTTCGGTCAGCTTTTTCCCATCTTCGGTGTACCAACCTAAAAGTGTATAATCACCAAACTCAGCTGTCGGTAACTCTCCGATTGCCGTATTACGAGTAACCGATTTACTTGCATTATCCACGCTGCCGCCGTTAGCATCAAATAGAACACTATAAGAATTAATACAATTCTCAAATTCAGCATTTGATATATATTTTATTTCCCCGTTAGATATACTTAAACACCGCTCATCATCTTTTAGTTCTCCACAAACAAGAACGTTTCCGCTGACATTCAATTCACCAACTTCATTATGCTTTAATGATGATATCACAACACTTTTTGTAATTACTGCATTTTCCGCAGATGATTTAAGACTTATGCTTCCATTTACAAAAATATTTGTTTCATCTGCTCTAAGAAGAAGTACATATCCATTGCACTCTGCTGCCACACGATTCAGCGTTACATTTTCAGATGCAAATTCCATCGGAATTGTATCATTTTCAATAAATGTTATGCCGTTTATTATTGTTGTTTTTGCATTTGATTTAATACTCAATTTTTTATATTTCTTGTCTTTTCCTTGTAATTCGAATGATGATATATTGTCAACTTCAAATGACATATTTAAGGATTCATCTTCCGGAATCTTAGATATGTCCAAAACAATATTATTTGCTCCAGAGACAGATACAGCTTTAGCAACTTCGAAATTCGCGGCAACAGCACTCACCGAAGGCACGTTATAAAATGCATTGTCTCCCAGACTTACTATATTCTCGGGCAGTTCAAACGCTTCCAATGAAACACAATTCTTGAAAGCATTATTTCCGATCTTTATTACATTTAGACCATCAACGGTCTCCAAAGATGCACAATTCTCAAAAGCGGAATCCGGAATTTCCGTAATATAATTACTGAGTCTGATTTTCTTAATTTTATCATTACCGGAGAATGCGGATGGTGAAATTCCGGTAATTTTGATAGCACTGTATGTTCCGTCACCATTATCACGGCTATAATAATCAGGAATGCTAACATATTCGCTTTCGCCGGTGTACTTAACAATAGTTCCTGTTTGAGTGTTAACTACTAATCCGTTTGTACAGTATATCCTTTTCGTAACATAGTCGTTTACCTCGATTGGAAGTTCAAATGGTAAAACACCGGATTCGTAATCGTTGTATTCGCCATTATGTGCGGAATAATCATAAAAATCATATTGTTTATCATCCAAAGCACTAAATGAATAATTATAGTATGTACGCGTTGCGATATCAAATCCGACAACGGCAAAAACATGAACCGTGCCTGCTTTAACCAATCTGTGCCAACCTGATTCAGCATTTTCCGTATTGTATCCCTCAACAATCGTAGTCGTTTCCTGAGTATTATAAGAAAATGCAGATGAATATGTGTTTGAATTACTCTGCACCGTTTCTGTTGATTTTGATGTTGTATCACTTCCACCTACAGAATTTGATATACTGTATCCCCAATTTTTTTCAGTACTGTTGGATATAATATCCGAAACCGTCTTATTATTGCTATAAGTATTGCTGTTATATGTACTTTTCAAATTATTTGTATGAGTAACATTGTATGTGTCTTTGCCGGCGTCCGTTGAGGTACCGGTTTCATGAGTTTTATCATTATAGCCCTCTATATTTGCAGAAAAATCAAAATGTGCAGGGATTTTTCCTCCGCCGATTCCAACATCAAATCCATATTCTTCAGAAAAACCGTTTTTATTTGTGGTAAAATCTTTTGTCGTTGTATTCCCCTTTGTAATTGTTCCGGTATCTTCTACAGTGCCGGTATTTGTTGTCGTATCATTAACACGGGCATAGCCATCACTAATTAAAATACTATTCTCTTTTTCCTCGCTTTCTGTAAAACTTTTATTATTTGTGACCAGTTTATTCCAGTCCTTTGATAATGTCCATGTTGCAGAATTCGTTGTAGAATTTGCGACGGACTCTGTAATAGTATTGGCTATTGTTTTCGACACGGAAGAAGTTGTTGTTATTTCCCCGTGACGAATAATTCCAGATGTTGTGTTTCCAAAATCCTTTATTGTATACAAAGGAACATTTACAAGCTTGCCCACATAGTAAATAAAGAAATATTGCTTGTTTTCATCATCTTCTACAATTATGGGTTTGTCCTTTTTGTAATCATTGGTTATTGCCTGATTTCTGTAACTAACCCAATGAGTATATAATTTTATATCATCCGTACCCGGTTTTACAGACGTTACAATATTACCGTCAGAGTCAGTCCACGCCATAAATTGGTATTTATCTAACTCCAAATCTGTTATGGGCGTCTCTTGGTCTATTGTTCGTTTTATAGGAGCTCTTTCTTTAATTGGTGAATAGAACGTTATTTCGTAAACTACTTTTTCCCAGCGCGCATAAAGTGTTTTGTTTCCTGTTGTACCAGGAGCAAGCTCTGTAATCGGCGAGCCACCGCTTTGCGTCGCAAACCATCCTAAAAAGTTATACCCTTTAACATCAAGATCCTGTAAAGCAATGCCTTCTTCTTTTGTATATGTAGTTGCATTAGGGTTATTGATAGCTATAGATTTTAAGTAATTATCATTTCTGTCAATCACATATGTAATTACATACTCGTCTTTTTGAAGTTTCGGAATAATCTCCTGTTCAACAATTACCGTGTTGCATACAGAGCAATGCTTTCCCTCTGTTAAACCTGTTTTTTCGTATGTCGGCTCCACTGCCGGGTCAATAACAACGTTATGCCCCGTTGCACCAATTACGGTATCCGAAAGCTTGATAGATGTAAGACCTGCTGCGTCACTGAAATACTTATCGCACTTTGAGCAGTGCCAATATGCAATATTTCCGTCTTCTGTACATGTTGCAGCCTTATATTCTGTTGCAGTCAACTCATGCTCGCAGTCAGCTTCTTTCGGCTTGCCCGGCTTTAATTCAACATTGTATCCGTTGAGTAATGTCTGACAGCCGTCTGCTACATAACGTCTGAGCATAATTATATCGGTTGAATTGAATTTTCCGTCCGCATTGACATCTCCTGCAAGCTCATTGATTGTCTGCTCATATTTGCCTGCTATGTGCCGTCTAAGCATAATAATGTCCGTTGAATTAATTTTATTGTCACTGTTTAGGTCTCCGGGGAGATAATTGATAATTGTTATACAGCCGCTTACTAATTCGGAAGTTATCGCACTAAGATTTCTGTCAACAATATCTCCACTGTCATATGAAATATTTATCATACACTTTGTTCCGGACGATACGTTCTCATCAATCTTAAATTTAAGTATGATTATATTTCCGTCCTTAATATCACCGTCACTTAAGTCCTGACCGTCCCACACAAAATTACACGGTGATGACAAATTGCCGGGTTTTGTCATGGTTAACGGTGAAAATGCATCTCCGGATGCTGCGCTAAGCAGTGTAAGGTTTTCGTCATACGTAAATTTCAGTGTCGCTCCGAGTACTCCCGGATTGTTGTTTATGCTGACTGCGACATCCACGGTTGCGCCTGCTGTTTCAGAAACAGACTGAACCGTAATTATCGGATTTTCGTCGGCAAAAATCGAAAACGGTGTTATCGCCGATATAATCAACATTATTGACATTATCAAAGATATTGATTTTTTCCTTCTCATTGTTTTTCCCCTTTTCATATATATTTAATATTAATTTGGTATTACTATTCGTCCGCTGTTCATTTTTACAGATATACTTTTCAAATCTTTATCTACAATATCATTATCAAAATATTTTAATATTATCGGATATTCTCCTGCAGATGCAGAATCTGATACTGTAAAATTCATAACAAGTATATCACCGTTTCTTATATCATCTTTTTTTAAATCAATACCGTCCCAAAGAAATTTTGAGCCGTTTTCCAAAACCTTTGATGACGTAAAGTCAAGAATTCCGTTAAATGCCAAGCCGTTTTCCACGCTTTGCAGTTTAAGGGTTTTATCGTCAAAGTACACTGACAACGTCATTCCCAGAATTCCCGGATTATTACTTATGCTTGCCTTAACCTGCACGTCATCTCCGGGTTTTGCAGCAACATCTTCTATAGATATAGCTGTAATTTTGCTGTCAGTATTAACATTATCAGAATTGTTTCTTTCCGAATTGCCCGACGAATTATTACCTTTGCTATTATAATTTTCAGACTCAGGCATGCTGTTACCAGTATGACCTCCCGTATTTGCTTCATACCTCATAAATTTATTACAAAATCTATGAAGTATAGCTGCCAACTGAGAGCGCTTTGTCAACTCGTTCGGCATCAACATATTATCGGGTGTTCCAGTTATTATTCCATTTGCAACCGCCCATCTAAAGGCATCAACAGAATAATTGTTTACATATTTATTATCGGAATATATATCCAGGTCAGATAATTCGGATACATCATATTCCTTATATTTTGCATATCTGTAAATAACAGCAGCTAATTGTTCTCTTGTTGCATTTTCATCAGGAGCAAATGTATCATTGCTGTATCCGCTTACAATCTTATTCTCTTCCGCCCAGTTAACGGCTTTGGAATAATACATGTTTTCCTCAACATCAATAAATTTATTTAAATTTGCAGCAACCGGCATTTGTTCAATTCTCCATAAAATTGTAACAATCATTCCTCTGGTTGTAGCTGTATCAGGTGAAAATGTTTTTTCACTCGTTCCATTCATTATATTTTTTTCAAAAGTATATTTTACATCATCATAAAACCAATCGTTTTCGTTAACATCCCGAAAAAAATTCCTTTGTAAATCATAAGTTGCTTTTTGATGTGATGTATCTGTTCCAAAACACACTCCTACAGCAATTAAACATGAAACCAATATTAAGGACATTATTATAAAAATCATTTTTTTGCTTTTACGCATTGTGTTAATCCCTCCTGTAATAAATATATATGTGCAAATTAAAAGTATTTGTTTTAAAATATCAATGTAATCATTCTCCTTTGCAATTATTATTTTCTAATACTATCCCCTCACTTAACACCGTATTTACCAAATATTCCTACCTTATTCACACTCCCCTAATTCATCCCCGAAACGTTTTAAGCGTCGAATATATCGACTGCATTTCGCATTTAACCTTTGCCCTGTCCTCCCAGACAATATAGTCAAGCGTAGCGGATATAAAAAGATACACAAACGGCAAAAGCTCATTAAAGTTGCATTTTAAACTTTCCGAAAGCTTTTGTGCATATGTAATATAGACCATGTCAAGCTTATCCGCAACCGAACGCATGCGGTCACCGTATTTATTGCTTGTTGTGACCTGATAAATAAATCTGAGTTCTCTTTTATAAACCATAAGTTTATCGGGGAAGCTGCTTATAACTTCCTTTATATCATCGATATGAGCAAAAACATAGTCAAACAGCATATTTGTGACTTCGTGAAGCCCATATTCCGTCGAATCAAGAACAAGCTCCTCTTTGTTTTTAAACCAATAATATATACTTCCGCTGGATATCCCCGTCTCTTCACAGAGATTTTTTACCGATGCGTTTTCAAGTCCTTTCCCCACCAGATAATTAAAACACTGCCCCAAAATCT
Organism: uncultured Clostridia bacterium; assembly: GCA_934463165.1. Lineage (GTDB taxonomy): Bacteria > Bacillota > Clostridia > UMGS1810 > UMGS1810 > RGIG1828. Next base: position 6,912 of record CAKSJG010000021.1, read on the forward strand.
CCTTACGAATATCCCTTTCATGCGGTTTTCTCAATTTTATTGCCTCGCTTTATTTTATAGAAAGACTGTTTTAATGATTATAGAGACCTCTATAATATGCCCTTAAAAAATTGCGTTTACCACATAACCGATATTATGTGGTAAAATAATCGGCTCGAAATTAAAAATCATGGAATTTTTCCGACAAACAGCAAAGGTTTTTGAAATAACGGGCGCAGCAAACAGACCGATTTTAAAATAAATAATATCGGCCTTGCTTTCTTGCGCCTTTTTTTGATATGTAATACTTTTTTAACAAAATTCCTGATAATTATTGACATATTTATTAAATCATGTTAAAATATACCTGTCTTTAATCAAAGAATAATATTCGGCGTTACCACATAATATCGGTTATGTGGGTTTTTTATTTAATACCTCAAAAGTCCGAGCTTTTGCAATTGCTTTATGTGCTCCGTTCCGCTTTCCATTGTATAAAGACGGGTAGTTTCGACAGATGAGTGACCGAGAATATCGGCAAGGCGAACAATGTCTTTTTGCAATGAATAGAATGTCCGTGCAAAAAGGTGTCTGAAATTATGCGGAAACACTTTTTCCTTATTAACTCCGGCATTTTTGCATAAATCTTTCAGCATTTTCCATATTGCACAGCGGTCAAGCGGCCTGCCGCTTCTCGTAACAAATACCGAGCCGCTTTTTATATTTTTTGATTTAATATATTTCTTCAGCATTTGGCATAGCCTTTTCGGCAGAAATATCTGCCTGATTTTTCCCTTGCAGTTGATAACCGCCTGCCCCCGGTTCACGGCTTCGCATGTAACATATTTTATCTCCGATACCCGAAGCCCCGTGCTTGCTATCGTCTGCATTAAATAATATAACCGCTCATTTTTCCTGTTTTTTGCAGCAAATAAAAGCCGTTCATATTCCGATTTTGTGAGCTCTTTTGACTTATCTGCAAATATGCGCCTTTGAATTTTTAGTGTTTTCACTTTCAAATCGTGCCAACCCATAAACATAAAAAATGCGTTGACAGAAGATAACATCGAATTCACGCTTTTTACCGCATATCTGCCGCACAGCTCTCTTTTATATTTAATAACCGCAGGCTTATCAATTTCTCTGCCCTGCAACCACTTGCAAAAGAAACGGACATCACGCATATATTTTTCTATCGTGTTGCTGCTTCGTTCTTCCTCATATAAATGATCTTGAAATCCTTTTATAAATTCATTTGTGATAATCTCCATAATAAGCTTCCTTTCACGGGTTTTATTATATTATAACCGAAAAATCGACATGAATGAATTACCGAAATACATAAAGAAGCTGAATACAAGATTGATTTTTTTATGTTTTGAGATATACTATATACCGTAATTAATATATTTGAGCGGCCATGGAGTAAGAATCGGAAAATACTAAAATCCCCCGAATGACATCCGCAGTACGATGTCATTCGGGGGATTATCCTATTTTATGTCATATGCGCTTCTGAGCCTTACCGTCTTCGGCTCACCTTCGGTTATTCTTACCGTTTTGCTTTCTCCGCCGTTTAGGTCAAAATAGTTATCACTGAGCACAAAATCACTGTCAGGCGAATCGATCTCAACATACTTTGCAAAGTTTTTTGCGGTAACTGTGATTGAATCTCCGTTTATTATGTAAGAAAGAGCGGGGTCTTCAAATTCAAAATGCTTCGGAGCCGTAAAAAGAACCGTTCCCTCCGACACAACATCACCGCCGCATAAAAGCTTATAGCTTAAATAGTTGTGCATAACATCGGTTTTGTTAAAATCAATTTCGGGCAAGGAGCATACACTCAGCGCCGCAACCGATACGGCGTGCTCTCCGCTTTGCAAAACCTTTGATTTGCTGTTTCTCAGCTCCCATTTAACCGTACCGTCCACTCTGTTTACCGTGTCATTTGTCACAAACAGTTCCGCCTTTGTGCTGAAATCATTGCGCGTATAATCCATTGTGCAAAAAGGACGCGTTGTTGTCTCACCCGTTTCATTGCACGAAAGAAGAACGGGAGCAAAAAATCTTTTTGCAAAATACTGCAGTGCCTTGTATCTTCCGTAATAATCAATGCTCGACCATGATGCCACGGGCCAGATATCATTAAGCTGCCAATACAGCGCTCCCATACATCTGCCGCGGTTACGGCGCAGATGCTCTGCGGCATATTTCATTGCCTCTGCCTGCAAAAGCTGAGATGCATAAATAACAGCCGCAAAATCCGTCGGGTATTTGAATGTCGCGCCCATGTATGTCATAATCCGTGTGTTTCCGCCCATGTTACGCTGGTGCATCTCCATGATTCTGCCGAATATGTTTCTGTCGGACGGCAGCGTAAATGAGTTAACCGTTTTTTCACACGGGAATGACTCAAAGCCGAATTCGCTCAAATATCTGAAATAGTGGTTTCTGTATTCCGAAAACGGAACTCCTCCGTGCCATACCTTCCAATAGTGAGAGTCGCCGTAATTCTCGTTTGTCGGGTCAATAAAATGTCCGCATGTGCTCGGAGACGAAGATACATACGGCACTTCGGGGCATATCTCTTTAACAATTGACGGCATCATATCTTCAAATATTTTAATATATGTTTTTTTCTCGGCAGCGCTCGCCTCAACCAACATCTGTTCAATTTCGTTATTGCCCGATATAACGGCAATACACGCGTGATGCCTTATGCGCTTTAAATTATCTATGCATTCAAGCCTGATTTCTTCGTGGAATTCTTCATCTGCCGAGATGCCCTCGCACGCAAACATCATATCCTGAAAAACAACAAGCCCGGCTCTGTCGCAGCTGTCATAGAAAAAATCATCCGGATAGTGACCGCCTCCCCACACTCTTATCGCATTGAAATTACACGATTTACATGCACGTATCAGCTTGTCGGTTCTCTCCGCCGTAATGCGCGAAAGAACATTATCCTCGGGGATATAGTCCGCGCCCATTGCAAAAAAGCGAATACCGTTTACCTCATGACAAAAGCTCTCGCCGTATTTATCTCTCTCGCGGATGAGCTTCATCTCTCTGAGTCCGATCGATTTTTGCTTTGAATCAACGGTTTTCCCATTTTCGCATGCAGATACACGAGCAACATACAAATACTGTTCGCCGAGCCCGTTTGGCCACCATAGCCTCGGATTTTCGATTTCCGTCTCGGTGTTGTTTTTAAGCACAAATTTTTCTCCGTCCGGTGTCGTGACATCTATTTTTATATCGGCATTTCCGCTGCATTCGGCACATACGTTAACAAAAACCCTGCCGCACGAATGGCGCTGAGTGATTCTCACGTCTTTTATCCTTGCGGAATTTTCCCTTACAATCGAAATGTCTCTCCATATTCCCGCATCGGGGAGCCTTGCGCCCCAATCCCAGCCGAACATGCAGTGAGATTTGCGAAGATGCATGTATCCCATTAATGCGTCAGGCGGCGAAAAAAGCTTTTCTTTTTCGTATTTTTCTTTTATGTATTTATTCGGTGAAAAAAACGTTATTTCTATTTTATTGCTTCCGTTTTTAAGCACATTTGTCACGTCAAATTCATATGTTCTGTGCATGTTTTTTGTCGATGCAATAAATTTGCCGTTTATTTTGATTTCAGAAAGCGTATCAAGCCCCTCGCAGCGCAAAAGAAGTCTTTTATCATCTGATTTTTTTTTGAATTTAAAAGACCTCGAAAAAGTATAATCATGATTTAAAAGCTCAAGTGCGCCCCACTCATTGTCCCTGTAATAAGGGTCATCCATGAGGTTACTGTCAAGCAAAAAAGAATACACCGACCCCGGTATGCTGCCGCTGCAGTCGTATCCGTTTCCGCACATGTTCCACCGTCCGTTAAGGCTTATTGTCTCCATAAGAATGCCTCCTTTAATTTTTTTGACATTTTAATTTTAATATAGTATAATTGAAATATCCATTAATATTTCGGCCGTTTTTTTATATTTTCTTGCTAAAGGAGGAGTAACGGATGGAAGTGATTCACATGGGTATTGCAACAAAACACAGCCCGGGGGAGTTTTGTTTAAGGCAGATTTTTGACGGATACACGCTATGCTGCTTTGCCACGCCGTATATGTATGAAAAGAGCGGAAGCATGCATTACGGAAAGCCGGGCGACGTGATAATAAATACCCCGGGGGAAATAGTATACCACGGAGACATAAGCAGCAGCGGCACGGGTTTTGTAAACGATTGGATAAGGCTCTCGGGCGATGAGCTCAAAGATTATCTGACAAGATATCCGATCCCGACAAATACCGCGATACACACGCAGAATGTCTCGTTTTTGCGCGGATTTATCGATGCCGTCCGCAGTGAGGTAATCATCAAAAAAGCGGGTTATGCCGATATGATAGCTTCGCTGCTGTTTCAGATTATATTGGAATTATACAGAAAAACAAACAACGAAGATTCAAAAAACGATGCGGAAAGCAGACTGTCGAAAGCAAGATACGAGATAATTAAAAATCCGCAAAAAAAGCACAGCCTTGAATCGCTTGCTGCGCTGTGCGGATATTCTCCGGGGCGGTTTTCTCATTTATACAAAAAAATTTACGGAATAAGCCCGATGCAGTCCGTTATAAACGAAAGAATATCAATGGCAAAAACTCTTTTGGAATACGGCGGATTTTCTATTTCCGACGTATCGTCCGCGTGCGGATTTGAAAACATATATTATTTTTCAAAGCTGTTTAAACAAAGGACGGGAATTGCGCCGAGCAGATTTGGTCATAAACAACTAAAACAAAAACATTAAAATCCCCCGAATGACATCCGCAGTACGATGTCATTCGGGGGATTATCCGTTATTTAAGAAAAATTGCGGCAATACCGTTCAAGCATTTTTCGGCATTTTTCAAGCTGTCCGAAAAAAGCTCAAAATAAAACTTTATTTTAGGCTCCGTTCCCGACGGGCGAACCGCGCACCAGCCGTTCGGCATTATGAATTTAAGCACGTCGGATTTCGGAAGTCCTTCAGCACCGTCTTTACAGTCAAGCTTTTTCACTATCTCAAACGGCATTTCTTCGTTTCGGAATTTGTGCATCATTTCATTGATTTTTTTGCTGCCTTCAATTCCTTTAAGCGTAAGGGTTTTAAGCCTTTGAGTGCAAAAACCGTATTTTTCATACAGCTTTAAAAGTCCGTCATAAAGCGTCATGCCTCTTTGCTTGTAATCTGCCGCCGCTTCGCAGATGAGCATCGCGGCAACAACGGCGTCCTTATCTCTCGCGTATGTGCCCTTTAAGCAGCCGAAGCTCTCTTCCAGACCGAAAACAAAGCTGTGCTCTCCGCTCTCTTCAAACTCCTTTATCTTCTCGCCGATAAACTTAAAGCCCGTGAGCACATCGATCGTGACTATGCCGTAATCGTCGGCAATTCTGCGCACAAGCTCGCTCGTAACTATCGTCTTTACGACGGCTCCGTTTTTCGGCAGGGTGCCGTTTTCTTTTTCCTTGCGGAGAATATATTCAAGCAAAAGGCATCCCGTCTGATTGCCGTTCAGCACTTTGTAATCGCCGTCCGTTGTCTTCACAACGACTCCTATCCTGTCGCTGTCGGGATCTGTTCCGAATACGAGATCGGCATTCTGTTTTTTGGCATACTCCACGGCAATGTCAAATGCCTCGCTGTTTTCGGGATTCGGTGATTTAACAGTCGGAAAATCGCCGTCGGGTTCTTCCTGCTCCGGCACGGTGAACACATTTTTAACGCCTGTTTCTGCCAAAATCCTGCGGACGGGGATATTGCCCGAGCCGTGAAGCGGTGTGTATACAACCCTGAAGTCATCGGGGATCTCCGTGCCGAGAGACTGCTCTTTTACGGCATTTATGTATGCGCCGTCAACCTCCTCGCCGATTATGCTTATTTCGGGATTTTCGCAAAGCTTAACACCGCCGAAAATGTCGGTATTGTCTATGTATTTTATGATCTTATCGGCAACGCCGGGCGGTATCTGTCCGCCGTCATCGCCGTAAACCTTGTAGCCGTTATACTCCTTGGGATTGTGACTCGCAGTGATTACGATTCCCCTCGCGCAGCCGAGATAACGCACCGCAAAGGAAAGCTCCGGAGTCGGCCTTAAACCGTCAAAAAGATACGTCTTTATCCCGTTTGCACACAAAACATTTGCCGCTTCAAGAGCAAATGTACGTGAATTGTTCCGTGAATCATGTGCTATAACAACGCCTTTTTCGGCAAATTCCGCGCCGCAGTCGAGGATTTCGCCCGCAAGGCCCTGTGTTGCACGGCGCACGGTGTAAATGTTCATTCTGTTTGTGCCGGGCCCCATAACTCCGCGCAGTCCTCCCGTGCCGAATTCAAGGCAGCGGTAAAATGCGTCCTTTCTTTCGTCATCGCTCATTGCCCGAAGCTGTTCGGCGGCGTCGGTTTTTTCAAGCCATCTTTTATATTCGTTTTTCCAATTCATATAATCACCCGTTATTCATATCAATAAGCCTGCAGATGTTTTCCACGCTCGTATGCGTTGTGTATCCGTCTTTCGGCGTGTTTTTGCAGTAATCAACCATTTTTTGAACAGTAGTCGCTGCAACATGAAGTCTCGTGTCGGACGAAGCATAATATATGTAAATATCTCCGTCCTTTTCGATTGCACCGTTTGTAAATACAACGTTTGACACATCGCCGATTCTTTCATGTCCGCGCGGTGCAAGAAAATAGCCGCCCGGTGTGTAAATCACCTTTGAGGGATCATCCAATGCCGTCATAAAGCAATAGAGGACATATCGCAGCCCGGCAGCGGTATTTCTCACGCCGTGAGCAATATGAAGCCAACCGTCTTTTGTCTTTATCGGGGTTGCTCCGGCGCCGTTTTTAACCTCTTTAACCGTATGGTAAACGCGCTTTTCAATAATCTTTTCGTCTTCGATTTTTGCGTTTTCCATGCTGTCAACAAAAGCCGCTCCTATTCCTCCGCCGCTTCCGACATCTATAAATCCGTCGGAGGGTCTTGTGTAGAGCATATATTTTCCGTTTACAAATTCCGGATGCAAGAGGACATTTCTCTGCTGATATTTTGTTTCAAGATCGGGAAGTCTTTCCCATTCGACAAAATTCTTTGTGCGTACGATTCCGCATTTTGCAACCGCGGACGAAGTATCGTCAACGGTTTTGTCCTTTCTTTCGGAGCAGAAAAGCCCGTAAATCCAACCGTCCTCATGCCGGGTCAATCTCATGTCATAGACATTTGTGTCGTCCTCGCCGTATTTGGGAAGTCTTACCGGGTATTTGTCAAACACGAAGCTGTCAATCCCGTTGTCAGAACGTGCAACGGCAAAAAACGATTTTCTGTCATAGCCCTCAACACGTGCAACAAGCACATACTTTCCGTCCGAATATATAGCTCCCGAATTAAACACGGCATTAACGCCGATACGCTCCATAAGATACGGGTTTGTTTTTTCGTTTAAATCGTATCTCCATTCAAGCGGAATATGCTCATGCGTAAGCACGGGATTAACATATCTGTCATATATTCCGTTATACCAATTTTCGTCCGTTTGATTCTTCTTTTCAACAAATGCCCTGTGTCTCTCTTTTAAGTCATATAATTTTTCGTTAAAATTTTTCATTGCTTTAGTCTCCTTGCTGCGTGACGTTTTCCTAAGGTTTCACTTTCTCATTTAACAGCTTATTTCATAATAACTTGTCAGCGGTTCATATTTCTGATATATTTATAATTATAATACAGTGCAAAATCCTGATCGTTTGCCCACGGGTCGTAATACTCTCCCCTGCACCCATTTACGGTATACGGGTACAAATATGCACACGATGCCTCGCCTTTTCCGTTAAAAAGGCAAAGGCAGGACTTAAGACCCGATAAACCCTTTTTATGATATTCCTCATCTCCGGTAATCATATAATTTTCCAGATAAGCAATAGATGTCAGCGATGTCCAATAGTGCGGAAAAACATCTCCGTAAAGCATTCTTTTTCCGAACCAATATCCGTCCCAATAGCGTATTGCCGTTTCATACAAATGATAATCGGGCTGACGTCCGTTAAAGCGCTTCAGGATTTCCATATGTTCCGATGATGCTTCAAGATATTTTTCGTCTCCGGTTATCATATACATATTTTGCAGGTGCGTAACCGCGGGCGCGACAATTGTCTGCTCAAAGTTAACCTCGTGCTTTGGGTAGCGGGTGCCGTTTTCCATTATGTTTTTTGCATGTTCTTCAAAATAATTCAGCAAAATATCAAACTCTTTTGTCATGCCCGCATGCTTAAGCGCCTTTGCAAAATTATTAATAAACACAGCGTTCGGATAAAACCTGCCGCCGCCCGATTCATAGTAGCGGCTCTCTATTTTAAACATATCGTCAAGATATTTCTTTTCACCCGTAAGCCAATACATTTCCGTCATAAATTCGGCATACCATGATGAATTATACAGCCTCAGCCTTTCGGTATGCCTTCCGACGGTGTTGTGTATGCATCCCGTTTCTTCGTCATATATTTCACGGCGTATGAATCGGACATGCTTCATCAGGCTGTTATATACCCTTTCGTCACGGTTGTATCTCAGCCAGTTTGCAATCAAAAGCCCCATGCCGATGCGCTCTCTTGACGCATTGTGGTCACTAAAATCATTATCGAAATACATTCTCTTATCTTCGTTGTCATATATCAGATACGCTCCGTCAAGTCTGCTTTCGGCATTATGAAACTGCTGATTGTTTACGATAAATTTTACGCGGCTTTCAACCAGCTTTTCAAGAGCCTCCGAGACGAAGAACCTTGCAATGGTTTTATAACCGTCATGTTCAATTTCAAATATGTGCTCGCCGAGTCTTTCGGGAATGTATGTGACATTGCCTCCGTCCGATTCAACCGGGCAGTTATCGACAGTTACGCTGATATTATCGCGGTTTGTATTAAACCTTATCACCTCTCCCTCAAATACGGTAAACGTATCTGCCGAAACGAGGGTAATATTTTCGTATTGTGATATAATTGAATAAAATTCATCTATGCTGTCACATATAAATATATCCCAGGACAAAACATAACATTCTCCGGGGCGCAGGTCAAACGGTGACGGATGCAGAACGAATCCGCCTCTGTTGTTGGTTTCTGCGTCCGTACTGTAAGAATCGATTGACCCATCTTTGAGAACAAGCCCGAGGCAAATATCCGATACTCCCATCTTTACGGCACAGATATATGACGTGCTCCCTCCGCACCAGACATGAGCGCTGCACCTAAAGTTCATGCATGTCTGAGCGTCGGCATAGTTATCCGCAAGAGGAACAGTTATTCCGATCTCGCCTCTTTTTATGAATATGTCGTCGCTTGTGTTGTTGCAAAATGTGTATGTTTCGGAAATTTTGTTTTTCCGGATTTTTCGCTCCGCTTTTACCGAAACCTTTTTGCATTCAAACTCGGTAAGGTTAATATCATTGTGTTTCAGCCTGCCCTCATTTTCTCCGGCTAAAACCGCGCCGAGCCGTCCGCCCTCGCTTATCCAGTTCATTTTATACTCATCATCGCGGCAAACAAGCGATGAAATGCCGCCGTGTTTATCCATGCAAACATCAATGTCTCTTATCATAATTTCAAATTCCTTTATCTATTGTCTTTTTATTTGCTGCATATAAATCTAAAGGCGCGCGGCAAAATGTATTTATTTTGCCGCACGCCCCGAAATAACGCTTATCCTTTAACAGAGCCTATCGTCATACCCTGAATAAAATATTTCTGGAAAAACGGATACGCCACAAGGAGCGGACCTATCGCTACCATGCAAAGAGCCATTCTTGCTCCCTCTGTAGGAAGGTCTGCCATCTGAGCCGACGCGCCGCTTTCTGCCGCATTATTAATCATTTCCTGAATATTGTTCATCATATTCTGCAGCAAAAACGACAGGGTATAGAGCTTGGAATCCGTTATATAAAGCATCGGTCCGAGCCAGTCATTCCACTTATCTATCATTATAAACAGCGCAATGGTTGCAATACCCGGAAGAGAAATCGGCATAATCAGCTTAAAAAATATTCTGAATTCTCCGGCTCCGTCGAGCTTTCCGGATTCTATAATTTCAAAAGGTACGGACCCCTGGAAAAACGATCTTAAAACAATTACGTTCCATGCGCTTATGGTTCCCGGAAGAATCAGCACCAAAAGCGTGTTTGACAAACAGAGAACCTTTGTTGTTATTATGTAAGACGCAACAAGTCCGCCGTTAAAAAGCATCGTGAAGAAGGATATAAAAGAAAACACTGCCCTGTGCCTGAAATCACGTCTGCTTATTGCATATGCATACATCGCGCATATGATAACACCCAGCACAACCGACACAGCCGTAACAAAGATTGTCACCGCGTATGCCCTGACGATTGCGTTTGACGTTCCGAAAACGTATTTGTATGCGTCCAGAGAAAACTCCTTAGGTATTATTCTGTAGCCGTCCTTCAAAAGGCTCGCTTCCGATGTGAACGACGCGCCCAAAGCCATAAGAACCGGATATATACACGCTATGCACAGCAGTATGAAAAATATATTTATAACAACCGAAAGCGGTTTGTTTTTATATTTCATTTGTCTTTACCTCCTCATATTGCGCCCATGCTGTCACTGTCTATCACTTTCACAAGCTTATTGGCGCCTATTACCATGAAAAAGCTTACAACAGACTGCACAAGCGACGCCGCCATTGCCATACTCATTGAGCTTGCTCCGCCGTTCATCATCAGATTGTATGTATAGGTTGAAAGAACGTTTGTCACGTCATACAGCTGAGGCGTGTTTAAAGGCACCTGATAGAATAATCCCATATCCGTCGAAAGGATTGCGCCTATTTTTAAAATAAGCATTGTTGTAATCATAGGTTTAATTGCCGGGAGCGTAACATTTTTGAGCTTCTGAAATATTGACGCGCCGTCCATATCGGCAGCTTCGTAAAGCTCTATGTTTACTCCCGAAAGAGCCGCACTGTATATAACAGAGCTGTAGCCCCATTCCTTCCAGAAATAAACGATAATAAGGATTATCGGCCACGGCCCCGGATCCTGATACCAGTTTACCGGATCTAAGCCCAGCGCAGGCAAAATCGAGTTATTCATATAACCGCTTTCCAGGCCCAAAAATGCAAAAACAAGATAACTTACGATAACCCATGATAAAAAATGGGGCATAATCATGACCGTCTGATAAAATTTCTTTGCAAGCTTCGTGCGGACGAGATCAAGAACAATTGCAAGTGCAACCGACAGAAACAGCCCCGCAAATACGAATACCAGGTTATACAGAACAGTATTTTTTATCGAACTCCAGAGTGATGAAGAATTCAGGAAAAACTTAAAGTTTTCAAGTCCGTTCCACGGTGACAAAAATATATTCTGACGAAAGTTTATTTTCTTAAACGCGAGTATCAGACCGCCCATGGGTAAATAGTTAAATAAAATATAGAGTATTAATCCGGGAAGCACCATAAGATACATCTCTTTATTTTGCCTTGCATAATCAAGCAGCGACTGCCTGCCCGGCTTTATCCTGTTTTTCCTCATTGTTATTCTCTCCCATCAAGCTGTTTTATAAATTTATCATACTGCTTCTGAGCGTCGTCTATAACTTCCTTAACATTTGCCTTTTCGGCTGCCTGCTTTCTCTTAGCAACTTCCTCGTCAAAGTCCACATCCATCGAACCAAGAGCTCCGATCTGACCGAAACCCTTCATGGCATTCTGGAGCTCGGTAATTGTAAAGTTCACATTATCCGTATTGTAAACAAACGCATTAGCCTTTAAGGTTATAGCCTCATCGTTAAACTTTTTGAGCTTTTCAGCTTTGTCGGGATCATCACCTTTTTTTGTGTAATCTATAAACACGTTTCCTATCATCCATGAATTTGCAGACATATCATATCCGGAATTGGGAATAAGCTCTATCTGATTATCGGATGTCTTTTTATAGTGTTTGCCCTCTACGCCGTACACAACAAGATTCTTAAGATACGGATCGGTGTTTAACAGATTTAAAAATCTTGCGCATCTTTCGGGATTTTTAGACGTATTTGAAATTACCGTCATAGATCCCTGGCCCGGAACTCTGTTTTCGTAAACGGGAGTGGTCTCTGCCTGGGCAATTTCATAACTTGCTTTTGACTGGAGCTCTTCCGCTTTTCCCGGCTTGAGCGGAGCATAGTATGCGAATGTATATCCGTTATTGAATCTTGCGTTAAGGTCTGTTGCTGTTGCAACGTCCTTTTTAACAAGACCGGATTTATAATAATCTCTTCTTGCTTCAACGGCTTTTTTTGAAGATTTCTGCGGGAGGTCATATCCGAATACTACCTTATCCGGATCCTGACCGTCGGCATAAGAAACACCGACAAAGCCCAGTGAGTTTATAAACGATACATAGCTGAAATCATTATACATCATGTCGGTATAGTCGCATGTCTGATCCCAGTCGATCGGATACTGAATGCCGGGTTCTTTTTCTTTAAGCATTTGCGCAACGGGCTTAAAGTCTTCAAGCGTTTTGTATTTTGACATATCTATGCCGTATTTATCGGCAATGTCTTTTCTGTAAATCCATCCGTACTGTGTTGCCGTTTCCTTGTTTACGGGCAGAGCATAGAGCCTGCCGTCTATTCTTGCGGAATCTATGACATTTTCGGGTATTTCCTTTGCAATATCCTTAAGATATGTATCGAGATAGTCATCAAGCTGAGCGAAAGCCCCGAGGCTTGCATTAACGGCATAATCGAGCGAATAGCTTGCGGCAAAAGCAAGATCGAAATACTGCCCTGCCGAAATCATATTGCTCATTTTCTGATTATACTGCCCCGATTCAAGAATGGTGATCTTTACGGTTGCATTGATTTTATCTTTCAGATAATCGTTGATTGCCTTTTCGACCGAAGAGAGATCGGACTGCGCCGTTCCGCTCATGTACCAGTTAATTTCGTACGGATCCGAGGGCACGGTGTTCGGATCTTCGTTGTTTGCCGTTTTTTCACTTCCGCATGAACACATCATAAAGACTGTCAGCAGAGAAAGAACCAGACAGATAATTTTTTTTAAATTTTTCATTTTCATTCTCCTTGTATAATATATTTCGGAATACTTAAAGCTTCCGATTTAAGCGCATAATAATTTTTACGGACGGAAAACTATTATCTGATAAATTTTTCCGTATCTTAGGTTTACAAATGCAAAATCGTCCGTTTCAATCTCACCGACAGTAATGTTATCGTATTTTTCCGTTTCATAATGAAATACCATAGCGCTTGCTTTTGATTCAAGCGTGAATCTTCTGTTCATTGCCGGATTACTGCACAAGCTTTTTGCGTCGGCGTTAAAGATAAATCCGTTGTCGCATTTTTTTACAATTTTTCCGAAAGAGGTCAAACCGTTCGAGTAATAATTTCTGTCGTTTAGAGCCTCAATATCCTCATAATTTTCGGTGTTATAGAAGCCGTTCGGAAGAATTGCATATTCATACGCCTGCAGCTCGGGAGCAAGATCCTTATTATATGCAAACTCAATTGCATAACCGGATAAATAATTCAGATAGTTCGTACTGTATTTAATTATACATCCGGGCTCTAAATCCCTAAATGTTTTATATTTGGATTTTATGTAATCGCTCATACGCTTATTGCAATACGCTCCGCCCGGGTTTGCCGCAATACCGTAGTTATAATTGACCGCACTCTTGTCATCCTCATAACCCGGATACACGTTTGCGGCAGTATTCCAGCTGTAATCAACCTTCGGCGCAATCATACTGATATTCATCTCGGACTGTTCTTTTTTTTCATTCCAAAGCTCACGGGTGCTTATTATCATATACGAGTCGCTGCCTCCGTAAGATGTGTTCGTTAGCTTATTGCGCTTATATACCGCCGCGCCTATATTATATTCATCGTCCACATCATAAAGGTTAACCGCATATCTCCACGTATTTATAAATCCCGTGCCGTACGGCGCAACCTTATACAGATCCTCGTCTCCGGCTTCGCTGTCATCGGGAAGAACAAACACCTTTGTTTTGTCGGGATCTTCTCTGTATTTTCCTGCAAGAGTGCTCATTTCGGAATAATAGTAAAGCTTATAAGGTATGCTTTCAGGCCATGAGCTCCGCGCGTATTTATCCATATAATCCAGATTAAGCTGAAAATCGCTGTCTGTTTTTGATTTTGTATTGGCAAAACCGCAGTTATCTGCGGAGGCTGTCTGTATTTTTGTTATATTTCCGCTTGAATCCGTTTTATATTTTATCAGCTGTTTTTTGCATGATGATCTTAAGGAGTCGTATATTTCATTTTTTGTCAGAAGATCATCGGAGTTAATTCTGACATTGTTATATAAAACCTTATTGTTAAAGCCGTATTGCTTTATCTCGCTGTCTTCGTTCAAAAGCTTGAAATAAACCGAGCCGAGGCCCTCTTTTCGGATTCCCATAAGATAAGCGTACCTCATGGAAAGCGTTGTCGATTCGGAATTTATTACGGTTCCGAGAGGGTCAAGATAAACCTGAACATGCGCGCCGGCGTCATACGGGAGCTTACCGTTGCATTCCTCAAGGTATACTTCGCTTATTTTGTAAGTTTTATCTCCGATTATGCATTCATCGTTTCTGTCGCGCGGTATACTGTATGTACCCTCATCGACAGACTCATCACAAATGATAAGCTCTGTTACAATGTTTGTGTCTTTTATTGTTAAAACGGAAATACCGTATGACGATGAAATGCTGCCAAACTCCGTTTTTTCATCCTTGGCATTTCTTATGCCTCTGTAGAGCGAGCTGTCAAGCATTTCTTCAAGGCTGTATACCGTGCCGTTTTTATCGGTAACGGTATGCCTGTCTTCATTTTTTGATTTTATAAAGAAGCTTGTGTATTCCCTTTTTATGACAACCTCATAAACATTGTCGCCGTCGTTGTCTATCAATATTTCGGTACCGTTTTTTATAGGATAAAAATCAACTGCGGAACCGTAATACATTACGTTGTTATACAAAAGATAAGCGTCTTTATCAACTGATAATTTTTTCTTTCTGTCATTTTTGTCATAGTATGTAAACGTCTGTTTGTTTGTGTTGCTTTCTATATCCGATGAATTGTCAAATTTCATCATCTTGTTGTTTTCTTCGTCAACCGCAAGCGAAACAATATCCTTGTCGCGGTCAATATATGCTATGACGCTGTAGCCCAGATAATCGTCGGCATTTGATATTTTATCCGAATCATAGAACTTCTCGTCAATCTTTATTCTTCCGTCACCTGCGGATTCCGTGGTGTTTAGCGATGTATATGAATTTGCTTTGACAACACCGGTGACTTTTTTAAATCCCAAAAGCTCGTTTATGAAATACCGGGATTTATCCAGATAATATGTTTTTCCGCCGTCGGACGTTTTTACAAGCGGAGCTTCAAAAAGAACATTGTGAGCAAGAGTGAAAAAGTCTTTTGCCATAAACTTCTTCTGAGCTTCCGAAACATCTATTCCATCCAAAAATTTATTTCTTTGGGCAATGTAGATATATGAGTCCATTTTGCCGCCGCCGAACTCGGCAATGCAGGAAAATCCCGTCATATCCAAAAATGCATATAACGTTTCGTTAAACGTAAGAGTTTTTTGGTCGTTTGCTCCGTCGCTGAAATATTTGTCATATACGGTGTCCGTGCCGTACAGATAATTAAGAAGCTTTTTCATAACAGCTCTTTTGAGCGTTGCTTCCGGATAATACGAATCCGTTATTCCGATATCCATAAACAGCTTTATTTTGCCGGCTATGTTGTTTTCTCCTATTTTGTAATAAACCTCGCCTTTATATTCTTCAAAGCCGTGTTCATATATATTTGCCGCAACCTCCAGCTCGTGATTCTGAACGATGGTTTTAGCATAACCGACAGTGCTTAAAGCAGAAAATATTAAGACAAAAGACACTGCAAAAGATATAAGTTTTTTTAACATTTTCATCCTCCTTAACCCACTGCGTTAAGCAAAGTCATTATTATTTTTGCCGTTTCCGCTCTTGTTACCGTTTGGCAAGGTCTGAAGCTTCCGTCATCATAACCGCCGATTACACCCATTGAAATTAAGGTTTTCATCGCTTCCTGCGCATATTCGGCAATATCGTCCTTATCGGTAAACGTGATATCCGCCGATGTAAATTCATAGCCGCTTCGGGTCATTTTTGTAAGCCTGTATATTAATGCCGCCGCGTCCTGACGCGTGATTTTTTCTTTCGGGGCAAACAAATCGTCCGAAATTCCGTTGACAACAGTCATTTCATATGCCTTTGAAATATAAGGATATGACCAGCTGTCGGGGTCCACGTCTTTAAACTCCGACACGGCTTCGTCGGTTTTTATCGCAAACGCCGCAAAAAGCGTTTTTACAATTTCTTCTCTCGAAATACAGTCATTCGGTCTGAAATTGCCGTCGCCGTCACCCGTCATGATATTGTTGTCATAAACAAACTTGATATATTCTCTTGCCCAGCTGTCACGCGCAACATCATAAAACGGGTAGTCTCTGTTTAATATGTCGTCTATGCGGCTGTAGTCGTTTGTTCCCGACGGGGTAAATCCGCCTTTATTGCCGGATGAGCCGGAGCCGCTGCCGACCGAACCGCCTCCGGAGCCCGAACCCGAGCTGCCTTTTGACTTTAATTCTCCTACCCTGCGGTTAAATTCGGCTGTTATCTCTTCGGGAGACGAAAAACTCTTGTCACCCACAAATGACATTGCAACATCCAATTCGGGAACAGTGCTGAAATCGGACTTTGCTCCGAAATCAAGCCTGAAAATGCCGTTATATTTTTTCAGCTTTTCAATCACCTTGGACACATCGTCATTTTCGTTTATGCATGTAACCGCACATGCCTGCATAAATTTATCCCGGATGTCGTCAAGGCTTGTGAGAGAAGCGTCCGATCCGAGAAGAGACAAAAACATTTTTGTCGTATTTTCGCGGTATGCCTTGTAATCTTCGTTATCCGTCGCAAGCATTAACGCGTTTGCAGCTGCCGATCCGCGGCTGTTGCGATATGTAATATACGCATCAAGCATTTCGTAATCAAGGTCGGAGCCGTCAAGCAATCTGCACGAAATCTCAAAGGCTTCTTCCAATTGTCTTGCGTCGGCAAAGCCGCTCTCCCCCGACAGACCGTTCATAACGGAGATGACGGCTTTCCTGTTGTTTTTCCATGCCTTGTTTTCTTTGTTTATATACCACGGAGCGCCGTCTGCGGAAAGTTCTTCTTCCGTAATCGCTGTGATCGGGTATGTATGTCTGTCGCCGTCTTTTACATATCGGAACACACGCGTTCTGTTTTTAAGCTCGCTCTTTGCTTCCGATCCGCCTACAACTATTACATAGTCGCCGCTTTCCGCACTATCGGGCATAAAAAACTCATATTCCATGCCGGCGGTATTTGCGGAATTATCCGATGCATACACCGCCTTTGAGATATCCTCCGCCGACATGCCGTCCGAAATATCAACATCAATGCCGAGCACGCAAACGGAATTATAAACATTGTCATCAGGCAGGCTGTTTATTTTTAAACCTATCTTTGTGCCGTCAGAGCTCACGGTACAGGAAACGTCCGTTACCGCTGCATATTTCGGAGCGTCATCGGCAAAGGCTGCCGCAGGGCACGAGCCGAATATCAGCGCCGCGCTGAGTAAAGACGCAATATGTTTTTTGAAATTCACTTTTCTTCCTCCTTTGACTACTTCACATACAGTTTGATATCCCGTATTGAAAAAATATTTTTAACGGTGGAAATCCGTATATACTTTGCTTTTTTTCCGGTCAGATCAATTTCATCATCAACCGACGGGTTTATTCCCTCGCGGACCGTTGTCCATGACTCTCCGTCGGATGAGAGCTCGATTTTTGAATCAAATCTTTTTACAAAACCGTTATCCCATTTGATAATGATTTTTTTTAGATCGATATCATCTCTCAATGTCAGAGTCAGAAAATCGTTTTCATCTCTTGATGTCCAGACGGTGCTGTCATCACCGTCAAAAACCTGCTGAATCTCTTTACCGCTTTGGTCAACGCAGCTGTCTATGGTTGTTTTGGCTTTCGGAGAGCCGTCGATTTCGGGCCAGTCAAGCTCTGTCATCTTGCCGATGTCATTTGCATTGACATAATCCTTCTTAGCCTCGGGGACATACACGTTCTCGCACGAAAGCTCAACCGTATCGCCCTTTACAACAGCGTTTATTACATTCTTTTCTTCATTCTCAGTGAGGTTCACGGTAATGACGTTCGTCTTATCTCCGACTTTAACCATCACGTCGTATTTTCCTCTGTGGCCGCGTATCTTTACCGTTCCGTTTGAATCGGTGGTTGCGGTCTCGTTGGTTCTCCATTCTCCCATGACAAGCTCTTTCCATGCCTGAAGCCCCGGCAGAGGTTCAAAATCCTTGCCGTAAAGCACCTCACCTCTTGAAGTTGTTGACGGAACATAATACGGAGTCCAGATTGTGAAGCTCTTGATTTTCGGGTGTGAATAGCATGCCAGAAGCACATCTCTGAAATAAGGATACTTCAGGTTGTTATACTGAAGAAGCTGGTCATACTCGGTTATGGCTATATAATCAGTGTAATCGGCAACGGATTCGGCATTTTCATAAAAATAATACGGATATTCAGCAATTGTTCTGTGCCCCTGAATGCCTATGCCGTCAACATTTGCGCCTGCTTCTTTAAAATACTTTGCAACAATCGGAACGGTTGGTCTTTGCCCGCTTGTGGGAGGCATACCGCCGAATGCCGTCTCCGTCCACAGAAGCTTTGAGCTCGGATTAATCTGCTTGCAGATTTTATAAATCCTTACGAATTCATCAAGGCCGAGGCTCGTAAACATTCCGGCATGACGGCTTGTAACCTCGTTTGCCACGTCTGTTTCAACGGCAACATCCTGCAGGAAGGTTGCCATCATATTAATCTGTTCTTCCATTCGCTGTCTGTAGGTTTTCGGCTCGGTGTTTTCCCTTGAGCTGTCAACACCGTTCCAGAACGGAAGGAACAACCCTTTCATATCATTTGAAAACGGTTCCCAGATATACGCATGCGCGCGGTATTTAAAGTTATTGTCGATGCACCAGTTTATCACCTCCGACAAATCCTTTGCACCGTATATTATCCCGCTCGGTTTATTTTCATTTCCGCAGACCAGCATGTTAAAGCCGTTTTCTTTGTAAAGCTCAAGCTTTTTTTCCGTTTCCGGCGAATATCCGGTTGCGGTGTTATAATTCTTTGCAAAGTCCGTTCCCCACATAAGGCCGCCCCAAAGCATCTCGGAATCGGTCATTTTCGCGTTAACCTCGGCGTTTTCAACCGGGTTTCCGTTTTCATCGGTAACGTTTATGACCATATCATTCTTGCGGTATTTTTCTATGCGCTTGTATGCTTCCTTGCGCCAGATTGCGTCATCCTCTACGCCTTTATATTCGGGTTCGGGCTCGGGGAGGTCATAAATTCCGCTTTCGTTAGAGTATATGTCATATCTGAAATCCGCAACCTCAAGCTCCTGAATATTATATCCCCATCTGTAGCACAGCTGATAATTATTTGCATCATAGGTCAGACCTGTAACTATATAAAAATAATATTTCTGCCACTCATTTGTAAAGAACGTTTCACCCATAAGTATTTTATCCCACGGACTCTTGTTCATTTCAAGATTAAATGACGACCTTGCATAACCGCTGTCATTTTTTGCAAAAATGCTTCTGCCCCAAAACGAAATAACCAAAAGGTTACCCGGCTTTATGGGCTTGTCACAGTTTAAGGTAATTTGTGTTGCATAAAACACATCCGGAACGGATGTAGCTTTAATATTCAGCGCCTTGTCAAATGACTGACCCTCTACATCTACCATTTTTGTTTCGTAGTATGAAGGATTTTGTCTTGAGGAATTTTCAAGAAATTTTGTCCCTTCAAATACCACGGTATGCTCTGCGTCAAGATTTTCCAGCGCTTCATCCATCTTTTTCTGATAATTTTCTTTCTGTGCCACCGGCTTTTCTTCAACCTTTATATGACTCAAATCGCTTTTATCGATATTGATGTTATATATGTAGCAAACCGAATCCAAGGGCATCATTATCCTGTTGCCTTTGGCATAAAACTTTTCATCAACGTCTACCGTGCATTCATCGGCAATAACGGTATCGGCGCCGAGCACGGCATCTATGCTGTATTTGCTGCGGTATACCATATTTACGTTTTTTGTGTATCCGTTATAGTCATAGGTTATGCCCAAAGCGTCGCAAAAGCCCTGAAGCTCACACATAAGCGTGTCGTTTTTAATTTCGGGTTTATATTTAAACTCAATTTCTTTGTCATTAAAGAAAATATGAATACCGTTCGCGTTTTCGTCTGCAAAGACGTATAAAGCAGCAAATTGAAACGCCATTACCGCCGTAAGCAGCATGGCAAGCAATTTTTTCAGCATTTAATCAATCCCTTCTTTTTGATGTGCACTCTTTATTCAAATGATACCGTCTTTGAAATCGGGATCATATCATCGGAAGAATGCCAAACGTGAACGTCTATTTTCTCGCCTGCGGCGGCAGAAATATTATTGATCTCAACCGTGCCGCTGCCGGTTATCTTCTCTGATACGGAGTATATGCCGGTGCACTTGTGAGCACCGCCGATATCCTTATACACAACCGCAATAACAACAGGACAGAACTCTTCATTTATTTCGGCTGATTTTGAAATATTCACCTTAAGGTTATTATCGCCGTTTTTTACATTTCCGTTTTCGCTGCCGTTAAGCGTTATTCCTTTGCAGTCAAAACCGTTTGATGTCTTAAGCGTGATGCTGCCGCTTAAGCTGATGTTATACTTATTGAACATATCAACGATTCCCATGGAATACACCGTGCCCGGTTTAATGCTGCCGAGCCTGATATTTATTACCTTTGCATCATCGGGATCCGTACTTACCGACTCGATAACGGCGCCGCCGTCAATCGAGAAGTTATCGGCACTTAGTGCATCTGTATCAACATCAGTACTCATAACAAGCGAAAAGCTCTTGTCACTCATTGAAATCTCGCCGAATGAGTTTAGCCCCTCCGTACGGCTTATTTCATACTTATTGACTGCGCTCATCTTAAGATCATCGATTTTAAAAAGCTCAACATCGTTTCTGTAAACGTCATTAAACGGCTTCATATCGCTTTTGATTGTATACGGATGAGCAAATGTCGAAATCGAAACGTATTTGTAGTTTTCGCCGAGCTCTGCAGGCGTGGGCATTGAGTCCGTTTCGGCTTTTTTTGTGCAAAGTATGTTTCTGTTTTCATCATATATTGTCGCAACTGCCGAATACTCCGAGTTTAACTCATTCGGCATCAGTCTTAATACGTATTTATATTCCTTGCCGGGATAACCGTCTGCAAACTGCATGCTGTCGCCCAGGAAATATACCGTCATTATCTCGCTGTTATACGAAGCGGGGCGGATGCCGAAAAGTCTTTTTTGTTCATACCACGAATCCCTGCTGGTTCCGATCCCGAAATATCTGCTCGGGTATATACCCATATTCGACGTCGGAGACGGTCCGAATGCAGAGCCTTTGTCTTTAGATTCCGCAAGCCAGACTCCCACACCTTCACCGGTTGAGGTGAAATTGTATTTTCCGTCCGAACCCGGAAGAGAAAAGTTCATCTCAAAAACCAATTCCTTGCTGCGGATTCGATCTTTATTTATATTTGATTTTTTAACAAGGGCATAATCCCTTGCACCCTGTCTTGTAATAGTTAAAACACCGTTATTTACGTTTCCGGTTTTATCTATATCTCCGGCATGGTCGGGGAATGTTTCAGTATAATCAGCATAACTATCATCATCAGGGAAAAGCGACTGATAGATATTTGCCATTCCGTGGCGGACGAATGTGTTTTTGTCATATTCTCCGCTTTTGGCGGTGGAGTCCGTACCCTTATCGATTATGTTTGTTATGGTGTCAAAATCATCCTCAAAAAGCGTCGCGCCGTTCGGATCATCCGGGTCATCGGGTGATGTGCTGTTTTTATTCACACAAAGCGACATATCATCCATGTATATCATTGAATTTCCGTTCATGTATTTTCCGCCAAGCAGTCTGCCGGCTTCGTTTTCCGCCTGCTTCTGTTCTTCGGTAAGCGTGGATATATCGCCGTATATTTCTCCTTTTGAATGCTGAACCAATACCCCAATGTGATTACACCTTAAAAGCATATCCGCCGTAAGCTCCGACGGATCGGGGTTATTTACGCACCTTACGCCGTTCAGCGATGCCGACGCAGTATAAGCGCCGTCTTTAGGGGTTATTGTCAGCTTGAAGGTATACTCTGTATCGCGGCTGACGTTTGTAATCTGCTGACCGAATGAATACAGCTTTACGGTCTCGGAGGAGCTTCCCCCCGAGGAAAGCAAAACAAGCTGACCCGATTTGTTTTCCATCGGCATGGAACCCCATGATGCAGTGACTGCATATGAACGCGGCATGATGTTATCATCGGCAAGCCATATGCCGACGCCCTCGCCGTTTCTTCTTAAGCCCGTCTGCGGAATTTTAAACTTAAAGCTGAATTCTATACCGACATTTTCAATATCGAAAGAAACTTTGTCAATGTTTGATTTTTTAAACGCTGCATAGCTGTGCATCTGAGAATACGTCTTTATATCAAGGCTTTTTCCCTCGCCGAAACCGATGGCAGAGGTTATATTGAAAATCTTGTTTTTAAATTCCGAATTTTGCTCATTAGGAACAAAATTATATACATCTTTATATATGTACTTATCCCAGCTTTCCTGATGCTCGATCATTGCATTATAATACAGCTTAAACAAATCACTGTCATACTCCGACCAGGCATCTTTATTGCTTTCGGCTCTGTCAAATGCCGTAAGCTCCGTATTATATTCGTCAACATAATTTTCAAATTCATCATTTGCAACCGAAAAGCTTTCGGCATCTTCAGCAACGGCAATAACCGGGTTGAATCCTTTAACAAAAAATGTTGTCATTAAAATGATAATACTCAAAATTATTGAAGTTGTTTTTTTCTTATTCATTTTGAAATTCCTTTCCGCAAATGATAAAATGCTTTTACCGCCATATTCAAAACATTTTAGTCACCGGCTTTTTTCTTTGAGAATAACGGTTATATTATTTCTCATAATAAAATCGGAAATAACCTTAATTAAATATTAAAGTGAAAATTAATACCACATATTAAAATGTGGTATTAAAATTCTTGCAGGCTGCAGATTAATTTCTGTCGGTATTTATGTTTTATATTAATTAAAATTCGGCAGCATTGGTAAGAGGTGTAACGTTTGAAAGTGAATCCCAAATGAATACCTTAACTTTACGTCCGTCTGCAATGTTATCAAATTCAAATGTGCTCTTTGCAGATGCATCAGAGTCTATTGTTTTTGCGTTTTTATCAATTTTTATTTCTTCAAGCATGTCACCGTTGTATACGGCTGCCATCAGCTTAACGTCTTTAGCTTCGGCTGCCGTGTTTTTCACGTTGACATATACGGTATTTCCGTTTTTGCGCGCCGTAGCCGATATGAATTCGCCTGTCATTTCTTTTGTTTCGTAAGTATAATCGGCTGTAAGCGAAATATCGTCAACATATATCATGGAATTACCGTTAACATATTTTTCGTCCGGAGCATTGGCGGCAATGTCACTGTTAACCGTGCCGGCATTGTGCGCAGCCATTAAATTCATATGAGTCATAGCCGCTATGTCGCTTCTTTTGGGAACACCGGAAGCATAATCTTGCCATGTTGCGGGACTGAACCATATTGTGCTGTCTGTTCCGTTTTTGCTTAATTTACCCGACAATGTATAACCGTCAGAGCTATCGGGAGTCATCGTAAGAGTATATGTATATTCGGTATCTCTGTCAAGAAAAACGGGAGTATTTGTTGTAACGCTATTACCGAATGCATAAAGCTTAATCTTAACATCTCCGTCTTTTCTTTCTGATTTAACAGCTATAAGCTCACGTCTGTTGTATGAATTTAGATTGTTGCTCTGATTATTGCTGTCAAGAACATATTGAAAGTTTTGCCATGATGAAATATAAGACATTTCTTCATTATTTAACCAGATTCCGAAACCGTCTCCGGCATATTTCATTCCGCTTGCCGGGATTTTGAAGCTTACTTTAAAGGTTAATGCCTTATTTTGAATATCGGAATCGGCATTTAACTTTTTATACATTGCAAAATTGCTCATTCCTGCTATCGTTTTAACACGAAGAAAAGAATTATCGGCATTTGCGTTTAATGTTGAGCCGCCATTTTTATCGTCTGCTTTTACGATGTTAAACACAGTCGGTCTGCCCCAGCCTGTAAAATCACCGTTTTTATCACTTCGTTCGCCATCAACTATCATCCAATTTTGAAGATTGTTCTTCTGATCTTCAGTCAAGTTGTTATAACTTTCACTTGTCTTAAATTCAGTAATAAGTGACGTTAACTTTGGATACTGTGTACTGTCTACATCCACAATACCACTTTCTCTATACAATGTAAATTTCTCCGTTGATTGAAACGGAGCCGGGAAATCTAAGCTGCCCGCTCTTAAAATCGTATCGTAACTTTCAAAATCATCACCAGTTACGATAACCCTATCCGGGTTATATGCCCCGTCCGCAAATGCGGACGCACCCGTGAAAAGTACAGCCATTGCCAATAAGGATGATAACAGCCGTTTTGTTTTTTTAAAATTTTCTGCTTTCATTACTTATATTCCTCCTTGTGATTGACATCCGGCGCAAAACGCCGATATGCCGTTTGCTTAAAAATTTATATATAAATATATTAAATATAAATTTCAGATAATAAGCTGACAATTAAGTCGTTCTCCGTTTCCCGCGCGATACTGCCGGTAAAAACCGTGTTTCTATCGGCAATATCCATTGCGCTTTCAACAGATTATGTTTGTTTTCGTTATTTATAGGCATCAAACGTCAACAACTATCATCTGATGACATTTAAAGCTTTTAATTTTTATGATTACACCGTCTTTTGAAAGCTCGTAATCCGCCGGCTTGTTTTGCGGCGCAAGATAAACATTTCTGACGGGTTTATCTGTTTTGAATAACAGCGTTGTATCGCAAACAGTCGGGAGATCTTCGATAACATCCGATTTTTCTCCGCGTCTTACAGCCGGTGCATAGAGAAGATGAATTATGTATCTGTTCATTTCAGATTGCTCCATGACGGTAACCAGGCCTTGTGACGGCAGATTTGTATTTAACGTTTTTTTATCGCCGAGAATCAGCTCTATCAAATGATGTATGACATTTTTTGCAAAAAGACTTCCGACTTTATAATACTCGCCGAACAGCTTCCACGGGATATATATTCCGTCTTTTCCTTCGACAATTCCGGCGCCTGAAAATGTTTTTGAGGCCGGTGAATGATTATGTGAGCAAAAATGCTCTGATGTACGGTTAAAAAAGCTGTTTTCGCTTTTTGCAAGCTCAACACCGCCGCAAAGCTCTGTGTGTTCACACTCACAATAGCATACAAATGCCGCAATTCCCAGATCTTTAACTTTAAACAGCGGATAGAGATAATTCGGTCTGATTTCGTTTTTGCCAATGTATTTCACTCCGAAATCAAACGCAAATTCGTCTTTGTCTTTATCAAGACCGGATTCTCCGCTTGCAAGCAGTTTGCCTCCGTTATTTATAAATTCCTTCAGCTTATCTTTAAGCTTACCGTCCGTTCTTATTTCATCCGGAAGAATGATAAGCTTATATTTTGAAAAATCACTTTCCGTATCTATTACATCAAAAAGGTAATTACCCTCCTGCAATATTCTGAGAGCTCCGTAATCGGCAGGGTTGGAATCTGTGTGGTAGTATCCGGTATCTTCATACTTTACCGCCTCACGCGATAAAAGCCCGATATCAGCCACCGGAGTTACACCGTCAAGCCACGGTTCTTTTTCTTCAAGCTCGGAATATACCTTCCCGATTATGGAATAAACGGATTCATCAAGAGTTCCGTAAGGATGCATCTGATCGCCCACAGAAAACTTTGCGCCGAGTGCGGCCGCAAGAGACGATTCGTATCTTAACGCATTTATGTGCTTGTATCCGCCGAACTCGCCCCATGATTCATGAAAACGCCCCGTCATGCTGAGATAATCCTTGCCGAGCTGCCAGACGTATCTTGCCGATATCGGCAAATGGTCATATCCCCAGCCGCCCGTCGGGAGGCTTTCGAGCTCATAATGAGAATTATATGCCTCTCTTTCGCGGTCACCTCTGTACACATGACCCGAATTGTGAAATACCGGCAGAGACGGCATTACGCTGTCAACCGCCTCGCGGACGCGCTTCATATAATTAAGGTGTGTTTTTCGCGCAAGATTCATTATATTTTTTTCATCGTTCGGATCAAGCCCGTGTGAGCGTAATTCACAGAGACAATTTTCGCAGTAGCATGGAAGCACGTCAACGATATCCAAAAATATACCGTCGGGCTTAAACTTTATGCATACTTCCTTTATCTGTTCAAGAAGATAATCAAGATACGGCGAATTCATACACAGCCTGTGAAACCCCGGATGCATGAAATCCGTCACCCAATACAGCCTCTCGTCACTTCTTCTTGCAAGCCACTCCGGGTGTTTAACCGCGATTTTTTCATCAAATCCGGCAGACAGGTATATCGGTGTTTTTATGCCGAGCTCTCTGCACGCCTCAAGCTGCGCCGACAGAAGATCAAAGCTCAAGCCCGGATGCATTTCGTTTGCTTCGCTTTCATGATATGCCCAGCCGTGATGACATTTTGAAAAAAGCGTTATTGAATTTACATGCCCGAGCTTCAGCATACTTTGGAATTGCTTTTTATCAAATTCACAGCCGATTTTATCAATTTTTTCACTCGTGTGAAAATCAAGATGTATTTGTCTGAAATTCATTCTACAATACCTTTCTCATTGCAGTTTGTCAAAAGAATATGTTTTATCTGTATCTTTAGATTTATTATATATTGTTTTTTTATTTTTGACCATTCTCAAAATCACCTTTTCGTTTATCAAAATCACCTTAATTTTAACATTAATGTTGTATATTTTCGTAAGTTGTGATAAAATAATAACATGATAGCATGAATAATTACAGGGCAAAAAGGAGCGTAGCAATATATGACGATTAACCCACAGAATATTGGGATTATTTCATTCGGAATAACCGAAGTGAGTTCTTTAAAGTGGCTTAAGCAGGTCAACAACTGCAACTTTTTCAATCGGGTATATTATTTTTTTAACGAGGGGATAATATGTGAAACAGCCGACAGGACAATAGCGTTTAAGCCCGGTGTTTTTTATGTTTTGCCGTCTAACATACCGTTGAAATTCCGATATAAGGATGAAAATGTTTCAACAAATCATTTTTACATCGATTTTGCCATAAGCGAAATGTTTTTTAAAGAAAAAATATTTGAAATACCGCTTAAATCTTCGTTATATTTAAAAAAATACCTGGAATTTTTAATATCGTATCTTGTGGAACACAATATTTCAACAATGACATACTGGAACAAAAAAAGCGAAAGAGCGGATTCACAGATTATTTATTCTACAATGCAGACCGTTTTGTCCACTCTTATTACATTATTCAGCGAAAACACCGCTATGCTCTCGGACAACAGCTATTCTTTGGGATCGGTGATAAACTACATTCAGAATAATTACAAAAAAAATATCAAGCTGGACGACCTGTGCAAAATATCGGCACTTTCAAAAAATCAGCTTATCCGTTCTTTCAATATAAAATACGGGACATCTCCGTATGCATATATAAAATCGTTCAGAATGAACATGGCGATAAAGATGCTGAACAACGGGTACACCGTCTCAAAGACCGCATCCGAGCTCGGGTTTGAATCCACGGCGGCATTTTCCACATCATTTAAAAAATACTTTAACGTGTCTCCGAATACTTTGAAAAATAATAATTGACGGCGGATAACCGCCCGAAAATAACGTGAAATCATGCGGGCGGATAATATCCGCCCGCTTGTTTATCTGCATATCCACCAAACGGACATTAATTTTCAAAAAGCACGCTTGGTCTTCGCCGCTACAGCTTTTTGAAAATCAACATCCGTTCGGTAAATGCGCGTTATTATCGCGCAGTCGGACATATAAATTCCTTGCCTTTAATTATATAAAGTATATGTGTTGTGCGTTCGGAACGCTGTGGGCAGCGTTCCCTACGTAATCATTACAGGTTTGTAATTAATTATTAAACAGAAGCTTATTACAAATTTTCGTTTAAACTAATTTATAAATTGAAAACAAAACTATCAATCTATTTGTAGGGAACGGTGCCCACACCGTTCCGCTGCATTAAATAAACAAAATAATACTGTTAAACGCAAGAAAGTGTGCCTCGCGCCATTTTTTCCCGCGTTAAATCCGAATTAACAATGTGCATTTCATTTTAAAACAAAAAGCCCTCCGATGCGCTTACGCGCACGGGAGAGCTTTTTGTTTTAATATTTGGATTGCTATTTGGTTATAATTCTGACTTTGCACACTCCGTCTATGGATTCAAGCTCTGTTGAGAGCGAATCGGGAACGTTATCAACGTCTATGATTGTGTATGCATTGTCTTTTTTGCTCTTATTGAGCATGTTTATGATATTGATGTTGTCATCGGCAAATATCTTTGAAAAATTATTGAGCATATTCGGAATGTTTTTATGAGCGATTGTTACTCTGTATTTACTTTCCATTTCAAGCTCTATGTTCGGATAGTTAACGGAATTTTTGATGTTTCCGTATTTTATGTATTCCGAAAGCTCGTTTGCAGCCATAACGGCGCAGTTATCTTCGGATTCGGGAGTCGAAGCGCCGAGATGCGGAATGTTTATCACGTTATCCATGCCGAGAGTCTCTTCCGACGGGAAGTCAACAACATAGCTTGCAATAATGCCCGAATCGATTGCCTTTTTAAGAGCCTTTGCATCAACAAGCTCACCGCGCGAGAAGTTTAAAAGTCTTGTGCCGGGCTCCATGCATTCAAAGAGCTCGTCATTTACCATGCCGCGTGTGCCGTCATTGAGAGGCAGATGCATCGATATATAGTCGCAGTTTGCAGCGAGAACCTTAAGGTCGGAGCATTTCTTTATATTCTGAGAAAGACCCCATGCCGCGTCAACAGATATAAACGGGTCATAACCCATAACATCCATGCCGAGTGCAAGCGCAATGTTTGCAACCTTTGCACCTATTGCACCGAGGCCGACAACGCCGAGCTTTTTGCCGCGGATTTCGGGGCCGGCATATGCGCTTTTGCCTTTTTCAACAAGAGAGCCGACGCTGTCGCCCTCTCCTTTTAAGGTTTTTGCCCATTCTATGCCTGCGGTGATCTTACGCGACGCAAGCAGCAGCCCTGCAACGGTAAGCTCTGCAACGGCATTGGCATTTGCGCCCGGAGTATTGAAAACAACAATACCCTTTTCGCTGCATTTATCTATCGGGATATTATTTGTGCCCGCGCCTGCTCTCGCAATGCATTTAAGGCTGTCGGGCAGCTCCATATCGTGCATTTTAAAGCTTCTGAGGATTACGGCGTCGGGGTTTGAAACCTCGTCCGTAACCGTAAACAAATCTTTATCAAGTCTGTCAAGACCGCATTTCGCGATCTTATTCAGTGTTAAAACTTCATACATATCGGTAGCCTCCGAATTTATTTATTTTCTTCTTCAAATTTTTTCATAAAGTCAACAAGAGCCTGAACACCCTCAACCGTCATGGCATTATATATGCTTGCTCTCATACCGCCGACCGTTCTGTGACCTTTGAGGTTAACAAAGCCCGCAGCCGCTGCTTCTTTAATAAACTTAGCGTTAAGCTCGTCATCACCGGTTACAAAAGGAACGTTCATAAGCGATCTGTCATTGGGGTTTGCAACCGTCGGGCTGAACATTTTGCTTTCGTCAAGATAAGAATACAAAATATCTGCCTTTTTGAGGTTTGTTTTATACATTGCCTCAATGCCGCCGTTTTCCTTGAGCCATTCGCACACAAGCTTGCAGATGTATATAGCGTATGTCGGCGGTGTGTTAAACATTGATCCGTTATCGGCATGAGTCTGATAATTAAACATTGTCGGGCAGATATCCCGGGCATGACCGATGAGATCATCTCTGATGATAACAACCGTAAGACCTGCGGGGCCCATGTTCTTTTGCGCACCTGCATAGATAATTCCGAATTTTGAAACGTCAACAGGCTCGGAAAGTATGCATGACGACATATCCGCAACAAGCGGAACGTCACCCGTATCGGGAACGGAAGAATATTTTGTGCCGTAAATTGTGTTGTTATATGTAATATGAACATAGTCCGCGTCGGGCGTAAACATATCCTTTGTGATTTCGGGGATATAGTTAAACACCTTATCGTCGGATGAAGCTATGATCTTAGCCTCGCCGTATCTTGCGGCTTCTTTCTGTGCCTTTTTGGACCAAAGACCCGTAAGGATATAGTCTGCCTTTTTCTTTTCCGTGTAAAGATTGAGCGGAACCATGGCAAACTGGCTCGAAGCGCCGCCCTGCAAAAACAGCACCTTATAGTTTTCGGGAATATTTAAAAGCTCTCTTAAGAGCGCTTCGCAGTCGTCTATAATTTTTTTGTAATCTGAAGAACGATGGCTCATCTCCATAACAGACATTCCCGATGTTCCGTAACAAACGAGTTCTGCCTGTGCTTTTTCCAAAACAGGAAGCGGAAGTGCAGACGGACCCGCTGAAAAATTCAATACTCTTTTCATTTTTATCGTCCTTTCTTTTAATCAATAAATATAGTATCTATTATATATCAAATACGGGAAATAGTCAAGTGAAGCATTCAAAAAAGAGTGCGTACGGTTAAATTTTGTCGTATTGCATAAAAAAGAGCGGACCGAAAGTCCGCTCCGATAAATTTTTGACACATGTCTTTTTGAATTAAAAACAAAATGTATGCCGCATGCGACACGGCGCACAAATGACGGTTTTAATCGTCAAAAAACTTTTTATACAAAAGATACAGCGTCCCGAAGCTGCAGATAATCGCAAAAAGCGCAATCAGCTTTTTAAACGTTTTGGAAAAAACGGCGGACAAAAGCGCGCCGAACGAAGCAGCCACGGCGGTATAGATTACCATGTCAAGATCAGATATTTTTTTAGCCTTTGCTATGCCCTTATCGGCATATTTTTTCAGTTCGTTTGCCGCAGATATAAATCTTTCTTTAATTTCATCAATATCGGCATATGTCTGTACTTTTTTAATAATATTCATGATAATCTCTCCTTACTTTTTATTTTTTAATATTTTACCATATAAGATATTTGTTGTCAATAATTGTGTCAGATATTTAACATAAAATTAAAAAAGCAGATTTCGTATTTTCATTAAATTCCATCTATCGCATACAGCGGAAGATTTATGAGCCCCGACTCTTCGCTGTAATCTGCCATGGATGAACGTATCGATATTTCGGGTGCAAATTTTTCTCTGTATGTTTTAAGACTCTTTGCTTTCAGATTTATTTCTGCCTTAACCTCAATCGGAATGATATTATCGCCGTTATCGACTATAAAATCAATTTCGCAGGTATTTCGGTCATTGGTGTAATAATAAATTCCCAAATCCTGATTTACCGCAAGCTGCTGCAGAACATACTGTTCCGTTAATGCGCCCTTAAATTCTGTGAATAATTCATTTCCGTTTAAAAGAGTGCGCCGGTTTAACCCCACCATTGCACCAAGCAAGCCCACATCTACAATAAATAACTTAAATGCTTTTAAATCTTCATATGCCTTAAGGGGAATACCGGGTGCATTAATTCTGCTGACCTTATGCACCAATCCGCAATCCGAAAGCCACATAATTGCAGTTTCATAGTCTTTTGCTCTTGCTCCTTCACGGACAAGACCGTATATAAACTTTTTATTTTCCTTTGCAAGCTGAGAAGGTATGCTGTTCCATAGCATTCTGATTTTGGGAACAATTTCTTTCGGTGCGTGTTTTGAAAAATCCTGCTCATACGCTGTCAGTATTCCCTTTTGTATTTTTCTTGCTTCGTTAAAGTCTTTTTCGTCGGCAAAGGATGCCACAGCTTCAGGCATACCTCCGACGTAGTAATATTGCTTTAAGGCATCAATATATGTTTGCTTAAAGCTTTTTATCATGTCATAATCCTTTTTATCCAACAGCTCCGCAAATCTTTCAAGACCGATTGCCATAAGAAATTCTTTGAATGACAGCGGATACAGTTTCAGAAAGTCCACCTTGCCGACAGGAAACGATGTTCCCTCGTGCAGGGCAATTCCGAGAAGTGAGCCTGCACACACGATATGATACTCGGGAGCGTTTTCATAAAAATACTTAAGCGAAGATAACGCTTTCGGTACTTCCTGAACCTCGTCAAATATGATAAGTGTATCGGACGGGTCTATTTTATGCCCTGCATACAGTTCAAGTCCTGTAATTATTCGTTCCACATTTAAGTCTATAGAGAACAGTTCTGCCATTTGCACATTGGAATCAAAGTTAATATACACGGTTTTATTATATGATTTTTTACCGAATTCCTTCATTATCCATGTTTTGCCTACCTGTCTTGCACCTTCGATAATAAGAGGCTTTCGGTTTTTGCTGTTTTTCCATTTATAAAGCTTTTCTGTTGCATAACGGTACATAGAATGACCTCCAAATTCTTATTATGGTGTTATTAT
Source organism: uncultured Clostridia bacterium (assembly GCA_934463165.1). Taxonomy (GTDB): domain Bacteria; phylum Bacillota; class Clostridia; order UMGS1810; family UMGS1810; genus RGIG1828. Next base: position 39,701 of record CAKSJG010000021.1, read on the forward strand.
ACCACGCATTCACAAAAAATGCAACGAAAAATTGAATTTTATTACACTTTTTACACCGAATATTTGCGGTTAAATCACACTTTTTGCAGGGAATATTTCGGATTCGATACATTTTTTACACCGAATAAACAAAAGAGCAGCTAAGCTGCTACACTTAATTGCTCTTTTTATTTATAAATTTAATGATTTAATACACATTTCATTTTACAAATTAATTCGGATTTGACGCAAGAAACAGTGCCTCCGACAGTTCATAAGGGAGGAGAGCTATCGAAGCAAGCCGGAGGGGTTGTAAATATTTAACTTAAGCAAAATTTATTTCTAAAATGCAGATATGTTTTAACAATCCCTCAGTCAGCTGACGCTGCCAGCTCCCTTTACACAAGGGCGCCTTTCTTTCTTGCGTTTAATTATGTTATTTTGATTATTTAATGTTGCGGAACGCTGTGGGCAGCGCTGCCTGCGTAATCATTACAGGTTTGTAATTAATTATTAAACAGATGATACAACGGATTATCAAGTTGTTCAACTTTAACTATTCTCAACATACAAATTTATTGAATTTAACGATTGTATTTTCGATTAAAATAGCATATAATAAAAGTGAACCTGATGAAGGTTTAATTATTTACTGTGACCGTATATATCAGTAACCATAAAAAGAAGGTACGGGTTCAAATTATTTCCGCTACCCGATAAGCGGCTAATAAAAGGTCGGGGTTCACATTATGTCCCTTGCTATATGTAGGGGACTTTTTATGTATACAAGAGGATAAAATGCAAGTAGGTAAATTATATTTTGTTAAAGATGAGTTTTATGAAAGATTTAAAGGGTATGGGCTGTTAGAAAATAAAGAGGTCGTAAATGGCAAAGAACATAACAGACCATGCTGTTATTTGTTTAATTTTAAAGAGGACAGTGAGGACATTTACTGGCTGATTCCAATTTCATCACAGATAGCTAAATACAAAGAACAATATCAACGTTCAATGGATAAATACGGAAAATGTGACAACATTAGTTTTGGCTATGTGCTTGGTGAAAAGTGCGCATTTTTACCTCAAAATTTATTTCCGGTTACAAAAGAATATATAAATAATATTTATATTGACAAAAACACCAATAAACCGATAAGTGTACCTGTTGATTTAATGGCTGAATTAAATGCAAAGGCAAGAAAAAAGATTCGGTATAATCAATCGGGTAAAAAATTAGGCTTGAGCAACGCATTGGGAATATATGAAGAATTAAAGAAAGATATACATAAAGATACTGCAAATTAAAACCGATATACAGTTTGAAATCTCTCAAGCTGTATATCGGTTTTTATCATTCACAAAAATTGCAACGAAAAATTGAAATTTATTACACTTTTTACACCGAATATTTGCGGTTAAATCACACTTTTTGCAGGGAATATTTCGGATTCGATACATTTTTTACACCGAATAAACAAAAGAGCAGCTAAGCTGCTACACTTAATTGCTCTTTTTATTTATAAATTTAATGATTTAATACACATTTCATTTTACAAATTAATTCGGATTTGACGCAAGAAACAGTGCCTCCGACAGTTCATAAGGGAGGAGAGCTATCGAAGCAAGCCGGAGGGGTTGTAAATATTTAACTTAAGCAAAATTTATTTCTAAAATGCAGATATGTTTTAACAATCCCTCAGTCAGCTGACGCTGCCAGCTCCCTTTACACAAGGGCGCCTTTCTTTCTTGCGTTGAATCATATTATTTTGTCTGTTTTGTGCAGCGGAACGCTGTGGGCAGCGTTCCCTACGTAGTCATTGTAATTTTTTGGTTAACTGTTAAACAGAATCTTATTACAAAATTTTGTTTATACTAATTCGTTAATTGATAGGTATATTTCAAATTAATAAAATCGTTCTAAACGAAAACCTATCCTATTTAAAAATACATGCAAGCTTTTGCTTGCCGCTCTGCCAGATTTCATAAACCTTGAATTTAAGCTCGACCGGAGCGTCCTTTTCCTTTTTTATAAAAGATGAATTTTCCTCTCCGACGGTTTTTTCAATCTGCATTGCCGCCTTGGTATCTCCCGATACGCAGGTTTCATCCACAAAACACAGCGGCGGAAAAAGCACACACCACCAGTTATGACCCTCCGCCGCCCCGATTTCAACCTTAAGGGCATCGTATGACCCTGCCGGGAGCACGAGGTCACCGTAGCTTTTTGTGGGAAAATCACTTTTGCCGAGCGACACATTCACGCTATATGAATAACCGTTTTTCTTTATGACATCCTCCGCGCATTTTTTAATTTCGGGGATGTTTTTTTCTATAACATCCCTCGCTGCGGATATGTCGCCGTTTTCATCGAAAAGCGGTTTTAATTTTGATATCACTTCATCTCTGACCTTAAGCTTTAAGCTTTGGTCTTCATCGGTATCGCTGTTTGCAAGCACATGCAGGCGGATAACGCTTTTTGCAAAAGCCGCCTCGGTAGATTCAAATTTTGAATTTATGCATAAAATACAAAGAAAGCCGACACAAAGTGCGCAAATGATTTTTTTCATAAAGCATCCATCCTTTCTAAATAAATCATTGCACAATAAGTATTGACTTAAAATATATTTTTATACAATAAAAAAATTATTTTCATGGTATAAACACGAAAATAATTTTTTTGATTTTATTTCATTATCATTTTCATAACGTCATCCTTGGTTATGCCGTCAATAACAAGGGCAAATTCTTCATAGAGGACTTTTTGCGCTTCTTTCGATATGATTTCATCCGACTTATGAAGTCTTTTGCCGAGATCTTCGACCTCTTCTTTATGTATCATGATGCATTTAAGCATCGAGGCAATTTCGCGGATATCTCCTCCCGAGACAATTTCGCGGAAGCTGTCTTTTCTCTCATTATCATCATCTATCCAGTCGAGCGTTTCGCCGAGACCGTTTATTATATCCGTAATTTCACTGTCGGAAAGTATCGGATGCATTTTGGATATGAGAGTCTCGTTTTTCGTCGGCACAAAAAATGTCGAACGATTGTTAAAAACCGGTTCGAGAATATAATATTCTATTTTTGTATCACCGAAAGTTTTTTCCGTTATTTCGGATATTTTGCAAACTCCCTCACACCCGTAAAGAACCGTATCCCCAACATTAAACATAAAAAAATTACCTCTTTTCAAATTAAACCGCGATGTCTTTAAAAACAATCTGTCAAAAGCCTGTTAAACACTTTACAAAAGCATGTAATTATGCTTCCTTATATATATTTTAACACAATTTTACTTTTTTCGCAAGAATTTTTTTTATAAATAAATCCCCCCGACCCGCGCAGGCGCGCAAATCGGGGGAGATTATGCATTGCAAAACCGTATCTTGCAATGGTTTAATTATTATTTAAGAACGCTCATCCAAAGGATTTTAGCTATCTGATCACGCTTCAGATTGTCAAGCGGTCTGAGCTTGCCGTCTTCAAATCCCGAAACGATGCCGCACTCCGTAAGGTAGCTTACAGCGTCCGATGCATATTCCGAAACATTGGAGCTGTCGGCAAATCCGAGAGCACCGTCGGATTTTTCACCGTCAAAGAACACTCTGTGAACAAGCGTCATTGCGTCCTGACGGGTTATCTTATCCGCAAGGTTAGCCATGATGCCGTCATCCGTGAGGCTTCCTTTGAGCCAGCCTGCATTGTATGCTGCAGATGCATACGGTTTTACCCAGTCTGCCATTTTGTCGGAATCCGCAAACATGCTTACATCGCTGCCAGAGATATCCGCGCCCTTTGCACTCACAAGCATCTTGACAAACTCACCGCGCGTTATTTCGTTTGCGGGTTTGTAGTATCTTATGCCGTCTTCAAGGTAACCGTCTGTAAGAGAAGCATATGCAAGGCTTCTGATATAAAGCTCTGCCCAGTTATCTCCGATATCCGCAAAGCTGATTTCGCTCATCTTCGGATTTTCTATAACCGCGTATCTGCCCTCCGATGAAATATCTGCGCTCATCATGTTTCTTTCGGCATCGTATACGCCGCCGATATACATCCATTTGCTTATGCTGTCGGAATATTTGTATACGCCGAGGTTATCGTTGTTTCCTTCTCCGATAACTTCAAAATCAAGCAGGATGTTATTAATTTCGGCATTTGCCGCAACCTGCATTATATCAGAACGGAATAATGAATTTTCGGGGACGCCGCCTGTATATTTCGATGTGTTTTTGTCTGTTCCCAAAACAAGATACATTTCCTTTTTGATGTCTTTTCCCGGAGCAAATGCCGTGTTTCCGTCTTGCTTTGTAACGGAATCGACACCGGAATACATCTTGTTTGCGGTAACCTCCGAGCCGCTTCCCATTGATGACTTCATGTCTTCAACAAGCTTTTTAACGTCTTCCGGAAGTGTGTCGCGGATCTGACCGCCTCCGCCGCCGGAGCCCGTATTGCCGCCGGTGCTGCCTTGGTTCTGTTCGCCTACTATGCCGGAATCGTAAATATCCGTAAGCGAAGCTCCGCCGCCGAGTGACCACTCTGCCTTTACAACAAACGGAGAGCCTGTGTTTTGAGTAACAAGCGCCGCGCTGTTGCCCTCGGAATTGATGAGTGCCGCTTCGGACGGATCCGAAAGAAGCGTCCATTTAAGCTTGCTTCTGTCGATATCAACGCCGAGCTCCTTGCCGTCCGATCCGAGGCCTATCGCCGTAAGCTCTGTTATATCCGCTCCCGATTTCTTTGCGGCTCTTATTTTTATTCCGCCTATCTGCGCAACGTTTTTGTTTACAACCGTTGCAATGTGCTCTGTCTTATTGCCGTTTTTATCGGCTGCAACGATTTTCACCTCGTGAGAGTATTTCGGGTTTGCAACATCTATGACGGTTTCGTATTTGCCGTCGGAATTTTGAACATACGCGCCCGATACAACCGGAGAGTTATCAAGATAAATGTCTACGGTTACGCTGTCGTCGGTTGTGAACTTAACCGGAATACCCACTGACGGGTCAAAATAGCTTCCGTTTTGCGGATATTCTATCTTAAGGTCGGCAGATATAGTATCTACCGAGAATTTCTTCGTTACAACGGTAACGTCGCCGGCTTTGTTTATAAAGACAACCTCAACGGTGTGGTCACCGTCCGAAAGCTCAAACGCGGCATAGCCCTTGCTGCCTGTGGATGCGTTGTTTACCAGCTCCTTGCCGTATTGCTTTTCGTCTATGTCAAAACGTACTGTGACTTCATCGTTCGGCTCCTGTCCGAGGTTTGATATGTCGTATTCTATGAGCACGTTTGAGCTGCTCGCCTGAAGATACGCAATGTTCTTTTCGTCCGTTTTGTTTTTTGCGTCATATGATGTGACGTTAACGTTTACCTGCGGCGGTGTGGGTACGGGAACCGTTATCTCGCCGCCCGATACCTTTTTGCTGCTGAAATATCCGCTGCCCTCGTTGATATTCACTGCATATGCTTCGGCATAATATGTTTCACCCGGAACGATTGACGATGTGTATCTTGCAGCGCCGTTTTCGTCAAGAACCGTGTTGTCACCCTTGAAGTATGTTGAAACGCTGCCCTTTCCGTCAAAATCGCCGACATAGCCGCCCATGGCAGGGAGAAGCTCATAGCTTCCGTCGGAGAGCTTTTTGTAGATATTAAAGCTTATGCCCGTTGCATTTGCCGGTACGCTTGCCGAAACGTTAAGCTGACCGTCGCCGCCCGCCCATGCTTTAAAATCTGACGGGGGATCAAGAGTATCGGGATTATTATAAGTAAGCTTTGTGTTTAAATACTTGCTTGTGTAAATGCTGTTGTTCAGTATTGAATCTATTCTTACGATATATTCACCCGACGGAATGTCAAGCGCGATGTCGCTTCTTGAACCGGATCCCTTTTCGTCTCCGGCTACGATGTAACCCGGATGATCGTTTACAACCGTGTTGCCGTCGTTATCTTTAAACGATTCTTTAACAGGTGTTGCGTCGTCATTACACGGAACAAGAGATATGCTTACATCCGCGTCTTTGTCTGTCGTCCAGTCCACGCTTAAATTCGTGCCGTTTACCGACGCCGAGTTGATTTCGAGCTTAGGCTCAACCGTCGGAATCGTAAGCACGGTAAAGTCGCTAATGTCAACACCGTTTGTGCTCTCAATGTTCCATTCGCCTTTTTCAAGGCTTGCATTTGCAAGATTTATATATGCATATTTTTTGGTTTCGCCGTTTTCGTCTTCTTTTTCGCTTACAATCATGTTAGCGCCGCGGGCGTTGTTTTCGTCCTGCGTGAGGTTGTAGTCATATGCCGTAACATCATACGCACCGCCGTTCGGCTTTGTAACCTTAAATTCGGGTGCCGTGTCGCTGTCGTAATACACTCTGAGGACTACGTCATTACCGCTTATCATTTCATCGGTGACATCAGCCTTGAACGAGCTTGCGCCTGCAAGCTTAAACGAAGCGCGATATGCGGAATCCTCCACGCTGTCAACCGTTGTGCCGATAAGCTGCGCTCCAGAGCCTATACCCATGAGCTGAATATTGCCGTTTTCATCGGGAACTTCAAGCACTTCAAGATAGCTTATTGAGCTGAGACCCGACTGTCCGCTTGTGCCCGATGCCGACGGCATTTCGGGTGAGTCAAGGTCAATTTCGTCTATCTCATCCACTTCGCTGCCCTTAAGCAGTCTGAATTTGCTGCTGTCATAGTAATATACAAATCCTCCGCTGAAAATCAGGATTTTAACGCCGCCTGCAATAAACTTGTTGGTTATTGCAAGGGTTACCCCGGCAAGCTTTCCGAGACCGGGAATGTTAAGGCTTCCGCTTATCTTACCCATCATAAAGAATTCGGGTTTTGTGGTGAGCGCAAGGGTTACATTTCCGAGGACTACTCCCGAGAACATATCCACCGTTCCCGAAAGCTTCACGCTGAAGCCGGTTGTCCAGTCAAATTCGCCTTTTGCAATGAATTTTATCTGATTAAAGCCTGCGGGTGCGCCGGTTATCGAAAACGTGAGCCCGTTGCCCGATACCGACATATCTGCCTGCATAACCATTACCTTTACGAGGTCAAACACAGCCATGACGGATACCGTAACCGGAGGACGCGCTTCGCCCTTATAGTTAACGGAGCTTGCGATGCCGCTGACTCCGCCGCCGAGACCTTTGAGACTCGAAACACCCGGAACTATCGGAATTTCAAAGCCTTTAATTTCAAGATATATGGTATCAAGGCATATTTTGCCCGTGTTTGTTTCGCCGAGGCTCATTCGAAATGCCGAGCTGATAGGCCCGATGCCTATGCCGAGGTCAACGCCTGCCTGGAATTCATAGGTATTTACCGATGCGCCCATGCTGAACGAATTGAGCTTACCTTTATTTTTTGACTGAGCGTTTGCGGCGTTCTGGTTTTGACCTGCCGCGGTTGTTGCTCTGCTGTTGTCTGCGCTTACTATGGGGCTTGTTACGGGATTTGAGCCCGACGCACCATCCGAAATGCGCGAATCGTTATTTTGCGATCCGCCTGCCGGAAATACCGACGACGGAAGAGCAAGCTTAACATTTGCCGCAAGACCGACGAAGCCTGTTTTTATCTGACTTTCATCGTCTCTGGATTCATGCTCGCCGAAAAGAATGGAATCAACCGATATACCGAGGGAGCCGCCGTCTCCGAAAGAGCCGAGAGTGTTTGTTGCGGAGTTACCCTCTTTGAATATTTTCTTGCTTGAATTCTGCCCTGCGACATTTGTTGATTCGGCAGTCTGCGACGAACCGGTCGATCCGGATGAACCTGTTGAACCCGATGAACCGGATGAACCCGATGAACCGGATGAACCCGATGAGCCCGATGAGCCCGATGAGCCCGATGAGCCCGATGAGCCCGATGAGCCCGATGAGCCCGATGAGCCCGA
>CAKSJG010000022.1 GCA_934463165.1 uncultured Clostridia bacterium
AGCAACTCGGAGGGGTTGTAAATATTTAACCCTTGCAAAAAAATCATAAGATGTAAACATGTTTTGACAATCCCTCAGTCAGCTGCGCTGACAGCTCCCTTTACACAAGGGCGCCGCTGTTTCTTGCGTTAAATAATCTAAACAAAATTTACCAATATGATTCCAATTATTAAATTACGGATATTTGATAATAGCTGCGTAGGGAACGGTGCCCACACCGTTCCGATTCGCATTATAAACACAATCGTATAATAACGTGCAAGAATATCTGCCTGACGGGCAGGGGTCAGGGTATGCTTAAGCGATATGTGTATTTGCGGATAGAATGTGAAGATTACCATCCAAAGAAATATCCGCATTTTTACCTAACTCAAAGTTAAAGTATGCAAAAATGATACACTTATCCCTTTTATACTAAAATATATTCAATCTTATTCAATTAAGTTTATGTGACAGTAATATAATATCACAATTATTTGCTTTTATCACTGTTTTTTTTGAAATAAGTAAAATTATATAGGAAAATTGCTGTCATTGTTTTAGCGTCAATATCCAAACACTTTAATTTTTACTTTTAATTTTATTTTAATAAAAGTGATGTAAAATTAAGATACAATAAAAAATGAAGGAGGTATTGAAAATGACAGAAGGGAAAAAACAAAACGGAAAATACCGTCACGAGCTTAAATATAAACTGAACTATTCGCAGTATATTTCAATAAAGAAGCGTCTCGCATCGGTTATGGAGCTTGATAAAAATGTCGGAGAAAACGGACGCTATATTATCAGAAGCGTTTACTTTGACAATATCTATGACAAAGCCTTGCGTGAAAAGGTTGACGGCGTACAGAAGAGAGAAAAATTCCGTATACGGTATTATAACGATGATTTTTCTTTTATACGTCTTGAGAAAAAGATAAAGCATAATAACCTATGCATGAAATGCTCGGCACCGATAACCCTTGAGCAGTGCAGAGATATTTTGACGGGAAATGCGGAATCATTAAAAAATGATCCGTCCGAGCTTGTTCGGGAGCTTTACTGCAAAATGGAAGGCTTGCTTTTAAGACCGCGTGTTTTGGTATCGTATATCAGAGAGCCGTTTGTATATAAGCCGGGCAACGTCAGGGTTACCCTTGACTATAACGTCCGCACAAGTATGTATGATAACAAACTTTTTGAATGCGGAGTGCACGATATATCTGCCATGGATACATCAGTGGAATATATTCTTGAGGTAAAGTACGATGCATTTCTCCCGGAGGTTATATCGCACATAGTCCAGACGGATGTCCGTCAGACAGCATTTTCAAAATACGGCGCATGCCGCAGATTCGGTTAATAAAAATTTTCGGAGGTAACTAAAAATGAGTTTTAATGATGTATTTAAATCAAGCTTTCTCGAAAACGTATCATCGTTTTCGGCAGTGGATGTTTTAATAGGAATGGCAGTTTCGCTTTGCGTGGGTCTTTTTATATTTTTGATTTATAAAAAAACATTTTCGGGCGTGATGTATTCAAGCGGCTTTTCAATGACGTTGGTCGGTCTTTCTCTTGTTACGACGCTTGTCATAATGGCCGTAACTTCAAACGTGGTATTGTCACTCGGTATGGTCGGCGCGCTTTCAATTGTTCGTTTCAGAGCGGCAATCAAAGAACCCATGGAAATTGTCTACTTGTTCTGGTCAATCGCGACAGGTATTGTTATAGGTGCGGGAATGATTCCGCTTGCGGTTATAGGCTCTGCAATCATAGGAGTAATTCTGCTTATATTTTCCAACAGAAAAATTCACATAAATCCGTATATCTTAATTTTAAACTGTGACGGTGAAGCCTCCGAGGCATCTGCAATGAACAGACTCGGAGAGTCCGTAAAAAAATACAGTATCAAGTCAAAAACCGTAAATGCATCCGGAATAGAAATAACAGCCGAAATACGTATTTCGGATTCGGATACGTCGTTTGTAAACGATATATCTTCGCTTGTCGGTGTGACCGATGCAACACTTGTAAGCTATAACGGTGAATATATGTCCTGATCGTCGGAGGTGAGCCATGATTACAAATAAATATTTAACAAAAATAATCGCTGTGATTATGGCAGTGCTTGTGTGCGTATGTCTTTTTGCGGCAGTATTTTCAGATAAAATTTCAAATACGGATAAATCCGATAAGGCGGTGTCTCTTGAGTATGAAAATAAGCTTTTTTCTTCAGATAAAATAATTGACGTCAACATTATCATGGACGATGATAAGTGGAATGATATGCTTGACAATGCGCTTAAAGAGGAATATTATGAGTGCGATGTTGAAGTAAACGGAGAAAAATTTAAAAACGTCGGAATCCGCCCCAAGGGCAATACGAGCCTGACATCTATTGCAAATGATCCCGATACCGACAGATACAGCTTTAAGATAGAGTTTGACCACTATGTTGAGGGGCAGACGTGTTTCGGATTGGATAAACTGATACTTAATAACAATTACGCCGATGCAACCAATATGAAAGAGGCTCTTGTTTATGATATGTATAAATTTATAGGTGCCGATGCGTCACTTTCAAATTATGCAAAAATATCTTTAAACGGTGAGTACCGAGGAGTTTATCTTGCGCTTGAGGCTGTGGAAGACAGCTTTATGCTCAGAAATTACGGTACGCAAAAAGGCGAATTGTATAAGCCTGACGGAATGAACATGGCAGGCGGCAGCGGAAATGAACGCGGCTTCGGAGGTGGCAAAAACGCAGATAAGATGCCGCCCCGAGACGGAGAAAACGGCGGATTCGGCGCACCGCCGGAGATAAAATCGGACGCCGATTTTGAGGGTAATCCCCCGGGCGGTAATCCTCCCGATACAAACGGTGTACCCGGCGGAAACGATCCCGAAAACACTGCGAAATCCGATGCGGAAAACGTTTCTGATTCAAATGCACAGCCGAAACGCGGCGGACCGGGAGGCCCCGGAGGCCCCGGAGGCGGTCCCGGAAGTCAGGGCGGCGGTAATCTTAATTATACCGATGACGATGCTGACAGCTATTCCACAATATGGGACGGCGCAGTCACAAATGTATCAAAAAAAGATAAAAATAAAGTTATAAAAGCGCTTAAAAATATTTCCGAAGGAAGCGATCTTGATAAATATATGGACACGGATAACCTTACAAAATATATGGCGGTTCATATATTCTCGGTAAATGAAGACAGCCTTTCGGGAAGCATGGCGCATAATTATTATCTGTATGAAAACGGCGGAGCGCTCAATATTATTCCGTGGGATTATAATCTTGCGTGGGGCGGAATGCACGGCGGTGATGCGTCATCGGTTGTTAACTCACCCATAGATAACGCTTTTTCGGCAACAAACTTTTTTGATACGCTTCTTGCCGACAGTGAGTATCTTGATGAATATCACAGTGAAATGGAAAAGCTTTCGGACGAATATGTAAACGGCGGTAAGCTTGATGAGTTTTACAACAAAACAAGGAATATGATAGATGAGCTTGTGAAAAACGATCCGACGGCATTTTATACTTACGATGAATATGATAAAGCCGCTAAAATGCTGTATGACACAATTAAGCTGAGAGCTGAAAGCATTAAGGGTCAGCTTGACGGAGGTATTCCATCTACGGAAGAGGAACAGCAAAAAGACAGCTCCGCGCTTGTTGATTCTTCATCAATAGACATAAGCGTTATGGGTACGATGAATCACGGAGGCCCCGACGGCGGTTTTGACAGAAAAAACGAGAATTTCGGGAAACCCGAAATCGCCGCGGCGTCCGACTCGGTTACAGACAGCAATGCCGACAGCATGATGCCTTCCGACGCAAACGGCGGGAAACCGAACTTTGGCGGCAATCCTCCCGATATGAACGGCAATCCGGATAATTCCCGGACGAACGAAAACAATGCCGCCGTCGGCACTAATCTGCTGCATCTCGGCATAAGCCTTATAATAATTATTGCATGCATAATATTGGCGATACTTTTTAAAAGAAAAACACGTTAAAATAAAAATCATCCCGACGGGAATTTCCGAAGGGATGATTTTTGAATGTGATTATTTATTTTTTGCGTTCAGTGATGCCTTTACAAGACCGAGGAACAGCGGGTGTGCACGGTTCGGACGACTCTTGAATTCGGGGTGATACTGAACTCCGATATAAAAATCATTTTTGTCATATTCGACGGTTTCTACAATATAATCATCGGGTGATGTACCGCTGACGGTAAGACCGGCGTCCGTCAGAATCTGTCTGTATTCATTGTTAAATTCATAACGGTGACGGTGACGCTCCGATATTTCGCTTTTTTCGTAGCATTTATACATTTGTGTATCGGGTTTTATTTTACACGGGTATGCTCCGAGTCGGAGCGTTCCGCCCTTGGCCACCTCATCATTCTGGTCGGGCAGAAAATCGATAACCTTGTATTTTGCATTTGCGTCAAATTCACCGGAGTTTGCATCGTTAAGCCCTGCAGCATATCTTGCATATGCAATAACCGCAATCTGCATTCCGAGGCATATGCCGAGATAGGGGACATTGTTTTTCCTGCAGTAATCCGCGGTGAGTATCATGCCATCAATACCGCGGTTTCCGAATCCGCCCGGAACTATTATTCCGTTGCAGTCCGAAAGAATATCGGCTATATTTTCTTCTGTTATTGTTTCGGAATCGATCCATTTTATATTTACGCGCGCTGCGTAAACATATCCCGCATGTCTTAATGCCTCTGCAACGGAAAGGTATGCGTCGTGAAGCTGTGTATATTTTCCGACGAGACCTATTGTTATATTTTCGGTTCTGTTGTGAATACGGTCTAACATTTCCGCCCATTCGCTCATATCTATTTCTGGAGCGTGGATTCCGAGCTCGCGGCATACAATTGAAGAAAAATTGCTTTTTTCAAGCATTATCGGAGCTTCATACAAAACGGGCAGAGTGATATTTTCTATTACACAGTCCGACTTAACGTTACAAAACATCGATATTTTGTCAAATATTGATTGTTCAAGCGGTTTGTCGCATCTCAAAATAATGATATCCGGCTTTACGCCCATTCCCTGCAGTTCCTTTACGGAATGCTGGGTCGGCTTTGATTTATGCTCGTCCGATCCGCTTAAAAACGGCACCAGAGTAACGTGGATAAACAGGCTGTTTTCTTTTCCGACTTCGAGAGATATCTGTCTTACCGCTTCAAGAAACGGCTGAGATTCGATGTCGCCGATTGTTCCGCCTATTTCCGTTATAACTATATCAGCATCTGATTTTTTTCCTACGGAATATACAAACTCCTTTATTTCGTTTGTTACATGCGGAATAACCTGAACCGTAGATCCGAGATATTCTCCGCGGCGTTCCTTGTTTAAAACATTCCAGTAAACCTTACCGGTTGTAAGGTTTGAAAACTTGTTTAAATCTTCGTCGATAAACCTTTCGTAATGACCAAGGTCAAGATCGGTTTCGGCGCCGTCCTCGGTAACGTAAACTTCGCCGTGCTGATACGGGCTCATTGTTCCGGGGTCAACGTTTATGTACGGGTCAAGCTTTTGAGCAGCCACTTTAAGCCCTCTTGCTTTAAGCAGCCTTCCGAGAGATGCCGCAGTTATTCCCTTTCCGAGACCTGACACAACTCCCCCCGTTACAAAAATGTATTTTGTTTGCTTCATAAATAATCACCTTTCATTCTGAGGTTTTAGTTATCGTATGTTCTTATAATATTTTCGGCTATTTCCCTTCTTGAAAGCCTTGTATCCATTGCTTGCTTTTCTATGTAGTAGTGAGCGTCGCTTTCGTTCATGTTCATATTTTCTATAAGCAGCCATTTGGCACGGTTAACCGTCCTGATGTCCTGCATTTTTTCCTGAAGTGTGCGATTTTTCTTTTCAAACATTTTCAGCTTTGTTATCATAGCTGCCAAAAGCCTGAGCGCCGAAAAAAAACTCTGTCTTGAAACAGGTTTTGCAACGGTAAGTATGCCGCTTCTTTCGGCTTTGTAGCTTATCTGTTCATAATATTCGTTTTTAACCATGAGCATAACTCCGGTTACCGCATCCGAAAAATCAACGGCAAGCTCTATGCCGAATTCATCGCGGAGCGGTGTGTTTATTATGATTATATCCGGAACCTGCGTAACAAGCATCCTCTTTGCTTCTCCTGATGTATCCGCACGGTATATCGGCGCAAATTCATTTTTCGGAAGCAGTGACGCAACAGATTCAAAAACCTTGTCATTGGAAGACACAATCAGCACACTGTATACGTATCTTTCGGATGGCAAATAAAACACCTCACTTAAAGCTTCATAAAATCGGCATAACCGCTGCCCAATACCGACTTTATAAATTCGCTTTTGAGCGCAATGCTTTGTGCATCCTCAATTGTTGCCGGCAGTTTTTCAAAATTATTAAGTATATCCTTTGACGCGGTATATAAATTAATATTTTGTTCTTTCGGCAGTTCATATTTGTTTATTATTCCTTCAAGCCCGGCCTCAATTAAAAGCGCATATGCAATATACGGATTGGCGGTAGGGTCGGGGCTTCTCAGCTCGGCACGCTTGAATTCTCCGCTCTCTGCCGGTATTCTTATCAGCTGAGATCTGTTCTCATGAGACCATGTAACGTATTTTGGCGCTTTGTTTTCGCCGAGTCTGCTGTATGAGTCGTCACAGGGGTTTAAAAATGCCGTCATTTCGGAGATATGTTTCATTATTCCTGCCAAAAAATAAGGCATTTTGTCTTCAGCGTCATCCGATTTTACCGACATGTTTATATGCATGCCGTTGCCGCTTTTTCCTATGAGCGGTTTCGGAGAAAAATCAGCGTAAAGTCCGTTGTGCATTGCTGCGGCTTTCACGACCGACTTAAAATTCATTGCGTTGTCCGCGCTTGTCATGGCGTCGCCGTAACGAAAATCTATTTCGTTCTGACCGGGTCCTTCCTCGTGGTGAGAGCTTTCGGGAATTATACCCATATCGACAAGTGTAAGGCATATTTCCCGTCTTACGTTTTCTCCCTTATCCTCGGGGGCAACATCCATATATCCCGCTTTGTCGAACGGTTCTTTTGTGGGATATCCGTTTTCATCCGTTTTAAAAAGATAAAATTCAAATTCCGATCCGAACTGCACGCTTATGCCGTGTTTTTTTGCTTTTTCAACGGATTTTTTAAGAATCTGACGTGAATCTTTTTCATATGCTGTTTTATCGGCATATTTTATGTCGCAAAACATCCTCACAACTTTTCCGTGCATAGGTCTCCACGGCAAGACATTCAGCGTTGACGGTATCGGATACAAAAATAAATCCGATTTTACTTCGTCCTCAAATCCGTCAATGGCAGACGCGTCGAAAGATATTCCGCTTTTAAAAGCCTTGGGGAGCTCATCGGGCATAATGGAGACGTTCTTTTGATTTCCGTATACATCACAAAACGCAAGGCGAATAAACCTGACGTCCTCCTGCTCAATAAAGTCAAAAACTTCACTTTGGGTATAAACCATATGTAACACCTCACCGTAAAATAAAATAAGGATGCCTCTGATTAGAGGGAACTTTCCCATGATCAGCAAACATCCTTGTTTAACAGAAATATTATATACCAAAATTTAATTTATGTCAAGAAATTTTTTGCCGTTCAATGTGCATTTGCACATTGTGATATTATTTTTGTGTATTATATACAGTTTGCGGCGTTTGTTTTTATTACAATATGTTAATCGCGCCACGGTATATCGATAAATACAATATCGGTATGCATAATTGATAATTCCATAAAACGTCGAAGTGTGTTATAATACATTATATATTGTAGAAGAAGAGGTGCATTATGAACAAAATATCCATTATCGGAACCGGAACAGTAGGTTCCACAATAGCTTACACATTAACGGTTATGGGGCTTGCTTCAGAAATTGTCATGATTGACATCAACAATGAAAAAGCCCTCGGTGAAGCGCTCGACATAAGACAGGGTACTCCGTTTTGCGGAGCATGCTCAATATATGCCGGCGACTATCGCGACGCAGCTGATTCGGATATAGTTATCCTTACATCGGGTGTTGCCAGAAAGGCAGGTCAGTCAAGACTTGAGCTTGCCCAGATAAACGTAAACATCACAAAGATGATTATTCCCGAAATCACAAAGTATGCCCCGAATGCGACATACATTATCGTAAGTAATCCGGTTGATATACTTACCTATACATTCAACAAGTTTTCCGATATTCCCGAAAGCCGCATAATCGGATCGGGAACAATTCTCGATACGGCACGTCTGCGCGCGAGACTCTCGGAATACTATAACATTAATCAGGGCAATGTTCACGCATATGTTTTCGGTGAACACGGCGATTCGTCATTCATTCCGTGGTCTGTTGCAAATATTTCAAACATTCCGATTATGGAGTGCCCGAAGCTTATTAAAACCCCGGGAATTGAAAACCCCGAGCTTAACCTTGAAGAGATAGAACAGTATGTTCGCAAATCGGGCGGACGCGTAATTGCGCGCAAGGGTGCAACATTCTATGCAGTGTCGGTTTCCGTCTGTCACATATGCAAATGCATATTAAGCGGAATAGACACAACAATGACCGTCTCCACAATGATGCACGGAGAGTACGGTATAGACGATGTATGCCTCAGCACTCTTAACATGATAGGTCACGACGGTGTGCGCGGCAAGGTTAACATTATGCTTACCGATGAAGAAATCGTAAAGCTCCGTCACAGTGCAGATACTCTTAAAGAGGTTATAAGCAATCTTGATATATAACAGAAGAAACAGCAAAGAAAGGTGAATAATTATGGAATACCGTACAGAACATGATTCCATGGGTGAGGTTAAGGTTCCGTCCGACAGACTTTGGGCAGCACAGACACAGAGAAGTCACGAAAATTTTAAAATCGGTGTTGATATTGAAACAATGCCGAGAGAAATCACACATGCTTTCGGAATATTAAAAAAGGCTGCCGCGCTTGCGAATGCCGAGCTCAAACCCGAAAAGATGACATCGGAAAAGCTCAAAGCAATTTGCGCTGCATGCGATGAAGTTATCTCGGGCGAGCTTAACGGTCATTTTCCGCTTGTTGTATGGCAGACGGGGTCGGGCACGCAGTCAAACATGAATGCAAACGAGGTTATAGCCAACCGTGCAAATCAGATTGCAGGTGAGAAAATATGTCACCCGAATGATGATATAAACATGAGCCAGTCTTCAAACGATACTTTCCCGACTGCAATGCATATATCGGCGGTTATTGCAATAGAGGATAAGCTCCTCCCTGCAATAGAGCTTCTTGTTGAAACATTCAAGCGCCTTGAAGCTGAAAACGAAGGCATAGTAAAATCGGGCAGAACGCATCTTCAGGATGCCACACCGATAAAATTCAGTCAGGAAATTTCGGGCTGGAGAACGAGCCTTGAAAGAGATGCCGAGCTTCTTAAAATGGCAGTTAAGCCGCTTCATGAGCTTGCTCTCGGCGGAACTGCTGTCGGAACCGGGCTCAATGCTCCCGAGGGATTTTCGGAGCTTGTTGCCGCAAAGGCAAGCGAGCTTACCGGCAAGAGCTTTGTAACCGCGCCGAATAAGTTCCATGCTCTCACATCAAAAGACGAGCTTGTATTTGCACACGGCGCCATCAAGGCAACCGCCTGCGATATGATGAAAATAGCGAACGATGTGCGTTGGCTTGCAAGCGGTCCGCGTGACGGTCTCGGCGAAATTCACATTCCCGAAAATGAACCCGGCTCATCCATTATGCCCGGTAAGGTTAACCCGACTCAGTGTGAAGCCGTAACTATGGTTGCAGTTCAGGTAATGGGCAATGACGCGGCTGTCGGCATTGCTGCATCACAGGGTAACTTTGAGCTTAACGTATTTATGCCCGTTGCGGCATATAACTTCCTGCAGTCGGCAAGGCTCCTTGCAGAAGCGATTGTTTCGTTCAACAATAACTGCGCCGTAGGAATAACCGCAAACAAAGACAAAATGTATCACAATCTTCACAACTCTCTCATGCTTGTTACCGCTCTCAATCCGTATATCGGATATGAAAATGCGGCAAAAACAGCAAAGAAAGCGTTTAAAGATAATATTTCGCTTAAAGAAGCATGTGTTGAACTCGGATTCCTCACTGCAGAAAAGTTTGACGAAGTATTTCATCCCGAACAAATGGTTTAATACCGAAAGTATTGGAGGTAAACAATGAAAGTCAGTTATTTTCCCGGCTGTACCCTCCGTACAAAGGCAAAGGATCTTGATACGTATGCACGCAAAAGCGCTGAGGCTCTCGGCGTGGAAATGTGCGAAATCAAAGATTGGCAATGCTGCGGCGGTGTGTATGTGGGCGCAAAAGATGAAATTGCCTCAAAGCTCCCGTCCGTACGTGCTCTCATCAGTGCAAGAGATGAGGGTATGCCTTTGGTTACGGTATGTTCAGCCTGTCATAATGTAATAAAGCAAACGAACAACGAAATGTTAAACGATAAAGATTTTGCCGATAAGGTTAATCTTTATATGTCACAGGATAAAACAAAGGTTGAACCGTATTACGGTGAAACCGAAATATATCACTATCTTGAGCTTCTTCGCGATGTTGTCGGCTTCGATAATATCAAAGCGGCGGTTAAAAATCCGCTTAAGGGCAAAAAGATTGCGGCATATTACGGATGCCTGCTTCTTCGCCCCGGTAAGGTTATGAAGTTTGACGATGTTGAAAATCCGCAGATTATGGAAGACTTCATAAAAGCAATAGGCGCGCAGCCGGTTATCTATTCAGAAAGAAACGAATGCTGCGGCGGGTATGTGGCTCTTGAAGACGCGGAGTCCGCAAAGAAAAAATCAAATGCCGTAACCGAGAGTGCAGCTTCTCACGGAGCGGATATGATAGTTACCGCATGTCCTTTGTGTAAATATAACCTGATTAAAAACGGCAGTGAAATTCCCGTTATATACTTTACGGAGCTTCTTGCGGAGGCTCTCGGTGTAAAGGAGGATATCGATGCTTAGTAAAAACGAACTGAAAAAAGAACAGATTCTCCGCATGAGCGGTGTTAACCCGCGCAAATGCATGAGATGCGGAAAATGCAGCGGAACATGTCCTTCATATGATGAAATGGAATATCATCCGCACGAATTTGTATATATGGTTGAAAACGGCGACATCGAAACTCTGGCAAAATCACAGTCGATATATAAATGTCTTTCGTGTTTTGCATGCGTTGACCGCTGCCCTCGCGGCGTTGAGCCGGCAAAGCTTGTTGAAGCTTTAAGGCAGAGCGTAATCCGTGAAAAAGGCGCAAACCATATGACAGCAAACGATATACCCGATCTGCTCGATGATGAAATTCCTCAGCAGGCAATAATGAGCGCATTGCGCAAATATTCCAAATAAGAAAGGAGAAACAAAACCATGCAAAGAATAGGAGTTTTTGTCTGTCATTGCGGTACCAACATAGCCGCTACGGTGGATGTAAAAACCGTTGCCGAAACACTTAAAAGCGAACCGGGTGTTGTTTTCTCCACCGATTATCAATACATGTGTTCTCAGGCAGGTCAGAATATGATCATAGACGCCGTTAAAGAACATAACCTCA
Source organism: uncultured Clostridia bacterium (assembly GCA_934463165.1). Taxonomy (GTDB): domain Bacteria; phylum Bacillota; class Clostridia; order UMGS1810; family UMGS1810; genus RGIG1828. The sequence continues at coordinate 11,599 of CAKSJG010000022.1, forward strand.
CCGGTATTGTAATATGCTCATGTTCACCGCGTATGCATGAGGCAACCTTCCGTAAGACGGCAGCCGCAGCAGGGCTTAATCCGTACATGGTGGAAATAGCAAATGTCCGTGAGCAGTGTTCATGGGTACACAAGGATATCCCGGTAGGAACTGAAAAAGCAATCATCCTCGGTAAGGCGGCAGTTGCAAAAGTTAATCTCAACACTCCGCTCACTCCCGGAGAAAGCCCCGTTACCAAGAGAGCTCTCGTAATAGGCGGAGGAATAGCCGGAATACAGACCGCTCTCGATATTGCAGACGCCGGATTCCCGGTTGATATTGTGGAAAAGAAGCCTACGATCGGCGGAAAAATGGCACAGCTCGATAAAACATTTCCGACTCTTGACTGCGCGGCGTGTATACTTACACCTAAAATGGTTGATGTTGCACAGAATGATAAAATCAGAATATTCTCATATTCCGAGGTGACGGAGGTCAGCGGATTTGTCGGTAATTTTGAGGTAACGGTCAAGAAAAAAGCAAGATATGTAGATGAAGATAAATGTACGGGCTGCGGTCTTTGCACCGAAAAATGCCCGATGAAAAAGGTTCCGAACGAGTTCAACCTCGGCATGGATAACAGAAGCGCTATCTACATTCCGTTTGCACAGGCTGTTCCAAAGGTTGCAACAATCGATCCTAACCACTGTATGAAGCTTAAAACAGGAAAGTGCGGCGTATGCTCAAAGATATGCGGCGCAGGCGCAATAGATTATACGGCTAAGGATGAATATATAACCGAAAAGTACGGCGCTATAGTTGTTGCAACGGGATTCAATCCGATATCAATGGATAAGTTTGACGAATTTGCTTATTCACAGTCGAAAGACGTTATAACCTCGCTTGAGCTTGAACGTCTTATGAATGCCGCAGGCCCTACGGGAGGAACGCTTCTCCGTCCGTCCGACGGTGAGCACCCCCACACAATAGTCTTTGTTCAGTGTGTTGGCTCGCGTTGCGAAGCCTGTGCCGAAAAGGGCAAGGAATATTGTTCAAAAATCTGCTGTATGTACACGGCTAAGCATGCAATGCTTATTCGTGATAAATATCCCGATACGGAGGTTTATGTATTCTATATAGATGTCCGTACACCGGGTAAAAACTTCGATGAATTTTACCGCCGTGCCGTAGAAGAATACGGTGTTCACTATATAAAAGGTATGGTAGGTAAGGTATCGGAGCAAAACGGCAAGCTTAAGGTACGTGCGTCCGATCTTATATACGGCAAGCAGCTTAATATTGACGCAGATCTCGTTGTTCTTGCAGCTGCAATAGAACCGGACAAATCAGCAAGACCTCTTGCTACAATGCTTACTGCAAGTATGGATACCAACGACTTCTTCACAGAGGCTCACCCGAAGCTTCGTCCTGTTGAAAGTCCGACAGCCGGAGTATTCCTTTCAGGTGCGTGTCAGGGTCCGAAAGACATCCCCGAGACTGTTTCACAGGCAGGGGCTGCCGCATCAAAGGTTATCGGTCTTCTTTGTAAGGATAAACTCACGGGTAACCCGTGTGTTGCACATTCTGATGAACTCATGTGCAACGGCTGCTCAACATGTGAAAAGGTTTGCCCGTACGGAGCTATAACATATGAAGATAAAGAATTCAGAATGCCCGACAGAACCACAAAGATTCGCCGCGTTGTGGTTGTAAACGAAGCAGTATGTCAGGGATGCGGCGCATGTACGGTTGCGTGCATGTCCGGAGCTATGGATCTTAAAGGATTCATGAGCAAACAAATCATGGCGGAGGTGGATGCAATATGCAAGTAAACGAATATAAGCCGCTTATAGTGGCATTTTGCTGTAACTGGTGTTCGTATGCCGGCGCCGATCTTGCCGGAAACAACAGACTTAACTATCCGGCGGACGTAAAAATCATCCGTGTTCCGTGTTCGTGCAGAGTAAACCCGATGTTTATTCTCCGCGCATTCCAGCGCGGTGCGGACGGCGTTATCATATGCGGATGTCACCCCGGTGACTGTCACTACACTTCCGGTAACTATTACACACGCAGACGTATGGCGCTTTTGTTCTCCATGCTTGATTATCTCGGAATCGAAAGAGACCGTACGCGTGTTGAATGGGTCAGCGCGGCAGAGGGCGCAAAGTTTGCCGCTACAATGAATGATTTTGCCGAAAAAGTTGCTTCTCTCGGTGAAAACAAAAGATTGGAGGATTTGCGATGCAAGAAATAAAACGCGAAATTCTCGCAAAAAAGGCTCTTGAACTTCTCAAAAACGGCACCGTGGACCGTATCCTCGGATGGAAAAGCGGCGAGTTTGATTATGACGTGACTCCGGCTGTATTTACCGATGCCGATGATTTTGAAAAATATTTTGTGTGGGGCGATTTTTGCGGTGCAAACTTTTCAAAGTATCTTATAAAGGAAACTGCGAAAACCGAAACAAAGGTTTTGGCATTTCTCAAACCGTGCGATACCTACAGCTTCAATCAGCTTCTTACGGAGCACCGCTTTGACCGTGAAAAGGTGTATGCACTCGGTGTACCGTGCAGCGGTATGATAGATATAAACTTAATTAAAAATAAAGCGGACAGCGTGGTATCGGTTGATGACTCCGGCGAAAAAATAAAGGTTGAAACTCTTTATGACGGAATCTTAACCTTTGATAAAGCCGATGTTCTTCCGAACAGATGCGTAAACTGCAAATCCAAAAAACACGTTGCATACGATGAACTTTTGGGTAATGACGGCGAGGTTTTGGACAGCGCAAGATTCGATGAAGTTGAGAAAATAGAAAAAATGACTCCCGATGAAAGATTTGCTTTCTGGCAGGGAGAGCTTTCAAGGTGTATCAGATGTAATGCCTGCCGTGACGTATGTCCCGCATGTACATGCGAAAAGTGCGTTTTTGACAACCCCAACTCCGGTGTTGAAAACAAGGCTGCGTCCAACTCCTTTGAGGATCAGATGTTTCATATAATCCGCGCGTTTCACGTTGCCGGCAGATGCAGCGACTGCGGCGAATGCTCAAGAGTATGTCCGCAGCATATTCCGCTTCATTTGCTTAACCGTAAATTCATAAAAGATATCGATTCGTTTTACGGTGAATATCAGGCAGGAGCCGAGGTTGGCTCAAGAGCGCCGATTGTTGACTATACAACCGAAGATGTTGAACCCGGTGACGCGGTAGAAAGGGGCGGTGACGATGCGTAAAATTTCTATTGATAAATTAAACGATCTTTTTGCACTTGTATCATCGTCGGAAACACTCTATATACCCGTTGATACCGAGTCCGGTGCAAAGTATGAAAAATGGGAAGACGGCAAAAAGCTTTCCGATGCACTCAATACCGTAAGAAGCGCAAAAGACTTCTTCTTTCCTCAAACGGAAAACCTTATGGATTTTAAGGTAGAGGGCAAAAACATTGAAATAATAGACACAAGAAGCGAATGTGAGGATTTTGTTATTTTCGGAGTCCGTGCATGTGATGTTAAGAGCTTTGAAGTTCTTGACCGTGTATTTTTGGCGGAACCCGTTGATTCTTACTATAAAAACCGCCGCGACCATGCAACGATAGTTTCAATGGCATGCAATAAGCCGGTTGAAATATGCTTCTGCAAAACCTTCGGCATAGACGCATCCGAACCCGAGGGCGATGTTGTCTGTTACAAAACAGATGACGCAATCCTCTTTGACGCAAAGACGGAAAAGGGCGAAAAGTTCCTCGAAGCCGTAAAGAGCATAACCGAAGACGCGGCGCAAACTGCTGCAGATGAGCAAAAAGAGCTTATCCGCGAGAGACTCTCTAAGCTTCCGCTTGCAGAGCTTGACGCTTCCGCATTCGGCTCGGGCAAAACAAAAGAATTCTTTGACGCACCCGAATGGGGTGAGCTTTCGGAATCTTGCCTCGGCTGCGGCACATGCACCTTTGTCTGCCCGACATGCCAATGCTATGATATAAAGGACTTTAATACCGGTCACGGCGTTAAGAGATTCCGCTGCTGGGATTCATGCATGTATTCCGACTTCACAAAGATGTCTGCAGGTCAGCCGAGACTTACTCAGCTTGAAAGATTCCGCCAGAGATTCATGCATAAGCTTGTGTATTATCCCACAAACAATGACGGACTTTTCTCATGTGTAGGCTGCGGAAGATGTATGGCAAAATGTCCGATTCAGATGAATATTGTTAAAGTAATGAAAAAGTTGGGAGGACGTGCAAATGATTGATATGAAAGAACCTCTTATTCCGGTAGTCGGGGTTGTAACGGATATCCGCATAGACACTCCCGATGTAAAGACCTTCCGTGTGGTAACACCCGACGGCAAAAAGGCATTTGAACATAAGCCCGGTCAGTGCGCTATGCTTTCAATTCCGGGCGTCGGCGAGGCAATGTTCTCCATAACTTCGTCTCCGACAAATGAAGAATTTATGGAATTTTCCATTAAGAAATGCGGCTGTGTTACAGAGTGGCTTCACTCAATGGAGGTAGGTCAGCAGATTACAATCCGCGGGCCTTACGGCAACGCATTCCCGGTAGATACCGAATTTGCCGGACACGACATGCTCTTTATTGCCGGCGGTATCGGTCTTGCTCCGCTTCGTTCGGTTATAAATTACTGCCGCCACTATCGCGACAGATACGGTAAAATCGATATAGTTTACGGTTCGCGCAGCATGCAGGATCTTGTGGATTATAAAGAAATTATTGACGAGTGGGCAAACGATGAGGGTGTAAACGTTCACCTCACAATTGACCGCGAACAGCCCGAATGGGACGGTCATGTCGGATTTGTTCCGAATTACGTAAAAGAACTCGGATTCTCAACGGATAAGACCGCAATCCTCTGCGGCCCTCCGATAATGATAAAATTTACTCTTGCCGGACTTCAGGAGCTCGGATTTGACAAAACCCAGGTTTACACCACAATGGAGCTTCGCATGAAATGCGGCATAGGTAAATGCGGAAGATGCAACATAGGTTCAAAATATGTCTGCAAAGACGGACCTGTATTCCGCTGTGACGAAATTGACGAGCTTCCGGATGAATATTGATAAGGAGAGTTGAATATGGAAAACATGGTAAATATTTATTTGTTCGGTAAACAGTACAAAGTGCCAGATGACCTTACAATAATGCGTGCAATGGAGTACGCAGGCTATCAGCTTGTCCGCGGATGCGGATGCCGTAACGGTTTTTGCGGCGCATGTGCAACGATTTACCGCATAAAAGGAGATAAAGAGCTTAAGACATGTCTTGCATGTCAGACAAAAGTTGAAGAGGGTATGTATGTTGCTACGCTTCCGTTTTTCCCTCTTGTCAAAGAAGTATATGACATCGAAAAAATACAGCCGACTCAGCAGATAATGATGCAGCTTTATCCCGAAATTTATGCATGTGTGGGATGTAATGCCTGCACCAAGAGCTGTACGCAGAGCCTTAATGTTATGCAGTATATTGCATATGCTCAGCGCGGAGAATTTGACAAATGCGCCGAGGAATCCTTTGACTGCGTTATGTGCGGAGTATGTTCGTCGCGCTGTCCCGCAGGTATATCTCATCCTCAGGTTGCAATGCTTGCAAGAAGACTCAACGGCAAATATCTTGCTCCCAAAACAGAGCATCTTGAAAACCGCGTAAAAGAGATAAAAGACGGCACATTCACCGAGCTTATCGAAAATCTCATGCAAAAGCCGATAGAAGAAATCAAAGAATTATATAATAACAGAGAAATCGAGAAATAGGGAGGGAAACAATATGTATTCAAAAGAATTTGAACAGTCACTTAAGGCGGTTGAAGCCGCAAGAGAAGAAAACATTGCATATGAGCCCGCCCGTATGACGGCAAAGCAGAAAGATGAGCTCCTTGCAGCGTATCATCCCGATTATAAAAAGAGCGAATTTTCAACTCTTAAAATCGGACCGAATAAGGGCGAAGAGGTTCCGCACGAACTTTGCGAAATCCTCCAGGCACACAGCCGCATAAAGGCGGAAGATGTAAACCTTGATGATATAACATATGATGTTGACGTGCTCATCATAGGCGGAGGCGGCGCAGGCGCATCGGCAGCTATTGAGGCCGACAAAGCAGGCGCAAAAACCATGATAGTTACAAAGCTGCGCATAGGCGACGCAAACACAATGATGGCTGAGGGCGGTATTCAGGCTGCCGACAAGCCGAACGATTCCCCGGCAATTCACTTTGTCGACGCATTCGGCGGCGGACATTATGCTGCAAAGAGAGATCTTCTTGCAAAGCTTGTTTGCGATGCTCCTGAGGCAATACAGTGGCTTAACGATCTCGGCGTTGAGTTTGATAAGGAAGCCGACGGCACTATGATAACTACGCATGGCGGCGGAACATCACGCAAACGTATGCATGCCGCAAAGGACTATTCCGGCGCAGAAATTATGCGTACTCTTCGTGATGAGGTTATAAACAGAGGAATACCCGTTGTTGACTTTACATCCGCAATAGAGCTTATTCTTGATGAAAACGGAAAGGCTTCCGGTGCGGTTCTTATGAACATGGAAACCAAGGAGCTTATGGTTGCGCGTGCAAAGACGGTTATAATTGCAACCGGCGGTGCAGGCAGAATGCATTATCAGGGCTTCCCGACATCAAACCACTACGGTGCAACGGCAGACGGTCTTGTGCTCGGTTATCGTGTCGGCGCAAAGCTTCTTTATGCCGAAACGCTTCAGTATCATCCGACAGGTGCCGCATATCCTCAGCAGATTTTCGGCGCTCTCGTTACAGAGAAAGTTCGTTCACTCGGTGCAAAGCTTGTTAACCGCGACGGCAAGGTATTTATGCATCCGCTTGAAACACGTGACGTTGCCGCAGCGTCCATAATCAGAGAATGCTCCGACAGAGACGAAGGCATAGACACGGGCAGCGGCAAGGCTGTTTGGCTCGATACTCCGATGATCGAAAAAATCGGCGGTGAGGGCACAATTGAGAAGAGAATCCCCGCTATGATGAGAATGTTTGCAAGCTACGGAATAGATATCCGCAAGGAACCTATTCTCGTTTATCCCACACTTCACTATCAGAACGGCGGACTTGATATAAACGTAAACGGAATGACAACAAATGTTGAAAATCTTTTTGTTGCCGGTGAAGCTGTAGGAGGAATCCACGGACGTAACCGTCTTATGGGTAACTCACTTCTCGACATCATTGTTTTCGGCAGAAATGCGGGTCAAAATGCTTCAGCTGCTGCAAAAGAGACAAAAACCGGCAAGCTTACGCTTGATCATATTGCTGAATTTGACGCCGAGAGAGAAGCTGCAGGCATAAAGACAGACGCTGTATCTCCGAAGCTTCTTCCGAATTATACAAACAAAAGAAGCGAAATATAATAAATATTATAATCTGAATCATAATTTTTAAATGCCGGCATTGAGGTTAGGGTGTCCATATCCCTAACCCTTTGCCTTATATCAAAAATTGATATTTAAACATACGCTTTATCTGCCCACGGTTTAAGGCGTATTTAAATTAATACTATGTGGGCGGAAAGGCCATGAATTTATTATGCATTTTTTAAACGGAGTAATCTCCATATCCGATGTATCGTATCTGATATTTTCGATAATGGCAATCGTAGCTCTCGGATACCTTCTCGGACGAATTACAATAAAGGGCATATCTCTCGGAACGGCAGGCGTGTTTGTCATATCCCTCCTTTACGGAGCGTTTTTTTATGATAAGCTCTCCGACGCTTTAAAAACCGCAGAGATTGCACACAGCAGTCTAAAAATCGTAGAAAACCTCGGACTTGTATTTTTTGTTACATCGGTTGGCTTTATAGCAGGCCCCAAGTTTTTTAAGAATTTAAAAAATAACTTTAAATCGTATATACTCCTCGGTATTACGATAATCCTTGCAGGCGGAATAACATGCGCCGCATGTTATTTTGTCGGCAGAAACTTTGAGAGCAACAATAATGAATTTCTTGCTCTTATGGATGGACTCCTCTCGGGATCTCTTACAACCACACCGGGATTTTCCGCAGCCAAAGAGACGGTTAAAAATGTTTTTGCATCCGACCCGTCAATGGCAAACGAGCTTGAATCCGCAGTTACGGTAGGCTACGGAATAGCATATCTCTTCGGTGTAATCGGTGTTGTTCTTTTTGTTCAGATTCTCCCGAAGCTTGTTCATGCCGATATGGATGTTGAACGTCAAAAGCTTGCAAGCGTTCATATGGGAACGGCAAAAAAGACAATTTCGAATCTTATAAACATAGACGATATGGGTCTCGGTGCATTCGGTCTTGCCGCTCTGATCGGTCTTGTAATAGGAAACATCAAAATACCGCTTTCGTCAAAAGGTCTTGACGGAACGTGCTTTTCTCTGACGACAACCGGCGGCGCTCTCATAACCGCTCTTGTGTTCGGTCATTTTTCGCATATCGGCAAATTTAATATCATGCCGCCGAAAAAAACTCTTGAGGTTTTAAGAGAACTCGGTCTTATGATATTCTTAATCGGTGCCGGTGTTGCCGGCGGTGCAAACTTTGCCAAGTATTTCAAGCCTATATACTTCCTATACGGTGCGCTTATGACACTCATCCCGATGATTATAGGTTATATAACAGCAACAAAGGTTTTAAAGCTCAGCCTGCTTAATTCTCTCGGCTCAATAACCGGAGGAATGACGAGCACCCCGGCTCTCGGAACGCTTATTCACGTTGCAAAAACAGAGGATGTTGCCGCAGCATATGCCGCAACATACCCGATTGCGCTTTTGGCTGTCGTATTGGTATCGCAGTTTATGATTGTATTGTTCCATATATAATCCGACTGCTTATACAAAGAGGTGGTAACAATGAAACAGATAGAAGTATCACGGGCGACAATGGGAAGAATCCCGACATATTTAAATTATTTAAAAAATGCAAGTCACTTAAGTGAAAACATCTCGGCTACTTCTCTTGCAAAACAGCTCGGTCTCGGCGAGGTTCAGGTCAGAAAGGACCTCGGCGCTCTCTCGGGTGCCGGCAGACCGAAAACAGGATATAACATAGCGGAGCTGACATCCGCTCTGGAAAAATTTGTCTGCACCGATGCCGAAGAGGTTATAGTCCTTGTCGGTGCCGGAAAGCTCGGCAGTGCGCTTTTGGATTACGGCGGCTTTATGGATTACGGCCTTAAAATATCCGCAGCATTTGACAGCGCCGCAGAGTCGGAGCAAAAGAGCAGCTCGGGAAAGACAATATATCCAATGGATAAGTTTGATGAGTTTTGCATTTCAAACAACGTTAAAATCGGCATAATAACCGTCCCCTCGGATCAGGCACAAGGTGTGTGTGACAAAATGGTGAAAAACGGAATAAAAGCAATATGGTGCTTTGCTCCGTGTCAGCTTAATGTTCCCGATGACGTTGTCGTACAACACGAAAATATGGCGCTCTCACTTGCTTATCTTAACAAAAAAATACACTAACCGTATTTTTTACCTGCACAAAAGATAAATTATTCAGGTGCCGACGCAGGCGGCAGAATGGAGCTTAATATATGAAAATCAACATTTGTATCGGTTCATCGTGTCATGTTAAGGGTTCACGGCAGGTTGTGCAGCAGATGCAGGATCTTGTAGAAAAAAATAACCTCGGCGGAAAAGTCGAGCTTGCCGGTGAGTTTTGCATGGGCAAGTGCGGCGAGGGCGTTTGCGTAACCGTAGACGGAAAAATGTTTTCGGTAAGCCCGACAACCGTTGAAGAATTTTTCAAAGAAAACGTTCTTGCGAACGTGTAAAATAGGTAAACAGTCATCCTTTGGGGTGGCTGTTTTTATATGCGAATTTATGACATTTTTGTTAAATTTCGGTTTTATTTTATGTGAGTGATATTTACCGATTATGTGAGGTGTGGTATAATAACAGTATGTTAAAAATATCATCGTTAAGGGGGAGACATCAATGAAAGAAAAAATTAAAATTTATATATGTGATGATAATATCGAATTTGCTGATTCGGTGGAGAAAGAAATAAAGTTATGTTTAGCGGATAAGCAAAAATATGAAGCAAAAATTTTTGATAACGGGATATCTCTTTTGAATGAGTTTGATATTCAAGTTTCCGATGTTGTATTTCTTGATATAGATATGCCTGAAATGGACGGATTTGAAGTTGCATCTCAAATTCAAAAGAGAAAAGAAGAAACGATTATTGTTTTTGTGACAAGCCATGATGATATGGTATACAATTCTTATAAATATCACCCGTTTTGGTTTATACGCAAAAGTCATATGCATGATTTCGAAACTATGGTTACAAATTTATTGAACAGACTTGATACAGAAAGCAAAAGGAAAAAATCTCTGTTTAATCTTAAAATTGAAAACCGTGTGATAGAAATTGATATTAATACGGTAACGTATATAGAATCATATAAGAATGATATTATAATACACGACAGGATTAACGAAAAAAGGCAAGTTAGATGTAAAATATCAGAAGCCGAAAAACAGTTATATAAATCAAATATTATTCGCATTCAAAACGGTTATTTGGTTAATTGCAGGTTTATATCAAAGGTAACGAGCAGAGATGTAATTCTGACAGACGGAACACATTTGAGTTTAAGCCGTTCAAGAATTGATTTTGTTATCAATGAATATCAAAATTTTATCAAGAGGACGATTATATGAGAGAACTTGTTTTTGAATTTGGGGCAAATTTTGTTGAGACTCTTATAATGACTGATTTTATCACAAGATATTTGGGGTCAAAATATAATGGCTTCAAAAAATATATGGGATTCGTTTTGTGTTGGTTATTTGCACTTTTGCAGATGTGTATTATGAATAAAATAACCGATATTGAAACCGTCGGTGCATTTATTCTGATATTAATTTATTTTGTATATGCATTAGTATTTTTAAACGGAAATATAGGCGTGAAACTGTGGATTTCATTTTTTGCTTATCTGACGGTTTACACTATAGCACTTTTAACAAATCTTGTTATTTGCTATATAATCGGATATAACCCGTCCGATATGATAACGGTATTTAACAGTACCAGAGTTATCGGTGTAATAATTACAAAAATAATTTTATTTTATGTGACAAGAATTATTTTAAGAAATAAATATAAATATCATCTGAATAAATATAAGTGGCTTATGTTAATATTTATTCCGTCTGTATCGTTGATTTCGCTGGGTTCATTAATGAAAGTTACATTATATAATTCAGAAATAAAGTTATATATTTTAATTGGTATGTCATGTATAGTTATTGCCGATATCGTAACATATTTCTTTTATATAGTAATGAACAGAGAATATGAAAATACAATAAAGGCTAATCTGCTAAAGCAACAAAATGAAATATTGAAAAAAAGTATTTCCGACAATGATGCATTTGTCAGAGAAATGAGGTCTGTACGTCATGATATAAAAAATCATCTTTTGACAATTATGCAATATGCAAATGATAACAAATTTGATGACATAAGTGAATATATCAGTTCGCTGACGGATAATTATTTGCCGAGTGCTTTAAAATATATAAATACAGGCAATGCAGCATTTGATGCCGTGATTAACTCAAAAATTGCAATTTGCAAGCAACTTGGGATTTTTATTGAAATAAATATAAAAGACGGTACGAATATATTTATAACACCATCGGAAACAGCGATCCTTTTCGGGAACTTAATGGATAATGCTATAGAAGCTGCAAAAGATACATATGAAAAAAGAATAACTATAGATATAAAAGAACATTTTGATTATTTAATTATTTTTATAAGCAACAGTATAAATTCATCCGTCCTTAAACATAATAAAAACCTTGAAACATCAAAGGTAAATAAGGAATTGCACGGAGTCGGAATTAAATCAATTAGAAACGTTGTTAAAATGCATAACGGCATGATACAATTTTATGAAGATAAAAATATGTTTTGCTGTCATATAATGCTTGATAAACAAAGTGAATAATAAATAAGTCGTAATTTGAAATAATCGGCAATTTTCATGAGGGTCATACAGATACTTGCGGATATATTCAGATTATGACTTATTTTTTATTATTAGCTGTGAAATAACAAAATTGTGTAAATCATCACAGTATTTGCGTCAATTATCACAAGTTATTGAAAATATAAAAATTTGTGTTATAATCAAATTAACCGAAGAGGTGATAATAATGAATAATTTAACAAATATTATTACAAATTATTATGTCAGAAAAAATTTAATTCCGAAAGACAAAGTCGAAATATATGCTTACGGTTTCAAATTGATAATAGCCGATGTGATAAATTATACTATAATTATTACTTTGGGAATTATATTTAATAAAGTTTTGGAAAGTATCTGTTTTTTAATCAGTCTTTGCGGAATAAGGCAGTTTTGCGGCGGATTTCATGCAAAAACATTTTGCGTATGCCGAATGTTGATGATAATTACGTATATATGCGTTATGTATTTAACAAGTGTTGTTATACACACAGGATACAATTTGATAACAGTTTTAACAATAGATATTTTAAGTGTTTCATTTATAAGTGTATTTGCACCGATAGTGAATTATAATAAGCCTTTATCGAGTATACAAAAGCGAGCAAATAAAATTCATTCAATAATAGCATCGATATTATTATCTGCAGTTTCGATTATCCTTATTATTGCAGATATAAAAATTGGTGTTACTATATCAATAACGCTTCTTGCGGTAATTATTTTAATGATTATCGGAATGGCGAAGCAGAAGGGAGGTAAAGCTAATGTTTAATTGGATCAGTGGTTTATTTGCAGGTTTAGCTTACGATGCTGCTATATTTTCTGCAGGAAGAGCATCAGCCGGCGGTATGAATCAAATGAAAGAACCGGAAGCACTGCAAAGTTTAGCTGAAGAAAGCAAAAATTTGAAGTCACTTAAAAAATAATTATTTGCTTTATCACGGTTAAACAATGTATTGTATTTATTTTTCGCGGATATCATAAGGAGGCGGTTCCGATGTTCAATTATCAGCAGACGGCAGACCATATGTCGGCACTGCTCAAACAGAATGTTTGTCACATATTTTAGTAAATACGTTGAAAATATAATTATTTTATAAAACTTTACAGGGTTACTGAATATATGATATAATTTATATGTAATAATTATTGACAGCATGATTCTGAAATAACGGCAATTTATGAAACTATCAACCAACGAGAAAGCACCTTGAAAGGATGATATATTTCAGTTATATCATAAACTTTATGGCACGGATAAGGTTTATGATAAGGGAGTGTATAAAACGGAATATGATTTTGAACACGAAAAATTTTAAGCATTGAAAAAGCGGATTAAAGCTTTTAATATTTCAAAAAATGTCAGATATGATTTTACAATAATCTATAATATTATTATAAAGTAGATGATTGTAAAATAAAAATGTAAAAAATGTGGATAAATTTTTGCGGAACGCTGTGGTACACACTGCCTACAAATAAATTAACAGATATAGTTCCTATTAATTGTATTTGTTTAAACAAAATTCACCAATATGATTCCAATTATTAAATTACGAATATTTAATAATGACTACGTAGGGAACGGTGCCCACACCGTTCCGATGAAAAATAAACATTTTCATCTGTTTACGGGAGAAAATGTAAATAAAAAGATATCGCGGAATGTGCTTTAAATAAGACATTTTGTAATTTTACAATTAACTATATTATTATAAAGAAAAGGAAGATAGCCATGATACGTAAAAAAATTTTATCTTTGTTGGTCATATGCGTTACGGTATTTTATTCGGTAAGTGCGTATGCATACGATTTATCACCTGATACCGTAAGAAAAAAACAGTTAAGCTTTGCGTCTGAATACGAGTATCACGAGGGGGATTTTGATAAATCATTTGAGTTGTATCCGGGTATACCGTATACATCGGGGCTTGAATATGATGCAAACGGAAAAGCTTATGAATGCCCTGCAATTTATGTTGATTCTCATGCACAGCTTGTAAATGACAGCAATCTTAAAAAAGGCGAGGCAAAGTTCATTATTAACGGCAAAGAAAGCAGTTATTTTAATGAATGTGTGCTATATAATTCAAGACTGTTGGTTCCGGTAGATTCGTTTAAAGATGTTGGATGTGAAGTGGTAAGCAATGCCGACACATACGTAACAACCGTAACCAAAGACAAAACGGTGCTTGAAATATTGCCTAACCTTATAGGCATGAGGAAAAACCGTGCAGAAGGTTACTATGTGCCTCTTGAGGTATGCGCCCGCTTTATTGATAACACTTTGTATGTTCCCGTTCGTGCGGTAGCGAACGAATTTAACCTTAGTATTTCATGGGATGCAAGCACATACACGGTTTATTTAAACAATTAATATCAGCATAACAAAAACCGCCATCGTACAATTATTACGGTGGCGGTTTTTGTTTTATAATAAATACAAGAAAATCAATAATATAATTTATTTTACTTAAATAAATTTTGAATTTAATAATGAAAAATAATGAAAAATAGTGAAAAAATAGTGAAAAAATAGTGGATTTTTTGAATGAATTATGGTATAATATATTTATAAATTTGAGATATAATCTTAAAAAATAAAGGACTGATTTTATGATAAAGGTTACTGTAACAAATGATATATTAAAAAAAATATCTGCTGTTGATGAGAACCGTTTTTCTCTTAAAACAATTGAACTTCCTCAGATAATCGGAAACAGGCTCAGAAAAAATTCAAAGAAAAAAAGCTCATACGCATCAAATAAAATCGAGGGCAATCCGTTAACGGAGGCACAGGCAAATGATGCAATGGAAAGAGATGAACATAAACATTTTTTGAAACCGGAACAAGAAGTCAGAAATTATTTTCTTGCGCTTAATTATCTTGAAGAAAAATCTAAACAAAAAGTGCCTTTTTCAAAAGAACTTCTGCTTGAAATTCAGGCAATGGTTGAAAAGGGTGCTTCAAAAGAAAAAATCGGTCTGAGAGGTGCAATGCCTCCGGGGATGTTGTTTGCCGTATATGATTCTGAAAGCGGAGCACCCGAGTATATACCTCCGGAATATACAGATATTCCGAATCTTCTTGACGAACTTGTTGATTATGTAAACACAACAGATGATCATCCGCTTATTATTGCTGCCGTTGTGCATTATCAATTGGTTACAATTCATCCTTTTGAAGATGGGAACGGCCGTACCGCAAGGTTAATGTCGGGATATATACTTAATCTTTACGGTTACGGATTTAACGGAATCGGTTCTCTTGAAGAATATTTTGCATATGATCCGGATGAATATTATGCTTCACTTCAGATGGGGCTGCCTCCTCTTTATTATTCAGGCAGAGATAATCCGCCTCACCCTGAGATATGGATTAACTATTTTCTTCATATGGTGGAGTTGTATTCCGGTAAGGTATGCGAGTTGTCAAAAAAATCTACCGATGATGAGTTGGATGGCAGTTTGTCATATTTAAATGTCGGTGAAAAGAATTTGTTGGAATATCTGCTCAAACATAATGTACTTGAATTTACACCGATAGATGTGAGTAAAAAACTCGGATGCAGCAATAAAACAATTATTAATCGTTGTGCTAAGCTGACATCAAACGGTTTTTTAATTCCGAATATTGTAAAAGAAAGAATACGTTCTTATTCATTAAGCAATTTTGCAAAAAAAGGGAAAAAACAAATTCTGCTGAAAATAAACGAATAAAATATCCGTTTATTTTAGCAGAATCCGGTTCATGTTTTTTGAGAACTATTTGGTTTCACTGCTGAATCTGCTGATCCTCAAATGTTATTTCATTTTGTTTTTTCCTAACGCTGAGCACAAGTCCTATTGCTGTCAGGCTTGTTATCATAGACGATCCTCCGTAGCTGAAAAACGGAAGCGGAATACCCGTTACGGGCATGAGCCCTATGCACATACCGATGTTTTCAAAAATATGTGCCAGAAGCATACATCCGACGCCGACGCAGATATATGCGCCGAAGTTGTTTTTGGAGTTTCTTGCGTTGTAAAAACACCTCAGCACAATGCCGAAAAGCAAAAATGCAACCGCAAGACACCCGATAAGTCCGAGTTCTTCGCCTATAACGGAATATATAAAGTCCGTGTGTTTAACGGGAAGATATCCGAGCTGAGTCTGCGTTCCCTGACCGAATCCCTTGCCGAATATTCCGCCCGAGCCTATTGCTATTTTAGACTGCATAACATGATATCCGCTTGCATACGGGTCAGCCTCCGGGTTAAACAGCACCATGATACGGTTTTTCTGATAATCGGCAAGAAAGAAATTCCAAATGATAGGAATCGCCGCAGCTATTGTTATTCCCGTTGCAATTATATATTTGTATGATATTCTTGCCGCAAAAACAATTCCGATGAATATCATAATAAATACCATGGTCGTGCCGAAATCCGGCTGTAGCATTATAAGCCCCATGATAATCGCCGAGTGGGCGAGAAGCTTCATGATGTTTTTCGGCTTGTTAAGCTCATCGCCTACCGATGAGCAAAGCTTTGAAAAGGTGATAATATACCCGATTTTAACAAATTCCGACGGCTGAACACCAATAGGACCGAAGCGTATCCAGCTTTTGCTTCCCGTATCTTCAAGACCCGTACCGAAAACGAGCACCGCGCATAAAAATGCAATGCATATGATATAAATCGCTTTGGTAAAATTGCCGAGCTTTTCGTAGTCTATCATGCTGACAAAAAACATGAGGCAAAATCCGAGAACTGCGGCAACGGACTGAATTATTATGTATTTTACACCGCCGTCAACGCTTTTTACGGCGCTGCTTATTGTAACTATTCCGAAAATAACGCATATCAGCGTTAATAATATAAGTATATAGTCAAGATTTGAAAAATTAATAAACTTTTTTCTGCTCATTCTTGCTCTCCTTGTAATCTTTTAATTGTATTATTTTTTGAAACAAATTATATTTTAATGTGAAATTGGCGCAAGAAACAGTGCCTCCACTGTGCAAGGGGAGGAGGACTATCAAGCAAGCCGGAGGGGTTGTAAATATTTAACTTATACAAAATTTATTTCTAAAATGCAGATATGTTTTGACAATCCCTCAGTCAGCTGACGCTGACAGCTCCCTTTACACAAGGGCGCCTCTCTTTCTTGCGTTTAACAACATGATTGTGTATGTGTTGTGTAGGCAAAACGGTGTGGGTAAAGCTGCCTACAATCGAATTGACAGATATATTTTCAATTTATAAATCGGTTTAAACGTAAATCTACAATAAGATACTGTTTAACAATTAATTGCATACTTATAATGACTACGTAGGGAACGGTGCCCACACCGTTCCGCTTGCATATTATAAACACTATTGCATAATAACATGCAATGACATATGACTAACCGTGATGCCAACACTAATTTTCGGGCTGTAATTAATAATGTACATTTAAATTTATGATTTTACGTATGCGCAAAAATTCGTTAACCACTTAATTCATATCTATAATTATACCAAAAATAAAAAAAAATACAAGTGTTAATTTAATGTTTGTTAATTTACACAATGTTTACAATTTACACCTTGCAATTATTTGAATTTTATATTACAATATAGCTATATGTAATTTAAAGGAATGATTCGGTGTTCGGATATATTAATATATGTAAGGACGAGCTTAAGATAAAGGACTATAATATGTTCAGAGCGTATTACTGCGGTCTTTGCAAAACACTCGGAGAAAGATATAATCAGATAACAAGGCTCGGTCTTAGTTATGATATGACATTTCTTGCCATTGCCGCAGACTCTTTGTCTGATGACATGCCGCAGATAAAAAGCGACGGATGCATAAAGCATATCGGCAAGCATGCGATTTGTGAACAGTCTGATTCGCTCAGATATGCGGCGGACATGAGCATTATTCTTTTTTATTATAAGCTCAAAGACGATATAGAAGACGATAATTCCGTTAAAGCTCGGATTGCATCGCTGCCGTATATCCGTGCCGTAAAACGTGCGGAAAAATTATATCCCGAAATTGCTGCATATGTAAAAGAAAAGCTTTCGGAGCTTTCAAAGCTTGAAAGGGAAGAATGCCCCATGACAGACATGGCGGCAGATCCTTTTGCAAAGCTTACGGAAAAAATTTTTTCGGGGTGCGGTGAATCGCTATCTTCTCTCGGATATAACATAGGCAGATTCATATATTTGGCAGATGCCGCGTCCGATATTGGAGAAGACTTAAAAAACAATTCATATAACCCGTTTATATGCAGCTTCGGTCGTGAAAGTGTTTTGACAGATGAATTTCGCCAAAAAGCTATGGGCAGCATAAACATGACGCTTTATGCGGTCCTGAATTCTTATCGGGCAATCGATTTCAAAAAAAACAAGCCGATACTTGATAATATTATATATATGGGGCTCAGAAGAGCGTCGGAAAATCTTTTTAAAAATACGGAGGAACGCAAAAAATGAATAATCCTTATGAGGTTCTCGGTGTTTCAAAAAATGCAACCGAGGACGAAATAAATACAGCGTACAGAAAGCTGATAAAACAATATCATCCCGATAAGTATGTAGGCAATCCGCTTGCTGATCTTGCAGCGGAAAAAATAAAGAAAATCAATGAGGCATATGACGCCATAATGGCAGACAGAAAAAAATCTTCATCGTCATCGGGTTCAAATTACGGTTACCGGAATGCCGGGGGCTCAAATGACTTTGATTCGGCACGTATACGCAGTCTTTTGGATTCGGGTAATCTTTCTCAGGCGGAGATGCTTCTTAATCAGGTGAGGGTTCGCAATGCCGAGTGGCATTATTTAATGGGTATTCTTATGCAGAAAAAAGGGTGGTATGACATGGCATATCAGCATCTTAACTATGCTGCAAACATGGAATCCTCAAATGCGGAATACAGAAACGCGCGGGATAACCTCGATTATTCCGGAAGCGGCTACAGGACTATGGGTAATGCCGAAGGTTACGGCGGAAGCGTTTGCGATACGTGTCAAGCTCTTATTTGTGCCGACTGCTGCTGCGAGATGTGCGGCGGCAATCTCATACCGTGTATCGGATGTAGGTAGGGGGCGCTGTTGATGAAAACACATAAAACGGCGGGCGGAGGAATGTGCGCTGCTCTTTGCATGGTTATGCTTTTTGCCGCATCATTTATTCCGAATATAAAAATTGCATTTATGTTTGCGTCGTCTCTTGTTATGGGCATATGTATTCTCAGATACAAAACGGCAGTGGCCGCTGTGGTGTATGCCGCGGTTTCGCTTCTTTCGCTGTTTATTATTCCGAATAAGCTGATTTCTCTTATTTTTGTATCGGTTTTCGGAATATACCCGATTATAAAGCTTTACATTGAAAAGCTCAGCAATATTACGGTGGAATATGTTATAAAATTCATCGTGTGGAATATACAGCTTGTTGTATTGTATGTGATATTCTGTGCCCTCGGTCAGGATTCATTCCGTGATTTCGGAATGCTCCTTGTCTGGATTGCAGGACTCTTCATTTTGTGTCTGTATGACTTTGCATTCGGAATAGTCATAAATGCATTTTATAAAACCTATTCAAAATACCTGTAAAATATTAAATCCGACATTTTACAATTACTTATAAAAATTATTTAAGATGATTGTAAAATAAAAATGTAAAAAATGTGGATGAATTTTTGCGCAGCGCTGTGGTGCACAAAACAAACAAAATATATAATTAAATGCAAGGACTAATGCCTCCACTGTGTAAGGGGAGGTGAGTTGCGAAGCAACTCGGAGGGGTTGTAAATATTTAACCCTTGCAAAAAAATCATAAGATGTAAACATGTTTTGACAATCCCTCATCCCTTTACACAAGGGCGCCGCTGTTTCTTGCGTTAAATAATCTAAACAAAATTTACCAATATGATTCCAATTATTAAATTACGGATATTTGATAATAGCTGCGTAGGGAACGGTGCCCACACCGTTCCGATAAAAAATAAACATTTAAATCTGTTTATCGGAGAAAAGGTAAATAAAATGATATCGCAGAATGTGCTTTAAATAAGATATTTTGTAATTTTACAATTAACTAAATAAAAATTAATTTGATAAGGAGAAATGAAAAATGATTGAAGTAAAAGAAATTAACTATGAATCTTTCGGGAAATGCGTATGCATCACAAACGGGAAAATCGAAGCTTATGTTACAATCGATTTCGGACCGCGTATCATCAGATGCGGATTTGTCGGCGGCGAAAACTTTATGAAAGAAGATAAAGGCCCCACAATCGAACACGATCTCGGTGAAGACTGCATGTTTAAAGAAAACAAATTCTATATCCGCGGCGGGCACAGATTCTGGATAAGCCCCGAGGCAATGCCGAGGACATACTATCCCGACAATGAGCCCGTTGCATATGAAAAGACTGCAAACGGAGCAATATTTACACCTCCCGTTCAGGTTGTAAACGATTTTGCGTTTACAATTGAAATTTCAATGGATGAAAATGAAAACAAAATTACAATTGATCACCATGTAAAGAACGTAGGCTATTGGCCCAAAGAATTTGCGCCGTGGTGCATAACCGTTATGGCTGAGGGAGGCGTTGAGGTTCTTCCGCAGAATACAACGGATACCGGTCTTCTTTCAAACCGCACGATTATGCTCTGGCCGTATACCAAAATCAATGACGAGAGATTTACCGTGACAGATAAGTATATGACCCTCAGACAGGACCCGACGGTTGAGCATCCGTTTAAAGTAGGTATTTCTCAGGAGCACCCCTGGGCGGCATATTTCCGTCACGGATGCATGTTTGTTAAAACATATTCACCCGTAGATGGCGGTGTATATCCCGATAACAACTGCACATACGAAACATACACAAACGATAAGATTCTTGAAATGGAATCCCTCGGCGAACTCAAAACCGTAAACAGCGGCGAAACCTCATCACACACCGAAGTATGGTATCTTTATGAAAATGTTGACGTTCCCGATACGGACGAAGAAAAAGACGCACTCAAAGCAAAATATAATCTCAAATAATTTAAGCTTTTTAAACACAAGTTTTTTGAAATTTAAAACGGTACGGATTGTTCTTATGTACGATTCGTACCGTTTGCATATAATTTCATGTTTGTATCATATAATTATTTTGATTGACTGTTAACGGATTTTGTGTTAAAATAGTCTTTGTGTTTAGATTAATGTAAGATTTTTACTTTGTGAGGAGAAAATATATGTCCGCTGTGGAAATAATAAAAATGTTTAAAGCTTTTCTGCATATATTGGGTCGTGTTACGCTTTATATGTATTTTTTCTGGTCTTTTTATACGTTTATCGGCTTTTTTTGCACAAGAAAATTTCCGAAAGCAAAAAAACAGCATAAATATGCGATCCTTATAGCCGCACGAAATGAAGAGACGGTTATCGGCAATCTGATAGACAGTATAAAAAATCAGGATTATCCGTCGGAGCTTGTAACGATTTTTGTTTCAGCCGATAACTGTACGGATAATACGGCAAAAATTGCACGTGAACACGGAGCAATATGTTATGAACGTCATGATCCCGATCACAGGACCAAAGGATATGCGCTTGAATTTCTCGTTGATAATATCGGCAGGGATTACGGTATAGAATCCTTTGAGGCATATTTTATTTTTGATGCCGATAATCTTCTTAAAAAAGATTATATAACGCGTATGAACGAAGCCTTTGACAGCGGAGAGAAAATCGTGACATCATACAGAAACACAAAGAATTTTTCTGATAACTGGATTGCCGCAAGCTACGGCATACACTGGCTCAGAACCATAAGACACGAGCACCGCGCGCGTTCGGTTTTAAATCTTGCAACGCGTATTCAGGGAACGGGATTTATGTTTGCAAGCGAAATTATAAAAAACGGCTGGCATTATGTTTCTTTTACGGAAGACAGAGCCTTTTCGGCAGATGCTGTCGTAAACGGCTACAGGATATCATATTGTGACGCTGCCGAGTTTTATGATGAACAGCCGACTTCTCTCAGAATAGCTCTCCGTCAGAGAATACGTTGGGGAAAAGGTCACCTGCAGGCATTTGTTGAGTCGGGACCTAAGCTTCTTTTGCACGTATTTAATCCAAACGGAGTTAAAACAGCCGATTGTCCCCACAGTCCTGAATTTAAAAACATATCGCATATAGATTCCACCGTCTACAATCTCCGTGACGATACGGGAACAGTTTTAATGAAGCTGTTGTATTCTCCCGTTAAGCACAAGGCAGCGCTGATTTTATGGCCTTTCAGAATTATTGCTGCACTATTTGTTGCCATTGCGTATGCCGTCGGTGTTGTAACATGCGTATTGGTTGATTTAGCGAGTGTTATTCTCTGTAAAATCAAAAAGACAAAATTTTTTAACGGAATTACAGAAAACGGATTTTTTAAAAGCCTCAAGATGAGATATATGTCTTACGATATGTTTTTGATAACGTTTCCGAATAATATTGTATCACTTTTCAGACGTTGGCTTAATGTGTTTGCAAATATTGCGCTTAAGCTTATTGCTGCCGAGTGGCTGTCGGCATTTATAGATCCTCTTTGGGCATACTTTTTAACCTTTGCGTCAAGATGGTACGGAAATATGTTTTTTGCAATATATGTATTTATCATCGAAAGAAGAAGAATGATATATATACCGCTATGGAAAAAAGCATTCTATTGCATAACATGGCCTCTGTTTGATATAATCGGCGCCGTTTCCGTTCTTATAGCTCTGTTTTCGCATGTTGAATGGAAGCCGATTCCGCATAAGGCAGATATTAATATTGATATGCTTTCGAAAGAGCTTGCCGGCAAGAAATAGTAACTGAAAGGATTTTATAAGCATGAAATTCCCGAAAACCAATATTATGAATGTATTTGAAAATGGGAGTATAACATACCTTAACTTTAAAATTATTGACGATCTTGATTTTGTAAAACAGGCTGTTTCAACACGTTGGGGCGGCGTATCTTCGATAAACGGTCTGGAGTCGCTTAATCTCGGCTCGCATACCGCCGATTCAATTGAGAACGTACGCGAAAATTATAAGCGCTTTTGCACTGCCGCAGGATTCGACGCAGACAAGGTGGTTCTCGGAAAACAAACTCACAGCGCAAATGTGCGTTATGTTACCGAAGCCGATCTCGGCAAGGGAGTATTTAGGGAACGTGACTATACGGATGTAGATGCTCTGATAACAGATAAAAAGAACATACCGCTTGTAATTCACACTGCGGATTGTGTTCCCGTATGTATTATAGATACTGCAAAAAAGGTCATAGGAGCAGCTCACTGCGGCCGGAGGGGAACATATGCCCGTCTTGCACAAAAATGTATAAATGAAATGAAAACCGAATTTTCAAGCAGAGCGGAGGATATGGTTTGTACCGTCGGCCCGTGCATCTGCAAAAACTGCTATGAGGTATCGGAAGATTTGTATGATAAGTTTGTAGAGGAATTTTCCGCATCGGATGCGACGGAAAAAAGAGACGGAAAATTTTTTCTTGACCTTGCGGCAATAAACAGGCAGATTCTTATTGAATCCGGTGTGAAGCCGCATAATATCAGTGTTTCTGATCTTTGTACATGCTGCAATACGGAATGGTTTTTCTCTCATCGCGGTCAGGGACCGCAAAGGGGAATATTTGCAACATTTTTGGAAATTGTTTAATATAAGAAAAAATTTCTATTAATTAATAATACCCATAAACAAAGCCGACGCAAGAGGTCTTAAGTCGGCTTTGTTTATTATATATATGCTGCTGTTTTTATTCTTGTATTCCGTTTGTATTTCTTTCGTTGTTTTTGCATTCAGGCTTTCAAAATCAAATGTTTTATCGGTATCGGATTTCATAAGCTTGATATATGATACGGCAGACAGCGTGTTGTTATACAGCGTATAGCGTACATCTTCATCACTCCATACCGTAATCGGTGATACGTAAAACGTCTTATTTTCCAAAAGTTTTCCGATTATTCCGTCAATATTTAAAAGTCCGTATCCGAATGTTTCATCATATCCGTCATCTCCGCGGTCAATCGCACTTGTCTTTACGGCCTCCGCAAATTCCTGAGGTGTGATATCGGGCTTAACGTTTTTGGCTATTGCCGCCGCGGCGCTCACATGCGGGCATGAAAACGATGTTCCGAGATTCATTTTTTCCGCTCCGTCAAATGTGAGAACCTTAACCAATTGCCCCGGCGCACAGACAAACACGCTTTTGTTTGTGTTTGAAAAATAACTGTGGTTGTTTGATGAATCGACCGATCCGACGCCGATAACTCCGTCATATGCTGCAGGGTAGTTAATCTGCGAGGTTCCCTCATTGCCGACGGCCGCACAAACAATTTTATTTTTATCGAGCGCGTATTTAACCGCTTTTTTCATTCCGTCTGTCGTAGGCCCCGATAGGCTCATGTTTATAACGTCGCAGTCAAAATCGTCAACCGCAGCATATACTCCTTTAATAAGATACTCCAGCGCCGTTTCTTTACCGACAAAACATTTTATTGCATAAAGCTCTGCTTTGGGAGCAATCCCGGCGCACTGAATGTCATTAAACTGCGCTCCGATAATTCCTGCCACAACTGTTCCGTGCCCGTATGTATCATAGTAACTCTCGGCTTCATTTATGACATTTACTCCGCCGGCCAATGCACCCTTAAGATCGTCATGATCATATATTCCCGAATCTATTATTCCGATTTTAACTCCGTTTCCGTAGCAGCCCATTTCCCATGCGTATTCCGCGCCGACCTGCCACATATTCGGCTGATATCTTGATGTGTAGTACGGGTCTGTCGGCGTATAGTCAAGAGTGTATATATAGTTCGGCTCTAAGCTTTCTATAAGCCCGAGATCGGCAAGACCTTGTATATCACTCTTTTTTTCTATTTTAAATATGTTTTTGTCTGCGCGCACCTCTTTCATATTAGGTACGACGGAGCAAAGGCTGATCTTTCCCTCGCGGTTTGCTTCGGTTATAACATTTTCTTTAAATTGAACTATATACCCGTCATACTCCTCGGCATAGGCGCAAAGGCATAATGCTGCAGACACAGCCGTAATTACGGCAAGTATTAATAAAATTTTCTTTTGTATACTCATACATAAAACTCCATTATATATTATTTTAAATATATTATAACATAATTTGATAAATTTGTCCATGTTTTTTATCTGTATAAATATGCAAAATAAACATTAATTTAAAAAGCTCGTTGACGGTATATGCATACAGTGATAAAATTATGTCAATGGATAACAATTTAAGAAATGACGGTGATACAAATGAAATATAAGGTAATTGATGTTCATACTCACATCTGGCCCGAAAAGCTTGCAAAGCGCGCGACGGAAAACGTCGGAATTTATTATTCGTATCAGATGAACGGCAAGGGCACCATAAGTGATCTTAAAGAAAGCGCAAAAGAAGGCGGAGTTGAAAAGTTTGTAATCCATTCATCTGCGCTCAAAGCTTCTCAGGTAGAAGATGTAAACAATACGACGGCATCGTATATCGATGAAAATATTGCAGGCTTCGGTACTCTTCATCCCGATTATAAGGACTATGAAAAAGAGATAAACAGAATTATATCTCTCGGTTTAAAGGGGATTAAGCTTCATCCTGATTTTCAGTTTTTTAATATTGATGACAAAAGAATGTATCCGTCATATGAAATAATAGAAGCCAAAGGACTTCCCGTGCTTTTTCATATGGGCGATGTAAAATATGATTATTCCGCGGCGACAAGGCTCCTTAAGGTTATGAAGGATTTTCCGAAGCTTAAGATAATAGCCGCTCATCTCGGAGGTCATATGAAATGGGATGAATCCGAAAAATACCTTGTCGGAAAAAATATTTACATGGACTGCTCAAGTACGGACAGAAAGCTTTCTCCGGAAAGGATAAAAAAGATAATAAGAAATCACGGGGCAGACAGAGTTTTATTCGGTACGGATTATCCTATAGAACGCCACAAAGAAGCGCTGGCTAAATTCATGAAACTCGGACTGACAGATGAAGAAAACAAAAAAATTCTTTATGACAATGCTTTTGAGCTGATTTACAAAAACAAATTAATGGAGTGATTTTAAGTGCCCGGTTTATATATTCATATGCCTTTTTGCGTGCAGAAATGCCGCTATTGTGATTTTTGCTCATATAAATCATCGCTTTGTGATATACCGGGATATATTGACCGTTTGTGCGCGGAGCTTGAGCTTTACCGCGGCGAATCGGCAGATACGATATATTTCGGCGGCGGAACCCCGTCTGTCGTTCCGTCGGATGAGCTGTACCGTATAATTAATTGCATATACGGTAAGCTTGATGTATGTAAAAACAGCGAAATAACAATAGAGGTAAACCCGGGAACGGTCACACCCGAAAAGGCATCGGAGCTTAAAAAAATCGAATTTAACAGGGTAAGCCTCGGAGCACAGACCTTTTCGGATTCGGAGCTTAAAATCCTCGGCAGAATACACTCTTCCGAAGAAATACGGTCATCATATTCAATGCTCAGAAATTCGGGCTTTGACAATATAAGCCTTGATTTGATGTATGCAATTCCGAATCAGACCGTTAAAACTTTAAGCACTTCAATAGATGAAGTGCTAAATTTATCTCCGGAGCATATATCATGCTACGGACTGAAATTTGAACCCGGAACACCTTTTTACGATATGGAAAAAAAGGGAATAATCACGCAGCAGAGTGATGATATATATGCTGATATGTATGATTTAATACGTGAAAAATTGCATACAAACGGATATATTCAGTATGAATTATCCAATTTTTCAAGGCGCGGGAGAGAATCAAAACACAATATTAAATATTGGACCGCAGACGAATATATAGGTATCGGAGCGTCCGCTTCATCGTATTATTCTTCCGCAAGATATACACGTACAAATGATATTGATATTTATCTGAAAAGCTTTGAAAACATTGAATATTTTGAGCTTTCCGATGCTGATAAAATGAGTGAATTTATGTTTCTTTCGCTTCGTCTTACCGGTATAGGGGCGCAAAAGAATGAGTTTTTCAAAAGATTCGGCAAAACAATTGATTCCGTATTTCACGGTCAGTTGTCAAAGCATTTAAAAAACGGCATGATTACGGAATTGCCCGACAGATACATACTGTCGCCCAAGGCTTATTATATATCAAACTCCGTGCTCTGTGACTTCGTTTGATTGTATAATTTAAATAAAAATTAACATAGCTATTGACAAATTAAGAAAATGGTGGTACATTATATATATGTTAGCACTCAGGTACAGAGAGTGCTAAAACGGAGGTAGGGAGAATGGAACTCAGTGACAGGAAAAAGAAAATTCTTCAGGCAATCATTGATGACTACATTGCATCTGCCGAGCCTGTCGGTTCGTCTCACATATTAAAAAACCACAATCTCGGTGTGAGCAGTGCAACTGTCAGAAATGAGATGGCTTCTCTTGAAGAAGCGGGATATCTTGAAAAGCCGCATACATCGGCAGGAAGAGTACCGTCATATCTCGGTTACAGGGTGTATGTCGATCAGCTTATGGACAGATATCGTCTCAGCGTAAATGAGATTAATCAGATATCGCTTACACTTCATAAAAAATATCTTGAGCTTAACAACGCGATCCGCAATATTTCGGATATGATTTCACTCTTAACTAATTATACGGCTCTGTATACAACACCGTCGTCCGACGGATCCGTGCTTATGAATGTCAAGCTTATTCCGATTGATGACAAAAGCTTTGTTATGATACTTGTTTTGGATAACGGAAGTGTAAAAAACAGAACCGTGAGAACATCTAAGTTATATGAAAAAGAAGTTCTGGAAAAGCTTTCGAATTACCTTAACTATCATTTCAGCGGAAAACCGCTTTCGATGCTTAATGCGGAATATCTCGATAATCAAAAATCGATTATACCGGTTGAATCAGCTTTGCTTGACCCCGTATTTGATTTTATGATTGATATGTCGGGCGAGACAAACAGCATGAATGTTGATATGACGGGAGCTACAAAGATATTTAATCATCCCGAGTTTAACGATATTGACAGAACAAAAAAATTTTTAAATTTTCTTACCAAGGATAACAGCAAGCGAATAAAAGAACTTCTCTCCGGAACGGGAGATTCAACGTCTGTTATAATAGGTGATGAAAATACAGTGCTTAAAGATAAGGATATAAGCCTTGTTGTTTCAAATTATAATATAGGAAACGCAAAAGGTAAGCTTGCGATAATCGGGCCGACGAGGATGGATTACAGTAAGGTTGTATCAACACTTGACTATCTGACGGCATGTATAAATGATGTTTTAAACGGCGAGAAAAAAACATAGCCGATGAATAAAATCTGATTTAAAAGGAGTGAATGCTTTGATTAAGAATAAAAAAAACGATGATAATATTGAAAATAAAGAACAAAAAGCCGAAGAGACCGTAAAAGATGCGGCATCGGAAGCCAAAAAAGAAAAAACGGCAAAAAAAGCGCCGAAAAAGGCAGAAAAGCAAAAGCATGACAGCAAAGAGCTTGAAGCAGCCAAAAAAGAAAATGCCGAGCTAAACGACAGATATTTAAGGCTTCTTGCCGAATACGATAATTTTAAGAAAAGAACCGTTAAAGAAAAAGAAGCTATATATGTTGATTCCGTAGGTGATGCGGTTACCGCGCTCTTGCCGGTTATCGATAATTTTGAGCGTGCGCTTAAGTCATTTAAAGAAGAGGATAAAGATACGGAATTGTATAAGGGAATGCAGATGATTTATAATCAGACAATAGACATTTTCACAAAGCTCGGTGTAACGCCGATTGCCGCCGAGGGCGAGCAGTTTGATCCGACTCTTCATAATGCCGTTATGCACATAGAAGACGAAACGATTGATGATAACACAGTTGTTGAAGAATTTCAGAAAGGCTACAAATACCGTGATAAGGTTATACGCTTCAGCATGGTTAAGGTAGCAAATTAATTTAAATATATTGGAGGTAATTTATTATGTCAAAAATAATAGGTATTGATTTAGGTACTACAAACTCATGTGTAGCTGTTATGGAAGGCGGCGAAGCTTCCGTCATTGCCAATGCGGAAGGCGCAAGAACAACCCCGTCTGTTGTTGCATTTACCAAAACCGGTGAAAGACTTATCGGTCAGGTTGCAAAGAGACAGGCAATCACGAACCCTGAAAGAACAGTTATTTCAATAAAAAGAGATATGGGCTCCGACAGAAAGGTTGCAATCGACGATAAGCAGTATACACCGCAGGAAATTTCGGCAATGATTCTTTCCAAGCTTAAGGCAGATGCCGAGAGCTATCTCGGAGAAAAAGTTTCGCAGGCTGTTATCACTGTTCCGGCTTACTTTAACGATTCACAGCGTCAGGCAACAAAGGATGCGGGAAAAATAGCAGGTCTTGAGGTCCTCAGAATAATAAACGAGCCTACGGCGGCTGCTCTTGCATACGGTATGGACAAAGACAACGAGCAAAAGATTATGGTATATGACCTCGGCGGCGGTACATTCGATGTATCAATCCTTGAAATTGCCGACGGCGTATTTGAAGTTTTGGCTACAAACGGTAACACAAGACTCGGCGGAGATGATTTTGATGAAAAGATCATGAATTATCTTGTTGAAGAATTTAAAAAGGAAAATAACATTGACCTCAGCACAGATAAAATTGCAATGCAGAGACTTAAAGAAGCTGCCGAAAAAGCAAAAATAGAACTTTCGGGCGTTACGACTTCAAATATTAATCTTCCGTTTATCACGGCTGATGCAACAGGACCGAAGCATTTGGATGTAACTCTTACAAGAAGCAAATTTGATGAACTCACTGCCGATCTTGTTGAAAAAACAATGGAACCGACAAGAAAAGCTCTTGCTGATGCAGGTCTTTCCGTATCGGATATAAACAAAGTCCTTCTTGTCGGCGGATCGTCAAGAATCCCTGCCGTACAGGAAGCAGTTAAAAACTTCATAGGCAAAGAACCGCATAAGGGCATCAACCCCGATGAATGTGTTGCTATGGGAGCTGCCATTCAGGGCGGCGTTCTCTCGGGTGATGTTAAAGACATCGTTCTCCTTGATGTTACTCCGCTTTCACTCGGTATCGAAACACTCGGCGGTGTATTTACAAAGCTTATCGAAAGAAATACAACAATTCCTGCACATAAAACACAGGTGTTCTCAACAGCTGCAGATAATCAGACATCCGTTGAAATTCACGTTCTCCAGGGTGAAAGAGAAATGGCTGCATATAACAAGACCCTTGGTAAATTCAGCCTTACGGGCATTGCTCCCGCACCGAGAGGTATTCCCCAGATAGAAGTAAGCTTCGATATCGATGCAAACGGTATTGTTAAAGTCAGCGCAAAGGATATGGCAACGGGAAATGTTCAGGATATAACAATTACCGCGAGCACAAATCTTTCGGACGAAGATATCGATAAGGCTGTTAAAGAAGCAGAGAAATTTGCCGAAGAGGATAAAAAGAGAAAAGAAGAAATCGATACACGCAACAATGCCGATTCTCTCGTATATCAGTGTGAAAAATCAATAACCGATCTCGGAGATAAGCTTGATGCAGGTGACAAATCCGAAATTGAAGCAAAGATTGCGGATGTTAAAAAAGCTCTTGAAGGCACCGATACAGAAGCAATTAAGACTGCAACCGACGCTCTCCAGCAGAAATTCTATGAAGTATCTTCAAAGATATATCAGGCTGCCAATCCGCAGCAGGGCGCTCCGGGCGCTGACGGCACGAACCCCGGAGGCGGTGCACAGGGCGGAACATATGACGGAGATTACACTGTTGTTGATGACGACAACAAAAAATAATACCGTACAAAAACATATTTATCAATATACCGGAGGCGGACATATTGTTCGCCTCTGAATGTATGATTTAAGCTTTTTGTACATTAGCTTGAAAGGTGCAGTGTTATGGCAGATAAAAGAGATTATTATGAGGTTCTCGGCTTGCAGAAGGGTGCAAGCGAGGATGAGATAAAAAGAGCATATCGTAAGCTTGCAAAAAAATATCATCCCGATTTGAATCCGAACAATAAGGACGCAGAAGCAAAATTTAAAGAAGTCGGCGAGGCATATGAGGTACTCAGCGATTCCGATAAGAGAGCCAGATATGACCAATACGGATTTGCAGGTGTCGACCCCAACTACGGCGGCGGTGCAGGCGGAGCCGGAGGCTTCGGCGGATTCGGGGGCGGTTTCGGAGGCATGGATTTCGGCGATCTCGGCGATATTTTCGGATCTATGTTCGGCGGCGGCTCGTCAAGAAGACGTAACGGCCCGGCGCGCGGTTCGGATATCAGCGAGAGCGTGTTGCTTTCTTTTGAAGAGGCGGCTTTCGGTATTAAAAAACAGCTTAAAATTTACGTGATTGAAGAATGCGACGAATGTCACGGCAGCGGAGCAAAATCAGCGTCCGATAAGGAGACTTGCCCGTATTGTAAGGGAACGGGTCAGATTAAAAATGTCAGCAATACGATGTTCGGTCAGATGATTAATACCCAGACCTGCGGCAGATGCCACGGTACGGGTACGATAATTAAAAATCCTTGCCCGAAATGCAAAGGCAAAGGCAAAATCAAGCGTTCCAAAAACATAGAGGTTGATATTCCGGCAGGAATAAATTCGGGTGAGACGGTAAGCTACCGCGGACTCGGAAACGCAGGCTCAAAGGGCGGTCCCAACGGCGATCTTCTTGTTACGGTTTCTATAAAGAAACACCCGATATTTACAAGAACCGGTTATGATGTCAACTGTGAAGTTCCGGTAACTTTTGTTCAGGCAGCTCTCGGCGCCGATATAGAAATACCGATTCTTGATCCCGATAAAAAATATGAACTCGGCAAAATGACATATACTGTACCCGAGGGTACACAGCCCGGAACCGTTGTTCGGCTTCGCGGAAAGGGTATACCGCATGTCAGAAGCGGCGTCCGCGGAGATATGCTGCTTAAAATCAACGTGGAGGTTCCACGCAATCTTTCGGCTCAGCAAAAAGAAGCGCTTAAAAACCTTGCAAGCTTAAGCGGCGAAACAAACTATAAACAGCAAAAGAATTTCTTTGAAAAAATGAAAGATTTTTTTGAGAAAAAATAAAAACAACGGCAGAAGCATTTTAGCTTTTGCCGCTGTTTTTTATATATGAATATAATTATTTTTTAAAATGCGAAAATAGTCCCTTTTTCTCGTAGGTTTCGGATGAAAATCCCGTCATTTTATATCCTGTTTTTTCAACAGCTGTTTTTAGGCTGTCCTCATTTAAGGCTTCCCTGGAAATAATAACGCTTTCGCCTTTTGAATGTGATGATGTAATCTTATCAACGTCAAATGCATTTCTTATTGCTTCATTCACATGATTTTCGCACATTGAACACATCATGCCGTCAATTTTTAATGTTGTCTTATACATAAAATTACCTCCGTTTATTTTTAAGGTTAGTATATTCTAACCTGTTTTTATAAATTTATGCCGACCGTATGAATCGGCATAAATAACTGACATGTTTTATTTCAGATTCAAAGTGTGATATATTTCTCCGTCAAAATTTTTCCACATAAAAACATTATCCGAAAAAATCATATATCCGTGCTTGCTGTTTTCTTTAGGAATACTTACAGACCCCGGATTAAGATATATATTGTTATCCCCGAATTCTTCCCACGCGGGTACATGTGTATGACCGTGAATAAGTATGTCTCCGCTGGCCATAGCAATAGGGGACTCGGTGTTATATTTATGCCCGTGAGTGGCATAGATTGTATGTCCTTGAGATTCAAGTATTATATAATCAGCCATAATGGGAAATTCAAGAACCATCTGGTCAACCTCGCTGTCGCAGTTTCCTCTGACGCATAAAATCTTTTCTTTTATGGGGTTAAGAAGATTTATTACGGCTTTAGGATTGTAGACTTTCGGCAAATCGTTTCTCGGTCCGTGATACAGAATATCTCCGAGAAGCAAAAGCTTGTCCGGCTTTTCGCTTTCAAAGGCCTTAATCATTTTATTTGCATAATATTCACTTCCGTGAATATCGGACGCTATCATTATATTCAAACCTGTCATCTCACTTTCAGTATGATTATATCCCAAACGACGGTAAATGTCAAGAAGTATTGATGTTTACTTATTTTATATCATCTCATTTGAGCTTGACTTTGTTATATTTTGTGGGTGAGCATCCGAAGATATCTTTAAAAACCTTGCTGAAATAGTATACATTGTCATACCCGACCATGCTCGATATCTGAGTTATGTTCCAGGTGTTATTAATTCTTAAAAGCTCAATTGCCTTGTCCATTTTAAGCTGCGTAATATATTTAACGGGGGTCATGTCGTATTTTTCGGCAAAAAGCCGTTTAAAATAAGAATAGCTTATGCCGCACATATCGGCGAGACCTTGCATGTTAATGTTAATATTGCAATAGTTCTTATGAATGTAATCCTCTGCCGGTGATATTATGATGTATGCGGAATTGGTGTTATATTTTTTTTCGGCAAGCTCCATTTCATAGAGTATTTCATAAAATACCGACATTGCATTCAGATAGTAGCCGCCGGCTTTTTCTGACCATATTTTTTCAAGCTTAACAAAAAGACTTTTTGCATTGGAATTTTGCAAATTTATAACAAACGGGTTTTCGCTTATCTGAGATTTTGTTTCAAAAAAAATGTCAATGCATTCACCCGATTCATGAATATCGGCATAATATTTAGTTTGTTTTTTCATTTTTGGTAAAAATTCTGCGGTATTGGGCGAATTTATTAAAATCCTGTTGTTATATACCGTTTCGTTTCTTCCGTTTAATCTGAAAATAATTTCGTTAAAAGAAAGATTGCCGTCAAGAAATACACGTTTTTTGGATGTGGAATCTTCAAATCTGATTACCGATACAATTTCCGCGTTTTTTAAATTTCCTATTTTTGCATCATACATAGTAATCTCCGTTCTGCCGCCTTATTTCGGCAAAGACATTTATGTTAAAACGTTCCCGATTGAAACTATACCATATTTGTCGGGTTTAGTCAATATAAAATTATATTTTTGAGCGAAATTTCGTAAGTTTTTAATGATCGAATACAGAATTTGAAAAATTAAAACAAAAATGATATAACTTTTGAGACTATTTACCGAGATTCTGTTGAAGAAAATAGTTGAATGTTATAAAAAATCAGCTAAATTATTTGGAACTTATACTAAGATAATTGGTAAATTACCTCCTGTTTTTGCGGTATAAAATACATTTAACTATTTTGGCTTTCGGTACTGAAATTTACAAAAAATAATGTCACAAAAATTATAAAAAATACATTTTTTTACATTTACACAAATTTAATTATAGGTTATAATAAATGTAAATAAATTATGATTCATTGGTTTGCTTTTTGTCTATATGATACAAAATGCGGCAAAGAGAATTTGAAAGGAGTTTTGTCAGTGGTTAAAAACACAGAGAAAAACATTAAAAACAAGAACTTGACAAGGATCATCGCTCTTGTTATGTCGGTATTGCTGACACTCGGATCTTCGGTATTTGCGTCCGGTTTAAACGGCAGCTTTGTATTCAGTGACTACACCGATCCCGATATGACCGAAGAAGCTTTATCATATCTGAAAATGATGCAGGTTATCGGCGATGTTGACACAAATGAGAGGCTTACAAAGGGGCAGTCTGTAAGCTATAT
>CAKSJG010000023.1 GCA_934463165.1 uncultured Clostridia bacterium
CGGGAGAAAATGTAAATAAAAAGATATCGCGAAATGTGCTTTAAATCAGATATTTTGTAATTTTACAATTAACTATAATAAACGATAATAGCAAGGAGATATACATTTTGAAAACAAGTGATTTTTATTATGATCTTCCGAAAGAGCTGATTGCGCAGACGCCGCTTTCCGACAGATCATCGTCAAGGCTTCTTGTCCTTGATAAAAACAGCGGAAAAATAATTCATTCTCATTTTAAAAGCATCATAGACTATCTGAATCCCGGTGACTGCCTTGTTTTAAACGACACGCGCGTAATCCCTGCAAGGCTGATAGGCGAGAAAGAGCATACGGGCGGCAAAATAGAATTTCTGCTTCTTAACCGAAAGAGCGAGAGGGAGTGGGAAGTTATATTAAAGCCCGGCAAAAAGGCAAAGCCCGGTGCGCGTTTTGTTTTCGGCGGAGGAAGGCTTAAAGCCGAAGTTCTTGAAACCGTAAATGACGGAAACAGAATCGTCAGATTTGAATATGACGGACTTTTTGAAAACGTTTTGGATGAGCTCGGCGAAATGCCGCTTCCACCGTATATAACCGAAAAACTGGAAGATAAAGACAGATATCAGACGGTATACTCAAAGCACAACGGTTCTGCCGCAGCGCCGACCGCGGGGCTGCATTTTACCGATGAGCTATTGGACGAAATACGCAAAAAGGGCATAAAAACCGCATTTTTAACTCTCCATGTAGGGCTCGGAACATTCAGACCGGTTAAAGTGGACGATGTTGAAAATCACAAAATGCATTCCGAATTTTATGCCGTAAACAAGGAAACTGCCGAAACGGTAAATTCCGTCAGAAAAAACGGCGGCAGAATAATATCCGTCGGCACAACGTCGACGCGCGTTCTTGAAACCGTTGCGGATGAGAACGGTAATATCAGAGAAGCCACCGGCTGGACAGATATTTTCATCTATCCTCCGTATAAATTTAAATGCGTAGATGCGCTGATTACAAATTTTCATCTTCCGGAATCAACTCTTATGATGCTTGTCAGCGCTTTTTCAAGCAAAGAAATTATTATGAATGCCTACAGCGAAGCCGTGAAAGAAAGATACCGTTTCTTCAGTTTCGGCGACGCGATGTTTATACACTGATAAGGAGTGATCATCACTTTGTTTAAGCTTATAAAAAAATATAAAGAGGCGCGCCGCGGAGAATTTACAACCGTGCACGGAACGGTTCAGACTCCCGTGTTTATGAATGTCGGCACATGTGCCGCGATAAAGGGCGCCGTATCTTCCGTTGACCTTAAAGAGATTGGATGTCAGGTTGAGCTTTCAAACACATATCATCTTCATGTCCGTCCCGGAGACAGGCTCGTAAAAGAGCTCGGCGGGCTTCATAAATTTATGAACTGGAACAGACCGATCCTAACCGACAGCGGCGGATTTCAGGTCTTTTCTCTTGCGGGACTCCGGCGCATAAAAGAGGAGGGTGTGTATTTTAACTCTCACATAGACGGCAGAAAGATATTCATGGGGCCCGAGGAGAGCATGCAGATTCAATCTAATCTTGCCTCCACAATAGCAATGGCATTTGACGAATGCGTGGCTCTGCCTGCCGAATATTCATATGCCAAGAAGTCTCACGAAAGAACGGTTCGCTGGCTCGAAAGATGCAAAACCGAAATGGACAGGCTCAACTCTCTGCCCGATACGATAAACAAAAATCAGATGCTTTTCGGCATAAATCAGGGTGCAACCTTTGAAGATTTAAGAATTTCAAACATGAAAGAGATTTCAAAGCTTGATCTTGACGGTTATGCCATAGGCGGACTGGCGGTAGGGGAGACAACGGAGGAAATGTATCACATACTGGATGTCACTCTCCCGTTTGCTCCCGAAAACAAACCGCGCTATCTTATGGGCGTCGGCACGCCGATCAACATTCTTGAAGCCGTTGACCGCGGAATAGACTTTTTTGACTGCGTTATGCCTGCTCGAAATGCAAGGCATTGCAACCTTTTTACGAGCGCGGGGTATATGAATCTCAAAAACGAGAAGTTTGAAAAGGATCTTCGTCCGATAGACGAAAACTGCGGATGCCCGGCATGCAAAAATTATTCAAGGGCATATATACGTCATCTGTTTAAAGCAAAAGAGATGCTTGCCATGAGACTTTGCGTTTTGCATAATCTTTATTTTTACAATAATCTTATGACAGATATCAGAAAAGCAATCGAAAATGACGATTACGATAATTTTAAACGTGAAAGAATAGAGACATACCAAAAAAGAGTGTAAATAAAAACGCACAAAGCTCAGATTTTATTCGCGGCTTTGTGCGTTTATAATTTTTATTATTCTTCAACCGTCATTGACTTTATTTTAACTTCTTTGTTGGGTCTGTCGTTTGAATCCGTTCCGCCGGATAAAAACGAATCAACGGTTTCCATTCCGCTTGTAACATAACCGAATGCTGCATAGTCGCCGTCTAAATGGGGAGATGCAGCATAGCAGATAAAGAACTGCGACGATGCCGAATCGGGATTCTGCGACCTTGCCATAGATACAACTCCGCGTCTGTGAGAAAGATTGTTTTCAAATCCGTTGTTTGAAAATTCGCCCTTTATCGTTTTATCGGATCCCCCCGTTCCGTCACCCTTCGGGTCTCCGCCCTGTGCCATGAAGCCGTCTATAACTCTGTGGAATGTCAGCCCGTCATAGAATCCGCTTTTTACAAGCGTCAAAAAGTTTTCAACAGTTTCGGGAGCAACATGAGGATATACGGTGATTGTGAATTTGCCGCCGTCTGTCATTTCAACGTTTACGTTTTTAGAATCCGACGTGTCGATTTTATCGAGAAAGTTATCGTCCGTAACATCTTCACTGTCATTTGCGGCCGTTGTGCTGCCGCCCGTATTGTCGGTGCTGCTTTGTGACGAATTATTTTCCGTTGACGGCGCCTTTACTCCCATCGGCATGAGAATATATACCACAAGAGCTATCAGCACAACCGAAAGCACGGCTATTGCAGTAATATAACCTTTGTTTGCGTTCTGTTTCTTTTTTTGGTTGTTGTTCATATAAAATTCCTCCGATCTATTTGTTTTTCAAAACATATTCAAGCACATTAAATGCATTTTTGTATTCGGCATTTTCTTTTTCAGTGTGATTTCTTACGGTTATATAAAGCCCGTCCGACGGCAAGCCGCACGATTTAAAAAGCGTATTGTCGGCTATGGATATTCCTATTGTCTTTCCGTCTTTGACCTTATATCTTTCAGAGTCTGCAATATTATATTTATCGGCATAATCTGTTATGTCGCAAAAAGCCTCCTCATCCGAATATGAATACATCGTATCGTCGTCCGAAATAATAATTTTACAGTTGCCGCCCGCGATTTCAACCTGCATCTGCTCAAGCGCTCTGCTTTGCATAAGCTCGTTTTCGTCGGGAGAGAGGTAAATATCCTTAAAAAGTATGTTTTCCGTTTCGGCACTTTTATTTTCAGATGTTTTAACCGTTTTTGAATCAACAACGGCTTTAACAAATTTTTCGGAACTGACACCCGGATTTTCCGTTGCATAAAGTATTCCGAGTGATGTTTCGGGATTATTCCGGCATTGGTTAAGGCTTACTCCGACAACAATCACCAGAATAATTGCAAGAATAATTTTTGTTTTGTTGTAGTAAAAAAAGTTTGATATTTTTTCTTTATTCATAGCTTTTGCTCCGTTTATTTATTTTGTAAATATTATTATACATTGTCATTTGAAAATAGTCAAGCCGTATTTGCAAAAAAGAACCGCCGGCATAAAATTCGGCCGACGGTCATTAATCATAATTATTTTGTTTTATATAATATTATTCCGCAAACATAGGTGTTGAAAGATATCTGTCTCCTGTATCGGGCAGAAGTGCGACGATTACCTTGCCCTTGTTTTCCGGTCTTTGCGCAAGCTTTGAAGCTGCATACACTGCAGCGCCCGAAGATATTCCAACCAATACTCCTTCGCTTCTTGCGATTGTTCTGCCTGTTTCAAATGCTTCCTCGTTTTCAACCGTGATTATTTCGTCATAGATATCGGTGTTGAGTGTTTCGGGAACAAATCCTGCGCCGATACCCTGAATTTTATGCGGTCCGGGTGTACCTTTTGAAAGTACGGGTGACGTTGCAGGCTCTACGGCTACAATTTTAATGTTCGGGTTTTTGGATTTTAAATATTCGCCGACTCCGCTGACCGTTCCTCCCGTTCCCACACCTGCGACAAAGATATCAACCTTTCCGTCGGTATCATTCCAGATTTCGGGGCCCGTACTCTTTTTATGAGCTTCGGGGTTAACCTTGTTTGTAAACTGACTCGGAATAAAGCTGTTCGGGATTTCCTTTGCAAGCTCATCGGCTTTTGCAATTGCGCCTTTCATTCCTTCCGCTCCGCTTGTGAGCACGAGCTCTGCACCGTATGCTTTGAGGAGGTTTCTGCGTTCAACGCTCATTGTCTCGGGCATTGTAAGAATGATTCTGTAGCCTCTTGCGGCAGCAACCGAAGCAAGACCGATTCCCGTATTTCCGCTTGTCGGTTCTATGATAACGGAGCCCTCTTTCAAAACTCCTTTTGCTTCCGCATCATCTATCATTGCCTTTGCAATTCTGTCTTTTACGCTTCCGGCAGGATTAAAATATTCAAGCTTGGCAAGAATTTTTGCTTCAAGATTGTTTTTCTTTTCATAATTTTTGAGTTCAAGAAGTGGGGTAGAACCTATAAGGTCGGTTATTTTTTCATAAATTTTCATGATTTTCAGCTCCAGTCAAATTAAATAAGTTTTTAAATAATGTTTATTTTGCCGATATTTTTGCGCGACGACATCGCCTTATGTGACAACATCGGTTATACATATGTAAGTGAACTTTCATTATCATCACTCCATTTCCTATAAAACCTACTTGTTTTATAGGTCATATTATAATACATTATTTTTGATTTGTCAATACCTTTTTTTAAAATTATTTAATTTTTATTTTTTCGCATATTTTCTCCGCACATTTTATCCCGTCCGCAGCAGAAGACATTATTCCTCCGGCATATCCGCATCCTTCGCCTATCGGATACACTCCGCTGATGTTCGCTTCGCCGCGCTCGTTTCTTATTATTCTTATCGGTGAGCTGCTTCTTGTTTCAACTCCGGTCAGAATTGCGTCCGATGATGCAAACCCTTTCATTTTTTTGTCAAAGCAAAGCAGAGCTTCTTTCATGGTATCACATATAAATTTCGGTAATATTTTATTTAAATCGGTATATGTTACTCCGGGCATATAGCTTGGCTCAATATTTAATTCCGTTTGAGTAACTTTGCCGTTTAAAAAGTCTTTCACACTCTGGCAAGGAGCAAAATAATTACTGCCGCCGGCT
This sequence comes from uncultured Clostridia bacterium, assembly GCA_934463165.1. GTDB lineage: Bacteria > Bacillota > Clostridia > UMGS1810 > UMGS1810 > RGIG1828. The sequence continues at coordinate 5,394 of CAKSJG010000023.1, forward strand.
GCAAATGCTTTTTGCTCGATTTTTTGCTGGAAATACATACCGCTTAAAACATCGTCACCCCCGATATCATTAGGAGTAACGGACACAAGAAGTGCGCTGTTGGAGTTTTCTCCGTCCCTGGCATAGTTACTCATTCCGTTTGTAACAACCGTGTTTTTTTCTGAGGAGCTTGCCATAACCACACCTCCGGGGCACATGCAAAACGTATATGCTCCGCGTCCGTTCGGATGGCATGACAACTTGTAATCTGCCGCAGGCAGGGGCATATTTTCGCTGTGCTTTCCGTATTGAACTTCATCTATCATTTTTCTTTTATGCTCAATTCTGACGCCGACGGAAAAAGGTTTCTTCTCCATTTTAAAGCCTCTTTTAAGCATCATTTCATATGTGCCTCTTGCACTGTGACCTATTGCACAAACAAGTATATTGCAATTCACGGTAAATTCCTCACCGCTTTTAAGATTTTTGAGCTTGACTCCCGTAACGCTTTCATTTTCGGCTATGATATCCGTCATCAGAGTGTCAAACAAAACCCGGCCGCCGAGAGATATGATTTCTTCTCTGATGCTTTTAACCGTTTTAACAAGGTAGTCCGTACCGATATGCGCTTTTGCCGAGGTCAGTATGGATTCGGGTGCTCCGTGAGCGGCAAATTCTTTTTTTATGAAATTCATTCGTATGTCGTTTACTCCGCATGTGAGCTTTCCGTCCGAGAATGTTCCCGCGCCGCCCTCGCCGAACTGAACATTTGAATTTTCATTAAGCTTGCCGTGCCTTCTGAATTTATCAACGCTGATTTTCCGCTCTTCGGCGCATTCACCGCGTTCGATAAGCACGGGGAGCATCCCCGATCTTGCAAGCATAAGGGCGCAAAACAGCCCCGACGGTCCGCTGCCGATTATTACGGGAGGTTTTTCAGCCGATACTTTGTTATACGGAAATGTGTAGATCTTTTCCTCATATTTCGAAATAAAGCCGTATCTTCCGATAAGCTCCGCTTCGTTTTGAACTTCCGCACAAAAAGTGCATACATAACATATGCTGTCCTTTTTTCTGGCGTCGAGAGATTTTTTTATCAGCCTGAAATTTTTAAATGCCGCAGGCGCCGTCCGCAGTTTTCTCGCTGTATATTTCATATAATTATTTTCGTTTTCCCTGCAGGGAATTTTTATGTCGGATATTTTAATCATATAGCTTCACCGATAATATGATACAGCAAAAATCAAAATTGGTCAATAAAAATTGCCGACAACTGTAAATATTAATGAAAATATTTAAAAAATGTTGAAAAACATCCGTTAAAATGGTATAATGTATAAAAATATACAGATGTATTAAAATATAACTGTTTTTAAATCACCATATTTTAATTATTAAGGAGACAGAGACAATGGAAAGATACGCATGGCACGCAGTAATTTGCCCCGGTAAAAAGGCAGAATACAAAAAGAGACACGATGAAATATGGCCTGAAATGACAGCAGCGCTGAACGAAGCCGGTATACATAACTATACTATTTGGAATACAGGCGATCATTTATTCGGATATTATGAGTGCGAAAGCATAGAGCACGCAATCAAGGTTCAGTCGGAAAGTCCCGTTGTTGCAAAATGGGATAAGAGTATGGAAGGTATAATGACTATGGAAAAAGACGAAAACGGCTCTTCGCTGCTTACCCAATTTTTCCTGCATAAATAATATTGCATAAGCATTTGTGAAAGTTTAAATTACGAATAAAAAGCACACCATAATCTCAAGGTCGGTAATCTTTATTGTATCGGCTTCGGCTTTCTTGTGCTTATGCAATTGAATTTTGATTTCAAAAGAGGTGTACCATGGATAAGAAAACAAAGGTTAATGTAAGAATCCTCGGAAATGACTATGTTCTTGTCGGAACGGAAAGCGAGGAATACATCAACAAGGTTGCTTTTACCGTAGATAAGAAAATGCGCGAAATATCTTCAAATCCGGCACTTAAACCGATTAAGGTATCCGTGCTTACGGCGGTCAATATCTGTGATGATTATTTTAAGGTTAAATCGCTTTATGAGCAGGCAAATGCGGAAATGAAGAAATGCCGTGACGAGCTTGCCGCGCTAAAGCTTGAAAAAAATGCTCTTGAAGAAGAAAGACGCTTTTTAAAAGGCGAAATTCAGGAATACAGAAGGAAAATAACCAATGATAAATGATACTGAAATTCTTGCTCCCGCAGGCAGTTTTGATTCGCTTAAAGCAGCTGTATGCAGCGGAGCGGACGCCGTATATTTTGCGGGCATGCGATTCGGAGCACGTAAAAACGCCGTGAATCTTTCGGATGAAGAGATTATTTCTGCGGTGAGGTTTGCTCATTTGCGCGGAGTTAAGGTTTATGTTACGGTGAATATTCTCGTTTTTGACAGCGAGCTTGACGATGTGTGGAATTTTCTTAAGTTTTGTTATGAAAATGACGTAGACGGAGTGATTGTCCAAGATCTCGGAATTGCATATATGATTAAAAAATGCTTTCCGAATTTCAGAATGCATGCAAGCACGCAGATGACCGTTCATAACTTGAGCGGAGTCCGCATGGCAGAAAAACTCGGCTTCAAGAGAGTGGTGCTTTCAAGAGAGCTGTCTTTTGATGAGATAAAACATATCACGTCCGCTTCCGATTGCGAAATTGAGGTTTTTGTTCACGGCGCTCTCTGCATGTGTTATTCGGGTCAGTGTCTGTTTTCGAGCTTTCTCGGAGGCAGAAGCGGAAACAGGGGATATTGCGCCCAGCCGTGCAGACTTCCTTACACTCTTTTGGATTCGGATCTGAAGCCTGTATCGGAAAACAATAAATATTTATTGAGCCTCAAGGATTTATGCCTTGCAAAAAATATAAAAGATCTTGCCGATATAGGAGTTAAATCCTTTAAAATTGAGGGCAGAATGAAAGGTGAGGCATATGTAAGCGCAGCTTCGGGTATATACAGCAAGTGCAAAAGAGGTGAGCATGCTTCAAGTGATGAAATAAAGCTCCTTGAAAATATTTTCAGCCGTGAGGGATTTACCGACGGATATTACACGGGCAGCTGCGGCAGAAATATGCTTGTGTATAACAAAAATAATGACGATATATATTCTTCGGTTACTGATGAAATGACCGAAAAAGCCAAGTCATACGCTTTGGTCGGAGCAGAAAAAAAGACTCTTATCAATGCACTCTTTGTTTTAAAAAAATCCAAACCGGTTCATTTTGAGATTACATATGACGGCAGGGTGTTTTCGGCTGACGGACGCACCGATGCGGCAGACGCACTCAATGCTCCGACTGATAAAGAAAGAATTTTATCTCAGCTTGAAAAACTCGGTGACACCGTATTTGAGTACGGCAAACTTAATATCGATGCCGATGACGGTCTTTATGTTCCGGTTAAAGAAATTAACTCTGTCAGACGTGAATGCATCGGTATGCTGGAAGATTATATATGCAAGCGTGAAAACCGCGATGACTTTAAAAATTTTGCGGTTATAAAGCCGAAGCCGAAATCAGCGCCGAAGCCCGTCTATACCGCCTCGGTTTTAAATGAGGAACAGGCAATGGCGGCATATGATCTCGGATTTGAAAAAATATATGTACCTTACGGTGTATACTTGGAAAACAAAAATTTTTATGACGGAGACGGTGACGTGTTTTGCGTTAAGCTTCCGCCGATAGAGCATGACGGAAAAAATTGCCGCTATGAAAAAATCGGAACGGAAACCGTATGTATAACAAATATCGGTCAGATATGCAGCCTGCCCGATGATATCAATGTTCATGCCGATTACAGGCTGAATATATACAATTCATTATGCATAAAAAATCTTTCCGCCTGCGGCGTGAAAAGCGTTTGTCTTTCTCCGGAGCTTACCGCATCTCAAATGGCGGATGTTTCAAAATATCTTCCCGCGGAAGCTCTTGTTTACGGCAGGGTTTCGCTTATGACCGTCAGAAACTGCATTGTAAAATCGGCTGCGGATAAATGCGGCTGCAAAAGTGACCCGTATTTTCTTCTTGACAGAAAAAAAGCACTGTTTCCGGTTTATACGGATAAATCACAATGTACAAATACCGTATATAACAGCGTTCCGACTGTTATGTCTGACCGTATGCGTGAAATTATGCATTGCGGACTATCCATGTATCGGTTTGATTTTACAACAGAGAAGCCGTCAGAAATGGAGAATATTCTGAATATGTATGAAAATGGGAGAAAACCCGATTTCCCGTTTACACGCGGTCATTATTATAACGGTGTTGAATAATACGTATTTAAAATAAATATATTTAGCCGCCTTAATGCGGCAGATTGGAGACTGATATGAAAACAGCAGAAATAAAAATAAAATTTATGGAAAACAATGTTGAAAAAACGGTTCCTTTTTATGCAACATCAGGCTCAGCCGGAATGGATTTAAAGGCATGTCTTTCCGAAGATGTGACGCTCAAACCGCTTGAAAGAGCGCTTATACCTACGGGAATATCGATTCTTCTTCCCGGTCCGGAATACGGTGCGTTTTTGTTTGCACGTTCCGGTCTTGCGTCAAAACACGGTATAGCTCTTGCAAATTCCGTCGGTGTTATCGACAGCGATTATACGGGTGAAATAAAGGTTGCTCTTGTAAACTTAAGCAATGAGGAATACACGGTAACAAACGGAGAAAGAATTGCGCAGATGGTTATACTTGAAGTTGTAAAAGCTGATTTTAAGGTTACCGATAAGCTTGACGATACGCAGCGCGGAGCGGGCGGATTCGGCTCAACAGGCGCTTTTTAGATCGGGAGAAAAACTTATGAAATTTATACTTGCATCAAAATCTCCGAGGAGAAGAGAGCTTCTTAAAAATATAGGAATAAATTTTGAGGTTGTCGAAAGTGCCGTTGATGAGAGCACCGTTGACAAAGACCTTAAGCCCGAGCTTTATGTACAGGAGCTTGCAATGCTTAAATCTTCTTCCGTTGCATCCCGTGTCGGTGAGGACTGTATTGTCATAGGCGCCGATACCGTTGTTGTTTTTAAAAATAAAATTATAGGCAAACCTAAGGATTATGACGATGCGTTTTCAATGTTGAAGTCTTTTTCGGGTTCGTTTCACAGTGTATATACGGGAATTTCACTGTCGGACGGCAAAAGCGGAAAAACGGTTACCGATTATTGCAAAACCGATGTTTATTTTGCCGAAATGTCCGATTTTGAGATATCCAAGTATATTGATACTTATAAACCGTATGACAAAGCCGGAGCATACGGAATACAGGAATACGCAGGCGTATTTACAGATAAAATAGACGGTGATTATTTCAACGTTGTAGGTCTGCCCGTATCCAAGCTGTACGGTTTGCTTAAAAAAGAGTTTGAAATATTTATTTAAGTAGGTGTTTTGATTGAATTTTTTCAGGGATAATTCCGGTAAAATAATTATAGCATGCATAACAGCTATCCTTGTTGTGCTTATGGCGCTTTCTTCAATAGGAAAACCCAATGCCAAAATAGCGTCGGATACTGTTGGAATCGTATTTACTCCGCTTCAAAAGGCTTTTCATTATGTCGGTAACTGTTTTAAGTATGCGTCCGATAAAAATAAATATTCCGATGAGAACGTGAGGCTTAAAAAACAGCTTGCCGAAGCAAACAAAAAGCTTTCGGATTATGATAAAATCGTAGAAGAAAACGATAAGCTCCGTTCCATGCTCGAAATAAAAAACAAAAGGAAAGATTTTAATCTTGTTGCGGCAAATGTTATTGCAACAGATACTTCAAATTATAAAAGCACCATAAAAATAGGCAAGGGCTTGAGCAGCGGAATAAAGAAAAATGATGCGGTTATAACTGATGAAGGTCTTGTCGGTTATGTCAGCAGCGTCGGACGAAAATGGGCAGTAATTACAACGATAACGGATACATCCTGCTCCGTCAGCGCTCTTGTCAGCAGAATCGATGAACACTGCATTATACGTGGTGATATGATGCTGTTTGACGAAAAAAAATGCAAAATGGAATATGCTTCCGATGAAAGCGTTATGTCTGTGGGTGATAAGGTGGTTACATCGGGAAGCGGCGGCATATATCCGGAGGGAATAACCATAGGCAAGATAAGCAAAATTGACAATACCGGCAGCGGTATTTCGATGGAGGCCGTCATAGATCCCGCCGTTGATTTTTTTGATGTTGAAGAGGTGCTTGTAATAACAGGAAAATCCGAAGCCGACAAAAATACGGATGATAAAGATGAAAAATCCTCCGATAATGAAAAATCTTCAAATGATGAAGATACTCGGTCTTCGGAAAATCAATAAAGTGAAAAGGGTAATCATATGAAAAAAATTTTAAGCTATCTGACGCTTTTGCTCCTGTTTGTGCTGCAGACGTCACTCGGGCAATACATAAAAATATTTTCGGTTATGCCTAATCTCATTTTTGCATATGCGATTATTTATTCCATGACAAATTCCGCTTTGAAATCTGCTGTTATGGGCTGTGTTTGCGGTCTTCTTACGGATGTGTCTTTCGGAGAGACAAGTTATGTAAATGCACTTTTGATTATGTATATATCACTTGCGGTGTCGCATATATACGGTAAGCATTTTTTTGAAAATAAGCTGGTATATGCCGGCGGAGTATTTGCCGGCACGGTGGTATATGACATACTGATAATAATCATTACCGCATTTACATCCGGGTCGCTGCCGTTTTTATATACATTTTTCAGGTTTACGGTACCCGAGGCATTTATAAATTCGGCAATATCACTTTTATTTTTAATTTATGTAAGATGGTTAAATAATGAATTTGTAAGAGGTATATAAATGTTTTACAGATTAAAAGATAAATTTTTTGTTCTCAGTATAATCGCTTTAATTTTTCTTTCACTTATTGTTATGAGACTTGTTAAGCTTCAGATTATAGACAGTGAGGATTTTAAACGCAGATCACAGGAACATCTTTCAAACAATCAGACAATAACCGCTCCGCGCGGAAAAATTTTAGATCGGTACGGAAGAAGCATTGTAACAAACAAGCTTGGCTTTTCAGTCAGCTTTAATAATCCGGATATGTCGGATGATGAAATGAATGATCTGATATTAAATGCCGTAGAGCTTTTTAAGGAAAATCAAAATGATTATGCCGATTCTTTTCCCATAGGAATAAAAGACGGTGAATATGTTTTTGAATATGAAAATCTTGAGGGTGATGAACTTGAAACAAAGGTCAGAAACTGCAAGTTTACTCTTAAGATATCCGATAACCTTGATGCAAAGCAGTGCATTGATGCTCTCAAGAAAAAATTCGGGCTTGATAACAGATACACAAATCAGCAAACCAGGGATATCATAGCCGTAAGATATGAAATGACCGCTAAAAACTTTTCGGAATCATCACCTTTTACGTTTTCGTCGGATGCATCAATACAAACTGTTTCGGCAATAAAAGAAAATAACGATTTGTATAAAGGGCTCAGTGTGGAAAGCTCAGCCGTCCGCGATTATGTTCACGGCTCCATGGCGGCACATATTCTCGGAAGAGTCGGTCTTATTTATAAAGAGGAGTATAATGATCTTAAAAATAAAGGCTACAGTATGAATTCCGTAATCGGTAAAGACGGAATGGAAAAAGTGCTTGAACAGTATATCCGCGGTAAAGACGGCAAAAAAAGCATATCAAGAAGTGTCGATTCGGGAAATGACGTAGAGAGCCAACCGGCTGTTCCCGGTGATAACGCTATGCTTACAATTGATGTTGACCTGCAAAAAGTAGCCGAAAAATCGCTTGCCGAAAGAATTGAATCGATAAAGGATACAAGCTGGACAAAAGCCGATAATGCAGGTAAGGATGTCGGCGGCGGTTCCGTTGTTGTTGAAGATGTTGAAACAGGCGAGATACTTGCAATGGCAAGTTATCCGACATATGACCCCGACAGCTTTAACCGAGATTATTCCAAACTAAGCACTGATAAGTCAAAACCGCTTTTTAACCGTGCAATCAGCGGAACATATCCCCCGGGTTCGGTATTTAAGATGCTCACTACGATTGCAGGGCTTGAAGAAGATAAAATTACTCCGGAAACAATAATAGTCGACGAAGGAGTCTATGAATATTACGGTCAAAAATTCAATTGCTGGATATACACCGAAACCGGCACAACGCATGGCCCTATGGACGCGTCAAACGCGCTTAAAAATTCGTGTAACTATTTTTATTATGAGGTCGGCAAAAGACTCGGTATAGATACTCTCGTCGAATACGGCAAAAAAATGCACCTCGGACAGAAAACCGGTATAGAAATAGACGGTGAGGTAAGCGGTGTTCTTGCAAGCGAAGAATATAAAAAGAAAACTTTAAACGAAATTTGGTATCCCGGTGATACACTTCAGATGGCAATCGGTCAGTCATATAACCTTTTTACGCCGATTCAGCTTGCAAACTATATATCGACAATAGCAAACGGCGGCAGCATATATAAGCCGCATCTCACAAAATGCGTGAGAGATCACGAAACGGGAGATATCGTAACCGAGAAAAAACCGGAGGTTACGGGCAAGGTAAACATGAGCAAATCAACATATGATGCCGTAACATACGGTATGCGTCTTGTAAGTTATGACGGTACGGCATCGGGTGTATTCGGAGATTTTCCGATAGAAACCTGCAGTAAAACGGGTTCTTCTCAGGTTGAAGGCTCAAGCGCAAACGGTGTGTTTGTTTCTTATGCGCCGTATAACAATCCTAAAATCGCAATAGCCATAGTGATTGAAAGCGCCGGATCGGGAAGCGTAACAGCTCCTATTGCTAAAGATATATATACCGAGTATTTTAAGCTTAATCCGAAGCAGTCCGATGATGTTCAGATAAAAACGAATTTACTAATTCCATAAAAAGAGATAGTTATTTTTGTGTAAAAATTATATAGACAAAAGTTTGTAATTATTGTATAATACCAAAAGGAGAAGTATGCAGTGGCAAAAATAATAAGCTTTATATCGGGTAAGGGCGGTGTCGGAACTTCACATCTGGCATCAGCAGCTGCAATGCAATTTGCATCTGCAGGCAAAAAATGTTTATTTATTGATTATGCCTTCGGCTCTCGCAGTGATGATATTATTTTAAATTTAACATCACGTGTTTTGTATAACATTTCCGATGTTCTGGAGGGGAAGTGTAAGGTTAAGGATGCAATTGTCATATCCGATGAAGATAATCTTCCGGATTTTATCGCATCGTCACCTGCATTATATCCCGAAAATCAAACGGTTAACTTTAAAAAAAACGTCAGGGAATTGTCGGCCGAATATGATTTTATTGTTTTTGACATAAATACGATGTATGCAAGTGGAATTGATGTTTGCATTGGCTTGAGTGATATACTTACGGCAGTAACAACAGAAGATTATTTGTCTGTAAGGAACACCGCACTTTGCGTAAGACATGCCTTGGATATTAACTGTAAAGCCGAGGCTTATCTTTGTATAAACAAGGTATTGTCAACGGTTGATGCATCGGGAGTATGTGCCGAGGATATCATTGATGAAATTGGTGCAGCACTTATAGGAATTATTCCTTTTGATCCGTCCGTGTCGGATGGGCAGGGTGTACGTCCTCAATCGGAAAATGAACCCTTTGAGGATGCCGTCAAAAGAATTTGCATTCGTCTTTCGGGCATGAATACTCCTCTTCCGAAAAAATTTACGGGAAGAAAATTTTTCGGAAGAAACAAAATAGCTAAAGGACAAATAGGAGGGTATTGATTGTGAATATCGCATTAATAGCACACGATAAGAAAAAAGAACTTATGGTTCAGTTTTGCATTGCGTATAAGGGAATACTTGCAAAACATAACCTTATAGCAACCGGAACAACAGGCGGACTCATCATAGATGCAACCGGTCTGAATGTTCATAGATTTTTATCCGGTCCTCAGGGCGGTGACCAACAAATAGGAGCGCGTATAGCGTATAATGAAATAGACTTGGTACTTTTTTTCAGAGATCCGCTTACAAGTCAGCCGCATGAGCCCGATGTATCTCCTTTACTCAAGCTTTGCGATATACATAACGTACCCGTTGCTACGAATATAGCCACGGCAGAGGTCCTTGTAAGAGGCCTTGACAGGGGAGATATGGATTGGCGTGACATTGTTAATCCCAAAAATAAAAAAAGGGCATAATTTTGTGATTTAAGGCGGTGTAGAGGCAATACACCGCCTTTTAAGGTGTAAATTATGCATATCTTAATCTTTGAACCGATAAATAAAGCAGGGAGATATACTTATGAAAAAAAGACTATTATCCGTACTGTGCATGAGTCTTATTTTATTGACGCTTGTATCTTGCGGAAAAAAACAGGTCACATACGATCCCAAAAAATCAAATGCCGTTTCGGCTATTATGCATGAGGCGGAAGAAAGAAAAAAACCGCCCGAAAAAATAAGTCTTGTTTGTTTTGGGGATACTCTTATGCATATGCCCGTTGTAAACAGCGGTAAAAAGGCCGACGGTACATATGACTATTCGGATATTTTTGAAAAATTACAGCCTATGATTGAAGAAGCGGACCTTGCCGAAATAGGGCAGGAGACGGTTTTCGGCGGTGAAAAGCTCGGATACAGCGGTTATCCGCTTTTTAACACTCCGTCCGATGTGGGCAAGTCTCTTGTTGATCAGGGCTTCGATATAGTTGTTCATGCATCCAATCATGTTCTTGACAAAGGAACCGGTGCCGTTCAGAGCACAATAGATTTTTGGAAGCAGTATCCGGATGTTGCGGTTTTGGGAATTAATGAAACAGAGAGTGATTATAACAAGGTCAGAATTATAGAGAAAAAGGGAGCAAAAATAGCGCTTCTTAACTATACATACGGCACAAACGGCATAAAGCTTGCCGAGGAAAAAGCGTATATGGTCAATTATATTGATGAAGAAAAAATAAAAAAGGATTGTGAATATGCGCGCGAAAATGCCGATTTTACAATAGCCTTTATGCATTGGGGAACCGAATATTCCTCAAAGGTCAGTCAGGAACAGAAAGAGCTTGCAAAGAAAATGTGCACATGGGGCGTAGGGCTTATTGTCGGTGCGCATCCGCATGTTATCGAGCCCGTTGAGTGGATAGAATCCGATAACGGCAATAAAATGCTTGTTTACTATTCCCTCGGAAATTTTGTGTCACGTCAGCTTGAAGCTAAAAACCTTCTCGGAGGATGTGCAAAAATTACGCTTGAATATGACCGTAAGGAGGTAAAAATAACAGACGATAAGTTTATGCCCGTTGTAACTCATTACAACAAAGCATATAATAAATTCACCGTTTATCCGTTAAAAGATTACAGTGACGATATAGCCAAGGAACACGGCGTTGCGGCAAGTGACGGAGCAATCAGCGTTAAGAGATATAAAGATATGGTTGATACCGTATTTGACGGTTATGACAAATCAATAATAGATTATTAAAAAACGTTCACAAAAAAGCACGGATGAAAATCAATCATCCGTGCTTTTTGTTATATTTCTTCACTGTCAAAGTAGTTAATCTTCATAGCGGCTTTTACAGCCTTTAATGTTTTTGCCGCTTCTTTTTGTGCTGCTGCGCTTCCTTTTTTCAAAATGTCATAAACATCGTCCATTCTGTTTTCCCACTGTTTTCTTCTCGTGCGGATGGGTTCAAGCTCTGCTTGCATAACATTATTTAAGAATTTTTTGATTTTCATATCCCCGAGTCCGCCGCGTCTGTAATGATCTTTAAGTTCATCAAGATTTTTGTAATCCGGCAAAAATTCTTCAAAGTGTTCATCCCTGCAAAAAGCGTCAAGGTATGTAAATACCGGGTTGCCTTCAACCGTTCCTGGATCTTCAACTCTGATATGGTTGGGATCTGTAAACATAGACATTATTTTTCTTTTTATTTCGTCCGGTTCATCTGCAAGGTATATGCAGTTCCCGAGAGATTTGCTCATTTTTGCCTTTCCGTCCGTACCGGGAAGTCTCAGGCATGCTTTGTTACTCGGCAGCTTTATCTCCGGCTCGGTGAGCACACCCTCACCGTATGTCATGTTAAATTTATGAACTATTTCTTTGCATTGTTCAAGCATCGGCATCTGATCTTCTCCGACAGGCACTGTTGTTGCGCGGAATGCCGTGATATCAGCCGCCTGACTTATCGGATACACAAAAAATCCTACGGGGATGCTTGCCTCAAAGTTACGCATGGCAATTTCCGCCTTTACCGTCGGGTTTCTCTGCACTCTTGAAACCGTGACAAGATTCATGTAATAAAACGTCAGCTCCGTAAGCTCGGGAACCATTGACTGTATAAATATTGTTGATTTTTCGGGATCTATTCCGCATGCGAGATAGTCCAGAGCAACTTCTTTGATATTACTGCGCACTTTTTCGGGATTATCCGCATTATCGGTAAGAGCCTGTGCGTCCGCAATCATAATAAATATTTTATCGTAGTCACCTGTATTTTGTAAAAACACACGTTCTTTAAGCGATCCGACATAATGTCCTACATGGAGTCTGCCCGTCGGGCGGTCTCCGGTTAAAATTATCTTTTTCATACTAACCTCCGAATAGAAATCCTGTTTTTTTGGATTTATAAAATTATAACACAAACTAAGCCTTTCTGTCAACAACCGCAAAAAGAAAAGCGCCTTTGTGCAATAATAATTGTCAAAAACAGATTTTTGTTCATATAAATAATAATATGAGTATAAACGGTATCAGCCGATAAAATGTAATTTGCGGTTTATAAAACGGCGAAGGATTGGGGAATTAATATGATAAAATTTAAAATAAATGATTATACACTTATAAATGTAAATTCGCTTCAGGAAAAGGAAGTAATCGATTACGGCGTGCGAATGGTCGGCGCTCCTCTTGAATGGAAAGAAACAATGGGGGAGGGAATAAAAGTCGGTGTAATAGATACGGGCATTTGTGAGACACATCCCGATCTTAAAGGCAGAATACGTGACGGAATTAATTTTACAAGTGAATCTCCGTCCAATATATCGGATTATAACGGTCACGGAAGTCATGTCAGCGGATTGATAGCGGCAGAAAAAAACGGCTTCGGCGTCGTAGGCGTTGCACCTAGGGCAAATCTATATATTGCAAAGGCATTTGATAAAAGCGGCCGTACACAGTACCCTGCCATAGAAAACAGTATAAGGTGGCTTATGGATAAAAAGGTTGATATAATTAATATGTCGTTTTCATCTGCATTTACATCTCCGCGCTACAGCCGCATGATAAGCGCTCTTCATTCACAGGGCATAACAATAATATGCGCGGTTGGAAACGAAGGCGACAAGGGCAGAAACAATATAGGGTATCCGGCAAATTTTAAAGAGACAATAGCCGTATCGGCAGTTGATATTAATAAAAACATTGCGGATTTCAGCTCAAAAAGCAGCGCGGCCGAAATATCAGCAGCCGGAATCAATATCTATTCGACATATCTTGATGACGGGTATGCAACACTCAGCGGAACATCAATGGCAACGCCGATTATTACCGGTGCCGCGGCTATTTTGCAGGCTAAGGGAATTATGCGCTATAACAGGCGGCTTACTCCGGATGAAATACGGCTGCTTCTTAATATATACACCGAAGATCTGAGCGGCCTGGGCAGAGATGACAGCTACGGATACGGGCTTTTCAGCTTCGGAAGGATAGACGGCAGCGATTATGTTAATGAACGGATAGAGAAAAATATATATAAAAGAAAAGACGCGCTTTCTTCTAAAATGATTGATCTTGTTGTAGCAATGCTTATGAAATAAAATATCTGATTTAAAATAAAACTCCTTTTACGGTCTGATCGGAAAAGGAGTTTTTATCATATTACTTCATGTTTTCAAAAATTTCATTTACTTCTTTATAAGATTTCGGTGTTCCTATATCATAGCATTCACCGATAAACTTATATGTATATACATCTTTTTGCTTATAAAGCCAACTCGGGAAGAAGCCCGGAGCATCGGGATTGTTGCCCTCATTTAAATAACGCGAAATAAGAGGAACGGTATCTTTTTTGTATATATACGATGCAAATGCGGCCATGTTTGATTTAGGTTCGGCAGGTTTTTCCACCATTGCGGTAACCTTACCTTCGGAATCCGTCTCGACATTTGCCATTCTTCTGAGATCATCTATGCTGTCCAGCTCTTTAACAAGAATCATGTCTTTATTTGTCTTTAAATATGAATTATAAAAATCTTTAAGCTTAAATGTGAAAATGTTGTCACCCGCCATAATAAGCAGATCGTCATCGATTTTCATTTTATCTACAGCGTATTGTATATCTCCGATTGCACCGAGTTTATTTGTATCGTCCGTTGTATTGTCATTTAATACACTTATATTGATATGACTCTTTCTTTTTTCATTCCACTTTACAAAGTTGCCGTAAAATTTATCGTTGCTGACAATGACAAGCTCGTTTACAGCATCAATGGTTTCAATTTCATCAACAATATAGTCTAAAATCGGTTTGCCGGCAATAGGAAGAAGTGCCTTTGGTTTGTCAATCGTAAGGGGATACAGCCTTGTTGCATATCCCGCTGCAAGAATAATAGCTTTCATCAATAAAGTCCACCTTTGTGTTTTTTATATCATAAACAAATATGATATCTGTAAATATTATAACAGCAAATTCCAAAAAAATCAATAGTGTTTTTGTCCGTTATATACTTATTTTTGTCCAAAATATATTATTATCAAAAATTTAATGTGCTTTAAGATATTTAAGTCTCGTTGCGTTTCCGCCGCGTATGTGTCTTTCGGATTTGTTTGTTTCAAGCAGCTTTTTGATTTCATGATATGCAGTCGGACTTATGTATTTAAGACGTTCACTGATGTCTTTATGTACGGTCGTCGTTAAAATGATACTTTTTGTCAAGCCCTATGTCGGTCAGTAGTTTTAGGTATATGTCAACCTGTCCGGCGGGCGATACTTCAATTCGGTCGATAACCTGTTTTAACATCTCGTTTGTAATCTCGGCGGAATTTAGTATGTCGCCGATGGTTTTGAAGGTATCAACAAGACCTGTTTGCAACTTGTCGCCCTGTGTAATTCCGTACCGCGCCATTTTCAGCTTTTCTTCAAGGTGTTTTATTTCGGCATTTATCGAAGCCGTTTTCTCTTTTAAATCGTCCATTGATATGACTTCATTGTCATACATATCAATGTATTTCTGACGGCTTTTTTTGAGCTTTTCTATTTCTTTTTCAAGCTCTTTTTCCGTTTTTCGGTTCTTGTTCATCGGCTCGTAGCTTTTGTTGAAGTCGGAAACGATTTTTTTGATAACTCTCTGCTTGTCCGAGATAAGCCCCGAGAGATATTCTTTGATTGAGGTTAAAAGCTCGCCCTCGTCAATAACGATTTTGTTATTGCACGTGTCCTTGCCCTGTGAGTTTCGTCCGCAGCACACCCAGCTGATTTTCTCGCCGTTTTTAACCTTGCGCTTTGTACGACGGAAGAAATGCCCGCAGTCGGCGCATTTAATCAGGGTGCTGAATATGTTCTTGCAGTTTCTTCTCGTGCCGTCCGCTTTGAATTTCGTTGAGTTTTCCGCCATAATGCGCTGTGCCTTTTCGTATGTTTCGCGGTCTATGATTGCAAGGTTGCGACGCTCGAAGATTTTCCATTCTTCTTCGGGTTTGTTAATCCTCTCATTTGTCAGAAAATCGGCGATTTCCTGTTTTCCGTTTTCGATTATGCCGATATAAATTTTATTTGCTATCAGTCTGCAAATTGCGTTTTGGGACCATTTATATCCCCGCTTGGTTTTTATGTTCCTTTCGTTCAGTATCTTGGCGATTTTGCTTGCGCCCAGATTGTCGTTGATATACATTTTATATATCTGCCGTACGATGTCCGCCTCAAATTCGTTGATATTGAGATTAAAATAGTCGCCGATGATTTTATCGTAGCCGTAGACAAGGTTCGGAACTCTCCCTTTTTCGGCATTCAGACGCTTGCTGAATTTTATTCTTGACGAGGTATTTCGGCTTTCTTCCTGTGCGACGGTCGCAAGCATCGTCAGCATCATTTCGCCGTCCTGTGTGGACAGGTTCGTGTTGACAAACAGAACCGGTATCCCCATTGATTTGAGTTTTCTGATAGATTGCAGAAAATCCAGCACGTTTCTTGCCATTCGTGACACGTCTTTTGTCACGACCATATCGAATTTCCCCAGCTCCGCATCGTGCATCATTTCAAGGAATTCCGTCCGCTTTTTAAGCTGTGTTCCCGATATGCCCTCATCGGCGTATATTTTCACAAGCGTGTGATTGTTTTTTTCGGCAAATTCTTCAAAAAACATTTTTTGAGTTTCCAAACTGTTTAGCTGGTCTAATTTGTCGGTTGATACTCTGCAATACACACCAAGCTTCATAAAATCTCACTTCCTTTAAATTTTTTCAAACACAACATACCACATTGTTGTCTGTAAGTCCAGATATAATTTCAAAAATGCTCCGCATTTTTGGATGCGGAGCATTCTATGTATTTCCTAATCCAAATCACTTTCTGATTCAGAGTTATTTTTTAAGGTACGTTTTTCTTGATTATCTAAAATCATCTTGGTCAATACTCCCGTTGCCGCCCGTGAAATAAATTCACCGGCTATTTTTTCGGAGTCCGACCTTGTATTTGGATTATGGAAGGTTATATGTAAAACTTGTCCTTTCATATAAAGTCCTCCATTTCCAAATCAGATTTATATTACATACTATGTCCGTCAAAATCCAAATATTCAATTTTTATTATTTAATTTTACTGCATATTCATACCGCCGAGCTCGTTTCCTTCATTTTCGCCGAGTTTTTCAACCATTTCCTCTATGTAGCCTTCCGTCAAATCTTTATCACGTGTGTTTTTAATCAGCTCAATCAATATGCAAACCGATGCGGCGGACAGACCTGTTATAAGAGATATTGCTGCCGTGTCGTCCTCATCATAGCCTTTCTTTTTACTTATCCCCGAAACAGATTTAACAAGGCTAAACACCCTTTTACCAATGCCGTAATTGAGATTATTGAAATCACTAACGCCCCTGTTATGCGATACACCGCTATGCGGATTTTCTTTAACCCTTTCTCGGTTTTTATAAAAAGTTCTTCTTGAATTTTCCCAACCTGTGTTGAAAGCAAATTCAATTCCGCCGTCAGTCTGTCCCTGTTCTGATGTGACAGAGCGTCGATTTTCTCCTCCAAAATATCCAGGCGATTTAAAATCGGTGTTAAGTCCTGCATCTGTTGGTTCATACTTTTTAATTCCTCTAAAGTTGAATTCATTTTCCATATTCTCCTTCAAAAACTTATCTTCGTGCAGTCTGTAATCTCTGCATTTTTTGCCGCCGGGAGTTGTGTAGCAAATAGATTTTCGCTCATTTGTCCAGCTGACTTTGTAGCCCTCGCTTTCCATATAGGATATAAATTCCGCCTTGTTTTTGCAGATGTTCATTGCAGCTTCAATGGTGTTTATAAGCCTGAACTTCCAACTGTTGCCGTGAGTTGCCGCCGTATATTCGCCGTGTGTCATTGTTTCGGACGATTTTTGCTCCTTTCGATTTATAACCGAAAGACCGTATTCGGAGCATATTTTGTCGGAGACGGTTCGGATATTTTCAAGCGACTTTTTATCCTGATGAAGCTTCTTTCCGCTTTCAAAGCTGACACTGTTAACGAGGATGTGATTGTGCAAATGATTTTTTTCAATGTGCGTTCCGACGATTACTTCACACCTGTCAAAACATTCTTTTGCGAGCCTGACGCCGATTTCGTGTACGATTTCCGGTGTGACTTTTTCTTCCGGACTGAACGACTGGCAGTAGTGATAAAAGTATCTGCCGTTCGTCTTTGAGTGCAAGTGTTTTGTCAGCATAAATTCATCGTAGGCGGAGTTGGGAGAACAGTTTATTCCCGAAACCAATTTTTCACCGCTTTGCAAAAGTGTTTTTCTGTCGTTTGAAACATAATTTATAACACCCGACAGTCCGGCTCGGCTTTGACGTTTATTGTTCAGTGCAACCACGATTGCCATTTACGAACACCTCTTGCAAATTTTTTGAAGCTCGGCATATATGTTTTGAAGTTCCGCACTGACATCTTGCAAATATACAGAGTTTATTTTACCCATATTCGCAAGCAGTGTAAGCCTGTTTATGTTGCCGCCGATTCTTTTCACTTCGGTTATCAAAGGCTTAACATCTATCACATTGATTTTCTTTTGCATCGCACATTTGATGATGTAATCCGTCATAGTTTCTTTTGCGTCGCCGGCTAAATTTTTAATTACATTGTACTCAACATCTGATGCTCTTATGGATATAACATTATTTCTGTGTCTCATTTTGTACCTCCTTTGCTCTGAAAAGTGGGTACGGGCTGCCGCCCGAAAGTCTGCGCCGTTTTCGGTGCGAATGTGCGTGCGGTAAAGCCACGCGCGATGCTTGCAACCTCTTAAAAGAGGTTATTCGCTCTTGCCGACAGGGTCGGCAGGGACGGTTATTGGGATATAAGAATTACCGTCACTATCGGCACTTCGTCGAACATCATTTGGATTTTGCGGGACTGCTGACAGAAAAATAAGCCTTTTGCCGTTGCTCCGTTTGGACTGATAGGTAATTCCATACTCTTTGAGTTCCGGGATATTCTGATTGAGCCTTTTTGACAAAACGATAGGGGAAATTTCTTCGTCAGTATATTTTGACAGTTTATCCGCCAGCTCAGCCGGCGTTCCCGAAAAAGATTTTTCATTCTGCATAAACCGAACAACAGTTGCGGTAATATTTTCGAGAAGCATTTCGGGGTTTTCTGCACTGTCGGAAACCAATTCCCAGCTTTTGTTGCCGGTATTAAAATTAAGTTCCAGTTCCCGATATTCAATATCCCGTCCCGTGCAATAAAGTGTCGCCCGCGAGCCGGAACGCTTTGACTTGCAAAGAACAAAACTCGAATCTGCACCGCCGGTAATTCCTGTTGTGCCCGACACCATATTCATCGGATCGTCATCTTTTTGCTTTCTCAAATGATGTATGAGAACGATTGCAATTTTCAGCTTGTCCGCAATATTTTTAAGAATACTTATATCTTTGTAATCGCTAGCGTAGGCATTATCATTTGAGATAGTACGTATTTTTTGAAAGGTGTCGATAACGACCAGTTTGGTATTTTTGTTACTCAAACAGAAATTTTCAATCTGTTCCTCGATGCCGCTGCCGATGCTTTCTGCAAAGGTTGCAAAGTGGATATTAGGCGGAGCATCGTCTGTTATGTCAAACAATCTGCTTTGAATTCTTGCAAGACTGTCTTCAAGGCAAAGATACAGTGCAGTGCCTTGCTTGGTTTCAAAATTCCAAAGCTTTTCTCCTTTTGCAACCTTTAAACACAGCATAAGCGCCAGCCACGATTTACCGATTTTCGGACTTCCCGATAAAATATGCAGTCCCTGCGGAATTAAACTTTCCACCGCAAATTCTATCGGCGGTAAAAAGGTATTCATCAGCATTTCACCGTTTACGGTTTTTAAAACCTTGCTCATATTTATTTCACCTCCTCACATTAAAATTATTAAAACTATTGCAAAAAACAAAAATTAGTGTTACAATAGTTTCAAGCGATTATCAGGAATAAGTATTCTGTAAATATAATAGCGCGTACAAGAGGTTTTGTCAAGTGATTGTTTAAAATAAATATCACTTGAAATGTTTTTGTAATATTTTGGAGGTCAATTTATGAAGTTTCAAGCGTCATTTTTAGAAAATCATATAAATATTTCAACCAAAGAATGCAATCGGATTTTTGGATTGGGAAGGATAACTTTTTCGATAGCGACAGGCAATTACGGAGCACTTTCAATTTTGTTTCCTGTTCAAGAGTTAGATACATTAAGAGATAAGGCCAATTCGCTTTTAGAACTTTGTTTTTCGAGTAAGAAAGGCGAAGATAAGCTATCTGCCTATTATAAATGTGAGGAAGAATTTAGTTTGTGCGGCGGCTGCATTTTGTCTGAGAAAAAAGCTATTGTCAATACTGACGATAATATTGATATGGTTGAAACTTATTGGCTTACAAAGCTTTCGGGACTGCTTTTGGTTGAAATGATGCACGCAATTCTTCATAACATTCCGATTTTAAAATGCCCGGTATGCAAAAGATTTTTTATTGCTGAAAATCACGGCATTCAATATTGCGATAATATTTATAAGGACGGAAAAACCTGCAGACAAATTGGGGCAAAAAAGCAGTTTAAGGAAAAAGTTAAATCAGACAGTGCCCTTTCTTTGTATGAGAAAAAGTATCAGGCACTCTATTATAAACGCAAAAAAACAACTGACAAAAAGGACTTAACGGCGATTAAGGGAAAAATTGCCTTTTATCAAGATGCACGCTCTAAATATAAAAAAGGGGAGATTTCTTCCGAAGAGTTTATTTCAATGCTGGAAGAATAACACATACCGTGCCGGATTTTTTATAAGGCGCGAAAATACGCAGGCGGGGCAAAGTACCCTGCCTGCATATCTTTTGCCCTGTTACGGGCTTAAATGCCGTTATATCGGCTATTAAAATTGATTTTCATTCAGTATATATGTCATCATTTTCAAAGCACGCCATAACAAACCTTGCTCCGAACTTAAAGCCTTTTATGAATGTCTGACACTCTGTAATTTGTGTCATTTCATCTTGACAAGCCTTGTATTTGTCAAACACGAAACAGCCGGCCAGTAACTGCGTGTTCTTTGTTTTTCATATATCACAGTCCTTCTTTATAATAGCATACTTAATGTTTTGTCTTAAATTAATTATAGTAAAAGCAGATATTTTGTCTGGTACCCAAATATCTGCTTAGATTTTATTAATTTTCTGGATGGAACGATCATTGCCGTAAAAGTTTTTCTGTCTAATGTGCCTATTTACAACAAGAATAACAAGTTCTGAATTTTGATTTTTGTAATTCTGGTAGCAAATCAGTTGCTGTGATAACTGTTGCCTTTTTGTTTTCAAAACTTTTTACTTGCCAATTCCCATCAGGACGATGTGTTGCATTCCGACTTTTGCTCATGCAATATCTTTCCTTGAATATTGAACGACTCTTGTGACATTATCATGCCAGCTTTTAGTATGAAAAACTCTAGCATATTGTAAATTACCACACAATATTTGTGTTTTAGTCAATTTTGACGCTTCTTGCCAACCACCAACAAAGGCATATGTTGCGTTATCAATACTATCACTTTCAAAAATATACAAATTCTTTTTTTCAAAGGCATAAACAACATATCCGTAAAAATTTTGTACTCCTAAAACTCGATAATCAGGTTTTAAAGTATTAATAAAATTATGCCTATTTCGTATAACATTTTGTTGACTTTTAGATTTGTTTTTTAGAATTGCATCAATATGTTTTTCCCAAACAGCATTGTCTCGTGTACCACTGCGAAGAATTTCCCAAGGTACAAATTTCTCTTTCATTTGCGGAATAATAGGTGCCTTGTTCTCATCCCATATTTCACACTCGCCGAAAATTTCTAACATTACATTTATAGCCAGTTTAATATTGTCGTAACATGTTTCAAAATTACTTAACTGTTGTGAAAGCACGATGCCACTTTCATAAGAAAATGCAATCTCCGCGGGTTTAATGTACTCGCGTTGATAACACATTCTACTTTGATAACATGTGCCGTAATGATCATTGCCGTGCCAGTCCACCACATGATAATCATGTTCAAAAACTCGCTTTTCCAACGGAAGATCTCGTTTTACAATCCATTTTCCATCGGCGTTAAAATGAGTTGCCGAGCCTCTACCTATCGGTATTCTCAACGCACTGTCTTCCTTTAAGCCATAGTAATTAGCTTTTTCAAACTTGTCTTGCTGAACCTTAACTGCAAGATAAAAATTTTTTCCTTCTGGTATTTCGTATAAATACCGTTTTGGATTTTTGATTCGTTTTTTGTGAATTAACATTTAATCACCTCTAAAATTTATTTACAATCAAGAAAATCAATATATTGTGTTGCGTCAATGCGTAGCCACAAGATCTGCCGTATTGCAAAAAAAGCTAAAAGGTGATACAATATAACTATGTGAAGTAAGTGTCAAGTATCGATATTTCTTTATTTGCATTTGCAGAATGAGCAATATTTTGCGAGTACCAGTCGCAAAATATTGCTTTTTTCTTTCCCTGAATTGCATCAATATAAGTATGTATTTATATCCTTATAACATATAATACATTATTCTTCATCAGAAAAGCTATCAAGTAACTCGAATAAAGTTGCTTCGTTAGCATTTTTTTTGTCAATTTCCTCTTGTTCTCGCAATTTGATAAAAGCTTCTAATCGGTCACCCATCTTATTATTAATTAGTAATGCTTTTTTTAAATCATCGAGATTCCCATTATCAGCAGTAGCAAGTAGGATTTTCATCGCAAACATATATTGCCTTATGGCCGAATCAAATGAAGTTTTCGAAAAAAGTCTGTTCAAATCTTTAGCTTTATTTCTTTCTCCGCCACTTTGTTCCGTGATGTTTTTTTCCTGTCTTGAAGTTTCAACTATCATGCTGTCTACAACGGCATCAAGCTCCTTTTTATAAAAAAACTCAGGACCTATACCGTAAAATATTGATAATTTTTCTTGGTTGATATCAGAAGCAACGGAAGCTCCATTCTCCCAATTAGCCAATGTCACCCTATTTACTCCAATTGCTTGTGCAACATGTTCTTGTGTAGCTCCATACAGTTCACGAATGCGTTTTAAGTTATTCATACACATCTTCCTCTCTACTACAGTATATCACATAATTAACTGTATGTCAATGTTGTTTTTGTAAATTTGTAGTGTTGTGTAATGTGAATAATTATGCGAATCTAGTTATTTAAACTTTAAGCCATCACTAAATGCCTTACCAACCACATCACCAATTTTACGATAAGTATGATGCACAGGGTCATAGGTGATAGGGGAGAATTTGTTCAAATCAATTTTGCCATCTTCACCAAGAATTCTCTCGTCAGCACAAACATTTACGATTTCGCCGACGAGCCTGCAAGTTTCTTCGTCATAGCTGATAAGTTTACATTCAAGCGCCATAGGCAATTCATCAAAAAGCGGAGCGTCAACAAATTCACTCTTTGCGGCGTGCCAGCCTGTTTTTTCAATTTTGTCCGGCTCTTCACTGCCCGAAACGATACCGACATAATCGCAGGCAACAACATTTTCTACATCTGCGATGCTCACCGTAAATGCACCTCTTGCAATGATATTTTTCGTTGTTTTATGTTCTGCACTTATGCAAATTGAAATTTCTGTTTCTTCACTGATTCCGCCCCAGGCAGCATTCATCGCATCAGGGGTTCCGTTTTCATCATACGATCCAATGATTAGCACCGGCATAGGGTAAAGGTACGCTTTTGCTCCAAAATTCTTTCTCATAATTTTTCACTCCATTCTTTTTCTTTAAATCCTACCAAAATAAAATCTTCGCTGATTGAAAGCGGGCGTTTAACTAACATTCCGTCTGTTGCAAGTAACCTTAACTGTTCTTCTTCTGGCATAGCAGATAGCTTGTCCTTCAGTCCTAATGATTTATACAAAAGTCCGGATGTGTTAAAGAATTTCTTTAACGGCAGACCACTCATTTTATACCATTTACTCAATTCCTCAAAGGTGGGATTATCCTCTTTTATGTCGCGAAGCTCGTATTTAATTTTATTATCATCAAGCCATTTTTTTGCTTTTTGACAGGTCGTACATTTGGGGTAACAAATAAATTTCAGCATAATAGTCTCCTTTTCGCTAATCATAGTGCTTTACATTCACCTTATTATTTTTATTGCAGTGTACCCATAATATCAAGCAGACTTTGATAACTGTCCACATCGTGATAGCGAACATTGTTAGTTGAAATTTCATTAAACAGTTTTTTTGCACAAGATATTTTTGCTTGTTCTATGGGTCTTAAATTCAGGCTTTCCATTGTACCTTTGGTTTCTGCAACAAAATATATATGCTTTACTGTTCCCTCGTAAAAGGCTATTGCCCAGTCCGGAGAATAGTTTCCGACCGGAGTGGGTATATGAAAGCCTTTCGGGAGCTTTGCATAAACGCATACTTCACTTGCTGCATCTAAATCTTCCGCAAATTTTCTCTCGATGCTTTTATCAGCCGAGCCGTCTGTAAACACATAATCCTGTATGGCTTTGTTTGCTCTGAATGCCTTATCAAAATCCTGCGATGTCTTTTCGGCAGTAAATATACCGCTGTCGTATTCTCCGCCGATTTCATCATACGAAATATGTTCAACAATCATGGTCGCTTTCTGTTCGTTTATGAGCCTGATTATTTTTGTAATAAACTCCTCCGGATTGTTCTTAAACATCAAAATTTTATCATAACGAACACCTTTTAGAATTGTTGCAGTAGTTTTTCTTGTAATGGTGCAGCCTTCTGCAATTTTCCCGATAAGGTCATATCTTACGCCGCTGATTTCACTGTGTGCAAGCGTTTTTGTCTTTGTTTTTTCACCGCCGAAAGAATCGCCCCGTTCAACCTCATACTCGTTCATTTCTTCTTTCTGTCTGCCGATTGTGGTAGTGTATTGAAGCTGCGAAACA
This sequence comes from uncultured Clostridia bacterium, assembly GCA_934463165.1. GTDB lineage: Bacteria > Bacillota > Clostridia > UMGS1810 > UMGS1810 > RGIG1828. Next base: position 30,030 of record CAKSJG010000023.1, read on the forward strand.
AACAATTTATCATCAATATGTGCTATGGCTTTTTCTATAAGCTCGTTGCTGTCAAATTCGACTGTATAAGCGTACTTGTGATTTATTTGTTTCCAAAGCGTTTGAAATTCTTTTTTGTGGAAATTCTCGTTTAACGGGTTGTCCTTAACCTTTGTATCGTGAGCATTTTCAATCATTTTGTCAAGTACGCTGTCATCATAAACCGCTTGTATAAGCGTTTGTATTCCGTCCGCCATCGGTAAAAGCTCCTCCGGAAGCGGAATTATCGTTCCCATTTCGGCATCGGTGCGGTACTTATCCGTGATTTTCCTGTCCATATCAACATAACCGTTAGAAATGAGATAAAACTCTATCGCATTTGCAGATTTTTCATCTATAATTGTCGGTATGCCGTTTACATCAACAAATTTGCCCTTGAAATATTCGCTTGTCGCAACGGTCGGTCTGTCGTAAAGCACGGTTTTAATATCCGACTGCAAGTCCGACACAAATGTCCTGTAGCTTTCGCTTGCAATGACCGTGAGCAAATTTATATTGTGAACGCTGTCTCCCAAGCTATCGGCGTCTATTCTGTTGCCGGCTTGGTTTACGCACAAACGAAGTCCTCGTCCGACCTCTTGGCGTTTTGCGGTGTTGCTGTCGGAGTGTTTAAGTGTGCAAATTTGAAATACATTCGGATTGTCCCATCCCTCACGAAGTGCCGAGTGCGAGAAAATAAACCTTGTCGGCTCGTCAAACGAAAGCAAGCGTTCTTTATTTTTAAGTATCAAATCATACGCCGATATATCGTCGGAAAACTCACTGCCGCGCTTTAATTTGCTGTCAACAGCGTGCCCCTTTTTATCAATGCTGAAATAGCCTTTATGTACTTTTGATACATCACTGCATTTTTCTTTCAGATACTTTTGATACGGTGTGTCTAACAGCGTTGTGTATTCATTTAAAACATTTATGTATTCTTCTTCAAAGATTTTGCCGTATTCGCCCAAAATCTCATCACCGTTTTCATCGTACTGACGATACTTTGCAACCTCGTCAATAAAGAATAACGACAGAGTTTTAATGCCCATATTAAAGAGTTTTTCCTCTTTGTCAAAGTGCGAAAGGATAGTTTCTCTTATCTGAATGCGGCGCATGTCTTTTTCGGATACATCGCCGACAACATCACCGGTATAAATAACCTCACCGTTTGTAAATGTAACCGAGCCTTTGAGTGGATCAATTTCAGATATAGTAAAGCCTTTGTATTGCTCCATTTCCTGTGAAATATAATAAAGGTCATCACCAACGCCGAGAACTCTTGTTTCACGGTTGATTGATTTTTTGTAACCGATTTCCAGCTCAATTTTCGCCATTGGAGGTTTCCTTGATGATAACATAATTTGTTCAAGGAACATATACTTGTCAGTTCCTCTGAAATTTTTAACCTCAAACCCTTTGACCTCAATTTTCTTTACGAGTCTCTTGTTAAAAGCGTCCAGTGCGTCAAGCACATAAATAAGGTTGTGCTGCTTTGCGTGGGTTGCCGAATAGTTAAGGCAAAAGAGCGGATTAAAGTTTTTAAGAGCCTTTTGCGTAACCTCTCCGCCCATTTTTTGAGGCTCGTCCAAAATGATAATCGGTCTGTTCGCCTTGATAACATCTATCGGGCGGCGGGAGCCGAACTCGTCACGCTTGGAATAGATAATACGTGCCTCCTTGCTTTTGCCGTCCTCTTTTAAGGAAGACGCAAAGGCTTGCGTGTTGATAATCATAACATTTATTCCGCTGCTTTGCGAAAAATTGTCAAGTGCGTTTAAGTTGGAACTGTTATACACAAAAAAGCGAGCCTTTTTGCCGTAATGCTCCATAAAATGCTCGGAAGTGATTTCAAAAGTTTTTGAAACGCCCTCACGAATGGCAATGCTCGGCACAACGACAATAAACTTGCTCCAGCCGTATTTCTTGTTCAGCTCAAACATTGTCTTGATATACACATAGGTTTTTCCCGTGCCTGTTTCCATTTCAATATCAAGGCTGCACCTGCCCAAATCTTTTATAAGCGAGGGCGATAGCTTTATATTGTTCTGCGACTGCATAGCGTGTATATTTTTAAGAAGCTGCTCATCGGAAAGAGCGAGCATTTCATTTTTGTAACCCGTGTCGTCAAAACTGTCCAAACTTTCGCCGAACTCATCTGCAAACGAAAGCGAAAGCTGCGTAGACTGCGGCTTTATTTTTCCGATGTCACGAATATAACTTATTTTGTCGTGAAAGCCTTGTCCGGCAAACACCTTGACCACGGCATCAACCGCATCGGTTTGATATTGTTGTATCTTGAAATTAAATCTCATTTTACCACCTCTAAAATCAAGTTATAGTTACATCTTTCTCAAATTCACATAAAAATTTCATCTTGTTGAACTTTGGAAAATGCTTCGACTCTAAAGTAATTGTTTTGACTTGTTTTTTGTTTGCGAATTTGAACTCTATGTATTCTATATTATCAATATCTACAATACTTGCATCGACAAACATGATTTCAAAAATTCTTATGTTGTCTTGTTCACAAATTATCTCCTTATGTAAATTGAAATTATAACTTGAAGGTATAGAAAAATTCATATTCCTAGTTCCTCTATGGATTGTTAGACTGCCATCTGCTATTACTGCTTTAGAAGCAGTTCCGCTTTTTAATTTAGCAGTTATTTCGTAGTCTTCAACAAAGAAAGACTTAAATGGTATAAATAGATTAACAGCTAAAAGAATCAAAGTACCATGTAGTTTTTCTGAATCGTTATAGTTGCTTACCACTGCATTTGTAACTATACTATAATCAACAATATTTGCGTATATTTTTCTTGATCGATTAGTTATTAAATTAATTACAAATGGAAGCAATGTAACAATAATTGCTAAAACAGATAGTCCCTCGTTCCAATATTTTTTAATAAATTCTAACATTACAACACCTTCCTTATCGTATCGGGTGAGAATGCCGCAAAAATTTGTTCAAAGTTTGTTGCAACACTGTCATCTGCGAAGCCGTTATCACGCATTACGAAGTAATACGGCTGTTGTTTTGCGATAGCGGTGATTGTTTCGGTAGTCAGTTTTTCGTCAAAGCAAGCTATTAAAAAGCCGTCCGCAACACTATATACTTTTTTGCCGGCAATGGTTGTTTCTTCAATTTTGCTCGAAAGCAAAATCCCAAGGTCAAGCATAATTTGGAATAATAAATCTTCCGGTGTTCTGTCCTCTTTGATGTTATCAACCAAATTGTCAAACATTGACGGTTCAAATTCGGTGGGGTTGTAATACACATCTTTCATATTGGATGAGTCACATTTTAAGACACGGAAACCGATGTCTAATGCAGAATTCTTAATGCATAATTCATAATTATTGCATTTTGTCATGCCGCACTTTTCATTATGCATTATGCATTGTGAATTATGAATTATTTGCGCCCCCGCTCTGCGAATACGTTCCTTGCCGATTTCGCATATGTTTTTATACCCGGCTTTATATGCTTCACTTTTTTCGTCCGTTTTTTCGGGCAACTGCACCATAATAAATTTGCGGTGTCCGCCGTCTTCTGCATTAAGTTGCATAACAGCGTGAGCAGTTGTTGCAGAACCGGAGAAAAAGTCGAGAATTATGCCATCTCCGCTTGTTGCTAATTTTAGACACCTTTTAATGGTGCCTAAAGGTTTCGGTTTCGGAAAAATTCTTTTATCAAAACCTAACTCGATAAACTCCTCCGTTCCTCTTTCACTATTAACATCTTTGAATGTCCAAGAACTTGTAGGTTTAACTAATGCACGCCCTTCAAGGTAATCCTTTTGCATTACACCCCAGACTTTTCTTGAAGGCATAAATTTAGGGACCAAATCTGTAATCTGTTTTTTTGCGGTATCAATACCCCAGCGCCAGTTGCCTTCTTTTCCGTCCTCTCTTTGAGGTTTGATTTGAATGTACCCGTCCTTAATATAATCAGCTCGGTCTGGATAAAAGTCGCCAGTATCCTCAGAGTAGTAGAAGAAATAGAACAGATTGGGTCTGTCCTCTTTCAAGTCGTTTTCTCCAGTTTTTCTCAGGTCAATTTCACGATACCACTTGCCATCCAAATCGACTTTGTTATAGCGTTTAGTAATTTCTTCGGTCGGTTCAAAGCCGTACCATTCGACTTTAGACACATCTTTTGCATATACCAACAAATATTCATGCGCTGTTGCAATATACTTGTCGTCAGATCTACCCTTTGGATTGTTTGTGTTTGCAATAATACCCATGCAGTTATCCGAGCCAAAAACCTCATCAAGCATTTTGCGGAGATTGACAACTTCATTGTTGTCGATTGATACAATGATAACGCCATCCTCTGACAATAAGTCCTTTGCCAACTTCAATCTCGGATAAATCATATTCAGCCAATCGGTATGAAAGCGACCGTTACTATCAAGGTTTTTGACAAGGCGATTGCCCTCATCATCAAATTGTCCGCTATTTTCAAGATATTCTTCTGCACTCTGAGCAAAATCATCTTCATACACAAAGTCATTTCCGGTATTGTACGGCGGGTCTATGTAAATCATTTTGATTTTGCCGAGATATGTTTCCTGCAAAAGTTTCAGCACTTCCAAATTATCGCCCTCGATATAGAGGTTTTCGGTGTTGTCAAAGTCCACGCTTTCCTCACGGCAGGGGCGGAGGGTTTTGTTTATCGGAGCGTTTGCAAGCAGGACAGATTTTTTCTTGTCCGGCCAAGTAAACTGATAGCGTTCTTCATTTCCGTCAACAACCCTTGTGTTAATTTCCTGCATAAGCACATCTTTGTCTATCGCACGAACCACTTCGCCGTTTTCGTCAATCGTTTCCGTAACGGCATTAGGAAACATAGCCGCCAGCTTCTTAAAATTCTCATCAGCCTTGTTCGCCGTCTGCATTTTTAATTTATCATTCATTTTTGTTTTCCTCCGTTCTATTTAACATATAATCAGGAATAAATCCAAATGTGTCTAACTCGGTAAAACACTTGTCGCATTTGAAACGATTATTGGTAAAGTCAATCCATTTTTCATTAGTCGAATAGCCTTTCTTACAATGAGGGCATATTATCTTTCTATCGCTTAATTGTAATATTTCTTTTGATTTTTCAAATTCTATTGGCATTGCTCCAAAATTTTTCAAAGACAAATTCAAATAATTTATATTTTGAGAATATTCATCTAAATTTGCTATCTCAAAAAACATCCCAAAAATTATTTTCATTGCATTTAGCATAATATACGGCACGGAAGTGTAATAAAATCCTGTATTACGATTTATTGTATCATCATTCTGAAAAACAAAATTCAATCCGTGGGGAGATGTTTTTAAAGCCGGGCGCGTTGTAATAAGGTGATTGGTTGCCTGCAAAATACCGTTTATAGTAAACTCTGTATCATATGAATACCTAAATTCATAAAGGTCAATTATTCCTTTTTCACCTTCTGCTTGAATTTCTTGAATGTGATTTTTAATTTTTGATTTATTCACTCGGCTCATTAACTCATACTTTTTTGTATCGTCTTGTTCCAACATTAGTTTAATTAGTTCATATCTATCAACATACAACCATTCAAGATATGCTAATGTTTCCTGCAAAGGTCTTCTTAAAAGAGCCCACGCCGCATATATATTCCTTTTATACGCCATTTCAACCGACGCATTATAATAATTAGAAAAGTCAACTATTAATGAGCAAAATAAATGTTTGTAATAAAAATTATATATATCATTTTTACACCCATTATTAATTAACCAGCTTGTTTTTTCATCTTCTGTTAAAGTAGCACACTTGCTTTGAAACTCGTCCGCAAGACGCTTATCATTGAAGTGCAAGTTTTCTTTGGCAATGTGATTTTCATCAACATATTTTATGATATCTAATAAGCAACAGCTGCAATAATTCAAAAAATCGTGTCGCATTATATGTTCTCCGTCCATATTAAATTCATTTTTGTCCACCAAAATCAACCTCCATTTTCAATTTCTTTATCCTCTGCACCAATTCAAATTTCTTCTTCGGCTGTCGTTCCGCTCGTGCTTGCTTTTCGAGTCGTGCGATTTCTTTTTCGAGTTTGGCTTGTTTCTCGTGCAATGCTATATTTTCATCGAGCGACAACTCCTCATTCCACACTCCACACTCCAAACTCTTAACAATGTTTTCCCACACTTTATCAAGATTTAAGCCTTGCAGCTCCACACTTTGTTCTTCGGTCGGTTTCCAGCCCGTTTGCATTACTTTTAAGCGATAAACCGCAAGTTTGCTTTTGCCGTTATACTCCAACACAAAGAGAATATTTTGAGAAATAAGTTTTGAAAGCATTGCGATTATCTTCTCATCAAAATCTTTTCTTTTTAATGTTACAAGCAACACAAAAAAGTTTTTTACTTCATCTCCGGCAGGGATATTAACTTTATTCGGCGCTATTTCATTTACTATTGTAATTCTTGAAATATCGGCATCTATTTTATCTTTTGCCGATGTATTCATCTGAAATTTTGTATAAATCGCCTTTTTGGGAAGCTGTTTGCTCATTTCTGTGCTATGTGGTAAATTTAGCATTCCTAACTCCTCATTCCTAATTCCTAACTACTAAAAAGCATATAAGTTCAAAATCGTCAAGTCCTTTAATCTCATTCGACAAAAAGCTGACTTGATTTCCACCTAAAAAGCTGTCAATATCACTTTCGTCTTTAACTTGAATAACAGACGCAATGGCATCACCCAAAAGATGTGAAAACTTGCTCATATCTCTGCCGTCACGGGTTTCTTTGTTAAATTCACGGTATACCTCCGCAATAGGTTCAGTCTTGCCCTTGCAAAGAAAACGCATTTTGTCGAGCATTGCTTTCGGCGATAAGTGGTCGCACACAACTTCACCATCGTTCGATATATACACCATATAAAACGGATGCAGTCTGTTCTGATTATCAATATTAACGCTGTTTGAACGGTTTTTAAGCACATATACAACTCCGGCAGGGCTGTCCGGTGTACTCGGCACAACCGAGTGTAAACCATATGGTGTTTTGTCAATATCGGGGTGGTTCTTTATATATTCAAGCAAGTCGAGCCTGAATTCATTGAGTCCCAAATCCATAATTGAAATACCAGTTGACATATCCTCAATATCAACAACTTCTTCCTGCAAGCGTTTAAGTTGTGCTTTCCTGTATTCAAGGTCTGTTTTTTCTTCATCACTTAAAATATTGTCATCGCCCGTTGCCGTCATATCAACAATTTTCATTCTTGTTTCAACTTTTGCCTTTAGATCGATATACTCATCAAGAGTAACATCGGGCCAAAAGTTGACAAGCTGTATGTATTCGTTTCTGCTTCCGATACGGTCAATTCGCCCGAATCGCTGAATAATGCGAACAGGATTCCAGTGTATATCGTAGTTTATCAGATAATCGCAGTCCTGCAGGTTCTGTCCCTCGGAAATACAGTCGGTTGCGATAAGAATGTCTATATCGCATTTCGGCATACTTTCAAACAAATCTCTGCCTTTCGATATGGGTGAGAAACATGTCAAAACAGTGTTTAAGTCACATTTTAATTTTGGTATGGTTGTTTTGCCCTCTATATTTCCCGTAACCAATGCCGTGTTAAGTCCGAAATTTGTCTTAACATATTCGCTTACATTTGCATACAAATAGTCTGCCGTATCGGCAAAGGCAGTAAATATAATAACTTTTTTATTGCCGTCATTGATAGGCTTTTCTATTTTGTCTTTAAGCACGGCAAAAAGCTCTTGTAGTTTGCTGTCGTGCGGCGGTGTAATATCACCGACCATAAATGTGAGCAGCTCCAAAATTTCGCGGTCTTTAATCAGACTGTCTTTCCAAGATTTATAGTCCATATCGGCAAGCTCTATTTTTACCTTTTTGCCAAAAGAAAACAGTTCATCACCGTTTTGGTCGTCATTGTCAAATTCATCTATATTACTTATGTCTGTAAGGTCAAGAGATACTTTTGAAATACTGTCATATTCATCAATGGTTTTTATAGTGCTCTCAATCAACTCTTTAATTCGTGTTAAAGTCAAATTAAACGAATATACCGAGCTTTCCATACGTTTCATAAGGTTTATCGCAGTAAGTCTGCGGATTCCTTGTTCACGATTTGCCTGTGTAAAACCTACATTTACCTTGTTGTCTTCATACAATTCCGCATACTTTTCAATCCTGCTCGGAAGCAGATAGTGTGACGGTGTGTAAATTGACAAAGAAAGAAGCGTGAGTTGTTCAAATATCTCATTGTAATTTATCGCTTCTTTAAGGTCTGTCAGCCGTGGTCTTTTGGAAATCGGTTTCAACCTTGTCGGAAAAGTGCCTATATCCGCCATATCGTAATACTTTTGTATGTGTTTTCTTGAACGGGCAATAGTTACGGAATCGAGCACCTCAAAAAAATCAAAGTCAAGCATTTTGAGCAGGCTGTCTGTTGTGCGTTGCTCAGGCTCCCATTTGCTCCAAGTGTTGAACGCTCTTTGCGCATTTTTAAAAATTTCGTCAATAGAGCGTGTTGTGTTTAATTTCTCATCAATGTAATCGGTATGCCCTTCATAGGCAAGAGCAAGCTGATTTTTAAGGTCGTTAAATCGGTTATTTACAGGCGTTGCGGAAAGCATAAGCACCTTTGTTTTAACCCCGGCACGAATAACCTTTTTCATCAAGGTTACATAACGGTTATCCTTCTCGTCCTCGTCGGGATTTTCAACCAATTTTCCGCCGTTTCTGAAATTGTGCGACTCATCAATTATCACAAGGTCATAGTTGCCCCAATTAAGCCTGTCCAAATCAAGTCCGTTCGACTTTCCGCTTGTTCTGTTAAGGTCAGTATGATAAAGCACATCATAATTGAGCCTATCCGCTGCGATAGGGTTGTTGACATAGTTATCTTTATATGTATTCCAGTTGTTCGTCAGCTTTTTAGGGCATAAAACGAGAACGGATTTATTTCTGTTTTCATAATATTTAATAACAGCGAGTGCGGTAAAAGTCTTACCCAGACCAACACTGTCAGCCAAAATACAGCCGTTATATTTTTCGAGTTTATTTATAATTGCAAGAACCGCATCTTTCTGAAAGTTATAGAGCATACCCCATATTTTACTTTCTTTAAATCCGGTTGCCTCGTTCGGCAGCACATCTTCCGATATATCTTCAAGAAATTCGTTGAAAATATTATAAAGCGTTACAAAATAAATGAAATCGGGAGAATTTTCGTTATATGCCGCTGTTATATTATCTATCACTTCTTCGGTTACTTCCTGCATTCTTGTTTTGTCATTCCACAAATCATCGAACAGTTTAAGATAGAGGTCTGACATTGGTGATTCGGTTTTTTGAACGACATTATAGGCATTGTTGCCGCGCTCGCAGCCTAAATCAACAGTTGTAAATCCGTTTATCGGCATATAGTTTTTATCATCGGCATTTATAAAGCCCATCATATTGTCATTGGATATGTTTGATTTGAATATCACCTTTTTGCGTATCCATTCGGCACATTCCTTTGCTATCGCCTTTTGCGTAAGTTCATTGCGCAATTTAACTTCAAATTCTGTGCCGTACAGACTTCTTTCGCGATTAAGTCGGGGAATATAAAATTCGCGTTTTTCTTTTTTTGCTTTTTCAGTCGTAAATGTCGGAGAAGTAAATATAAAACGCATTTCATCAATACCTTTTAATTCGTTTTTTAACTCTTGAAAGACATAGATAGAAAAGCAAGCCGCCGCAACAGAGAGCTTGCTTCCCGGTTTAAGTTCTGTCTTCAAATCATCTTTTAACGTTTTTGAAATATTATCAATTATCTCCATATTTACACCTCAACATTTTAATTATAGCACAACAAGTGTACAATAATCAGTACAGTATTCAATTGCATACAAGCATTATACTATTTTAATATTTCCAAATACTGTTTCATTCGCTCGATTACATACTTTGCTACAAGCTCTATCATGGGTTCAGCATCACCATTTTTATAAAACTCATCAAAGGCGGCGTAATATGTTTTTCTGTCGGCGAACTTCACGTTGATTGCCGGATAGCCATTTTGTATAAGGTCAAGATTAAGCAGCAATCTTCCTGTTCTGCCATTGCCGTCAATAAAGGGGTGAATGCCCTCAAATTCAAGGTGGAACCGTGCGATTCTCTCTATTGGGTGCATTTTCTTTTTGCGTTTTTCGTTCTCGGCGAGAAGTTTAGTCATTTTCGGTTCAATCATATATGGCTGAACAGGCTCGGTATATGCGCCCATAATGGTTACGGGAATTTTACGGAACACGCCTTTATCCTCCGGTCTGTTCATCAGCACAAGCGAGTGAATATTTTTAATCACCGTTTCACTGATTTTTGTGTCCTTTGCAATATCTTCGATATACAAAAACGCATCTCTGTGGCCGACTGCCTCAAGGTGGTCCTTCAGCGGTTTTTGGTCAATTGTCATACCTTCCAAAACCATCGCCGTTTCTTTTAATGTAAGCGTGTTACCCTCGATTGCGTTTGAATTATAGGTAAAGTCCACCATAAATTCATCGCGTAATCTTTCTGCCTCGCCTTGCGTAAGCGGACGCTTTTTGTCAAGCTCTGCTTTTAATGCGTCGATTTTCAGCAGCAGGGGAGATAACTCCTTTGACATTTTTATTCCTTTTAACGTTCTTGCATCAACGGGCTTTGGTGCGTTTTCGGGAATCATATATAATTTACCCTTTTGAACAACGCCGTCTATTCTGTTTTGAGCGCATAAAAGCCTGACTCTGCGCGGTGAGAGCCCCCACTTTTCTGCCGCTTGTGAAACCTTAATATATTCCATAATCATACCTCTTTTAGGTTGTTGTATATAGTATATCACATTTGGGGAATAAAATCAACAAAAATATGACAAACAGCAAATTTATTGTTCCCCAAATTTTAATGTTTGTAAAAAATTTGAAAAATGCTTGACTTTGGAGTATAATTAGTATATATTATAATGATTTGGAACAGAAATCCGAATGGGCGGCTTGGGCAAAAAGGAGGATAATTATGTATCATTATGAGTATGTACCGAAAGAAAAGACCATGCCAATCAAGAAAGATATTATTGAATTGATTAAGCTTGTTCAGAATGAGGTTAGAAACGATTTTACTTTTCGATTTGATTTTGTCGGAAGTGCAAAAAGAAATATGATAACGTGTGATTTTAAAAACAACATTGGATTTGATTTTGATGTAAATATCGAATTGAACGATGATGACGTAAATTTTACACCGAAAGAAATAAAGCATATTCTTATGAGGGCATTTAATAAACATGTTTATGGGTGCAGATATGATCATTGCGAGGACAGCACGCGAGTGTTTACCATTAAGATAAAAGATAAATCAAATTTCAGAATACTCTATAGTTGTGATTTTGCAATAGTAAATAATTACGGGAAAAACAGGCAGCAGTACATAAGGTTTAATAAAAAACAAAACTCATATTCTTGGGAAGAACAGCCAAAAAGTTTCTATGATCTTCCGAATAAAATTGAGTTTTGCAAAAGCGATCCTTATTTATGGAATGAGGTGCGGGATTTATATTTAGACAAAAAGAATTTTAATAATGATACTGGCAAAAAGTCCCGTTCAATATTTGCTGAAACTATTCACGAAATATGTCAGCAAAACGGATATTACAAAAGATAATAAGGGGGAGTGAAAATGGCATTAATCAGTTGTCCGAATTGTAAAAATCCCGTAAGCGACAAGGCAGCGGTTTGCCCGAATTGCGGTTATGCCGGTATGGGGCAAAGCGCAGATGTACAGAACAAAATTAAGTGTGAGGACTGCGGCAATGAATTTGAAAATAATCTTGCGTCATGCCCTGTGTGCGGTTGCCCGGCATCAATTTCGGGAGTGAAAGAAAACAAGAAAAAACGTAAAATTATGGTTATTTCGGTTATAGCTATTGTGTTGCTTGTTGTATACGCTATTGGGGTCAATTTTGTAAAACAGGCTGCACTTGCTGAGTATAGCGCCAACATGACCAAGGCGGCGCAGACAATGATTGACGGTGCCGCAAAGGCTGAAGATGTCGGCAATCTTGTCAAAAGTGTTTGGAGCAATGCCATTTATGAAAAAAGAGATGACAAAACCGATAAATATACAATGCAGAACGGAAAATTTGTTGGTGATTTTAATAATGCGCTGGAAAATTTGTTTGCAGATGACGAGCTAAACAAAAGCATTTCTGAAATTCGTGATAATCAAAATAATGTTGCGAATTTAATGAAGGCTTTAAAAAATCCGCCGAAAAAATATGAAGAAGCATATTCTGTACTTAAAACATTTTATGACAATTACGTAAAACTGACAAATTCGGCGGTAAATCCGACAGGGAGTCTTAAAACCTTCTCCGAAGAGTTTAACCAATATGATACGGATACAGTAAATGCATTTGAAAATATGAAGTTGTATTTAGAATGAACTTATAAGTAACCCCCAAGGATAATACTCTTTGGGGGTTACACCACTTCTATAAAAAAGTTGTTGTATTTTACTTAAAATTATGATACAATAATTACAACAAACATAAAGGAGGGCGTTTTATGCCAAATATCAGGCCGGTTTCGGATTTAAGAAATTATGCAGAAGTTTTAAAGGAAATTGCATTTGACGAACCTGTTTTTCTTACGAAGAATGGAAGAGGCCGTTATGCGATTGTTGATATGGAAGAATATGAAAAAACAAAAGCTATAATCAAGCTAATGGGCAAGCTTTCTGAAGGAGAAAAATCCGCCAAAGAAAACGGATGGCTTTCTAATGATGATGTTATGAAGGCATTGGGGGTATAGCCATGCCGAAAATCCGTGTTACTCCCGCTGCACTAAATGATTTAAAAGAAATCAAATCTTATATTGAAAATGATTTAGCAAATCCTATTGCGGCAAACAATGTAGTAAAAAGAATAATAAAAGATTATAGTCTTTTAGAAACATCTCCACATATGGGACCGGTGCTTTCTGCAAAAATTCATATTGAAACCGATTTTCGCTTTATAGTGAGCGGAAATTATATAGTCTTTTATAAAGTTGATGAAACTTATGTTTCTATCTATCGCATTTTATACGGCAGAAGAGATTATCTTAAAATTATTTTTGAAGATATGACCTTTGAAGATGAAGAATAAATTTATCTGAGTAATACTATAAAAATATCATTTGCGCATATCTCGAAAATACCCATACAGATGTAACAATAACGAAACATCAAAAATCCCGAAAGCCTTATTTTAAGCGGTTTTCGGGATTTTTTATTATACATTTTCTATTCGGTTGTTACAGAGAGATTTTGAATTGCGTGAAATCTCTGAAAAGCGCAATATTACGCCACTTCTATATAAAAAGTTTCTGTCTTGTTACAACCGTATGTACGGTAGATTTAGACACACCGAATTTTGCCGCGGCACTTCTTACGGTGCTTTTATTGGCAATCATGTATTCGGCTGTTGCCGTAACTCTTTCGGCAATATAATCTTTCAAAAAAATTCACCTCGACAAATATCTTAGTTAAATATATGTCGGGGTGTTTGGTTTTAGAATAAAATTGAATATAATGTGCTTTTTATTCAATGATATACGTACATAAGAGTCATTTTAACAGACAGTGGAGAAAACATATGGTTTTTATCTGTCGGCATTTGTGCGTTCAGCTTATCGGCAAATGTTAGTTCAGAAGTATCGTTTGTTTCAAAATTACCGACATTTTCATATACTCTCACAAGCGTTGCAACAGCCTGTTCGGTGGTATATAACTCCTTTGGAGCAAATCTGTTATTGCCCACGCCCTGCATAATACCCATATTGCAGATGACTTGAATATCATTCATTGCCCAATCGGATATTTGTCCGCTGTCGGCAAAATCAAAGTATTGCGCCGTCGCATCCCGGCCGGGGTATATTTTGTTTATCAAACGGCAGAGAATGGCTGCGGCTTCTTCACGTGTAAGCGAATCGTTCGGAGCAAACTCCGTTTCGGATTTTCCTTTGACAATACCCAATGCATTCAGCACTTCAATATGTTCATTATCCGTATCGGTAAAAGGAGGTTTTATTATACCCACCGAGAAAGCCGATCCGGGAAAATTTTTAATATAATTGAATACAAGTTCACAAAATTCTTCACGAGAAATAAATGCTGTGTAATTATAATTTGCGTCTGTTTTGATTATATTTAGTCTTTTTGCTTCCGATATGGTTTCTTTTGCCCACGGGGAAATATATCCCGTATATTTTGCAACGCCGTAGTTTTCACCGTCTGAAACAATAAATCTGCCGTCATCTTTATAGTTCTGCCGGTTCAGCTCGGGACCTGCTGTCCATTCCGGATTGTCTATTATGATATTTCCGTTTGTGTCAATAAACTTGCCTGCTTCAATTTGAGCGATACCGCCGTAAAAACCGCCTGACCAATTACTCGGATTAAACATAACTTCGCCGTTTTTGTTTATAACCTCATGTGTCCATACACCGCCGGTAAAGCTTGATGCAAAAGCAAATCCTTCCGAAAAAAGCGATACCGCTATGTATTTAAAATCGGTTATTTCTCTGCCGTTTATATCATAATATCCGTTTTGGTCTTCAGCTTTTTGAGCAGCAACAACTCCTTCGGATATGCCCCATATATTTGTGTTTTCAACAGGGATTACAACATTCCCGTCATAATCGATAAGCCCATATAAATATCCGTATTGATCGCTGTCATCACGATTGTTTTTTTGAGATACTTTTATCAGTTTATAATCTTCATATAACGTTTGCGGTTCAATCTCGCCGAGCTGTTTTATAGTTTTTCCGTACCTGTCTAAAAGACCGAACTGAGGTTTTTGCGTTAAATTCTGCGTAACTTTATATGCGTTAATTTTTCCGTTGTTACTATCATAAAGCGGATACATTTCATCATAAATAAAATCGGAAGCCGTTTTGCCGTCTTGGTCAATTAGGCCGTATTTGCCGTCTTTTATCGCTATTGTTATTCGGCTTTCTGTATCATAAAACGGAAATATTACGTTAAACACAGGCTCTATAGCAGTATCAAAATTATTATCAACTGCTCCCCACTTTCCGTTTTCGGTAAACAGCAGGCGATTGCCTGTAAATGTTATCCAAAAGTCTTGATTTTTATGCGGCTTGAATTTCTCGTACGTCAATGTCTTGATAAGCTCACCCGTATATGTATACACTCCGAATTCACCCTCGAAATACGAAAGCGGTCTGCCGTCCTCGTTTGAATCCGTAAGATTTACAAGAACATATTCCGATACATTTATTATCCTTTTATAGAATTTGCCGAAAACGGCTCCGTAAGGATTTATGATATAGTATTGGTTATCCTTTCTCGCCTCTGCAACCTGTTCGTTGAAAAATGAACCTATATAATCATAGTCGTCGGAAAGCTTTTTGCCGTTCAAGTCATAAATTGCACACTTATCCTGCTTATCATAAGCGATATAGCAGTTTTGACATCGTTCAATCTTGGTATACTCCATC
>CAKSJG010000024.1 GCA_934463165.1 uncultured Clostridia bacterium
TCATTTTACAAATTAATTCGGATTAAACGCAAGGGACAGTGCCTCCCCTGTGCAAGGGGAGGTGAGTTGCACAGCAACTCGGAGGGGTTGTAAATATTTAACTTAAGCAAAATTTATTTTAAAAATGCAGATATGTTTTTAACAATCCCTCAGTCAGCTGCGCTGACAGCTCCCTTTACACAAGGGCGCCGTTATTTCTTGCGTTTAATCGTATTATTTTGTTTATTTAATGCGCCGGAACGGTGTGGTCACCGTTCCCTACAAATAATTTAATAGATATTTTTCAATTGATAAATTGGTTTAATTGTGAATATGTAATAAGATTCTATTTAACAATTAATTACAACCCTGCAATGACTGTGTAGGGAACGGTGCCCACACCGTTCCGCATGCACAACACATATACTTTATATGATTAAAGGCAATGAATTTATATGTCCGACTGTTCGTAGGGGCAGATATTATCTGCCCGAAAATAACGTGTAAACAAGTGTGCGGATAATATCCGCCCCTGCGCGGTAATTTATAATAAACTTCTCAAAAGTATACCCTAACCGCGATGCCTACATCACTATACGTTCGATAAATAAACATTAATTCATTATAACCATTATACCATAAAATCAAAAAAATGTCCAATACATATATTTAACGAATATGTATAATTTTTTATACAATATAAAAAGGACGGGATATATTTTTCATACCCTGTCCTTTATGCGGCAGTGTTACCGCTTAAAAATCCAAATCATTATTCGGCGATTGCTCTGTTTAAGAATGTAACAATCTGTCCGCGGCTGCAAATAGTGTCGGGAGAGAATGTTGTTTCGGATGTTCCGCTTGTAACATTTTCGTCCACTGCCCATGCAACAGCCTCGGCATAGTCGCTGTCTGCGGATACATCGTCAAAAAGCTCGGATGTATCGGCATCGGGTGCGCCTGCATATATCCAAAGGTATGTAACCGTTGAAGCTCTTGTGCACGGTGTGTTTGCGTCAAAGGTTTCGCCCTCAACCATACCGTTTTCATATGCCCAAAGAGCAGCATTGTAATAATAATCCGTCGGCTGAACGTCAGTAAACGGATTTTCAACCGTCGGCTTCGGAGATCCTACAGCGCGGTAAAGGAATGTGAGTATCTGACCTCTTATGCACACATCATCCGGAGAGAATGTCGTGTCGGAGGTTCCTGTCGTGATCTTCTTTTCAACAGCCCATTTTACGGCATCGGCATAATAAGCGCCGTCTGCAACGTCGCTGAATTTCGGAGCGGTAACCGGCGTATCGTCTTTCGGCTGATCGGGCTCTGTTGTGCCTTTGTTATCGTCGGTTTTTTCTTCCGGCATTCCGACAACCTTGGTTACAAGCATAGTTGTTGTTTCATGGTTGTATGTAAGTCTGAGGGTTCCTCTCATAAGTCCGAGATGGAACTTATCGGACGCGTCTCTTCTGCTGAAATCGTCCGTCCATTCAACCTTGGATCCGTTTGCTGCAGCTTTCTGAAGCTCTGCAATAAACTCTTCGTTTGAAACGTCGTTTGTTACGTAAAAACTCTTTATGCGTGCGCTTACCGAAGCCTTGTCTTCGTCAAGCTTTGCAATATCCGCATTTGCTTCTATCGCGTCACCCGTGAGCTTAGGTATTTTAATCATAACTATGTGTGTTGTCTTAAGACCTTCGCAGTCAAGATTCATGTTTGCAAAAATCTGACCGTCTTTTTCTGCCGTAGCGTTAACTGGTCTGTAGTTTGCAGGGTTATCGATTGTGATTTTAACACTGCTGCCTTCGGGGATGAGAGTTCTGATAGCGAATAAGAATTCATCCATTGAAGTGTTGTTTCCGAGACCGAGCCCCTCCGCACCGGCGTCGATAGCTTTCTGAGCCGCTTTAAGCTCGCCGTTTAAGTCCTTTGCAGCTGCAAACGAAACCTGAGCAAATGCGCTCAGTGCAACGCAAAGTGCAATAAACAGCCCCATAATTTTCTTTGACATTATAAATTCCCCATTTCTTTAATTTTTTTGCGTGCACAAAATGTGCCGCCTGAATTTTACTGCATAATTATACAATTTTTTTTCGTTAATTTCAATCCCAAAAGGCATAACTTTTTGAATATTGTAACAACTCACAAAACGTGAAGTAAAAATTAGTCAATTATTACTGATTTTGTATGCGCCATTGCTTCGGGCTCATTCCCGTTCCGTTTTTAAAAAAGTGAGAAAATGTGAACTGATCGTCATATCCGAGAGATGACGCAATGTATTTTATTTCATACGGTGTTTCCGTCAAAAGCTTTTTTGCCGCCGTTATTTTATGTTCCGAAATATATTTCTGCGGCGAGCAGTTCAAAAACTTTTTAAAAACCGCGCACAGATAACTGCAGTCAATGCCGATATGCTCTGCAGTTTCGGCAACCGTAATTTTTCGGTAAAGGTTTTCGTTTATGTATCTCACGGCCGATTCCGCATAAAGCTGTGACGGTGATTTATATTTATCTCTCGTACATCCGCATTTTATCAGTTCAGCGAGAGTCAAATACAAAAGCCCCGTCGCGCGCAGAGAGTTTCCGCTTCCGAAGTCGTACACAAGTGCGTTAAGACTTGAAAGGACATTGTCCGAAAAGTGCATAACCGGTCTTTTTGACGAGAGCCCCGCGCTTTTGAGATGCGATGCCGCGGCAATCCCGCGCAGTCCTATCCATGAATAGCTCCACGGGTCGTCGGTGTCCGCTTTGTAAAACGTCGGGATGTCCGGCGGAATATAAAACAGCTCACCCGAAAAGATATTATAGCGTTTTTTCCCTATTTCAAAAATTCCGCATCCGTGTGTTACGAAGTGAATAAGATGATAAGAACGCTTGTGCGGCCCGAAGGCATGACCGCTTTCGCAGTCCTGACTTCCGCATTCAACGGGTATCAGATCATTCGATATTACATTGTCCGTATCAAAAATTTTAAAATGCATGTTATCGCCTCAGTTTCTTGCGTTTAATCGTATTATTTTGTATGTTTTATGCAAGGAACGCATATACACCGTGCTCGTAGGGGCAGATATCATCTGCCCGAAAAAATCATATGTAAATAAACGGGCGGATAATATCCGCCCCTACGCGGTAATTAACAATGTACATTTCATTTTACAAATTAATTCGGATTAAACGCAAGAAGCATTGCCTCCACTGTGCAAGGGGAGGTGGATTGCGAAGCAATCCGGAGGGGTTGTAAATATTAAGCTCTTGCAAAATTTATTTCTAAAATGCAGATATGTTTTAACAATCCCTCAGTCAGCTGACGCTGACAGCTCCCTTTACACAAGGGCGCCGTTATTTCTTGCGTTTAACCGTATCCTTTATCATTTTCATCATAATGATATGATACCATATTTTAACATGTTTTGCAACAACTTTAATATGTATTTTTTTCTCGGTTGAATTTATAATTAAAAAAAGACATAGGTGATTATAAAAATGATAAGAACTAATAAAGAAGACAGTCATCCTACAGAAAGAGGTTTGTTATGATAAATACGGAATTTAAAAACTGTAACTGTGTTGGCGGGTACAAAGATGCAACACTTGCGGTTTTTGACATGATAAATTCGTGTAACGACGGTGATACTTTGCATCTCGGCGGAGGTGAGATGCACTTTTTTCCGGATATGGCATTTATAAAAGAATATTATATATCCAATAATGATTATAGCCTGAAATCAATAGCATTTCCGATCATCAATAAAAAGAATGTTACTATTGACGGTGACGGCTGCAGGTTGATTTTCCATGGGGACATAATGCCGTTTGTTATTGATAATTGCGAAAATATTACCGTAAAAAATATTTCCGTTGATTATGATGAGCCTATGTATTTTGAGGCTGAAATCATAGACTCATCCGAAAAATTCGTTGATATGAAGTTTAACAGTAAATTTTTCCACTGCGATATAGCTGACAGCAAATTTGTTTTCTACGGTAACGGTTGGAAAAAAGTGACCGATAAGGTTCTTTCATTGGAATTCAATCCTGACACGAAGAGACCGGATCCATATGCACCGACATATTTTGTTTCACTGTCAAAAGATAAGAATACCGGTTTTATGTCGGAACTGTACAGATATTTATCCGTATCGAAGATAGGCGATAATATCATTCGCCTGGAAGGCGATATTAACTACAAGCACAAAATCGGAAATCGTTGGGTGTGCATTCATAATGACAGAACCCTCCCGGGTATGTTCGTTACCGAGAGCAGGAATGTTTGCATAGAAAACATTAATATGTTTCACGCGCGTTCTATGGGAATTATATGCCAATTAGCAGAGAATATAACGCTTGATAATGTCAAGATGGTTCCGTCTGAGGGGCGGATTTTGTCGGTGACTGCAGACGCAACTCATTTTGTGAATTGCAGCGGAACGGTTAACATAAGGAATTGCGTGTTTGAGAGTATGATGGATGACGCTTGCAATGTTCACGGAATATATATGCCTGTTGATAAAAAGATTAACGATACAAAAGTCCTTCTGAGATTTGGACATCATCAACAATATGGGATAAATATATTTAAAAAAGGAGACGTAATTCAGTTTGTTGATAACGAAACAATGGCAATATACGGAAATTTGACCGTAAAATCATCAACTTTGGTTTCGGGAAAATTTTTAATGCTGGAAACAGAAGAAAAGCTGCCGTCAGATATGAAGGTTGGGCATATTATAGAAAACGGGACACGTATGCCGTATGTTCATTTTAAAAATTGCCGTTGCGGATATAACCGTCCCAGGGGATTTCTTATAACAACGTGTAAGGGGGCACTCGTGGAGGGGTGCACATTTTACAATATGTGTGAGGCTATAAGTATGAATGGTGACGCTGACAGCTGGTTTGAAAGCGGTCCGTGCAACAATATCATAATAAAGAATAATAATTTTGATAATGCGGCATATGCGGGCTCTTATGCCATTGTATGCAATCCGCCGAAAAGCAGGGATAATGTATACTATCACCATAATATACTTGTTGAAAATAACGTGTTCAGAATGCACGAAAAAAGGATTGCCTATTTAAGTAACAGTTCTGATATCACATTTAAAAATAACAGCTTTATTGAAGATAAATCATTGCCGTCACACCCTGACGTTCAATGCGAGGGCGGCTTTTGCGTTAAAAACTGTAAAGGCTTTTCTAATGACAACAGCATTTGATGGCTGTGTTGTTGCAATATACCGGTCAAAGCTGTAATTAATATGAACAAATACACAGTGCCTATATATTATGCCAAAGGTAGCTGAGCTTTTGTATAAACGAATCCGAAAAATAACTGTAAAATATCACTAAAAATATAATTGCAGTTATTAAATATAAAAATTTAAAGAAAGGAAAAGTATGATACAATTATCTTTAGGATGATGATAATTATATTATACGGGTGTGTATGCTATGAAAATTACTTTTATGGGAGCAGGCAGCACTGTTTTTGCCAAAAACGTTTTGGGAGACTGTATGCTTGCGGACAGCCTGCATGATATTGAAATCTCACTTTATGACATTGACGGCGAAAGACTTGACGAAAGCTTTATGCTTATTAATGCCATAAACGATAACTGCAATGAGGGACGCGCAACGGTTGAAAAATTCCTCGGCGTTGAAAACAGAAAAGACGCGCTCAGAGGTGCCGACTTCGTTGTCAATGCAATTCAGGTCGGAGGATATGACCCCTGCACGATAATAGATTTTGAGATCCCGAAAAAATACGGTCTCCGTCAGACCATAGGCGATACTCTCGGAATAGGCGGAATCATGAGAGCGCTCAGAACAATCCCCGTTCTTGAAGATTTTGCAAGAGATATCGAAGAAGTTTGCCCCGACGCATGGTTTTTGAATTACACAAACCCCATGGCGATGCTCACGGGTTATATGCAAAGATATACAAAGGTAAAGACGATAGGCCTTTGCCACAGCGTTCAGGTCTGCACAAGCGGTCTGCTTGAAAAGCTCGGCATCGAGACGGACGGCTTCGGCGATCTCATAGCCGGAATCAACCACATGGGCTGGCTTCTAGAGGTTAAAGATCTAAATGGCAATGACCTTTATCCGCTTATCCGCGAAAAGGCTGCAGAAAAAAATGCCTCCGAAAAGCATCCCGATATGGTAAGATTTGAATATATAAGACGTTTCGGATATTATTGCACGGAGAGCAGCGAGCATAATGCCGAATATAATCCGTTCTTCATAAAATCAAAATATCCCGAGCTTACAGATAAATATAACATTCCGCTTGACGAATATCCGAGAAGATGCATAAATCAGATTGAAGGGTGGAAGAAACAGAAAGAAGAGCTTTTTGCCGGCGGAAAGATAGAGCATGAAAGAAGCCGTGAATACGCGTCAAGAATAATTGAGGCAATGGTTACAAACAACCCGTATAAAATCGGCGGAAACGTAATCAACAGCGGGCTTATCACAAACCTGCCGCATAACGCATGCGTTGAGGTTCCGTGCATGGTAGACGCGATGGGTATTCATCCTACTGTTATAGGTGACCTGCCGGAGCAGCTTGCCGCAATGAACAGAACCAACATCAATCCTCAGCTTCTGACAATACAGGCAGCACGCACACGCAAAAGGGAAGATATATACATGGCTGCAATGCTTGATCCCCACACCGGAGGAGAGCTGTCTGTGGATGATATAGCAGCTATGTGCGATGAGCTTATAGAGGCGCATCAGGCAAAAGGATATATGAGGGAATATAAATAAATTATTTTTTTAAATCCGACGGGTTTATACCCGTCTCACGCTTATACGTGTTTGAAAAATATGCCTGACTGCTGAATCCCAAAAAATCGGATACCTCACTTACCGTTTTTCCGCATTTCAGCATTTCGGAAGCCGACGATATCTTAAGCTTTAAAAAATACTTGTGCACTCCGATGCCCGAGTATTTTGAAAAAAGCCTTTTGAGCGTTGCTTCGCTGACGTTGCAATATGATGCAATATCGGCAATTGTGAGGGCAGAGCAGACCTTCTGATTCATATAGCTTACCGCTTTTGCATATGTGTCCGATTCGGGCGTGGATATCTTTTCTATCGTCCGGGTGTTGTCCGCCAGTGAGAGCAGCAGCTCATATATATATGAAGTAACGCTTTGGGCATATCCCTCGTCACGGTCAAACGCAATAAGGTATTGAGCAAAATACGGCGCTTTTTGGCAGTCAATACTGTATTTAAGAATAATATCGTCCATGTATTCCGTCATGGATGATATTATTTTTTTCTGCAGGGAAGAAAGCGCAAAAACCTTGTTTTTCAAAAAATCGGATATCTTCCCCTCAAGCGAGAACGAAAATATCAAAAGGTGCGCGCCGCCGCGTGACGAGACTTCAAACTTATGCATTTCAAGCGGCATATGACATATGAGGTCGCCGCTTTTGAGCTCATATATTCTTCCGTCAGCAGAAACGCGTATCTCCCCGTCACGTACATACATAAACTCCCAGAAATTATGCGCTTCACCCGTAAAGGTGAAGCCTTTGTCATAAAACGGAGCAAATAAAGAATAGAAGTTGCGTATGTATGCAATGTTGTTTACCGGGTGCGGATTCCAGATCATAATATCACCTGCCTGTAATTGAGCCGAAATTACATATATCTGACCCGAAAAGGTATAGATATATGATATTGGTTATGTTATACTTTATAATATCATAAATATGTGATTTTGTAAAGTAATATCATGAATAATTTTGCATTAAATAAAAATTAAAAAAAGCGGAGGCTTACAATGAAAACAGATCTTAATAAAATTATGGCAAAATTCAATATTGAGTCTGACATCACAAGCTATGGAAACGGTCATATCAACGACACGTATCTTACGGATACACCGAGATACATAATTCAGAGAATCAATACGGCAATATTTAAGAATCCCGATGAATTGATGGAAAACATCATGAATGTAACGGATTTTCTGAGAAATAAATTAATTGAAAACGGTGAAGATCCGGAGCGCGGAACGCTCACCGTCATAAAAACCGCCGACGGAAAAAACTATTTCAGAGCCAAAGACGGAAACTGCTTCAGGGTATATAAATTTATTGAAAATTCAAAGTCGATTGAAGACGGAAAGACATATAAAAATCTTTATGACGCTGGTGCAAGCTTCGGAAAATTTCAGAACATGCTGAAAGACTTCCCTGCCGATAAGCTTCATGAGACGATACCCGATTTTCATAACACTCCGAAAAGAGTCGAGGCTCTTAAGGCTGCTGTTGAAAGAGACGCGTCGGGCAGGGCGGCAAGCGTAAAAAAAGAGATAGACTTTGCCCTTGAAAATGCAAAGTTTGCCGATGTTGTCGTTAAAAATATTGCAAACGGCAGCATACCTCTTCGCGTAACTCACAATGACACAAAAATAAACAATATTCTTTTTGATTCCGATACCGACGAGGCTCTTTGCGTAATAGACCTTGACACGGTTATGCCGGGCAGCATGCTTTACGATTTCGGCGATGCGCTCAGAATGGGCGCGTCAACCGGCGCGGAGGATGAAACGGACCTTACAAAGGTTCATTTTGATACCGAGGCTTTCAAACATTTTGCCGAGGGTTACCTCAGCGAAACAAAAGACTGCCTGACGGAAGCGGAAATTGACCTTCTCGGTTTTTCGGCAAAGCTTCTGACGTACGAATGCGGAATAAGATTCCTCACGGATTTTCTTGACGGCGATACGTACTTTAGGATTCACAGAGAAAATCACAATCTTGACCGCGCAAGAAATCAGTTTGCCCTGGTTGCCGAGATTGCCGAAAAAGAAGAAGAACTTAAAAATATTGTGAAAGGAATACTTGAAAAATGAGAGTAATTGTATGTGACAACTATGACAAAATGTCGGAAACTGCGGCAAATCTTATCGTAAGCCAGATTATGCTTAAGCCGAATTCCATCCTTGGTCTTGCAACAGGTTCAACACCTGTCGGTATGTATGAAAAGCTCGGTGAAAAGTGCAAAAACGGAGAGGTTGACTTTTCAAAGGTTTCAAGCTTTAATCTTGACGAGTATTACCCGATAAAAAAGTCAAATGATCAGAGCTATGCATATTTTATGGAAGAAAATCTTTTTTCCAAAATTAATATAGACAGAGCAAATACCCACATTCCCAACGGAGAGACCGACGATCCGGACGCGGAGTGCAAAGCATATGAAGAAAGCATCAAAAAAGCGGGCGGGGTTGACCTGCAGATTCTGGGAATAGGCAGAAACGGGCACATCGGCTTTAACGAACCCGAGATATCCTTAAGCTCTCACACTCACCTTACCAAGCTTACGGAGAGCACAATAGAGGCTAATTCAAGATTTTTCGATAATATAGACGAGGTCCCCAAAAAGGCGCTCACCATGGGTATCGCAACAATCCTTTCGGCAAAAAAGATTATCCTTTTGGCCAGCGGAGCAAGCAAGAGCAGAGTAATTTCGGAGCTTATGAACGACGAAATAAACACCGATATCCCTGCCACAATGCTTAAAACTCACCCCGATGTTATTCTTATCTGCGACAGAGACGCATACACCGGCGCGAGATTCGGTGTTGATATAGGCGGAACAAATATCAAATTTGCCGTTGTTGAGGGCAGAAACGTAAAGAGCACCTATGAGATAGACACAGCCGACACGGCAGATGGTATAATTGACGATATTGTTAAACAATATAAAAAAATAAAGAAAGTATACGATATAAAAGGCATCGGAGTAGGCACTCCCGGAGTGTTTAAAAACGGATGCGTTTCCGCGGTTAATCTTCCGTTTAAAAACCTTCCTCTCGAAAAAATCCTTGCCGAAAAAACCGGAGCGTCCGTTTCGGTTGATAACGACGCAAACTGCGCAGGCCTCGGCGAGGTAAGCTTCGGAATAGCAAACGACTGCGAAAATATCGTTTTAATCACACTCGGAACAGGCGTCGGCGGCGCGGTTATAACAGGCAGAAAGCTTTTGCAGAGCAATAACAAAATGGGAGAGATAGGCCATATCATAATCCAGGCTGACGGCGGCAGACAGTGCCCGTGCGGACTCTGCGGCTGCTTTGAACAGTATGCTTCCGCAACCGCTCTTTCAAAAGACGCGGCAAAAGCTGCCGAAGAAAATAAAGACAGCGTCCTTTATGAAATATACATGCAAAACGGCAAAAAGCTCGGCGGCAAAGAAGTCTTTGAAGCTATTGACAAGGGATGCCCCGTTGCAAAGAGCGTATTTGAAAAGTATGTTCACTATCTTGCCGTCGGAATCGACAGTCTTAACAATATCTTCGGCCCCGACGCGGTTGTCCTTGCCGGAGGAATCACAAAGCAAGGCAGCAAGCTTCTTGAACCGCTCAAAAAAGCCGTGCGCACGGATGTCCGTATAGATATATCGGATCTCCAGAGCAGAGCGGGATCTCTGGGAGCGGCAATGCTGTAAAATATAAATATTTTAAATAATCAAAAACCACCTTTCGCATATCGCGGCGAAAAGGTGGTTTTTTGAAAATTTCGGACTTCCGTGACATACTTTGATATTATTAAAATTATAAGTCATGGCAAGTCACCTCAAAGCATATTAACCTAATGTTAGTATATCACAAAACAGATATACAATGGATTTTATTCAAAAAATTATTCAAAAAATTGTAAAACAGTATTTTTCGGATTTGACAGTTTTATCAACGCCTTTTAAAGATAAAATCATAACGCATAAATCCCCGAAAATCTTTGACAAATGCTGCATTTTGTTGTATAATTGAAATAATAAAAACAGACTTTTATATGCACGCAAAATCGTTATAAGCGGTGGCATGAAATTCAATATAAGCTGCATCGGACAGTCGGATGCGTTATTAAAGCGTAATATTTATCGGAGGTCACTGACAATGAAAATAGGAGTATTGAGTCATTATCATAACACGACAAATTACGGCGGAGCTCTGCAGGCATACGCACTGTGCAAGGTTCTTAATGATATGGGATATGACAGTGAGCAGATTGACGCGGACTGTTTTGCGGAATGTACGGATTTAAGCAGACAGGTGTCAAAGGCAAATAAAATAACCTTTTCGGCAAAAAAAATTCTCCGTGTGTTTAAGCCTGTTTACAGGACGATAAATTCGCTGAAATTCCGAAAAGACAGAGAACTGAGAAAAAAACTTCAGGCTTCGTTCAGGGATTTTAACGAAAATCTGATACCTCATTCCGACAAACAGTATGACAGCACAACAATAAATAACACGCTTGATATATATGACGTGTTTATAGTCGGCAGTGACCAGGTATGGAATCCGATATGGTATTTTGAACCGTTTTTTCTTACCTTTGTTCCGAAAGGTGTTCCCAAGCTGTCATATGCGGCAAGCATATCTCAGCCGAGCCTTGCGGATAATGTAAAACGGATATACAAAGAACATTTAAAAGACTTTTCGGCAATCTC
Source organism: uncultured Clostridia bacterium (assembly GCA_934463165.1). Lineage (GTDB taxonomy): Bacteria > Bacillota > Clostridia > UMGS1810 > UMGS1810 > RGIG1828. The sequence continues at coordinate 11,449 of CAKSJG010000024.1, forward strand.
CGTCCGTGAAAAAAGCGCCGTTGATTTACTGAGCGGTTTATCAGACAAAAAAATCGAGCATGTTCTTGACCCCGTGCTGCTGCCGGAGCGTGAGTGCTGGGAGAATGTGACATCCGAAAGATACACCGATGCCCCGTATGTTTTTTGCTATTTTCTCGGTTCTGACAGTGAAGTGCGCAATATTGCAAAAGAATACGCAAAAAGCCGCGGCTTAAAGCTGATTAATATTAAGCATGCTGCGGGGAATTATCATGCATCGGATATAAATTACGGAGACATATCCCCCGATGCTCCGTCGCCGAGCGAATTTCTGTCGCTTATAAAGTATGCGGATACGGTATTCACCGACAGCTTCCATGCCTCGGTATTCTCGTTTATTTTTAAAAGGCAGTTTTTTGTGTTTGAACGAACGGGTCACAAAAGCATGAGCACGCGTATTACAAGTCTTATGTCTCTTTTTGAAACGGAAAACCGCTTCTGCGATATTGCCGGGAGAAAAACATTTGCTTATATATCCGCGCAAAACCCGATAGATTACGAAAAAAATTTTAACGGCTTTGAGACGATGAGGAATAATTCTTTGAATTTTTTGAGAAGCAACCTTAATGAAGCCGAAAAGAAAGTGAAGAAAAAATGAAAATGAATCAACTTAAAGCCGGATCCGTACTTTCATATCTGCAAATGGCTGTCGGTGTAATTATCGGAGTTATATATACGCCCGTGATGATACGCCTGCTCGGAAAAAGCGAATACGGATTATATAATACGGTGGCATCAACAATATCCGTGCTGTCAATATTAAGCCTGGGGTTTAACAGCAGTTATTTGCGTTATTACTCCATGTATAAGCATAAAAATGATAAGGAATCGATATTTCGTCTGAACGGTTTATTTCTTGTTATATTTCTGATAATCGGAATCATTGCTCTCATATGCGGACTTTTTTTGTCATTTAATCTTGAAACAGTGTTTTCAAAAGGGCTCACGCCCGAAGAATACGACACCGCAAAGGTATTGATGATATTGCTGACGGTCAATCTGTCGGTGTCATTTCCCATGTGTGTTTTTTCAAATATTATATCGGCAAACGAAAGATATGTTTTCCTAAAGCTTTTGGGCATGGTTAAAACCGTTGTCGGCCCGCTTGTTACGCTTCCGCTGTTATTGATGGGTTATCGGTCAACGGCAATGGTTGTCGTTACATTAATTATATCCGTTCTTACTGATGCGGCGTATTTTATTTACGTTGTATGCGTTCTTAAAAACAAATTTATATTCAAGAGGGTTAAAAACGGTATTTTTCTTGATTTATTTATTTACACATCCTTTCTGGCATTAAACGCAATCGTTGATCAAATAAATATGAATATGGGAAAGCTTTTGCTCGGAAGATATAACGGCACGGGTGCCGTGGCGGTTTATTCGGTCGGATACTCCCTGTATCAGTATTACATGATGTTTTCAACATCGATATCGGGTGTTTTTTCACCCAGAATACATAAAATCGTTAACGCAACCTGCGATGATGCCGGCAGGCAGCGTACGGAGCTGACGGATTTATTTGTACGAGTGGGCAGGATTCAGTTTCTGGTTCTTATGCTGATAGCTACGGGACTGATTTTTTTCGGAAAAACATTCATAAGCTTCTGGGCGGGAGAAGGATATGAAAATGCATATACCGTATCGGTACTGCTGCTTTTTTCATCGTCGCTTGCGCTTATTCAGAATCTGGGAATAGAGATTCAAAGAGCCGAAAACAAACACAGATTCCGCAGTATTGCATATACGGTTATGGCATTGTCAAACTTATTGCTGACAATAAAGCTTTGCCCCGTTTACGGCGCTGTCGGAGCAGCGGCCGGCACTGCGGCATCGCTTATTATCGCTAACGGAATCATCATGAATATATATTATCATAAACGGTGCAACATAGACATAAAGTGCTTTTGGAAAAATATAGCCCGTCTTTCGCTCGGATTAATATTCCCGTTGGCTGCGGGCACTGTCTTAAATATATTTATAAAGCAGAAAAGCATGACATATATGCTGCTCGGAGGCATGAGCTATACCGTCATATATTTCGCTTCCATGTGGCTTTTCGGAATGAACCGGTATGAAAAAGATTTGATTGTGAAACCCATAAATAAAATATACGTAAAGTTACGGAGAATCTCATGATAAAAACAGATGAAAAATTCAAATGCGTCGGCTGCGGAGCATGTGAAAATATATGCCCGAAAAAATGTATAACGCTTAAAGCGGACGAAGAAGGCTTTTTATATCCCGAAACAGATGCGGGCAGGTGTGCCGACTGCGGACTGTGTGAAAAGGCTTGCCCGACTGTTAATGCCGAAGCGCAAAATAACTCTTTTGAAAATGTAAACGCTTATGCCGCATACAGTCTTGATGAGCAAATCAGAGAAAAAAGCTCATCCGGCGGCATATTCAGCCTGTTTGCGGAGTATGTTTTGGAGCACGGCGGAACGGTTTACGGCGCCGCCTTTGACAGCGATATGAATGTTTGTCATATCGGCGTTGATAACAAAAAAGAATTATACCGTTTGAGGGGTTCGAAATATGTTCAGAGTCGGATGGGAGATACATATAAACATGTGTTATCACAGCTTAAATCAGGCAGATATGTATTGTTTACGGGCACTCCGTGTCAGACAGAAGCCCTTAAGGCGTATTTGGGCAGTGAATATGACAACCTGATATGCATGGATTTTATATGCCACGGTGTACCGTCACCGAAGGTATGGCGCAGTTATATGAAATACCGCGAAAAGAAAGCCGCGTCAAAAACGAAGAACGTAGCATTCAGACATAAAGAAAACGGCTGGAAAATGTCTTCCGTAAAATTTGAATTTGAAAACGGCAGGGAGTATATAAAGTGCTTCACAAAGGATTTGTATATGAGGGCATTTCTCTCCGATCTTTGTCTGCGGCCTTCATGTTATGAATGTAAATTTAAAAAGGTTAACAGAGTGTCCGATATTACGCTCGCGGATTTTTGGGGGATAGAAAGCATTTTACCTGATATGGATGACAACAGGGGAACGTCTTTGTGTATTATCCGTTCGGAGACGGGCATGAAAATATTTGAGGCGCTGTCCGAAAGGATGAAATGTAAAAAGGCAAATCTTGAAGATGCGATCGGATATAACCCGTCAATGATCGAATCCGCGCCTATTCCGCCGAAAAGACGTGATTTTATGAGAAATATTACCGCGAAAAAATTCGGCACTGCCGCAAGAAAATACAGTAAACGCAATTCCCGGAGCTTAATTAAGCGGATAATTATGAAAATTAAAATGCATAAATTCTTATAAATCTTTGACAAATGCGGCATTTTGTTGTATAATCTATGATATATGATTATTTTTTGAAAGAGGTTTAAAAATGGATTTTTCTTTACTTGCGGAATTGCTTTTTCCGCATATTGACAAAACGATAGAAGACTATGAAAAGCAATACCCCGAAAGAGATCTTCCGGAGGGGGCAAAGGTTACGCGTTTTGCGCCGAGCCCGACGGGCTTTCTTCACATAGGCGGACTTTTTGCGGCGCTTATATCCGAAAGAACCGCGCATCAGAGTGGCGGAAGATTTATTCTCCGAATTGAAGATACCGACAAAAAGCGCGAGGTTGAAAACGGCGTTGAAAAAATCCTTGAGGGGTTAAACAGCTTCGGCATAAATACAGACGAGGGCTTTGTATCGTCCGATGAGCAAAGAGGAGCTTACGGCCCGTATAAGCAGAGCGAAAGAGCCGAAATTTATCAGTGCTTTGCAAAAAAGCTTGTCAGCGAGGGCAAGGCTTATCCGTGTTTCTGCACGGAGGACGAGCTTACCGCAACAAGACAGCATCAGGAGGAAGAAAAGCTCCTGCCCGGATATTGGGGCAAATTTGCAAAGTGCAGAGATCTTACCTATGATGAAATCAAGGAGAAAATCGACGCCGGAATGCCATATGTCTTAAGGCTTAAATCATGCGGAAGCGAAGATAAAAGAATAGCCTTTAAAGACGGAATCCGCGGCAAAATAGAAATGAACGAAAATATCGTTGATGTCGTGATACTCAAATCAGACGGAATACCGACATATCACTTTGCACACGTTGTTGACGATCACCTCATGCGCACGACGAACGTCATCCGCGGCGACGAGTGGATCGCGTCTGTTCCGATTCATCTGCAGATGTTTTATATGCTCGGCATAAAGCCGCCGAAGTATGCGCATATTTCACCTATCATGAAAGAGGACGAAGGCGGCAAACGCAAAATATCCAAAAGAAAAGACCCCGAGGCTGCCGTAAGCTACTATGACGACGAGGGCTACCCGGCAGACGGAGTTACGGAGTATCTTCTGAACCTTGCAAACTACACCTTTGAGGATTTCAGAAGAGCAAACAAAACGGCGCATTGGTCGGAATTTAAGCTTGAAATGAACAAAATGAGCAATTCGGGCGCACTTTTTGACCTTGTAAAATTAAATGACGTATGCAAAAATACAATAGCGTCATACACCGCCGAAAAGGTTTATGAGCTTGCAAGCGCATGGGCAAAGAAACACGATGCGGAGCTTTGTTCTCTGCTCACGCGTGATAAGGCATTTTCCGTAGCCATGTTCGGCTTTGACCGCAACCCCGATAAGCCGCGAAAGGATATCGGCAAATGGTCGGAGGTCAGAGATGCATTTTCGTTTATGTTTGATGAGCTTTTTGACCGTAAATATGCAGCGGTTGAAAATGTGCCCGATGAAGATAAAATAAAAATGCTCGAAGATTATATCGGCATGTATGATGAAAATGCAGATAACGGCGCATGGTTTGAAACAATGAAGGATCTTGCCGAAAAAGAAGGCTACGCAAGAGAAGTCAAGGAATATAAGAAAAATCCCGATTCCTTCCCCGGTCATGTCGGAGACGTCAGCAACGTAATCAGAGTTGCCGTAACCGGAAGAACAAAATCCCCCGACCTCTGCTCGATAATGAAAACTCTGGGCAAGGATAAGGTAACCGAAAGAATTGAATGTTATATAAAGGAGCTGAAAAAGTGATGGAAGAATTTACACCCTCAAACTTTATTAATGACGCAATCCAAAAGGATCTTTCAGACGGAGTGTATGACAGAGTTCAGACGAGATTCCCGCCCGAGCCGAACGGATATCTGCACATCGGTCATGTTAAAGCGATAAACATCGATTTTTCCATGGCAGAAAAATACGGCGGAACGTGTAACCTGCGTTTTGACGATACCAACCCGACAAAGGAAGACGTGGAATATGTCGATTCCATTATGGACGATATAAAATGGCTCGGCTTCCATTGGGATAACGTGTATTATGCGTCGGATTATTTCCCGGTTATATACGAATGTGCAATTAAGCTTATAAAAAAGGGTCTTGCCTATGTCGATGATCTTACGGGAGATGAAATCAAGGAATACAGAGGCACGCTTTTTAAACCCGGAAAAGAAAGCCCCTACCGCAACAGAAGCATAGAAGAAAATCTTGATCTGTTCAAACGTATGACGGACGGTGAATTCGAAACCGGAGCAAAGGTTCTCAGAGCCAAAATCGATATGGCATCGGGCAACATGAACATGCGTGACCCGATTATATACAGAGTCCTGCATGCTCATCATCACCGCACGGGCGACAAGTGGTGCGTTTATCCGATGTATGATTTTGCACATCCGATATCCGACACCGCGGAGGGCGTAACCCACAGTCTCTGTTCTCTTGAATTTGAAGACCACAGACCTCTTTATGACTGGGTTCTTGAAGCCTGCGATTTTGAAAAACCGTCAAGACAGATTGAATTTGCAAGGCTTAACCTCACAAATACTCTGACGAGCAAGAGAAAATGCCTCAAGCTTGTAAAAGACGGCATAGTTGACGGCTGGGATGACCCGAGAATGTCTACCATATGCGGAATGAGACGCCGCGGCTATCCTGCGGCGGCGCTTGTCGATTTTGCCGAGAGGGTAGGGGTTGCCAAGGCGTTCAGCGTTGTTGACTATCAGATGCTTGAGCATTGCGTCAGAGAAAATTTGAATCTTAACGCTCCGCGTGCAATGGCTGTTCTTCATCCGCTTAAGGTTACAATAGAGAACTATCCCGACGGCAAGAGCGAGCTGCTCCCCGTTGAGATCAACCCCAATGATGAGAGCGCCGGCAAGAAGGAAATATCTTTCTCCAAAAATATATATATCGAACGCGACGACTTTATGGAGATTCCGGTCAAGGGTTACAAGAGACTCACTCCCGATAACGAGGTGCGCTTAAAGGGTGCGTATTTCATTAAGGTTTCCGAAATAATAAAAGATTCCGACGGAAATGTCACGGAGCTGATATGCACCTATGATCCCGAGTCAAAGGGCGGCAATTCTCCCGACGGCAGAAAGGTTAAGGGAACGATTCAGTGGGTCGATGCAAACAACTGCGCAAACGCAACGGTTAATATGTATGACAAGCTGTTTTTGACCTCTGACCCCGGCAGTGTTGACGAATATCTTGAAAATCTGAATCCCGATTCGCTCAAAGTGCTTGAAAACTGCAAGATAGACGCAGACCTTGCAAACGCAAAGGTCGGCACGTGCTTCCAGTTTATGAGAAACGGCTATTTTGCCGTAGACAGGCATTCAACCGAGGGCAATCTTGTGTTTAACCTTACCACGACTCTTAAGGATTCGTTCAAGATGCCGAATAAATAATCGGTGGGCCTATGGAAAAGAAAAAATCAAAAGCCCTGTTTTCGGGTCAGTGCGATGTATGCGCATATTTTGACTATGATGAGGATTGGGAGCAGTATGTCTGCATGATAAATATGGACGAGGACGATGCCGTGAGGTATTATGAGAGCAAAAGCGGCTGTCCGTATTTCAGATTTTATGATGAATATAAAATAGTCAGAAAACAAAATTAAACTTTAAATGCCGAGCGGAATTCCCTCTCGGCATTTAATATAAAGATGTTCTTTTTTAGCCACAGCCTTTTTTTCGTTCATTGGCAAGCAGAATCCTTTCTTTAAAGCAAAATATTATATACAGAATATATATCAGCTTTTTTTCCAAAAGAAACACCTTGAATTTAAAAAGCTTATCGAGATTTGAATTTTTTACAGTCCTAAATACATCATTAAACCTCGGCTGCCGCAGATATTTTTTTAATTCCGTATTCCTTTGCGCCGGTTTTTTTTCCCTGTTAAACAAAAGCTCGTTTCGTATCGAAAAAACAAGCTGAGACGCTGCGTATAAGTCTGTCTGTGTTTTTCCGTCAAAGCCTCTTTTTTCAAATTCTTCGTCAAAGATAGAGATCAAAAGCGGCAGCTTTGCCAAAAGCCTTTTGTCGTATTTTCTTGACAGTGAATATTCCGACTGTGTATAAATATAGAAAAATTTGTCCTTTGCTATATATACGCTTTCGGCGTCAAGCATGCAGGGATACATGCATACGGCGTCCTCGCCGTAATAGATATTTTCGTTTGCATAGGGCAGAACCTTATCGAGAATTGTTTTTTTGATGATTTTGTTGCAAAGGCTGGGTGCTATTGCCGGTGAGTTTTCCGCTTCCGAAAACAGCATAATCGGATAAATTTCCTTTTTCAGTCTTTCTTTATTATAAAAGCCTCCCGGCATACTTATGTGCAGCGGGATTCTTGATTTTTCGGTTTCGATAACAATGTCGCAGATGCCTATATCCGCGTTATGTTTAAACATTTTTTCCATCATATATTCATACATATCGGGCGTAATGCGATCGTCGCTGTCCATATAGACCACATATTCCCCTTTGGCATACGCAAGCCCCGCTTTTCTTGTATGCGTCGGGCCGCCGTGCTCTTTGTGAATAACCTTTATAAAATCGTATTTTTTTGCATAGCCGTCGCATATCGTGCCGCTTGCATCCGTTGACGCATCGTCAACCAATATTATTTCAAAGTCGCGGAAGGTCTGATTCAAAATACTTTCCAGGCATTTATTCAGATATGCTTCCGTATTGTATACGGGAATAATTACACTTAACGTCGGATTCATATTTTTCACCGCCCATTTGATTTATTTTCTGTATTTAATAACCCTTGCCGGAACTCCGCATGCAACCGCATAATCTGGGATCTCTCCCGAAACGACGGCGCCTGCGCCTATAATTGCTCCCGTGCCGATTTTCGCTCCCGGGAGAATTGTGACCCTTGCGCCTATCCATACGTCGTCTGCAATAATAACGGGTTTGTATTTATCAAATCCCTGTCGGCACATCGGAACGTCCGTCCTGTCGGTTTTGTGGTTTCTTGTGTATATATGGCAGGCTTCTCCCATCATCACGCAGCTTCCTATTTGCGTAAATCCGCCGACGATTGAGTTTTTGCCTATTCCGGAGTGGTCTCCGATTTTTATATTGTCCGCAAATTCGGCTCCTTTTTCGATATTAACATCCCTGCCGCATTCGTCAAGGATAAGCCGCGCGCAAAATGAACGCACGGATTTTGCAGCCCTGCCCGTGAGCCTTGCATATGAAACAGGCAGATGAGCGGCAAATAAGCTGTAAAGTATCATGCCGGCTGTTTTCTTTGGTTTTATTTTCATTTTTGCTTCTCCCGTTAATAAATACCCCCGACGACAGCAGTAAGGTGCTGCCGTCGGGGTTTCATCTTTCGAAATGGTGATTTTGCATATTATTGATAGTCATCAAGAATATTTCTGTGATTCCTGAGTTCAATATCAACATATCCGTCATCATCATATGAGCTTGTTGCTTTAAGCATGGTTTCATAATACCATTCGCTTTCGTCAAGGTCCGTGAAGCCGTATGTCTCGGCGGTGATTTTTGTGCCGTCCGCCGTTACGAGTTTTGCTTTATCTCTGCCGATAATACGGTTGTAAATCGTGCAGAACTCAGCTCTTGTTATCAGACTCCAGATATTCAAATTTCCGTTTTCGTCACCGCGGATAAATCCTCCTTTTAAAAGGATTTTCGCGTAGTCCTCATATGTGAGATTCGCTTTGTCGCTGAAGTCAAACGCAAGGCAGATTATTCTGAAAGCTTCGCCGCGCGTAACATTTACATACGGGTTAATGCTTTCACCCGCTACGGTTTTAAAACCGTTTTTAAAATGCACAAATTCAATTCCGCTGCGGAACCATTTGCCTGCAGTATCGGGATATATCGGATTCTGCGATTCGTCAAAACGGTATCCGTCCAAAATATCGTTCTGCTTTGCCAGGCGCTGCACCATTGCGCAAACCTCGCCGCGCTGCAGATCTTTGTCGGGCGCCATTATGTTGTCGTTATATCCGTAAATATAAGCATATTTGCTCGTAATGCCCACGGGGCTTACGATATCATCCTCGGGCGGAACATTGCCGGGATTCTCATCCTCATAAACGGGCGGTGTATAGCCCGGATCACTCGGATCTACAATCTCAATCGGCTTCTGAGTATCCTTTTCCACAACAACACCGTCTACGTGCCACACATCATCAACCATCCATAACCCTTCTTCGCACTTTAATACATACCAGCGCATTTCATAGTTATCGGTTGTGAACTTGTCCCATTTTACGGCTTTTCCGTTGCTTGCAAGAATGTAACCGCCGTTATATGAGTCCTTGATTTTCGCAAGGATTTCCGCATCGTCCGGCTTGGTTTTCACCTCTCTGATGACATCATCGGAAGACACAACTCCCTCTTTGTACACGACATAATAACCCGATGAACGCGGTCCATCCGTCAAATTCGAATCGAACACGGAAGCGGTAAAGTACGAAGTGCTTTGGGAGGTTACATTTCCTTCTTCATCCATATGAATACCGTAACGCTGAACAAAGAATTGGGTTTCGGTCGCAATGGTACTGTGTGCGGCAAAAGCCGTCATACTCATACCCAAAATCATCGCAATAGCTAAAAGGATTGAAAAAAACCTCTTTGTTTTTCTCATCTCTTTTCACCTCCTTCCTTTGTGTGATTTTGAAGTAAATATATATACAAACCGCCTTACCGGTTGTATAATAAAATCAGCGCTTATCTATAAGCGTATACAGCATTTTAATAAACTCCCCGTCAGATTCAGCTATGATTCCTATATCCTTTGGAATCTGCTCTTTTGCCGCGGCGTAGTTCGTTGTGAGTATCGGTGTTTTCAGTATCATTGCTTCGCCTATGACGAGAGGGTATCCCTCATATGCGGAAAAAAGCGCAAATAAATCAGATTTTTCAATGTACGGATACGGATTTGCCTTTTCTCCCTCAAAAATTATAACATCATCCACACCCATCCTGTTTGCAAGCAGGATATCTTTATTTTTATCCGGCCCGTCTCCGACGATCCTCCATTTAAAACCGGAAACACCCATTTTTTTGAGACGGCTGCATATGTCGATTATTCCGTCAATACGCTTAGATGCATTGTCAACTCTCGCAACGGTCACGATATCAAATTTCGATTTTTCAAAGGGAATGAATTCAAGCGAAAGAGTTTGTATTTCTTCTTCGTCAAACACATTGTGTCTTGTTTCTGTTTTGTAAGCATATTCGGGGAGCATGGCGTTAAATTTTTCTCTTACTGCATCCGAAACGCAAACGATTTTATCAAACGGTTTGTAAATTTTTCTGCAGTATTCCATGTCAAAACCGCCGAAAACAGGGTCGGTATGTATAAATGCCTCCTTTACGGATGCCTCCGTAAATTCCGAAACATATAAATTTGTGCCTTTGTTAAACACTCCCGACGGAGTATCGGTAAAATACGAAACCGCCGTGTCATATTTTTTCTTTTGCTTTTTAAAGCACAGGCGGTAAAACGTGTTTGCCCCGACTATTTTTGCAATTGCCGTTATAAAAATCCGCAAAAATATATCGGTAATGCCGCCTTTTTCTTTGATATCATTAAACGGAGTTGCCGAGAGTCTTAAAAGTCTGCCCCCGAGCTTGAGCTTAACATCTTCGGGGAGCTTATCCGTGAGAGCTCCGCCCGCAAATGAAAATACGGTTATTTCATATTCTTCGCTTTTCGACAGCTTTTTTATATAATTTATAAACGCCTTTTGCACGCCGCCTATGTTAAGATTCTGCGCCGCAAAAAAAATCTTCTTTTTGTTCATTGTTCATCTCTTTTCGTTACATATTTATACAGCAGTTTCGACGCGCCGTCTGTTCCCAAAAGGAAAACCGCAAGCCGTATAAGGCGTATCTTGTTTGTTTTCCCCAAAGACAGCAAAAAGCGCAGGCTTTGTACTCTTTCTTTGTATTTCTTTCTTGTCTCTTTCGGCAGCGCACCGTAAAACGGCAGTAAGACGGCATACTGAAAGGCAAGGCACGAAAAAATATATTTTTTCTTTTTGCTTTTTGCCGTTTTTTTAATCCAATTTTCTGTTATGGTCAGCTGGTCGTCAAGGCTTTTTTCATTCCCGTACGAATGCCTGCCGCTATCGGATATTCTGTAATAATAATTCGCGTTTTCAAACACATCGGCCGATTTCATATTGCAGACGATCTGCAGCGTCCAGTCTATATCCTCGCCGATGAGGCCGTCGGCAAAGCGGATGTTGTTTTTTCTCAAAAACTCGGTTTTAAGGATTTTCCCGCCCGTGCTCGCAGGGAACTTTGAGCATTTTGAAACAGCTTTTAATATCTCCTCGGCGCTTCTTCCGCATATTTCATCCCTTTTAAGCCCTTCCGCCATTTGCCTTTGCTCTCCGCTCGGGAACACCTTCACGATGTTAAAAAATATGACGTCCGCATTGCACCTGCCGTATCTTTTGCCGAGCAGCTCCGTCAGATTATCGCTTACGTAATCGTCGGAATCAACAAATATGCAATATCTGCCCCGTGCCTTATCGAGGCCGAGATTTCTCGCCCCTCCCGGGCCGCCGTTCGGCTTGTGAAATGCCCGTATGCGGCTGTGTTTTTCCGCAAGAAAGTTGCATATTCTGCCCGAGCCGTCGGTTGAACCGTCATTTATCAGAATAAGCTCGCAGCCCTCACCCTGGAGAAGAATGCTTTTTGCGGTTTCTTCAATATATTTTTCTGCATTGTAAACCGGAACAATAAAGCTGTATTCATATTTGTCGCAGGGCATCGTGTCACCTCGTTTTCGTCAGTCGTTAAAATAGATTTTTGAAAAAGATTTTTTTGTAATTTTAATGTCAAAATCCTGTATGCGCTCTTTGTTAAACTCTCCCATGCTCTTGCGCAAATCGGGGTCGTCAATTATTTTTTTTATTCCCGCCGCAAATGCGGAGAAGTTGTAGGGGTCATACAAAAACCCGCCTTTTTCCGGAATGATTAAATCTCTGTTTCCGCGCACATCCGATACCACTGCCGGAAGTCCCGCGCCCATTGCCTCCATAAGCGAAACGGGCAGCCCCTCGCGCGTTGACGGAAAGCAGAATATGTCGCTTGATTTCAGATAATCAAACACATTATGACAAAATCCGACTAAATGAACCCTGTCTTTTATTCCGAGCTTTTCCGCCGTCTCAAGCAGCTTGCTTTCCATAAATCCGCTGCCGGCGATTATGTAGTGCAGGGTATTCATCTTTAATTTTGCCATTGCCTGAATTACGGTTTCATGATTCTTTAATTTTCTGAGCTCTCCCACAGATATCAGCACGGTGTCATTTTCTCCTATTCCGAGCCTTTTGCGGATTGCACCCCTGTCGGGGCGGCTGTTTTCTATTCTTTCAAGGTCAACGCCGATTCCGTTTACCAATACGGTGTGCCCGGCTTTGAATTTCTTTTTTGCTCTTTCGTAGTCCTCGTTGTTAACGGTAATCAGAACGTCCGTCATGTGTGAAAGTATTTTTTCTATCGGATAATAAATAATCCACGAAAGCGGCGAGCTGCCTTCAAAAAAATGAAATCCGTGCGCTATATAAAACACCTTTGTGTTTTTTCTTTTTTTCCAGACGGCAAGTCTGCCGACTGCGCCGCCTATGGGTGTGTTGCATACCACAATGTCATAATTTTCTTCGTCAATAAGCTTTTTCAGCATTTTGTATGCTTTAATGTTACTCGGGCTGAAAGGATTTCTTGAAAAGGGGACGTTTATATATCTGTCACAGTTCGGAATGCTCACAACACCCCCGTCGCAGTCGTTTTTGGCGGCGACAGCGATTTCATATCCGTATTCTTTAAACATTTTTATATACGGCAGGTGAAAGACGTTTATATGTGTCTTTACCACCGTGGCTATAAACAAAACCTTTTTCATTTTGCGCTGCACTTCCCTGATCTGCTTTGCTTATCTCCCAATATAACAACCCCAATCGTTAATACAAGTATTTTTATGTCAAGCCGCAGAGAACGGTTTTTTATATACTCTATGTCATATACTATTTTTTCCTCCGGTCTTAAAAACAGTCCAGTTATCTGCGCAAGTCCGGTTATCCCGGGTTTCACGGCAAGCCTTTGCGAAAAACCGGGGATGTATGTTTCAAAGCATTCATAAAAAATTTCTCTTTCCGGGCGCGGACCGACGAGAGATATATCTCCCTTAAAGCAGTTAAACAGCTGCGGTATTTCGTCAAGCTTCAGCTTTCTGAGAGCTTTGCCGAACGGCGCCAACCGCTTGTCATCATCACCGAGAGACCACATTGCCCCGTTTTCTTCGGCGTTTTTGTGCATCGTGCGAAATTTATATATGTAAAATTTTTTCTTCCCGAGTCCGAGCCGTTCCTGTTTGAATATCGGGCTTCCGTCCGATGTGGCGGCTATGCAGACGTATATGATTATCATCGGTATCAGAAGAATAACAATCCCGACAAAGGAGAAGACGATATCCGCCGTACGCTTCACAAAATCATATAACGGTTTCCGGCGGATATCCTCCAGCCGTTCAACTTGGAATACGCTGTCGGGCTTTCCGAAGGGTAAAATCACTTTTTTGTTTTCTGCTGCGGTTTCCATTGTTTATCACACCTTTTCCAATTTGCTTTTCAGTGATTCAAAGCCTTGTCTGACCTTAAATTCGTAGCTTTCATCAAGCTTAAAGCCGACATTTTTCAAACGTAAGAATTTTTTTATATCCGAAAGATCAACGGAATCTATATAACTCCCTTTAACGGGATAGGAAATATCGGATATCAGATTTTGCGTTTTCATACGGTAAATTATCGGATAAAAATCAATATTCATTTTAATGCTGAGCACGGCGGAATGAAATCTCGCGCCGATAATTTTTTCACACCGTGAAAAAGCCTCGGGGATTTCTCCTTTTACACCGTGCATTACCATATCGACCATATCCCGGTGTTTTATTAGGCGTCCGGTCGTTTCACATGCGCTTATATCGTTTTCTGAGCCGACATCGAAAGCAAGCAAAATGACGCCCTTGCCCGTTTTTTCAATCCAATAGTCGGCAGCCTCCGCCATTTTGTGATAATACTCCGGGTCGTCGGATTTTATCAGCGATATTCCGAGCTTTCCATCGGAGGTTTTATCGGGGATCCATTCTTTCGGCATTGCAAAGAGAATGTCGGGCATGCAGTCTGCAGGTGTGGAGGGACATTTTTTGCGTACCCATTCCAGACTCTTTTTGTCGCGGCATATGATATACTTGAATTTTTTAAGCTTTTGTGCCACAAGCCATTCCGAAATCCTGTTGTTAAACGGCTCTATATTGCAGCCGATGCAAAAATCCGCAATATGCTTTGATTTTAAAAACCATATAAGCTCACACTTCAGAGCGCTGAAGCTGTTTACCATAAATCCCGAGCCCGTCACCAGAAGCTTCGGTGATTTTTTTATTTCGCTTTTGTTTTTAAGGCTGACATTCGGCTCTTCAAGAAGCATCAAAGATACGCTGCTTCCGTTCTCACGGTCAATGTATACCTTATGCTCCGACATATGGTATGCCGCCGTTCTCTGCATGTAATCGTCACCGAAATTGTGGTCAAAATATCCGCATAATTCCAAAGCCATATTTTTTCATTCTCCCGCATTTTCGTTTTTTTCAATATATACCGCAGCGCCGCATATCAGAAGCCCGAGCATAATTGCAATGACAAGGCTCACTCCGTAATAAAAAACGGTGCTCACGGTTTTGTGCGATACCACTCCCGAAATGCATGCAATGCTTTTTGCCGATTTATACGCGTTGTAATCGTCAATAGTGTCTTTAGTCAATAAATATAAGTCATTAAACCTGTCGCATGCGGTCTTAAGCTTTTTTTCAAGTTCCGGCTGCAGCGCAGAGTTCAAAGCTTCTGATGAAAAGCTGCCTGCGTCATTTTCATAGAGCTGCCTGTCAATTTCAGAATTTAACGCGTTGGTGCGATATTTCACATAATCCAGAACGAGGTTGTCATATACCGACTTATTCTGTGAATAATAATCGTCGCGCTCAACATCTCCGCGAACCTGTGAGCTTTCACTTTCGCTTTCTCCGCTGCCTTGGGTGTTTCTGTCCCACAGATACTGTTTGTTTTTATCGGAATATACTTTCATAAGCTCTTTTTGCGTGTCCGATTTTTTTTGGTACAGTTCTGCGTCGTCGGACAATGATTTTATTTTGTTTTGCAATGTATTTTTTAAATAATACGGATCCCGGGTAATTCCCGATTCAATTATCATCCGTTGTGCAACAGACAAATCCTGTTCGGCAAGGGACTTGTACTCGACCGCAAGATCCAAAAGAGAATATCCGGTCTCGGGCGAATGATAGTCTGTGTCCGACGACGCAATATTCGTGAGGTACTCTATGTTTGAATCGGTTTTCTTTTTTAAAAGCTCCGCGGTTTCGTAATAGTCATACTGCATTGCCGCTTCTCCCGAGAGCATTGTTATGTCATAGCTGTAGGTGTAGTTTTCAACATAATACAGCCGATACTGACTTATCACGGCACTGAGCACTTGCTTTGCGTAATCGTTGCCTTTAGGCGTTGTGTATTTCACGGAATAATACACCGTTCGCTTTTTTTCGTCTTCATTTTTTTCATAATCCGAAAATTTGCTTATCCAAGAAGCGTACTTTTCCTGCTCCGCCGTGGGCACAATAGGCTCAACAACAATATTTCGGCGTATTTCTTCAATATTTCCGGAGTTAAATCCCAATGTGGATACGGCATTTTTAACAACGAGAGAGCTGTTTATTTCATACGGATTGATTTTTTCTCCGTTTTCGGTTAGGCCATCTTCGGCTTTTGAGCCTATATATTTTATCACTATCTCGGAGGTGTAGCTTTCGGATCTGTTCAGTTTTAAGGAGCAGATAACAACGCTTATTGCAATCAATATGACGAAAAGCCGTTTGCGTTCATATACTCCGTTTATAAAGTCACGCAGCAGCATCGCGCTTTTCCTCCTTTGCCGATTTTATTCTTATAACCATTGAATAAGCTATGTGTATCAGATAAAGCATTGCAGACCATATAATACCTTTTTTTACACCTGCTGAAGCTGATGAAAACAAGCTCTGTCCGTTTTCGATATTTGATGCTGAAATTGTCTCATATGAAACATTTCTTGAGTATTCATCATTTACGCCGGAAACCTTTTTTAAAAACCCGTCAATCTTTTCGATTATTTTGCGGTATCTGTTCTCCGCTTCGTTTATTTTCCATTCCTCGCTGTATTCAAATTTGCCGAACTGATCAATGAGATAATCGTAATATTTAGCTTTGCTTTCCGCTTCATCACCCTCAAGCTTTGCGCTGCTTGCATTCTCCGTAAGGTAATCTATGCCGATTTTAGTTCTGTTCATATAAAAATCGTTTTTGGAATCGAGCGACGGAATAAACACAACTTTTGTTATAAGCGGGTCATATATGGAAATTCCATCAAGCATTATGCCGTATTCGCCGCGGCTTCTTTGCGTCTGTTCATAGTTTTTCTGCGATACATAGCGCAGCTGCTTTAAAAGGGTGTCCTTGTCGGTTGTAATTCCGTTTTGGATGATAAACGCCCTGTACTGCTCCACATCAGTATTTATTATCCTTGAAGCCTCCGCGCTTAAATCTCCGAATCCTACTCCGCTTTCCGAAACAAATTTCACATCCTTGTCATATCTTTTTCCCAGATATCGGTTCATCCGCATTAAAATGTTATTTATTTCGTTTGCCCTGTTAAAATAGTCAAGCGATTCGGTCTTTTTCCAATCAACGTCAAACATATCGCTTGTCGTGATGTATTTTTTTTCGTAATATTCTATGTAGCTTTCGGCAACGGCGTTTAATATTTCATCTTTTGGCGGCATGGCAAACTGATTGAAAATTGCTTTCAGCGGCGCAATTTTCCCATCCGCCTTTATTGCGTCCGAAACAGTCGAAAATGAAATCGTATATCTCGACGGAAAATAAGAGTATGTGTCGTTTCCGTCAAAAACATTTTGCCGTATTGCACTGAAGCTTCCGTCGGTTGTTATTCCCGCGACGGATATATGCTTTCTCAGCGTCGTCGGGTCAAGCCTGCCATCAAGCTTTTTGCATGCATTTTCCAAAACGGTTTTGCTGAGAACTTCGTAAATGTCAAACGGTGACCCGTCCGGGTTGCAGCCCTTTGATATTTCGGAAAAAGAAAGCGAAACCGTTGTGTATACCGTGTTTGTTCCGGACATAAGAATAAAGCAGAGAACCCCCGCCGCAACGATAATTGCGGAGGCTGTCAGGTATTTGTGATTTTTTATAAACAAAAACATATGACGAAGAATCCTCCTTTTGTTATCTTAAATATCAGAATGTATGTGACGGATTAAAAGCATACCCTAACCTCCCGCCCGTCAGACAGATGTTCTTGCATGTTGTTGTGTAAGGAATATGTCTGTTACATGTGCGTAGGGGCGGACTATAGTAATTAATGCGGAATTCGGAATGCGTAATTCGTAATTATTTTTCTTGCGTTTAATCGCAAGAAAGAGTGCCTCCACTGTGCAAGGGGAGGTGGGTTGCGAAGAGCAACCCGGAGGGGTTGTAAATGTTTAACTTAAGTAAAATTTATTTCTAAAACGCATAATATGTTTTAACAATCCCTCATCCCTTTACACAAAGGAGCAGCTCTTCCTTGCGACAAAATGAGGGTATTCGGATATTAACGTGCATGTTTACTTTGACATTCAAATGAAAATGCCGAATATATTAATAAATTCCAATACGATTTTATACTCGGATTAATTGTCAGCGTCATGAAAAGAGCAAGCGTGCCGAGCATTGCCGCCGAGATGTATCCGCGTTTTTTGATGTTTCGCAGCACCGCCGCAAAAGACATCATCACAAACGCTGTAAGCCCGAATATACCTTGATTGTATATGACCTGTATAAACTGATTGTGCGCCACAACATGCGAGAGCTTCCCGTCAATCATCATTTCGTGATAAACAAAAATTCCTCTTCCGTAAAACAGCTCCCATGCTGATTCCTTTATTTCTCCGAGCATTGATTTCCATATGTCCGCTCTTCCCGTGCCTCCGGATTCAATCAGTTTTTCTATGCTGAAACGTGATGATACGTCCTCCGGTAAAATCGGCAGCACGACCGTCCATATAACTATTGCCGCCGCGGCGATGACCATCATGCCGACAAGCCTTTGTTTGGTTCCTTTGGCGTTTATAAACACGAAAGATATAATCACGATTATCAAAGCAATCAACCCTCCGCGTGAGCCCGATGTCAGCACAATATACGAACCGAGCAAAATAAGAACGGGGCATATGAGAGTATATATAAGGTTTTCTCCGATTTTTTTTAATGCAGTCGATATCGGAAGAAGAAAAAACCCCGCAAAATAATTCGGGTCACAGGTTGAGCCGAAAAGCGTCATTGTATTTCTGTCTCCGTACCAATCCGCCCCGATAAAACCGAGAGCAATCATTATGCCGAGGAGCAGCAGCTGTGCAATTTCAAATGCTTTGATTTCGTTTGCGCTGTATTTCCTGACGGTTATAAAAAACATCAGGCCGAGCGTTTCAATATATCCTCTTACATATTGAACGGCAAGCGTGCTTTTATCTGCAAACAATGTGATTACGACAGTTATCAGATACAAAAATGAGCATAAATGAACGCTGTTTAATTCAAGCTCCTTTCCGTAAAAAAACATGCTCGCCGCAAAATACCCGGCAATCGGCAGCGTAACCACCTTTAAAAAGGAACTGCCCGATGAATTGAGCGTTATCGTAAGCGGCAGTGCAAGGAAATACACGCAGGCAAGAATACAGGCAATTCCAATATCCGCATTTTTGAGCTTGTTAATCAAACCGAACCTGCCTCCGTTCATAACCGACAAATCGGTGCTTTACCACATAATTGCGATTATGTGGTGTGCGCCGGTTAATTTGGAATTGGAATTTTTTTCGTTGCGGTTACAGGTATATGTATTTTATTTTAAGTCGCTCAAACACAGCGCTGTCGCGCTGAAACTCGCTTAATTAAAAAAAATACATATACCTGTAACCTTAGTAGGGGCGGATAGTATCCGCCCGCTTGTTAACATATGATTTTTTCGGGCAGATAATATCTGCCCCTACGCGGTAATTAACAATGTACATTTTATTTTACAATTTAGATCGAATTAAACGCAAGAAAGAGTGCCTCCACTGTGTAAGGGGAGGTGGATTGCGAAGCAAGCCGGAGGGGTTGTAAATATTTAACTTATGCAAAATTTATTTCTAAAACGCATAATATGTTTTGACAATCCCTCATCCCTTTACACAAGGGCGCCTTTTGCCTTGCGCTTAACAGTATTATTTTGTATGTTTTACGCAGCGGAACGGTGTGGGCAATGCTGCCCACAGAGCTGCGCATGCACAACACATATACTTTATATAATTAAAGACAAGAAATTTATATGTTCGACTGCGCGTAGGGGCGGATAGCATCCGCCTGAAAAAAAGAGTGAAAATGATAATCATAAAAACTCTCGTGTTTTCACGCAAAATGATATGCCGAAAAGACCAATGTAACAGCAGTTTTAACATTGGTCTGATTTTAATTTGTCTTTTTTTACTGCATAGTGACGAAATGCAGGCAATAAGCAATTTAAAATTCGTATAATTATTGACAAATCCGACATTTTTTGATAAAATAATAAAAAAATATGTAAACTTATTAAAGAGGACACCACATAATCGCAATTATGTGGTGTCTTTACATTAATGAAAGCAGAAGTTTCTAAGTATTTTCACAGCTTCACATGTTGTTTGCCGGGGTTATATTGGTTTTTATGGTATATTCAGCACAGCAGCAAGCCGAGCTTTTGCAGCTGCTTTCTGTGCTCCGTTCCGCTTTCCATTGTATAGATACGGGTAGTTTCGACAGATGAATGTCCGAGAATATCGGAGAGCCTTACGATGTCTTTTTGCAGGCTGTAAAAAGTCCGTGCAAAAAGGTGTCTGAAGTTATGCGGAAACACCTTGTCTTTGCTGACGCCGGCGCTTTCGCACAAATCTTTGAGCATTTTCCATATGTTACTTCTGTCAAGCGGCTTGCCGTTTTTTGAAACAAAAACCGGTCCGCTTCGGATATTTTGCCGCTTCATATAAGCGCTTAACATTTTGCACAGCTTTTTCGGCAGAAATATCTCCCTTATCTTTCCCTTGCAGTTTATGACCGCCTGCCCTTTCCTCACGGCGTCGCAGGTCACGAATTTTATCTCCGATACCCTAAGCCCCGTGCCTGCCATTGTCTGCATTAAATAGTATAACCGTTCGTTTTTGTTATCACTTGCCGCAACTAAAAGCCTTTCATATTCGGCTCTCGTAAGCTCTTTTGATTTGTCTGCAAATATGCGCCGCTGAATTTTCAGCGTTTTTACCGTCAGATCGCGCCGATTCATAAATGCAAAAAACGTGTTTATCGAAGAAAGCATCGAGTTTACGCTCTTTGCGGCATGAGATTTGCACAGCGCCTTTTTGTATTCTATTACGGCAGCCTTTTCAACCGCTCTGCCTTGTAACCATTTGCAAAAGAAGCGGACATCGCGCATGTATTTTTCTATCGTATTGCCGCTCTTTTCTTCTTCATAAAGATAAATTTTGAAATTGTTTATAAGTTCATTTGTAATAATTTTTTCATTCATTTTATTCACACACCTTTCAAGTATATATTTCATCATATTATAAAAAAACATACCTGCCGATATACAAAAGTAAATGAGGAAACTTTCCGAAATTATTGTTATTTTGCTTATTTTAGCAAAAATGCATTGACAAAACCTTAAAACGGGGGTATAATGATAATATAAAAAGGCAAGACCTCAAACGGTTATGCCACAAAGCAAACTATATTAGCAATAGCTGCCTGTGTCAGAGGCGGCTATTGTGCGTTTACGGAAAATATTATCATTAAAATGATAATCGTAAAAATTGCAAAAAGCAATTTTTTTACCATAAGTACAATGCTTACTTTTCATAAGCATACCCCCTTTCGCAGACTCGGCACAAGTGCCTGTATGTAAAGGTGGGCATAACCGCCGGTGTTAACACCGCTTTTGAAGTCTCGCCTTAAATCCTATTATATATCATAAACCGATATTATGTTAATCTTTTTTCATGTTTTCTCTGTATTCTGTTGCAGTCATTCCGGTCATCTTTTTAAAATAACGGCAAAAATAGCTTTCATCACCGAATCCCGAAAGCTCAGAGATTTTCGGAACAGAGTAGTAATCGGATACAATAAGTTCCTTTGCTCTTGAAAGTTTGAGGTTATTTATGTACTTTATCGGAGTGGTATTTTTGCATTTCAAAAATATGTTTCTTAAATATGTTGTGCTTATACCGCATAAATTTGCAAGATGCTCTACGCTTATATTTTCCGATGTATAATTTTTGTGGATATATTCTATTGCCGGCTCAATAATGCTCGCTGTACTTTTGGGGACATACTTTTTTTCGTATTCACCGAGCATGGAGCAGATTATTGAATACAAACTTGCTTTGCACTGCATTTCATATCCCGATGACTTCAAACGATACGCTTTCTCTGCAGACTTAAACTTATCTGTTACAGAATCACCTATATTCAAAACAAAAGGTTCAAATGAAACAGTATCCGTAATTTTGAAATTTATGGCATAACAATCTCCCGGACTCTTTGCCTCCACTATATAATTGGAGTGTTCCGGCATGAGGATAATATCATTCTTTCCCGTATAAAGTATATTTTTTCCTTCAAAGGTATATTTCTTATCTCCTGATATATTCAATGCCAGTCCGTGTGATGATCTGTTTGTGTGAATTGCAGCTCCCTCTCCCTTCGGAACATAACACGCAAAAATTATTTGACTTATATTAAAATTATATTCAAAAAAATTTTTCATGAACATCAGCCCCCTGTAAGTATTATAACATTTTGTGTTGAAACAGTCAATACATTTTGAAATGTTCATTGACGAAACAAGATATTAGTGTTATATTTTATATTGAAAAATCAAATACAAATTGCAGGAGGAACCTACCATGTTTAATCAAGACAGAAAATTTACAGAAAATAAATACCATAAAACAGACGAACCGTTTAATCCGTATGACCGAATGGCATATCACGGGTATGACTACGATAACAGCACAGGTCTTGAAGATGAAGAAATTAAGGCCGGTTTGGCAGGACTCTATGAAAAAACAAAGGCTTTGCCACACCCTGTCGCCAAGGCATATGCCGTTAAATATGTTCTTGAGAACACTAAAATTGATATAAACGAGCATGATTTCTTTGTAGGATTTTGGAGTGTAAATCGGCTTGCAAACTGTGTAACACAAGATAAATGGCATGAAGAAGTTTTTAACAATATTCTTCCGGAATTAAAAGATAAAATGCACGACATGAACGAATCCGGAGCGATTGCGATATGGCCGGACTTTGATCACGTTGTCCCGGACTGGGATTCAGTTCTCGGATTGGGTTTTTCGGGACTTAAAAAGCGTGCTGAAAAATACAAGGAGCTGCACAGAAAAAACAACACGCTTACACCCGAAACAGAAGCATTTTTTGACGGAATTATAATCGAATATACATCTATAATCACTTTAATCGACAGGCTTTATAAATATGCACTGACAAAAACTCACGCAAAAGCCCCGAAAATTGCCGAATGTCTTTGCCATATCCGTGACGGCGCACCGCAGAATATTTACGAAGCAATGCAGGTAATTTACGTTTACTTTATGCTTTCGGAATGTTTTGATTCGTACCAGGTCAGATCGCTCGGCAACGGTCTTGACAACACTCTGTATTCATTCTATCAAAACGATTTAAAAAACGGTATTTATACAAAAGACGATATAAAAGAGTTTTTAAGATATTTTCTTATGCAGTGGTCGGCAATAGGCAACTACTGGGGACAGCCGTTTTATATGGGCGGAACAAATGCCGACGGAAGTACCAAATACAATGAATTATCCTATGCTATACTTGATGTTTATGATGAGCTTGAAATATATAATCCCAAAATTCAGATAAAGGTTAATGCGGGCACACCCGACAAACTGCTCTTTAAGGTTTTTGATATGATACGCCGCGGCAGAAGCAGTTTTGCGTTCTCATGCGAGCCGGGCATGATAAAGGCTGTCATGAGCTACGGTGCAACATATGAAGAGGCGCTTAATATGGACATACGCGGCTGCCATGAAACGGGTGTAAGAGCAAACGAAGTATCAACAGGTACCGGCTATATTAATGCGCTGAAACCGATTGAGTACGTATTCAGCGATGGATTTGATACAAGATTAAACAAGCAGCTTGGACTCAAAACCGGAAAGCTTGCGGACTTAAAATCGTTTGAGAATTTTTACAATGCCGTGATAAAGCAATGGGAAAACCTGATTGAAACTACCATATCAGTTTCTTCGGCATACGAAAAATATCTTGCTTACATAAATCCATCGAATATGTATTCCGCAACAATAGAGGGCGCGCTGAAAAAAGGCACGGACGCTTACCAGAA
Organism: uncultured Clostridia bacterium; assembly: GCA_934463165.1. Taxonomy (GTDB): domain Bacteria; phylum Bacillota; class Clostridia; order UMGS1810; family UMGS1810; genus RGIG1828. The sequence continues at coordinate 35,320 of CAKSJG010000024.1, forward strand.
CGGCGTAAAATTCAATAATTCAGCTGTTTTAAACTGCGGATTTGCAAGTCTGATTGATGCCGTTATGGCAGTAAAGGAGTTTGTGTATGATAAAAAGGCAGTAACGCTCGAAACGCTTGCCGAGGCTCTTAACAAGAACTGGGCGGATTTTGAAGATTTGCATGCGCAGATATGTAAAAGCAAGCACAAATATGGAAACGATGATGCCGAAACGGATATTTATACAGAGGCGTTGTCCGCGTATTTTGCATCGAAAGTAAACAATCGCCCGAATGCAAGAGGCGGAGTTTACAAGGCTATTATGCACTCTGCAATGCAATTTATCTTGGAGGGCGAAAAAACCGGAGCTACTCCCGACGGAAGGCAAGCCGGAGATGAAATTTCCAAAAACGGCTCTCCCTCTGTCGGAATGGATAAGGAGGGCGTTACTGCACTTATAAAATCGGCGCTTAAATCACACCCTTATACATATTGTGAAAGCCATTGCCTTGACATCATGCTTCATCCGTCGGCAGTCAGCGGAGATGGCGGACTTGAAATCATGAAGTCGCTGCTGTTTATGTATATGAAGAACGGCGGGCAGTCAATGCAGTTTAATGTTTTTAACACTCAAACGCTGAAAGATGCTCAAAAGCATCCCGAAAAATACCAAAATCTTCAGGTTCGTGTATGCGGTTGGAATGTACTATGGAACAATTTAAGCAAAAAGGAACAAAATGCATATATAAAACGTGCGGAAAATATTAAGTAATCGGAGGCTCATGATGAAAGCGAATATAGTTGAAATAAAGCGTTTTGCCGTACATGACGGCGACGGAATACGCACAACCGTGTTTTTTAAGGGCTGTCCGCTGAAATGTATTTGGTGTCATAATCCCGAAACAATTTCACCAAAAAGGCAGCTTGCTTTTTACAGACATAAATGTATCAGCTGCGGAAAATGTGCGGAGGTTTGCGGTTGTCATACGTTTTCGGAAAACATGCATACGGTAGACAATAAAAAATGTATCGTGTGCGGAAAATGCACAAAAATCTGTCCGCAAAGTGCACTTGAAATATTCGGTACGGAAATGAGCACGGACGATATTTGTTCGGTATTACTTAAAGACAGGGATTTTTACGCCGAAAGCGGCGGCGGAATTACTCTTTCCGGCGGTGAGTGTCTGCTCCAAAGTGAGGCATGCTTTGAAATTTTAAAAACAATGAAACAAAATGGAATAAATACCGCAGTTGACACATGCGGATTTGTTCCGAAATCGGCAATAGACAAAGTCATGCCATACACTGACACGTTTCTGTATGATATTAAAGCAATAGACGAGGATGTGCATATCAAATGCACCGGTCAGTCAAATAAAATCATACTCGATAATCTTATATATCTTGATAGCTGCGGTGCAAAAAGTGAAATACGCATTCCGTTTGTGCCGTCATACAATGCGGCACAAATCAAAAAAATTGCAGCGTTTCTGAGTATGCTGAAAAATATAGTCCGCGTGCGTGTTTTACCGTATCATAATTATGCCCGATCCAAATATGACGCATTAAATACAGAAAATACTCTTCCGCCGCTTTTGCCGACAGATGAAGAAATAAATAAAGCCGAGTACGCACTGTCTTTATACGGTCTGAGTTAAAAGCTTTATGACGGCTTAACACTATGCTGCCGTACATCCGCTGCCTGATTTGTCATGTCAATCTTTTTTTGTTAGTATCTGCAATGTGATTAACCTTGTCCTGAATCTCCTGCATTCTCTGGTCAAGCCCGGCGCTTATCTCGGCACACATCAGGAGCTCATTTGATATTTCCTCCGTGATTGTCACGTCTTTTTTGTAGCGTATTTTATGCTCCAGACTTGCCCACCAGTCCATGGATATTGTCCTGAACTGAACCTCAACCTTCATGTATTTCTTTTTTTCATATAAAAATATAGGCGTTTCGATAATCATGTGAAAGCTTCTGTAGCCGTTCGGCTTCGGGTGAGTTATGTAATCCTTTTTTTCGATTACGTTTATGTCGTCCTGCTTTTCAAGCGCATTTGCAAGCATATAGATATCATTCGGAAAAGAGCATATAACCCTTATGCCGGCTATGTCAAACAGGTTATTTTCTATGTTTTCGACAGACGGCGTAATGCCTTTTCTCTTTAATTTGCCGAGTATGCTCTCGGGTGATTTCAATCTTGTTTTTATGGTCTCTATAGGGTTGCGGTCATATTGCAGAGAAAGCTCCTCGTTTAAAACGTCAAATTTTGTTGCCACTTCAAGCATGGCGCATTTGTAATATGCCATAAGCTCGCGGTAGGGGACGCTGCTTTCTTTAACAATATTGCTCATCATGTCGCCGATGCTTGAATCAGCAAGCTGCATTATTATTTTTTCCTGTAATTTATTCAAATTAAGTCATCTCCCATAGTGTTATAAGTTATGATTCTATGTTATTTTGATTCGTTTTTTATTATAACATGACAATTATAACACAGGGATTTGTTTTTTTCAACTTATATTCTGTGAACAATTTGTTAATTTTTCAGACCTCGTTGGGTTCAATTGCAGTATGTTTAAGCAGGTGCGTTGATATTCGAACACTCGTTCTTGCGTTTAATCATATTATTTTGTATGTTTTATGCAGCGGAACGGTGTGGTCACCGTTCCCTACAAATAAATTGACAGGTATATTTTCAATTAACAAATTGATTTAAACGAAAAGCTGTAATATGATTCTGTTTAATAATATATTGCAAACTTGTAATAGCTACGTAGGGAACGGTGCCCACACCGTTCCGCCTGCACATTATAAATACAATCGTATAATAACATGCAGGAACATCCGTCTTGCGGGCGAGGCGTTAGGGTATACTTTTTATTTTTTGATTGAAAGCGAGTTTCAGCGCTGCAGCGGTGTGTTCAAGCACGAGGGAACAGAACCCGATGTGCCCTTTGTTTGAAAAATTAAAGTTTTTTCAATTTGTTATCTTTGAAATTATACTCAAAAATTCAAACAAAACAGTTGTTTTTATAACGGTTTTGTGGTAAAATATATTTATGATACCGATCGGAGGAATGTTTTTTGGATAAGTATTATAATCTGTTAAAAAGAACGCCTGTTTTTTCGGGAATGGACGAAGATGAAATAAGGGGAATTGTCGGTAAATGCTCAAAGGGAATCAGGCATTATATGCCGGGTGAATATATTCTCCACAGCGGCGATGTCACGGGCAGCATGGGAATACTTTTAAGCGCAAAGGCAATTGTAATTAAAGAGGACGCATGGGGCAACAGAAACATCATGGCAAAAATAGGAGCCGGTCAGATCTTTGCGGAGTCCTTTGCGTGCGCGTCGGGCAAGGAGCTTGATGTCAGCGTTGTTGCTGAGGGTGAATGCGATGTTCTCTTTCTTAATATGGGAGAGATTCTGTCGGAGGAATCAGACGTCAATTCCGCGCATATACGGTTGATACGCAATATTATATACGAGCTTGCAAACAAAAATCTGAATTTCAACGAAAAGCTTTCGCATATGAGCTGCCGAAGCACAAAAGAAAAGGTTATTTCTTATCTTTCGTCGGTTTCAAAAAAATGCAAGTCGTTTGAATTCGACATTCCGTTTGACCGTCAGCAGCTTGCGGACTATCTGTCGGTAGAGCGCAGCGCTCTTTCGGCGCAGCTGAGCGAGCTGAAAAAGGACGGAATCCTTGATTACCGTAAAAATCATTTTGTATTATACATGCCGTAATGCGGTGTGATATTTTAAATTTCAGAAGGAGGTTTTATTATTGAAAAAACGTAATGATGTAAAACAATCAAAATCCGTCGAACTCAAAAAGACCAATTTTTTATTTCTGACGCTTGCCGGGCTGATAAATGCATTCGGCGTAACGGTTTTTCTTGCCCCGGTTAAGCTTTATGACAGCGGAATATCGGGAACATCGATGCTTGCATCACAGCTCACCCCCGAATGGATGAGCCTCTCGGTGTTTCTTATTTTGCTTAACTTCCCGCTGTTTTTATACGGCTGCAAAAAACAGGGCTTTGCCTTTACGGTATATGCGATCTATACCGTCGCGATATATTCCGTCGGTGCTTGGCTGATTACGGATGTCCTTCCGATAGACGTAAGCATGGCGTCGCCTCTTGCCGGGAAAGACCTCCTGCTCTGCGCAATATTCGGCGGTGCAATATCGGGCGTCGGCAGCGGTCTTGCGATAAAATTCGGCGGAGCTATGGACGGAATCGAGGTAATGGCTGTAATATTTGCAAAAAAGATAGGCATAACAGTCGGTACATTTGTTATGATATATAACGTTTTGCTCTATGTAATATGCGGCCTCGTTGCCGAAAGCTGGATTCTTCCCCTTTATTCCATCGTCGCATACTTCGGCGCAATCAAGGTCATAGACTTCATTGTCGAGGGTTTTGACCGTTCAAAAGCGGCAATGATTATAACATCAAAGGGAAGCGAGGTTTCGGATTCTCTCACCGAACATTTTGAATGCGGAACGACGCTGATACGCGCGAAGGGCGGTTTTTCAAATGAAGAAAGAAGCATCGTGTATTTTGTTGTAAACAGGTTTCAGATAGGGAAGATGAAAGCGATTGTTCACGAAACAGATCCGCATGCATACATAACGATCAGCGAGGTTGCCGATGTTTTTATGGCAAATCATTAGTATGTGAAATTAACGCAAGAAGCATTGCCTCCACTGTGCAAGGGGAGGTGGATTGCGAAGCAAGCCGGAGGGGTTGTAAATATTTAATTCTTACAAAATACGTTTCTGAGTTGAAAACATGTTTTGACAATCCCTCAGTCAGCTGCGCTGACAGCTCCCTTTACACAAGGGCGCTTTTCTTTCTTGCGTTTAATCGTGTTATTTGTATGTTTTATGCAAGGAATGCATATGCATCGTGGTCGTAGGGCGGATATTATCAGCCCGCTTGTTTACACGTGTTTTTTGTTTGTACGGTATTATTTTACATGTCCGACATGTATATCAACAGGAGATGATTTAAAATATGACAAAAATAATAATGGTGCGCCACGGGCAGAGTATGAGCAACATTGCCGCAACCTTTACCGGTCAGCTTGACGCTCCTCTTTCGCCTCTCGGCGTAAAACAGGCGCAGCTTGTGAAAAAATACATAACCGAAAATTTCAGCATAGACGCGGTTTATTCAAGCGATCTTTCACGTGCGTATGACACCGCCCTGCCGACGGCAAGGTATTTCGGCAAAGAAATAATAAAAACAAAAGCTCTGCGCGAAATTGACGGCGGACTCTGGCAGGGAGAAACGTTTGATTATATAGAAAAAACATACCCCGAGGATTACAGCGTATGGCACAGCGACATAGGCAGTGCCGTGTGCACGGGCGGTGAGTCTCTCGCAGAGCTTGCAAAAAGAGTGTCGGATTTTGTATTTGCATCGGCAAAAGAAAACTTCGGCAAAACCGTTATGCTTGCAACGCATGCAACGCCGGTGCGCGCATTTACGGCTGTTTGCAGATTCGGCGATATTTTACGCATGAAAGATACCCCGTGGTATCCCAATGCGTCGGTAAGCGTTTTTGAATATGACGGAAAAAACATGATTCCCGTTATATGCGGATTTTCGGATCATCTTTCCGATCTTATAACCGAGCTTCCCGATAATTGCTGATACAGCGTTTTTTGACCTTGACTTTTTATCATTCGTTTAGTATAATAATATATATGATTAACTGCGTAAGTTTGAGGCTTTGCAATTATCTGATTATATAATATATGCCGACGGATGAAAATAACACGGCGTATGTAATAAAAGAATGGGGGTGTACGCGATAGTATACTTAAAAGTATTGGACAAAAAAGGTTCCCCTAAGCTGAAAATGCAGGGGAAAAACATCATTGCCGAATATAATGCTTCTTATGAAGCGGGCGACAAAATCAGAGTTGATATAACGGAGGGCGAGTTTGTTGCCGTAAAGTTCGATGCAAACCTTGAGGAGACCATAGTTCATATACCCAACAAATCCTTTATATTTGAGGTTCCGGGCAGTGAGCTTGCGGCAGGGTACGCGCCGGGCACATTTGAAGGCAATGAGCACACAATTTCTGCAAGAGAAGTCGGTGACGACGAGATTTACGCTTACAGAAATATAGCCCTCAATCCTCATGACAAACACGGTGAAGACAGGTTCTTCCCCCATGCGAGCGCCAATTTCGTAACGAGAGGCGATCCGTGTTTTTATGAAAGAAACGCCATAGACGGCAACACCGAAAACAAAGGTCACGGCGCTTTCCCGTATAATTCATGGGCGGGCGGTGCAAGAGACGATCTTGAATACAGAATCGATTTCGGGCAGGATGTCGAGATCGATAAGTTTATTGTGTATTTAAGAGCGGATTTCCCGCATGATACATATTGGAAGTCGATAGACTTTGAATTTTCGGACGGAACAACCGTCACAGGAAACTTTGCGGAAACTGCCGACGGTCAGGAGGTTAAGCTTCCCGAAAAAAAGATTACCGGTTATGTATTGCTGAAAAATCTGACGCAGGTGTCTTTTCCGCTTTCGTGGGCGGCTATGTCGCAGATAGAAGTTTACGGAAAGTATATTAAAAAGGAGTGGAAAACTTTGGAAATAAGAAATGCGTCAAATTCAAAAGATGTCAAGCATTATACCACAGAGAGATTAAGAGAAGAATTTCACATTGCAAATCTCTTTACAAAGGATAATGTAAGGCTCGTATACAGTCATATAGACAGAATAATAACGGGCGGTCTTATGCCCGTATTTCAGGAGCTTACGCTTTCGGCAGGCAAGGAGCTTGCAGCGGATTACTTCCTGCAGAGACGTGAAATGGGCTGCATAAATATAGGCGGCAAGGGTATCATCACCGTTGACGGAACGGAATATGAGATGAACCCGAGAGACGGTATCTACATCGGCAGAGGAAACAGGGATATTAAGTTTAAAGCTGTCGACAGCGAGAATCCGCCGAAGTTCTATATCAGTTCATGCCCCGCGCATAAGGAATATCCGACGGTTAAGATCGATATCACAAAAGCAAGAAAAGTTCCATGCGGTACTTTTGAAGACTGCAACAAGAGAACAATCAATCAGTACATACACCCCGATGTTATGCAGAGCTGTCAGCTTGCAATGGGTCTTACGCAGCTTGAACCCGGCTCAAACTGGAACACAATGCCCTGCCACACTCATGACAGAAGAATGGAGGTTTACCTCTATCTCGATATGGACGACAACGACGTTGTATTCCACATGATGGGCGAGCCCACCGAGACAAGACACATCATTATGCACAACGAAGAGGCCGTTATCAGCCCGAGCTGGTCAATTCACAGCGGCGTCGGCACAAAGGCATATTCGTTTATCTGGGCTATGTGCGGCGAAAATCAGGAATTTGACGATATGGACTTTATCGAAACAAAGGATCTTAGATAATAAATAATATAAAGAGGAGGTCAAACAAAATGTTTGATATGAAAAAATTCAGCCTTGAGGGAAAAGTTGCCCTTGTAACAGGAGCTTCATACGGTATCGGTTTTGCCATTGCAACGGGTTTTGCAAAGGCAGGAGCTAAAATTGTGTTCAACGATATCAAGCAGGAGCTTGTAGACAAAGGTCTTGCAGCTTACAAAGAGCTCGGCATCGACGCAAAGGGTTATGTTTGCGACGTAACCGACGAAAAAGCGGTAAATGAGCTTGTTGCAACAATCGAAAAAGAAGTCGGTGTTATCGATATCCTCGTTAACAATGCGGGTATCATCAAGAGAATCCCCATGTGTGATATGACTGCAGAGCAGTTCAGACAGGTTATTGATGTTGACCTTAACGCACCGTTCATCGTTTCAAAGGCGGTTATTCCTTCCATGATCAAAAAAGGTCACGGAAAGATCATAAACATCTGCTCCATGATGAGCGAGCTCGGCAGAGAAACCGTATCGGCTTATGCTGCCGCAAAGGGCGGACTTAAAATGCTTACAAAAAACATCTGCTCGGAATACGGTGAGCACAACATCCAGTGTAACGGTATAGGACCCGGCTACATAGCTACTCCGCAGACCGCTCCGCTCAGAGAAAAACAGCCCGACGGTTCAAGACATCCGTTTGATCAGTTCATCATTGCAAAGACGCCTGCCGCAAGATGGGGAGATCCCGATGACCTTATCGGCCCTGCAGTATTCCTTGCATCCGACGCATCGGATTTCGTGAACGGACATGTTCTTTATGTTGACGGCGGCATCCTTGCATACATCGGAAAACAGCCGTGATCGGATTTGAATTTTAATGTTATATAATACTAAAACACAAAAGAGCCGGACCGTATTTGGTTCGGCTCTTTTGTTTAATTGAAAACATAACCGGCAAATTATCTGCCCCTACGCGGTAATTAACAATGTGCAGTTGATTTTATAAATTTATATGGATTCAACGCAAGAAACAGCGGCGCCCTTGTGTAAAGGGAGCTGTCAGCGTCAGCTGACTGAGGGATTGTCAAAACATATATGCGTTTTAGAAATAAATTTTGCTTAAGTTAAATATTTACAACCCCTCCGAGTTGCTGTGCAACTCACCTCCCCTTGCACAGTGGAGGCATTCTTTCTTGCGTTTAATAACATTATTTTGCTTATTTAATGCACCGCTGCCTACGTAATCATTACAGGTTTGTAATTAATTATTAAACAGAAGCATATTACAAATTTTCGTTTAAACTAATTTATTAAGTGAAAATATACCTATCAATTTATTCGTAGGCAGCGTGCCCCACAGCGTTCCGTTTGCACATTATAAACACAATAATTTAATATTATGCAAGAAATTTTTCTGTTCCGTGCAAGCGGATAGGGTATGCTTTTTATTTTTTGATTGAAAGCGAGTTTCAGCGCTCCAGCGGTGTGTTTGAGCTTCCCAAAAAATCAAAAGCATACCCTATCCGAGATACCGTTATCAATACCCGAGATCTTCGGGTGTGAGGATAACCTTAATTCTGTTTTTAATTCTCTGCGATGCCATTATAACATAATTACGGCAGATTCTTCCTTCCGAGCCGCATCCGTCACACATATAGCTGCCCTTTTCGGCAAGGGACACGCAGCTTCCTGTTTTTGCACAGTAATTGTCTATGCCGAGTCTCACGCAGTTTATCGGCGCGGCAACGTTTTTAACTCTGGTGATTGCTTCTTCAATATTTCCGACGATTTTGTTATATCCCACAATAAGGATTACGCTCTTCGGGCCGTAAAGTATAGCGGCAACTCTGTTTGAGTTCCCGTCAACGTTATACAGCTCTCCGTTTTCCGTCACAGCATTCGCGCTTGCGATGTATACGTCGCTCGTAAATGCGGCGCGGTAAATATCCGTGATATCTTCGGGAGTAAGCCCCGGGGCGCTCCTGTCAAGAAATTTGTAGCTTCCGTTTTTAACAAGCTCCGTCACGCCGCTTTCGTTTGCGCTCATGCATCCGCCCATTGCTATTGTGTCTCCGTCATTAAGCAGTTTTTTGACAATCGGCACGATATCTTCCTTCTTTTCGGCAATAAATGTCTGCATGTTGTTTTTTTCAAGCGCCTTTGCTGTCTTTTTAATCTTTATCATCTTGATTTTTTTTGCGTTTTCGTCCTGCATGATCAGGTCTCCTTTCATTTTAATTCGGAATTCGGAATGCGTAATTCGGAATTATGGTTCTTGCGTTAAATAGTATTATTTTGTATATTTTATGCAACGGTGCCCACACCGCTGCGCACGCACAACACATATACTTTATATAATTAAAGGCAAGGAATTTATATGTCTGATTGCGCGTAGGTGAGGATATCATCCGCCCGCTTGTTTGCATGTTATCATAGTTCGTGAGCTGTGATAATAAAATTTTTTGCGAACATTTTTTGTTTGAAAACCGGCCTGCGTTTTTTTCATAAAAAAATCGAAAGTGAATTTCGCCCGAATATTATCGGTTCCCTTGAACCTCGGGCGGGATTCAGACTTGTTTCCGAAATAATTTGAGGAAATCAAGTCGGCTGAGATTTTTGAAATGATTTGCAGGTTGGTTTTC
>CAKSJG010000025.1 GCA_934463165.1 uncultured Clostridia bacterium
TTTCGTTAAAAGCTTTTCGCTTCAACTCAATTCTCTTTAACGAGAACCTCTCATACTGTTCATTTTTCAAAGATCAAACCGTCGTCTGTTTTTCAAGCGACTTGATTATTTTACCACAACAAAAAACAATTGTCAAGACTTTTTTTAAAAATTTTTAAAAATTTTTTGATTTTTTAAAAATCACCGTTTTCAAGCAGATTACTGAGTTCCTCCCAGCTCTCATAAAGCTTAGCAAGAAGCACTTCCGTTTCCTGACTTTCTTTATAAAGTTCGCTTACTTTGCCGTAATCAGAACCTGCATCGGCTATAGCCGCTTTGATTTTATCATTTTTTTGCTCTGCATCGGAAATTTCATCTTCACATATCTTCAATTTCTTTTCAAGATTTCTCTTGTTTGCGGCTTTTCGTTTTTCATTTTCATACGCGGACGCAGAATTGACCTTTTTAACCGATTCTTTGTCACTGCGGACGATTTCCGACAGATTTTTTGCTTCAAGATAAGAATCATAGTTCCCATCGTACGATGTTATTCCGTCAGATGTGAGTTCGAGTATTCTGTCTGCGGTTTTATTAAGAAAATACCTGTCATGCGAAACAAGAATTACGCTGCCTTCAAAATTTTTAACCGCCGCGTCAAGCGCTTCTTTAGACGGCAGATCAAGATGATTCGTCGGTTCGTCCAAAAGCATTGTATTTGCTTTTTGAAGCATTATAACCAAAAGCATGAGCCGAGCACGCTCACCTCCGCTGAGAAGAGAAACTTCTTTATATACGTCGTCGTTTGTAAAAAGCACCGTGCCGAGAAGTGTTCTGACTTCGGATTCATCCATACGCGGAAAACGGTCCCAGATTTCATTTAAAACCGTTTTGTTTTCATGCAAAAGCTTCTGTTCCTGGTCATAAAAGCTGATGTTCGTGTTTTTTCCGAATTCAAAGAAACCGTTATACGTCTTGTTTATTCCGATAAGTGTTTTTAAAAGAGTTGATTTACCTATGCCGTTTGCACCTACAATTGCAACCTTTTCACCGCGTTTTACCTCAAATGTAATATTATCGGCAATTATTTTACTCCCGTCACCGACCGCAAGCTCAAGGTTTTCACATTCAAGCACGTCCTTATAGGACGGATATTCTATATCAAAATTAAATTTACATTCCTTGCTGTATAATACGGGTTTTTCCAAAACCTCCATACGATCTATTGCTTTCTGCTTGCTTTTTGCCATTTTTGCAGTGGAAGCGCGCACTCTGTTGCGTTCAACATAATCTTCAAGTTTTTGTATCTCGGCATTTTGCTGTTCATAGTGCTTCATGGCGATTTCATAATTTTTCTTTTTTTCGTCAAGATACGCGCTGTAATTTCCGCTGTATTTAACCGCAGTACCGCGTTCTATTTCATATATGCAATCCGACACGGAATCAAGAAAGTATCTGTCATGCGAAACGGCAATAACTATTCCCCTGTATGATTTAAGATACATTTCAAGCCACTGCATGGTCCTGAAGTCCAAATGGTTTGTCGGCTCGTCAAGAAGAAGCACTCCGGGATGCCTTAAAAGTAATTTTGCAAATGCAAACTTTGTCTTTTCTCCCCCGCTGAGAGTGGAAACTTTTGTTTTTTCAAGATCAAATCTGTCGAATCCCATTCCGTTTATAACGGTTTTTACCGTAGTTTGTATGTCAAAACCGCCTTTTGCGTCAAAACGTGCCGAAGCACTTGCATACGCTTTCATGAGGCGCTCCGCCTCTTCTTCATCACTGTTATGAGACATTTTATTTTCCAATTCTCTCATTTCGTTTTCCAGTGTATTGACGTCCGCAAATATGGTGTCAATTTCTTCCGACATTGTGTTTTCACTATCGGCAATTGCGGTCTGCTTTAAAAATCCTATCTCAGCATCTTTGGGTGTGAAAATGCTTCCGCTGTCATACTTGAGTTCACCGGATATTATTTTTAAAAGCGTGGTTTTTCCTGCTCCGTTTGCACCTATAAGCCCAACTTTTTGATTGTCGGATATTGTCATTGATATATTTTCGAGTATTGTATCGGTGCCGAAACTTTTAGACACCGCCTGTATCTGCATCGGCATTTTTGGTATCTCCCTTCATTTCTGTATAACAAGCTGTCAAAACGGTAATGTGTGCGCATCCGTAAGACTTAAGTATCCGAGAACACTCATTTGTTGTAGCTCCGCTCGTATAAATATCATCGACAAGAATTATGTTTTTGCCGAATATATCGTAGGCTGTTACATTCAGAGTTATACTGTCTCTTATGCTGAGTCTCCTCATGGAATAACCCATTGAACTCAGCGGTTTGATATCTCTGATTTTAACAAGCAGATCAGGTATAACTTCAATACCCGTAAGCTCACCTATGCGGCGGGCTATAAGCTCGGACTGATTATAGTTTCTGTCTCTGTTCGGATGCATCGGAACGGGACAGATTATGCAATCTTCTTTTAAAAAGCTCCGATCTCTTATCTTTCCATATACTGCGTCCGCAAAGGTTTTGTAAAGATATTTTTTTGAACGGAATTTATATTCGGCCATAGAATTTCTGACATAACCTTCATACGGCAGTGCACACACGGCTTCATCATAGCATTTCCCGTCATTCACAATAAATTTACCGAAGCCGACAAGTTTATCGCGGCAGTCAAGACATATACAAACATTACTGCCGATGTTTACAAAACAATTGCATATTATGCATCTTCGCGGAGCAATTATATCGCAAAACACATCACCGAGCTTTAAAATGATCTTTTTCATTCTGTTTTTATCCGTAAAATTCATTGTACAGTTTTTCAGTGAGACCGGAATACCTTTTATCTTCATGATTATTATTTACCATCTTTTCTATAATTGAATTTCTGCCCACAAGAACGACAAGCTTTCTTGCTCTTGTAACACCGGTATAAAACAAATTTCTGTTCAAAAGCATACCCGGGGCAGGATACATAGGCATTATAACAACAGGAAATTCACTGCCCTGACTTTTATGAACGGTAATACAGTATGCCAAAGAAAGCTCAGCAAGATCTTTTTGTTCATACACAACGCGCTTATCGTCATAAATAACGGTAACCGTGCGAAAATCATCATTTATTTCTTCTATATAACCGACATCACCGTTAAATATTCCCATTCCGTGCGCATCGGTAGTTGTATCCTTCCACTCTATATTATAGTTATTTTTTATCTGCATAACCTTATCGCCCTCACGAAATATTATATCACCGTATTTCTTTTCTTTTTTTGAAGGAGATGCCGGATTCAGCAGATTTTGCAGCACATCGTTTAATCTGACTGTTCCGGTTATACCCTTTTTTGTGGGAGAAAGAACCTGTATATCAAAAGAATCAAAGCCGTACTTGTCTTTAAGCCTGTCATGGCAAAGCTCGCATATATACCGAGCCCCGAAATCGGGATTGTCAACAGATGCAAAATAAAAGTCGGTATCCTCACTGTTGCACACAGGATATTCCCCGCTGTTAATGGCATGAGCATTTTTTACAATCATACTTTTTTGTGCCTGGCGAAATATCTCATTAAGTTTTATTACGCTGACGGCAGAGCTTGAAATTATATCATGCAAAACATTTCCTGCACCGACAGACGGAAGCTGATTTACGTCACCGACAAGAACAAGTCTTGTGCCGGGGCGCGCTGCATGAAGAAGGCTGTCCATAAGCACTATATCAACCATGGACATCTCATCTACAATTATTACATCGGCATCTATAGGGTCACTCTCGTCATGAATACAATTAATATCATCGGATTCCGAAAAGCTCACCTCCAGAAGCCTGTGTATGGTTTTGGCCTCCATACTGCATACCTGACTCATTCTTTTTGCTGCGCGTCCCGTGGGTGCCGTCAATACAACTTTCATTCCGATCGATTCCATCATATCGATTATTGCATTTATTATTGTTGTTTTTCCCGTTCCCGGGCCGCCCGTTATAACCATAACGCTTTTTTGCATGGCACATTTTATTGCTTCACGCTGAAGAGCTGCAAAATGAATTGAATTTTTTCCTTCTACAATATCAATCTGCTTATCTATATTTATATCGTCAAGTTCATATTGCTTTTTGCACAGTGCTGCAAGCTTTTGACTTACATACTGCTCATATTCGTAATATTCGTAAAGATATATATTTTTTTCTCCGTTTTTTTCTTCACATTTACATGACATTACAGTACACAGATAATCTATGTAGGGACCGAGCCTTTCAGTGGGTATTCCGACGATTTGACTGCATGTATTCGACAGAATATCATACGGCAGAAATGTATGTCCGTATTGAAGCGCCCATCGGAGCGCATATATTACTCCGGCACAGACGCGGTTTTCATCATCGGGTAATATCCCGTTTTCAGCCGCTATTTCATCAGCCTTTTTAAAGCTTATTCCGTAGTCGGCATCACAGAGCAAATACGGATTTGCCAAAACCGCCTTTTTAGACAGCAGCTTGTGTTTTCTGTAAATCTTCATGCATACATTGGAAGATATACCGTATTTATGCAAAAACATAAACAACTCAGAAGTGCCGAGATTTTCGTTGAAATTTTTTGTGATAAGACATGCCTTGGCAAGAGAAATTCCGCTTATCTCAGCAACCTTTTCCGGTGATTCCGATATTACATTGAGGGATTCCTCTCCGAATTTTTCCACAATTTTTTTTGCGGTTGCTCCTCTTACACCCTTTATTATACCGGATGACAAATACCTTTCGATTTCTTCGGCAGTTGTCGGCATTCGTTTTTCATACATCTCAACCTTAAACTGCTCTCCGTATGACGGGTGCTCCGTCCATGAGCCCGTAATGGTAACATTCTCACCTTCATTAATTCCGAAAAGCGTACCGACAGCTATAAATTCATCCGTATCGTTTTCTATTCTTACAACAGCATAACCGTTATCTTCATTTTTAAATATTACATCGGTCACTTGCCCGCTGATTTCCGTATTCTGCATCCCGTCACCTCCGTTTTCGAATTAAGCATATCATATATTATACACATTTATGCGAAATATGTCAAACACTCTTTACAAATGTTTTTCAAATAAAATTTTGTGTTGCAATTATTCTTATAATATTGTATAATATATTCGGGTAATATCAGCTGCGATGTTTTATCCGAATACCAACGAAAGAATGTTTTGAACATGAAAATACTTGTAATAAGCGACACTCATGGGTATACGGCAAATGCCGAAAAACTTATTAAAAACGGAGACTTTGATTACTGCATTCATTTGGGAGACATGGCAGATGACTGCATAAAGCTGCAGACCATATTTCCGAAACAAAAATTTATTTTTGCAAGGGGGAATAACGAATTTTATCTTACGGATGATTCGCTTTTTCCTTATGAACGGATATTTACACTGGAAAATGTAAAGTTTTTTATATGTCACGGACATAAATATAATGTAAAGCTCAGCACATCGCTGTTAAAATCAAAAGCCTTAGATGAAAATGCCGATATTGCTTTATTCGGTCACACTCACAGTCCGATGACAGAAAACGACGGGAAAATTACTCTTATGAACCCCGGAAATATTTTCAGTTACGGTACAATAGAAATTCATGACAAAAATGCTATGTGCGAAATTCACGATTTTTATGCAAAGGATGAATGACTGTGGCGGACGGTATATGCGAAGTATATCGCAAAGATTTTGTTTTAAACGGAGACGAAGTTAATAAATACATCAAAAAAATAAACATCGGTTTTGTAAAAGAGCTGATATTTTTAGATGAAACCACATCCACATTTGATGAAACCTACAGACTCAAGTGCCGAAACGGTGGTGTTGTCTGTACAAAACGACAAACAGCAGGCAGAGGAAGACTTGGAAGAAAATGGGAATCCGATAAAGGCGGAGTATATTTTTCGGTTCTCATTTCGGCAAAGAACAGAGCGGAAAATCTTTCGGCAATCACGGCAATCTGCGCAGCGGCAGTCAAAACGGCACTCGGCAAATATACCGAATGTGCCATTAAGTGGCCTAATGATATCGTATCGGCAGATGGAAAAAAGCTGTGCGGAATACTTACAAAACTTAAAACAGAAGGCAACGAAATCTCATCACTGGATATCGGAATAGGAATCAACGTTAACAACGAAAGCTTTTCGGATAAGTTAAAATACGGTACGTCACTTAAGATTATTCTGGAAAATTATGTTAACGAAAACAAATTACTTGCCGAGGTTCTTGAACAAACAGGAATATTTTTAAACAAAAAAACCGAGGAAGCAATGCGGATTTATGCTCAAGCATGCATAAATGTCGGCAGAGCCGTTCGTGCTCTCTCACCCGACGGAAAAGAAATATACAGAGGAATATGCGCCGGCATAAATCCCGATGCAACTCTAAAACTTAAAACCGAAGACGGAAAAGAAATGAACGTATGTTCGGGAGAATTTTCTGTGCGAGGAATATACGGAGAAAATTATGTATAAAGAAAAATTAAAATCACCTGTAAGTCCGATTGCGGCACTCGCAGCATGGATAATATTTTTGTGCCTGTTCAGGCTGCTTTGGGGAATAATACCCATTTTGTTTAATTTTAACGGTAGTGTAATTATCGGACAGGTTGTATCATATATATTAACAATAATATTCGGCTGGATTTTATATTCCGGATTCATGACCGAATTTGAAGTAACACTTTCGGAAAAAAAGCTTATATTTGAAAAGCATATTGCAAAAAGGACGGTCCTTATGCGCTCTGTTGCAGTCGAAAACATAAAGGATATCTATATTTCCGAAAATATCCGGATTAAAGACTGCCAGAATTTTACCAGACCTTTTCAAAAGGAAAATACAGTTACCGTCACATTTGAGGACGGCGGCAAAACTTCTGCGGTAAAATTCAGACCGAGCAAAGAATTGACGGATAAATTAAAGAAACTGTCATGCAAAATAACGGAGGATTAAAAATGAAACCACCCATTTATAACGGTTTAATGAAATATATATCAAAACAACGCATACAATTTACCTACCCCGGTCATAAGGGGAAGGTCAGAATGCGTGCCGATACGCTGTGCAAATTTGACACACCGATTCTGGAAGATACCGATGATATTTCAAATCCCAAAGGCTGTATTGCGGAAAGCGAAAATGTCATGGCGGATATCTACGGTTCGGGAAGATGCATGTATTTAAGCGGAGGCGTCAATGCCGGAATTTACGCATTGCTTGCCGCAACATGCAACGCCGGAGATAAGGTCATTGTCGACCCGGAATGCGGCAAGGCGATAATCAATGCCATAACCATGCTTGCTCTTATCCCTGTATTTATATTAAGGAGCTATAATGCAAAATACGACATAAGAGGCGGAATATCGACCGATGAGCTTTATTCCGTTACCGGTGATAACAGCGATGCAAAAGCAATGATTATTACATCGCCGACATATTACGGAGTGTGCACAAACATAAGAAAGGCCGCGGAGATTACACATGACAGAGGAATTATGCTTTTTGTTGATGAATCACAGGGAGCGCATTTTAATTTTTCCGATAATCTGCCCGAAAGTGCAATTATGTGCGGAGCGGATGCCGTAGTCCAGAGCTGCGGAGAAACACTCGGAGCATTTCCGGGAAGTGGATTGCTTCATTTATGTTCCGGAGCACTTCATCCCGAAAACGTGAGAGAACAGCTTAACATGATTCAATCCGGTTCCGACTCACGTTCAATGCTGTGCGCTCTTGAAAATGCCGTTTTTTACGCATTTGATAATTCAAAAAAAATGAATCTTATATTAAAAGAGCTTGAAAGAGGCAGGGAAATTATCAATTCAAGAAGTGACATACTTTGGTTCGCAAACGAATACAACAACGGATGTAATATTGATATTACCGATCCTACAAAAATTGTTTTAAACTTCAAAAGAATGTCTATCAGTGCGGCAGATGCGGCAAAAATTCTTATTAACAAATACGGAATTGAACCGCTTTCCTATGATAATTCAAATATTGTTTTTTCGGTTTCACTGTATAACAACCCTGCAGAGATACGAAAGCTGATAAATTCATGTATATCTATATCAAAGCTGGTGTCGTCTGCTCCGGCAGCGGCAAATGAACCGAATGATATTTTTGAAAACGAAAGCGCCGGCGAAGAAAGAATAACCGTAAATACTCTTCCGTATAAAGCATTTTACTGCAGCGGAGAGAAAATTTCTTATGAAGGAGCATCAGGCAGAATATGCCGCAAATGCGTATATGTCAATCCGCAGACGGTGCCTGTTATTGTTCCGGGAGAAAAAATTACAGCATATCATATTGATAAAATATCAGAAATAATCTCATGCGGCGGAAATATAGGAGGTCTTGATGAAAACGGTTGTGTTGATGTCTTGACACTCAGTGATTCATTTTACTATTAATAATTATTTTTTAACTTTTATACTCTATGTTAAAGGGGCTGTCTTTTTAAGCGGAAGGCAGCCCCTTTAACAATTTATTATTTACGCACAAGACGGTTAATATGACTTAAAATCATTAATACGTCACTGTCATCCAATGATTTTAATCCATCAACAGCTTTTTGTATAAGCTCAGGTTGTCTCATTTCATCATCAAAAAATTCCCTCGGTGTAATACCAAAGTATTCACATATTGCAAAAAATTCCTTAAAAGGAGGCAAAGACTTCCCAGATGATATATTATAAACGTAGCTTCTGCTATGTCCTAAATCATAACTCATCTGATATTCCGAAACACCCTTCTTCAATCTTAACTGTGTTATTCTATCACGAACAAATTTTTCATACATATAATCACCCTATTTTATTATAGTCCATAAGCAACGCATATTACTCCAAAAATATACGCTGTTTTTATTGACATAACATATATCCGATGATATAATACCCTATATATTGGATATGTTATTATATTAAACATATTTAAAGGTTGAAAAACCAAAGTAATATGTTTTACAAAACTACCAATAAAATTATATTTATATGGAGTGATGTTATATGAATGAAGAAGAATTAAGAAAACATCGATGCTGTTTTACAGGACATCGACCGGAAAAATTGATGTATTCAGAAAATCAAATTAAGCCACTTTTAGAAAAAACCATTGACAATGCAATCTCTGACGGATATGTAACATTTATAACAGGTATGGCTCGCGGAACTGACATATGGGCAGCTGAAATTGTAATTGAAAGAAAAAAATATAACGAAAACTTACATTTGATATGCGCTATACCTCACCCCCGTTTTGAAATGCATCGTGGAATACACGAAGAAGAAAAATATAGAAATATAATTAAAAATGCGGACTATGTAAAAACAATAAGTAACCATTATTTTAAAGCATGCTATCAGATAAGAAATGAATTTATGGTGGACAGATCGAACAGAGTCATTGCGGTTTACAACGGCGGTGAGTTTAAATATACAAGCCGGAAAGAATTAATTGATTTTTGCGTAAAGCATATGGCAAACCATGCTTCATATGACTACTGCAAATTTATAAAATCAGGATATGATTCTATTGCTCCGTAGCGCATTACACTTTCGCCGCAGTATTCATTTGATGCCTTTAGAAGTAATTTCAATCTGCTTTCTGTTAAGCTGTCGTCAAACCCATATCTGTGCAAGCCATATAAAAACGAGCCGATAAATGCATCCCCTGCGCCTGTAGTATCTTTTGCCTCAACCCCATTTGATTCAGCAAATGCTTTGGCTTTGTCGGTATAAGCATATGCTCCGCCGGCACCGCAGGTACATATTACAAGCTTTGCATATCTAAGTAATTCCATACAGCCTTTCTTTATATCCGCTGTTCCTGTAATAAACTCAATTTCTTCATCCGATACTTTCACAATATCCGCCGTCGGCAAAAATTCGTCAATCGCCGTTTTTAACGCCCGTTTATCATTCCATAGCGGGAATCTTATGTTGGGATCAAAGCTGATGATCGCACCGCTGCTTTTTGCAAACTCAATTGCTTTTTTATGTGCTTCTTTCATCGGTGAGTCTACCAATGACACCGAGCAGAAATGCAGAGCAAAACAATCATTAAAAATATCTTCCGTTAAGTTATCCGCGCTGTAGAGCATATCGGCAGAAGGATTTCTGTAGAATGAAAAAGTCCTGTTTCCGATTTTGTCCAGGCTCACAAACGCCAGTGCGGTATTTGCTTTTTTTGTGAACAGAACATGGTCTGTTCCAATATGAAATCCGGTAAGCGCGTCCGCAATTTTATGACCGAAAGGATCATCGCCCAGTTGAGTGATAAGCTGTGTTTTTCCACCTAATTTTGAAAACGCTCCGAGCACGTTTGTCGGCGCGCCGCCAATTTTCGGTGCAAACGCCGTCACCTCCGAAAAATCGCAGCCGGTTTTATTTGGTATAAAGTCTATCAATGCTTCACCGATAGCAATCAACGTATTTTTCATAATCAATCACCCTATTATATTTCATTCTGAAGGAACTCAATTAACATATCAGCCAAGATTTTATGACCCGCATCATTAAAATGAAGTCCGTCTGCCGTGTATTTTTCTTTATGCTCCGCTATGTTGGGATTTATCGGAAGTGTTTCATATAAATTTAAAACCGGTATCCTATGATCTTTTCCCGTTTCCTTTATAACTCTCACATAATCAGACAACGGTTTTGCATCAGCTCTTTTCATTTCACGGTTTGACGGCTTTTCATCATTCAACGTATCATACTGCATATGCGCCGGTGTCATGAATATCTTTTTTACCTCGGGATAAAGCTCTTTGAGCAACCGCATCAAAAATTCCACACTACCGCAGAACGTTGCGGGGGTTGTATCACCGATTTTGCCGAACGGTGCATCGCCGTGGATATAATCGTTCACACCGCCGTATACAACTATTATATCGGCTTGGGGATTTAAGTCATATGCTCTCCCGCAAAAGCATAAATCGTATCGCGGCTTGTCACTTGGTTTACTTTGATGCGCAATTCTTGTACCGCCGATACCGTAATTATACACCGCTTTCAGCTTGCATTTCTTTCTGATAATATTGTCATAACGGTTGTTGGCGCAGTCCTCAACCCCGACCCCCTCCGTAATGCTGTCTCCCAAAAAATCCATTATTTTTCCCGCTAAATTCATTGTATTCTCATCCTTTTCGATTCTCAAATATTTGGATTTATTATAAATTTACCCTTGCTTCTCAGCTTTCCGTCACCTAAAATTTCCGGCAATTCCTCGATTTTTGCAATCTTGTATATCATAGATTTTACATCGATTCTTCCCGAATCAATCATTTCTATTGCTCTTTGCTGTGTATACGGATTTATATAAGAAGCTTTTATTTCAAGCTCTTTTTTAAAAATTTCAAATGGCTTAACAGCTATGGTATCATCAGGTGCTGTCAGCCCGAAAAACATTACAATTGACTTCTTACCGGCAAGCTTTACCGCTTGTTTCATAGTCTCTGCACGCCCTACACACTCGATCACTTTTGTTATTCGTTGGATTCCGTGTTCCGCTAATACATTTTCGACATCTTCCGTAATTGGATTGATACATAGGTCTGCACCAAATTTCTTTGCGAGTTTTCGTTTTTCTTCTTCCGGCTCTATTGCAATCAGTTTTGCAGCGCCTGCTGTTTTTGCCAGCTGAAGCATGATTAATCCAATCATTCCGCATCCAATCACCAGAACAATATCGTCTGTTTTTAAATCACATAAATCTATTCCATGCATACAACAGGAAACAGGCTCGCTCATCGCCGCTTCTTCAAACGATGTTTTATCCGCAATTTTATAAACCTGACTTTGAGGAACTGCACAAAACTGTTCAAATCCACCATTTACTGTAGTTCCTATTCCGATTATATTTTCACAAAAGTGTCCTATAGCACTTTTGCAATAATAACATTTTCCGCAAAGCTTATTTGGGTCAACACATACTCTGTCGCCTATTTTTATATCGTCCACTTCAGAACCCACATCTGTCACAATTCCGGCAAATTCATGCCCAAGAACTGTCCCCGGCGGAGTTGCAGCTGCCCCCTCATCTCCTTCATAAATATGAATATCGGTGCCGCATATCCCACAAGCCATTACTTTAACAACAACCTCATCCGCTTTTGCTGTCGGCTTGTTGATATTTTTTATTTTTAAATCATGTTTTCCATAAAAAACAGCAGCCTTCATTTTTTATCCTCCTTTTATACAATTGCACATGGTATTGCGCATCTCTTTTTGTAATAATACGTATTCTTAAATCCGATTTTTTTTAGCATATCATAAAGCATATCAAATTCATTTGCTGAATTTTCCATAATATGCGCATCGGAACCTGTTGTGATTAAATATCCTCCCATATCTTTATACATTTGGATTATATGCTGTTCCGGCATAAATTCACAATATCCGCTTCCGTTATACACACATGAAGTATTAACTTCAAGTGCAATTTTATGCTCGATAATATATTTTAAAATCTGTTTTATCTTATCTTCATAATCGCTGCAATCAATGTCCATATCATATTTCCCGCTTATATACCGCAATGGGCAAGTCAGATGAGCCAGAATATCCAAATCACAATTTTCAAGCATATATATAATATCATCAAAATACTGATGCAAATACTCTCCTGTCATGACCATACCCATTTTTGCGAAGTCAATTTGTGAATAAGGCATTGTATATCCTTCAAATCTTACCGCATGAACCGAACCGATTACAACATCAAAATCGTTTTTTCTCAAAATCTCCTCTGCAACCTCTTTGTGCCAGAATACCTCTCCCATTTCCACACCATGCAAAACCATAATGTCACCGTCATTTTTCTTTGCATCTGCAATGGATTCCTTCACGAGCCGATTTAAATCCAAAGTTTCATAATACTCTATATCACAATGATCTGTCACTGCGAATCCCGAAAGACCACGTTCGGCAGCTTTTGATGCCATATCGGAAATTTCACATTCCGAATCATGAGAATGTTTTGAATGGATATGCATGTCAAATCGATAATTTATATTTTTGATCGGCTTGATGGTTCCGTCCGTTTCTACAATATCAGGATTTAAATTTTCTGCCGCATCGAAAAAATATTGATAATCGGTCAACAACCATATTCCAAGCCGTGAATATTTTTTTACAAGCTGCGCCAATTTACGATCGGCAAACGGGATTCGCACCCATGATGTATCTTCACATTCATACGGCAGCCATACCGTAAGGTGTTCTCGGTCAATAATTGCGCATAGTTTCTTAAGTATATCTTCTGTAACAATACCGTCATAATCTACTGATATTCCGCTAACCCTTGACAGACACATTTTTATAAACTCAATGTCATTGGAGGTTACTGAAATATAGTCAGCATATTTTTCTGTTTGCGAAAAAAATATATCAAGAATGTTTTCAGGAAAATTCTGAATTTTATTATCAACCTTTAAATGTATTTCATTTTCTTTTGCAAATTCTAACACCTCAGAGAACAGCGGCAATTTTTCGCTTTGATATTTTTTTGAAAAGCCTATACCAAAATCATACATCAATGCTTCATGATATGTTATTTCATTTATATTTGTTTTTTGCTCTATTGCCGTTCCGTCAGGATTTCTTGCTGTACGATTTATTGTTTTGTCATGCAAAACGACTATTTTATTATCTGATGTATATTCCAAATCAAGTTCTATAACGTCATATCCCTGAGCCGCAGCGCATAGGAAAGCTGACATTGTGTTTTCCGGGCATTCACTTGCCACGCCTTTATGTGCTTGCAATTTTATATTACACACAATAATCACCCTCAAAAATATATTGACATTGCTAACAATTATATATATAATAAAACATATCAGGCATTAAGTCAATACAAACCACTTAAAATGATAAAATGAGCATATTTTTGATTGTATTATTTATTATACGGAGGGTATATGAGCAAAGAACGTGAAAAAGAGATCCTAAAACTATTGCTTTCCAAAAAGAAAGTAATGGTAAATGAGCTTGCAAAGCTGCTTTTTACAAGTGAATCATCCATTCGCCGGGATTTGGCAAATCTCGAAAATCAACATCTTATCAAAAGAATACACGGCGGCGCAATGATTGAGGAAAAGAGCATATCTACACTAAAGATTCCATTCGTAATCCGCGAACTGGAGCAAAGCGACGCTAAAATTGAGATTGCAAAACAAGCCATCAATTATGTCAATGACTACGATGTTATATTTCTTGACGCCTCCTCAAGCGCCTATAGTTTAGTGCCGTTTCTCGCCATGAAAAATCACCTTACAGTAATAACAAGCGGTATAAAAACGCTTTTGAAGCTTGGTGATTATGGAATAAAAGCAATAAGTACCGGAGGGGAACTTTTACCTGCCTGCCAATCGCTTGTAGGCGAAGAAACTTATAAAACCATTGAATCATTCAATGCTAATGCCGTATTTTTTTCGTGTCGTGGCCTGTCTCATGACGGCTATCTTACTGATATTTCAGATCAGGAAAATAATGTACGCAGAAAAATGATTGCACATTCTCAAAATTCTTATCTTTTATGCGCGAGCAATAAGCTGAACAAAAAATATTTTCATAATTTATGTACAGTTAAAGGTATTTCAAAAGTAATATGCGAAGTGCCCATTGAGCAAGAGTTTACAAATTAGATTATTGTGATAAAACAATTTTCTTCAATGATAATCACAAATACACTATTAATAAGAAAATATTATAAAATTTTTATTTAATGTTAATATATTTATATTAACATTTCATTTTGGATGTTTTTAATTATGCCAAGGTATAAATTAAGTCCCGAAGAGCGGGCGCCGGAGCAAGATCGCATGGACAATTTTTGTGTAACATTATGAAAGGGCTGAAAGCCATAATTCGACTTTCAGCCCACAAAACTACTTAGACTATATTATCTCATTTAGGAGTAATTTTGGTGTTATCTTAATTCAAATCTTATTTTTTGTATTCTGTGAAATATCCATCGTTTTTTTATAATGTATTTTTTTGAGTGTTCCTCCGGAAACATCATTCACTTCATCCAAGGTTAATTCCTTATCTTTTAATACTTCATCATTTGTTGTGATTTTCTTTTCGTCTTTCATTATTTTAGCCTCCATTAAAATTAATTATTTTTTAAGCTTTCCGTAAATCTTTGAGTAACAGCTGCCGTTTCTGCTCTTGTGGCATTATTTTTGGGGTTAAACGCATTTGTATCGTCACCTGTCATAATACCTTTTAATTTACAGAACATAACAGCCTCCGCAGCCCAATCGGAAATTTCGCTTACATCATTATAATCAAGCAATATAGCCCATGCACCCTCGGGAGCTTTACCCTTGAGCTTTGCATATCTGAACATAATTGCCGCAATCTGCTCTCTTGTAATATTATCATTCGGAGCAAATTCAGTTTCGCTGATACCTTCAACTATACCCTCACTTGCTGCCCAACGCAATGCCTGCAAATAGTATCCGTCGCTTTCGATATCTTCAAACGGCAGCACTGAATCTGTTTCGGGCATACCGTCGGCTCTCCAAAGAACTGTTACAAGCATTGCTCTTGTAAGAGGAGCCTGCGGAGCAAACATATCATTGGAAATACCGTTGAACAGCTTATTTTCATACACGTATCTTACCGCATTATAAAACCAATCGTTTTCAGTTATATCTTTAAACGGCGTTGCATTTCCGTCTGTATCGGGATCTTTGGTATCCTCAATCCATTTTGCGTAAAGTCTGAGATCTGAAGTTACTTTCGTTTCTGATGTAAACGGAACGGTAAGCGCTTCATCGGTATACCATCCGTCAAATTTATAACCGTCTTTTATCGGCACGGGAAGCTCCGAAACAGTTCCGTCTTTATTGACTTTAATCGTGCCTGCTTCACTTCCGTTTGCGGCATCAAAAGTCAGGGTATATTGTGTTCTTGATGAGCTGCTGCCTCCGCTGCCGTGACCTCCGCTTGCCCCTGTGACATTTACTGTCGCTGTTACGGTTATAAGTATGTCAGACGGAATAAGTGCTCTCCAATCGGTTTTTTTGGCTTTACCGGAAGTAAATTCTATCTTTTCTTCACTCGGTACAACTATACCGGTAAGTGTCGCGGTACCACTGCCGTCTGCCGAAATCATATTGTTATAGTCAATACGCGCAACACCGCTGTCGGAGCTTTCAAGCCACATAATCATAAGCGAATTGTCGTCATCACCCTCAATTGTCGGCTGAATTTCCTGCTTGCCGTTTACCTTCATGGAATATATTCCGTCGTTATCAAATGTAACCGCCGTAACTTTTGAAAGAGCTTCGATTGCTTCTGCACTGAATGTCTTTTGAACGGTTCCGTTATATCCGGTTAAGGATTCTCCATTTGATGCAACATCAATATTTACATCTGCACTTCCTACACCGTCAGCATTCAAAGCATATGCACTGTCGGGAACTGAAAGTTCTATTTCAATATTATACACTTCGTTTATCGGAAGTGTATCGATAACTGCACTTCCAACTTCGGCTTCTCCGATTGTTGCCGTAAATGCAATGTCTGAAATATCGGTATTTCCGTTGTTTTCCAAAACAGCGCTGTATATAACTTTTTCAGAGTTGTAGCCGTCTGAAGAAATATAATCAAGTTTGCTGTTTAAGAGTTTAACGCTGCTCTTTTGTTCAAGCTTCGTGCTTACTTTGTCGTCATCTCCTGTGAATGCCTCAAACTCAACATTTGAAATATCCTCCGGCAGCGTTACACTGCACTCAACACCGACTGCACTGCCGCCCGGTATCGGTTTTGTAATATTTACCGCAACAGGATTTTCGCCGTTTACAGTAAATATAACCGGTATTGGATTCTCATCGGAGGCGTCTTTTTTCAGCAGACCCTCGTTCTTAATCGTTGCACGAAGTGTCACATCCGAAAGCGGCTGCGGTATTTCATCGATAAGTTCAACGGATTCCGCCTTAATTTTACCAAACGGTGTGTGCTTTATTTCAACCAATTTTGTATCGCTGCTATCGGAGAATTTGCCTCTTGCACCCAATACATATATTTCGCCGTTAACTGCCGTAGCACCAATACCGGAATAATACTCACCCTCTGCTGCATTTGTAAGCATTACAGGTTCGCTCCAATAGTTATCCGATAAATCCGCTCCGTCCTTGTTAGCGTCTGCTGCTTCATCGTCATCATTTTCATCGGTACCGTTATACACTGCTGTCATAACCTGTCTTGAACCGTCAACCGCATCTGTCCAGAACAGATACATCTGCCCGTCATCCGATACCTTGACGTCATAATCCATTGTATTGTCACAATCTGCTGCAAATCCCGGTTCAACAAGTACGGTTTCGGTTGTTAAGTTTTCAGTCGGTGTTTCTGATGTTTTATCACTGTTTTCATCAAAAACATACGCTTCGCGTTCGTATTTGAAAATATAATATTCACCGACACCGTCAGTAATCTTTGTAAATCTGTCGTTTCTGATAAGATCGCTCACATTGATATACCTTATTGCGCCATGTTCGGCAAGTTCCGTTTCCGCCTCGCTTCCGTCCTGTGTTTTTATTTCACCAAAGAACAAATAAGTTGCATTATTCGAACGTGCAAATTTCGGGCTCGCATATGCAGCGCTTTCCGTTGTTACACGAATAATATGAGTGAAGCTGTCTTCCGCAAAGTTGTATATCTGCATAAATACGTCGCGGTCCTCCGGTGTATCAAGATTGCCGTCCCAGTCGACAGTCCATGCAAAGAGCGCAAGACCGTTATAGTTAATGGATGAAGTATCCGTTACCCTCGGGGCTTCTCCGTCTTTATCGGTTCTTACATCAAGGAAGCGCTGACCGTACCAATCGTTTTTGTATTGTTCCTTGTATGCCTCAGCCATTTCTTCTGCCTGCTCCGGTGTATAATCCGGGACACCGTCTCCGTCCTCGTCTATTGACAAATATTCATCCTTTGCACCCTGCTTGATTTGCAAAAGCTCATCGTCGGTATAATCTGAAGCTTCGCTCCATTTTTCGTTTTCATAGAACATATAAGCATTTGCGGAATAAGCATTTGATAAATCATTAAGATTATCCAACCCGTCGTATTCCGTTTTTGTGTAATACAGGATCAGTCTGTCTGTGTCTTTATCATATGCGGCATTTGCCATTGTATCGGCACAGTAGTCACCGCCGGTTGTATGTGTAACCTGCATTACATCTCCGAATGTACAGGTCTTTTTATCAAAGAATGTCGCTTTGATATTCATTGATTTCAATGCCTGCTCAACAGTCGCACCGTCTTCAAGAACTTTATCGGCAGATGACCATGTTACAAGTATTCTTCCGTCACCAAGATCACAAATGTTCGGATAGTCATCAAGAGTTCCGTCGTCATCAACAAACTTCGGAACTGACCATGATCCCGAATTGTATATACAATAGTAAAGGGTACGTTTGTTGACTACGCTTCTACCTACGTTATCTTCAATAAATACCATAAGGATTTTGCCGTCATCAAGTTCGGCTAATTTTACATAAGGATTGTTAAGAACGTTTTCCATCAATGTTTTTTCCTTGGTTGCACCGGAGCCGTCGAGCACCGCCAAAGAAGTCTTGCTGTCATCCCCGAGCCATTCGCTTCCGTTTGCAAGGTGATTTCTCGGAGAAGGTCTGTCAAGAACAAGTTTTTCATCATCGTCTGCAGCAAAAAAGTCTGAAACAGACAACAGAGACAGTGTACTTGCATCATTATAGTCAAAATTTATATGACCGTCCGTTCCCTCGGTATTAAACAGTTTTTGTGATGTTGTATATAACGATTTCGAATAAACCTCAAAGTTAAATAACTGTATACCCCATCCGAGGTCTATGGTAATATCTCCGTAAGCATTCGTTCCGATTTCCGTAAATTGAAAATCCATGTCAAAGTTAAACGAGGCATTACCCGTTACAAATACAATTCCGCATCCGACACCGAGGGCAACCGACACACTCGGATCTATAAATATATAGCCTTCTCGCCTTACGGAATTATTGAATTTCTTAAACAACCCAAAATCTTCTGAAGTATATTTTACCGCATCTTCCGTTTCATAGCTATCCTGATAGTCAACGTACATGTGATAAATACCTGCAATGTTTCCGTCAAGACTGCCCTTAACCAATATACTTAATCCGATAGGAAGTTTTATTTTCTGACTTGCACTCAATTCAAAATCTGCTTTTGCATAAAAAACGAGATCCTCAAAATATGTGTTTCCGTCTTTTCTTGAAGAAAGAGTAAGATTAAAGCCTACGCTCGGAGTAATCGACCATTTAAATCTGCTCTTGGTTTTATATTTACCCGGGGTCGGCGGCTCTTTTCCCTTGCTCTTACCATCATAAATTGCTTTAAGATACTTTGCAAGTTTATCTTTGTCTTTATCTTTATTACTCTTTTTAGTAACATCATAGAATTCATTCGACCAGCCGAAACGGTACTGATTTTTCTGCCATGTATAATCCTGTTTATTCTTTTTGTTGATTCCGGAAGGTGTATAGGATTCACTGCTTTCCTCAAACCCCTTAATTGTTCCGAGGTCAATATCACTCAAAGGATCGCCGATAACATCTTCAACAAATCCCGTTGTTATTAAGTTTTCAAATGATGAGCTTCCGATAAGCGGAAATATAAACTCGGCAAGGCTAAGCTTTGCGGAAAAATAGTAACCGAGATCAATTGCATTTGTCCATTCATTGTTTTGATCTGCGAACTGCACATAAATTTTATAACCCAGCTGCATATCCTTTTTCGGATTAAACTCAAGATATGCAGTAAGCTCATTGCCGTTTCTTTCCACACTTGTTTTATAGCCGTCTCTGCCTGTAAGAGCATACTTTTCCGTACCTGCTTCATCATATATAAAGAACTGTGCATTTACGGGAACAACGGCACTGTCGCTTGAAACGCTCGTTTCAATTGTCAGAGTGTCATCGTTTACTGTAATGAAGTCTCCGGCAATGGCACCGGATGTATTATCATAATATGCATCAATCCCGGTTGCTTTGAATTTAGAAAGTGCGTCAAGCTTGATATATGTATCTCTTTGCAGCTTTGATATTGTATTGTAAGAAACATTGTCGTCCGTTGTAATTGTTGTACTTACGTTTCCGGCAGAAGGAAGGTCATTGCAGAGTATGGAATATCTGCCTTTTCCATCGGTCAAACCTCTGAAACCGCCCACATCAACATATGCCGCTGCTATGGGAATATCCGCTTTGTCGGATTTTATATTTTTTGCAAGCTGATAGAAATTTTCGGGAGCACGAACAACCGTTCCCGTCTTTTTTCCGTTTCCTGACGATGTTTTTTGGAGGAAGTAATAATTCAACCTGAAATTATCCTGATCAAGCTTTCCTGAAAGCACATTTCCGTACACTTCGTCGGGCATACTGCTCCTGTTTTTAATTTTTGACGCTTCATTGGCATCAACATAACCGTCTTCATTTTCATCACCGGTCATATTTATCCATTGTGTGTAATAACCGTTCGGTGCAATAGCTGTAAGGGACCAGTCCATACCTATAAACGGATTTTTAAAAGAATATTTTCCGTTTTTATCTGTTCCGTTTGCGGCAGTTGATGATCCCGATGTAATTTCATCTGTCGGAACAACGGCATTTGCAAGTCCGTTTTCAGATTTATATTCATCCGGAATACTTTCTTTTTCTGTCGGGAAATATCCGACGTCAAATGTTTGCGTTCCGGTTGCGGGCTTTATGCAGAGCCCCTCAGTTAAAACGATATCCGCTTTGGTATAATCGGTTTTTACAACCGTTTCTCCGTTTGGATTTGTACCGCTTGCAATTACATCATTTTCTTTATGGTAAGTAATACCGTTTCTTGCTCCATCAAAGCTCCACCAATATACACCGTTTGCTGTTCTTGTGGAAATCGGCTGTGTCTGCACTCTTATTACCGAATATTTCGGAACTTTCATATAATAATAGTCAAGCCAATCTGCATGGAAGCCTTTTTTTACGTTTCCCTTATCACATGCTTCAAGTACGTTTATAATATAAGATGCTTTATTTGTTTTATCAAACTTACCCTTTGTTGCAGCCTTGGTGTCGTCTCTATCTGTATTTTCAAAATGAAATTCTACTTCTTCCCGTGCAAATACCGGGTAAATCTTGATGTTTCTATCACTGTGAACATCGGAAATAACACCTCTGTTATGCAGTTCTTTAATAAAATTTTGGTTGGGTGTAACGGTTACTCTGCCGTTTTCCGCCGAAACATAATACACATTCTTGTTTGTGTATTTTCCGTCGAGATACATGGTATGAGCTGATAAATTATCATTTGCAAAATACACACCTTTAAGGTATATACCCTTTGACCTGTTTTTTGCTTCGTTTGCCGCAGTAATTGTAATCGGACTGATGTTGTCTCCGTAAAAAGCGGAAACGGTGTCATTTCCTCTTTTTATGACAACACTTCCCGGATTATATATTTTGGCAGTTTCTCCGTCATAATATGTGTCATAAACATTAGGTGTACCCTGAGTAAAGTCATATATCATGCGGTTAAAGGTCTCAGCTGAGTTCTGAGGACTGAAGGTATACTTTGCATAATTGAAGCGTATCCAGTCAAGAATAGCCTCCGGATTGTCGTAGCCTCCCGATGACGGCTTTGTTGCAAATTTCAGATATGCCGAATCACCGGTATTATTGAGGCTGAGAGTTCTTTCCGTCCAATTACTGTTTCCGTTTACTTTTATGCTGTTTAGATTGCCGGAAAATGTCTGGTCGGAATCCGTTTCGAACCATGTACTGTACGACTTATATTTTGTATTAAATCCACGGCTTGTATTTGTAACATAAGAGCTGTAAGTTATGTCTTTATTACCGATAAGATTCAGCTTACTGTTGCTGACATACATGGTATACTTGCCGTTATCATATTGTTTTATATGCAGATATCCGCCCGATTCCCATGCACTTCCGTCACCGGTAATATCCTTTTTCCAGCCGCCCGGAATTGAAACATCAAAGTTCTTAGAGCTGCTTCCGAGTGTTATGTTGGATGCTGCAAGAGCAACATCAGTTGATAAAACTTCCGCTTTTTCGGATGCCGAAATATTAATCGTTGCGTAATAAACTCCGACATCGGCATTTGTTTCGGCTTCAAGGCGAACGCCGAATTTCCCGTCTTTGCTGAAATCTGTTGCCTTAACAGACACATTTTTCTCCGTTTCGCCGGGCACAAACGCAACGGGCTTATATTCAAAATTTTCATAAGAATCCGGGTCTGCCGTATCCTTTACTGTTGATACGTAAACAGTTGCAAAATACTGTGTGCCGCCGCTTCTTCTTACGGTTATATATCCCTCCGGAGCATCATTTGTAAGAGTAAGACCGCTGTCAACCAAGTCAAATTGTGCTTTTTCCGCCGCCTCGTCATCAACTATGGTGACATATGTTGTAGCATTTGCCGCCGTCATTGTTTCGTCATTGTCCGTACCCATAAGAGCGAGCATAAATATTTTATTCTGCTGCGCGCTGCTGTTATCAATTACTTTTACGGTAATTGTTTTTTCATTTTCACCTTTGTTAAAGTGAATTACACCTGAGGCGCCCTCTGCCGCAAGAAAGTAATTATACATATCATCAAGTGTATCTTTTACAGCAGATTCCGTTTCTTTATCCTCGGTACCTTCCGGGATATTCAAATATGCCGCCTGTGCATCACGGAGAGATGAACCCGTGCTTTTTAATTTCTTCTTTACATTTTCCGGCAGCTGTATGTCGCTGTCCGAAGCAGCGCTGTCTGCGACCTTATCCCCCGCAGAATTGCTGCTGTCATCATTGCTCTCATTTTGCGCTTCTTCTGCACTGCTTTGAATATCAACAAGCTCATCTGTATCGCCTTCATACTCAAAATCCGATGCAGACGGCTTCTCACCGTAAACCTTGTCAAGAGGATTGCCGTTTGCATCAAGCACCTCGTAATCCTCACCGTAGGACGAAAGGAAATCCGCTGCTTTAAATGCAACATCCGCCTGTGCATTGCCTTCCCCGCGGCGTACCACTTTGATTTTAAGCTCACCGGCATTTTCTTTAACTTCATATTCACTTGCTTCAAAGTCAAAATATGAGCGTTCGGCATCGGCATTTGCCGACGAGGCAAAGCCTGTAGGTGCAAGTGATATCAGCATGCTCATACAAAGCAAAATGCTGATAATTTTTTTGGAATGTTTTTCCATTTTGTCATTAACCTCCGTTTTAATTTTTGACAGTTTGAATTTTGACAGGCAAAAATTACTGTCAGGTTTTTGCTATGCCCGCAAATTATTTTCCAATCACCCTCCTAAATTTCATTTTCACAAATTTCAAATTTATATATAACATTTTAAAAATGTATTTCTGTTTTTCGTAACCGTAAAGTGACCGCTTATACCTTTTTATATGATTTTTTGACGGCCGACTAATTCTGCAAACAGCCCGTTTTTGTGCGTCAGTTCTTCATATGTTCCGTCCTCCGCAATTTTCCCGTCATCAAGCACGATTATTCTTGAACAGTTTTTTATCGTTGATAATCGGTGTGCAACAATAATTTTTGTGCATTTGATATTATCAAGAGTTTTTGAAACCGTCTTTTGTGTAATATTGTCAAGCGCACTTGTTGCCTCATCAAAAATAATGATTCGGGGATTAGCCGCTATTGCTCTTGCAATAAGTATCCGTTGTTTCTGACCGCCGGAAATTCCTCCGCCGCCCTCTGATAAAACGGTATTCATTCCCATAGGCATATTTCGTATATCTTCAGCAATCCCTGCCTTTTCCGCTGCATCCCATGCCTCGTCAAGTGTCAGATGCGGTGAAGATATGGCAATGTTTGAAAATATGTCTCCTGAAAAAAGCTTGCCGTTTTGCATTACAATACCGATTTTTTGACGTAAGCTTTTAAGGTCAAGCTTTGATAAATCCTTGCCGTCATAAAACACACCGCCTTTTTGAGGTGTTTCAAATCCGAGAAGAAGGCGTATGAGTGTTGACTTGCCGCAGCCCGTTTTTCCGACAACCGCCACATATTCCCCCGGCCTGATTTTCAGTGAAAGATTGCGGAAAATTGTTTTATTTTCCGTATATCGAAATGTTATGTTATTAAGCTCTATGCCCCCGGATAAATGTATTACGGTCTGTTTATCCGAAGAAATTTCGGGTTCTTTTTCAAAAAAGGCGCTTATGTTTTTTATTTTCGGCTTTATATCCGCAATTTTATCACATGTTTCAAAAAATGCAGAAACAGAACCAATTATTCCTCCGTAGCATACGGTAAACGCATAGAAGTCTGCTGCCGTAACCGATGATGCGGCAGCGGTATAATAAATCCATGCACTCCCGAATACCGTTATCAAAACATATACCGATTTTTTGAATTTCACCATAAACGGAGGATTATAAACAAGACGTGCCTTTTCGGCATATTTTTTTCCCCATTTTGCAAAAGCTCTTATTTCTCCTCCTACAAGCTTTATTTTTGAAATACCCGATATCAGAGAATAGCTTATGCCCTGCTCATCGGAAGTAAGCAAATCCTCCTTCTGTTTTATTTCGGACTGCGCAGGTATGGTCAAAAGTGAAAAAACAACTGCAGAAAAAGCCGTAATTGCAGTCTGCACAATAAGCTGCGGTACAAAAATCACAATCCATGCAAAATACAAAACCGTCAGAACAATTGTTATTCCCGACGAAATAACAGTATCGGAAAATGCCTCGCAAAGCTCGCTTACGGATTGCACCTTGCTTGACAGTTCGCCTGCGCCGTATTTTCTGAAAAAGTCTGTCGGAAGCGACAGAATGCGCATCATAACAGCCGAACCGCATGATAACTCCAATTTGTTTTTAATTTTTCCGATCAGTAATTTTTTTACAACCGTGATCAAATTTATTGCGACAGCCACACATATAAGCACAAATGCCGCAAAAAAGAGCGGTTGAATTCTTTGACCGTTTGCTATGTATGAAAACAATATTTTGTAGACACTCGGCACAATCAATGATATTGCTACAATCAATATACTTATCAGCACAAGCAAATATATATCTGACCGACCGATTGCCCCGAATACACTTTTTGAAAGTTCCTTTTCCGTCATCCTTTTAAGCGGATAAGGCTTATAAAAACAATATGCACTGTTTTCAAACAAATCTTCGGCAGCTTTGGTAACCTTTACAAGCCGTCCGTTTTCTGTATTTGTATAAAAATAACCCGAATATTTACCCGGTATCAATGCTGTCAGTGTTCCGTCTTTTAATTTTGCAAGCATAGGATACGCAGCATTTTTGTGCCAGCCGCATGTCAGTGTAACAGCGCGTTTCATTATTCCGTGCGGTCTTATAAGATACTCTATTTGAGCGTCGGCATCTTTTACGGAGCTTGGTAAGTCGCGGCTTTTTACTCCATAATATTCAAGTATTTTGTCTGTTTCATTTTTTGCATTTCCGCTTGAAAAAAAGGTTTTTCCGCCATAAACAGCACTTGAAATATCAAATAGTGCCTCGGAGAGAATATCTGCATCATCCTTTTTTCTTTGCCGTATTTGTTCATCAAACCATCCCACAGATATCCCCTCCATTATTCATTGGTAATAAGTTTTGTATAGATACCGTTTAATTTATACAATTCATCGTGTGTTCCGCGCTCGGCAATAACTCCGTTTTCCATAACGATTATTTCATCACAATCCCGGATTGTCGAGAGTCTGTGCGCAATTATGACACAGGTTATACCGCGTGCCGCAACAGAGTTTACCACCTCATATTCCGTGGCACTGTCAAGAGCGCTTGTTGCCTCATCCATGACTATTATCGTAGGGTCTTCGGCAAGAACACGCGCAATTTCGAGACGCTGTTTTTCACCGCCCGAAAAATTTTTGCCGTTTTCATAGACATCTCCGTTATATCCGCGGTCACGTTCAATAATTGCATCGTGGATTTTAGCATCCCGACACGCCATTATCATTTCAAAATCCTCAATGGAATTATCCCACATTTTTATATTATTTGCCACTGTATCACAAAACAAAGTGACTTCCTGATCCACCACGGCAACAGAACCCGTAAATTCAGCTCTGTCAATTTCATCTATTGTTTTTCCGTCAAATAAAATACTGCCCTGCCACGGCTTATATAATCCGGCTATAAGCTTTGCTATTGTGGACTTTCCGCAACCCGATGCTCCGACTATAGCTATTTTCTCACCCGGCGAAACTTTAAGGCTGAAATCTTTTATAATCGGCTCCGCAAGAGGAGAATATCCGAAAGTCACACCCGAAAGCTCTATGTTACCGGAGAGTTTATCGTATTCATGATCTGTATTTTCCTCTTCAAAATAGTTTGCATCATCGGGATATTCCATTACATCATCAATACGCTCCATATCACATCTGAGCTCTCCCGCTCTTTCACTTACGGCTGTAAGCTTACGTGCCGGTTTTGAAAATGCGGTTAGAAATCCTCCGAAGGCAAGCAGCATTCCCATAGTAAATTTACCGTTCATTATAAGCCATACACCGAGTGACAATACAAATATTTCGGCAAGAGCAGAAATAAGTTCGGGCAAAAGACCGATTCCACAATCAATTTTTAAATAATCCGCTTTTAAAGCATTTACATCTGCACTGCAGCCCGCCCATTTTTCAAAATAGTTATTCTCGGCACCGCTTGCTTTTATTGTTTCTATCATCTCAATTCCCGATACGGTTATTCCCGAAAGCTTTCCCTCATCACGCATCATTACACGCAGTATATTAACACGTTTTTTTGCAGTATAGCCGCATAAAAGTATATTAAGCAAAACACTTGTTACTCCGACAAGTGTCAATATTACGCTGTATTTTAACATTATCATCAAATATAAAACAAGCATCACCGCATCTAATGCAATCGGAGCGAATATATTTACAACAGATGAAGAAATTTTGCTGTTTGATATCATTCTTGCCTGAATGTCCCCTGCCATTCTCTGCGAAAAAAATTCAAGAGGCAAATGCAGCGTTTTCCACATAAAAGAGCTTGATCCCGAAGCAGAAAATTTTCCGCTTATTTTAAGCATTCCGGCTTCTCTTGCTCCTGTTATTACGGTCCATGCAATTCCCAATATGCAGAGAAGCGAAACAAAGACCGTCAGATATCCGCCGTTAGTATTATCCAATATAAAATCCTCAAATATTTTGGAAAATGATAAATTTGTTATTTCAATTACAGATGTTACAAAAGCTGTCATTATTACAAATCCGACTGCAGTACCGGCACCGGACAGTCTCCTTTTTAAAAAAGAGATTATGCCTTGCCGTTTTCCGGATTTACAAAAGTTTTCATTTGGCGCAAAGCATAAACATATTCCGGTGAAAGATTCATCAAATTCTTTAGCCGATATCAGGATTCTGCCCCTTGCCGGATCATTTATTAAAGCCTTTTCTCCCGAAAATCCGCAAAGAACGACAAAATGATTGAAATTCCAATGGATAATACACGGGAATGTTATACTTTCCTTTATTTCATGCGGTTCAAGCCGGTACGCCTTTGTACTCAGTCCGTAATTGTTTGCGGCTTTCAGAATGTTTTTGGCATTTGAGCCGTCTCTTGATACACCGCAGTCACGTCTCACCTCTTCAAGCGGCAGCCACTTTTTGTAATATGCCAAAATCATTGCAAGACATGCAGCACCGCATTCGAGCGCCTCAAGCTGCATAATGACCGGCACATTTACTTGTTTTTTTCTTGCTTGTTTTTTCAACTGCCACACCTCAATTCACTAAAAGAAATATGGGAGAAACCGACTTTGTAATAACTTCTGTTTCATATATGCCGTCATTTAAATCCGCATTTAATGCAACCGAATACGTCCAGGAGTCTTCATTATATAAACCGATATGGACCGCATATTCCGGCATTGCTTCCGAGACTTTTTCGGGGATATCGGAGATGCTTTTCATACCGTATAAATTCCCGTCTATGCGAAAATCGGTTTCTTCGGAAATGCCTTCCGCGCTTTTTTCCGTAACATAACATACAGCCGTCCCGTTTTCACATACCGTCACAGCCTTTTCGGCAATTTCTATTTTGCCGAAAATTCCCCATAATAAAATCGAAAAAACTACAAGCATACAAGCTGCTGCCGCAAGCCACAGCTGAACGTTAATCGCCTTTATACATCCGTCTATTTTTTCGGGAGAAGATATTCTCTCAAGGCTCTTTTTTCTGAACAGTTCCTTCTTCAAATCTACAGCACCTCATTTCTCCAGATTTTTCTTCACTTTTAATATGTTTTGACCGTTTTTGTGTTCATAAACAATTTCATCCATTGTCTTTTTAACCATATAAATGCCGAGTCCGCCGATTTCCCTTTCATCTGCCGAAAGCGAAGTATCGGGATCGGATTTCTCCAAAGGGTTATACGGAATGCCGTTGTCTATAAAGGTTAAAACAACCGACAAAGGGTTTTTTACTACTTCCACACGAACCGTAGCAGGGCCTTCGTCCGGTGTATATGCATAATGCGCAATATTTCCGAAAAGCTCATCTATTGCAATGTCAATTTGAATTTGTGCATTTTTCGGACATTGATAAAAGGCAAGCTGTTCGTTAACAAATTCGGTAATTCTTTCAATATTTTCAATTTTTGCCGTAACAGTTAACTCTTTCATCTATATTCCCTCCGTATTCATTTTACCTTTGTATTCCAGACACAGCATAGTTATATCATCAAATTGGTCTGTGTTTCCCGAAAAGGTATCAATATCATTTTTTACGTCTGTGATGATCTCATACGTCGTTTTTTTGCTGCTGCCGTTTAATACCGAACACAAACGTTCTGATCCGTATAATTCATTCTTATCATTAACCGCCTCCGTTACACCGTCGGTATACTGAAATATTTTATCTCCGATATCAAGCGTTATTTCTCCCGAAGAATATTTCATATCCTCCATACCGGCAAGAACAAAACCGGGCTTAACCTTATACGGAACAAAACCGGATCCTTTTTTGTATATATACGGAATTTCGTGACCTGCATTAACAAAAGTGAAAGAGCCTGTCATTAGATCCAAAACACCCTCAAAAGCCGTTACAAACAAGCCCTCGCTGTTAGATTCACAAAGAATGTTATTGACCTTTGTAAATATTTCTCCCAAATCTTCACCCGGAAGTGTATGGTCTTTAATAAGAGTTTTGGCAATAACCATAAACAGAGCTGCCGGAACACCCTTTCCCGAAACATCAGCCATAACAATTGCAATATGCCTTTCATCCACCATAAAGAAGTCGTAAAAATCTCCGCCGACTTCCTTAGCAGGAGTCATCTGTGCATATATGTCAAACTCACTCCGTTCCGGAAAAGCAGGAAATATGCACGGAAGCATTGAGGATTGAATATGTGTTGCGATATCAAGCTCTGCACCGATTCTCTCTTTTTCCGAAGTAATTGCGGTCAGCTCATCGATATATGTGTTAAGATCGGATTCCATCTTCTTTACGGACTCCGACAGCTCCTCTATTTCATCCCCGGTCTTAATATTCAGTTTTTCAATTTTGGAGTGTCCGTCTTGAGATTCCTCATGCTTGTCGGAAACAAATGTGCTTGCCGCATCACTCAAAACATTAATCGGCTTTATAAGAAATTTATTGACCAAAAGCAGAACCAGTGCCGCAGCAATAAGAGCGGATATCGCCGTTATGAGAATAAGACTTATAAGGAAATCACGCCTGTCACTCATTATTTTATTCATTGAAATATCCACAAGTGCAACTCCGATTATATTGCCGTTACCATCTTTAATCGGTGACGATGCGGAGCACAGCCAGCCGTACTCAGGAAGATTTGTTATAAATGCCGGGAACTCGTAATCACCCTTCTTTATTTTTTCAATATGCTCCGGCTGAACATTGTCATATGCCCCGGGACGGCAAGGTTCATCAGCACTCGCATCAACAAGATACAGGTCTTTCATTGTATCAACATCCGTGTATCCCAGATATAAAGATTCAGCTTCGTTATCCTCTCTGAGTTTTGTAAGAACTCCGAGCAACTCTTTATACTCCGGCATATCGGTTATATATTTAAATTCGTCATAATAGTTTTTCTGTTCATCATCTGAAAGAGAATCGAGAGCATCGCCGTTTTTTTCGCAGAATGACCGATATGTTTTTTTGACCTCATCGGCCACCGCCCGGACCTTTTCCGAATCTACCACAGATGACGTTGATTTTGATATCGACAGTGCAAGAGAACTGTAATGCCTCCTAAAGCTGTCTGTGTACGTATTATAACTGATAAAAACGATGCTTACGGACAAAATCAGCGTAAACAAAAGTATTATGGCCGTTGCCTTGAATTTCAGCGACATTTTCATTATAAAAATCCTCCTATATACGAACAGCAAGCGAATTAAAGCCGGCACACTTATGATACATAAACTTCTTTGTTGCATTTTTTATCATTGTCATGCTCACTTCATCTATATTAAAATCGTTTTCGTTTTTAATTTTTTCGGTTACAAAGGAAAACGGATTAAATTCTACGGCATTATCCAAGAAATTGAGGGCAAACTCTCCGTTTTTTAGTGCAAGAATCGTAATGCGAATTTTTCCGTCGGGAATATCCTTAAGAACATTGCGTATAATTGACATACATATTTCTTCCGTTACAAGTGCAACGGCGTATTCCTGTTTTTTATCCGCCCCGCAGCTCCTGCAAAATTCACTGCTGCGACACAATACATTTTCAATATCATCAGCACTGCAAAGCGTAATACGAAAAATACGATTTTCGTCGAGTATTTTTTTGTTCTTTGCAATAAAAGGACAAAGCATTTTAAAAATCAAATATACCGAAAATTCCGTTATCGGATACATAAACCATATTGCCTTAAGGCTTACGCGCGAAAGAATAATTGCACATGGTATTAAAACCAAAAACTCTCTCATTAACACAATAATAAACGTCGGGATAAGGTAACTTTTCGACTGATAATACTTTTCGTTTATTATGTTTATTCCCAAAAATACAAAACCAATGCAATATGTTCTTATTGCCGTGCTGCTTTCCGAAATTACATTGCCGGAAATTCCGAAAAACCATGAAATTTTTTCGGAATTCAATGCTATTAATGCTGCCGCAGCAGCACCGAGACAAAGTGCCCACACCTTTGACAGCTTTAATACATACCTGCAATCCTCCTCACTGTTTTCTCCTGTAAACGTGCTTACAAGCGGCTGTGATGCCTCTGCTATACCGTTATACAAATATACGATAAAAAACGAAACGTTATATACAACGTCAAATACGGCAACTCCGCTCTCTCCGCTCAAAGTCATCAACAATCTGTTTATAACCAAAAAGAATATAAGCTGCAAAAGATGTCTGACCGAGGTTGCAAAACCGGTTTTAAAACATCTGAAACCTTCATTAACATCCGGACTGAATTTAATTACTTTAAGAACATCGGCTTTTTTACCGATTATTCCCGGCATATATATGATAATCGCAATAACAGATCCGATAACCGTTGACAAAGCTGCTCCCTTTGTACCCAAGCCGAAAATGACAACAAAAATAATATTCAAAAAAATATCTGCCGTATTTCCGATTAAAAATCCTACAGATGCAAGCTTTGCATTATTATCATTTCTCAAAAAATTTGCAAATACAACATTAAGCATTAAGAGCGGTGCGCCACAGGCTATAATTTTTACATAATCGCGGCAGGCATAATAAACATCACCGTCAGTTTTGCTTGTACCGAGCAGACTGAGACACTGATTTGTAAAAACATTTACGACCGCAGCAATAACAACTCCTAAAATCAAAGTAACCGTCCACACCCTGTTAAAACATTCCCGCGCTTTTTCAACATTACCTTCACCAATCATTTGTGAAAACATCACACTGCCGCCGATTCCGAACCCATCCATAAAAAGATTTATAAGCATAAATATCGGCAGACAAAGGCTTATTGCCGCAAGTCCCGATTCACCCAGTTTTTGCCCGACAACAAGAGAATCAGCCATATCTGCCAAAGCAAATCCGAAAGACGAAATAACTGACGGAATCATAAGCCGATAAAACATTTTAGGTATGAAATAGTCAGTTTTTTTCATTTAAGACAGCCTCCCATATATGTGTTTTTGATATCGGACAAAGGCTGTTTTTTACCTGTCTGATTCCTTCTATACCCAGGTCCTCCTCATGATTGCAATATACATATTCGCCGCCGGAAAATTTCAGATATTCTCTCAGAGCGTAATATACCGCTCCCTTGGGTGCATTCGGAGTACACTTTCCGATAAGCACATCTACCGTATCTTCAGTCAGCGGAAAGCCTGCAAAAATACATGATGGAATATTATCGGCATACAAAACAATACCGCTTATATCAAGTTCCTCTTTTTTGTTTAAAGCAATTTCGGCAATCATATCATCCGAAAGACCGTTTTCAGCGATATTATGAACCTCCTCATACCATTTATCGGCAACATACATTGCATCGTTTAATGTATCATCCGAAATTTCACGGACTTTTATATCGTATTCTTTATCAATTTTTCTTATTTTTCTTCGTATCTCGGAAAACTTGCTTCCTTTAAGAGAAACATATTCCGAAATATTGCATATGTATTCGTCAGATGATTCAACACGGCGGAAAGACCATTTATCAGGGAAGTTTTCATCCAGCCAGTTCACATCACAATCGCGAAGAAAACATA
The DNA here is from genome assembly GCA_934463165.1 of uncultured Clostridia bacterium. Taxonomy (GTDB): domain Bacteria; phylum Bacillota; class Clostridia; order UMGS1810; family UMGS1810; genus RGIG1828. Next base: position 32,739 of record CAKSJG010000025.1, read on the forward strand.
AAGAAAACGACTCATCCAAAATTTTCCCGGAGATAAAGTCGTATATTTTTTGTGTGTTTCCGCATGGGAAAAACCAATTATTTAATTTTTCGGCACCGCATTTTACGGCAAAAAAATCATCATTGCACAACAATGACAGGTTCATGGCATGCTGCCACAAATAAAGAGAAACAAATGCGTGAGACGACAAGGTATGCCCGTATTTCAAACGAACTCCGTCAATAAAATCTTTATGTAATAAATCTATTTTCCGTATTTCAACAGGAATCCCCATAATTATTTTTCCTCACAGTATTTTATTATTCAACAGTAAGTATTTCCGAAAAACCCGTAACTTCAAAAATATCCGTTATTGTACTGTTGACATTTTTTATTTTCATCTGCCCCTGCCTGTTCATAACCTTCTGAGAAGAAAGAAGCACACGCAATCCTGCTGAAGACAGATACTCCAGCTTTTCAAAATCAAATATAAGAATTTCTACCCCCGACAGACTCTTTTTCAATTCCGCTTCAAGCTGAGGAGCGGAAACCGTATCAAGTCTACCCTCAAGCTCTATCGTAAGCATGTTATTATCGCTGATTTTATTGATATTCATATTCAATTCTCCCATAAATACACATATTATTCTATTGCATACTATTATATCATAATAATAACACAAAATCAATATAAATTTGTTTTTAGATTTTGATATACAAAAATTTTAAAAAAGCTCTTGACAAAAAAATAAAAGTATGGTATATTATTATTGTAATCATTACAGAAATAAAATCAAAACAAAATTGTAATGGTTGCAACAAAAGGAAGGTAGTATTTTATGGATTCTGCGGAAATGCTTAAAAAAAACGATATACGGCCGTCGGTTATAAGAGTTATGATATATGACTATATAAATTCTCACCGTACACATCCGACTGTAGATGAGGTTTATCAAAATCTGCATAGCAGTGTGCCGACTCTTTCAAAGACATCGGTATATAACACGGTGAAGCTTTTTGCAGAGAAGAATCTGTTAAAGGTTTTGCCGATAGATGGAATGCAGATTCGTTATGATGCCGATACGGCCTTTCACGGTCACTTTTTGTGTAAATCATGTATGAAGGTTTATGATTTTACGATTGATACCGATTCCGAATCCGGTCTTGACGGATTTGAAATAAAGGAAAAAGAGATATTCTACAGCGGTTATTGCAGGGAATGTCTTAAAAATAACAAAAAGAAAGGAAGTTAATTATTATGAAAAAATTTGTATGTCCTGTATGCGGTTATGTTCACGAGGGAGATAATCCACCTGATAAATGTCCTCAGTGCGGAGTTCCCGGATCTAAGTTTACTGTTATGGAAGAGGGCAGCCTTAATTTTGTTTGCGAGCATGTAATAGGTGTCGGCGCTAAGGACAAAGTTGAAGCTGATGTATATGACGGTCTTAAAGCTAATTTTGAGGGTGAGTGCACAGAAGTCGGCATGTATATTGCAATGAGCCGTCAGGCTATAAGAGAGGGTTACCCCGAAATCGGTGAATTTTATATGAGAGCTGCTCTTGAAGAGGCAGAGCATGCTGCTAAATTTGCTGAGCTTCTCGGTGAGGTTGTTACTCCTTCCACCAAGAAAAATCTTGAACTCAGATCAGAAGCCGAATGCGGCGCTACCGCAGGTAAGCTCGAGCTTGCAAAGAGAGCTAAAGAACTCGGATATGATGCTATCCATGATACTGTTCACGAAATGGCAAAGGACGAGGCAAGGCATGGTAAAGGGTTTGAGGGACTTTTAAAGAGGTATTTCGGTTAATCGCAGATACAAACAGATACGATTAAATACACCTTGAAAGCCGCTTGAATACTGCGTTTCTAAGGTCAGAACACGAAACACGATTAGCTGATTTTAACTAATCGTGTTTTTTGTATTTATGTGTATTTTTGCTCCTTGTGGGCAAATGGTGGGCAAATGAAGAATTTTGAGAAAAATGCTTGCCCACTGTCCACAAAAGCACTCTAAGCCTTTGTATTTATGCGGATTAGAGCGGTTTATAAAGTATAAAAAAACACTTGTTTACTTGGTAAGATTTTTGAAACTTAAAAGTTATAATAAAATTAGATAATATGAATTTAAGGAGAAAAATTTTATGCAAGGAAACATTAGAAGGAGATGGACAACCTGGTTATACAGAATTGATTTCGGAAAAATTGAAGGAAAAAGAAGGCAAATAGAGAATGGCGGATATAAAAAAGAGGCTGACAAGGCACTTGCAGATGTTTTATCGGAGGCAGGCGAAGGGAAAATCTTGTCTTTGACAGACTTATGGCTGCGTGTCAAAGGCTTAAAACGGTTGCAGAGCTCAGTCGGGAACTGCCCAATAAGGAATGGGCTAAATTTATAGACCGCATTAATGATCTGTGCGATAAATACGCACGAAAATCTAAATAATAAACAAAGCTCCTCATTGTGCATAACAACGAAATTACAGGAAAGAGTTGAAGACTTTCGAAGTTTGACTTGACAAAAGAAAAATTTTACTATATAGTTTTATTAGGAATAGTTCCTAATAAAACGAAGGCGTATATACTGACGATGTGCTGCTGTATGGCTATATATGACCTGTCTGCAAGTATGAAACCGGTAATTTCGAACTATTGTAAAAGGAGGCGTATTATTATGAAACAACAGTTTTATGAGTGCGATCATTGCGGAAATATGATTGCGTTTGTCAAAGACAGCGGATTTCCCGTCATCTGCTGCGACAAGGAAATGCATGAGGTAATTCCCGGCGCAATTGACGCATCCACCGAAAAGCATATTCCGGCATACTCCGTTAAAGACGGAATTGTAACTGTGGAGGTTGGCTCAATGCTCCATCCGATGACTGAAGAACACCACATCGAGTGGATTTCACTGCAAACAAAATATGGAAATCAGCGTAAAGAACTGTGCTCGGAAGGCGAGCCGTGTGTGACTTTTGCCGTCTGTGAGGGTGATGAGGTTGAGGCAGTGTTTGCCTACTGCAATCTGCACGGGCTGTGGGAGGCAGGTGGACAGAAAAGAAGGTACAGCTATTTTCCGGGATGTAACCCCTAGGGATTTTTCACGTCCGAATGTCGAAAACTGAAAAAGCGAAAAATAAAATGCAGGAGGAGATGAAAGTATGTCGGTAAAGAACTTTTCAGAAATTAGCCCGAAGATTTTTGCATTGTCTGAAAAATGTATGCAAAACGGAGCAATCGATAAAACACTTTATGAAAAGCATCATGTAAACAGAGGTTTAAGAGATTTAAACGGAAAAGGGGTTGTAACCGGTCTTACGGAAATCTCCACGATTAACTCGTCAAAAACAGTAGATGGAAAAAGCGTTCCGTGCCTCGGCGAGCTTTATTACAGAGGAATTGATATAAACGATATTGTTGAAGGGTTTCTGAAGGACGGGCGGTTCGGTTTTGAGGAAACTGTCTATCTTTTGCTGTTTAGCGAACTTCCGGATAGCACAGAGCTTGAAGAATTTAACAGGCTGCTTGCAAACAGCAGGATGCTGCCGCATAATTTTGTGCGTGACGTGGTAATGAGAGCACCAAATAAGGATATCATGAATTCACTTGCACGCAGTGTGCTGACGCTTTATTCGTATGATAAAAACGCAAACGATTTATCTATACCGAACGTTTTGCGTCAGTCCGTGCAGCTTATCGCAAACTTTCCCCAGCTTATGGTGTATGCATATCAGGCATATAACCACTATGTAATGAAACAGGGATTGTATATCCACCACCCGGACAACAATCTCTCGACTGCAGAAAACATTCTGCTTCTGCTCCGCCCCGATCAAGTTTATTCAAGGGCAGAGGCTATGCTTCTCGATATGGCACTTGTTCTTCACGCAGAACATGGCGGCGGGAATAACTCGACCTTTACAACTCATGTTGTAACTTCATCGGGAACGGACACTTATTCGTCAACTGCGGCATCGCTCTGCTCTTTAAAAGGGTCGAAACACGGCGGCGCCAACATAAAGGTACATAATATGTTTGAGGACATAAAAGCACATGTGTCGGACTGGAAAGACGATGACGAACTTTCGGAATATCTTGTGAAAATCCTTGAAAAAGAAGCGTTTGACAAATCGGGGCTTATTTATGGAATGGGACACGCAGTGTATTCGCTTTCTGATCCGCGTGCGGAAATATTCAAAAAGCATGTCGGTTATCTTGCGTGGGAAAAAGGGCGTATTGACGAATACGAGCTGTACAACAGCGTTGCAAGGCTTGCGACGGACATTATCGGTAAACGCAGAAAAATCTATAAGGGTGTGAGTCCAAATGTTGATTTTTACAGCGGATTTGCTTATTCAATGATGAATCTGCCCGAGGAACTTTACACGCCGCTTTTTGCAACGGCGAGAATTGCCGGTTGGAGTGCACACCGCATTGAGGAGATTATAAACGCAAACAAAATCATTCGTCCGGCATATGCTGCCGTCGCTCCGTACAGAGAATATGTTCCGCTTGACGAACGCTGAGTAACAAATTACGAATATGACAAAACTTAGGAGAGCGCATAAATAATGCTGAAACACAGAGAAACAAAACAGCGTAAAATCGTTCTGGAAACTGTTAGAAACCACACAAATCATCCGACAGCCAACACGATATATGAGGAAGTCCATGCGGTTGATTGCAAGATCAGTCAGGGTACCGTATACCGAAATTTAAACTGCCTGTCGGAAGATGGTGAAATACTGCATATCAAAGTTCCGGGCGCAGACAGATACGATTTAAGAACCGATCTTCACTATCATATTATCTGTCTTAAATGCGGAAAGGTGATTGATATTCCGTTCGATTACCTTTCCGACCCGGACGAAAAGGTTGCAAATGCGACCGGATACAAGGTGTTCCGCCACAGAGCCGTATTTGAGGGAATCTGTCCGGAGTGCAAAAAGGAAAACAATATATGATTCGAAAGCGGGGAAAGGGTATGCACATTGCCGGGCTTCAAAAGCTGTCTCTCCTGGATTATCCGGGAAAAGTTGCCTGTACGGTGTTTCTTTCGGGCTGTAATCTTCGCTGTCCTTACTGTCATAATGCGGAGTTGATTTCTCCACATTATGCCGGAGAGAAAATTTCTCAGACTGAACTGATGAATTTTCTTGACTCACGCAAAGAAAAAATCGACGGAGTCTGCATAAGCGGCGGCGAGCCTACTCTTACGCCCGAGCTTCCGGAATTGATTAAAGCCATTCGCAAAAAGGGCTTTTTCGTTAAGATTGACACCAACGGAACAAATCCGGAAATGCTGAAAAAGCTGATTGAGGAAAAACTCGTCGATTATGTGGCTATGGATATAAAGAACAGCCGCATACATTATAACGAAACCTGCGGTACGGAGATTTTGCCGCAAATTGAAAAAAGCGTTCACCATCTGATGAACGGAAATATTGACTATGAATTCCGTACTACTGTGTGCAAACCGCTGCACACCTTAAACGATATGAAGGATATCGGACTATGGCTGAAGGGAGCAAAAAGATATTTTATACAACAGTTTGTCGATTCCGGTAACGTTCCCGATAAGAACCTGTTGCCTTTTTCGCCGGAGGAAGTGAAGCAACTTGAAAACGCAGTCCTTTTATATATACCAAACACCTGCGTCCGTGGGTATGAAGGAGTGATGAAACATGTACAAAGTAAGAAAAAGAGACGGAAGATTGACGGAATTTGATCTTTCGCGGATATCGGTTGCCGTTACCAAAGCGTTTGACGCAACTGAGACGCCTCAAAATCCTGATATTATCAATCTTCTTACGCTTCAGGTAACGGCTGATTTTGCCCCGAAGGTTAAAGACTGCGAAATCAGTGTGGAGGACATTCAAGACAGTGTTGAAGCTGTTTTGCAGCGTTCGGGCTATGCGCCTGTGGCAAAGGCATATATTCTGTACCGTAAAAACCGTGAAAAACTGCGTGAAATCCGTTCTACCATGTTGGACTACAAAAAACTTGTGGACGATTATTTAAAGGTGTCGGACTGGCGCGTAAAGGAAAACTCAACCGTAACCTATTCGGTCGGCGGTCTGATTTTGTCTAACTCAGGAGCAATAACGGCAAATTACTGGCTTAGCGAGATATATGACGAGGAAATCGCAAATGCGCACAGAAATGCGGAGATACACATTCATGACCTTTCTATGCTCACGGGCTACTGTGCCGGCTGGAGCTTAAAGCAGCTCATTTCCGAAGGCCTCGGCGGCGTTACCGGAAAGATTACAAGTGCACCGGCAAAACATCTTGCAACGCTCTGCAACCAGATGGTAAACTTTCTCGGCATTATGCAAAACGAGTGGGCGGGCGCACAGGCTTTTTCCAGCTTTGATACCTATCTTGCGCCCTTTGTGCGGACGGATAATTTAAGCTACACCGAAGTAAAGCACTGCATAGAAAGCTTTATTTTCGGGGTAAATACGCCGAGCCGCTGGGGTACTCAGGCTCCGTTTACCAATATAACGCTTGACTGGACCGTTCCGCCCGATCTTGCAGTGCAGCCTTGTATAGTCGGCGGGAAACAGATGGATTTTACATACGGTGACTGCAAAAAAGAGATGGATATGATAAACAAGGCATTTATTGAGGTTATGATTGAGGGTGACGCCGAGGGCAGGGGATTCCAGTATCCCATACCGACCTATTCGATTACACGGGATTTCGACTGGAGCGAAACGAAAAACAACCGACTGCTCTTTGAGATGACTGCAAAATACGGTACTCCCTATTTTTCCAACTACATCAATTCGGATATGGAGCCCTCCGATGTGCGCAGTATGTGCTGCCGTCTGCGGCTTGATTTAAGAGAACTGCGCAAAAAAAGCGGCGGATTTTTCGGAAGCGGCGAATCAACCGGCTCTATTGGCGTGGTAACAATCAATATGCCGCAGATTGCTTATCTTTCCTCTGATGAGAACGAATTTTTTAAGCGTCTTGACAAACTGATGGAGATTGCGGCACGCAGTCTGAAAATAAAGCGCACGACGGTTGAAAAACTGATGGATGCGGGGCTCTATCCGTATACGAAACGCTATCTCGGAAGCTTTGACAACCACTTCTCCACAATCGGTCTTGTGGGAATGAACGAAGCAGGCTTAAACGCAAAGTGGCTGAATATGGGTTTGACCTATACAGAAACACAGGATTTTGCCGTCCGTGTTCTTAATCATATGCGCAAAAAATTGTCCGATTATCAGGAGCAATACGGCGATTTATATAACCTCGAGGCAACACCTGCCGAATCCACGGCATACCGCCTTGCAAAGCACAACAAAGCGCATTATCCCGATATCATCACTGCAAATGAGAACGGCACTCCTTATTATACAAATTCAAGCCATCTGCCCGTTGGCTATACCGAAGATGTTTTTTCGGCTCTGGATATTCAAGACAAACTTCAGCCGCTTTATACAAGCGGAACGGTATTCCATACTTTCCTCGGCGAAAAGCTGCCGGATTGGAAATCGGCTGCGGCGCTGGTGCGAAAGATTGCGGAAAACTATGAGCTGCCGTACTATACCCTATCGCCGACCTATTCGGTCTGTGCCAACCATGGCTATCTTGCAGGCGAGCAAAGCGTTTGCCCGAAATGCGGCAACAAAACCGAGGTTTACAGCCGTATTACCGGTTATTACCGCCCGGTGCAGAACTGGAACGACGGCAAGAGTCAAGAGTTTTTGGACAGAAAGACGTACAGTGTAAATATGAAAAATGTTTCCGAAAAGCATAACGAAGAAGCAGAACCTTTCTCCCAAGCACTGCATTTCGAGCTATACACAACCTCCACCTGCCCGAATTGCAGACTGATAAAG
>CAKSJG010000026.1 GCA_934463165.1 uncultured Clostridia bacterium
CTTGATTTCCTCAAATTTTTTCGGAAACAAGTCTGAATTCCGCCCGAGTTTTAAGGGAACCGATTACATTCGGGCGGAATTCACTCTCAATTTTTTTATGAAAAAACCGCATGGCGATTTTCAAACAAAAAATGCTCGCATAAAAATTCGTTTTCACAGATTACGAACCATGACAGGCTGCAAACACAATATATTAACATTGCGCAATGGCATATAACTAACGTGCGAGCGGATAGGGTATGCTTTTTATTTTTTGATTGAAAGCGAGTTTCAGCGCCGTTGCGCTGTGTTTGAGCTTTCCAAAAAATCAAAAGTATACCCTATCCGCGATGCCAACAATAATATCCGTCCGGTGAATAATCCGATAAACATTAATTTATTTCATTTATTAACAAATCTCTCTTTTCTATTGCTTTCATAAGTATAACACCGAAAACAATACACGAAATTACTTCGCCGGCAAAAACGGTTGCCGCCATGTACCACCATGCACCGTCAAGATTATATGCATATTTAAGAACAAAGGGAACTATGATCGTATTTGAAATAACGGGGCCGGTAATTGCAGCGTATTTATTTTTGCGCAAAACACGCGTAAAGACAGCACCAGAAAGTGTGGCAACTGACCCGAAAATAACATCGGGCAGCGGACTGCCCATAATAAGATTAGACAAAAAACAACCTACGGTGAGCCCCGGAACGGCACTTTTCATATAAAGCGGAAGAATGCACAGAGCCTCCGAAATCCTGACCTGAACCGCTCCGCTCGCCAGACCGAATACGTTAGAAATAAGTGTGAGCACAACATAAAGTGCAGCAATGCATCCGGCTGTTGTGCAAAATTTCACCTTTAAATTTTTCATGATTTTATCTCCTTAGTTTTGTTTTTTATAAGAGCGAAAGTATGCCCTCATTTAAGTGAGGATGGTTACGAACTCACTTTATATCCGACAGATAAAGCCGAATATTTAATTATATAAAAATCTGTAAATTTTTTCTCTTTTTTTCACCTTCTCCACATATTTTTCGGTTTCGGCAAAAGGTATTGAACCAAGCAGGCTCCGGCTGTTATTGTCATACTCCTTAAGCCACGACGAAACATTACCCTCCCCTGCATTATATGCTGCAAGTGCAAGATCTGTATTCGAACCGAATTTATCGATAAGATATCTGAAATAAGCACATCCGGCAGCAATATTTTTTTCATGATCGGAAAGATTTTCATCTATGCCGAATTTTTCAATACACCATTCAAATGTTTCATCCTTAATCTGCATAAGCCCCTTTGCATTTTTGCTGCTTACGGCATCTTTGTCAAAACCGCTTTCAACACTTATTATTGACATTATCAGATACGGGTCAACACTGTTTTTTTTGCTGTATGTATATATAAGATCTTCATATTGAAGAGGATAACACATTTTCATTATCGTCGGCGTAAGCATAACCGCAATAATCAGAAAAATCATAATCACGATAAAGCGCGCAAATATTTTGTTATTAATAGATGTCATAATTATTTGTCTTGCCCCGTTTCCGATTTTCTCTTATTATCTCATCAATTATTTCATACGTCCGTCTTTCAAGCTGTGATATATCGCCGTCATTTCGTATAACAAAGTCACTTCGTGACGTATAATACTCATCGCTTTTTTGGCTTTGTATTCTCTTTTTTGCACTCTCTGCGCTTATACCGTCTCTTCTTTCTATACGCCTTGCGCGTTTGTCCGCAGGTGCGGTCACACTCACCACAAAATCGCACTTTTTATCAAGCTCAGCTTCAAACAAAAGAGGAGCATCCAGTAATATTTTTTTATCCCTGTTTTCGGCCATTATTTTTTCTGCTTCTTCAAGTATATATTTATGCGTAATTTTATTTAAAATGCCCAGCTTTGCGGAATCTGAAAATACGATTTCACCGAGCTTTTTTCTGATAAGACTGCCATCATCCGCCATAATTGAATTGCCGAAGTACCCGCAAAGCTCCGAAAGGCAGGCACTTCCTTTTTCACATACTTTTCTTGACAGCTTGTCAAAATCAATAACCACAAAATTTTTTTCGGCAAATATGCGCGCCGCAGAGCTTTTGCCAGTTCCCGAACCGCCCGTAAGTCCTACCGTCATATATTTATCATTCCTTTTTTTAATGTGTATCAAACCAGCTTTTTCCCGAATTTGTTTCGGCAACAAGCGGAACTTTAAGGCTTGCCGCCCGGGTCATACATTCGGTAAGAATAGAGCTGACTTCTTCCTTTTCTTCAGCAGCAGTTTCTATTATCAGTTCGTCATGAACCTGCAGTATGAGATGGGATCTCATATTTCTTCTTTTCAGCTCCGAATGAACCTTTACCATCGCTATTTTTATTATATCTGCGGCCGTTCCCTGAATCGGTGTGTTCATTGCAACTCTTTCGCCGAATGAACGTGTCATAAAGTTTGAAGAATTAATTTCGGGGATATATCTTCTCCTGCCGAAGAGCGTGGTAACATATCCGTCTTTTTTTGCCTTTTCAACGGTCGAATCAAGATACTTTTTTACATCGGCAAATTTTTCAAAGTAGCTTTTAATATACGATTTTGCTTCTTTAACGGAAATTCCGAGATCCTGCGAAAGAGAATATTCTCCCATACCGTAGATTATGCCAAAATTTACGGCTTTTGCACGGGTGCGCAAAAGCGGGGTAACGTCTTTCGAATCAACTCCGAAAACTCTTGCAGCCGTGGAAGTGTGGATATCTTCACCGCTGCCGAAGGCATCAATCATTGCGGCATCACCCGACATATGTGCCATAATTCTCAGTTCTATCTGTGAGTAATCCGCATCCGTGAGAATAAAGTCATCTCCTCCGGCAACAAACATTTTTCGTATCTCTCTTCCCTCTTCGCGCCTCATGGGGATATTTTGTAGATTCGGCTCAGATGAACTTATTCTTCCCGTCATTGTGACAGTCTGATTAAATACAGAGTGAATTCTTCCCGTATCGGGATTTATAACCGTAAGCAAACCGTCTCCGTATGTCGATTTCAGCTTTGCCGCGCGGCGATATTCTATTATGTTCTCTATTATGGGATGCTTACCGAGAAGCTTTTCAAGCACTGCAGCATCCGTTGAATACCCGGTCTTGGTCTTTTTGATAACCTTTAAACCAAGTTTTTCAAAAAGAATAACCCCGAGCTGCTTTGTGGAGTTAATATTAAATTTTTCTCCTGCAAGCTTATATATTTTTTCTTCGTACTCACAGATTTTATCGGTAAGCATTTTTGTAAATTCCGTAAGTCTGTCTTTATCTATTTTAAATCCGCTTATTTCCATTTCGGCAAGAACGCGTATAAGAGGCAGTTCTATTTCATTTAAAAGCATATCCTGCCCGTCGGATGTAATTTTTTCTTCCTCATATTCCTTAAGAGCGGCTATAGCACATGTTTCGGACATAATGAATTTTTCAAGTGTATCGGCATCAACTTCAAAAATACTTTTTGCACTTTTGCCGCTGCTGAAAACATCCTTTTCGGTAATTATCGGATACGACAGAAAATCTATACATATATCCGAAATCAGATATCCCGATTTTGACGGATTGATAATATATGCAGCTATGCCTATGTCAAAATAAGACTTGCTGAGATCTATACCGTATTTATCAAGCAATATCATATCGTTTTTGATATCGTCTGTAACCTTAAGAACATCCGGTTCTTCCATAACATCCTTAAGTACCGATGAAATATCAGAATCCGAAATATCATCCGATCTCATACAAAAATAAACAGTATCTCCCACAATAAACGAAACTGCATCTATCTTGTCAGAACCGAAAAGATTGTAAACAAAATCTCCCTCGACAAGAGATACCGCTCCTTTCAGCTCATCTGCAGATGTGATTCTTTTGAAGTTAACATCTTTTGTTATATCCGCCGCGCCGCCCGACGAAACCGACTTTAAAAACTCATTAAATTCAAGGTTTATAAAGAGCTCCGTAAGCCTTTCCGTGTTGTACTCACGTCTTTCAAAATCCGAAAGCTTCGCCCCAATGTCGACATTTGTATCTATCGTACAAAGTTTTTTGCTCAAAAAAGCAAGGTCTTTTCCCTCTTCAAGTTTTTTCCGCGCCGCAGGTTTTACAATCGGGTCATCAAGATTTTCATAAAGAGCCTCAATCGATTTAAATTTTTGAATGTATCCGAGAGCTGTTTTCTCGCCTATTCCCTTAACACCGGGAACATTATCGGAAGTATCTCCCATAAGACCCTTAACATCTATAAATTCATCCGGAGTCACTCCGTATTTTTCAAAAACCGCATCCGAATCGTAAATCTCGGTATCGGTAGAACCCATTTTCGTTATTGTAAGATATACGTCTGTAGTGTCCTTTGCAAGCTGAAGATCGTCGCGGTCACCGGTAAGAATATGACAGGCCACATCTTCTTTTGCACACATCCGGCTGATAGTACCTATGATGTCATCGGCTTCAAAGCCCTCTTTTTCCAAAATACATATATTCATAGCCTTAAGAACTTCTTTAAGTACAGGCATCTGCATGCGCAGCTCCTCGGGCATGCCTTTTCTCTGAGCTTTATATTCTTTATACATCTTGTGCCTGAATGTGGGCGCTTTCAGGTCAAACGCAACGCAAATATAATCAGGCTTTATCAGATCTGTATTTTTAAACATTATTTTTAAAAACCCGTAAATTCCGTTTGTAAAAAGACCGTGCTTGTTTGTAAGAAGCTTTATGCCGTAAAAAGCACGGTTAACTATACTGTTTCCGTCTATTATAAGCAAATCTTTCATAAGTTCACCGCCGATAAATTATTAATTATTTATCAGTATAACACAAATCAGAAAATTTTTCTACTGTATAAACGGATAAATTTTATTTATTTCTTCACAAATTTTCATAAAAGGTTTCACACAGCTTTCGGCACCGCTTTTTCCGTCCTCACAAAATACAGCCATTGCATACTTCGGATTATCAAAGGGGAAAAATCCGCAAAACCATCCGTGAACCATAGGGATTCCGTCTTTGTTTTTCCATCCTGTTTCGGCAGAGCCGGTTTTCCCTGCCACCTTAAAATCTTCATATCCCGAATGTGATGCCGTACCATCGGTTACGGCAAGGCGCATCATTGAAGCTATCTTGTCTGCGGTTTCTTTGCTTATTACACGCTCCGCACCGTATTTTTTTTCGTTTCTTATACCCGTATCGGGGGTTTTTGTTTCGGAAACAAGGTTTACTTCCATCCTCTCTCCACCCGATGCAACCGTTGCGGCAAGAAGCGCACATTGAAGCGGCGTTATGAGAATTTCTCCCTGACCTATGCTTAAGTTTATCGTTTCATATTCGCTGTAAATATCTCTTTCGGGCATAAAGCCTGTTGCTTGTCCGATATCGGGATTTAAAACCTTTTCGGATATACCGAACTTAAGCGCTGTGTTATACAGATTTTTACCACCGCTGCAAATTCCCGTTTCATAAAATGCACAGTTGCACGATTTGGCAAATGCCTCCGAAAAAGAAAGCAGACCGTGTCCGTCTGCCTTATTGCATGAAAATGTTTTGCCGTCTCTGCAGACATGACTTCCGCTGCAAAAAAAACGAATATTTTTATAATCAGGATTCATTTCAAGAGCGGAAGCCGCAGTTACAATTTTAAAAACACTTCCGGCATTGTAAGCACACAGAGCACGGTTTAACAGTTCACCGTTTTCCGACGATGAATACAGCGAAATATCCTTTTGGTTGTATGTCGGAGTGCTTGCCATGGCAAGAACATCAAAGTTATTTACATCAAGGATAACAGCTGCTCCCTTTGGTATATATTCCGCAAGAACATCCTCAGCAATTTTTTGAATGTGATAGTCAACCGTAAGCTTTACGCTGCGCCCACTGTCATCATCTGCACCAAATGTTTCCACACTTCCGATAGGTCTGCCGAGACCGTCTACACGGTATTTTACCGAATAAAAACGACCGAAATCAAGAACACTATCATATTTTTTCTCAACAGCACATACACCGTGCCCGTCAGATGACAGATACCCGAGTATATGACATGCGACCGGAGATGAACCGTATCTGCGCGCCGATTTAAAAGTCGACGGTCTTTTTGAATTTGAACTGTATATTTCTCCGTTTTGTCCCACTTTCAGCAAAGCGTTTTCTCTCTTTGTAAAAGAAATCATATTTCTGTCATAAATATTACCGCGCAAAACTGCAATATTTTTCGTGACGGTTTGCTGTTTTTCTGCACCGTCATGATATTTTTTCCCGTTTGCAGTATTGATATATATAAGCCTTACACCAAGTGCCGCACAAAAAAATATCAAAGATAAGGTCAGGATTTTTATTCTTAATTTCATTTAATATCACACCCAAAATTATTTTGGGCAAAATTGAAAATTTTATACAATCAGCCGAGCTCGATTATTGTCATCGCGGGTAGGGTATGCACCGCTAAGCTGCCGGATTAACATCGGCATAATACGTCATTCCGTCACTTTTTATCCTGATACTTCCGGATATGTCGGTCCGGTATACCGATATATTCATCATTTTAAGTCGATCCAAAACCTCAGTTGTCGGGTGACCGTATTTGTTGTCCTTCCCAACACTTATTACCGCCGTCTTCGGCGAAACAGCATTCAAAAAAAGCTGTGAGCTCGATCCACTGCTGCCATGATGAGCAATTTTAATAATATCAGCACGTAAATCAGCGCCCGATTCAACAATATCTTTCTCGGATTTTGAAGTTATGTCTCCCGTGAAAAGAAACGAAATATTATTGTATCTTATCTTTATCACGGCCGACATATCATTTGAATCGTCATATGTCTTGCAGGGCGCAAGAATTTGCGCATGGATTCTGCCGTCATTTATTATATCCTCCCCGGCAGCGGCATATATGCATTCGCACCCGTTTTCTTCAAGCGCATCAAGCATATTTTCAAAAGTTTTGGTTGTATGTGACTTATTCGGCATAAAAAACTTATCCACATTAAAATTTTTCAAAATTTCTGCCATTGAACCTATATGATCCGCATCCGGGTGAGTCGCTATAACGTAATTTATCTTTTCATACCCGAGCTTTTTTATGTATTCCGTTGCGCCGTTGCCGCGCGGCCCCGCGTCAATGAGCATTACCTCACCGCCCGGAAATTCAACAAATTCGCTGTCACCCTGACCGACATCTATATAGTGTACCGTAAGAAGATGTTTAAAGAAACTTGTATCCGCATATACATCCCCGTCGGTTATAACTATGATTTTATTATCTGCATCCCAGCTCACGGTGTATGAAAGCTGCTCCGATATAAACCTTATGGGCATCATGGTTCTTCCATTTATGATTTTAGGCGCAGAATCCGTTGAAGTCTTTTTTCCGTTGACATATACATCATAAGATCCGATTGTAAATACCATGTTTTTTCCTTTGGCATTAATCGTGACTGTGCTGTCGGATGGATTCCACGACACCACCGCGCCCATGCTCTCCGTTACGGCACGTACGGGAACAAGCGCCCTGCCGGCTTCTATAATCGGAACGCTTCCCCTGCCCGGGTCAATTTCCTTTTCCGTGTTTGATACCGTCATAATGGGATTCCCTATCTGCATAATAACGGAAACCCCGTCCTTATAGGATGACGCACTGCATGAGCTTGAGGAAATCATCAGTGCAATAATAACGAATAACATAAAAATTCTTTTGCCGAATAATTTTATTTTCAATATAATTCATCTCCATGTAATTTTTACAAAAGTCATGCCAATATCTAAAAAACGCTTGAATTTTCAGATTATATTTAAGTATATCATGGTTTTTGCAAAGATTCTATCTGCAATATATACAAATTTTGCATATATGATTTTACAAAACATTTGCCGCATACCGATAAATATTCGGTATGCGGCAGTCAGCATTTAATATACAACTATTTCCGGCTGAATTTGAATACCGTCCAGCGCTGATTTTGCGGTATCACATATTTTTGTCATATCCGCCACAAGAGAATCAGGCTTTTTCTGCGGCGAATCCTGACCGAAGGGAACAAAGTATACGTTTTTTCGTCCGAGCAAAAGGCCTATATTTTTGGCACTTGCACCCAAACCGTCATTTGTTGAAACCGCAATTACAAGCGGACAGTTATTTCTTAAATTAGCCTTAGAGGCCATAGCAACACATGAGTCGGTAATTCCGTTAGCTATTTTTGATATTGTATTCCCCGTACACGGAGCGACAATCAGCATATCAAGAATATGTTTCGGACCGATCGGTTCCGCACCGCGTATATCATGAATTATATCGCGTCCGCAGATATCCGTAACTCTTTTCTTGAAATCTTCTGCTTTCCCGAAACGCGTATCGCAAGACCAAACTATCTCTGACATTATTGGATAAATATCGGCTCCGCTAATTTTCAGGACTTCAAGTTCTTGTATAACCCTCGAAAGGGTGCAAAATGAGCCGGTGAGAGCAAAACCGACCCTTATGCCCTGCAAATCCATGTAGATGCATCCTTTCCGCTTTCGCATATAATATTAAATATTACCTCCGCGATTGTTTCCGCCGCGGTTTGCGGACTGTATTTTCCCGGAATTCCGGGAAGAAGCGCTGCATTTATACCGAGAGAATCGGCGGACACATAATCCACTCCTCCCGGAGCTGACGCAAGATCTATTATCGGGCACTTTTTGCCTACGCGCAATAAAACATTTAAATCAAACAAAAGAGACGGCACCGTATTAAATATAAAATTGCAGTTTTGGACGGCATATGAAAGAGCAGTCAGGTTTTGGATTTTATATCCGTAAGCAGCGGCAAGGGAGAGAGCCGCGTTGCTTCTTGCACAAACCGTTACCTCACTGCCGAGCGCAACCAATGTTTTTGCCATAATCTGGGCTATTCTGCCGAAGCCCGTTACCAACGATTTTGACCCTGAAACGGTAATGTCCGTAATCTGCATTGCATGAAGAAGCGCACCCTCGCATGTGGCAGCCGCATTCATGCATGCAAAATCATCTCTCACGGTATAATCATACGCTGTGACCGAATGTTTTTTAAATTCCTCTGTGTCTATAATTCCCCCGACAACAATCGCGTCGGGCAAAGCGTTTTCATAAATATCAGAAAGATAAAGCTTATCATCGGAAAGAGGTGTGCTGACCGTCAGCCCGTCACGGCTTGCCGGAATCGGAAGCACAATAAGATTTGTATCTTTCAGTGCATTGGGAAAAGACAAATCGCTTCGAATTTTTTTATTATTGATAAATTCGGAATTGCTTCCGCATATGAAAACATCTGCCCCCATACCGGCAAATATTTCGGCAAGGCGGATGTATCTTATATCTCCGCCGGCAATCAGAACACCATTCATAATACTCATTCCCTTCGTTATCTATAATATGCACAAAAAACATATGAGGTGAAAAAAGTAAAATAAATATGTTTACGCTTGAAAAATTAAACGTTTTATGAGATAATATATAATATTGAATTTTTAAAACCCGGGAGAAATTAAAATGCTTTTTGATACACATGCACACTTAAATGACGAAAAATTTGACGGCGAAAGAGAAAAAATCATAGAATCACTGAACAAAAACGGAGTCGGCGCATACTGTGAAATCGGATTTGATGTTCAAAGTTCGGCAGATGCGGTATCTCTCGCCGAATCTCACAGCTTTATATATGCTGCTGTCGGAGTTCACCCGCATGATACGGATTTTCTCACGGAGGATGACATGAAAAATATTGCGAAGCTTTCAAAATCCGAAAAGGCAGTTGCCATAGGTGAAATCGGGCTTGACTATTACTATGACAATTCCGAAAGAGAAAATCAAAGAAAGTGGTTTGACCGTCAGCTTTATCTTGCGGAAGAACTGAACATGCCGATAACCGTGCATACGCGTGATGCTATGGCAGACACAATTGACATTCTGAAAGCTCATAAAAACAACCGCGGAATTATCCACTGCTACAGCGGAAGCAAAGAGAGCGCCAAAATTCTGCTGAGCATGGGCTACTACATTTCATTTGCCGGGCCTCTGACATTTAAAAATGCAAATACCGCACTTGAGGTTGCAAGATACGTTCCCGATGACAGAATACTGATCGAAACCGACAGCCCGTATATGGCGCCTGTTCCGTACCGCGGAAAACGCAATTGCCCCGTATACGTTTCAGAGGTAGCAAAAAAACTTGCCGAAATCAGAGGCACTTCTTTTGATATAATAGCCAAACAAACATTTGAAAATGCTAAAAATGCATATGAAATAAAATAAATTCCGCCAATTAAAAACAGACGGATAAAACGGCTGCCGGATACAAGCCGATAAAACGCAAAAAATAAATACACCTCTATGTTCGAAGTGTATTTATTAAATATCGGAGAAGGAGAGATTTGAACTCTCGCGCCGGTTGCCCGACCTACACCCTTAGCAGGGGCGCCTCTTCAGCCTCTTGAGTACTTCTCCGAATATACGCACCGCCTGACTGAATAAAGCGGCACAGAGAAGTATATTAAAATGTATACGGAGAGGCAGAGATTCGAACTCTGGGTGCTTTCGCATCACTAGTTTTCAAGACTAGCTCCTTAAACCACTCGGACACCTCTCCAAAGTGTATTTTTTAGCACGAAATATATTCTACCATAAAACCGTAACATTGTCAATAGTTTTTCAGAAAAAATTTGATAATTACAAAAATCAAACCTTTTTTATTATTTTAACTTGATTTTAAAGACATATTATGTTAAAATCTTAACATAGTACTATAGTGTTATTATGGTGTATTTATTGCGTCAATATGACATAATTAAAAATGTTTAATCGGAGATTACAATATGTATAACAATTTTTCTGAATTTTTGCCCAAAAACGATCATACCGAAAAACTTATAACCGATGTAAAACACGCAGCATCCGAATATATGTCTGCTCCCATCGAAAGCCTTGAGCATTCAAAATTTGAATATGTAATTAAAACCGGGAAAAAGAGAGAAGTTTATGAAGATAACTATATTGAGCACAGACGCAGACTGAATACCTTTTTAGTCATGTCATTGTATGAAGACAATCCTGTGTATATAGGACAGTTGCAAAATATTCTATGGGCAATATGCGATGAATTTACATGGTGCCTGCCGGCTCATACACATGTTGTCAGAGGAAAATCAGTGCAGAGCTTTATAACAGCCGTTGATTTATTTGCTGCCGAAACGGCCTTTTACTTATCGGAAGCCTTATATCTTACAAAAAAACGAATTTCAAAAATGGTGTATGATCGCGCAGAATATGAGATAAAAAGGCGTGTTATTTATCCGTTCATAAATGAAAGTATAAAATGGGATAAAAATAATTGGTCCGGAGTATGTGCCTCATCTGTCGGTGCGGCTATGATTTATTTGGGGTTGGACGACGAATTTGCCAATTCCGAAAAACATATGACTGAATGCTTAAATGATTTTTTAGACAGCTATGAAGATGACGGTTGCTGCAAGGAGGGAGCACTTTATTGGACATACGGCTTTGGTTTTTTTTGTTATTATGCAAAGCTTGTACGCGAATATACAAATGGAAAAATTAATTACTTCTCTGTTCCAAAGGTCGAAAAAATAGCTCGGTACGGCGAAAGTGTTTTTCTTAAAAACAATAATGTTATTCCGTTTTCGGATGCGCCTCACGAATTAAATCACAACATTGGATTATTCACCTTTTTATCAAAAGAATACGGTTTATCGGTACCCCCCGAAAAATACGAATGCAGATTCGGCGATGATGTAAGATACAGAATGTGCCACATGATAAGGGATTTGTTTTGGTATGATGATAATACTTCAAAATGCAGCAATGATCAAAAATATATATATTATGAAAATGCAATGTGGTATATTAACAAAAACAATAAGTATTATTTCGCGGCAAAAGGCGGCAATAATGCAGAACCGCACAATCATAACGATTTAGGCACATTTATGGTTTACGATAACGGCAAATTTATAATCGATGACCTGGGCTGGCCGATGTATGACGGCAAGTATTTCGGCTCGGAAAGATACAGTTATATATGTGCATCATCAAAGGGACACAGTGTTGTGCAAATAGATGACACAGAGCAGATTTGCGGTTCAGAGGGATTTGCAAAATTAATTTCCGTAAGTGAAAATAATTTTGCAATGGATTTGTCGTCTGCATACGCATCAATAGAAAATGTATACAGGAATTTTTACTTTCATCCGAAAAAAATAATATTGGAAGATGAATTTTCTGCCGGAGAAAATAATATTTCAGAAAGATTTGTTACGCGAATTAAACCGACTGCCGAAAAAGACGGTAGTGTAAGTATTGATAATTGGACGGTAAAATGCAGCGAAAGCACTGAAGTTTCAATAACCGAGACAAAATTTAACCCGAGAAACAATATAGTAAAATCTTCTATGAATGATACTGAAACAGCGTATTTAATAGATTTTAAATTAAAAACTGACAAAAATACCGTTAAATTTGTTATCTATCAAAAAAATTAGGTAATTTATATTAATTTCTTTGACTTTTGTTTTTTATTTTTCTGTCATCTGACAACTATTATTTTTATAAATGTATAGCTTTTTATAAAAAAGTATGTTATAATATAAAAAGTCTTTACATGTAATATATTTTGCAGAAAACATACGGGCGAAGTCCGTACTTTTTCTTGCTTATGACTGAAAATAATATTTAAAGGAAGATACGAATGACAGGATCACACGAAGTTTTAATTTTCACTCTTAAAATTGCACTTATTGCAATATTTGCGCTGTTTATCGGGCATAAAACAGGAATGTTTTCACTCGGAAAAACAGCATCGCTGATAATTCTTGCGATTGTTTTTATACTTGGCGGAGCAGAACTGTACTGCACCTTTTTCCGAACGGACATATCCCTCACGGCGTCATTCCGTTCTTCATTTTACAGTGCGGATTATGATCTTTCACTGTTTTTGAGGGTATTTCTTATAACAATTTTTTTGTCAATGCTGTGCAGTGTGTGCAATGTGAAGCTTTCATTTAAAATGCACTCCGCAAAGGACCTCTGCGCACTTGCACTTATGATTGCAATTACGGTTCTTTTAGGTATATATGCAACATTTCGCATAGGAAGCGGAATAAAGGTATCACTCAAATTTATTCCGGTGTTTATCACGGCTGCCCTTTTCGGTCCTGTCTGGGGAGGTTTTGTTGCGGCTCTTGCGGATATCGTATCATTTGTAGTTAATCCCGTCGGAGGAATGTTCATTCCGCAGATAACAATGGTTGAATTTCTCTACGGATTTACTTTCGGTCTCTTCTTCTTCAATATGCAGTCATGGAAGGGATTCAAAACAGTTCTGACAGTGTTTTCATGCGTAATATTGCAAATAGCATTTCTCAATCTCGGACTTACGACATATTTCCTAATGCCTCTTATGAAAATGAGTTTTAATAACCTGTTTATTATGCGTTCTCCGGCAGCACTTATTAATCTTTCGCTCAGACTTGTTATAATAACAATTATGTGTAAATATATAGCTTCTTTCAGAAGAGCATTAAAATAAATTCGGGGTGTGATTTTTATGGACATAAACTACTCACTTATAATGGACAGAGAAATTAAAAAACTTGATGAATCCGGAAAGGTGCCGACGTTGCTTCTCCACAGCTGTTGTGCACCTTGTTCTACATCTGTTTTGGAAACTCTATGCAACCATTTTAAGGTTACGGTTTTTTACTATAATCCCAATATTTATCCCGGTGAAGAATTTTATAAAAGATGCAAAGAGCAGGAAAAGTTTTGCGAAAACTTTGACTCTGTTTATAAACCCGAATTTATCTGCACAGGATATGATGAAGATGATTTTAAAAAATGTGTCCGGGGATATGAAAATGAACCCGAAAAAGGGCGCAGATGTCTTGAGTGCTACAGATTAAGACTTGAGAAAACCGCAAAATATGCAAGCGAACACGGTTTTGAATTTTTTACGACGACGCTTTCGGTTAGTCCTATGAAGAGCGCATATGTGCTGAATACAATCGGCGGCGAACTGTGCGAAAAATATAACGTGAAATATTTATTTTCGGATTTTAAAAAGAAAGATGGGTACAAGCGTTCATGCGAGCTATCCGATATGTACGGAATATACAGACAGGAATACTGCGGATGCATTTATTCAATGGCAGAAAGATATTTATCAAAAGCAAAAGCGCTTATATTTGACGTGGACGGAACGCTTCTCGATACAATGTGGTTTTATGAAGATTTTGCATCTGAGGTTGCAAAGGCATACGGCATAGAGCCTGACGGAGAAATGCGCGAAGCGGTACGCGGACTAACCGTAAAAGAAGCCTGCGCCGCAATGAAATCCAAATACGGCATATCGGAAAGTGTCGAAGAAATTCTTAATCGGGCTGATTCTATTATAGAGCCGCTGTATGCCGAAAGAGCCGGTATGAAAGACGGTGTGCGTGAATTTTTAGACTTTTGCGTTCAAAAGGGTTACAGAATGTGCATTGCTACAGCAACAAAAAAGGATTTTATTGCAAAAGCTCTCAAAAGGCTCGGCATATATGATATGTTTGAATTTATACTAACGTGCCCGGAGGTCGGAGCGTCAAAGTATGAAAGCCTTGTATATGACAAAAGCTGTGAACGGCTTGGAGTAAAAAAAGAGGATGTCATTATATTTGAAGATGCTCTTTTTGCCATGAAAACGGCAAAAAATGCCGGATATTTTGTCATAGGCGTACATGAGAATACAGAAAAAAATAAAACCGAAGAGATTAAAAAAATATGCGATATATATGTTCGCACAATGGATGAGCTTATTCACAGAGAAAAGCTGGAGTATTAAATTAGATTTTATATATAAACATACATACATAATATTAAGACACGGTGCATTTTTGATATGCACCGTGTCTTTTTATGCTTTAATACCCGAATATTATTTATCAAGAATATATACTGCAACAACTCTCTTGTTATTTGAGAATACAATTGCCTGTGTAGCTTCTTCGGGGTTCGAATCAGCAAAATCAGCATATTTCTTAATTTCACCGGAAGATGGGGTCTCAAACTTCTTGGTCTTTGTATTATACTTAAAGTACGTAACGTTAGATCCCATTTCAATTGTCTGAATTCCTTCGGCATTGAATTTCTCATCACCGACAAAATACGGAATTGTATCAATCGTCTTCGGCGAAGCATCTTCATTCAAATCATAGATAGTACCGCGGATTACCTGATAATATTTATCACCCGAGGTATCGTCTTTTCTGATGTGGTTCGGGTTGCCGTTCTGAACGGAACCTGTTTCCGCTGTGAGAGCGCCCTCGTAGTAAACCGTCTGAACATTTGTTATAAGGTCGTTATCGGTTGCAAACTTGATAACGTCACCCGGCTGGAGCTTGGATACCTTATCCATAATATCGCTCTTGTCGGGGTCTACAACCTTTTCTTTAACATCTGCCGAGCCCGGCTGATAGTATGCAATCTTATAGGTTTCGCTTCCCTCGTGTGTATACTGAGATACGGACTCGATAAAGCTTACCGGTGTACCTGTGTTGATCTTTGTCGATGATGTCTGGTTCTTCTTAAGGTAGCAGATTACATATTTTGCAGTATTACCTGTCTCGATATCATAAGGCTCAACAACATAGCTGCCATCTTTGCTGAAATAGCTGTATGTTACTTTCTTATATCCGGAATCATTTGTTAAATCATACGGAACAAGATATACAGCAGTTGAAGAATTCACCTTAAACTGTACGTTTTCACCCTTTTTAAATGAATAGGAATTGTATGTGAGTGAACCGCTGTTTGCAAACATTTCTTTATTTTCGTTAACAGAGTTGTTAAATCCGTAAGGAACAATCTTACCTGAGCTTAAGCTTTCGTTATCGATTGTTTCAAATGCCGAAAATACCGTCTCACCGTTTGAAGTGGATGTTGCATATCTGATCGGCTGAATTATAAAACCGTTTTCGGATTCTTTACCGTTTATAGCTTTATAATTTTCTTTGAAATACTCAACTGCTCTTTCAGCAGTCATTGTTGTACCGTTAACCTTAACATTATCTTTGAGCTTGTACTCAAGCTTTGTACTTCCGTTTAAGGTATTAACCTTAACCATAAGATCGGAGTTAACACCGCTGTTCTTGGTTGCATAAGCAATAAGAAGTCCGTAAGGATTGGAGGAATCGGTTTTTTCATAGAATGTTATTCTGCCCTTATAGTCAAGATAGAACTTACCGCTGTCTCCTTTTGAGAACGAAACATCTACTGTTGAACCGCCGTTATCGAGAAGATATTCAAAATACGGAGAAATTTCATATTCCTTACCGCCGATTTTTATATCATCATATCCGTCATTAGACATCTGATCTACAGTTCCGCTTACGTATGCCTTAGAGAAAACAATGTTTGTTCCTTCTGTTGTATCATACGGTATTGCAATACTTGCAACGGATTTTGCGGTAATTGCCGTAAGCGAAGAATTGGTTGCATTTCCGCCGGCTGTTGTGATTACCTTAACCGATTCAACATCATTTTCGTTAAGCTTAAGATCTTCAAGACCGGTTACGGCTTTATTTTTATCATAAATAGTTGTAACTCCGCTTGTTGTGGAAGGAGTATTTACAAAATATGTTACATAGCTTGTAACAAAAGCAACTTCTACGGTTTTTGCATTTCCGTCATTGCTGAGGAATGTTATATCACCCGAATCGATATTAAGGTATTTCTTAATAAATGTTGAATCTATCTTATCGGGAGAAACAACCTTACCGTTATATACAACATAAAACTTATTACCGAATCTTAGAGTTGTTGTCTCGTCTTTATCCTGTGCGGTTTTATTTTCGTAATATTCGATAGAATTATCATCTATTTTTGCGATCTGCCAATCTTCTATGTCAATTTTGTTGTTGTCGGAAGATACTCTGACCTTTTTAAGGGGCTTCTTGTTTGAATCTTCATACGAAAATTCAACATGATAACCTACAATTTCTTTAAGATCTTCATATTTGCAGTCGCCGAGTTCATAAAGCACACCGTCTATGAGAGCTTTGGTTCTTGTTACGTTTTCGCCCGTAAGAGAAAAATCAAGAACACCCTGAAGCACACCGTCGTCACTCTTGGAGTTATCCTTGGAATCTTTAAAGCTTGAATTACTGCCCGTACCTGTGCTTCCGCCGGAAATGTCTACGGAAGAGTATACCTTACATTCATACATCATATTATATATGAGCTGAGCAACAAGGCCTCTCGGAGCCGGTGAATCACCAAGTGCTACAGCACCCTTTGAAAGCCCCATCTGTACCGATACATCAAGGTAACCCTGATACCACGGTGTTTTGGTTGTATCAACAACGGGAGCATATCCGAGAGCACATACAATCATTTTAACCGCTTCACCGTATGTTACGGGATTTGTCGGTCTGAATGTGAAAGTGCCGTTGCCTTCGTCATAACCGTTAACTATTTTTGCCTGTGCCGCATAAGCTATATAAGGTATTGCCCATGCACTTGATGAAGAACTGTCCGCAACATCCGTAAATGTTGTAGTAGTTGCCGTGAACTGCTGAGATGAAGGAGCACTTGCGATGGCAAGGAGCTTTGAAAATTCTGCACGGGTTATTGTATTTTCGGGTTTGAAAGTACCGTCTTCATAACCGTTGATTACACCTTCCTCAACAAGTTTAGTTATGGCTTTGTTATAAGGAGTGCTGTCGTTCACATCGGATAAACCGTCGGCAAATACCGAAAAGCTGAGCATCGATGTAACAACGAAAACAATCATTGTAAACAAAGCCGCGATGCGTTTACTTGTTTTCATTTTTATTACCTCCGTAATTTTTTAGATTTCTTTTTCAAGACACCTATTCATATATAATTGTATCACCTAAATATACAATAGTCAATATAAAAATTTTTTTGAAAAACAAATGTAACAATACGGAAACAAATTAAACACTCCAAAAAGCAAAATAAACGTATCATCTTTAAATAATAAATCAAAATTACATTCCGTTTAAAAATCTGTCAACAACAAGCTTACGGAATCCGGGAGAAAGGCTTGCAAAATATGCGGTAAAACCGGTTACTCTTACCACAAGATCCGGATAGGCCTCCGGGTTTTTGTCTGCTTCCATAAGCTTTTCACCGTCTAATACATTTATGTTTATAAGCGTACCGCCCTGCTTGAAGTGACCTTCTATTAGTGCAAGAACCGTATCCACTCCCTTTTCGTCCGCCGAAACATGGGGATCAAATTCAATCTGCAGCGGAGCCGTGTTACCGTATCCGCACTGAACGGATGCAATACCGTTTGACTGTGCCGTAGGCGCACCGTCGGATCTGAAATGCGGATTTGGATTTGCACCGTGAGAAATCGGTTCGCCGCTTTTTCTTCCGTTAGGTGTTGGCCCTACCTTAGAACCGTATTCTATTGTCCGTGCCCAAGAAAACCACCCCGGCACAAGCTGTCTGCCGTTCGGCATCTTTTGAGCGCGGATATTTTTCACCCATGAATTTGTAAGCCTGACTGCCCACTCATCCGATACCGTACCCCCATGACAGTATTTAGGTGATGAACTTAGCATAAGGCGAATCCTTTCATCGGAAAAGTTACTGTCCAGCGCTTCGTAAAGTTCATCCCACGTAATCATTTTTTCATCTTCTATTCTTGTTTGCATTGCACCGAATGAATCGGCAACAACAGCGAGTCCTGCACCGTCAACGCCTATGGTATAAAGCTCTGCACACCGCGATATATCCTCACCGAGCTCCAAGCTGTTTTTCATCATAAGATTCATAATGAGCTCCGGAGTTACCTCCCATTGATGATCAAGATGCAGACTTATTCCCTTTGCAGTGGTGTCAATTGCAATTTTAAGGTGTTTTTCATAAAATTCAAACAACCTTTCACATGTTTTTTCTTTTTCACCGCGCAATTCACCCAGTGCAACTTCAAAAACCTTTGCAATGTTTATTTTTACGGTATCATTCATAGGAAATTCTCTGCCGGGAACGCACATCCAGTTGCATCCCACTGCAATTCTCTCCCTTGCGGTTTTCTTATCCGCACCTGTTTTCATATATCCCTCGCAAAGAGCCTTATCGTTGCAGAATCTCGGCCAGCCGTTTTTATTTTTAATAAGATAATATACAGCCCTTTTCAAAAATTTCTTATCGCAGTTTTCATGCACCCTTACAGTAAGATTGCAAGCAATATTTATACTGTCGGCAGCGTCCAGAATCAGATACGAAAGGTGATTTGTCATGTCGGAGTCATTTTCGTCAACACCCGAAATCTGATAATAATGCGGATCGATTAAAAGAAGATTTGCAATGAGAAATTTGGCTGTATCATCATCTAAAATACCGTTTTTAATATCATTTTCATAATACGGCAAAAGAAGCGTATCAAGCTGAAATCCGGCACCGTCACGGGTGTAAATTCTTGATGCACAGTTAAAAAATGCCGCCCATTGACATGCTTCATGAAAAGTTTTCGGTGCATCCAAGCGGATATTTTTGCATACTTCAAGCATTTTTTCAAGACTTTTAAGTATTTCGGAGCGGCTTTCGCCCGGTATCATCTCTTTGATTTTTGCAATATGTCTGTCTATAAACGCAATTATTGCACGGACGCACTTTTCTTCCGCATCATAAAAATCATTTTTATCGGGATTGATTTTTCTGTACTTTTCTATCTTGTCCAAAAATCCGCCGAAACCAAGCTCAAACCCTATGCGGTAATCACAAGCAAAATGTGCGTCACCGTCTATACCGGTCTGAATATTGTACTTCTCCTGCAGCGGCTTTAATTCATCATACGGGAAGCGCTGTTCATCCCAGCGTTTGCTCCATTGATCCGTTGATGACTTCATAAGCTCCATAATTTTCGGACGCTTTTTAAGCCAATCGGGAAGATAGTGAACGTCTCCGCGGTAATTTACAAGCATGTCGCGCCATCTGCCGCAGAGCATTTCCATCGGATCAACATAAGACTCATGCGCATTAATTACACGGCAAAAATTTTCGCTCATGCCATCATATCCGTAAAAGCTGCCGTTTGAACTGTTATACCACGGTGTGATTTCGTAGCCGTCTGAAATCGGCACCGTACCGAAATCGTCAAGATCGGTATATCCGTTTTGTTTTTTCTTTTCAAGCGTATGGCGGATTTTGGTTTCACGCATTGATTTTAATCTGTCAGCGTATGTAAGCATATTTTTCAAGCTCCTTCATATATTCTTTTGACGGTACGCTAAAGCCGTCATTTTTCAGTCCGAGTGCTGCTCTTTTTGAATTTCCCAGAGGATGATACGGCAAAAGCTCATACCTTTTTACATTTTTCAGCGTTTTTAAAAATGCGGATATACAGTCAATTTCCTGATTGATTTCGGGAATAACGGGTGTACGTGCAATAATCGGTATATCAAGCGTGTTAAGCATTTTAAAATTTTTGATTATTTTTTCATTACCTGCTCCGGTATATTTCCTGTGCAAATCACTATTCCAAATTTTAAGATCTGCCATAACAAAATCAAGCTTTTTAAAAATATTTTCATCATAATATGTAAGCGAAGTTTCAATTGCCGAATTTATCCCGTTTTCTTTGCATTTATCTATACATTCGTTCAAAAATTCCCTCTGTGCAAGCGGTTCTCCGCCGGAAAATGTCACGCCGCCGTCAGCTCCGTAATACGCTGTATCGGGCATTACCTCTGCCAAGACATCATCTGCCGACATTTCTTTTCCGCAAATTACCCTTGCTCCCGAAAAACATCCCTCTGCACATTTTCCACAGTGAATACACTTTTCGGGATACATCAATACTTCCTTTTTAAATTCTATACATTCCGGATTATGACACCAACTGCATTTAAGCGGACATCCTTTAAAAAATACGGTAGTCCTGATGCCTTTGCCGTCATGAACGGACGCTCTTTGTATATCGGCAACCAACCCGATTTTCATTATATCCCCTCCGCATTTCCGCTTTCGGAAGAACGAATTACCGCATCAAGAAGCTCCATTATCTTTATATTTTCCGAAAGTGTAAGCACACTCAGTACGGGATCACCTGTCCTTATATGATTTGCAAGGTGTGACGGCATGTTTCTGAATTTATTTTCAAATTCAAAAGAAGGTAATTCAACCTCTTTTCCGTATATGTCATATGCTTTTACATCCGGTGAGTTTTCCGCTCCGCCCGTACAGGTTATCACACCCTCCGAACACATAACCATCGGTCCCGACGGGATAACCGCTCTCGGAGTAGTCCATGTTCCCTCAATAACCGACATTTTATCATCATATTTTATAATTGCCGCAAAATTGTCGTCGGTATCACCAAACGGAGTATTAAGATTTTCACCGACAGACACAACGCTTTTCGCCCCGTCGCCCATAAACCATTCCGTAAAAAGGCATCCGTAGCATGCAATATCCAAAAATACACCGCCGCCGTATTTTTTGTTATGCCACCATGTCTTGCTTCTTTGTTCATCTGTCATCTCTTCGGCATTTTCGCTCACACCTCTGTGTTTTGCGCCCTTGCCGAGAGGACCTGTATGACCGTTAATATATCGGAGTTTAAGCGGTTCTCCGACAATTTTTGCGTCAAGCGCCGCTTTCATTTTATGTATGTAATCTCTCCATACAACCGGCCAGTTTACAAATGCCTCAATTCCGTATTTTTCCACGTTCTTTTCAATTTTTTTTGCATCAGCAAGACTTGATGCTATCGGTTTTTCGATAGAAATATTAATATGCCTTTTTGCACATTCTTCAGCTATTTCGAATTTCAGTGAATTTTCACACATTATGAACGCATAATCAGGTTTTAGTTCATCAAGCATTTTTTTGTAGTCATCATATATATTTGAACAGTAGTTTTTTCGTACATTTTCAAGGTTCCAGCCTGCAGTATATCGCAAATCAGGAATTCTTTCTTCTCCTGCATTCACATCTGCCGCACCGACAAGTTCAAAATCTTCTTGTTCGGATATATATAACGCAACCTCATTTACATGCATATGCGCAAATCCTATTATTACTGATTTAATCATTATTTTATCCACCTCTTATTTTTCAAGCTCACAGGATCTTACCTCCCTGCCGAGCTGTGCCGATTTATAAAAACACTCTATTGCTTTTGTAACCTCAAGATTCTGATTTTCTTTTATAAGATATTCTTCATGACCTGCAAGAGTATTCATTATATTCCGATACATATATCTGTGCTGTTCAAATGCAGCACCTTTGTATTTACCGTTATCAAACCATTTCATATCACACTCAGACTGATATCTGCCGATATTTTTATACAGTTTTTCTCCGTTTACCGAAAGACCGCCCCTGTCACCGCAAATTACCATATCCAAATTTGTTGTCGGCAAATTAATTGCCCATGAAAATTTAAAATTAACACTCATTCCACCATCAAGCCGCATAAATCCTGTTGCGAAATCCTCAACGTTAAATTCACGGTAATCATACGGACGCGGTGTGAATGTTCCGTCATATGCTCCGCTTTCTGCGATACTCAAAAGCACTTCATCACCTCGATTGGCAATTTTTGTGTATGCACTGCCCGACACGGCTTCGACCTTTTTATCACCGACTATCCACAATAGCGAATCGATAAGATGAACTCCGAGATCACAGAACGGTCCGCCGAAATTATGTTCTTTCATATGAAACATTCCCCATGTCGGAATGCCTATTCTCCTGATAAATTCTATATCCGAAAAATACACATCGCCAAGCTCGCCGGAATCTACCAGCTCCTTTGACTGTTGCATGTAGTTTCTCCAACGCATACACTGACACGGAAAAAGCATTTTTCCGCATTCCTTTGCCGTCTGCCACATTTCTTTTGCGTCAGCAAGAGTCAGCGCCATGGGTTTTTCGCATGCAACATGCGCGCCCGAGCGAAGCGCCCTTATTGTCCATTCCTTATGATACATATTCGGTGTGCATACCGCCACAAAATCAGGGTTCACTTCATCAAGCATTTTCTGCGGATCTGTATACCACTTTTCAACTCCATGTCTTTTTGCTGTTTCCGCTGCTGCATTTTCTCGTATATCGGCAACTGCCGCAACGTCTATAAGCCCTTCTTCTCTGAGTATGTTAAGAGCAGGAAAATGCGCGCTGTTTGCTATCATACCCGTTCCTATTATTGCAACCTTTAATTTATTCATAATACTTCCTCCCTGAATTATTTCATTTGGTTAATTGTAAATATCCGATTTAATGCACATTATGCGATACTGTTT
Organism: uncultured Clostridia bacterium; assembly: GCA_934463165.1. Taxonomy (GTDB): domain Bacteria; phylum Bacillota; class Clostridia; order UMGS1810; family UMGS1810; genus RGIG1828. The sequence continues at coordinate 23,303 of CAKSJG010000026.1, forward strand.
TATTTACATTTTCTCCAATACAAATAAACAGATAAAAATGTTTATTTGTTATCGGAACGGTGTGGGCACCGTTCCCTACTTAGTCATTGTTAAATATATGCAATTTAATAAATAGAATCATATTAGTTGATTTCGTTTAAGAAAATACAATTAATAGGAACTATAACTGTCAATCTATCGGGAACGCTGACCACAGCGTTCCGTAAAAATTCACCCGCATTTTTACATTTTTATTTTACAACAGCCTATTTATTTCATCTGAAACGGTTCTTCCGCCGTCTCAATATTACCGCTCTCGCACGAACGTATGCCTGCATCAAATGCCGCCATTGCTTTCATATTGAATTCAAGCGTTATCATTTCAAAAAGCGGTTTTTTATCTGCAAAATGTTCAATTACATTTTTTGCAATATTATCCTCTGTCGGCCCCGTTTCGTATACTTCATTCGGAAGAGGTGACGGATGATACGGAATAAGATCTTTATATACCTTAACTTTTGTGTCAAAGCGATCAGCAACAATTACACCTTCGGATCCGTAAATCACGGGACCTGTAGGTATTTCACCGTTATTCATCGTCGACCACGATCCTTCGATTAACCCTATAGAATCACCGTAATCTATAGTAAATGTCGAATAATCCTCAACATCTGAAAACGGAAGAAAAAAATTCTTTTTAAAACCGCTTACGCGTTTGGCGCTTTTTCCGATAAACCAGGTACAAAGAACACATCCGTAGCCTGCATAATCACAAATTGATCCTCCGCCAAGCTCTTTTTTGTACCACCATAGCCTTGAAAGCTGTCCGGATGTATATTCGTTCAACTTATAAGGTCCTCTCGTTGACGGACTTCTGTAATGTACCCGAAGAACATCTCCGACTATTCCGCTTTCTGCAAGCTCCTTTGCTTTTCTGAATGACGGAAACCATGCAATCGGCCAGTTTACAATAAGTTCAGCGCTGCTTCTGTGCGCTGCACGAAATATTCTTCTTGCTTCATCCATACTGAGTGCCATAGGTTTTTCAAGAATAACATTTACTCCGAGCGCAAGAATCTCCTCTGCCGCATCGGTATGATTTTTTACATCTGTAGTAACTATTGCAATATCAATATTTTGTGCCAAAAGCTCTTTGTAATCATCCCATATTTTAAGATTCAGACGCTCGGGAACGTTTAATCTTCTCCGCGTTTCTTCCTCCGACTTTGTATATTTAGGGTAATCGGCAATACCGACAATTTCAAGCCTATCGGGATATTTTTGAAAATCTGCGGTTAAATTGCCTACATGAACATGAGCCATGCCTATAAATGCTGCTCTTAATTTTTTGAAATTCATTGCCGTGCCTCCTAAAAACTTGTTTCAAGTTCTATTGTTTTTCCGCTTTCTGCCGCTTCGGGAATTTTACACATTATCTCTAAAATGTGCCTTGCGTGCTCCGCGGAAAGGAGCGGCTTTTTATTATTTTCTATTGCATCAATAAGATCCTTCAGACAACAGCATTGACTGTTTAACTTTTGGGGCGGATTTTCCCATTCCATCGGATTTACCCAACCTCGTATTCCTTTTTCCGGGCAATCCATATATACATCGGGAATCGGATTTTGCATATACGGCTTTGTAAACGAAATTGTTCCCTTATCTCCGAAAATCTCAAGCTGCGGAGCCTTAGATGCTTTTTGAGAAAAACCCGTATCAACAAGTGCCATTTTATTGCCGCCGAAATCAAGGCTTATTATGTATTGATCGGGAATTTTGTCCGCCTTTATTACTTTGCCGTTATACGCGCCCGAACGAACGATTCTCTCCGGCGTAGTCACCTTTGCCATACACATGATTTTTTTCACCGCTCCGAAAACTGATGTTACGATTTGAAGTCCGTGAACACCCATATCGACAAGAGCACCCGCACCGGGCTCAAAAAAGAATGTCGGATCGGCATTACGATACTGAAAATATTCGGGTCCTCCGTGTGATAAATTACACTTAGCATAATACGGAGTTCCTATCGCATTGTCTTTTATCATCTGTTTTGCAATATTCAAATCGTATCTCATGGGATGAATCGGAACGCAAACCATCTTAACATTATTTTTATCTGCAAGCGCTATCTGTTCGTCAAGAAGCTCTACCGACGGTGCGGCAGGCTTTTGAGTAATAAGATGCTTGCCTGCTGATAACACCGCCATATTTATTTCATGATGTGCCTGAATCGACGCAGCGTCTATCGCTATATCAAAATCACAATTTTCAATCAGTTCAAATACACTTTTATACCAATTTGAAATATTATAGTCTTCACACGCCTTCTGCGCCCTTTCGGGTATAATATCAACGGCGGCAACAATATCTGCATTTGCCTCGCTGCGAATGTTAGGGAGATATTCCCAGTTTGCAAACGCACCGCATCCTATCACCGCCACTTTCCATAATTTTCTTTCTGACATTTTAAAATCACTCACTGTACTCACCTCATAGCATAATTTTTTGCTTTTGTATTTACATTTTATATTTTTATGCTATAATAGTAAATAGATTATATGCTCAAAAATTTACACTATATTAACACGGAGGGGAATATTATGTTTTACGCATTTGATTTAAACATGCTTCCGAAGATCGAAAAATTCTATACTGTTATAAGAAATACCGTTTGGGGTATAACCGATTCCGATCATATTCTTATAACAGTTACTGACGGCATGTGCCGTATATTTTGTGACGGCGAAGAATATACAGTAAATGCCGGTGAAGTTTTTTATGTTCCAAAAGGTCATTATTATGAACGACGCCCCGTAAATGATTCTCTTTGTGAAATGTACTATATTCACTTTTCATTATACGGAGAGATCATGCAGTACGAACGTTTTTCTCTTACAGACGAGCTTATAAAAATACGCAGTAAAATAGACATTGAACTCCAGGACGGAAATATAAATCCGTCATTCCCCGCAAGAATATATATTCAAAGTAAAACAACATTTTCCGATTTTGAAGAAATAAAAAAATTTCTTCAAGGTATAAATCTGTTTTCTCCCACACGTCAGCTGATGTGTGCTCTGCGGTCATCAATAAATTTAAGCTCAATACTTGCAATTATATCACAGCTGACGATTGATACAGTCCTTACCGACACAAGCATTCATGCCGATATTACCATACCGCCAAATTTAAAGCGTGCCATAGGATATATCGCACGCCACTGCTCCGAGCAAATAACACTGAATGATTTATCAAAACACTGCGGAGTATCAAAACAGCAGCTGATACGGTATTTCAAAAGCTCTTTTAATACGACACCGATAGAATATATTAACAACTACAAGCTTGCGCGTGCAAAAGAACTTTTGTTTAACTCGCCCAATCTGCTGATATCGGAAGTAGCCTCCGAGCTTGGATTTGGCAGTCAATATTATTTTACAAAGCTTTTTACAAAAAAACTCGGAGAAACACCCTCGGCATACCGTTACAGAGTAATAAACTACGACAAATTAAAAGCCGCTAAATCTCAGCAACATTAACTGCAAAGCCTTTTTCAGCCGATTTATAGAACATTTCAATTATTCTCGCCACATTTATTGTCTCCTCCGGCTTTACTATCGGCTCCGCCTCGCCCTTCAATACCTTGCGCAGGTTGTCGGCAATATACATATGCCCGAAAAACGGTGTATCATACGGGCACTTTTGTGTCTTGAGAAATTCTTCTCTGTCATTGCCGGAATATATTTTTCCCGACGGAAGATCAAGTCCCGCCTTTTTACTCACAAGACGTATACCGGAGCTTTCGGGCATGTTTGCCGCCCATGCAACTTTAAAGCTTACACGCGCACCGCTTTTGAAGGCAAGTGTTCCGCATGAAAAATCTTCAACATCCATTTCATCAGGTTTAAATATTCTTTTGTTGTGAACTTCACCGGTCAAAGCGCCGCTTGATTCCAAAGATCCAAGCTCGTCCTTATGATTCTGCATGACAGAACCGTCAACATATTCTATTTCCGGATTGCCCATAAGCCACAGAAGGGCATCCAGCATATGCACACCTATATCAACAAATGCACCTCCGCAACTGATTTTTTTTATATGGAATGTCCCCCATGTAGGTATTCCCCGACGGCGAACACGTGAAAGCTCACCGTAATATATATCGTCCATACCTCCGGATTCTATAAATTTTTTTGCCGCAAGACGATCGGGTGTAAAACGCATGCTTTGGCATGCCATAAGAAGCCTGCCGTTTCTCTTTGCGGCAGAAAACATTTCGTTTGCATCGGCAAGAGTAAAAGCAAGCGGTTTTTCACACAAAACATTTGCTCCGTAATTAAGAGCCATGAGCGTGTATTCCTTATGAAAGGCATTCGGCACACATACCGACACAAGATCGGGTTTTTCTTTTTCAATCATTTCCGAAGCATCTGTATAGCAGCTCGGTATGCCGTGTCGCCGCGCTGTTTCTCTTGCGACTGTTTCATTTATATCCGATACTGCCGATATGAAAAAATCATCACTGAAATTACGGTACGCAGGTATATGCGCTGAATTTGTTATCATACCGCAGCTGATTATGCACACTTTAATCAAATCAGATTCGCCTCCTTTAAAAAACCGAATGTTTCCGCATCGCTTTTTGTTGCTCTGTATTCAAGACCAATATAACCGTTATACGACAGGTTTGATATACACCCGAGAATTTTTACATAATCAACACTGCCTGTTCCCGGTTCATGTCTTCCCGGAGAATCCGCAACATGAAAATGACCTATCAGATCAATGTTTTTTATTATATCTTCGATCGAAAAATCTCCCATCATGTTTTGATGATAAATATCATAAAGCATTTTAATTTTGGGGCTGTTTACTTTTTTCAAAAGATCAAAAACCGGCTTTGCATACGGCATGGAATAGCCCTGCCTGTCAATATTGTTAAGCGGCTCTATGATAAGTGTTACATCTTCTTTTTCACATATCGACTTCACGGCATTAAGACAACATATTACATTTTCTTCGCTGTACGGCGCGTTCTCACCTATCAGCACTATCATTGCGGATGCATTTAATTTTTTATAAACAGGTATACTTTCATTCAGCGCAGAAACAAACTCATCTGCTCTGCCTGCATTCAGTATTCCTCTTGACAAATCATATGATAATTTTTTATCATTGCTGTCAATGTTTAAAACAGAAAGCTTCATTTCATTTGCGTCAAGAATACTTTTAACTCTGTCAATATCCTTATTTGTCCACTTCCAAAACTCAACGGTATCTATTCCGCACTTTTTTACTTCAGTTATTCGCTCATAAAAATCAAAACCCGAAAACATCATATCTATGCAAATGCTGATCTTATTTTTCTTTGTATTCATCCAGTGTTCCTCTTTCAGCTTCATACATCTTACTTGTATCCTCGTAATTATCCTTTAATTCATACGTGATTCTTTCCCAATTATCGGGTGCTGCTCCGAAATCGGGGATATCAAGAAGCACACCGCCGCTGAGCGCCGATTCATGGGCAATAAGTCCCGGTATCATGTAACGCGCCGCATCCCATGCGTTATTCGGGGGCAGCTTGCCGCTTACTGCCGCTCTCACAAAATCATCCACAAGAAACGGATGAGAATTATAATGCGAAAACTTGGGAGTATTGCGAAAGCTCTTCGGGAGTCTGCTTCTGTCCTGAATCGGAGCAAAGCCCTCAATATATTTGACGGATATCGGATCACGGTGCTTATCCATTGTCCCGTTTTTTAAATCCTCATTATATTCAATAGTGTTAACAAGATTACCGACATCTTCAATATACGGCTCTTTTCCGCTTGCAACACCGATCTGATATGTATGGTTTGTAACCGAGCATTCATATGCAGCTTTTTCACCGTACATACACGTGATATATGATGACGGTTTATTGATGCCTACACGTCTGAACTCGTTTATTCTTGCTACTCCTCCGCCCGACATTTGAAATATCGCCGTCTCATTGGAAAAAGGATTTTGCCAGTTATTCTTATCCTCACCGTAAATATTATCTTCATGATTATCACGGTAACCCATGCACGATACTTTTAGTGCATGCTCGTTTATTGCCGAAAAAAGCATTGAAATTGAATGCGTCGGATAAAACATCGGCGGGATACCTGCAACCCTGCGCCAGTTCGGTCCGCCTGTATGCTGAAAATTGTGATACATCTCACAAATGTCATGATAATATTGCGATTCGCCATACACAAAATTGCCCATTTCTCCGGTTTTGTATTTCTCGCGGCAATATATTGCACAGGGATAGTAATAGCATGTCTCCGCCATCATGTATATTTTACCGGTTTCTTTTGACAGCTTTAATATCTCTTCTATCTCTTCAACCGAGCAGCCGATCGGCACGGCGCTTATAACATTTTTACCCGCCTTGAGGGCCTTTGCAATCATTGGTCCGTGCAAATGACGCTGCGTAAATATTCCTATGCAGTCAATGTCGGGTGCATTTTCAAGTATATCTTCAAAAGATGCGAAACCGCGCTTAAGGTGATGTTTTCCCATTGATGCCTTAACACGTTCTTCATACAGGTCGGCTACCGCCACTTCTTCCACATCGGGATGAATGTTAAACAGCCTTACAAAATCGTCGGAAAAATCTCCGAGACCAACTATACCGATTTTCATTTAAAACAGCTCCTTGCTATTGTATAATTTCAATACTATTATACAGCATATATACTGATATTTCTATTGACAAAATCAGCTTTTTATTGTACAATATGAGCACATAAATATTTTAGGGTGATTACGATATGGATAACAATTTTTTTATTAATTTGTCCGAAAAGCTTGACATTTCGGGAAGTACGTTCGGAGTGTTTTCAAACAATGTCAAAACACCGGATTATCATATCTGCACAAAAGGTGAAAAGCCATTTGCAAGGCTTTTTTATGTTGTTCGCGGAACCATCATTTTTAACAGAAAAAAAACTGATTCTATTTGCGCACATGCCGGATCTGTTGTTTATCTGCCTAATGATATTACATATATATCCGAATGGCCGGGGGATGAAACGGGGGAGTTTATCTCAATAAATTTCAAGATAAGCGAAACTCTTTTAAGTCTGCCTGACAAAATCTGCATTGCTGCAGATGATAAAAATGAATATTACCTGAAAATGTTTAAAGATGCATATCATACATGGATTCACGGCAGTATAGGATATAAATTTGAAGTTCTGTCACAAATATTTAAAATTTTTTACAGTCTGAAAAATGACAGCATGCGCCGTCAAACCAAACAGCAGCATCAAGCAATATATAAGGGTGTAATTTATCTGGAAAATAATTATCTTGAAGACATTACCGCAAGTGAACTTGCCGTAATGTGCAATACAAGTGAAAGTAATTTCAGAAGACTTTTTAAAAAATACAAAAGCATGTCACCGGTTACATACCGTAATTATCTGAGAATAAAAAAAGCATGCGATCTTCTTCGCGGGGGTGAATACAGTATTGCGGAGGCAGCTGCCGCGGTTAACATTCCCGATCTTTGTTATTTTTATAAATTATTTAAAAAATTTATGAAAACAGCGCCCAAATCGTTTGTGTCGGAATAAAAAACGGACAGCACTCGGAACACTGCTCAACCTCTCGGTTACACATTATTCCGCCTGCTGCCCGTTTTTATTTCATCATTAATGTAAAATTATTTTTCTTTATAATACAGTCTGCAATGACAGTACCCTTCAAAATCGGGATCCGACACCTGTTCGCGAAATTCCCTGCACATGCAGATATTATCCTCCGTCCTCGGCAATTTACACGGACAGTATCCCTCGCGCTTCTTCAGACCTTCACGTATCATTTTTACAATATTTTCATCATCATTGAGCCTAAGCTTCATATATTTTCTCCTATCAGATTTTCAAGTTCTTCTTCATCCGCAAGACCTACAGATGTTTCAATCAATTCACCGTTTTTGAAAAACAAAAGAGCCGGTATGCTTGAAATATTATATTGTATGGAAAGAACGGGTTCTTCATCAACGTTTACCTTAAAAATCTCTGCCTGCGGATATTTTTCGGAAACCTTCTCAAGTATCGGTGAAAGCATTTTGCAAGGCATACACCAAGGTGCCCAAAAATCAACGATTTTAAGACCGTCGGACGAAAGTACCTTTTCTTCAAAGTTTTGAGATGTGATATCCATTTTTCTCATCCTTTCTTTATTTATGATTTGTCAATAAAAAAATTATATGTATGATAAAAATTTATAAATATTAATTTATTGCAATAACCGTTTTACCGCTTTCAAGAGTTTTTTTAAGATCAATAACCCTTTGGTTTTCAGATCCGCGGAATCTCAGACGTATATTCTTCTTTTCTTCAACAAATTCACCGTCAACAAGAATATCTATCATAGATAAAATGCTGTCCGTAACTTCACAGTGCGCTCTTCCTTTTAGAATATCATTTTCCAATGTATATCCGCTGTAACACCATATATCCTTATCGGGATATATATTTTTTACCTTTCTTAAAAAAGGCTCAAGCGCTCTTTGATTGACCGGCTCCATAGGTTCTCCTCCAAGAAGAGAAAGTCCGCGTACATAAGAAGGCTTCATCAGCTCAATAATTTCATTCTCTGTATTTTCATCAAACGGCCTTCCGTAAGAAAAATCCCACGCCTCACTGTTAAAACAACCTTTGCATCTGTGCGTACATCCGGATACAAACAGCGACACCCTGACACCGAGTCCGTTTGCTATGTCTCTCGGTTTTATTACTGCATAATTCATTACAGATGAAGAACCCTTTCTTTAATCTCCTGCGTTCTGCCCTGATTCCAGAACTGACTGCCTATATATCCGCAGGTTCTGCGTGCAACATTTAGCTTTGCCTGATCGCGGTTGCCGCAGTTCGGGCATTCCCACACAAGCTTGCCGCCGTCTTCAACAATCTGAATCTCGCCGTCATAACCGCATTCCTGACAGTAGTCACTCTTTGTGTTAAGCTCAGCATACATGATATTATCGTATATAAAGCGGATTACATCCAAAACAGCGTCAATATTATTCTGCATGTTGGGAACCTCAACATAGCTTATTGCACCGCCGGGAGAAAGCGCCTGAAATTTTGATTCCAACGCAAGTTTCTCAAATGCATCAATTTTTTCGGTAACATGAACATGATATGAATTTGTTATATAATTTTTATCGGTAACACCCTTGATTTTTCCAAATCTGCGCTGCAGACATTTTGCAAATTTATATGTTGTTGATTCAAGCGGTGTTCCGTATATGGAATAGTCAATATGCTCTTCAGCTTTCCACTTTGCGCATGCATCGTTTAGCTTTTGCATAACCTTAAGCCCGAACTGCTCACCCTCTTTTTCGGTAAGCTTTTTACCCGTAACTTCATATACACATTCCCAAAGTCCGGCATATCCGAGAGAAATCGTGGAATATCCGCCGTGAAGAAGCTTATCTATCTTTTCTCCTTTGTCAAGTCTTGCAAGCGCTCCAAATTGCCAGAGTATAGGAGCAGCATCCGAGAGAGTACCCTCAAGTCTTTCATGACGGCACTTAAGCGCTCTATGGCAAAGCTCAAGTCTTTCATCCAAAATATGCCAGAATTTTTCTTCATTTCTGCCGTCTTTGCACGCGGAGCAAGCAGCGTCAACAAGGTTAATCGTAACAACACCCTGATTAAATCTGCCGTAATACTTAGGCTTACCGTTTTCATCTACATAAGGCGTCAGAAAACTTCTGCATCCCATGCATGTATAGCAATGACCCTCACCGTTTTTATCCACCTTAAGCTTCATCATCATTTTTTCGGATATATAATCCGGCACAAGCCTTTTTGCAGTACACTTCGCAGAAAGCTCGGTAAGATACCAATACGATGAATCGGGTGTGATATTATCCTCTTCCAGAACATAAATAAGCTTCGGAAATGCCGGTGTTATATATACTCCGGCTTCATTTTTCACTCCCTGATATCTCTGAAGAAGCGTCTCTTCTATGATAATTGCAAGATCCTTCTTTTCCTGCTCATTTTTGGCCTCACCGAGATACATAAACACCGTTATAAACGGAGCCTGACCGTTTGTAGTCATAAGCGTTACAACCTGATATTGCAGAGTCTGAACTCCGCGCTGAATTTCTTTTCTTAAATTACGTTCAACAAGCTGAGATACAACCTTTTCATCTGGTGTGCCGCCGGCTGCAAGCACGGTTTCCATGATCTCCCTGCGGATTTTATCTCTCGATACCTGAACAAAAGGAGCGAGATGCGCAAGCGATATGCTCTGACCTCCGTATTGAGAGCTTGCTACCTGTGCGATTATCTGAGTAGATATATTACATGCCGTAGAAAAGCTGTGCGGTTTTTCTATCATTGTTCCGCTGATTACGGTTCCGTTCTGAAGCATATCCTCAAGATTTACAAGGTCACAGTTATGCATATGCTGTGCATAATAATCTGCATCATGAAAGTGTATGATGCCCTTTTCATGAGCTTCAACAATATCGGGAGGCAAAAGAATTCTCTTTGCAAGATCCTTTGAGACCTCGCCTGCCATGTAATCACGCTGAACACTGTTTACCGTCGGATTTTTATTTGAATTCTCCTGTTTTACCTCTTCATTATTGCATTCTATAAGACTCAAAATTTGGTTGTCCGTCGTGTTTGCGACACGGGCAAGATTTCTGGTAAAACGATATCTTATGTACCTTTTGGCAGTCTCAGGCGCTCCCTGAAGAATAATGTGCGTCTCAACAAGCTCCTGAATTTCTTCAACAGAAAGACTCCTGCCCATTTCCGAACAATAGTCTTCGATAACATTGACGATATATTCAATCTGTCTTTCGGAAAGCTCACTTTTTCTGCCTTCAATCGTATTTGCCTTCTTTATGGCTTTGTAAATTTTTTCGCGGTCAAATTCTTCTTCAACGCCGCTTCTTTTCACGATTTTCATTTTTTCTTACCCTTCCCAATTTTAATTATTTATGTAAAATACCCTATATATTGTGTCACTAACTATTATACAACACAATATCTATGGTGTCAACTCTTTTTTTAAAAAAAATGCACAAAATAAAACCGGGTAAGTAAATATGCCTTAATACCCGGTTTTATAAGCCGATATTCAAATTTAATAATTTTAAAATTGCTCTTCTTTGTTAAAATATAAAAATATATGTGTATATTGCACAACCGTAAAAAATGTGATTTTAAAAACTTTTTAAGTTTGTATTATAATATATTATTTTCCGAGATATGCCTTTTTGACTTCTTCATTTCGGAGGAGTTCTTCGCCCGCGCCCTCAATTATTATATTACCTGTCTGCATAACATATCCGTAATCGGCAATTTTAAGTGCCATATTGGCATTTTGTTCTATGAGGACTACAGTTACACCCTGCTTGTTAATTTCCTTAATAATATCGAAAATATCACGCACAACAAGAGGTGCAAGTCCGAGTGACGGTTCATCCATCATTATAACCTTAGGCTTGCTCATGAGTGCTCTTGCCACTGCAAGCATCTGCTGTTCACCGCCCGAAAGAGTTCCGGCAAGCTGCCAGTGTCTTTCTTTAAGACGCGGGAAAAGACCGTACACCCACTCTATATCGGATTCAAGGTTATCTTTTCTGAGATATGCTCCGATTTTTATATTTTCAAGAACCGTAAGATCCGGGAATACTCTTCTGCCCTCGGGGACAAGAGTTATCCCCTCTTCTATTATTTTGTTGCTTGCGAGACCGGTAAGAGATTTTCCGTTGTATTCCACAGAGCCCGAATCAAGCCTTACAAGACCTACTATCGAACGCAGTATTGTTGATTTTCCTGCACCGTTTGCGCCTATCAAAGTTACAATTTTACCGTCGGGAACTTCAAAGCTTATTCCTCTTATAGCTTTTATTCCGCCGTATGATACATGAAGATCGTTAACCTTAAGCATCGTCACTCACCCCCAAATATGCTTCAATTACCTTCGGATTTTGCTGAACCTCATCGGGAGTACCGTGTGCTATCAGTTTTCCGAAATCAAGAACATATATTCTGTCGGAAATATCCATTACAAGATCCATATGGTGCTCAATCATCAGAACCGTAAGATTAAAATCATCTCTTATTTTCTTTATAAAACGAGTAAGCTCAACTGTTTCCTGCGGATTCATGCCGGCAGCGGGCTCATCAAGAAGAAGCAGGTTCGGGTTTGTGGCAAGCGCACGCGCAATTTCGAGATGCCTTTGTTTACCGTAAGGAAGATTGCTTGCTCTCTCGTTTTTTACATCTTCAAGACCAAGAATTTTCAAAAGCTCATTAACTTCTTCTCTGTGTCTTTTTTCTTCCTTTGCATTAAGCATAAATGCAGAAGTAAAAAGATTGGATTTTCTGTGAAGATGCTTGGCAATAAGAACATTTTCAAAAACCGAGAGATTTTTCCAAAGTCTGATATTCTGAAAAGTTCTTGCTATTCCGAGCTTTGTTATCTTATCGGGAGTAGGCTCAATTACCTTCGGATATTCTCCGAGATTGCCGCCTTTATACAGTTTTTTCATTTTGCCGTGCGGATGGTTTGATGCAATAACCTTACCGCTAAATGTTACACTTCCGTTTGTCGGAGCATAAACACCCGTTATAACGTTAAATGCCGTTGTCTTTCCGGCACCGTTCGGTCCGATTAATGCAACAATTTCGCCCTTGTTTACATCCATTGTAAGCGTGTTTACGGCAACAACACCGCCGAACTGCATTACAACATTATCAAGATGAAGTACATTTTCCATAATTACTGTACCTCCTTTTGTTTCTTTTTGAATATGCGTCCGAAAAAGTTTGCCAATGCGTCCCAGCTAAATTCTTTGTCACCCATAATACCGCTTCTGAAAAACAGAACAACAACCATAAGAATAACCGAGAAAATAACCATTCTGAAGCCCGGTCTTAAAAGAGGAATGCTTAATCCGCCTATCATTGTCGGAACATCCAAAAATCTAAGCCACCATTCTTTGGCAAATATAACAAGCATAGATGCGATGATGCTTCCTGTAAAGCTTCCCATGCCGCCGATTACAACCATAAGAAGTATATAGTATGTGGCGCTTGAGATCGTAAACGTAGTAGCCGAAATAGCTTTAAGGTACATCGCCAGAAGCGCTCCGCCGATTCCTGCAAAAAACGAGCTTACCGTAAATGATAACATTTTATGCTTTGCAAGATTGATCCCCATTGCTTCGGCTGCTACTTCATCATCTCTTATAGCTTTAAAGCTTCTGCCGTAAGTTGATTTTTTTATGAGACCCATAATCGCTATGCAGATTATTACAACAACAAAAATGGAATAGTAGGAATCGAAACTCGGAATACTGTTAAGACCGAGAGAACCGTTTGTAATTTTGTTGAGCGGCGAGCTTGCAACAACAATACGGACAACCTCGGCAAATCCGAGTGTTGCAATTGCAAAATAATCACTTTTAAGTCTCAGTACCGGAGCGCCGATAAGAAGCGCAAAAAAAGCTGCAACAAGACCCGCTATAATAAGTGCCGGAACTATCGGCATGCTTATATTTTCGAGAAAATCGGCAACACCGTAAAGATAATATACACTTGTTTTTGCAGATACCGGAATAGTAAGAATTGCATATGTGTATGCTCCGAGAGTCATAAACCCTGCCTGACCGAGAGAAAACTGACCCGTCACGCCGTTTAAAAGATTCATGCTGACAGCGAGAAGTGCATATATCGCACCCATCTGCAGCGAAGTTCTCATCATTGATACCGACGAAAGCTGTCCGACATAATATATAAATCCAAACATGGCGGCAAGTCCGACAACGGAGCAGATAATTTTTGTTCTTTTTTTCATAATATCACACCTTCTCCGTAGTTTTTTCGCCGAAGAGTCCTGTCGGACGTATCAGCAATACAACAATAAGTATAACAAAAGTGAATGCGTCACTGAATTCGGAATATGGTCCGGATTTTATAAATGTTTCCGAAATACCGATCAAAAATCCGCCGACAAGGGCACCGGGTATTGAGCCGATACCACCAAATACGGCAGCAACAAAGCATTTAAGCCCCGGAAGAGATCCTGAAAGCGGGTAAACCTGCGGTCTCGGAACAAAATAAAGAATAGAACCGATTGCCGCAAGTGCACATCCGATAATAAATGTCACGCTGATTATATTGTTTATTTTTATACCCATAAGCTTTGCAACCTCAAAATCCTTTGAAACCGCACGCATCGCCATACCGATTTTTGTTTTGTTAATCAAAAATACAAGAGCTATAACGATAATAACCGTGAGTATCGGAGTTATAAATGTAACAAGTGATGTTGAAATATTGCCCAGCGTGACTTTCGTATTAAGAAAACCTATCTGTGGATACGGCTTCGGAAGAGCCGAAAAAAGATAAGTTGCAAGGTTCTGCAAAAGATATGATACACCTATTGCCGAAATCATAACCGACATTCTCGGCGCTTCGCGCAGAGGCTTATATGCAACCTTTTCAATTACAACACCCAAAATCACCGTAAACAATATGACAAGAACTATTGATATGTACCACGGAACTAAAAAATCTGTCATGGCAATTATCATAAAATAACCTGCCATCATAAAGATATCTCCGTGAGCAAAGTTAATTAGTCTCAGTATACCGTATACCATGGTATACCCGATTGCGATAAGAGCATAACTGCTGCCTATCGATATACCGTTAAGACAGTTTTGTAGAAAAACCTCCATGGGTATTTAACCACCCTTTCAATAATGTGTCTTTAAAATAAAAAAAGCTTGCGGGCGAGAACTTCTCGCCTCGCAAGCTGTGTAGATAAATTAAATTATTTGACTGCGTTAAATTTACCGTCTGTGCTCTGTGTGCCGATAAATACGAATTTACCATCTTTGACGGTTTTAATGTAAGCCATTGTTTTGTTTGCATCGCCGTTTTCATCAAATGTAAGATCTCCGGTTACACCTGTTGTTGAAAGTTTAGCAAGAGCGTCACGGATAGCTGTTGTATCGGTTGAGTTAGCCTTTTCAATAGCATCTACCGCTGCGTTGTAAGCGTCAAATCCGAGAGCCGAAACTGCAGCCACACCGTCGCTGCCGCCGTTTAATTTGATGTTTTCGGATTTAGAGTTAAGATATTCTTTAAAACCTTTAACAAAATCTGCAGCCGTCGGATCATTTTCGTCAAAGAATGTTGAGAATGTAACACCCTCACAGTTAGCAGCGCCTGCATTTGCTATAATTGTTTCG
Source organism: uncultured Clostridia bacterium (assembly GCA_934463165.1). Classification (GTDB taxonomy): domain Bacteria; phylum Bacillota; class Clostridia; order UMGS1810; family UMGS1810; genus RGIG1828. Next base: position 38,556 of record CAKSJG010000026.1, read on the forward strand.
TTTTCCCATGTGTCACCTGCCATAATCGGGCATGTGATACCAAGCTCTCTTGCCTGTTTGATAACAAGACCTGCAGTAGCTATGGAAGAAGGACAGAAAATAACTTCCGGATTCTTAGCTTTTGCAGCAGTAAGAATTGCATTAAAGTCAGATTCGTTTGTATTATATGTTCCTTCGTAAACTATATCGCCTTTATAAGCTTTTTTGAAATAGTTTGCAAGACCTGTTGAATAGTCGTCACCGTTCTGAGAAATAACAGCGGCCGTTTTGCATCCCTCTGTAACACCGGCATAGTTAGCCATTACAGTACCCTGGAAGGGGTCGAGGAAGCAAACCCTGAAATAGTAATCATTTCCTGCTGTTACCTGCGGATTTGTACACGAGCATCCTATAGCCGGGATTTTAGCATCTTTAAATGTAGAACCTGCTGCTATTGAAACGCCCGAACCGTATGATCCGAGAACAACCTTAACTCCGCTTGATACGAGAGTCTGTGCAGCTGTTACAGCTGCGGATTTATCGGACTGATTATCAACCTCAACAAGTTCAATCTTATAGTCCTTACCGTCAATCTTTACTGTGTTTCTTATTGAATTTGCATAACGTGCACCGAGAACTTCCTGAACTCCGCCGCCGCCGTTTTCACCTGTTGTAGGTTCAAACACACCGATTTTTATAACATCGGAATCGTTTGACGCAGAATTGCCTCCGTTGCCGCATCCGGCAAAGCATGCCGCAACAAGAGCAAGTGCAAGAGCAAGTGTCAATAATTTCTTCATATAAATTCCTCCCAAATAAAATACATAATTTTACATGTATCTATTATAAAACAAAATTTTGAAATAAGCAAAGATTTTTTTGATATTTTCGAATTTTCTAATTTTCTGTCAAAATACGGGCTTATTTTCTATGATTTTTATATATAAATTTGTGATATATTCCCAAACAGCCTTATAAATTGCATTATGATATGCTCTCTCGTGCTTAACCGTGCGCGTCAATATCCGAACTTTGTTAAGCTTATCATCCGTCGGCATCGCGGTTAGGGTATACTTTTTATTTTTTGGAAAGCTCAAACAGGCAGTGCAGTAGCGCTGAAACTCGCTTTCAATCAAAAAATAAAAAGTATACCCTA
>CAKSJG010000027.1 GCA_934463165.1 uncultured Clostridia bacterium
CCCGATGAGCCCGATGAGCCCGATGAGCCCGATGAGCCCGATGAGCCCGATGAGCCCGATGAGCCCGATGAGCCCGAGTTTTGTGACGGTCTTGCCGACTGCCACTGACTGCTGCCTCCCGTGCGCGCCCCGCTCAAATTGCTTTGCGACTGTGACTGAGAGGCTTGTGTGGTAGTCTGTTCGGGTGTCTCACCCGTCTGAGTGTTGCCCTCACTTTGGGCAGCTTCGTTTTTATCTTTGCTCATGCCGAGGGGGAACGAAACCGAACCGCTGAAGTTAATTGTGTATCTGCCGTCCTGACAGCCGAGCTCACCGTAATTCAAATTGAAGATAAAGCCGCCCATGTTCTGCAGGAGCCAGCCACCGCCCAAAAGCTGCAGCTGCGGAGCCATTTTGCCCGATACACCCGACTCTTCATCGCCGTCATAGGTATAGAGAGCGTCCGTAACCATGCGGATCATAAATTTATGCTTCCATATGGTAGACGCATTTATGATGCTTAAATCTCCGTCACCCTCAACGCGCATAACCGTCGGTTTGTCTCCGCTGAAATCCGCCTTGAATGTGAGCGGATTCATAGCGTTGTAATATAAAATACGATTAACCTTTATATTGTCGGAGCCCGGGATCGTCTCAAAGCCGAGCAGGTCTGCATTGGTTTTTTCGGCGTCGGTGCTGATTATGAGGTTGGAATTTGTCGATGTTTCCGCCGATTTTCCGTCTCTGTAGAGCACTTTAAACACGCCGCGGCCCTCAATGAGAACCTCACCCTTATCCTTTTCAAGCTGTTTTTTGTATTCTTCAAACTGCTCTTCAATGGATTTTGACCCTGATTCCACGGTGAAAAGACGCATCTCATAATTGGATTTTGAGTTTGTTCTTGCAATTACGGCAAGGGAATACCCGCGGTTTTTGTATTTGGGGTCTGCCGATGTTTTGATGTGTTCATCAGGATCGGAAAACACCCTTTTTTCAAGGTGAGCAAGGTTTGCCTTAAATTCAATCGTAAGCTCATATTCACCGAGTCTGCCGCCCATATCGACAAGCAGGCCGAGCTGACTGTTTTCGGTGTCAACCGAGCAGTTAAAGCTGTCTACGTTTATTCTCTCACCTGTTACAACATCCTTAAGATATGCCGTCCAGTTGGATTTATCCGTAAGAGCCGAGAAGTTATCTCCTGTTCCCTGAACAGAGAAATATGAATAACCCTCATAGTATATAATCTTCGGGTCTATGCCCATAAAGCCGATATCCACACCCGTTTTGCCGAGAGGCGGAAGAGTTATTATTCTGCTTGCAACCGAGGGTATCGGAGTGCCGTTGCCCGTCAGGCTGAATGTTATCTTTCGGGTGTCTATGCTTTTCCTTAAAGAGTAGCCCTCTGTCGGAGCATATACGATATCGGGTGCATCGGCATCGGTGTTGTCTTTATCCTTTTCATAAACCGGGCGCGCCTTAAGCTTTATCGGAATATTGCGCTTTATCTCGCCGCGGTTTATCGTGCCGACGCTTATCGTCTCGTCTTCTTCCTTTTCGGTTGCAACCCATACTGCAGGCTCCTGAATCATATTGAGTTCATCGTCCTGAAGCTTATCTTCAAAAGATAATCTGAGCTGTCCGTCAACGATTTGCTTTGAATCGGTATCGGAGTTATCTATCGTAAGATAGAGTGTGATCTCTCCGTTGTTCTCATAGCCGTCTTCCGTGGAGTTTGCCTTTAAAAGCTCTTTTTGAGTGACGGTCATTACACAGTAGTCCGAAGTGGACTCCATGCCGCTCAGCTCACCCACACCGTACATGGTATCCACGGAGCCGTTTGCACCGCTGTTTACCAGCTCGGGGTTATACATAATTGAAATTGCCGAATCGGGGTAGTTATATTCGTTGTAATAATCGTCAAAGTTGAGGCTTGGGTTAACGTCGTAATCCCAAAGGGTATTTGCAAGGTTATACCAGTGAGCCATCTGAACCTTGTCGGGCGTACGGTTCATTGAATCGTGTCTTAAGAGTCCGTATGCGGTTGTTGTCGAATACGTTGTGCTGTCGGATATTGAATACCATTCGGGAATGTTATCCGACGAGTCGGTTTTTTCAAATTCAACTTCTTTTGTTATCGGCGTTGAGGATCCGTTTTTATAGAACTGACCTGCGTCGTTATCCGCCGTTTTGGTATCGAGAAGTATTCTGATGCCGACTCCGACGCTTTCGGCATTTTGGTTTTCGTATGAATATTTAATGTTGACATAGCCGCCGTGAGTGCTTGCCGTGTTTTTGTTAACGATAAGCTGCTGCTTAACCGACACTCCGTCAACCGTCCACACGCTCTCTATGACGTCTCTTTCGCCGTCCTGCTGATATACATGCGGCAGGGTTGTCATTGTTCCCTTTGAACTGCCGTATACATAGTCGGAAACCTCTTCGTTTGTGCCGTTCGGATTTTTTATTATCCTTACGGTTGTGTATGAGGTGGCGAACTTGTCGTCACCGTCATACAAAAGCGGCTTGTTGTCATCAAACCTTTTTGACGGGATTCCCTTAAGGGTATTGATCCCGAATGCCGTTCCCTCCTCATTTGAAGAGACCGTTATATATCCGTTATCTATACTTTTTGTCTCATCGGCAAAAACGATATTATTCGGAATAAGACCGACAAACAACGTCAGTGCCAAAAACAGAGATATAATCTTTCTCATTTATTCATCCTCCTTAGGCTGCTTCTCATCCTGCGATAAATACATACATAACCGTCATGCTGCGGTTTTCCGTCTGCACAAAGAGTGTATACAAACCTGCGCTGTCGGGTTCAAGCTTAATCTTGCTGTCTGATGATGTGAGGGTTTTAAAGCTCTTGCCCTTCATCTGCGCTCCGTTGTAATATCCCTTTACAAATGCATAAGAAACCTTGTTGCCGACCGTATCGGCATTTTTGAATGCAAGCTCCATTTTCTCTCCGAGAACATAAGTTGCCTGTTCGTTCGGGATGAGAATTTCACCGTTTATCGTTGCGTAAACGTCGTCGGGGCTTATGACGGTGACGCGTCTTGTGAGAACAGATTTGTTGCCTGCGTTGTCTTCAGCCGTAAATTTAACATCGTATTTTCCGGGCACGTTTATGTCAAAATCACTCGGATATTCAACCTTAACATACATATCGGCGCCCGTGAAATCCTGCTGCATAACTATTCCCGATTCATCGTCGGAAGCGGTTACGTTTTCAAATGCCGTGCGGTCAAATTCACCTGCGTTTACAAATATGTTTCTGCTTCCGTTATAACTTTCGCTATAGTCTATTATCGGAGTGTTAATGTCAACATATTTAACCTCAACCTTGTGCGCCGCGCTGTTGCCGGCTTCGTCCGTTATCATAAACGAATAAGTTCCGTTTTTCTCGGGCGTAAATTCTATTTTGTCATTTCTGACGCCGTTTTGAACCACATAAGTTTTTGCGCCCGATGCCTTTGCGTTCGGCGTTACGGTGATTGTCGGCGCGGTGTTGGTCCAGCTTGTCGGGTTGCCGCTGTCGGTTGCCGTGGGAGCTGTGGTGTCTATGCAGTCAACCTCAACATAAAGCGTGTCGAAGTTTCCGGCTCTGTCCATATACTTAAACGCGTATCTTCCGTTTGACATTACGGAATGATATACCGACTGAGACGCATTCTGAATAAGGATTGTATCGTCGTCTCTTCCGAGGAGAGTGTCACCTGCGGATGTCGGGATAAGCTCTATCGTTGCGGCTGCCATGTAAGTTTCAAGCGTGCCGTCCTCGGTGAGCATCTTATTCGGGATGACATTCGCCGTAAGCTGCGGTTTATCCTTATCTATATTGCTTACCGACGCAAGGAGGAAGTCCGTCACGTTGCCGCTCATGTCGCGGAATCTGAACAGGCGGTTTCCGTTCTGCTCAAAACCGTATGTAATATAGCTTGAATATGCGCCGGCGTAATCCTTGACAAGTGTGTTGTTTTCGCTGTATACCTGATAGTCGCAAAGCTTGCTCAGGCTTATGTTTGCGTAAACATCGGAATTTGTGGGAGCCGTGGTGCTGTAGCTGATGAAGGCTCTCGGTACGGTTCTGTCAAGATTTGTGACGTTCAGCCTTACCTCGGTTGTATTGCCGGAATCATCGGCAAAGATGAGGCTTGCATAACCGTTATTTTCAAACGTGAGCGATTTTCCGTCCGTAATATCTTTAATATCCTTTAATGAATATTCATATCCGATGTTGTCTCTGCCCGATATCGAAATGAGCTTCACCGAAGCGCTGATATTATCCGAAATCCTTATGTCTGCTCTGACGGAGTCTTTTTTATCTCCGGCGGACGCAATCGGAACATATGTAATCTCTGCTTCGGGCGGTTCTTTGTCGAATTTGAATCCGCTTATTGAAACATGAGCCTTGCTGCCGGATCTTGCGGTGTATTCATATGTGTATTCGCTGCCGTCCGAGATGTTTATAACCGCAACGCGGCTGCCGTTGCAGCTTATAACAGCCTCGGCATCGTCTTTGAGATATGCTCCCTTATATTTATAGGTATAGGAAACGTTTTTATAGTCGCTGCCGTCGTAGCCTGAATCAAACTCCGCGGAGGTGTCAAGCACATTTCCGCCGCTTTCAAAGCTTACCGTAAGCTCTGTCGGGTTTTTGTCGATATAGTCAACCTCTACGGGGATATCGGTAACATTGCCGGCTTCGTCCGTCAGGGTGAATGTGTATGTTCCGTTTTGCGTAAACGTATATGCCGTTGCGCTGACGGTAATTCTGTCTGCCGGGGTGAGATTATCTTTTATTTCTGAAAGAGTTACAGTGACATCGGTATTTACCGGTGAGCCGTCGCTCGGTTTTTTCGGAGACATCGTAAGCTCATATTCCGGTGCGCTTCTGTCGAATCTGTTTGCGCCGTAAATCTGGCGGTATTTATTTGTGTCTGTTCCGCCCGGGTTATATACTTCAAATTCAACATTTGTGTTATCTGTGATATCAAGGCTGAAGCCGCGGTATGTAACCGTTCCGTCCGCCTCGGTGCTCTCGCCCGTTCCTGCGGCGCCCGACGGAATATTCGTTATGCGGTATTCCTTGTAAATTCCATCATCGGGCAGCTGAACGCTTACATTTGCGCTGTCGGCATTGATATATTTCGTATCGGGTTCATTACCGTTCACGGTAAATTTGATTCCGCTCTGCGGAACGTGCGGTCTTGAACTGTCTATCCAGTCCACTCTGATCTCAAGGGGTGTTTTTCTTCCTATAACATCCATGAGAGTATATGTCCTGTTTATGTTTTTTTCAAATGTCAGCAGGTGCTCTCTTGAAAATGCGCTTCCGCTTACCGACATATACCCTACCGCGTATTTATCGGCAACGGAATCCGCAAAGGATTCGCGTATCGCCCCGTAACGCTTGAGTGCGTTAAGCACCGTCACAATATCGCCGTATGCATAATTTTCGTGCATGGAATGTTCATTGAACGGATTTTTGTATGTTACTCTGTAGCCGTCTATGAAATTATCCATATGCGCGCGAATGTCTTTGTCGATATCGGGTATGTTTACGACATAATCTTTTCCGAGAGGGTTAAGATAAAGCCCTGTTTCATCGTCAAAGGTAAGCGGCATATCGGCATATGACGAACCGAAAACAGACAGCAGATCCGATGCGGATACATATTCTTTTCCGCAAAGCGGATTCAGAATCTGAAATTCATCGGTCGTGCGCTCTTCGTCCGACTTGGTAAGTGTCGATAAATCAACCTCAGACGGAACGCTCCAAATGTCAAACTCCATGCCGCCTTCTTCGCCGAATGTCATCGGGATAAGCATATCGTTGGGAATTTCGGGGACGTATATATCTGCCTTGCCGACGTCACCCGGCGTTTTCTCAAAGAAATCCATTAGAAGCGGACGAACTTCATTATAATATTCTTCGTTTTCAATATATACACTTCCGCTTTCGCCGTTAAGGTCAAAGTCGCTTGTTCCCGTTTCGTAATTATAAACCTGACCTATCATGCATTCGTTCATAATATAGTCATACATATCTCCCACAGGATCCACATACATCGGATTTGAAAGGTATTCTGTGTATCTGCGTGATTCTTCGTATCTTGACGGGTTGAACTTAACAAGGAATTTATCCTCGGCGGTGAGGTCTCCTCCGCCGTTTTCGTATTTTGTTCTGATCTCCTTGAATTTTTCAATTGCTTCTTCAAGCGTGAGAGTATGCGTTACGCCGTCATATGTGTAGGTGTAGCCGTTTTCGCGGCTCTCTTTGACATTTGCCCTCATAGCCGTGAGGTTGCCGTCGCTGTCTTCGCCGCCGAAGAGCATAACGGGAATATCGGACGCGATTCGCGCCGTTACCGCTCCGCCTGTCGGAGTTGAGCTGTCCGGAGTATATTCCGTGCTTGTTTCGGCATTTGCGGCAGACATTGTGATATCGGCAATTTTTTCCGTAACCGTATTGCCTGCGTTATCCGACACGCGCGCATATACGGAATATTCTCCCGCGGGGATTGCGCCGTACGTCAGCTTGCAGCCCGCAAGTGCGCCCGCGCTTCCGACTGTGTGGATCGGGGTTATGCTTGCAAACGCTTCACCCTTGGGATCGTTAAAGTAGCCGTTTTCTCCGTATGTCGGGTTCTCTTCGTCTCCGCCGGTCTGCTTTGCCGACGCGCTGTCTTCAAAGAAGTCAGAATCGTTCGGTGTGCCATGCACAATTGCTATGCCGATGTTTGTCAGCGAATCGTTATCGGATGCGGAAAGAACCATTTCACCGTATTTTGCGGCGCCGTCCTCCGGTGTCTGTGATATTGAATCGAGAGTCAGCTTCGGCGCTTCGCGGTCAAAGCAGCTCACTTCAAACGTTTTTTCGCCCGTCTTTCCGAGCCTGTCGGTAAGCTTGACGCTTACGGTGCCGTTTGATGTCACATTCAGCTTAAGAGTTCCGATTTTGCTGTTATCGGCAATTTCGGCTCCCGAAACCGCTATGCTTATATCATTCGGGGTCTCGTAGGTATCGTATTTGTATCTGAGCTCTACGGGCACGCTGTCGGCATTTGTCATTGTGCCGATGCCGTCCGTATTTGCAAAATATATATCGGGAGCTTCTCTATCGAGAATAAAGTATACCGAATCCGACGTGTTGTTATCTCCCATGTCGGTAACGTCTAATCTGTATTCATATCTCGTTGTGCCGTTTGCATATTCATTGATAAAATCATTATACATCGGCTTTGAAGCTGTATAGCTGTATGCACCGTTTACGCAGTCAAGTCTGCTTTTTCTGTAAAATCCTCCGCTTATGTAGATAAGGTCAACCTTATCTTTTGCGTTATCTTCAATATTTGCCGTTATGGATTTTATGTCGTTAAGGCTGTTTACAATGTATGTATCTTCATTAAACTTAACGAAATCCGACGGTTCAACCGCTATGGAGGTTATCTCGGGTTTTTTGAGGTCTATTGCAAAATCCTCGCTTCTGACCGTCGCCTCATGACCGAATTTATCCTTTAAGGTTATCTCCGTATGCGCTTTAGTTTCGTTTTCATATATTCCGCTTTCGGCAAAGAGTGAATAAAAATCTATCGTCTCCGACGCGCGGAATGTGTTTATATCATAAACCTTTGCGGCATTCTCGCCTATGTAAAGCGTCATCTTCGGGGCATTTGCGTCCGAAAAGTCAATGTTGTTTTCGGTAACGTATGCTCCGTCGTTATACTGCGAAGCATCGTCATAGAGAGAATATATGATATCATATGTTCTGTTTACGCCGTCTCTGTCTTTGTTTATTTCAATAGTGCCCTCCGGGGCCTTTATATCAAAATAGTAAGTGCGCGTAAGCTTTTGTGTAATGTTATCGGGGTTTAAGGTCGTATTTATAACGAGAGTAAACTCGCCGTCAAACAAATCTCCGCCGTTATAATGTCTCTGAACGGCTTCGCCTGCAAAATCAAAGCTTTCAAAGCTCTTAACGTCGGTGAATGTCACGGTTGACTTTGCATCCGCAAGAGCCGCGCCCGAACCTCGCTTCCAGCCGTAGCTGACTTCAAATTTTGCATTTGTCGTATCTGTCGGCTTTATGACGTCAACATGCGCGCTGTGCGTATCCGAAACGATGCTTTCGGCGCTGTCGTTAAGCTCAAGCTGCAGATTACGCGACGCCGTCTCGTATATTCCCGATTCGCTCCAGCTGCCCGTGTTGCCGAGGATATCTCTGAATTTTGCATATACCTGCCATCTGTCGTAGCTGTCCTGAACGGCATTTACGTTTATCTCCTGTTTATTATCCTCAGTGCTTAAATTTTCAACGGTGTCTTTCTCATGATTTTTAAGCATGTATTCAATAAACGGGTCTATCTTTCCGACACCGGTATCGGTAACGTCATATTTAACGGTTATGTCACGGTTGTTTTTGATTCCCGTAACACCGTTTACGACAGGGGCGGTGTTGTCAAGATAAAGTCTGATATCATTTCGGTTTATATTTGAAGCCGCGTTGCCCGATTCGTCAAACACGGTGTATTCAAGATACAAATCGTAATTTGCCGGGTATTCTTTAAGCAGCTTAAGTCCGCTTAAATTTACGCTCGCCTTATTCTTTGACGCTGCGCTTCTGTTTAGCGGAAGCGTATAGGTGCCGTTTACGGAATTTGAACCGTCAAGCTGCGTTATGAGGTTTCGTTTTTTACCTGTTTCATCATAATATACTATCGAAATTTTTGCACCATGCGTGAAATTGAGCCCGCCGGCATCTTCAAACACAAGGCTTGCATCAGAAGCAAACTTTGTTGCCCAGCTGTCGCTTATTATTTTCTGCGAAAGCGTCGGCGCTTCGGTATCGATGCGAACGCCGATTGCAAGCGGAAGAAGATCCGTATAGCTTGCCGGGACTTTGAGATTTGAGCCGCTGACATCCATGCCCGAAATGTTTTTGAGCTTAACATTTGAGGGAGTCGTTATTGCGTCATCGGCAAACGTAAAGCTTCTGTCGGAATTGTATGTTCCTGCAAAATCGACTCTGTATATCGGATATCCCGAAATCTCAGTCGGGCAATAACGGAAATAGAGCTCGGTGTGAGCATCGGACTTTACGCCCTTTGCCTGAACCTTATCGTCAACTCCGATAACTCTTGCGCCGACAAGATTTGCATATACATACCTGCCGTCTATCTTGTTTTTGTTGCCGTCATACACCTGAAGCTTCAGGCGCATGTTTCTAAGGTCGGTTGAATTTTGAATTTCCTCATCAAGGACAATTCTGAAAATCGGCCCCGTTGTGCTGCTTGCGTTAAATGTTATCGGCTGTGCGCCGTTTGTGCCGACGATCTCTTTCGGAATGCTGCCGAAGGTATTGCAGCTTGTGTCGCTGATGCGGCTTATCTGCGGATAAAACTTCTTGCTGTTATCGCGGAAAGCGCGCTCGTTTATGCGCGTGTATGTATCGTCAACGGTATATTTATCGTTAGAGAAAGCACCGCCGACGGAATCGTCCGCAAGAGCATTTCCGGCAATGTCGGTTATATAATCCTTACCGCCGACAAGCTTCGCCGTTTTGAGAAGAACCGTGAGCTCGCCGTTTTTGTTGTTGGTATTGTCGGGAACCTCATATTCAAATATCACCTTATCGCCTTTTACCTCAACAAATTTTGCGTCAAATTTTGCCGCGTCGGTATTTTTTTGCGGATCGGCTGTCAGACGGAGGGTAACCTTACTTGTATCGGTTACGTCTACCTTTTCGTCAAACCGAACGTAAAACTTGATTTTGCTGCCGATTTTTGACGTTACGACGCTGTCTCCGTTTACGTTGGTATAGGTCTTAAAATCTCCGCTTTCAATGCCGCACGATTTTGCCTTGGGGCCTACGCTGTCGCGCAGAAAAACTCTGATTTTCTGAACGGAGCTCTTGTTAAACTTCTTAAGACCCTTTCTCTTTGAACGGACATTGAGCATCATTCTCGTAATATCCGTATTCAGCTTCTGCCACCCTGCGCTGACCGTACGCGTGCCGTCATACCAGTTTTCGGCGGTTGTTATCTCCTGCTGAATGGATGACTTATTCGAATAGAATCTGAGGTTTGCCACACCGGTCTGCTTGTTTGTCGTACCCTTGTAGTTATCGGTTTCGGCAACTACGGCAGCCTCGATGTCGCCTTTCTTTATAAGCTGCTGAATATCGCCGCTAAGCCTTGCCGCAAAGTCAACCTTATAGTCGTTTTTGTCGTTCGCATTGTCATACACGGCATACAGATACTTGCCGCTCGACAAATATGCTCCGTAATCGCCCTGTGTCGTATCATACACAAGAGCAGTATTCTTACTGAAGCCGTCATAAAAGTTCTGACCTCGGTTAAAACTGAACTGATTGAATACCGACTTGCCGCTCGATATATCTTCAAGCTTATCGCCCTCGCCGGCTTTCAGGATTCTGCCCTTTTGCAGGGTCACATATCCCCAGCCTCTTGAGCTTTCGCTCCAGTTCATCTCGCTTCTGCCGCTGAAGTTCTTGCTGTCGGCATGTGCCGATATCGGCACCGCGCTTACCAGCATACATGCCGAAAGCAGCGACGCCAATGCTCTTTTCACTTTCATACAGACACCTCCGCCTTGTTTATATATATATTATCAAACTCAAAATGAAATTCCATTTCAAGCTCTTTGAAAAGCGCGTGCATAACCTTGTTTGCCACGCTTTTTATATCAATTTGCCCGATGTAGTTCAATACCCGCGCGATATCTTCTTCGGGCACCCGGTAAACACCCAGGCTCATTGTCAGAAATCTTTCAAGCTTCTTTTCAAGAGTAAAATACATATCGCATTTCCTTGCCATATAATTTTTCATGATTCCCGCCGTGCCTATCTCAAACTCATAAAAATCGCTCTCGCTGCACTCCGGCTGATACGCACCGAATATTTTGAAGAGCTCCTCCGAGGTTTTTCTGTAAATATATTCACACGTCTGCGGAAAGCTGTATGCCTCAAGGTATATTTCTCTTAAGTTTTCGTTGAGCTCCGTTATTGTCATCTGAATGGATGTTTCAAGCGCGTATATTAATACGGGCTCGGCTTCGCCGATGGGAAACTGTCTGGCGACCTGAAACTGCTTATCAAACATAAATTCAACAAGATCCATAAGTACTCCGCTTTTTGAATGAAACAAATTCTGAAACGTGCTGTTTGAAACCTCCGCCTCGGAAATTATCTCCGACATTGTGGTATTTATATATCCCTTCTCGATAAATAACTTCACGCATGCGGACAATATCCTCTTGCGTGACATTAAACTGTCCTTTCTTATTGACATCTGCATGCCCCCTCCATTATGTTATAATTGGCTTACATGCCAATTATAACATGGTGTGTTTGAAAAAGCAATACTTATTATGAAAATTTTACACGGTTTTTTGAATTTAATTTATTAAAAAATTTAAAAGCATACCATACCCGAGATGACGGTAATTAAGTGTATATATATTAATTGAAAGCATGAAAAAAACGGGCTGATTAAATTTTCGTATAATCAACCCGTTCCGATTTATTATTCAATTTTAATCTTAATAATTATCGTATTCTTCCTGTGAAATTTCAAAATCCGACAATCTCATGTTGAATATCATATCCCAGTAATCGTAACGGTCTGCCATAACAGTAACATAGGTATCATCATAATTAATCTCATAGTAATATCTGTAATCATCGGTATAGCTGTCCGTAATCTTCCAGCCTTTTTTCTGCAAATCATGCAAATATTCATTAACTATGCTTTTTACATCGTCATATACCCATTCTCCGGTTTCATAATCGTAACGGGATATCTCATAGCGGCTGTATTCACCATCATTATGTATCGGTGCTCTGTTTAAATAGAATGCCGGGTTTAATAACTCCGGACAATCATTGTAAAACAATCCGCCCTCTTTTTTTGATATTGTAACTTCCCGAAGCTTATCATTCCATCCGACGGATGCTCCCAATGCCTCCGCAATTGCTCTTACGGGCATATATGTTCTGTCGTTAATGATTTCTGCCGGGGTATCTAAATATATCTTTGACTTATGAGCATATTTGAGTATTTCATCATAATCGACGCCGTTTTCGAGTTGATCCTGCGTCAAATAAGGAATGACCTCATCAAAGTTTATTACCGTTTTTTCAATCTGCGAATCACCTATTTTCAGGTTCAGCCTGGAAGCTACACTGCCGTTCTCGCTATCATATATTATAGAAACGGTTCTGTCCTCATCGTCCCATCCTACACTTGCGCCCAAATTTTCTGCAATTATTCTGATGGGAAGCAAGGTTCTGTTATTTTTAATAACCGGCGCAACGTCGTTTTTGACCGGATCACCGTTAATATATACCGTTTTTTCGCCGATAGTCAACTTTATTGTTGTTGTAAACAATCCGTCATCTTCATCCGACTCATTTAAGCGTATTTGATTGTATTGCGTATCCCCGTCTTCCGTCATTTCGGTCACATCGAATTCGCTGTCGGAACTTGTTGTTATTGACGGCATATCTGTATTATAATCAATATCGAAGCTTTCTCCCTTATTTAAATATCCGCTGACAACCTTTGCACTATAATCACTGTCATAATTATTTTGTGACAAAACGGTAATATCGCCGCCGTCATTTGCAATTACATTGCATTTTTCGGTATCCGGATCGTATTCATATTCTATATCTCCGGCACATTTTATACCGTTAATATCACCGTCATTAATAATTGCAAACGAACCGTTGTTGACCTTGATTTTAATTTTATCCGAATCAACTTCAAGGTATCCGCGGACTTTATCCGGTTCAACGTCCGAATCATTTTCTATCCATCTGAAGTCGGGATTATCCACTAAAATTTTACCGTCGGACACATGGAACAGCAAATTATTGTTATTGTCATATACTGTTATCTCGTTGTCCGCCGCCAGATAAATCCGCCTTTTTTCATTTTTTCCGTCAACACAATAAAGCGGAAGCTTTTTATCTAAAGTATCCGGGAGCCATTCAAAATCATCGAAATAAAGTTTCGGGTAATCGTCCTTTGAGTAGCTTGAATTTGCTTCCTTATGCAATTCTTTTCCCTTACCGCCCGAGGTTGTCATAACAGACAAATACCATTCTCCGGTATTAATATTATACTCAATATATCTGTCATCCCAATTTTTATAACAATCCGGCAAGATATAATTTTCATTATCGTCACAATGCGGATTGTTAGGATCATATAAGTATAATCTCCGCCATCCGTTATCTTTTATCACCAAATCCCTTGACGTATCTGTTATAAGTTCGTGAGCGTTGTTTCCTATGAATCCTTTCCACATCACGGTTAACGCAAGCGGCTTTTTATTTGCAATGCTCTTTTCGGCGTCTTTGAAAATCTCCGCATAAGAACGCTGCTTTTCTGTATATTTAATATATGTATCCTGTGTCACATGATACCTTTCAATAAGATTACAAAGCGACGAGTCCGACTTAAGGCTTGGATGTTTATAATATTTAAAATCACCCATATCAAAATACGAATTTATATCGTCAAATGTTTCATTTACTTCAATGCCGTTGTCGAGAGAAACTCTTCCCTGATATATTTTATACGCCAAAGCACACATGCCGAAACAATTTCCGCCCCAGCTTCTGTCAATAATATGTTCCGCCAACGGTCTTACAAATTCTCCGAAAACCTCTGTGTACCGTTCTACAGGCATTTTATGGAACAGGCCATAATTAAATCCTGCCGAAGAATTGGGAAAAGCCCATCCGTCACGGGTAATATCAAAGCCTCTTTCAATAATGTTTTTTTGAGGACGGTTAGCGCCGGCTTCATGAATTTTCCAAATATCGCTTGTTGTTTCTTTGGGTTTTTCCGCAGTTATATATATTTTTTCCGAATCGCCGGTCATCCATTCTATTGTGAAGCAAAATAAATATTTTCCGCTGCCGAGATCTTCAAGAATTTCACAATCGGAAATATCGCACATTATATCACCGTATCCGCCATCCATTGACACATAATAGTAACCGTCATAATAAAACCCGTATGTATAATTATCTATATCAAAAATTTCTCCGTCTCTGTGCAGCGAAGACAATTCCGACGGATTAAAGTTAAAGTGATCCGTAAATATCTTTTCAAAAGTATTTGACTCATACACAGTTGCATACTTATACTTCAAAAGACTGTTTACATAATCGTCAGACCAATCATACTCAAAGCACTCTTCCGACCTGTAATATCGGGAATAAAGGTATTCCGCTTTATTCGGATTAAGTACCATTTTATAAAAACATTCTTTTATTTTTTTGATATTATCATAATTTGACTTATCAAAATATAACTTTTCCGCATTCAAAAAAACGGCCATATCATTCAGGTGTTCCATATTAAACTTGCTTAAATCGGCATTTCCGGATCCATCTTTAAATGCAATCCGATACTTTTGTCCGTCTGCCGAAACCGATGCCGACACGGAGAGAGTCGGAAACACACTTAATATTACTGACAATATTAAAACCAAACTCAAAACTTTCTTTTTCATTTTTTAAAAATCCTCCATAAAATTATATAATACTTATATGCAGATGTAATTTGCTGAAAATAAGATATATATTATTGTCAAACCTACCTCACCATTTCGCTTTTTGCTCCGTCTTTGTCTGTCATTAGAAATGGGAAGCGGCTCGGCAATACCACTATCCGTAACGCCAAGCATACTCGCCTTATATGTAATATCAGATATGAGCTTTCTTCGTGCCCATACTGCAAAATTTTTGATAGCCGTTTTATTCATTGTTATTCTCCTTGCGATTCGATTGGATAAAATAATTTTATGAAATTAAATTTATACAATCATTAATCAACTGCATAGAGCCATTCAGGCATCTGTTTCTAATTGGATTGGGTAATTTATTGGGTAAATTATTTCTTCAATACCCAATTAGCTAATCTTTTATTACCGGAATCCGTGGT
The DNA here is from genome assembly GCA_934463165.1 of uncultured Clostridia bacterium. Taxonomy (GTDB): domain Bacteria; phylum Bacillota; class Clostridia; order UMGS1810; family UMGS1810; genus RGIG1828. The sequence continues at coordinate 14,967 of CAKSJG010000027.1, forward strand.
AATGATTTCTTCATTTTTCATTTTTTTCAGCAAATTTCTAACTTTTGATTCCTTTTGTTTATCATTAAGATAATCAGGCAATTTATCTTCTAATAACTTAATAAAATCTTTCTTTTTTCCCTTTCCAAAATTTTCAAGATAACTGATTATCCATTTTCTATATGCTTCCTCATCAAAAGCCTTGTTTTTAACATATTGAGCCCTTTCATCAATACTTTCTGCGATTTTTGCAGAGATATAAACATTAGGCATTTTTCCCTCTATAACACCTAAATTTCTAAGATGCTTTGCAGCTTCTTTCGATATTTCCTTGTGCTTTTGTATTCTGTCAATAAGAAATACGGTTTCAATATCCAAATTAGGATTATCAAACAAAACTCTTGAATAGTTCTCATCAATAACTTTACCGTAAACGATAACTTCCACTTTGTTAGGTGTTGATAAATCATAATCAGGAAGCGGAAAATACAATACCGATTTTTGACATCAACCAGCATGGTGAATTTAGTCAATATCAGTCAATTAAAAACAATTAATTATTCTTTGACATCTGCCATTTTGAGGAAACTGAATTTTTATCATCTCGCTCAATTAATCCGTTTTTGACCATATAATAAAGCAATTTTCTGATTTCATTTTTTGCCGTCCGAAAGCTTAACGTAAATCAGCATGCCAACCTGATAATTTGTTTTTAAACCGTAATCAGGCAAAGAAAATAATTCTTTTATTAACTTTCAAACTTTTTTATCCATTTCAGAATTTCATCATATTTCATTTTCCCGTCAGCAACAGATAAACCCAAATCTACCACATCGGCATTGGTGCAATTCATTTTGATACCCTCGGCTTCCAGAAATGTAAGCATAACGTAAACCCCTATTCTTTTGTTGCCGTCTACAAATGCATGATTAGAAATAAGCGAAAAACCTAAGCTTGCTGCCTTTTCTTCTTTCGTTTTATAAAGCTCTTCTCCGCCAAAAGTGCTGTAAGCATTGTTTAAAGCACTGTCCAAAAGACCCTCATCTCTGACCCCGACACCGCCGCCGGTTTCCTCTGCTATAAGCTGATGAAGAAGCATAACTTTTTCTTTACTGATTTTTATCATTTTGCCAACTCCTCAAATGCGGGCTTAAAGCGCTTCATAACTCTTTTTGCTGCTATATCAATTCTTTCGTCATCGGTTATATCAAAATATTCACTTGAATCTATATCTATCAACAAAAATTTGGGTTTATTGTTTTTGAATATGACTGCCCGACCGTTATTCTCCGCAATTTTAGATACTTTCGAAAAATTTTGATTTGCATCTGTCATGGTTGTGATTGTTGATGTATCAATATTCATAACAAACCTCCTACTATTTATACAATAAATATATCCTACAATTTATATTATATACTAAAACCGTAATATTGTCAAACCTACCTCACCATTTCGCTTTTTGCTCCGTCTTTGTGCGCGTCTATTACCCTGCATATATCCTTATAGTCACATACGGTCATATCACCCGGAATTGTATTTTTAACCGCCGACATAGCGTCGCCGAACGCAGCGGCAGCCTCTATATCGCGATATTTCAGTATTCCGAAAAGAGCCCCGGCAACATACGCGTCGCCGCTGCCTATTCTGTCTACAACCTCAATATCCTTATACGGTGCTTCACTGTAGCTTATGTTATTTTCACAGTCATACACCGTTGATGTAAAGTTATGCTTTGTGGGTGATGTCGCCGTTCTCTTTGTGCTTGCAATAATTTTAAGATTCGGAAATTCCGACGCAAACTCTTTTTGGATATCACAGATATCACCCTTTTTGGCAAACATGCGTCGCGATGTTTCCTCCGAAACAAAGAGAATGTCTATATAGGGCATTATTGAATCAATCACCGACCTTGCCGTCTCTTCATCCCACAGACCGGCTCGGTAGTTCACATCAAACGAAACTCTTGTGCCGCTTGCCTTGAATTCTTTTATCATGTCGATAACCTCTGCACGCAGCACCGGATTTAAGGCAAGGGTAATTCCGCTTAAGTGAAAAAGCTTTGTGCTGCTATATACGCTTTTGTCAATGTCACTTTTTTTGAAATTTACGAAAGATGAATTCTTCCTGTCGTATTCCACAACGGACACGCGCGGATATGCTCCGCTTTCATAATAGTATACGCCAAGTCTTTTATTTTCGCTTTTGTCAAAAACTATATAGTCATTGCTCGTTCCGCTGTAGCGAATTTTATTTTCTATAAAGCGGCCTATTCCGTTATCGGGCAGCTTGGTTATGATACCGGTACGAAGCCCGAGCTGTGCAATACCCGACACGACGTTGAGCTCCGAGCCGCCCGCCATTTTGTCAAATGTTTCACTCTGTGAGATTCTCTCCTTTCCGTCGGGAGAAAGGCGCAGCATAACTTCGCCTATTCCTATTACGTCAAAATCGCGCTCAGCTAAATTTTCAAACATATATATCACGTCCTTATATTATTTGTAATATTAATTTTTTACAACCCCTCCGAGTTGCTTCGCAACCCACCTCCCCTTACACAGTGGAGGCAATCCCACACAATAGTTTTTCGCACTTTTGTTTAAAACTGTGCACATCAGTGCCTATAGTGCCCTTGTATAAAGAAATGCGATACTGTTAAAACATGTCTGCATCTTATAAATAAACTTTGCGAGTATTTACATATTTACAACCACTCCGTATTACCTCTCAACACACATCCCTTATGCACTGTTGGAGGCAATTCCATCCAATAGTTTTTCATACATTTGTTCAAGAACGTACACATCAACTTCTATAAAAATTTCCGCAAGAAAGAAAGGCGCCCTTGTGTAAAGGGAGCTGTCAGCGCAGCTGACTGAGGGATTGTGTTATCTCATTATTAATATAAGCGCACACTCCGCTGAAATTATTATGTACATCGGTATTTGATATTCTGATTGTTGTTATTCCGTATTGTTTAAGATATTCATCTCTTTTTTCATCATATATAAGACCTTTATCTTCATAATGCTGAGAACCGTCCAATTCTATAACTATGTTAGCTTTTGCACAATAAAAATCAGCAATATATCTGCCGAGTACCTTTTGTCTTGAAATCTTAACAGGATAATCCCTCAAAAATCCATACCATAAGAGCCTTTCCTCAGGGGTCATATTTTTCCTCAGATATCTTGCAAAATCCACATTATTTTTGTTATGTTTTCTATACATTTGCACTTTAAATCCATATATAAAGTTAAACCGTTATCCAATCCGAAACATCACGTACAGTGCCTGAAATTTTTATCGGTGCAAAGACGCGCCGCAACAAGCCCGATCGGAAGCGCAATCACGATAATTATCGCCTTGGTGATCCAGAGTGCGCCGGTGCCGATATCGGCAAGACCGAGGTGATATATTCCGCGGTACATAAAAAGCCCCGGAACCATAATTACAATCGACGGCACGGTAAGAGCAATACGCGGAAAACCGATTTTACCCTTTACGACAGACGCAATAAGCCCTGCGCAAAATGCACCGATAAACGCCGCAAGACCGACCGGAGCGCCGAGGTAATCTATAATTTCAAGCCTGAGAGTGTTGCTGATCATCCCGATTATGCCGGCAGTAAACGCCATTTTGTGCGTACTGTTGAACATAAGCGAAAAGTTATACACGCCCAAAAAGCTTGCAATGAGCCTTAGTATAATCATAACTGCAGGCTGTATCTTCAGCGCGGCAAAATCTGCAGGCTGAAATCTGCATATCATTGCCGTTGCCCAGCCCGTCATTGTTGCAACAATTATTATCATCACCGCATATGCAACTCTCTCAAGCCCCGAGCGCATGTCAAGCTTAGCCATATCTATCCCGCCGGTTATAAGCGGGAAACCGGGGATAACATAAAGCATGGCGCAAATGTAGCCTGCCTGATGAATTTTTGATATGCTGAATATATTCTGCGCCACAATAACCGTGAGGACATACATAAGGCATGCCGCCGCAACGCTTACGCCGACATTCGCAAATAGCGAAATTTTGCGCTCCAGCATTTTTTTGCGGACAAAATTGCCTGCGCCCGCGCCGAAGAATGCGCAGATAACCTCAGCCCAGCCTCCGCCGAGAAGAAACGCGAATGCTCCGCATGCCAGACCTGCCGCAAGACCGAGAACGGGCGCGCTGTAATTTTCTTTTTTAGACTGTATTTTATCAAGCAACTCATGGAACTGTTTTACGGAATATTTGCTTGCCTTATCGGGAAATTCACGGACAAATTTTTCAAGCGCATAAAGCTTGTCGGTGTTTACACCGGTTGACGGTATGGAAAGACACTGAGAATATGTTTCGTCTCCGAGAATGCATGTGCACTCAATTGAAACAAGACCGATATCCGCAAAACACGATATACCGAGACTCCTCGATACGGCGTTCATATAGCTTCTTACCCTCCATGCACCCGTACCTACCGAAAGCATCATCATTCCGACTCTTCCGACAAGCGTCGCCTTTTCTTTAAGGCTTGCATCTGTCGCAGCATCGCCGTCGCCGTGTGCAATTTCCTGCCAATGCACACTCATATGCTGTTTTTTTATTTTTGCCATTTTGCAATATCCTTTCTATTTTGAAGCAATCTTTGAGCGATAAAATTTTATAATGTAATTATATCATATGTTATTATAAAAATCAATGACAAAAGCTGTGTAACCGCTAAAGTTACACAGCTTTTTAAAATTTCTTTATACAAAAATCCGCCCTGTGCAATCACAAGACGGATTCCTCCGTGTATTTATTTTTTAAAGCTTCCTTCTGCAGCCGTTTTCAATCATTGACGGCAAGCAAGCCTTTGAAAAATACACCGTGCCCATAAGATTTATGTTTATAATCCCGAGCCATTCCTCACTCGTCATTTCAACAAAGGGTTTTGAAATCCTCCAGATTGCCGCGTTGTTAACCAATATGTCTGTTTTCCCGAAGTGATTTATTGCTTCCTGAACCACGGAGTTTACCGTCTTTTCGTCGCTTACGTCGCATTTGTAAATCAAGGCTTCAACTCCGAATTTTTCGGCTTCTTCCTTCACCTTTTCAAGACCCTCATAATTGATATCGGTGAGAACGAGATTTGCCCCGCCCTCGGCAAGAAGCAATGCAACCGCCCTGCCTATTCCGACGGATGCACCCGTAATTACGGCTGTTTTTCCTTTAAAATTCATAATATATTCTCCTCTCAAAAATTTGTTTTATCAAATTTATACCAGTTATATTTCAATTACATCCCTGATAAGCCTGATATCTTTTAAAAGCGGCTGAACCGGAGTTGCAAGCTCATCATATTCATGCACGCAAAGATACATGCAGCAGCCGAGAGCAGGGCCGATTCTTCTTAAAATTCTGCATTCGCCGCCGCATAAAAACAAAAATGGGATTTTTAAATTTTCTTTAAGCATGTTAATAATTTTCAGATTTTCTATCTGCTGCGCCGCTGTTTCTGCACCGGTGACGATTTTGCATATATCCGCACCGCGGCTCTGATGCTCAAGGGCAATTTCCAAAACTCTTTCCGCTTCGGTATATTTAAACACATGCGAGCTCATAAGTGCCTTTGCGCCCTTTTTATGCAGAGAGCAAATAAGCTCCTTTTGTTTTTCTACGGCATATTTATCGGTTGTAAGCTCACCCTCCTGCCTGTCAAAGCAATCGCCCATAACGTCGCATATATCCGCACCGCAGCCGGCAAGCTCAAGAAGCTCATCGGCAAGCATATCGTCCGTTTTACCGTCGTTTTTGGTATGACGGTAGTTTGTTACATACACCGGTCTTCCGCCGGCATGTTCAAACAAATCGCGGTATACCTCGGCTTTTCGGAATTTTGCCTCCATTTGTTCAAACTGTATTCCGAATGCTTCCGCACCCTCGGAAATTGACATGTTCATTAATTCTTTTACCCTTGTCGGATTATTCGCCTGCACCATAACGGTAATGAGCGGTTTTCCGTTAAAATCCATTTTATCACATCCTTATTTTATATGTTTTTATAGTTAATTGTAAAATTACAAAATATCTTATTTAAAGCACATTCTGCGATATCATTTTATTTACATTTTCTCCCGTAAACAGATGAAAATGTTTATTTTTCATCGGAACGGTGTGGGCACCGTTCCCTACAAATAAATTGACAGGTATGTTTTCAATTAACTAATTGGTTTTAACGAAAATTTGCAATAAAACCATATTTAATAATTAACTGCAAACTTGTAATTACTACGTAGGCAGCGTGCACCACAGCGTTCCGCAAAAATTTATCCGCATTTTTTACATTTTTATTTTACAATCACCTATTATATATTTTTATTATAATCTCAAGATAACGGATTTTCAATGTGTAAAACAATATTGCTTTGATGTTTCCGATACTTTTTCGGCATATTTTGTTGATTTTTTTGATTAAATAATATATAATTATATTTAAAGATAAATTCGGGGTGATTTTTATGAACATACTCGGGAAAGCGGTAATCACGGATATATGCGGGATTTTTACGGTTATGTCACCGAGAGGAAAATCGGAAAAAATTAATAACAGAAAATGCTGGGGAATATCATTTTGCATTGACGGAAAGATTACGTACACACACAGGGGCATAAATGTAATATCCGACAAAGACCATGCCGTCATTCTCCCCGAAGGGCAGGACTATTCAATACACGGAGATAAAACCGGCAGCTTCCCGGTTATAAATTTCAAATGCAGCGAGACGCTCTGCGACACCGTTATCTCTCTGCCGATTGAGCACGCAAAGTCTTTCATCAGGGATTTTGAAAGAATGAAGGCGCTGTCTCTTTTTGAAGAAAACAGGCAAAAAGTAATGAGCATTTTTTACGACATGCTTTTTCGTATTTCATCACAGGACATTTCGGGGGGAATAATATCTCCCGCAATTGAAATGATTGAAAACAGATATGCCGACCCGAGCCTTACAAATGCCGTGCTTGCAGCAAAATGCAACATCAGCGAAGTATATTTCAGAAAGGTATTTGCCGAGAAATACAAAACCACACCAAAGAAATATATATCGGAAATACGCATCAGCAAAGCAAAGGGGCTTTTGGCGGAGGGGTGCATGAAGATTGCTTCGGTTGCAAAATGCTGCGGATTTTCAAATCAATATCATTTCTGCAGGGTATTTAAGCAAAAAACCGGGCTTACTCCCACGGAATATACGGAGAAATATAAGATATATAAAATTTGAGTTTTCGGACCGCATCGGAGTCGGATTATATGAGGTTAAGCTCACGTCAATATCCGAACACTCTCATTTTATCGCAAGGAAGAGAGCCTCCCCTTGCACAGTGGAGGCACTATTTCTTGCATTTAATTGTATTATTTTGTATGTTTTATGAAGCGGAACGGTGTGGTCACCGTTCCCTACGAATAAATTGACAGGTATGTTTTCAATTTATAAATTAGTTTAAACGAAAATTTGTAATAAGCTTCTGTTTAATAATTATCCGCAATTTTACAATAACTGTGTAGGGAACGGTGACCACACCGTTCCGCTTGCACATCATAAATACAATCGTATAATAACAGGCAAGAACATCTGTCTGACGGGCGAGGGGTTAGGGTATACTTTTTATTTTTTGATTGAAAGCGAGTTTCAGCGCTACTGCACTGCCTGTTTGAGCTTTCCAAAAAATCAAAAGTATACCCTAACCGCAATGCCGACGGATGATAAGCTTACCAAAGTTCGGATATTGACGCGTGCGGTTAAGCTCATGGGAATTGAACCCAATGTGGTCTAAAAAGGAAAATTTTGCATAATACTGCAGAAAATTCATCAAATATACGTCAGTATTATTTTCGAATTTTCTTTGTCTGATACAAAATTTTTTCTTTTTTGACTCTTTGACCCTTTGTTTAGAAAAATTATTTGTATTTTCAATGCGGAGGACGCAGACAGGCTGACGCCTTTCAAGGACGACAAATTGAAAAGACTTTAATTTTTCAAACAAAGGGCATATCGGGTTCAGTTCCCGTGGGCTTAAGAATTGAACCTCATCCCCTATCGGATATATAAAACTTTAAGCGTCTTTTTAGTCAAAAACCCACAAATCAGTTTATTAAATCAAAATTGTTGTTGCCGATTTCGGGAATTTATGGTATGATAGATGTTTGTATGGGGGAATGCCGAACCTTTTAATTGCGGCAGACCGAAGATTACTGTGCTTTATCTGCCCACGGTAAAAAGCATATTATATAATTGTGGGCAGAAAGGCTATGAATTATTAATGAAAAGAGAAAAATTCGGGTCTCGTCTGGGCTTTATTCTTATCTCGGCGGGATGCGCAATAGGACTCGGAAATGTATACCGTTTTCCGATAACAACGGGAAGCTACGGCGGAGCGGTTTTTGTGCTTGTGTATCTTTTGTTTCTTGTGCTTCTCGGTATTCCGTCAATGACGGCGGAGCTCGCTGTCGGAAGAGCAAGCCAAAGAAGCATCGCGTCATCGTTTGAGGTGCTCGAAAAACCCGGTCAGAAATGGCATTTTATGAAATTCCTCGGAATAGGCGGAAACTATCTTCTGATGATGTTTTATACCGTTATTTCGGGCTGGATGGTTATCTATTTCTTCAAGTATCTCAGCGGATCGATTATATCCGTTCCCAAAGAAGAAATGGGCAGCCTCTTCGGCTCTGTGGTTACAAACACGGGTCTTGTTACAATAGCGACATTTGCGGTTATTCTGATCTGCTTCGGAATATGCTCTCTCGGACTTCAAAACGGCGTTGAAAAGATTACAAAGGTCATGATGCTTGCGCTTTTCGTGCTTATGATAGGGCTTGCAATTTATTGCTGCATGCTCCCGAACGCTGCGGAAGGACTCAAATTTTATCTTGTTCCGTCTATGAAGCATTTTAAAAATGCCGGAATATGGACGGTTATATGCTCGGCTATGGGGCAGGCATTTTTCACCTTAAGCGTAGGTATGGGATCTATCGCAATATTCGGAAGCTACATAAAAAAAGACAGGAGACTGCTCGGAGAAAGCATAACAATCGTAAGCCTCGATACGATGGTTGCAATAATATCGGGTCTTATAATCTTCCCGGCATGCTTTACATATAACAACGGTGTGACGGCAGATGCCGGAACGGTCGGCGCAAGCTTTCTGTTTACAACGCTTTCAAGCATATTCAATACTATGGAGGGCGGCAGAATTATAGGAGCGCTCTTCTTCATGTTTATGATATTCGCATCGTTTTCAACGGTTATCGCCGTATTTGAAAACATCATGTCATTCTGGCTGGAGCTTACAAGCTTCGGCAGAAAGAAAGTCGCTCTTATAAATATCGTTTTGCTTATCGTGCTCTCAATGCCTGCAGTTCTCGGGCTCAGCGTATGGTCATCGGTAAGCATAGGCTCAAAGGGAATAATGGATATCGAAGACTTCATAATCAGCAATAACATCCTTCCCCTCGGAGCGCTCTTTTACGTTGTGTTTTGCACAAATAACAAGCACGGCTGGGGCTGGAGTAATTTCATTAAAGAAACAAATACCGGCAAGGGTCTGAGATTCCCCAAGGGTATCAGAATATACGTTAAATACGTTCTTCCGCTCATAATATTCCTTGTATGGGCGCAGACATATATAAACATGATTTTCAATTGATTATTTTATGATTAAAAAGCAAAAGCCGTCACGGAAAAGAATTTTCTTTTCCGTGACGGCTTTATTTAATCCGCTTTAAACTTTTTCGGTGAAACACCCGTATGCTTTTTAAACAGGCGCGAAAAATAGTTTTGATCTTCAATGCCTATTTTTCTTGCGGTTTCGTTAACTGAAAGATACGTATTTTCAAGCAGCTCGACAGCCTTTGTCATTTTCAGGTTTATTATATACCTCTTCGGGCTTATACCCAATGCAGATTTAAAAATATGCGTAAATCTGCTTGTACTCATATTGCAAAATGCGGCATATTCCGAAACGGATTTGTTTTGGTCTAATTCATGATACATTTTGTCGCAAACCTTGCTTATGAGATTGCCGGTTTCACGCGCGGATTCCGAGCTGCCGTATTCGGCGTATCTCGCCGCAAGAGATAAAATCTGCAGCATATACCCGGCGCACAGCGATTCACAAAAAGGTTTTTGCATGTGATGTTCTTCAATCATATTCAAAAATGCCGATTCTGTATTTTTGTCACTTCCGACGGTGTAAATCATTCGGCGGTCAAGCTTCAGAGCGCCGATAATCTCACTGCATCCCGTTCCGCTGAAATGCACATAATATGACACGGTTTCCACGTCGGCTTTAAACTTGTAGTCTTGCCTTTCGTGCGGCTTATATATGATAATGCTGCCTGCCGGCACGCCGATTTCGGATTCTTCGTCCCCGATTTTGCGGTTTACAAAGCAAATTCCCTTTTGTATATATAAAATATGCCAGTCATGCCGCCCCCGGGGCCGCACGCTGCCGCAGTCTCTGCCGTAGAGATATTGCCTGTCGCAGCTGTTGATATGAAGATACTCGTCGGAGACAAAATCAGACGATAAATAATTCATTTTTTATCACCACGCCGTTAAAATAATTCGGATTTCTTTAATAATACTACGCGTCCGGCATATTGTCAAGCATGACTTTCGGCAGCTCGGTCACATCCTCAACAGGTCTGTTTTTCCATTCCGTCGAGATACACCATGTTGCAGCCCTGCTCATAGATCCCCTGCGTCCGCATCCTATTGATGCTATATTTACGGTTTTCATATCAAACAGTCCTTTCAAATATATTTTTTCCCATTACATAAACGCTTTTGATGTCAAGATTTTTGTCTGCAATGATTATATCAGCATCCGCACCGCGCGCTATTTTGCCTTTGTTTTTTGCGCCGATAATCCGCGACGGTGTTTCCGAAAGCATTTTTGACGCTTCGGCAATACCTATGCCGCATGTATTTACCGCCCATTTAAGCATTACGTCTCCGGTTGCTGTGCTGCCTGCAAAATAGCTTCTGTCGGGCAGCTTTGCTACTCCGTCTTCAATTATTACGCGGTTTTCGGGTTTTACTTCACCGAGATAGCTTTCGGAAACGTCTGTTCCCGCAGCTCTCATGGCATCGGTTGTAAGATTTATTTTATCTGCGCCCTTGGTTTTAAGAGCAAGCTTTAAAACCTCTTTTGCAACGTGATGTCCGTCGCCTATAAGTTCAATATCAAAATCGTACAGATACGCGGCTTCAAGCATGCCTGCGCATACTACCTGATTAATCTTTCTGACACCGGGTGTATTGGAATAAAGATGCGTCATATGAGTAAAGCCTATATCCTCCGCCGCTTTTGCATCGGCACATGTTCCGTTTGAATGCCCTATCGAAAGCGTTATGCTGCGGTCACGCATTTTTCTTGCCATATAGCGTATTCCGCTGAGCTCGGGCGCTGCGGTGCACATCGTAATTATATCGCCCGCCTCATCCGTAAGGCGGTCAATTTCATACTCCGACGGCGCTCTGACATAAGACGGATTCTGCGCGCCCCTCATCTCCATGGATATATACGGCCCTTCAAGATGAAGCCCGAGCAAATTTATGTCGGTTTTTCCTGATGCGTGCCTGTAAAGCTTAAAAAGCTTTTCCATAGCTTCAAAACTGCATGCAACAGTTGACGGAGCAATTGATGTTGTGCCGTGCATCAGGTGCGTATCGGTTATTGTCTTGAATGCTTCCTCCGAAGCATCCATAAAATCACATCCTCCGCCGCCATGAGCATGAAGCTCGACAAATCCCGGCATAACATACATATCCGCGGCGTCCGCGATACGTGCATCAAAAGAATCCAAAGCGTCTGTGTGCAGGATATCCTTTATTATACCGTCCTCCAGCAAAAGAGCCACAGATATGCACTTGCCGTCTGCAACAATATTTTTGCTTTTTATAATTATTTTGTCATTCAAAATCATCACCCTATTTATTGTATACCCTTATTTCGGGAACGGGAGATGCAAGAGCGTCGGACGCGGCATAAAGCTTTGCATCGGGGTGATTTTGAAACAGTGAGCATGGCACCTTTGCGGTGATGTCACCGTGGAGAACCTTTCTCAGAGCGCCGGCATTCCAATCGCGCGGCATACACATTCTTATCTTTTTTGCCCTGAATATTTCTTTCATTCCCACCGTTATGCAATACTTCGGGATACCGTCAAGGTCTCCGCCGCAGTTCATAAAGCAGTTTACGGTCTTTGTCTCACGGCTGATCTTAAGCACTCTTGTCGGACGGTTTGCAAATTCCTCGTTTGAAACCTCCTCATCGGGCTCGGGCGGCTCGTTAAATGCAAAGTGACCGTTTATGCCTACCCCGCCCCATGCCATGTCAAGCTTGCCGTATTTATCTATGGTGTCCATGATTATATGCTCGCGTCCCGGCTCCGGGAATATTCTGTTTTCGGGCAAAACGTTCAGCTCATCGTCTATCAGACTGTAGAATATGCGTTTCATTCCTCCTCGGAAAGACAGCGGATCGCTTTCGTCTATGTATTCTGTTTCGCTTTTAAGGTATTCATCCATATTCATAAATACACAGTTTTTAAGACTAACGCGGTATTTATTTACAAGATAAACCAGCCTTGCATAGGGGCCGAGAGGACCGTAAGGCACAACCATAACCGTCGGCTCGCCCTTGTCGTTGTTTTCTTTTATGCATTCAAGAACCTCGATTGCAACCTTCCAATACATATCAACCTCGGCTTCGCATACATCAAGCTTTATGTTGCTGCCTTTTCCGAGATCGCTTATCGGTATTCTGTTAATATCAATACTCATTTTATATCGCCTCCGTTTTTATGTCTTGATAATACCACATAACGGGTGTAAAATATATACATAAATCTGCTGCAAATCAGCACAAACCTGCTGCATGGCAAAAGTAAAGACGGACGGAAAATAATCCGTCCGTCTTTGCCGGGGGTTTTATGTTTTTCAAAATTGTGTGCTTATTCCGATATGGTTATATAATCGTCTGCGCCGAATGTAAGAGTATTTTTTGCACCGATTTTGCAGACGGTTGTTCCCTCGGCTCTGTACTTTCCGGGAGATGTCACTCTTGCATAGTAATAATAGAGCTTTCCGCCGCTCTCGCTGCAGCCGATACCCTTAAAGTTATAATCATAGAAGGTTATCTTTTTGCCGGATACAAACGGATATATAAAGCGGCCCTTATCGGATTCAAAAATTGACGTATACGGTATCTTTGCACTGTCGGTTACATATTCAAGACCCGACGGCAGATACTCGCTGATGCTGTATGCACCGTCAAGCGCTTTGTTGCCGTATTCTATCCACAAATTAACCCTTATGATGTCTCCTGCCTTAAATTCGTTTGTCGGTGTGTCCTCCGCGCCGACTTTGTAAAATCTTCTTTTAACCGTTATATTATCATTGCTATCGGTAATGTCCGATATGCTCTTTTGATACATCATAATCGCTCCTGCGCCGCCGCTTGCGGAAGTAATTTTAAGGTCTGCAAGGGATGACTGCGGAAGTGTAACAAACGCGTTTTCGCCCGTTTTGAAGTCAACCGTCTTTTCCTCGCCCCAAAGGGTGTAGGTAAGCGCGGCGTCGTCTTCGGGAAGCTTTGCAAATTTTTCCGTCAGATACGAAAGCTCTTCTATAACCTTTAAGGTTTCGGATGTATGGTTTTCTCTTGTGTATCTGTAGTATCCGTCCGCTTCGGGAGCGCCGATTTTGCATGCAAGCAGAAGTGCCGCCGATGTCGAAGCTATGGATTTGTCTTTATCCGATTCATCAACATAAAGATACGGATCATAATTCACGGTTTTTGCCTTTATTTTATCAAAGCATGCCTTTGCAGCGCCCGTGTTGCCGTAGGATGCGAAGCAAAGACCGATATATGCCGTCTCGCGTATCGAGAGAGCGTCTATGAGAGAATATTTTTCAACTTCGTCCATAACAGGTTCTCCGAGAAGCGCAAGACCGTAAAGCGCTGCAATCTTATTTTCGGAGTTGTCTCCGCCGTAAACCGAATACAGATATTTTTTTACATTCTCTTCGGAGCCGAGCTTATCGGCAGAGATAAAGTTCAGCGCAAGAGCCGTAACCTCGGGGTCGCTTGCCGCTTCGGGAAGCATTGCAAGACCGCCGTCGGGATTTATATAATCCGCAAAGCTCATGTCTTCACCGTCCGACTGTTCACCGAAATATTTGTCGATTATCGGCTGTGCTGCGGATTTTGAAATTTTCTTTTCTACCCTGTCACCGCCGCATTGCCAAATCAGATTCATAAGACCCGATATGATTCTGCCTCTTTCACCGTCGGTAAATCTTATGCGGACCATGCTTTTTGCTCCGTCCGCCGTAAGAACGTCCGACGGGTTAAGCTCCTTAAAATCACTGTAAGTGTATGTTCTGTAGCTGTCTGTCGCAGTGTATTTGCAGCGAATGCTGTCGGATATTCCCGATTCGCTGACCGCGCTTATTATCACGCTGTGTTCTCCGGTGTCGGTGATTTCCCAAAGGGGAATGTTCACTCTTTCAAATGCCTTTGCGTGCACCTCGGTCTCATGAGAGGGGTTTTCCGGGTCCGTTGCCTTAAATGTTATGCTCTCGCCGTCTTTGAGAGCCGTGCCGTAAGCGTTCACCCCAATGCTCGGCACATCTCCCGTGAGAAACGTGTCGGAAAGTGTATGGCTTATGAACATCGGCAGACCGGAGCTTACGTCAAACGAAGCGTTGCCGGCATAATAATCCGCCGTTACGGCAGAGGTGTATACTCTCCATGAGGTTATGTTGTCGGGGAGAGTAAAGGTATATGAAGCCTTTCCGTTTTCATCCGTTTTAAGCGAAGCGAAAACCGCCGTGTCTTTAAAATCCTCGCGGACAGGGGCTGAGCCTGAGCCGTTTTCAGATTCGGAGGCGTACGATTCCGATTTTTCAACGGAATCTGCCGCAAGCTGCAAATTTTTCATTGCTCCGCCCGTTGCGCCCGAGCCGCGGCGCAAAAGATCCTCACTTGTGTTTACATTTCCCGAAAATTCGGGGTAAACTCCCGTGTATAAATCATTCAGAGTATCGGGGGTGTAGTCGCTTATGTCAAGGAGAGCCTTGTCAACAAGCGAAATATTTATATTTGCGGCTCTGCCCTTGTTTTGCGCATCCGTCACATCAACGCTTACCGTGCAGCTGTCACCCGGAGCATACGACGCTTTATCGGTGTTTATTTTAACATTAAGCTTTCTCTTTTCATAATCAAGGCCGATAGACCGTGAGCCGAGATAATGATATCCGTCTGCCGCAAGAGCAATTGCGTATACACGGCAATTCGGAACGTTTTTATCGTCAAATAGGAATTTATATGTGTTATCCTTGCTGACAATCACGTCATCGATACCCGTTTTTGCGCGTATAAACATTGTCTTTGTGTTTACGGGAGCTTCTTCGCCGTATGTCACATTCACAACCGGGCTGTCGCCGACATCGTATTCTTCCTTATCGCTTTTCAGATCAAAATACTTTCCCGATTCATATTTAAACACATATTCCTCGCCTATGCCGCGCCTATATGTCATTACTCTGCCGTTTGAATCCTTAAGGGATATTGCCGCATAATACCACGTATGCTTATCCGTCGGAATATCAAATTTCTTTTCTGCCTTTCCGTCGGAGTCGGTTTTAAGCTTAAAGGTCTTTATTTTTTCTTTTTTCTCGGTATAGGAATATGTCTTAACCGTGCGTTTTTCTATATAGTCATAGTATGTTCCGGTCTCTTTTGCTTCGTAATATTCCTTATATATATCAACGTTTATCTCCTTGTCCGAAACGGGCGCGCCCTTGATATTATCATAGCTTGTGTTGCCGCTCTCTCGTGCGTCCGAAAGGTCAGCCTTGTTTACCTGTGCCGAAACAGTCGCCGTTTTGCCTTTGCGCGAAGCGTCCGTATCACATACAATATCATTCAGCGCAACGCTTGCATATTCGTACGCTCCGAGCTGACCGGCATTCGGAAGAGTTGTTTCCGCGTCAAAATATATGCCTGCAATGCCCTGCATGCCTTCGCAATACTCCGGAGTGTAGTCAATGCTCATATTTCCCTTGATGTCTGTTTTTGCATTCTCGTTTATTCTTCCGTTTTCATATGATACTCTGTAACTTATGTCTGTGTTTGAAAGCGGAGTTCCGTCATAGAATGCGGTGTTCACCTTAAAGGTTACCTTTTCGCCGTCAAATACCGCCCTGGGATATACCGACGCCGTCATTTTATATTCCGGCTTTATAAAGTTCTCAACGCTGAAGCCGCTCTGGCATACGGTTCTTTCGCCGTCGGATACCGAAACATGATAGTATCCGTCGTCAAAATCCTCAAGGGAAACCGCCGATTCAAATATGCCGTCATCGGGTTTTATTATCTTCTTTATTATTGCGGAGTCGCCGCGGTATGCCTCGCTTACCGAAAGCGTGAGCTTTTCGGGAAGAGGTGAGCCGTCTCTTTTTGAAATAAAGCCCCAGATGTTTACCGTGTCGTTATTTTTAAATATATCGCGGTCTGTCTGAATGACGCTCCAATACGTGTTTGTTCCTCCGGGCGCGTCATAATATCTGTAGCCTATGTAAGGCGCATAGAGCACGATCGGGCTTCTGCCCGCCGCCTTTACGGTGACAAGCTTCTTTTCATCGGTGCATGATTCCATATATGCAATACCGGCGGAATCCGTTTTTACCGCTTCGCCGCCATCATACATAACCTCGGCGCCCGGCACGGGTGCGCTCTTTTTGATGTCATTAACCCAAACAACGCTCTTTTCGCCCGCGGTAAAAATGTTTGCGCCGATGTCCGTCATCTGGAATACAGTCCATACCGGGGCGGCATTTTTACACTCGGCGCGGACAACGTAATATCCGTCTCCGAGATTTCTGCCGAATTCAAGGTTAAAATATCCGGCTTCATCGGAAGTTAAGGTTTTGGTATACGCTGCGAGCTTATCAAAGCCCGAAACATCGATATCCGAATATCTTTCGGAATTTCTTATGTAAGAATATCCGTAGGGAAGCCTTTTGCGCACAAGGCCGAGCGCGGAATCAAAATCATTCACCTTAAAAAGCTCATATGTGATATTGTATTTATCGTGAGCACGGCTGTAAACCGAAAGTGAAATTTCGGGTTTTTCCGAAAGAGCGAAACGCTCAAAATCGCTTATGCTCATGCCGACTTTGTCTTTGTCCGTCGCGGTTTGCTGCGAAACCGTGGTAAACGCAAAGGTAAACGGCTTAAGCTTTTTGCCGTCCGCAGATGTCAGTTTATCCGAAACGGAAACGGTGTATGCTGTGTCGTATTCAAGCGGAGAATCAGGCACAAACGATACTGTCGCACCGTGAATTTCGTATCTTCCCGATACCGCAGGCTCTATCGAAAAATATTTGTCCTCGCCGTCACCCGTGAAGCCCTCTTCGGATAAAGTGACTTCAATACCCGTGTTTACGGGAACGTCATACGCTTCGTTTGACGGATATGTCGATACGGCATTAAAGCCTTTTTCCGTTTGAAATGCCCAGCGGTACTCCTTGCCGCCGAGCTCCAAGGTAAACATATATACCTTGTTGTTTTTAAGCTCATCCGTCGGGGTGATTAAAAATTCCGTATCGGATTTTGCTTTGATGTCAAGCGCAACGGACGCATCCGAAATTTTGATTTTTTCGGCATCCTCAATTTTAACCGCGCTTGCCGTCTTAAGTACAAATTCGCTGTTTGTGCCCGTTTTGCTCACCGTGCCGACGGTCTGCATGAGCGTGCAGGCGGATTCGTCGGCAAATACGGCGGTCAGAGGCAACGCCGATGACAAAACGAGTGTCAAGGTTAAAATAACGCACAAAAATCTTTTCATAATAAATCTCCCTCCCAAATTAAACCATTCCTCCGGTCGGGCTTAAGACCTGACCGGTTATAAACGATGAAGAATCCCCGGCAAGAAACACCACAGCGTCTGCCGCCTCATCGGCCGTGCCGATTCTGCAAAGTGGGGTTTCTTCCTTTAAGGCTTCAATGTCTTCCGATGAAAGATGCGCGTTCATCTCGGTATCGATAACACCGGGTGCAACGCAGTTGACGCGTATTCCCGACGGGCCGAGCTCCTTTGCAAGAGCCTTTGTGAGCCCTATCACCGCTGCCTTTGACGCACTGTATGCCGCCTCGCACGATGCTCCGCATATTCCCCACATGGAAGACACATTGACTATTGAGCCTTTTTTGCGGTGAACCATATAATCATGAGCAAGGCGGATTGTGTTATACATTGAGCCGACATTTACCGAAAACATTCTGTCCCAGTCGGTTCTCGTTGTATCGCAAAGCATTTTGATCTGCGAAATGCCCGCGTTGTTGACAAGGATATCAACGCCGCCGAATGTCTTTTGCACCTCGGAAAAAAGCTTTTCCGTCTCGACGTAATCCGAAACGTCACACCTGAAAACCTTAAGGCGCGGATTTTTCGCGTCTTCCTCAAGCTTTTTTGCAGCAGCCCCGTCTTTTTCATACACGGCACAGACGTTATAGCCGAGCTTTAAAAATTTCAGGCTGCAGGCGCGCCCTATTCCGCGAGTTCCGCCCGTAATCAACACGGTGTATGCCATTTATTCCGTCCCCTCTCATAATTCATTATCATCACAAAATTCTTCTGTTATATATAAAACAACACAAAATTCAAAAACGTTGCAAAAATTTTCCTGTTTATACGGCAAATCACAGCAACATTATCTGCTGCTGTGATTGTAACACATATTGTTATTGATTGTCAATGAAAATTCGTATTTTCGCACCTGCGGTACATCCGTAAAACCGTTTCGGGTAAAGCGGGCGGATAATATCCGCCCCTACGTGGCAACTTGAAAGTTTTCGATTCATTCGATACTCTTATGTATACGTTAAACTTGTTTGAATTTAACACATATCAAAACCTATCATTCCCGTATATTAAGATTCAAAGGATTGTTAAGTATGTATTGTGCCTTTTCAACATAATCATCTTCATCACGGATGACATGCTCGTAATACGATTTTTGCCAAACAGAAAAACCAATTTCTTTTGTAACCCACCTTTTCATCTGACCGATAACCGTCGTTATAGGCTTTGTAGGGGCGGATATCATCCGCCCGCTTTCATCATTTGAAATTATTATAATTAAATGAATATGATCAGGCATTATTACATATCTGTCAATTTTTATATGCGGATAATACAACGGTATTGCATTTATTGCCGTATTTACAATTTCTCCGTATTCCGATAAATCCGGGCGGATGGTATCCGCCTCTACGGATTTCCAAAACAACGGTTTTCTGTCTTTTGTACATATAGTTATAAAATAATATCCGTTTTGTGAATAATCATAATATTTTAATCTGATTTGTTTTCTTTTTTGCAATCCGTCCATTATGCCGTTTCCTTATTTTGAATTAAATCAATACTCAAATTCACCTTCATAAACCATAACCGCGCTGCCCGTGAGCCTTATCATCTCATCGGTGTAATTCACGGTTAAGTCTCCTCCCGAAAGCTTAACGGTTATATCCTCTCCCTTTTTGCAATACCCTGCCTCTGCCGCAGCAACCGCCGCCGCACACGCACCCGTACCGCAGGCAAGGGTCTCTCCGTTGCCGCGCTCCCAGACCCTTACGCGAAGCGTCGTCGGGTTAACAACACGGACAAATTCTGTGTTTACTCTTCTGTTAAATGCTTTTGAATGTTCAAATTCGGGCCCGATTTTTTGTATGTCAAGGCCGTCTATACCGTCGCAGAACACCACGCAATGCGGATTTCCGACATCGACGCAGCTTACGTCATATTCCTTTGAATCTGCCGTAACCTTGGCTTCTCCGTTTAAAAACGCCGAACCGAGGCCTGCCTTGCCCATATCAACGGTTACGGAATTCACCTTGCCGTCACGCAGATACATTTTAAGATGATGCACGCCGCCGAGAGTTTCTATCGAAATATTTTCACTTCTTAAATATCCCTTGTCATAGAGGTACTTTCCGACGCAGCGGATGTTATTGCCCGCCATTTTGCCCTCGCTGCCGTCGCGGTTAAACGAACGCATTTTTGCGTCGGCAACCGAAGAACGCTCAATAAGGACTATTCCGTCGCCGCCGATTCCGTAATGCGGTGTGCAAAGACTTACGCACAGCGACTCGGGGCATGTGATTTTGCCGTCAAAGTTTTCAACAAATATATAATCGTTTCCGCATGAATGCATTTTTGCGAATCTGATCTTCTGTTTCCAGGGGCGCATGTCGTTAATGTCAACAAGCTCTGTGTTACTTTGATTAAATCGGCTCTCTATGATATCCGCAAGAGCATTTGCCGTGTCAAGAGACGTAAGACACGGAATTGCAAGCTGCATTGCCCTGCGGTGAAGCTTTGTGTAGTCTCCTACGGTCGCATCCTTTACGGCTCCGGTGTATATTATATAACTGAACGCTCCGCTCTCCATAAGAGCGGATATCGAATTTGCGCCGTCTCCGTCGTCGGCGGAAGTGACATCTATGCCTAGGCTTTGTATGACAGCGGCCGTGCCGTGAGTTGCATAAAGCTTAAGACCGAGGTCATGAAGCCTTTTTGCAAGAGAAATGATCTCCTGATAGTCGTTTTCTTCAACGCTGATGAGCACGCCGCCTCTTTTTGACGGGTCGGACGAGGCATTGAAGCCTGCCGCGGTAAGCCCCTTAAACAGCGCCTCAGCCTTGGTTTTTCCGATACCGAGAACCTCTCCGGTGGATTTCATCTCCGGGCCTAAAATGGAGTTTGCATCAGAGAGCTTTTCAAACGAGAACACGGGCACCTTTACCGCGTAATACGGCGGTGTACGGTACAGTCCCGTGCCGTAACCGAGAGAATCGAGAGTAGCGCCGAGCATAACCTTTGACGCGATATCAACCATGGGAACGTTTGTAACCTTGCTGATATACGGCACGGTTCTTGAAGCTCTGGGGTTAACCTCTATAACATAAAGCTCATTTTCGTATATGAGATACTGGATGTTTACAAGGCCGTGCGTGCCGAGCGCAAGCGCAAGCTTTTCGCTGCAGTCGCATATTTTTGAAAGGAACTTGTCACTCAGGTTATACGGCGGATACACGGCGATTGAATCACCGCTGTGAATACCGGCGCGCTCTATATGCTCCATAATTCCGGGGATCAAAACGTCGGTTCCGTCGGATATAACGTCAACCTCAAGCTCTATTCCGGGCATGTATTTATCCACAAGAACGGGGTTATCGATTTTCTCGGCAAGAATCCTGTTCATATATTTCTTTGTCTGCTCCGCATTTCTCGATATTGTCATGTTCTGACCGCCGATAACATACGATGGGCGCAGAAGCACCGGATAACCGAGCTTTTCGGCAGCGGCAAGAGCCTCTTCAAGATTTTTGACTCCCATGCCCTTCGGTCTGTAAATACCGAAGCTTTCAAGAAGCGCGTCAAATTTTGCCCTGTCTTCGGCAAGGTCGATGCTTTCTGCCTTTGTGCCGAGAATCCGAATGCCGTTTTTATCCAGAAAATCCGTAAGCTTGATAGCCGTCTGACCGCCGAATGCCACAACGACGCCTATCGGTTTTTCTTTTTTGATTATGTTCATTACGTCCTCGGGGCAGAGCGGTTCAAAATAAAGCCTGTCCGCGGTGTCGTAGTCTGTCGATACGGTTTCGGGGTTATTGTTTACGGTGACAACGTCATAACCCATTTCGCGCAGGGTCCACACGCAATGAACGCAGCTGTAGTCAAATTCTATTCCCTGACCTATGCGTATCGGACCCGAGCCCAAAACCATGATAACGGGTTTTCCGCTTCGTTCAAACGCTTCGGATTCGCAGCAGCCTCCGGCGCATGAATAGAAATACGGTGTTTCCGCGTCAAATTCGGCGCCGCAGGTATCAACCATTTTATAGCTCAGCTCAAACGGCGGCAGCTTGTATCTTTTGCTGATGCGTGTGAGCGCCGCATCCGTATAGCCGAGTTTTTTTCCGAGATAATAATCCTCGTCGGAGAGCCCTTCCTCAGATATCCTGTTTTCAAAGTCTGCAAGATTTTTCAGCTTTTGCAAAAACCATTTATCTATTTTTGTTATTTCGTGAATTTCATCTGTGCTTATGCCGCTCTTCAGCGCTTCAAACACGGTAAACACACGGTGATCGTCCTGATATGCAAGACGTTTTTTGATGTCCTCGTCATAAAGCGGCGCGGCATTTAACGTGTCAAGTGATATTTCCGCTCCGCGCACGGCTTTCATAAGCGCATTTTCAAAGCTGTGGCCTATCGCCATAACCTCGCCGGTCGCTTTCATCTGTGTGCCGAGAGTACGGCTTGAGCCCGCAAATTTATCAAAGGGCCATTTCGGGAATTTAACGACAACGTAGTCTAAGGTAGGCTCAAAGCATGCGCATGTCTTGCCCGTGATATCGTTTTTGATTTCGTCCAAAGTATAGCCGAGAGCAATTTTGGTTGTGATTTTTGCAATCGGATAACCCGTTGCCTTTGAGGCAAGCGCTGATGAACGCGAAACCCTCGGGTTAACCTCGATTACGGCATATTCAAAGCTGTCGGGGTTGAGCGCAAACTGACAGTTGCAGCCGCCGACTATGCCTATTTCGGATATCATCTTAAGAGAAGCCGAGCGCAGCATCTGATATTCTTTGTCGGAAAGAGTGAGAGCCGGTGCGGCAACTATTGAATCACCGGTGTGAATGCCGACGGGGTCAAAATTTTCCATTGAGCAAACGGCTATGACATTGCCGATGCTGTCGCGCATGGTTTCAAATTCGATCTCCTTCCAGCCGGAGATGCATTTCTCAATCAAAACCTGCGTTATGGGAGAAGCGTCAAGACCCGTTTTTGCAATTATTTTAAGCTCCGCTTCGTCCTTTGCAATTCCGCCGCCCGTGCCGCCGAGAGTGAATGCCGGGCGCACGATTACCGGGTAGCCTATTTCATCGGCAATTTTAAGCGCTTCGTCTACCGTCTGTGCAATTTCAGACGGTACGACAGGCTCGCCGATTTCTTTCATTTTGTCGCGGAAAAGCTCTCTGTCCTCAGCGGTATCGATTGCGGCTATGTCGGTTCCGAGCAGGCGCACGCCGTATTTTTCAAGCACGCCCTCGCGCGCAAGCTGCATCGATATTGTAAGCCCCGTCTGACCGCCGAGACCTGCAAGCAGTCCGTCCGGGCGCTCCTTTGCAATTATCCTCTCCACGGTTTCGGCGCTGAGCGGTTCGAGATATATCTCATCCGCAAGCTTTTTATCTGTCATTATCGTTGCAGGGTTTGAGTTTACAAGCACAACGTTTATGCCCTCGTCACGGAGGACTCTGCACGCCTGAGCGCCGGCATAGTCAAACTCCGCCGCCTGACCGATTATTATCGGCCCCGATCCGATGACAAGCACCTTATGTATGTTTTTATCCTTAGGCATCGCAGTTTACCTCCATCATTTTCATAAATCTGTCAAAAAGAAAATCCGTATCGTGAGGGCCCGAGCATGCTTCGGGGTGGAACTGCACCGTATAACAGTTTTTATCGGGATAGCTCATGCCCTCACAGCTTCCGTCATTGGCATTTACAAAGCTCAGCGTTCCCCTGCCCTTAAGGCTTTCGGAAACAACCGCATAGCCGTGGTTCTGGCTCGTTATGTATGTTCTGCCGCTTTCAAGGTCTTTTACGGGCTGATTTCCTCCGCGGTGACCGTATTTGAGCTTGACGGTTTTGCCGCCCATTGCAAGAGCCGTAAGCTGATGACCGAGGCATATTCCGAATATCGGAACTTTTCCGACAAGTTTTTTTATCTGCTCAATGCAATATGTATTTTCGGCAGGGTCACCGGGGCCGTTTGAAAGCATAACTCCGTCGGGCGAATCGCTTAAGATATCCTCGGCACAAGTGCCTGCCGGTACGACAGTAACCTCGCATCCGCGGCGCAAAAGCGAACGGACGATATTTTTCTTTGCGCCGTAATCTATGAGAGTGACTTTTTTGCGTATATCGCCGTCGGGCGCAAAGGTCTGCTTTGTATCACATGTGACGGCGTTTACTACGCCGCTTACGGTATAGCTTTTGACCTCTGTCATATCCGACGGTATCTCATCGCATATAATTGCGTTCATAACGCCCTCTTCACGGATTATCCTCGTGAGCTGTCTGGTATCGACGCCGCAGATGCCGCAGATGCCGTTTCGTTTAAGATATTCGTCAAGCGTGTATTCACATCTGAAATTCGACGGGAAGTCGCACATTTCGCGGATGACATAACCCTTTACGGCAGTCTTGCCCTCAAAATCCTCTTCAATAATACCGTAATTTCCAATCAGCGGAAATGTCTGAATTACAATCTGTCCCGCATAGCTCGGATCCGTGAGAGTCTCTATGTAGCCGACCATACCGGTTGTAAATACTATTTCGCCGATACTGTCGGAAACGGCGCCTATGCGCCTTCCCTCAAAAACCTCACCGTTGCTCAAAACCAAATATGCCACGGTTTTTACCTCCTTGTTATTTCTTGTATATTTAGACAGCCCTGTCGGGCATGCTTATGTATATATTTTTCTCATTTCGGGCGGATAATATCTGCCCCTGCGCGGTCATTAACAATGTACATTTCATTTTGCAAATTATTTCGGATTTGACGCA
>CAKSJG010000028.1 GCA_934463165.1 uncultured Clostridia bacterium
TTGTTTGTTTTGTGCACCACAGCGTTCCGCAAAAATTTATCCACATTTTTTACATTTTTATTTTACAATCACCTAATATTATATATAAAATTACTTATATCAGTTTTGCAAAATAATTTTCGTGCAAATCACCGATTGACTAAACCGAAAAAATATGGTACAATATTTTAGGTAAATACTATCAAACACACAGACACTTTTTTGCTTGATGTGCATAGCTGTACGGACAGCATTTCTTTTTTGTAAACAAACTTTTCGGCATTGTTTGTTGTCTGTTTCGATTGTATTATATATCTATAATCGTGTATTGTCCCCATCCTTTTTGCGAAAAGGATAGGATAAATTTCAAAAAAATACAGATTTTTTTGAAAAAGGACGGGAAAAAGGATAGGAAAAACATATTTTTTGTTAAAAACAGGAGGAAAATCTGTATGAAGAAAATTTTTTCTCTTTTGCTTATATTAAGCGTTTCACTTTGCTGCTTTTCGGGCTGCAAAAAATCGGAGCTTGATAAAAACAAACCGGTTACACTTACAATGTGGCATGTGTACGGTGAGCAGGCGGACTCGCCGATGAACCGTCTTGTTGAAGAATTTAACCAGACTGTCGGAATGAAAAAAGGAATTATAATAAACGTTACGGGAATGTCAAACGCGTCGCACATCGGCAAAAAACTGCTTGACGCACAGGCGGGCAAACCCGATGCAGGCGAAATGCCCGATCTGTTTTTCGGTCATAAAAGCAATGCTGTAGAAATCGGCACCGAAAATTTAATCGATTGGAAGGATCTGTTTTCTGAAAAAGAGCTTGACGGATTTGTACCCGAATTTTTGTCCGACGGCGAAGAAAACGAAAAGCTCTATGTTTTTCCCATTACGAAATCAACATTTCTTTTGTTCGTTTCGGGCGGTCAGTTTGAGCGATTTTCAAAAGATACAGGCATTACATATGAAAGCCTTTCCGATTGGGACGGCTTCTTTGACGCTGCCGCAAAATATTATGAATGGTCGGGCGGCAAACCGTTTTGCAGCTTTGACTATCCTATGCGAAATGTTGAGCTTTACGCAATGTCAAACGGTTCCGCCGATTATAAGTCGGGAGATTGGTATAACTTTGACGATTCCGTATTCAAAGATTCGTTTATGCAATTTGCCAACGCTTTCACAAAGGGACATATTGTCATTTCCGACCTCTATTCCAACACGCAGGTTATGACAGGCGAAACGCCGGCAGGGCTCGGTTCGTCTGCCGCTATTCTTTATTACAATGATACCGTTACCTATGCAGACGGAACAATTGAGCCGATGAATCTTAAAGTTCTGCCTATGCCGCAGCCGAACAGCGGCAAAAAATATATCACACAGGCAGGTGTTGGGCTTTGTGCATACAAAACAACCACGCAAAAGGCAGAAGCTGCCGCGGTGTTTGCAAAATGGTTGACGGAGAGTGAAAGAAACCTCAGCTTTGCGGCTGAAACAGGATATATGCCCGTTACAAACGAAGCCTTTGACAAAATAAAAGATTATGATTTTAAGAAAGACAACTACAAAGCCTTGTACTCGGCGTTTCAGAGTTCGGTCGAAAACTGTACCGCCGTATCTGAGAGTCAAAATCCCGAATATTATAACAAACTTACCAAATTTTACACCTATCTGCGTAAAATTCAGGAAAACAAAGCACTCTATGACGGCAATGCGGAAACGCTTTGGGAAAAGCTGAAAATTCAGTAACGGAGGCTTGCTATGAAGATACCTGTTGCATTCCTTCGGGAAAAACAAACAATGCAGCGAAAGCTGTTCTTATATATGCTCACGCTTGCAGCAACGCTGCTTGGCACATTGGTTGCGTTTTTGTTTTTGTTCGGGCGCTTTGAAAGCACAGAAAATGAAATTTATGACACGCTCCTTTTTCAGCAGGAAGTGTTTGAGCGTGAAATGAAATCTTACTATAACGAAATAGCCTCCCAAAACGAAAGACTTTCCGAAAATGCAACTTATGTTACGGAAAAGTATTTTTCGGAAGAAAACACTTCGTTTTCGGCACTTGAAAATAATCAGGCCGGAATTGAAGCGCTGGAAGATAAATATATGGAGCTTTTGCGGCAGGAGCTTTTGAAAAGTGACTGTTCCGGTGCTTTTATTATTCTTAACACTTCGAGAAACACAAGTAATTCCGATTCAAAAGCCGGTGTTTATATAGGCAAGGATTTTCTCGGGTCGGACAGAAAAGACGCAATGCTCCTTTTCAGAGGTACGCCGCAGCTTGGGCGCAAAAAAGAAATAATGCCGCACAGAAAATGGAAGCTCGAATTTAATACATCTGCATTTCCCGGCTTTGATGAAGCGCTTAGAGAGTATAAACTTCCGATTGACAAGGCTTGCCGTATTCACGATATTATTAACTTACCGGGAACATCGGAGCGTATTATGCTTGTGTCTATCCCTTTTATCGGCACAGACGGAAATGTGCTCGGTATATGCGGCTTTGAAGTCAGCGAAAGCCTGTTCAAATCCGTACACGCACAGCCCACCACATTAGAACACCTTATCTGCGTTTTTTCAAAACGAAATAAAAACACCGTTGATATTGATAACGGACTCTCATGCGGAGTAAACGGCGGTTACTACCTGCCGCCAAAGGCTAATCTTAATATCGGTGATTCAAAAAGCGGGCTTGTTCGCTTCAGCAATGAGTATGGCTCATATATCGGACTGACAAAGGATATTCCGCTGTATTACGACAATGCCGATTATGCTATAACAGTTATGATACCGAAAAGCGATTATTCACAAACGAAATTACACGACACCATTCAGGTTTTACTTGTTGTATTTCTTCTTTTGTTCAGCGTCGTTATCGGATGCCTGTATTTCAGCAGAAAGTACATTGCCCCGATATTAAAAGGACTTGAAAGAATTAAAAAGTCACAGACAAGCGAGGCATGCAACATAGCGGAAATCGATGACCTTTTCGAGTTTTTGTCGCAAAAGGACATCGAATACGAAAAATCACTTGCAGAGCTTTCAAAGCAGAATGAACAGACAAAAAGTGAGATAAACCGTGTCCAATCCGAGAATGAAAGACTTGTAAACACGCACAAAAAAATCGTTCTGCAAGACGATTATGACTTTTTCCTTATGGGCTTAAAACAGCTCACACCAACAGAAAAAGCAATATTTAATTTATACCTTGACGGGAAAACCGCAGCCGAAATAATGGAGATTATGACGATTAAGCAGACAACGCTTAAATATCATAACCGAAACATTTACAGCAAGCTTGGCGTGTCGAGCAAAAAACAGCTCCTTAATTACGCTGCACTGTATGCGCGGGAAAAATAATAAATGGCTCTTTGTCAATAGTTGGGGTCAAAATTAAATAATGGAATTTTTGAGGCGATTGCAACTTTATGCAGTCGCCTTTACAATACTTGTATTTTTGTAGTTAAACATAAAAAAGAGGGATAGGGACATCCCAATTCCTCTTTTTTAACTCTTTATATACACTTGTTTTTTTATTATGATGCCAGAAGATCTAAAAGCTCTTGTTTTTCTTTAGTGGTTATTACTCTTTTATTCCATAAAACTTCAATCTGCGATTTTGTTAAACAATGATAAATAGTTATCATTTCTTTAAATCTGTCGATTGTTAATACACCATTTTTATTTAACTGAATAAACACATCTTCAATTTCTTCCTTGCAAGCATGGTGTATACACATATGAGCTTCTGGTCCTAATACAACTAAGTTGTTTGTTATATCAGGACCGTTTTCTGTACTAAATTCAATAATATGATGAGCTTCACAATAATATTTACCATTTGGCATTTTGAAAATATGGCGTTGAGCGTATTGACACATATAATCTGCTTGAATTTTTGCGAGCTCGGCTATCAACCTATTTCTAATACGTTTGCCTTTAGCATCAATTATTGGTTTGTTTATACTACGCAAATTCATTTTCTTAATAAACTCATTGTCTTCCTTTGCTAATCTTAATAGTTCCGGATTTCTCTGATAAAGAATAAGATCATTAAGTTCCTTGTTTTCCGCTGTATAATCATCAATGAGTTTCAATACTTCCTCCAAGTCTGCTATCAAATATGATATGTCATCATTCATCAACTTTTCAGAGTATTCTGTTAAAGAATACGTAAGTGTAACATCATCATATTTTAAAAGTTCAAAACTCTCCATATACAATAAATAGCTGTTAAATTTAAAATACGGCTCTTGAGAAGCAGCATAGGCGTAATGTTGTCCATTTTCCTCCCACTTCATATTTGCAAAAAAATATGGGATTTGTTGAGCCTCGGTTTTAGGCAATACATTGCCAATATCGAGAGCTCTTTTTAGTATGTCCTTTTCTTTTTTCAGTTCATCTATTCTACCCAATAACACTGATAATTCAAATTTTGTTGCCGGTCTTTTAATGGAATGAATATACCTTAAAATTGCATATGTTGGTCTGTAATCTGTTTCATTGTCAATAATTACTTCTTTCAGGGAGCGTATAAAATCATTGTCTTTAGCATTAAGCATAACAATGTTATTTCTTGCAATAGGCATCAACACAGCATCGTCAGACAAATAATATTCTTTACATTTATCGTAATTGATAATTTTCTTTTGTCTGCTCAAACTCGTGATCAAGCCGAAAAAGGCACATAGAGACATCAAATGACGGAACATCCTTCCCTCAATATCATATTGGGTATCAATGTTCGTAAAATCAAAGTACCTGCTTTCGAGATTAGCATCACGATACTTAGGATAATTGCCCTCATCAAGTTCTTTTTTTATGACATTCATAAACTCTTTATACGAAACACCTTCAGTATCTATTTTTCCTAACGTTAAAAGTAGGTAACCTGCCAATAATCGTATTTTTGGAAGTCCGGAATCGGAAAATTGGTCTCTTGGCATATTGATTACTTCATTATGGAATTGCTCAAAACCAATACGAGAACCCATATACTTTGAATAATATTTTTCAAACAAATTCACTTTCTATCCCTCTTTCTAAAGTTTATTATATTTTGATGCATATGATTAATTTTATAAGAGTATGGGTATCCAAATGGATATAATGGTTTGTTGTCTTGCAACAAAACGGTTGTTCCTATAAATTCAAAACCAATTTCGCACATTAATTTTACTATGTCTGCTTGAGCACAAATTTCTTTTTTATCAACAGTAAAATCGCTTATAATAATTGAACAATATTTGTCTGTTTTAAGCATATCAAAGCACTGGTGCATAACCATTTTCAATAAATTTAGGAATTTTTCATATGTGCTTTGATTTCCCAAATCATTCGGCAAATCGGAATAATATTCTACCCCCTGTCTAGAACCATTTCTATACCCTTTATGGCTATTATCGTTTCTTAAACCTTTTGAAGTATTTTTCAAAATATTATGATAAGGTGGCGATGTAACGATATAATCTACCTCACCTAAAGTTTTTAGTTGTGTTGTTGAATCTCCAATCAAATAAGTATAATCACTTTCTCTCATTCCTTTTTCATTAAAGCGAGATAATGCTAATTCCTTATAGTTGTTGCTTAGATCCATACCAACACCTTTTCTGCCTAAATTATATGCAGCAATGCTTGTTGTGCCTGATCCCATAAATGGGTCTAAAACAATCATACCTTTTTTAGTAAAAAAGGATATTAGTTTTTCGATATCTTTGATCAGAAATGGTGCTGGATGTGCAAATGCAGCTTTATCATCGGAACATTTCTCTGACATCCAAAAACTTTTTGTAAGTTTCAACCATTCTTTACCTGTTAAATCATTCAGTTTATTTCTCGGGTCAAATTTTCCTTCCATATTACTTTATAGCTCCATTCTCTTTATAAACCCATTTTTCGCCGGATTTATATGCGTATTTTTTAATATATTCATCTATTTTCTTTATGTCAGGCGTTAGTCCATTTGGATACTTGCTAAAAATTTCTGCCAGAACCTCATCCAATTTTAAGGATTGTTTTTCTTTTAAAAGTGATAAAACCGTTTTTTCTACTCTTTCACTCAACGGAATAACGGAATGTTCATCGGCGTTATAATTTTTGATCCACCAGAGGTTACCATATGACTCATTATTCTTTTCAATAGTGAATATATCACCAATATGTTTTTCTAAAAAATAATGTATGTTCTCATCAAAGTTTTCCAAATCAAATCCAGCTTTTGATATTTCAGAAAGCAATCCATTAAATAAAATTTGATATGGTGTTGCTTCGTTTCTTGCTTTAATTATGTTAACAGCTCTATCAACAATGAAATTTTCAAATACATCTTTAGATGTTTTAATTTTTTCTACATACTCGGATTTTGAACATCTAATATAAAAGTCGCTTGCCGAAGTTCCATAAGGGTTTGCAACATTTGATTCTCCTGTCCTCCTGTTTTGCTGATGAATAACCTTTTCAACTCTAAAACCAGCTTTGCTAATAGATCTTAAAAATGCGTTCCAAACCATAAGATCTTTATTGTGGAAAGTAAATACAATTTTCCCGTCCGGTTTCAATACCGTGTATAAGTTTTTGATTCCGTTTGTGAATTTATCAGTGTATTCAGTTATATCCTTAATTCCTTTCTTTATTGTAATTTCAGAATCTATATCCGGAATATACTTTTTGTCATATTTCTTCAACCACACTAGCCAAATTTGACTTAAATCTACATATTGCACAAGTCCGCCATAAGGTGGATCTGTAATTATAAAGCTAATACTTTCCTCAGAAATGTAGTCAGATATTTTATTTATGTCGATTATGCCATATATAATATCATAATCTGTCGCATTTATAAAATCATTTTTTGTCTTGACAAAAACAGATGTAGGTGTTTTCCCTATATGCTGTTCTATATTGCTTAAAGCACTTTTAACGGATTGTTTACCCAAGCAACTACTTTCAAATAACAAAAGTGGATTCATTTCCATTTGCCTTTTAGAACATATATATGCAGATCGCCCCCAACTCGTCGAAAAACTACGGTTACTATTTTCTCTACGAGGAACACACATCTTTGATGCTAAATGCAAGCTTTGTATAAATCCAAAAAGCAATTGTTTTTTTATGTCAATATTTTTTATTTCAATGATTTCGTGAAAGATATATGATAAAACATATAAATTCCTTTTTGTCCAAATGTAGCTGAAGTCATTCCCTCCTATATTTTTTTTAAATGTTTCAGTAAAGCTTGGTGAATGATAAAATAAATCAGTCGGGTACCAAAATGGAATTTCTTTGTCTAACATTTTTTCAGAAATGAAATTTTGATTATCTATATCTTTTGCCAAATATCTTTTTTTGCATTTATGGCAAACAACGCCATATTCATATATTCTACCATTTTCCCATTTTGCGTGCTGAACAATAGCACGCTCGTTACCACACTCTTTGCATACAGTCTGAAAACAAAAGGCATAGGTTTCGTCATTACTTATTTTATTTACAATTTCTTCCACTGACTTTTTAAATTTTTCTATATCAAACTTTGTTGAATACACATCTATAATAAATGAGGTCAATGGATTTATATCAAAAGCAATTGCTTTTCTGCCTTGCTTTACTGCTTCAAAAGCGGCTATAGCACTACCTGCGAATGGATCTAATATGACACCATTTTTTTCGGCGTATGTATCTATATAAGTTCCCCAAATATTGTGAGGTTTTTTCCCCCAATATTTCATCGCTGTATACATAGGAGGGCGTTTTTCTTCAACTAACGCATAATCTATATTTTTCATTGCATTTCACCTGCCTTTTTGTTTGATACAGAATTGATAAGTGCTTCCTTATATGTCCTTTTCTTTCTTAATTCACTTCTTATAGATTTATCCTTTAAGTATACTGCAATATCAGCAGGTACTTCTTTTCTTTCCTTAGCCGCCAACTCAAAAAAACATATAATTTCGTCTTTATTGTTTGGTTTGAGTATTTCAATCATTTTGAATTGTTTTTCTGGAGGAGGCGGATTCGTATTTCCCTTCAATATATCATAGAAGTATGGCTTTTTAATACCGAGCTTAGTATAAAAATCAATATGAGTCATTTCCGCAGATTTAATCATATCACATAGCAAATCGCAAAAGCGATCATATTCTTTTTTCACCAAAATCACATCCCATTGAGTATGTTAGTCTATATACTAACATACTATCATAAAAAATATTATTTGTCAATAGAACCCAAAAAATGCAACTGTAATTTAACAAAAGCAAAACACCCTTAAAGATTAAATAATCCTTAAGGGTGTTCAGTATACTATAGGTTATTTTTATAATATTTTGCGTGTTCTCTTTAATTGGTCGTAAATCGGTCGTAAAATTCAACTTTCAATCTGCCAAAACCGCACAACCACGCCATTTATTTCTCCAGCGGCTTCATTGTCGGGAATATATCTGCTAAATTTTCATAATCAGATATAACCCCTCATATCTCTATAAATACTACAATTATGATAAGGGCAATTTATCATAATTCTACATAACTCTATGCAGATTACAGGAGAAATGGTACAGTAAATGGTGTAGTTGGTGTAATAGACCTTAATTAAATAATTTTAAACTTAAAAGGTCAAATTCCCGTTGCTTTAATTCTTTTGTAGCATCTGTATAGACATCCATTGTGGTTGTAAAATCACTGTGTCCCAATACATCCTGAATAACCTTTATATTTACGCCACTTTCACATAAACGTGTAGAGAATGTATGCCGCAAAGAGTGGCAACTGAACGGTGGCAATAGTAAAGGTTCATCCTCTTCTTTTGACAGAACAACATAATTACAGTCTCTTATAATCCTTTTTATTGCCTTATTTAACGTTCCTTGATTCTGCACATTTCCAAACCTATTAACAAATATAAAATCCGTATATCCATCAATTTCAACACTGCAAGATATTCCGACTTCGTCCTGATATGATTTTTCTTTTAAAAATGCTTCTTTTACCGATTCAAGCATAGGTATTGTGCGTTCACCCGCTTTTGTTTTAGGTGTATTTACGGCATAGGAACAACCATTATTATCGCCTTTGTTATAATACACCAAAGTATGATTAACGCTGATAAGATTTTCCTCAAAATTGATATCGCACCACCTAAGTCCGACTATTTCACCCACTCTCATTCCTGTGCCAAGCATTACTGCAAAAACCGGATACCAATGATTGTATTTAGCATTGGATTTCAAAAAATTAATAAATAACTCTTGTTCAGGAACAGTCAAAGCCTTTCGCTTTTCTGCCGAAAAATTATGTGCTTGCTTTAATTCTCTAAGCGTATTATCAGTTGGATTCAATCGGATGTAATTATCATCCATAGCCAATGAAAAAACCTGATGTAATATATTATGTATTGTGTCAATTGTTGCAATTTTAAGAATTCTTTCATCAGCCAATGTATTATAAAATTTCTTGACATCGGATTTTTTTACCTTTGATAATTTTTGCTTTCCAAAATCATTTCTAACAAAATTATTATACATATATTTATAATTTTGAAATGTATTATCTCTCAGACCACGCTTTAACTCACACCATAAGTCAAACATATCATTTACAGTGGTATGTTGTTTGTCTGTGCGTATCCCATCAAAATTATCAACAGTAAGTTCAGCTTCTTTACGGCGCAGTTCATCAAGTGTTCCGGCATATATGTAATGCCTCTGACCTCCACGGGTATTCCAACGATAACAATATATACCGTCCTTACGTTGAATTTCTCCTTTGCGAAGAGTAATTCTGTTTTTGTCCAACCTCCTCTTAGACTTTTTTGTTGCACTTGTATTTGACATTTTTTCAACTTCCTTTCTTTTTGCGTTAAAAAAATGCCTTAGCGTTTATATGGATAGGATTATATCGCAACTACACCCAAAACGCAAGGCATTTTTTTAAAATTTTCAGTACATTCTTAATTTTGCTTTATACAGAATATGCCATATCTATGTATTCATCAAACTTTTTTCTTTTTATCAATCTCTTTGTCCCAACCCAGAGGACAAATGTACAATCTTCACTGTCGGACAACTGACGCAGTTTACTAATACCAATCCCGGTATATGCCGCCGCCTCTTCTAATGTTAAGTTACTTTTTTCCCAAATAGGTACTTCTTTCATTTTTTCCGTCCTCCTTTTGCAACAATTTTATTTATTAAACAAATTGCATATTTTTGAAATTTCGGTCATTTTCACCTCATAATTTAAATTTGGGCGGTTTTTGAATAGATACCGCCAAACTATATAAAATCATTTTGTGTTAAGATTCATTAAAACATCTTTTCCCTTTGTTGTGAGAGCATATCTTCTAACCTTTCCATTTCTCGGAATGATATATCCTTCATCAATTAATCTGCATATAATACGGGAAACTTTGTTTCTGTTGCAGCACAAATATTCTGCCATTTCCTGCTGTGAAAGAGAACAATATGTTTCATTTAATGTTGTTCTTCTGTTGCTGTGAATAAGGTTCATAACCTCTAATTTGTTTCTATTAGTTATTTTCATTTTCCAAATCCTCCTGTTTATCATTTAATATAAAATCTACTGCTTTTTGTGCTTTACTGCTTGCACTGACAATCAGATGCATGTTGCCGTTTAAGGCGTTAATCCAATTCTGTATATATGCCGCAGAATTTTCAAATGCCTCAGGCGTTTCAACCCCGCATAAATTACAGAGTGATGCTGAACCGATTTCGGCAATAAGTTCTTCTTTTGCATATTTGTTTCGGTCTCTTAAAAAAGCGCCGTCAACCAATCTGTCAAGTCTGTCCTTATGTCCTGTTGAATGGGTTATCTCGTGAAATGCCGTACTGTAATAGTCCGATACCGAGGAATACTGCTCCATACAGGGAATTGTTATGCTGTCCTGCTTTGGGTCATAAAATGCTTCGTCGGAAACCTTCACATTAAATGCTACGCCTGTTTTTGCTATGTAATTTTGGATAACCGTTTCGGCATCCCGATTAGGTTCAAGAATAACATTTATTTCTTCAAGTTCAAGCGGTTTTATGCCTGTGGTCTGGTCTATATGAAAAACCTTGTAATACCGCAGAATCGGTATGCTTTTTGTTCTGTCCGCATTCTCTTCGTCCGGAACAGTAAGCATATTCCAATAAACAACCATGCTTGACCTCTCACCCTCATTAACAAAACCGCCGAGTTGGGTGATTTGCCTGTATGTCAACCATTCGCCCGATTTGCCGAGCAGCATTTGATTAAGCAAGCTGTAAGGCCTTTTTGAATATCTGCTGTATGCGCCGTTCCGTGTGCCTGTCCAGGGTTTTCTCCACGGAATAACACCGTTTTCCAACTGTTCTATGAATCTTTGGGTTATAAATTCATATATGTTAAATTTACTCATTTTTAGTTCCTCCGTAATTTTCATAGTGCTTTATGACGGTTTTGAATAGATACCGCCAAATATGCTAAGTTAATTTGAATTTCCTGTATCAGATATAACATCTTTATACATACGACTCGGAACATAGTGTTTCCCGGAGTTGTTATGAGCAAGATGACAGTACATATTGTCCATAGGCAAGAAATTACAGCAATAATACGCTGTATTAAAACTGGATGTCTTGCCGTTGAAACTAACTTTTTTATCAGGTGTTAGTTTTTGGATTCGGATGCCCTTTTCACCAAGTTCATAAAAGTAGTTTCCTATCACCTGATACTGTTCACAAGTGCTGTTCATCAATATAGCAAAGGGTTTTTGCAGACTTATCAGTCTTTTAAAAATATCAAGTTTTATAGAAAACGGTGGGTTTGTGATTATGCAATCATAGTGTTCGTCCGGTTCATAAGTAAGAAAGTCTTTTCCTTCCCAAATATGAGAATGAATTACCTTTATGTTATGCTCTTTCAACGTGAGAACAAATTCGCTTGATTTGGTATCGCAAGGACACCATACCGTACTTCCTTTTGGAATATATTTAATAATCGGTTCTACCAGAATTTTTGGAGTGTATAACTCATCGTTTGACGAGTTATACATCCCTTTGAGATTGTTATTCAAGCAAATCACCGCCTTTTGAATCGGCAGAATTTGCTTCATCAATCACTCTGTAAAATGCCTTTTCAAATGCCCCTATCCCCGAAAACAAATGCAGAAACTGTATATTTTCAAATAAGTAGGGCATAACATTAAACAATTCTTTAAGGACCCAATACACAACATCAACAACAATGCTGTTGCCTGCCTGATGGTATATCGCAGTTTTAGGGCAAACCGCCGATGCTTTTTCATAATCTACATCGTCAAACCCCATAAAGCGATATGCTTCACAAGGCGATAACCGTTTTATGTAATACTTTTTTCCGTCAGCGGTGTTAATGGTCTGCATAACAATGGTGTTTGGGTTGGACGCTCTCAATGTCGGGGAATATTTAATACCTATCTGATTATCATTCCAACCGGATGTACAATTCGGTCTGTAAATGCCTTTTTCAGAATGTATAACGGAGTCAAGTTCTCTTTCGATATTCCTTCTTACATAGGGTGAAATAGCTGTATCAACAATAACCGTTTTATCAGTGCCCTCAAACAACTCCGAACAATCATCAAGCATATCATTGATTGTTTTTACATCTTTCAAAGGTTCTGGAAAACAAAATTTTCTGTTATCCAATTCTTTTTTGACAGCAATCAGAATTATCCTTTCCCGATTTTGCGGAATCCCGTAATCT
Organism: uncultured Clostridia bacterium; assembly: GCA_934463165.1. GTDB lineage: Bacteria > Bacillota > Clostridia > UMGS1810 > UMGS1810 > RGIG1828. Next base: position 12,705 of record CAKSJG010000028.1, read on the forward strand.
TTGGCATTTAACACCTTAAAATATACGTTATAACCGTATTCCTCTATCTCTGCCACAAACATATCAAACAGAGGTTTGAAGCGTTTGGAAAGCAGATTTTTAACATTTTCATATATTGCAAAGTTCGGCATCGTATGGTGCAAAACTTCAAGATAATGCACAAGCAGTGAGGAGCGGGTCTTTTCAATATTATCTGAATGGCAATGCGGACAGAACTTACGCTGTGTGTAGTGTACTGTCAAAGGGTTATATGTTTCACCACATTCGATACAGCGCCATAAGGCTCCGTTTCTCTGACCGGCGTTTGAAAAATCTTGGCAGGGCGAGCCGCCCGAGAGTACATTTATGTAGGGCAATTCCTCCGCTTTAATTTTTGTAATGTCGCGGAAATTTTTATCCGATGAAACATTATGTATTACTGAATACGCCTTAGCAGCGTTCTTGTCTATTTCGCAGAAACCTGCAATGTTAAAATTATATGAGTTTTTCATTTCTTTTTACCTCCTAAGATTTGTTAGAAGGTAAAGCGCTTTACCGTGTACAAGGGGTGATCAAGTCCCTTGCTTCTGTTTTTTATATATATCAAACCAATATTTGAGGCAGCTAATCTCAAATATGGCAGTTGCGGGGTTAATACTTGCCGTTGCGAGGTTATCCCCAAAACTTCAACGGCAGTCCATCATGAATATATTTCCTGCCCGGTATAACGGTCGGGAAGATTAAGTTTTGGTTGCCTTATAGCATCTACGCAATGTATAAGCATGGTATTTGAATCTTCATAAGCAATAAATCTGCGGTTTTCTGCAATACATTCCTTAACGGTTGTCCCATATCCGCCGGAGCAAAATACCACACCGCCCGGCAACGATGAATTTATCAGCAACCGTCTGAAAAGTTCCGGCGGTATCTCGTCCCGGCACGGCAGCGACATATCACGGTCATCAACAAAGAATTTACGCTTTGTGTGATATGTTCCGTAGAGTTTCACGCCGCCCTTTCGGAGAAAGATTATGTATCTTGTACAGTTATGCCGATGAACGGTTATAATGTCGTATTTATATTTTTGTCTTACAAAATACATAAGCACATTCGGAAATTGAACCGCATCTGTCATTATGTACAAATTAGGTTTTACCTGCTTTGATATAACCCTTTCAATTAAATCAAAGGGAATATCTTCTCTGTTGCATATATCAAAGAAAGCAAGGTCAATATCGCCGTTATCAATAGTATTAAACATATTGTTATCGTCAAATATGCTATTCTCTGTCGCAATAATCGGCATATGTGATGAATCATATTCCGGATGTTCCGCCAGAGCGATTGCAATTCTTTTATTACCGACCTTATAGTATTTTTCCATCAATTCAAAACCGATGTATTTTCGTCCCGTTTCTATGCACGCTACTGCGGTAGATGCAGAACCGGAGAACATATCAAGAACAATATCATTTTCTTTTGATGCAGACTGTATCAGCGATGATAATATGTCTATCGGTTTCTTTGTGGGATGATATAAAGGATCGTTCTTACTACTGCGCACCTTTTTTGTTATAAAGTGGTCTGTGATAAGTGTGTATCGTTCGTCTGTATTGCTCTCATATGCATAAATGATATATTCCGTATCACTGAGATATTTGCCGTTGCAAAGCGGCGGCACATCTGTTTTAGACCATGTTAAAAGCTGTATGTTTGCACCAAGTGCAGAAAAATATTCAATATACATTGGTATTTGTTCACGGGAGCAGAAGAAAAAAGCATTTATTCTTTTCATTACTCGGACGCACTCGTCAAGTATTCTTAAATCAAAACCGTTGGTCATATATTCGATTTCTTTAAGATACTTGGAATCTTTAACAATGCCGGTACCCTTGCCTTTCTTTGTATCAAAAAAGTACGGTGGATCTGTAAGAATCAAATCAACTGAATTATCAGGCATCCTGCGAAGACCTTCAAGACAGTCCATATTGTAAATTCGGTTCGTCATAATGACTTCATTCACCAACCGATATTCGTCCATAATATTTAATTTTTTCATATATATCAGTCCTTTCGTAGTAATTTTTAAGGTTTCACAAAACAAAGACTGCGGTTTTACCGTACCGCACATAGGAATAAAACCTCTCCGTGGTTCTCACCGAGCTGCCCCCATTATGTGAGTTGTGGCTGGACAGAAGTATCATTATGTGCCGCATAGTGTCATCGCTTGCAGATTGGCACCTGCTTAACCGTCAAATATTTATCGCTCCGCTGCCGGAAGTATCCGACAGCATCATGGCGTATTTGCGGTTCTGCTCGCTATGCGGTTAAAGTGTCTTTGCATTTTTATTCAGTTTTCAAAGAACAATCGATGAATACTCAAATTGCTGTTTCATCGGTGTAAGTTATTTGCCTTACACTTATATACCGAACACTAATCAGCGTTTTGCCGAAACTTTTTTATTTTTTTTGCGTTTAAATTTGACATTGAATTCCTTTTCGATGATTCCCTTAACTTTCGCTATACGAGATTCTAATGTAGATCTTTTCATTCCGAGTATCTCTGCTATTTGAGCGTGGGTATAACCGGCTAATATGTATTCACCGACTTTAATGATTTCAGGCATCAGCTCGCATGCACGCTTAAAGATCGCTTTGTCTTCTTCTCTTTCAGCAAAGTCCTCATCAAAGGCTTCGTATCTGTGTTTTATCTGCTGATACAGAAATTCTTCTCCGTATGACTCGTCTTCGTCTGAACCTATGCCATCCAAAGATACATTTGTGTTGATTCTGAACGGACAGGTAAGACAGTCCGTTGTGCAGGCGTACCACTTTGACCTCGGGCAGTAGCATTCTCCGTGTCTGCGTTGTTTAATGCGCATATTATCCTGCATATTTTGGTATGCCTTCTTAACCTCAATGCTGACCTCAACTCTTTCACCGCCGATAACCAAATAATTTTTTTCATTTAATGTGTTCATAATGTTTCCTTTCCGGCGTACTACCTTGGGGAAACAAAAAGTCGGTGCATCTGATGACACACCGACCGACTTAAACGCTAAAAGAGCACGACAAGTAAAGCGGTAGCCATCAGATTTCAATAAATACGTATCTGAAATACATATCTTACCGAAACCTTTTGAAACCCCACCTATGTCTTATCGCGAATTGACAAAAGTACGATTTTTTTATAGATTTAACAAGGAGCTTGTCCTTTGTTATAATAACAGTATAGCATATAATCTTCTCAAAAGTTAATTATTAGGACTTTCATAAATTGTTTTAATAGCCATTCTTCACATATTATTGTGAAGATATATTCATTTTGTGAAGATTTTATTGACACGAGATAATATACATGGTATAATAAATAAAAAGCGTGGCAAGGGATGATGATTATGTATGGGAGATATAAATTCACAGAATTTACAGCACAATTTATAGATTATATAAGAACTGCTGTATTGGGATATTCGCATGAAAAATTCGGAGAAGAAATTTTATTAAACTCTCAATCAACGAGTTTTTATCTATGCACAACAAAAAGACGGAACCATATTTACATTGACACATTACGAAAAATGTTTTTAGTTGAATATAATGCATATTTATTTGGGAAAAAGCAAGAAAAAATGGCAGAGCTGCTTGATGCGGCAATAAATCAAGGTATTGTTTCCGGGAAAATATATTCCACACGAAAGAATGGCTGTGCGAATAATAAAACAAAACCACAAAAAACAACCTTGAAGCGCATCTTCAAAACAAACAATAAATTAAATTCATCAATTAATCCGCAACAGCTATGCATCCCGATTACCATATACACAATCAAAAAATGCGTGATTGACGCATCTATCGTCAATAAAGAAGGTAGTACGGAAAACGAGAGAAACAAAATAGCAGATACTATTTTTGATGAAGAAAATTTTCCTGCTGACCTTCGGTATGTTTCTATTGAATATGAATCACTATCGTATGCTGAAAAAAAACGGGTTGATAAATATATCTCCGATAGAATAGATCAGATATTTGCCAGGATAATTGACAAAGAGCACGCTGAATATCCGGAGGAATTGTTATATAGCGAATATTGGCTATACGGAATGTATTTGATGCATCGCACGGTGGAAATTCCGATAGATTTACAGTGTTATATAAACAGACTTTATTGGAATGACGAAAACAAAACCGATTGGGACGGCATTTTTTATAAATTAAGAGCGAATGAAATAATAAAAAAATTATATAAATACGAAAGTGATGATTTCGTATACTTTAAGGATGAAGAAAGCCCTATTTCAAAAAACAATTTTCCTATATTTGTGTATAAATATGCGCCTATTCATTTTGAAAAAAAAGAAACAGATACATCATATTGCAAAGAGAGTTTAATGGCAAGCACTCCAAACCGGTACAATGGAATGGGTAAAATCACTCTTATACATCTTTATATGTCGCTCTATGCGTATTTTGTACAAAACGGTGAAAATGAGCAATCTGCATTTGAGCATACCGGGCAAAAACTTGCCGCATACGGAGTGGATTGTCTGCCGTTTAATAACCCAATGCTTGAATTATACTCTTTGCCGCAAAACCCGGATATTGATTTGACCTCAGAGGCAACAAGAGAATTTCATAGTGCAATAATCAGGTATTTCCAAAATACTGAATTGGATGAGAAAAAAGATGCTGATATTATTCAGTTTTCAAAGAATCACATTCAAAGTCCGTATGTATTTATGAAAGCAATCTCATTTGACTTTGAAATCATTAAAGAACTTAATAATGCTCTTGCAGTAGAATTGCGGGATGAGCTTCAATCGACAGTAAAAAAGTTTAAAATTAAGAACAAACTCTAAATAAAGGGCTTTCAGCCTCCCTGTATAAGATGAAATTATCATTTTATGAAGGGAGGTTTTTTACTTGAAGACAGAAATTCAGTTTTCTATCATCTACCCGTCGCACACGGAAAATGACATCAACCAATTTGAGTTTTTTATCCGTATGGCACCGGCAGACGGTAAAAACATTATTTCAGTTGTTTCTGTGCCTAAATTTTCTGTTGACGGCAGAGTGGTTAAGCATCTTCATTTTTGCGTGAATTCCGAGCAATCGCTGGAATCGCAAAATATTCTGATGATTATATCCCAGCTTGTGCAATTAGAGGAAATTGTTAAAGATATCAATCTTTCAACAAAAGACGCAGAAAGCAGGCTGAAAGAACTGATGGTCAGCATTATTGACCGATACGGGAAAGAATAACCTTATCCCACGGGGCAGGCACAACACTTGCCCCTTTTTCATTTACAGTCCATCATCAATCACAAGAGAAAGATCTAAAAAATATTATTTTTAAAAGTGTTTCGATAACGCATAGCCTAATAAAACAGCCTATTTATTGCTTTTTGTATGTCGTATGATTTACTTTTCCGATTTTCAAACATTTCGGAATAAATAAACACCCTATTGAAACACTTACGGCGCTGATAAAGCAGAAAGGGTGAAAACAAATGAGAGTGGCGTATATCAGATGCTCAACCGTAGAGCAAAATGAGTCCCGTCAGTTAAAATTGATGGAGGAACAAAACACAGAAAAAATGTTTATTGATAAAGCAAGCGGCAAAAATACAGATCGCCCGGCATTTAAAGAGATGATGTCATTTATTCGGTCCGGCGACATTGTAATCTGTGAAAGTATTTCAAGGATTGCCCGAAATACGCGTGATTTATTATCAATCGTTGCAGAGTTCACAGACAAAGATGTCGAGTTCATAAGCCTGAAAGAGAATATTGACACTACAACACCGCAAGGCAGATTTATGCTGACCGTATTTGGAGCGCTTGCAGAACTGGAAAGAGAAAGTATTCTGGAAAGACAGCGAGAGGGTATTGAGATTGCAAAGGCCGAGGGAAAATATAAAGGGAGAAAACCCATTGCCGTCCCGAATTTTCCGATTGTCTATGAACAATGGAAAAACGGAGAATTTACGGCAAGACAGTGTATGAGGCAGTTAAATCTCAAGCCTAACACATTTTACAGGCGTGTAAAGGAGTATGAGGGGACTTTGTGAGTTCTCTCATATCCTCTTTTATTCAAGATCGTTCTATTTACGAATCTTCTTTGAAAATTATATTTTTATATGTTATTTTCATTGATTTATCCGGCAAAATGATTTTAGGACATTTTTATTCTTTTTATTTTATTTTTTATTGGAATATTATTTTTATTCTTACTATTTATATTATATTTAAGAACATTTTTCACACCTGAAAGTTCCCCATATTATAAGGTTTGAAATTATAAACCTATAATTAGGGGAACTTTTTTATTATTTGACGAAATAAATATAATGCGATAAAGTAAATAATGAAAGGGGGACTGATAGAAAACTATCAAAAAACAGTATGACTTATCAAGAGTTTTTTAGACTATTGGGTAATCCCGATCCAATATGTTTGATTGACAATAAAATTAAAATAGGCGTGAATGAAATCAATAAATACAACAAGAAAAATGATATATATTTTATTCCCAATATCGGCGGCACAAAGTCAAAGGACATTACAGATTTTAAAGCATTTTTTGTTGATCTGGACTGTGGACGGGATGAAAACAACAATTATTACAGTCTAAATAAAGTCAGACGATTTAGGGAATCCTGTCTTGCAAAAATTGATAATTTTGAAATTAAACCCAATGTTGTGGTAGAAACACGGAACGGACTTCACGCATACTGGTTTATTTATGATAAAATTGATTATGGACTATGGACAAAAATTGAAAATGCCTTTGTTGAACATTTTAATTCCGATAAAAAGGTTAAATCTCCGGCAAACCAAATGCGTGTACCCAATACCTTTTGGATGAAAGACAAAGACAATCCGTTTTTCTGCAAAATCGTCCGCATAAATGATGTTAAAAATTATATCGCATCATACTGCACGATGTTAAAAAATGAAAAAATTGAAATTCCGGCATCTAAACCTAAAATAAGCATGACACCAAAGTATAAATCTCAATATAAAAGAAAGATTTTTAAATCCTACAAAGAGGTTTTTGACTTTATAACCAAAAGCGTCAGTATGTTTGATTATCTGAAAAAATACTATAACATTGATGCGGTATCGGAAAAGAGTTTTCGCTGTATATTTCATAATGACAAAAAAGCAAGCGCTGATATTTTTAAAACGGATTCGGGAATTGAATTGTACTATTGCCATTCCGCAAACTGCGGTTTTACAGGGAATTTAATACAGGTTGTTGCAAAACTTGAAGATTGTTCACGCAGCAAAGCAATCAATAAAATCTGTGAAAATCTTAATGTAAAATATGAAGAAAACATAGAAACAATGAAATTTTTACTTGATAACATCAAAACCATTGATGACGATATTCAGTATTCACACAAAGACTTGTACGGTGTAATTTACAGATATTTGCCAACACTCCGTGCCTTGCATTTTATTGCATTAAAGAATATTATTTATGCGGATAATGAAAAAGATTTAATTTTTTCTGCGTCTACAAATTATGTTGCCAAAACACTCGGAAAGAATGATAAAAAGAATACCGGAGCGGATATTTCGCTGTTTTGCCTGCTGAAACTTATTAACAAAATAGACTTGGATGATGATACCGTCTCGGAGTGCTATAAGCAATATATTAAGCGGTTTCAAGGCGATAGGGATAAGTATGTCAATGTCTATTCCATTCCGCAGTACAATTATGACAAGCTCTCGGAGTGCAATGAAATGGCAAAACAAGTTAAAGAGAAAAATCTAAGAAAAAAGCATTTCACATATGAATCTGTTGCCAATGCCTTTGGCACTGATACGGCGTCCAGGGTATTTCCGCAAGTCAAAGGTAAAAGGGTAAGAGATATTGATGAATATTTGCTATGTGCAATTAAGACATTGCTTGAAAAATACGGATATTTTACCGAAAACAGTGTGAGAGAATTTTATCGTGTGAATGATAAATATTTCAAGGAAAACACATTCATAAAGCAAATCCCGGCACTAATGCAGGATTTGGGACTGAAAAAGGTAAAAGCGTCAAAATTACTCAAAGAAAAATATAATATTTTGTCTTCGGGTTATCCTTATCTGTATATAAAAAGGTAATTTAAGATCTTTCTATAAATGATGATTCAATATTAAATTGTCTAATCACAGAAAGGGGTTATATGTATGACAGGCAAGACTACATACATCAGAAAGGGAAGTATTTTTTATGTTGAACTGGGGTCAGAGAGGAACGGTCATGTTCAGAACGGCGGTTCTACTGGTTTCAGACCTTGCATCGTTGTAAGCAACCGAGTTGCTTGCAAGGTAAGTCCGGTGCTTTTGGTTGTTCCGATTACCTCAAGCGCCAATAAAACCGCTAAAAATATGCCGACGCATATGGAACTGAAAGGTGTTCTTGAAAAAGATTCCGTTGCATTGTTTGAACAGGTTTTAACGGTTAATCGGTATCAGCTGCATAATAAAATTGCAAATCTGCCGGAAAAATTGATGGTTCAGGCGGATGAAAAATTAAAAATAGCATTTGGTCTTGTTCCTCAGTTCGCATAACACACAACAGGCGCATCATCCGTAAAAAGATGATACGCCTGTTTTTTTGATTGAGGTAGGATAAAAGAAGTATACCCATCATACCATACATTTATTTTTTGTGCAAATTAAAAGAGCGCTCAGATTATGAACGCTCAGTCTGCCAAGAGTTTTTTGTTATGCTTCGCAAAAGACATATTACAAAGAAAGAGTGTTTTGTTAGATATTTTTCAGCTGATTTTGATAACCACCGCCTCTCGTGAAAGAATATCTATGATAAACTGCGAAAGCAGAGAATTTTCTGTCGTGAGTAAATAAATATTATGATAATTTATATTTACGCAGAAAAATAAAATACCCTTTTTTCGCATCAAAAAACTGCCCAAATTTTTTTGAGCAGTTTTTGAGTGTAAATTATTATTTTGTAATATTTACGGTTTGAGTTGCATCGTCCCATTTGACATCTGCACCGAGTTTTTCCGACACAAAGCGTATCGGCAGATATGTGCGGTCATTTTCAATAAATGACGGGGAATCAAGGTCGATTTTTTCGCCGTTTACGGTTGCAAAATCTTCGCCGATTACAAGTGAAATATCAATGTTTTCGGCAGTGATTTTAACCGTCTGACTTTCTTCGATCCAATCAACCTTCGCACCGAGAGCCTCTGCTATAAAGCGTATCGGGAGCATTGTTCTGTCATTTACAATCTTCGGTGCAACATCGTTTGAAACGGTCTTTCCGTCAATGGTTGCATCCTTTTGACCGATAGTAAGAATTATGCTTGTTTTTGCTTTTTCAACCCACTTTGCATAAAGCGTAATTGACTTTGTGATTTTGGTGTTAAAGTCAAATTTGGTTGCAAAATTCTTGTCTGTGTACCAACCGTCAAATACAAATCCGTCCTTTACGGGCGCTGTCGGAGCGGTAATAACATTATTTCTGCTTACGCTTACCGATTTGATTGCCGGAGCACCGTTTGTTTCAAACTTAACCGTAAGGCTCGATGAGCCGCCTCCGCCACCACCTCTGCGTGAAGGCGTGGGATCCGCATCCTTTGCTATAAGCTGATATGCGGAGAATTTCTTTGCGTGAATAATAATCGTGTTATCCTTAACTTCAATATATTCACCGTCAGCATTTTTGCTTGTTGTAAGGGCGTCTACCGTGCCGTTATGCTCACGCAAAACAATGTATTCAGCCTTGCCTTGAATTTCAGACGGAATATCAACGGTAAATGTCAGCAAGTTTTCGGTTTCGGTTATCGGAGTGAAGTTTTCGTCCTTGCCCTTTGAAATGTCGATATTTATTATAATTGACGCTGTGTACTTTGAATACTTATTTATGAGTTCTGTCTGAATATTTGCATTTTCCTCTGCAACGGTAATATCGGACTTTACGCTTATACCGTCTGCCTTTTCCTCATCCGAAAGAATGGCATCAAGCTGTTCACTGTCTGCATTTTTTGCAAATATCGCGTTTGCCGCAACATCGCTATCCGGCATAATCTCAGGTATATCCCATCCAAGGAAGGTATAACCCTCTTTTGATGCGATTTTGTCCGTTGCAGTGATTTTTGCACCGCAGCCGACTGTCGCCTCATCTATTATTGTATCGCCCGAAACATAGGTTATTTTGTGCTTGTTGTTAAATATGATTTTATGAGTTTTTTCTATCTCATAACTGTCATTTTTAAATGTAATGCTGATTATTTTTTCGCCGTCTGCACTGTCCAGAACAAAATCAATGTCATTACCGTCAATGTTCTTGTATTCGCCATCGTTTATCTTATACTGCTTAAAATCATTCTTCGCATAATCGTTAAAGCTGATTTTTACGTTTTTATCGGTGGTTTCGGCAGCACCATTGTTTATTGCAAAATCAGGGTCGATTGATACAAATGTGCAGCTGTGTGCATCGGCATACGCCTTGACGCTTGAATCCGAATATCCATATAAGTTTATTCCTCTTTGATAACTTGAAGATTCGTCCGGTATATTCAGTGCAATATCTTTGTTTAAGAAATATACATTTTCAAGTTTTTCGCATTTTTCAAAGGTCATTTCCATATTTACCGATGCTATGCTTGCCGGAATTACAACATTTTTAATGTTGCTGCCCTTCATAAATGCCTTGCCGATTGTTTTGAGCGTTGAGGGAAGTGTAATTTCTTCGGCATTATAGAGTTCATACAGAACATACTCGCCTATATCGGTAATGCCCTCGCCGACAACAACCTTTTTAATTGTTTCGGCTTTCGCTCTGTCAGTCATATATTCAAGAACATGGTCCGCCTGTTCATTACCGCTTCCGCCCACAACACATGCACTGCCCGTGCCGCTGATGTAAAGAGTTCCGTCCTTTGAAAGCGACCATTTTACTTTGTCGTTCGCACTGAATGTACCCGATGCAACAGGCGGTTCAACAACAAATTTTGCATTTACGGTTATATCCTTGTCCGGCATTATTTCGGGGAGGTTTTCCCAACCGTCAAATGCATAGCCCTCTTTTACCGGCAGATTTTTGAGTTTCGGTATTGCATCGCCGCAGCCGACAAAAATGTTATAAAACTCTTTGCCGTCCGCCATATAGATAACCTTGTGAAGATTGTTAAGTTTAATTGTTTTTACGACAGTTTTTGTCTTTGAAAGGTCATCGTTTGCAAAGGTTATGGAAACACTCTGCTCGCCGTGCTTGCTGTCCAAAGTATACGAAATCGGTGAAGATGTGATTGTTTTATAAGAGCCTCCGCCGATGCTGTACTTTGTGTAGCCCTCTGCATTTAATTTAAGCGACACGGTTTTGCTGTTTGTTTCAGCCGCGCCGTCATTGATTGTAAAGTCAGCCCTATATACCTTGCCGTCCTTTACGATATTGTATGTGGTGTAAATGCCTGAAACTATGCCCTTATATCCGTCCATGCAAAGTTTTATATTGTCGTCTTCAATGCCGAAAAGTTCTGTATCGTAAATTTTACATTTTTCATCGGTTATTGTTTCGCTGCCAAGACTTCTGACGTGCTTTTTAACCGTACCGTTTAGTGTTGCAATCCATTCACCGTTTTCAAAGTCGGTTGAAATTGAGCCTTCAAAAAGACTTCCCATAGGACCGATTTCAAAAGTATAGCCGCCGTCTTCGGTGTTGTCTCTCAGTGTGCCCGCCTTATATAAAAGCGCTGCAAATTCCTCGTATGTGATTTTGTCATCGCTTTCAAGCCCGTTTACGGTGATATTCAATTTTAAGTGTTCTTCATCCTGACATATACACTCTTTTATGATTGCGCTTTGTATTTCGCCATAGGTCAGTGTGTCGTTTGCACCGAATTCCGTCTCGCTTTTAGGCGTAATCCAACCGCAATCAACCGCATAATTTGCACAGCCGTTTTCATATGTACCGACTGTTAAATCGCTGTATCGTGCTTCGTCTTTTTTTATATAAAGACCTACTTCTCTGCTTGCCACCATCGCTTTTGCAAAGTCTATTTTGGTTATATATTCGTCTAATTTTGAATATATCTGCGGAATAATATTGCAGTCGCTCATTATTTTAACTTCGTCTACATATGACGGAGCGGTGCGGTAGTTCTCACTTCCGGTTCTGATGTCCATAAACTTAAAATTACTGTCATAAATACCCTCAATCGCATTATGAACGGTTGAATTCTTCGGAGCAAAGACCACTATATAATGACTTGAATCGCGAAAAATATTGTCTTCCGTATTAAAATTATCATTGTTGATATATATGTATTTAAGAGACGGGAAATCATAGAATCCCATAGACTCATCAAATGCCGTAATACCGCTTTCAAAAATAATTGTTTCAACATCATCTGTATTTACATCGTAAGGTTTATCGGCAGCGCCGTTTCCGAAAAATGTGAGAGTACCGTTTGAGAAAGCCCAGTAAGCGCCGCCGTCGCACTTTCCGCCGAAACCGGCATTTACATTCTTTATATTAGCCTTTGCGTCCACAATGGTTATATTGCTGTCGGCATAGGCTTCTTCGTCCTTAGATACTACCAAGAAACCTATAAGCATTTCGCAGTCCGAAACACCCATATCCTCTTTCCAGTCGGCAAATGTATCTTCAATATCTCCCTTTAAAAACTCGGGTTTAAAGGAAAAAAAGTTTGGGATTGAAAGAAGAATTTTTCCGTTAACATTTCCTCCGACGCATACTGTGTATTCGTATGCGTTTGTGACGGATGGAACTTTTGCGTCAAACGTATACACATAGTCCTCATAACCCTCATCATACGCAATTTTAACATTTGCCGGAGCATTAAGTTTTGTTTTGCCCGAGGCAAAAACCACCCCTGTCATCATTTGCATAAGCATAAGTACCGACAGTATTATGCTTATGACTTTGCTTGTTCTTTTCATAAAAACATCCTTTCATAATGTATTATTTTATATTAACCGCCACAGCGGAAAATATTACTTTTTGGTAATTGTTATAGTTTGAGTTGCATTGTCCCACTTGACATCTGCACCGAGCTTTTCTGCCACAAATCTAAGCGGAAGATAAGTTCTGTCGTTTTCTACAAATGCAGGAGAGTCAAGTTCAACCTCTTTGATCGGCTGATTATAAAGAGCTATCTTCTCTGTTACGCTTGCATATTTTTCGCCGATTTTTATTGAAATATCTGTTTTGCGTGATTTAACCGTTACTGTTTGCAGAGGTTCGTACCAATCGACCGCCGCTCCGAGAGCTTCCGCAACAAAACGTATAGGCAGCATTGTTCTATCATTTACAACCATCGGTGCAACGTCATTTGTAACCGTTTCGCCGTTTACAATTGCATTTACATCACCTATTGTAAGAATGATAACCGTAGGCGGCGTTATATCTTTACTTACCGCCTCTGTCTTTGCACCATTTGCCGAAACTGCGGAAACAATCGTATCATCCTTTACGAACAGCAAATAATCGTCCCCGCTCTCTAAATTTTCATCCGAAATGCTGAGTTTAACGTTTTCAACACTTTTTCCGAATTGGCTTTCTTGGCTATAAAATTTTCCGCTGACGGTCGCTTCATTGCCCGAAACGCTTACGCTTCCTTCGTATTTTACATATCCTTTTACATAGAGCAAGCCGCCCTCCACATCGTCTTGTCCCTCTCTGAACATTTGTCCATTCTCATCTATGAGAAATTTTCCGCTATATATTCTGAAATAGCTGTTCAGAGCATTATAAACAATCTTTGCAAGCTGTGCATACGAAACATACGAGTCAAGACCTAATTCTACGTCGCTGCGCAATTGGACCTCCATAGTCGGCAAAGACGCTCCGCTCGGCATCATAGAATTAGCAAGTTTATCACATATTTGCTCTAAACTCACATTTGTATCATCACCGCCGCTGAATTTGCTTTCAAATAAGTTCGTACACACTCTGTCAAGATCGTTCCTTGAAACAATCTTATTTGCGTTCTCGTACACATCAGGCATAATCCCTAAGTCATAACATATCTTGACGGCATTCGGACATTCAATCTCGGCATCCGATACATAAGTCGGATTATAGCTTTCGGTTTTATGTGCATCATCTTTGATTACTTCTTCACTCTTTTGAGTACTTTCCTCCGTTGTATCGGCATGTGTTTTTACCTCGCCTGTATAATTAAATGGTGTTGACATTTCGGATGTTCCCAAAATAGGTATATCTTCATCTGCAACATATGAGTCATAATCTTCCCATGTGCCTCCGTAGGTAGCAACCTTAACGGTATAACTACCCGTACCGCCGTTTATCATATCTCCTAATATGCTCTCATAACCAAAGTCGTATTCTTCATCACGTTCGACAAGAATTGAACCAATCTCAATATTATCTTTATATACGTAAACGATATATAAGTCATATCCGTCCACTAAATCCCAAACAATATTGTCGGAAACATCAATGTTCCAGTCCAGGTCTTTTTCCGTTGCCCAATGTAAATTTTGAGGTGCCAAATTTTCAGCCAGCACCACACCTGTCATCATTTGCATAAGCATAAGTACCGACAGTATTATGCTTATGGCTTTTCTTGTTCTTTTCATATAAAAACTTCCTTCCGATTTAATATTATTTTATATTAACCGCCGCAGCGGAAAATATCACAGTTTGCAGTTGTCGATAATCTGTGCGTCCTGATAGTGCATCGTAAGTCCCTGCAACATTAAAAATTGTTTCAACTGTTTTTTCTTTTCTGTTGAAACATTTGGACTTTCGTTGAATGCAATCCATATACTGCGCAACTTGTTCCATGCATTGGGGTTATTTTCGCAACCGTATTGCTGAATATACGCAATCAGTTCGTCCGCAGCCTGATCGGACGGCGATACGGCAATTCTCGCAAAAAGTTGGTCCCTTTCCTTCCTTAGTTGCGTCAATGCTCCGGCAAGAGCAAAAAATCCAAGAAAATATATAAACCCTGTCAGGAAAAACACAGCAAATACTCCTACAAGATTGCGTTTCCTCAGCAAACGCATATATAATTTTTTCAGCGGCTTGTAAAGAAATATAAAGCATACAACACCGGCAATAAGCGGTGCAAATGCCATAAATGATACAATACCTGATGCATTTTGTTCCATAATAATCATTCTCCTTTTATAATTGTCAAATCCTGTACAAACAGGTTATTTTTTATTTCTGTATTTATCAGTATTTCGGGGTGGGCATCAATCAGCTTTTTCACAATCGGCAGTCCCTGACCCCGATTTTTGCCTTTTGACGAATACCCCTTTTTCCATATCTTCGACATATCAATCTCGCCCGAAAATCCGTTGCAAAGCGTTATGCTGTACTGATTGTCGTTTTTCAGCATAACAAGCGATATAACCTTGTTGTCGCTCACCGACGCCGCCTCAACCGCATTGTCAAGCAGATTTCCGATGATACGGCACAAATCAAGCGTCGGGACAGAGGTTATATCAACCTCGGAAAATATCGTAATTTCCACATTGATGCCGCCGGACATTGCCTCATTCAGCTTTGCATTGATAAGACTTTTCAGCGGCAGCTGTTTAATTTTCTTTGTTGCAAGATAAATATTTTTTGAGATTTTTTCAAGCGTTTCGCTTTTTAAAATCTCCTCGCCGAAATACTGTTCCAGTTCATCAAACCGCTTTTCCTCAACAAAATCACGCATAGACAAAATCATATTTTTATAGTCGTGCCGTGATTTTTGCATTTCATCAAGCAGATTTTCTATTGTGGCGGTATAGTTTTTCAATGTTTCAACCTCGTCTTGCTTTGTGATAAGGTCAACCTCGTTTTTCAAAAGACCTTGCAACATCGACATTGTAAGCACCATCAAAATTGAATACATCGCCACCAAAAACAATGCTCCCACATAAAAAGCATAATTCCCGTACTCAATCTGCACCCGTGTTGAAATCACGATAAACAGTGTATCCGTAATGCTCAAAAGCACATAGAGCATACCGAACAACTTCGGATTCAGCACCAGAAAATCAAGACTTTTTATAATTGACACCGCTTTTTCGGATATGTACTTTATATTCCGATACTTTTCATAAAACCACATTGCCGCAAATGCCGTGATATTCAAAAACACCATTGCATACAGCATCGAATAAAAGCACCTAAGTCCATATGTAAAGCATTCTCTTGCGAATATATACACCGCCGAAAAATATATCAGCATCATCACACGGTGGAAAAATGCTATTATCATTGCGCTTGCAAGTGATGTTATTTTGTTTTCGTTAAGTATCAGTTTACACAGCACGCTTGCCGTCAAAACAAATGCTCCGACCGAGATATAATGCGGCAGACTGATATTCAAAATAAAATTCACAACAGGTGCCAACGCAACAAATATTGCAAAGCGTGTCCTTCCGGCATTTTCACGTCGATACAGCGCAATTCCGACCACAAGCGCAGACAGCGCTGTGAACAGTGCGCTAAATATTTCTACCCACAATAGCCATCAGCTCCTTTACTTTCCGAAGTGAGAGCGGGCAGATGTTGCCGCCGGACAAGTCTAAATGTGCATCACTTCGCTCCGTGTGTATTTTCAGTATTTTCTCGGTATTGACGATGATTGCCCTGTGGCACTGAAAGAACCGCCTGTCAAGTTCTTTGGCGATTTCTTTAAGCGGAGTATAACTCTCTATCGTTCTGCTCGGCGTGTGTATTATGATTTTTCTGCCTATACTGTCGGTTTCGATATAAATTATATCATTCAGTATTACGGGGAAGTAGTCAAGCCCCGATTTAATCATAATATGCTTATCCTCGTTTTTGATAACCGAGCTTTCCTTGATTACCGTATCAAAGCACTCTGTCAGACGCTTTTTGAACTGTTTGTCCGTTTTGTCTATAAAGTCGAGAATTTTCAGCTTATAGGACAGCGCCGTCATACCGAGCTCCGTGTGTGAGGTTATGAAAATAATATACCCGAGATAATCGTATTCCCGTATTTTCTGCGCAAGATTAAGGCCGTTCACATTTGTCGCAAGCTCTATATCCAAAAGATAAATGTTTCTGCACTGATCCGACGCTTTGGCATATTCCAAAACCTTTGAAAAATCGCTCTGTATCTGATGACAGTCAAATTCAAATTTGCTGTTTTCAAAATACTCCAATGCGACAGACGCTATCTTAATTAGCGTTGATTTTACATCTTCGCAGATGATTATATTAAACTTCATTCTCACTCACCTCCGGGCGCATATATAATTTTATCTTAAAATATGTTCCCGTTAAATACTTTCTGCGTGAATGATACATTTTAGCGCGTGAATGATACAAACTTCATTAATTTTTTGTTTTTCAGGCATATCTTCTCTTGTTAAAAGCAGATAAATTAAACGTAAATGCACACAATATATATGTATTATAACATAATTCGCATAAAAATGCAATCATATTGTTTGCATTAAAGAAATTTTTGATTGTCGATAGCGGAATAAATCTACTGTATAATTATATAGAGGTGTAATTGAAATGAAAAATAAAAATTTTGATGTCTGGTTAGGGATAGGGCTTAACATACTTCACTACCGTAAGGAACAGGGAATGACGCAGATTCAGCTTGCGGAAAAATGCAATATCAGCAGAACATATATGCAGAAAATTGAAACTGCCGCTTGCTCCTGCACGCTTGATACTTTGATTGAAATTGCGGAAGCACTAAATATTCCGCTTAAAAAACTTTTTGAATTTCGGGACTAAAAACAAGAGCATCGTCATTTTGCAAATGATAATGCTCTTGCTATGCTTAAAGCGGGTAATGTTATCAAACAGACGCCCCTTAAAGTCATCATATTATTTTTTAGAAAGAAGTGATTTTTTATGTTGAACTACACTAAGAAAGGATATCAAAGTTTCCTTTGATAATTCTATTATACCGCATAGTTTCCGATTTGTCAGCTCCTTTTTTGAAATTATTGCAGAAAAAAACAACCTGAACACAGTCAGATTGCTTTTTTCTTGTTTAAAAACGTTTCAATTCACTCCTATTACATATGTGATTTTAAGTAATAGGAGACAGTCAGCGGGTAAATATCCGCTTTAATAAAATAACATAATTCTTAAATATAAATTCTCGAACAATTATATGTTATCGCACTTTATATAACTTGTCAAATTAAAAAGGACTACGATTTAAAACCATAGTCCTTATATAACGCTAAGACATTTTTGTGAGCATCATTTTATGCATAAAATGGTGTAGTAATGGTGTAGTTGGGTGCAGTTAAACACCTCAAAAGCCCCATTTTATGCGGTTTACTTATCCAACGGCTTCATTGTCGGGACGAAATGGTACATCATTCACTTGCTGTTCTATCATCTGCCAAGTTCTACTGATATGTTGTTTGAAGCCCATTTTTAGACTTTCCTATCTCCTAAACGTACACCCTCGGAGCAGCATTATTTGTAGAAATTGGTGTAAATGATGTAAATCTAATGCCCACGAAAACGAGCAGTTTATAATACTTCATTCGCCTTATTATACTCATTTTTGAAGTACGAGTCAAGACCTTCAAATTCAGACCTCCTTAACTCCTTCGTCACATCGGTATAAATATTAAGGGTTGTAGAAATATCTTTGTGTCCAAGCGTATCCTGAATAACCTTTACATTAACCCCTGCTTCACACATTCTTGTCGTGAATGTATGCCTTAATGAGTGGCAACTAAAATGCGGAAGCAAAACCTTTGCATTTTCATCTTTCAAAAGCTGTTCATCATTGCAGTCACGGATAATACGACGGATTGCTTTGTTAAGGGTTGCCTGATGTTGCGGTTGTCCAAAACGGTTAAGAAAGATAAAATCAGTATATCCGTCTACAACAGCTTCACAATGAATATCAAGAAGCTCCTGTCTTTCTTTTTCCATAAGGAATGCTTCTTTGACGAAATCCAACATCGGGACTTGGCGTTTGCCAGCCGGCGTTTTCGTGGTATTGATATTAAAATAGCAGCCACGCTTACTACCGTCGGTTCTATGGTCATAATATACCAGCGTATGATTAACATTGATAATTCCTTCGTCCAAATCAATGTCGCACCATCTGAGACCCGTTGCTTCACCAACACGAAGTCCCGTTCCAACCAACACCGCAAAAATTGGATACCACAAACTTGCAGACGGTGTATTCTTCAGATAGCTCAAAAATAATTCCTGTTCCGGTCTCGTTAAGGCTCTGCGTTTCTCCGTTTGAAAACAATGGGACTGCTTTAACTCTTTCAGCACATTATTGGAAGGGTTATTTCTGAGATAATCATCATCAACTGCCATATCCAAAATCTGATGAAGAACCGTATGGATATTGTCAATAGTCGCCGGTTTTAGATGTCTTTCATCTGCAAGGTAATTATAGAACCTTTTAATATCTGTCTTTTTCAAAGAAGATACCGTCTTTGAGCCAATTTGATTACGAACGAATGTCTCATACATATACTTATAGTTTTCAAAGGTATTGTTTTTAAGACCTCGTTTCAAGTCTTTCCAAAGCTCATACATATCATTGAGGGTAGTATATCGAGCTTCTGCCTTTATGCCGTCTTTTTTATCTTTTTCAATCTGCTCCTCTTTGTAGCGAAGCTCATCGAGTGTCTTGGCATATACATAACGCCTTTTGCGATTTGCATCCGTCCAACTATAATGATATGTACCGTCTGCACGTTGTGATTCTCCTGTACGGAGAACCACTCTTGATTTATCTCGTCTTTTTGTCTTTGCCATTTTATTTTCCTCCTAAACCTTTTCCGCTTTATCCATATAAGCGTCAAACTTTTCTCTTGCTATCAAAATCTGTGTACCATTTGCAATAGCAAACGGACACCCTTTTGCCAATGCCATTTTTCTCAGCCTTCTAATACCAATTCCGGAATATGCGGCTGCTTCATCACAAGTAAGGACTTTTTGTTCCCATAGTGGTAAATCATTTTTTCTTTCATCAATCTGCCTTCTGTAAGCAGTGATTTCTTCACTAATAACTCTTAACACCTAAAGCACCTCCTATATCGACGAAAGGTTTTCCAAATAATTCTCGAACTTTTTTCGCTTTATCATCGTTCTGTGTCCGACTTTTAATACAAAGTCACAGTCATCTTCCTGCGTGAGAGAATATATCGTGTCTCTTCCAAGTCCTGTGTACCCACTGGCTTCTTCTACTGAGATATTCTGTCTGTGCCATAAAGGTACTTCTGAACTCCTGCTTCTAAAATGCTCTGCCGTTTCTTTATTGTCCATTACTAACACCTCCCATCATATTGAGTAGCATTTTTCAATGTACTCATCAAAAACCCTTCTCTTAATCATTCGGCGATTGCCAATCCATAAAACGAAAGGACAATCTTCCGGATTTGTAAGTTCGTATAACTTGTCTCTGCCGATTCCCGTATATACAGACGCTTCTTCTATCGAAAGAAAAGGCTTTTCATACAACGGAATTTCAAACTGCTTTTTATTCTCTGCCATTTCTATTTCCTCCATTCCTACCTAAATCGAATACTGCTTTTCAAGAAATCGTTCAAACGCAGTTCTCTTAATAACTCTCCTTGAACCTATCCAAATAACAAATGGGCAGTTTTCTTTTTCTGTCAATTCATATATCTTGTTGCTGCCTATTCCAAAATACTCGGTAGCCTCTGCCACAGACAGTATGGGTCTGTGCCATAAAGGAACATCATACTTATATTTATTCCTGACTCTTGTTGCTCTTTTTTCCGACATCTCTATGACCTCCTTGCCGTTTCTGCCATAAAGGATACTGGAAAAATTGCGATGAGCCAATGATGCGAATTGACTCATCGCATACTTGACATTTAGGCTAAATTGAGTATTGCCTTTCAAGATACTCAACAAATGATTTTCTTTTAATCACCCTTCGTGTCCCTACCCAAATTACAAAGGGGCAATTTTCCATTGTGGTCAACTCATACAATTTGGTTCTGCCTATTCCTGAATAAGCTGTCGCTTCGTCAACGGAAATAATAGGTCTGTGATAAATCGGAATATCATATTTGAACTTGTTCCTGATTTGTTTAGACATTCCTGCACCCCTTTCCTTTGACCGAGGTGCGTTTGTCATAAACGATGTAATCCCAACCGCTGTTATTGCAC
>CAKSJG010000029.1 GCA_934463165.1 uncultured Clostridia bacterium
ATTATTAAATTACGGATATTTGATAATAGCTGCGTAGGGAACGGTGCCCACACCGTTCCGATAAAAAATAAACATTTTCATCTGTTTACGGGAGAAAATGTAAATAAAATGATATCGCAGAATGTGCTTTAAATCAGATATTTTGTAATTTTACAATTAACTATAAATAAACGATAATTAGGTGATTGTAAAATAAAAATGTAAAAAATGTGGATAAATTTTTGCGGAACGCTGTGGTGCACGCTGCCTACGTAGTAATTACAAGTTTGCAGTTAATTATTAAATATGGTTTTATTGCAAATTTTCGTTAAAACCAATTTAATAATTGAAAACATACCTATCAATTTATTTGTAGGGAACGGTGCCCACACCGTTCCGATGAAAAATAAACGTTTTCATCTGTTTACCGGAGAAAATGTGAATAGACGAATAACGCAAAATATGCTTTAAATCAGATATTTTGTAATTTTACAATTAACTATCAAGATTATACTTAAAAGGAGAACGGATAAATGAAAAAAATATGTATTTCAAAAAACTGGACATTTTCATCACCCGATATCGACCGAGATATCAAAGTGGACATTCCGCACGATTTTCTGATAAAACAGCCGAGGAATCCCAAATCAAGTGCGGGAGCGCAAAACGGATTTTTTGACGGAACATGGGGAGCTTATTCAAAATACGTGAAGTTCGGTGACGAAGCACACTATATACTCGACATCGACGGCGCATACGCATGCGCAAGAATATATCTGAATAACGATCTTCTCGATATGCATCCGCACGGGTACACACCGTATCTGGTTGATATAAGCGACCGTGCAGTTCGCGGAATAAACAACTTGGTTAAAATCACAACGCAGAACATTCAGCCGTCTACACGCTGGTACAGCGGAGCAGGTGTGTACAGAGACGTGTTCTTATGGTCGGGCGGAAAGGTCAGGATCGAACCGTGGGATATGTTTATCAATACACTGTCGGTTGATAACGGATGCGGCAAGGTTGAATTTAAAACAGAAATAAGCTCCGATACAGAAACCGAGGCCGAAATTGAATTTTGCATAACCGACGCGGACGGATGCACTGTCTGCACCGAGAAAAAAAATGTAAACGCACACATTGGCAAAAACAGTGACGTTACAGTCATTGACATTGAAAATGCAAAACTCTGGGATACAGAAAATCCTTACCTCTATACCGTCACTGCCGTAATATCCGTTTGCGGAGAAATTACCGATACGTTTGAAACGAAATTCGGAATCAGAACAATATCTGCCGATTCGAAAAACGGATTTATGATAAACGGCAAAACGGTAAAGCTTCGCGGAGGATGCATACACCATGACCACGGTGCTCTCGGAAGCGCGGAATCGAAAGATACTGTTGCAAGGAAAATAGAAAAGCTTAAGGATGCGGGCTTTAACTCTATCAGAACCTCACACTATCCGCCATCGCTTGCACTCCTTGAAAAATGCGACGAAGAGGGAATCATTATCATGGATGAAGCATTTGACATGTGGAATGAGCCGAAAAATCAGCTTGACTACAGCCTTTTCTTCCGCGATTGGTGGGACAGGGACGTAAAATACATGGTTATGCGCGACAGAAATCACCCGTGCGTGGTATCGTATTCAATCGGAAATGAAATATCCGAAAGAAACGGTCGCTCCGACGGTTATGAATGGTCCCGAAAAATTGCCGATGAAATAAGAAAATATGACTCAACAAAGCTTGTGACATCGGGAATATGCGGACTGTGGGATGTATACCAAATTCCCGATGACGCACCGGATGACTACAAGAAATTTTGCAGAAAAAAATTAAACGATAATTGTTCAGATCAGGAAGACCTCTGGGCTAAGCTGACAAAAAAATATATAGAACCGCTTGACATTGTCGGATATAATTACCTGTTTGAAAGATATGAAAGCGACAACAAATTATTCCCCGATAGAGTCATCTGGGGAAGTGAAACACATGCGCTAAATTTTTATGATTCGTGGCATGAGGTTATGAAGCTCGATAACGTCATAGGCGATTTTACATGGACGGCATATGACAACCTCGGTGAAGCGGGCACGGGCAGAAGCCTCTGGGCAAGAGACGGCTTCATTCCCGGAATAAGCCTCGCGGATTATCCGTGGAGAACATGCTATCAGGGTGATCTTGACCTTTGCGGATTCAGAAGACCTCAGTCGTATTTCAGAGAAGCTGTGTGGATCGGCAACAATGAGCCGAAAATCTTTACAACGCACCCCATGCATTATAAAGAGGAATTTTCGGGCACACAGTGGCATTGGTATGATGTTATCGATACGTGGACATTTGACGATGAATACATCGGAAAGCCCGTAAAATGCGATGTATATACCGATGCGGATGAAATAATGTTTGTGTTAAACGGTAAAGAAATAGGAAAGGTAAAACCCGAAAAAGCAATTGCTTCAATTGACATTCCGTATGAAAAAGGAGAGCTTAAGGCAATTGCGTTTAAGGACGGAAAAGAGCAGAAAAGCTCTGTTCTCAAAACAACCGGAGCAGCAGACAAGATAAACGTAACGGTGGAAAAATCATACGGAATCGGCGAGCTTATATTCTTCGATATAGAAATTACGGATATTGACGGAAACAGAATTGCGGATGCTTCAAATGAAATAGAATGCGAAGTATACGGCGGAGAGCTTGCGGGAATATTCAGCGGATGCCCAAACAACGAGGATGACTATGCAAGCAATAAGTGTCATGTGTTCCGGGGAAGAGCACTTGCCGTTATAAAGCGTGATCCGAATGCCTGCACAAGCGGCGTTATAATAAAATCAGACGGGTTGAAATGCGGCAATGCCGTAACAAAATAATATAATAATAAACAAACGGGCGGATAATATCCGCCCTTACGCATAATCGGCATATACATTCCTTGCTTTTTATTTTTAATACCCCAAAACTCCGCTTAAGGAATCATCGTTATCTATCCAGTCCCGAACGTCTATAACACTGTATTCGTCATGCGTGCGCCGTATTATAACCTTTTCGATCCCTGCGTTTATTACCATTCTTTTGCACATTGAGCAACACATTGCATCATCCACAAGCTTATCCGTACCGTAAAATTTGCCTGCAAGATACAGCGTTGCACCGATTGTTTCCTCTCTTTTTGCGCTGATTATGGCATTTGCCTCTGCATGAACCGAACGGCACAGCTCATATCTTTCACCTCGCGGAATACCGAGTTTTTCTCTCATGCAATATTTAAGGTCAATGCAGTTTTTTCTGCCTCGCGGAGCGCCAACATATCCCGTTGAAACTATTTCGTCATTTTTAACTATAATTGCCCCGTAATTACGCCTCAGGCATGTACCGCGTTCAAGTACGGTTTCGGCAATGTCAAGATAATAGTTGTTTTTGTCTCTTCTTGTATATTTATCCATGTTAACACCCTTTCCCTATATAGGTATATTCGCAGATTTTTCAGGTCATTATGCTCTGCCCGACCGGTTTTTTATTTTTTGCGCGTCCGATATCAGCTGTTTGGCATTGCTGAGAGCAATCTCCGTAATATCGGCACCGCCGAGAGTCCTCGCTATCTCACACACGCGCGCGTCATCTTCCAAAATGTTAACGCGGGTGAGAGTTCTTCCGTCTTCAACATGCTTTTCAATAAGATACTGATTGTCGGCAAAAGCGGCAATCTGCGGAAGATGCGTTATGCAGAGAACCTGTGATGACCGCGACATCGAATAAAGCTTTTCGCCGATTTTTTGAGCGGCTTTTCCGCTTACACCCGTATCTATTTCGTCAAAGATAACCGTCTTGCTCATGTCAAACCCCGAGAGTACATTTTTAACCGCAAGCATAATTCTCGAAAGCTCGCCGCCTGAAGCTATTTTTGCAAGCGGCTTCAAATCCTCACCGACATTTGTCCGAATCAAAAATTCAACACTGTCCGCCCCGTCGGGTTTATAATCGCTGTCATCTATGCGAACCTTGAATTCAACCTTTGCCATATTCAGATCTTCAAGCTGCTTTTCAATATGCTCCGAGAGAAGCGTGCCGTATTTTTTTCTCAAATCGGTAAGCTCCTTTGCGGCTTTTTCTCTTTTTTCCTTGCAGCGGTCAAGCTCGGACTCAAGCTCTGCCGCCCTTTCGTCGCTTGAATCGATATCATTTAATTCGCTGCATATATTTTCGTAATACAGGTTTATTTTTTCAATACTTGCACCGTATTTGCGCTTCATGTTGTATATAACTTCAAGACGCTGTTCCGTTTCTTCTGCCTCTTCAGCATCAAAGGATATATGATCGCAAAAATCCTTAAGCTCACGAACCTTATCTCCTATGGCATACCCCGCCTCCGAAAGCACCGAATAAATGTCGTTTATCTCTGCGTCAAAATCGCTTATTTCTTCAAGCTTTGATACCGCCCCCCACAAAAGATCATGCGCAGTCACCTCGTCATTTCCGTAAAGCATGTCATATGCAGCATTGGTATTTTCGGCAATTTTTGCCGAGTTGTCAATGAGAATTTTACGTTTTTCAAGCTCTTCATCCTCGCCTATTTTAATATCTGCATCTTCGATTTCTTCTTTTTGATACATCAGTAAATCGTGTCTGTGAAGCTTTTCCTGTTCATTCGTATTTATTGAATCAAGCTCATTTTGTATGTCAACACAGCGTGAATGAAGTTCTTTGTAGCTTTCAAGAACGGGGGCAATTTTTTCTTTGCCGAAAGAATCGAGAAAGTCTATGTGCGTTTTAACGGAAAGCAGGGATGCGGTATCATGCTGACCGTGGATGTCTATCAGCTTTTCGCCGATGAGCTTGAGCATTGTGATATTTGCCGGCATTCCGTTTATACGTATCGTATTTTTGCCGTCACTGCTGAGCTCGCGTGAAATTATAAGCTCCTTCTCGGGATCACTTCCGAGGATGTCGGCTATTTCTTCCGCAGCGGACGAGTCAATCTCAAATTCGCCGTCAACGCGCGCCTTTGTTTCGCCGCCGCGTATCAGAGCACGGGATGCGCGGTCTCCGCGGAGCATGTTTATCGAATCTATTATTATTGATTTACCTGCACCCGTCTCACCGGTGAGCACATTGAAACCGCCGCCGAAATCAATATTAGCTCTTTCTATTACTGCCACGTTTTTTATAGTAAGATGTTTCAGCATATTCCTTACCTCTATTGAATATATTTTTCAAGCCTTGAACAAAGCTGTTTTGCCGCCTTTTCATTTCTGACAACAATCATTATCGTGTCGTCACCGCATATTGTGCCGACAATTTCATCCCATACAAAGGTATCGAGAGCATATCCCACAGCCTGCGCTGCACCCGACATTGTTTTTAAAACAACAATGTTATTTGCATAGTCAACGTTTGTCAGACATTGAAGAAGTATGTTTTCGAGCTTGTCGCTTATGCTTATATCATTGTCCTTTGATACCGCATACTTATACGTTCCGTCAGCCATAAGAACCTTCATAACGCGCATCTCCTGCAAATCTCTTGAAACGGTAGCCTGCGTTACGTTGTAGCCGCATTCTATAAGACGGTCGGTAAGATCGCCCTGGGTAGATATTTCTTCGTTCGTTATAAGCTCTATTATTTTTTCCTGTCTTTCCGTCTTTATCATATAACTATCCTCTTTTCAAATATTATCCGTGCAATTTTTTGCCGAGCAATTCATAAAATCCCATGTCGCTTATCTTTATAAGCTTAAGCGTCTTATCAGATGCACTTACGGTTATTTCATCGCCGTCCGAAAGCTTGAATCCTCGCTGTCCGTCTGCAGTGAGCATAGACATATCGTCAAAAGTGCCGCGGAATTTAATATTTATCTTTGAACCTCCGGGAACAATCATCGGTCTTGATGACATTGTGTGGCAGCATATCGGAGTGATTACGCAAACACCCAGAGACGGCTCAACAACAGGCCCCCCTGCGCTCATGGAATATGCCGTACTGCCCGTGGGCGTCGCAACAACAACGCCGTCGCCGTCATATGACGCAAGAAAATGTCCGTCCACTTCAACATCGAGAGCAACCATTCTTCGGTAAGACGCTCTGGATATTACAATATCATTTAACGCGGTGAAGCTTTCACCCCCGCCGTTTTCGCATTTTACGTGCGCTTCAAGCATGAAACGCTCATCGATCCGATATTCGCCATTCATGAACTTATTAAGCGCTCCGTCTATTTCGGCAAGCTCCACATCAGCCAGGAATCCGAGAGTGCCGAGGTTTATGCCGATTATGGGAACGCCGTGCCTTGCGGCAAAACGCGAAACACCGAGGATCGTTCCGTCACCGCCGAGGACGATAGCAACATTTGCCTTGCCGATTGCATCTTCCGTCCTTGCATCGTCGGTTCCGTCTATGGAGATTATATCATATTTATTTTTCAAAACAGATGATACCTTTGCGGTAACAGCACCTGCACTGTCTTTATTTCTGTTTGTTATTACAGCGGCAACAGGCATACCGCACACCTTCTTTCAAGCATCAATGCATAAAATGATGTATAATTATAAATATTATACATCATTTTATGCATATTTGTCAACAATTGTGTTTGATAAGATTTAACAAAAAATGCGGGTCCGATTTATCACGTATTAATAATGAATTGCACATTATCAAAAGCAAGAACATCCGGCATAACATACTCCCTCCTCCGTCAGACATATGTTTTTGCCAAATATTATGAAAGGAATACGTCTGTTGCTGTGCGTAGGGGCGCGCCTCCGTTTCTTGCGTTTAATCATATTATTTTGATTGTTTAGTGCAGCGGAACGGTGTGGGCACCGTTCCCTACAAATAAATTTACAGGTATGTTTTCAATTAACAAATTGGTTTGAATAAAAAGCTGTAATATGATTCCGTTTAATAATATATTGCAAACTTGTAATGACTGTGTAGGGAACGCTGCCCACAGCGTTCCGCACGCACATTATAAACACAATCGTATAATAACATGCAAGAACATCTGTCTGACAGGCACGGAGTTATGGTATACTTTTTATTTTTTGATTGAAAGCGAGTTTCAGCGCCGATGCGCTGTGTTTGAGCGACTTAAAATAAAATACATATACTTGTAACCGTACTTGTAACCGCAACGAAAAAATTCAAATTCCGACAAGTGTTCGGATGTTAACGCAATTAATCACGCGGGAACCGAACCTGATATCAGGCTGAATTCCCGCGCGATTAAATTACCAAACTTTTATTCTGTTTTCGGGTTTTACATACATACCGTCCTTTTCGCCTATTTCAAATGCATTGAAAAATTCCTTGCAGTTTGAAAACGGAATATTTACTCTGAGTTTATTCGGACTGTGTACATCAAATTCCGAAAGCTCTGTGCTTATTTCTCTGTCATATGCCGAGAACCAGCACTTTGCCGCATTTGAATACATCTTCTTATAATCCGGGAGCCCGGAATCCGCCGTCAGAACATCCGTTATGCATGCAGCGGCACTGATATCGCAAATGTTTTCGTTAAGCGTCAGCTCACCGTCCACTCTGATTCCCGCTAATGCTTCCTTGCCGTCATAAAGCTTTACGACATCATCGCAAACATCCTCAAACTTCTTCATATCCTCTTCGGGAAGCCAATCGGTCTTGTTTCCGTCCTTATCATATTTTATTCCGTCGGGGTCAATGGCATGAGCAATTTCATGAGCTGCCACATAACCTATGCCGCCGAGATTTTCTGCATATGTAGCGTCTTTGGAATAAAACGGCTTCATAATAATGGCTGTCGGAATTGTAACGTCGTTTGCATAAGGATCATAGCATGCGTTAACCGTTGAAGAAGAAAGAATCCATTCTGTTTTATCAATCGGCTCGGACTGTTTTTTAATCAAATCCTCATGTCTCGCTTTGTATATTGCCAAAACAGTGTCATACATTCTTCCGCCGTTTTTAACCGTAGGAATAAATACGCTGTCCGTTGAGGATGTTATATTCTCGGGAGATCCGATTTTAAACGTAATTGCGTTAATTTTCTCTGCAATTTTTGCCTTGGATTCGTCACTCAGCCAATCAGCCAAATTAATGCGTTTCACGTAAGCCGCTTTAATTTTCTGTGCCATATCCGCAACATATTTTTCGGTTTCATAATCCTTATATCTGCATCCGTACAGTTCATCAACATACTCGGGCATATATGTGCAAACCGCGCTTACGGCTCTTAAAACAATTCTCTCATTTTTGTCGGGCTTATCCTCATCGTCGCTGTCATCTTCTTCATCTTTGTTATAGATCTCGCTGAAATTATCCGCTTCATCGGCAAATTCGTTATCAAGAAGCCCTCCCCAAACCGAAATAAGTATAACCTTTGCCGTTGCTTTAAGCTGTTCAATGTTGTCGTTTGTATAAAGGGAATTCATTTTTTTGAGGCTGTTCATATCGTATATGCATATTTTATCGTCTTTTTGATATCCGAAGCCTTCAACCAATTTTGCGGCATCGATATTCGGTGCGATTTGCTTTAATTCTTCAAACGATACGGTATCATAAATTTCATTTTCTTCAATTGTATTTACATCTGCCTTTTCGGACTCTGCTATGCTGTGTTCAAATTCAAAAGAAAGCTCGGCATCGTTTGCGGCATTTTCAGACCTTTCACCGGCAAGAATAAGTATTTTTTTAAGATAATCTTTATATGCCCGAACCTTTTCGGGGTCGCCGTCTTCAAAAAATTCCTTGCTCATATCCGAACTGCATGTACTGAATGAAAGCATATAACTGTCGCTTTCTTTGGGATTTGCCGCAAGAGAAACGCTGAAAAGTGTCGGTGTATACAGTTCATTCATAATTGTTATCAAAACATCATTTAACTGATCCGTTGTCTTTGCGGAATTAATTTTTACGAGATACTCACTGACAGGATAAAAGCCGTAGTTTTGTCTTTTTGATGAATCCATTGCTATATCCAGAAAACGCCTCACCCTTAATATATGCTCGGAGCGCATACCGTAAGATGATGAACTCGGCGCAAGAAGATCCGCAACAGAAATTACGGATTTATCCATTGCATCTTCGGCAAGCTTATCTAATACGCTCAGCGGTTTATCATCGTCATACGTAACTTTATCAAGATTAAGTTTATTTATAGCGGCATAAAAGTCGTCTTTTCTGTTGGTCCCAAAAAGAGCATAAACCCTTTTGCAGAAAATTTCAAGCTGTTCTTCGGTAACAGGAGCATCCGGTGAAAACGTTCCCTCTCCCGTACCTGCTACAATACCGGACGCAAAAACATCGGCAAGCTCTTCTTTTGCCCATTCGGGAATATCATTAAAGCTCTCTGCCGGCAGTCCCGTTGTTTTGGCATACTCCGAAGCATCAGGGAATGTGCCGAATGCACGGCGAAGCATTACAAGTGCCTGCGCTCTCGTAACGCCGTCTTCTTCATGCAAAAGACCGTCTTCATAGCCCTTAATTATATCTGTTTTTTTCACACCCTGATTGTAAAAATCCGCAGCATTAACCAAATAATCTGCCACATATCCCCTTGTTGCGGGGTCATTCGGTGCAGCACTTACAGCGCCGGGCACCATAATCATTGTCGAAACCAACAGTGCCGTTAACTTTTTAAATTTCATTTTGCCTCTCTCCTTAAATGTTTTGTTGTTGTTTTAAATGCATTTGTTTAACGTATTTTCGTCAATCACCACCATAAAATATTATTGCTTTTTGCATTACACAAAATATGATGAAGCCCTGCGTCATTTCTTATTCGTAATCCGTTTCTGTTTATGTACTTTTGTTTTTCGGGCATGTTTTTCACCTTAATTAATATTACATGATTTTTTATCAAAAATCAAGCGTTTGTGACAAAATGCAGATTTTTGTGACAACTTGCATGTTTTTGTCTCTCATATATATAGTAACAAAAATGCCCTGTTTTTCTTCAAAAAGTTCAAAATTTTTTAAAATTTGTTAAAAATATACAATTTTTTAAAATGATTTTTGTCTGCAAAGTCCATACGTAAAAACGGCGCATGGACTTTGTATTTCATGAGTTATATATTATCTTTTTATTACGGCTTTTCAATAACATCCGTAACAACCCATATACCGTCTTTTTTCTCTATATACCATTTGGCATAAACATCAGAAGAACCATACACATGTTCACCACTTCCGTTAAATGTTTCACAGTCATATTTAATAAACATTACACCTTTATGAAAATTGTGAATTACAAATAACCTCCTGACATTTACATTTGCATCATAAATTTCATTATCAAACATCTCATTTCTGCTGTAATATCTATATAGTTCGGTATCAGCTACGGTATCTGATGCAGCATTACATTTAATACAATTTATAAAATCATTTAAGACGCTGTCTGTATCATGCAATATAATGCTATATGTAACACCAAACAAGACAATTATCGTTGCTATGATTATTAATACTGTTTTTCGCATAATTGCAGCTCCCTTTGATAAATGCAGCACCGTAATATAAACATCATATTCATCACTGTCACTTATCTCACATTAAATAATCTTTATGGATGCACTCTTGTCATTGCGTACGAATCCAACAGCCAATCAGCATATTCTTTAGCATAATGCTCTTCTTCATCATCTGTCATATCATCGTCATTAATCCAACAAAAATAATGTGTAAGTTCATGTGCAACAGAATGCAATATTTCGGCAAGTGCATTGTCTTTTCCTATTTTTTTCATTTCAGATTCAAAATCTCCGGCAGAAACCTTTGCATAAGGTTCTTCTGATTTTGAAAACGGAAGAAAACATGTTGCACTTACCATTTCTCCATCAAGAGCTTTTATATGTGAAGCATTTTTTATATATACTGTAATCCTTATAGGAAATTTCTCTTCCTTCCGCAGCCAACATGCAAACTCCGTGCATGCCCTTTTCACTTCCGGATGAAGCCCTGCGTCATTTCTTATTCGTAATCCGTTTCTGTTTATGTGCTTTTGTTTTACAAACATCTTTTCCTCCCTCAAAACTAATATTTTCTATGATCTCTACCAGGAGTGTGTTTTTTTGGTGGATTCACCCTTTTATTTGGATTTGAATTCCAATTATTTGACTGCTTCTTTTTTTCCTTTCTTTCACGACCCTGTTTCTTTTGGTTAGGTCTGGCATACGGATCATTTTTATTAGCATAGTATACATTAATTGCAGCAACAGTAACCGTCACAACAGCAACTACCACTATAACTACCGCATCATCAACAATAGCAGCTCTTCCAAATGGGTCTTTATATTTTAATGGATTATTCCTACAATAAGTGTATAAATTATTGCTCTGCATAATGGCATTTATATCAGGAATCTTTTTCTCATTATCGGCATATTTTTATCACCATAAATCATATTATCTGTATTCCAATGGGTATCCATCGTTGTAAAGCAGCCTATTGACGGATCGTAATATCTGTTGCGAAGATATACAAAACCTGTTTCTTCATCAACATATTCACCGCAATATTTAAACGGATTTTCGGTATCTGTTGTACTTGTGCTTTCCATATTGCCAAATGAGTC
This sequence comes from uncultured Clostridia bacterium, assembly GCA_934463165.1. Lineage (GTDB taxonomy): Bacteria > Bacillota > Clostridia > UMGS1810 > UMGS1810 > RGIG1828. The sequence goes on from CAKSJG010000029.1 coordinate 11,538, forward strand.
ATATTCATAATAATTTTTCAATTCATTTGACGTGTGAGGTTTGAATGTTATAATCGCATTGTCTTACAATCTTAAATACTTGAAAAGCAGATCAACAGTTTTATAAATCGGCACATGCTTTAGTCTACAGCCTGACTTTCATCCGCAAAAACCTTATACAGCACTTTTGCTTCGCCGTCTTCTTTGTATAAAGCCGTGCAGTTTTTCATGTAAAAGCTTTTATTAACAATGCCCGTAATTTCTGTATCGCCGACTTTTATTTTATCACCGGGCAGTTTATTTAATTTTCCGTAAACAACATCTATATCATATAATTTTGTTATTATTCTGTCTTCAAATTTATATACCTCTCCGCTGAAAGCATAATAACACTCCAGTGCCCTTTCATAAACTAATTTAGACAGTATATTTCTTACATCTTCAGCAGTAATGAATCTGTCGGGATCATCCCCCTCATTTATCAATCCAAGCGCCGCAGCGCAATTCATATAATCATTGGGATACACAATATCGGAAAATGCGTTCAAATTTCTTTGCGAATATATTTTGACATAGACACCGCCTATTCCCAAAGCCATCTTTACAAATTCCGAAAGTTTGCAATTATCTCCCGGTCTGAAATATCCGTCACCTGTGCCATTGATATAATTTCCACGAGTCGGAACATTCATATTAATCAAAACTAATTCAACATGTAAAGGTGCAGTTGTTACATCCTTAAAAATTCCATCCGTAAGCTCTTTATCATCCGTGATATCAATATCGGATTTAACATATAATCGGTAGAAAATATCTATTACTTCTTTTCTTGTAGCATATGTATCATGTATATATTTATCCACGTCCGGCACTAAACCGTTAAACACTTCAAGCTTTTGAGCATCACTTAAATGCACATCTTCATTAGCATATGCAGACATGCCGAAATTTAATGAAATGCCCGGTACACTGCCAAGTATTATACCCAATGCTGTAAGTAGTGTTATCAGTTTATTCATGTGTTTTGCTCCTTTCATTCTATAAGTCTGTTTTTCTCTGTAATGATTTGAGTTTTATCATACAAAAAGATGTAGACACTGCAACCTGCAAATAAATTAGCATATATAGTTTCAATTGAATTGTACACCTTTGTCATTTTTTTATTATTTAACAAAGGTGTACATTCCTTTTACCATAACATCGAATCACGATTCCGCAATTTTATACAACCTGTTAAGCGTAACAATGCATTCCTCTTTTGAAATATTGTCTTTCGGATTAAACTTACCCTTTTCATCACCTCTGAATAATCCCAAACAGGCGCATGATTTTACGCTTTCTTTTGCCCAGTCGGATATCTCATTCTCATCGGCAAAGTCAAATCCGGATTTTGATTCTTCCTTGTCATTGACTGTATATTCATATACCGACATCAAAATTTTTGCAAATTCTTCACGTGTTATAAAATCATACGGTTTAAACTCAGACTCACTCTTACCTTGAATTATTCCGAGGTTATATAGGCTTACAACACTTTTATTTTTTGTGTCGGAAAAAGGATTTTCGGCATCGATATCTTCAACGGGATTTATTTTTTCAATCAAACTATCCGCAAGTTCACAAACCTCAAGGCACGTAATGTCTCCGGTATAGTCAATCCGGTTCAACTTTGGCAGCAACCCGGTTTTTATCGACCGGTCAATATCATCTCTTGCCCATTCGGACGGTTCAAACGATATATCATCCGGAAGCTTAAGCAATTTGTTTTTAAGTGCGTAAACAGTTTCTAAAAAACGATTGTATTCGTTTAAATCCGCAACATACTGTTTGCCGTTATTACCGGTAAATCTACAGGCTTCAAAAATATATTTAATTACTGTATCATCATTCTGTTTAATGCTTATATAATATATAGGCACATCATTTGCATAAACACAGCTTCCGTCATCTGTTAAACTCAATGATGTCAGTAAATTTATCAGATATTTAATTTCATTAGGTGAACTTGTCTGATAATTATATTTCAAATGATCTAAGTACATTGGTCCACCCGCATGTATTTCGATCTCTGTAACATCATCGCTGTTAATTTCTATAACATCATTTGCATAACAAATATTAAAATTAAATATAAATAATATACATGTTATTACGCATAAAATCAATATGCTTTTTTTCATTGACTGCATCTCCTTACCAACCGTAATATGATATGCGTGTATTAATACCATTTTTCTTCAAAATGTATAATAATTATTCAGCTTTATCTGCAAATAATTTTATAGTCATTGATTTTTTATCAAGTTCTGTTTTACCGTTTAATTCTCTCATCAAATACTCTGCCGACAACTGAGAAAGATAAATTTTTCCGTCAATAATATATATATTTCCCTCAGGTGACCACGGGCTTAATTGAATATCATAAGCAGAACCGTTTTTAATATCATCATTGCATACGGACATGTAATATACGTTTTCACCATTTTCCAACACGGATCTGATTGAGCAAATGTAATTTTTGTTTTTATATTTCAGCATTAAATTATTATCAATATCATACTTAATATCCGCGCCCAACGACTTGAAAAATGCCTCAAACGGTATTTTATATCTTCCGTCTTCCAGCAAAGCGGAATCATCCGTCAGCTCAATATCATTGACATATGTTTTTAATTTCCGGGCTCCCTTATACGTCCAATTTTTATCAACATATATTTTTACAGTCTTATTTGCTTCATCGAAAATAAATTCTCCGTCAAAAAAATTAATTATACCGCAGACAATATCCGATCCCAAATAAATTCTGTCATTTATAACAGTACATGTATCAAAACCGTTTAATCTGTAAAATTCAATATTTTTACCGTTCAGGCAATTAATCATTTTAAATTCATATGTACTGTCATAAAGCTTTTTTGATTTTACACATTTAAATAAATAACCGTTATAATCTAAATTGACAGCTTCATTCTCACTATCCCAAGTCACTTTCATCCCCATTATTTCAAATATTGCTCTCATGGGAATTTGTGCTAATCCATCCTCATAAAAGGACATATCACTTCCTTTTATTTCAATATCATTAACATATGTTGTTAAATATATTTTTGTATCAAGGTTTTGCGCAAAACATGATTCACATAAAACTAAACTTAACACAATGTACAATACCAATGCACTTAAATTTTTTTGACATAACATATTCTTTACTCCTTATTTATTTTACTCTTGCGGTATATGTCCAGCTTCGACCATCTGGCAGGTTTTGAAAATCATCATATGATTGAATATTTTGTGTTCCATTCCAAGGATCATTTGATACAACCAACGGAGAATGTCCTTTTGCTGAAGCATATCCAATACCGACTTTCCAATGACCACTTGATGAATTTCTATACAATACACCAAACGGATCACCCGAATCAATTGTTTTTTCAATATTCATAAAACTTATCATACCCGGTTCTTGAACTTGTCGTTTATCAATACCTATATTCAATCGATCAGAGCTAACCCACTTAAATGGTTCATTATATGATATCGGATATCCCCAAAAATATTCAATATTTGCACGAGTGTAGGATGCTATACTTTGCGTTCTATCTATATTATCATTCAAATAGTATGATGCTATCATTGCCTGTGATGTTGCCCAACACAATTGATTATTATCACCATTAGGATAAGTATTCTTTTGACAATATAGAGGAACTCCTAAAATCGTTCCACTAACATCCCCATTAATATCTAAATTTCGAATGTTTTCAGCCAAATCATGTAATTCATTCATCCTATTTAATGCTTGAGATGCCATTTCCGGATTGCTTTCAGAGTAATTCATATAATTACTGTTTGCCTCTGACCACATATCACCATAATATTTTGTATAACTTTGCGCCCCTACTGATAATTTTTCATCTCCATTCATCCATAATCCAAGAGGGTCAATACCATTCACCGGATTATTCGCGCAATACGCATACCAATTAATACCGTCCATTGCCGGGTCAATTGTTGTAAAGCAGCCTATTGACGGATCGTAATATCTGTTGCGAAGATATACAAAACCTGTTTCTTCATCAACATATTCACCGCAATATTTAAACGGATTTTCGGTATCTGTTGTACTTGTGATTTCCATATTGCCGAATGCGTCATATTCATATACGTCCGTCTGTCCGTTTGAATTTGTCCTTGCAATGACATTGCCGTGGACATCATGATGATAGTATTCAAATTCTCCGTCATTCTTTTTGCTTGCTATAAGCTCAAGCCCGCGGATATACACATATGTGTCGCTGCCCTTTTTCTCATAAACAATGTCTGAACCGTCATATACATGTGACGTTGTTACTCCGTTTGTTGTTTTGCTCTGGCGGAGGTTATCTCCGTTATATGCATATGTTGTGGTGACACCGCCTATTGACGAAGTTATCATTCGGTTAAATGCATCATAGGTGTAATCATATTGTTTGAATGTTCCCCAATCATAATCATAGTATAAATGATCTTCAATATTGCCATTGTTATCCCTTCCGCATTCTTCCGCTCTTGTTCCGAATCTAAATACTTCGGGGTTACCTGTACCCATTGTTCTGTTTGAAAAAGCTCCCCACGGTGTATAATCATAGTTGTATCTTAATGATTCATTTGTTGATAAGTCCGTATATTTGTCATATTTACGCTCCTGCATTCCGTCGTAGGCATATTCCATTTTATACTTATTGCCGTAAACTTCTTCGAGTAATTCATCCGCATCATCATATTTATACATACGCATATCCTCAGCGCATGTTCCCTCCGATTTTTTATTACCGTCAAGATAATATGTTGTTGTGTATGTTTTCGTTGTCTCTCCTATGGTGTCTGTCAGCGTTATCGGCATGTTGCCTTGGTTATATGTATATTCTGCTATGACATTGCCGTTTACGCTTTTTTGCGTAAGATTCCCATTTATGTCATATGAATATTCGGCTGAAATTCCCGTGTCTGTTACGGATGTAAGCCTGTTTAAGTTATCATATGCATACGATGTATTAATTTTTTGTACACCGCCGTCGGCAAGGGTGAATGTCGCCTTATTGCCGCTTATGTCATAAGTGTATGTCTTTAATATATCGCCTTTTGTCTCCGTAAGAAGATTTCCGTATTGATCCGTGGTGTATGTTGTTGTTCCCGTGGGATCCGTCATCGAAATACGCTGACCGAGATCGTTATATGTATATGTCGCTTTGTTCGTTCCGGTATTTTTATCATACACTCTCGTTATATTGCCGAGAATATCGTATTCGTATCCGACGGAGTTCCCGTTTGCTACGGTTTCCGAAAGCTTATTGCCCGTCAGATCATAGGTATACGTTGTGTCATATGCGGAATAGCCCGACATATGAATTACTCTGCCGAATCTGTCATATTCATAGTCAACATATCTGCAGCCCGACGGCTTTGTGGCATATGTGATGCTGTTATCTTTTAGTGATTTAAGAACATGAATCATATTGCCCTTTGAATTGTATTCATAGCGCGTATACCTTGCCGAATAGGAGGAATCTGCTATGCCGTTATCGGTGCACGTAAGGCGGTTCATGCTGTCATATGTATATTGCATTGTTTTAAAGCGATCCGCTTCACCTGCCGCATTCTTCTTTGTCATTTCTTTTATCACATTTCCGTTGGAATCGTAATATGTTTTCTTAAGAGCGGTTTCGGCTCCGTCAAACGGTGAAGAAATTTTTATCTTTCTTCCTGCACTGTCATACTCATAGGTTGTCGCATTGCCCTTAAAATCAGTAACGGATGTATTTCTGCCTGCCATGTCGTATTCATATGTCATGGTGTTACCCATGGGATTTGTATATGTAAGGACATTCCCGGCATGATTATATGTGTAGCTTTCTGTGCTTCCGTTGGGAAAAGTTGAACCGGTCTTATTGCCTACATAGTCATAAGTATTCGTTGTTGTTTTTAAAACGGTATTACCGTCTTTATATGTTTCTTCAATGAGTTTATCAAGATAGTTATATTTATTAATCTTTTTAACCTTAGCAGTATTGCCGTTATAGTATGTTGTATCAACTTCATAGAGCGGTCTGCCGTCGGAATCTCTTGTATGGATATGGTTATACGCAATATATCTTTTTTGATTATCTTCCATATCATAAACTTTTTCTCCGATTATATTATCTCTTTTGTCATATGTGTATTCGGAATATGCAAAATCAGCATCGGATATATATTTTTTATATCTCTTTAATCTGTGTTTAAAATCATATTCGCGCCCGTCAAGCGGCATTGTCCAACTTCCGTCAATAGCAATTGTTGTGTCGGCATTTCCCCACGGGTCATAATATACCTTAATTTTATATCCGAGCTCATCGGTTGAAATTACATAATTTTCAACAGAGTTATACTCATATGATTTTGTTGATTCGTCCGCATTTGTAACCGTGAGAGGGCGGTTTAACCTGTCATATGTGCTTATCTGTATGTTTCCGTTACCGTCGCAAGATTCAACCGTGTTTCCGTACGGATCGGTTATTGTGTAGGCAACAATATCCGGAAGTACGTTTCCGTCCGCATCCTTGAGACATGTTTGCGTTACGGTTGTCTTTTTGGAGCAATCCGGCAGATATTCGTGTGTATAGTTTGTAACCGCGGTATCGGTATCGTTAATATATTTTGTTTCACTTGTCACATTACCGTATGAGTCATAAGTAAACGTACTTCTTGATTTCAAAACATCATTTTCATAAACCTTAGTTTCGGCAATTGACTTTTCATCCTCCGTAAGTGTATTAACTGTTTTTATAACCGTATTTGCGTCTTTATCGGTTTCAACCGTAAGAGGTATGTTGTATTTTCCGTAAGTATATCTTGTTTCTGTGTCACCGGCAGTTTGTTTTGACATGCGGTGTTTATTATCATATCTTGAAACAGTAGACAGCGTTCCGCCGTCCGTATGATCCTGACGCGATACCGGTGCATCAAAGCATGCGCAACTATATGTGTATGTATCTGTGGTATCTGTTTCGGATGAAGTAAGCTGACCGGACACATTAAAGTTATATGTATATGCTTTTTCGCTTGTTTCCGCATCGGCGGATACATATATTTCCTTTTTCGAACCGTTCACATATTTAACGGTATTCTTACTCTTTTGCCAAAAATTAAAAGTCTTTTTATTATATATATTTTCGTTATATTCTTCAAAATAGCTTTTTGCGGGAGATATGTGGTTAATAAGGCTGCTCAAGCTTGTAGTATATGTATACCTCTGTTTCATTCCCGTATTATGCTCAACCGTATCTATATAATTGCCTATAAGCATTCGTATATCCGTTGCGCCGACAGGAGCATACAATAAATCCTCCCTTGCAAGGTACTGCACCATTGTATATTTCACACAGCTGTCGGAATCCGACGGTGAATCTCCGCTTTGTTTTTTAAACGTATACGTTGCAATATCATCGCATTTAAAGAAATCGTCGGGGTCATCGGGCGAGGTTATTCTTTCATTTTCATAGCTTATAACAGTCTCCGTAACACCGTTATATGTGCGCGTTATTCCGCTTGTGCTCACCGAAAATTCTTCTCCGCTGTCAAGAGTATATTTTGCTCCGTTTGCAGGATCATAAAGCGCTGTATTACCGTATCTGTCTGAAACAGCTTTTAAACGGAATGACGTTGTTGTTGTCATTTCGGTATAATATTTTATACCGTCACCCGACTCTATAATAAAGTTATATTCAAATCCTTTAGGATGTTCAACCGTTTCATAAACATTATTGGGATTAACAAAGCTCATGGTATAGTCACGTTCAAATTCGGATATATCACTCGTTCTGCATTTATATGTATCGTCATCCTGCTTTCTGAATGTGAATTCAAGATTGCATACTTTTCCGTTAATATCCTGAAATGTTATTACGGAATAACGGTCGCCGTCATCCACACCGTTATCGTTAAGGCAGAACCCCGGTTTTTTTATTGTCCAGCCGTTACCCATGTCAATCTGGTGTGCCGACTCCGTTATTGAATCGCGTTTGTAAGTTATATAGCGATCGCGTGTTATTATAACGTGACCGCGTGCTTTATTGAGAGTATACGTATATGCTCCGCGGTAATGTTCCAAACCGGGATACGTATAATACGGATCGCTGTATCTCGTTGTTTCGTAAGCGTCACGATAATCTCTGCCTATGAAAAAATTGGGAGCTTCAAAAGCTTCAAATTCATTATGAAATCCGACAAGGACATCAGTGTCATCCTTTGAGCAAGTGTAATAATATCCGACCATTTCGGGGGCAGGTCTTTTCTTGCTGTATTCGGTTTCCCCTATAGTTCCTACAGAAATGCTTGTATTATAGCTTCTGATAATCGGAATCTGAAGATTACCTCTGCCGTTTATGGTATAATCCGTTTCGCTAAACATTACCTCACCGCGCGACATATCGACATTGTCATCCGACGATCCGACAGTCGGCGCAAGAAGCCCGTCGCCGTATGCAAGACCCTTACCGTCATAAAATGAATCATCAAGATACTGTGATGTCGAAGCATATGCCGATATACAACTTGCTGTTATTATTATAACAAAGAAAACAGAAATTTTCAATATATTTTTTATAGATTTAATCATTGAATTTCATCCCCCTTTCGGATCGACTTTAAAAGCGGAATAAGATTACCTTCATCCCCTTCAAAATACATTGACGCGATCATTATTTCACGCGGTGAATATCCGCGCGCGTCAAGCTCATCAAACGTCTGCTCTCTCAAGCCGTTTTCAACTGCGGCATTCAGGTTGTCGCTGTAGTATGTGTTATATTCGTCATAATCCATATATGATGCGGGCAGCCCAAGGTTCTTAAGAGTTTCATTTACGGAATCAACAAGCTTCTCATCATATGCTTCCCTCATGGAGCGGATTGCTTCTTCGGCATCATCAACCTTTACGCTTGCAATATCTATATCCGCACCCGTGCGCGCTATCATAGCCGAAAGCTCATATGCCGTCATGGGAGATACGGCATTTTCATCTGCCGACACTGCATTTACCGTTTCAACCGCAATATCCGCTTTTATATTATCTGCCGACTGCACCGACACTGCGGTCGGTGTGATATCCTGCCATGATGCACCGTCCTTTTTTGCATCCAGTATTTCGCTTATGGTCATTTCTCCGCCGCGGCAAAGGATGTTTGCATAGCGAATATCTTCATATGTCAGACCGGAATCAAGATATCTGTTTATATCTTCTCTATTTAAAACCCCATGACGGGATTTTGTAACCTCGTTATATGCATCCTCTATCCAGTATTTACCGAAATAACTGTCTTCCAAAGCGCATATGTCTTCGATTATTGAAAAATCCTCGGATGTTGTAAGATAAAAATCATACACGGATGATATTGTTGCCACCGTTGTGCCTTTATCAATTATTCTGTTTACAGTTTGAATTTCGGAATCGGTAAGTTTGTTTTTCGTCATAAAATATATGTATGATTCAATTTCGATATATTGCTCATATGTGAGATCTGACATGTTAAACCCCGAAACATATTCACTCACGGCATCAATCGATTCGGCAATGTTATCGGTTAAAACGTCCGACATGCTCACGGCTTCTGCCGCATCCGATGAAGCAATATATTCGCTCCCTCCTCCGTCACCGGTAAATATGCCGCCGCGAACCGCAAGCGCAACCGCAGATGCAGCAAAAACTACCGATGAACATAACACAACAAACTTCATTCTTTTGTTCATTTTCATCTTCTTTCCTCTCCTGTTACTTAAAATTTTATATCAATCGCGCCAAAGCATAACCGGCGCAAATTAATATCATTTATTTTGTCCTACATATATATAATAGCAAAATTCCGGATTTTTCTTCAAAAATCCCAAAACTTTTTTGAAGTTTATTGAAAACGTACAAATCCTAATGGAATTTTTTGCCAAAACATCCAAAGAACAATTATCCATCCCCCAAAACAATCGTAATATATTTTCAAATAAAAATCAAGCTTTTGTGATAAAATGCAGGTTTTTGTGACAACTTGCATTTTTTTACACGAATATTAATTATTATATCATAAAATTTTAAGAAAACCGTCACACAGCGTAAACGACATTCTAATCGACGAAACAGGTAATTTATTTTATTAATATTGCAAAAAAGTAAGGTGAAATACAAATTACTTGAACTTTTGACGTAAAAATATTAAATATATTTTGTTTAAATAAGATTACCGAAATGTTAAATTTTTATTTCAAACCGTTTTTTATAGACAAATCTAAATAATTGTGATATAATTTATATACATTAAAATTTATCAAATTCAGACAGGAGATGTATTCTTATGAAAAAATATCTAAGCATTCTTCTTTCGTTAATCATGATTTTATCCGCATTCAGCGCTTTTGCGGACGGCGGCATCAGTCTTTCGGTAAACGGAAAAACAATCGATACCGGCGCGGTATTTCCCGAAATTAAAGACGGCAGAACAATGGTTCCGTTCCGTCCGATATTTGAAGCACTGAACGCTAAAGTCGAATGGAGCCAGGCAACCAAAAAAGCTTATGCAATTATAGGCACGACAACCGTTATGCTCACAATTGATTCCACAATGATGATCGTAACAAAAATTGATGACAGCGGCAACGCGTCTACCGTTTTTAAAACACTTGACAGCAACGAAAAGCCCTACATATCGAATTCAAGCACGTTTGTTCCCGTAAGAGCGATATGCGATGCAATAGGCGCAAGTGTTGCATGGGATGATAATGCAAAATGCGTTGTTATAAAAACCGCCGACTACAAAGGCGAACCGGCAGACACAAGCATCGGCGACAATAACAAAACCGACACCGACAAAAAGCCGGAATCGGACGGCAATAAAAACAATTATGCAAACACAGGCACTTCAACCGGAAGCGATTCAACATATACGCCGACAATTGATGATAACCCTGCTTATTACACCAAACCCGAGACTGCCGAAGACAAGTCAAAGGCAGTTGCGGAGCTGATTAACAAGGAGCGCACGGCAAGCGGGCTGAGCGAGCTTATCTATGATGATAACATTGCGTATCTTGCTTATATGCACTCGGAAGATATGGCGGAAAACGGTTTTCTTGACCATACGTCATCGGAGGGGCTGACGCTTGACCAAAGAGTTGAAAACTTCGGAATTCCTTTCACATCCATTGCCGAAAACATCGGATCGGGATTTTCGTCGGCAAGCGAGGTTGTAAAGAGCTGGCTTAACTCTCAGCTTCACTGTGACAACATAATGAACCCCGAATTCACAAGAATCGGTGTGGGATATTATGAAGGCGGAGACAACGGCAACTACTGGACACTTATACTTATATCGGATTGATATAACATTAATGCAGCAATGAGGCTGCCGCATACATGAAGGAAATCCCTTTATCTGCGGCAGCTTTAAATATATAATTAAAAAAACGGAGGTTAAAACAGTGAAATACAATTATAAACCGTCGGGCGTATGCTCAAGAAACATTGAATTTGAAATCGAAGACGGAATCGTAAAAAACGTTGTGTTTACCGGGGGATGCTCCGGCAACACGCAGGGACTTGCAAAAATGTGCGAGGGAAGAAAAGCCGATGATGTGATAACGCTTCTTAAGGGTATAAAATGCGGATATAAATCCACATCCTGCCCCGATCAGCTTGCATGCGCGGTTATGAATGCCATGGGCAAATAAAGGGAGGTTGATTTATATGCAGACAAGAGTTGCAATAATCGGAATAATTGTGGAAAAAACCGATTCCGTTGAAACTTTAAATTCCGTGCTTCACGATTACGGAAGCTATATAATCGGAAGAATGGGACTGCCGTACAAACAAAAAAACATTCACATAATAAGCCTTGCAGTGGACGCTCCGCAGGATGTAATCAGCGCTCTCTCGGGCAAAATAGGCAAAATTGACGGAATAAGCGCAAAAACCGCATATTCAAATATTATAAGCGAGTAATAGCTAAAAATCAGGGGAGTGTGACACAAATGGGACTTAACGATACGCCGAGCGCAAACAGAATACACATAGGCTTTTTCGGTCTCAGAAATGCGGGTAAATCAAGCCTGGTAAATGCCTTTACAAATCAGGATGCCGCAATTGTTTCGGATACGGCGGGCACAACGACGGATCCGGTGTATAAATCAATGGAGCTTCTGCCACTGGGACCCGTCAGCATTATTGATACACCCGGAATAGACGACGCGGGCGCTCTCGGAGATAAAAGAGTTCAAAAAACAAAACAGGTGCTTGAAAAAACGGACATAGCGATACTTGTTACCGACGCGTCAAAAAAGCTTTGCGATGCGGAATATGAGCTTATCGAAATGTTTAAACAGAGGGATATACCGTATATCATTGCGCTTAATAAGACGGATCTTATATCCGAAGAAATAAAGGCCGAAAAAAATACGGTTGTTGTATCGGCGCTTGAAAAAACGGGAATAGATCGGCTTAAAGAAAAGACGGCGCACCTCATAAAAACCGAAGAAAAAGGTTTTTGCATTGTCTCGGATATTATAAAAGGCGGTGACAAGGTTGTGCTTGTGACCCCTATCGACGAATCAGCCCCCAAAGGAAGAATGATACTTCCGCAGCAGCAAGTCATGAGAGATGTTTTAGACAGCGACGCGCTGTGTTTTCTTACCAAGGAAACCACATACAAAAGCTGCCTTGAAGCGATAAACGGAAAACCTGCTCTTGTTGTAACGGATTCTCAGGCATTTGCAAAAATTTCGCGCGAAACACCGCCCGATATACCGCTGACATCGTTTTCAATTTTAATGGCAAGAATGAAAGGCTTTCTTGAAACGGCGGTAAAAGGAGTCGGAGCGATAAATAATCTTAAAGACGGTGACACAATTCTTATCAGTGAGGGGTGCACTCACCACAGACAATGCAACGATATAGGAACAGTAAAGCTGCCGAGGCTCTTAAAAAAATATACGGGAAAAGATTTTAATTTTGAGTTTTCATCGGGAGGCGGATTTCCGGATGAACTTAAAAAATATGCCATCATCATTCACTGCGGCGCATGCATGATACCGTCCAAGGCTGTTTTATACAGAATGAAATGCGCGCAGAAGGTCGGCATTCCTTTTACGAATTACGGAATTGCACTGGCATACATGAACGGTATTCTTGAAAGATGCATACAGATGTTTAATTTGAAACCGGGAGAATAATATAATGTGGATTATAGACAAAATTGAGGAAAAATATGCCTCGGTCGAATGTGGCAATATATTTTTTGACATTCCGATTGCAGCGCTGCCCGACGGTGCCAAAAAGGGAGACGTGCTGGACGTGAGCATAAATGCGGACAAAAGAGCCGAAAGAGAAAAAATAATTGCCGATAAAATGAACAGACTGTTTAACAAATAAAACCTGCCGAAAACTTAAATACGCAGAGAAAACGCGCCTGCGTCTCACCGAATGTTTTGACCGTTTCTGTAAACAAGAGGTGTGACGCCGGTTTGTTTTTTAAATACGCTTATAAAATAGCTGATATTCTCAAAGCCCGAAGCAAGAGCAATTTCCGTTACGGATGCCGAAGAAATTTTCAGCATTTTTTTTGCATCATTTACTTTAAGAATATTGCAATAGCTTTTAAGCGTATATCCCGAATGTTTTTTGAATGTATGGCTGACATACGACTTGCTCAAATGCAGATTTTTGCACACCATATCAAGAGTGACGGTTGTGTGATATTCATTTACAAAAGCCTTTATTCTTTCAAAATCACCGAATTTTTGAGATTCACCCGAGAACAGCGGCAGCTCTTCACCGATAAGCATGCCGAACATCCTTGCAAGCGGAGATATGACGGTATTTAAAAACCTCGTCGGAATCTCGTTATGAATCATTGTTTTTTCATATATTTTATTTTTCTTCGGTACTCGCTTTCTACCGGCATATCCGCTCACGCTTATGAATCCGACGGATGTACCGTCATTTTCTGCCGTATGTATGTATTGCATAACACCTGCATGACACTCACCCGTAAAAAACAAAAGGTTTTCACATTTTTTTATGACCATACGCTGACATTTAATACACTTTTCAAAATCCGTTTTCTTAACAACAGTACAGTAAGGGCTGAGGTGTGAATTGTATGGGGCAAGATTCGAACATGCCGAAAAAATTTGTGAAAATTCGCCTTTCGGATGAAGTGAAATATTCAAACCGTATTGCGATTTAAGATATTCGATATATGCGGCAATTTCATCGGCAAGCCTGTTCATAAAAACACTCTCCTGCATTTTTTTGATATAATTATGCATTTTTAAGCAAGAAAAACATTAAAAACATTGCTATAATCATTATAACCCAAAACAGGTTAAATGTCAAACGGAGTGATAAAAATGCTTAACAAAAAGATAATCAAAACAGATTTATGCGTCATAGGCGGAGGAATGGCGGGGATATGTGCAGCAATAGCCGCAGCAAGAGAAGGGATACAGGTTGTGCTTATGCACGAGAGACCCGTATTGGGCGGAAACGCATCGTCGGAAATACGGATGTGGATTTGCGGAGCGCAGGGAAAATGCAACCGCGAAACCGGTATTCTTGAAGAGATAGCATTGGAAAATCTATACCGAAACCCGACAAAAAATTATTACATATGGGATACCGTGCTTTATGATTTTGTGAAAAGAGAAAAAAACATAACACTGATTTTAAACTGCACATGCATGGACGCGTCAACAGAAAAGGGAAGCTTTGAGGACGGCAGAGACACGAGGATAAAAAGCATAACGGGATATCAGCTTACAACACAGACGCTTATTTCTGTTGAAGCAAAGATTTACAGCGATTGCTCCGGAGACAGCATTCTTGCTCCGCTGACCGGCGCGCGGTTTAAAATCGGGCGCGAATGCAAAGACGATTACAGCGAGCAGACGCATGTTGACAAAGCCGACAAATTTACCATGGGTATGAGCTGCCTTCTGCAGGGAAGGCAAACAAACAGAAAGATAAAATTTACTCCTCCCGAATGGGCAGCAAAGATAGAAGATGAACAGGCAAAAAGAAGAGGAACGGATATTTACAAAAGCAGTGAAAACTTCTGGTATCTTGAACTTGGCGGCGACCGTGACACGATTGGCGACACCGAAGAGATAACCTCCGATCTGATCGGGCTTTCCGTCGGAATGTGGGATTACATTAAAAACTCGGGAAATTTTGACGCTGACAACTGGGAGCTTGAATTTTTTGGATTCCTTGCCGGAAAACGGGAATCAAGAAGAATGACGGGCGAATATACCGTAACACAGAAAGACATATCGGAAAATGTCATTTTTGATGACACCGCGGCATACGGCGGATGGCCGCTTGACGATCATTTTCCGCTCGGATTTTATCATAACGGAGAGGCAAACACAAACTTCCCCACTCCTGCGCCGTATACTCTGCCGTACCGCGCGCTCTATTCCAAAAATGTTGAAAATCTGTTTTTTGCGGGAAGAAACATAAGCATGACTCACATGGCAATGAGCAGTATAAGAGTTATGGCGACATGCGCGCTTCTCGGTCAGGCAGCGGGAACGGCTGCTTCGATAGCCGTTAAATATTCTCTGACACCGAACGGCGTTCTGCATGAAAAAATTGAAGAGCTTCAGCAGACGCTGATGATAAACGACTGCTTTTTACCGTATAAGAAAAGGCATATTTCAAAGGCATGCACGAAAAATGCGGCTCATAAAAATCTATGCAACGGTGAAGACAGACCGAACAGAATCTACAACACCGATGTATGCGGAGAAAAAATCAAAAACGGAACGGGTGTATGCTATGATGCGGACGGCTGTCGGGTTGAAGCGGTGCACATTGTTTTTGACAGTGATCTTGACCGCGAAACGTTAGACGGTGACGAATGTGAAAGAACTCATTCAACAAGGTGCAATGTTCTTTTGGACAGTCCTGATATGTTTATGCCGAAAACCCTATGCCGCAGTTTTAAGCTTAATATCACGGGCGAGGACGGAACATTAACAACCGTAAGCATAGAAAATAACCGAAAAAGGGCATATGATATCAAAGTAGGAAAAAATATTTCAAAGATAGAGCTTATTCCCGAAACAAACTGGGGCGGAAGTGAAACAACAACCGTATTTTCGTTTGATTTCAGATAAAAAGCTTTGGCAATTCGGTCAATCCGTTTTGCCAAAGCTTTTATTTTATGTTATTCTTCCTCTTCCTCGTCTTTTACAACCTCGTGACTTTCAACCTTTATCTTTATTATTCTGCGGTTATCCGTTTCCGCAACGGTAATGGTAAGGTTTTCAAAGTCAAATTTGTCGCCGAGCTCGGGGATTTTATCAAGCTTTTCTATTATCCATCCGCTTAAATTCGCACTTTCAGATTCCTCTTCGATGTCAAAAAATTCGCAAAATTCATCATAATCGACAGAGCAGTCAACAAGATAAACATTCTCTCCTATTTTACTGAAAGGCTCCACAACCTCATCGTGTTCATCCCAGATTTCACCGACAAGCTCTTCTAAGATATCTTCCATGGTAACGATACCGAGCGTTCCGCCGTATTCATCAACAACAACCGCAATGTGCGATTTGTTTTTCTGAAGAATCGTAAGCAGGTCGCTGATGTTTTCGGATTTGTGAACAAAAAGCGGCTCGGTTATAATATCCTTTATCGGCTTATCTGTAATACCGTATTCGGTATAAAAATCTTTAAGATGAATAACACCGACTATTTTATCTATATTGCCGTCATAAACAAGAAGTCTCGACAGCTGCGTATCGGTAAATTTCTTTGCAATTTCGCCCTTGTCGGCATCTATCGGAACCGCTTCAAGGTCAACCCTGTGAGTCAGGATATCTTCCGCCTTTTGCTCCTTAAATTCTATGGCATTTTTAAGAAGAGTTCCCTCGTCGGTATCTATGCTTCCGTCCTGCTGAACCTCGTCAACAAACATAAGCAGCTCTTCCTGAGACATTTTTTGCTTTTCTTCTACCTTAAACAGCTTTGATATAAGCTTTTTCCACGCAGAAAACAAGAAGTTAACCGGTGTTAAAATCCATATTAAAACTCTGATAAGCGGAGCCGAAAACATTGCAAATTTTTCGGGGCTGTCTTTTGCAAGGCTTTTGGGGCTTATTTCACCGAAAATAAGAACGACAACAGTCATTACAGCCGTCGATAACGTAGCGCCCATGTCACCGTAAAGATTAACAAAAAGTACCGTAGCAATTGACGCTGCCGAAAGATTAACTATGTTATTTCCTATGAGAATTGTAGATATGAGTTTATCATATTTTTCAACAAGCTCACACGCAATTTCCGCCTTTTTGTTTCCGCTCTCGGCAAGGGTTTTTATCTTTGTCTTGCTGAGCGACGAAAATGCAGTCTCGGTAGCCGAAAAGTATGCCGACAGCATAACCAAAACTACAAGACTTACATATGGGAATATATTCATTTCTATAATTACTCCTGTATAAATTTATATATTTTGAGATTACGACCGATATGTTATCATATCACTCTTTTCAGACACAAAAAGGCATCCCTGTGAATTTTCAAAAACAGACGCAGGTATGCCGTATATATATAACAAAAAATATTAAACTTGTTATTCTGGTCAGAATCGCTGTCATCAGTGTCCATGACTATGTAATTGCTCCTTTCAAATAAGATACCGGAATTATTATATCATATAAAGTAAAGTTAGTCAATCATAACTTTAGCATGCTTAACATTCCTGTAACATTAGGTTAGCCGCACGCGTCAATATCCGAACTTTGGTAAGCTTATCATCCGTCGGCATCGCGGTTAGGGTATACTTTTGATTTTTTGGAAA
>CAKSJG010000030.1 GCA_934463165.1 uncultured Clostridia bacterium
CGCATTTGATAATTCCTTATTGTAACGGATATATTTCCGTCATCTCCGACAACATCATCTTTTACCCAATTAGGAACATTCTTTCCCGAAGTATTTGCCGTAAAGCTCATACTGCCGAGAAAATAAATCTCGTTTTTATCCCAATGCTCCAAGCCGTCAGAGCCGACTGCCGCCATAACAATGGTTGCGCCGAGCATTGTTACTGCAACGGCACAGGATATCACCGCCGCCATAATTTTTGAAATACGTCCGCTTTTCCTGCGGATTTTTGTAAACCTGTTCTGCAAGGTCTTTTTATTTGCACTCATTTTTGTTGTGTATAAATTCTCTAACATTTTTATCTCCTTTCTTATTTTGTCAATAGTTGATTGTAAAATTACAAAATATCTGATTTAAAGCACATTCCGCGGTATCATTTTATTTACATTTTCTCCGATAAACAGATTTAAATGTTTATTTTTCATCGGAACGGTGTGGTCACCGTTCCCTACAAATAAATTGATAGGTACGTTTTCAATTAACTAATTGGTTTTAACGAAAATTTGTAATAAAACCATATTTAATAATTAACTGTAAACTTGTAATTACTACGTAGGGAACGCTGACCACAGCGTTCCGCAAAAATTTATCCACATTTTTCACATTTTTATTTTACAATCACCTATATTTTGTCAAATCAATTTGATTGTTTAAAGCGGAAAAATCTGCTTTGGGTATATTGATTTGCCATGTAACAGGGATAAATGCTATTCTATCGTTGTTATTATTATATATAATAATACCGTTATTTTTATATATGTGTTTTCCGTCAGCCGTTATAATTACTCCGCAAATGTTGAATAATTCACCGTAACTGCCTGCGTTGACAATGTCACCATCCACTTGGAGCGAGTTTAATTTTTGGGGCTGCTGATTTTCAACCGTAACTACCGCTACCGTATTTCCGTTTTCGTCCGTTATAATTCGTTTAACGGGCGTATCGGGCGAAAATCGCTCCTGTTGAGCCAATGTACCTATAAATACTTCCTCACCCGGTTTATAATAGGCTTCGGGAGCTAAATCCCTTATAACATTAAATCTGAAATTCGGAATTTGTCCTACTCTCATTAAATCCTCAAAGAAAAACTCGCTTACATAAGTAATGCCGTCTTGTAATATCGGTACTGCACTCATTGTGCGATTTGACGCCGATCCGTCCGAATAGGTTATATAATCGCTACCGATAGCTACTTCACATTTATCTGCATAAAAGCCTTCTTTTTGAGAATGTGGCATAGAAATTGTAATTTTTCCGCCGTCCCATTGTATGTCATTTATACCGAAAGCATTTAATGTTTCACGCAGGGGCAAATAATAGCTATCGCCGTAAATAATCGGGGTATTGGTTAGAGAAATCAATTTATTGCCATTGTAAACCTCATATTTTATTTGCTTATTTTGATTCTCATAGTTTGCCGTAACAGCCGCCATAACGACAGCTCCGCCGAGCATTGTTACTGCAACGGCACAGGACATCACCGCCGCCATAATTTTTGAAATTCGTCCGCTTTTTGAACGGATTTTTGTAAACCTGCTCTGCAATGTCTTTTTATTTGCACTCATTTTTGTTGTATATAAATTTTCAAGCATTTTTTTAGCTCCTTTCTGTGGCTAAATTAAGAATTGTCTGCATATATAACTTTTGTTCATATTCGGACATATTTTTTGTCGCCGACATATCGCACGACACCTCACACGCTTCGCTCAAAGCAGCACAGGCAAGATAGCAAAGCGGATTGAACCAGTGAACGGCATTTACCAAAATTGCAAACCATTTCACAAGCAAATCCTTTCGCTTGTAATGCGTCAGTTCGTGCAAAAGTACCATACGCATATTGTTGTCGGGAATTTCCAGACAGGGAATATATACTGTCGGGAACAATACCCCCACAAGCATAGGCGATTCCGCATCCGATGATGCTTTCAGCCTGATGTGCCTTTTGATTTTAAGCTCCTTTTTTACTTCCGAAAATATCTTGTTATCGGAAATCTTAACCGCATTTTTGTTTTTACGGCACAAAAACCTTAAATAGCTTATAATGACGACAAGCAAAAATATGAGAACACCTATGCCCCATATATATGCAATAAGGTCAAAGAGCCGTATTTGAATTTTGGGCGATAGGTTAACCTCCTTATATTCAATCGGTGTGTCATAGGTTACAACCGTATCGGGCTTGGTTTCCTCCTGCGGCTGCGTATCGGTCTGCACCGTTTGATTTTGCGGCACTATCGCAAGTTTTTGAGCCTCTTTTTTCGGTATCAGCTTGTATGCCGGCAATACCATAGAAATCAGCACTGCAATCCATACGCAGTATTGCCACCTTGCCGGCAGCCTCTTTGCGGTAATCGGCTTTAAGAGTAAAAGCAGCGCTGTTATCCCAAAACCGAACAGGCTTAATATAAGCACTGTTTTGAAAACATCGTACAAATTTATCACTCCAAGTCAAACATACTTTTAAGCTCCGACACATCCTCCTTTGAAAGCTTTTTGTTTTCATAGAGTGCCGCAACAAGATTTTTAACCGAGCCTTTATATATCTTTGATAAAAAGCTCTCGGTTTCGCTCATATCATAATCATTTTGTTTGAGAATCGGATAATATAAATTTGTGTTTCCCTTTTTCTCACAGGATACAACATTCTTTTTTAATAATCTCTGCAAAAATGTTGAAACTGTAGACGGCGTCCAATCGTTTCCGTCAAGTGCCCTGACTACGTCGGATACCGTCATTTTACACTCCGAACCCCACAAAATTTTCATAATACTGTATTCCGAATCGGTAATTGTGTGTTTTGAACTTGACATATAAAATGCCCCCTTATGATTCATAAGATTTAGTTTAGTGTAATTACACTTGTAGCTACTATGGTTAGTATAACACGGTCAGCTACATTTGTCAAGAGTATTTGTGAAATTTATTTATATCACTGCATGGTAACATACTCCTGCCAGCGGTATAAAACGTCAAAATTTCTGTAAACGTCTAAAATCGCAATGCACACACGGTATTTCTCTCCGCTTACAAATTGATTTTCGGGAATATCAATTTCCCTAATCACCCGAGGATGCTTGCTGTCACTGCTGTAGTCATAGATTTTTGTTTTTAAAGGTGTTAAAACATATTGCTTTTTTGATACGTCAAGTTCATTTTCGTAGTTGGAAGAAACTCTTCTTCCGTCTTTATTATAAACCTCAATAACAACACGCGCCGCCTGCCATAAGGTTATATCCGAGTTTATAACGATACCGTCAACGGACGCATTTTCAATTTCAAAATTGATGCCGTCAACTTTTTTGTTTCGGTAGTTATTCTCATACATTGTAAAATACTTTGTAAAATAATAACCGTTTGTTGAATCAAACCTGTCGAACCATGAATCCACTGTAAAATCCTCATGAAAATTGCCGATATATGATAAATCTGTTTCTGCACGAAGCTCATCAAACTTAGTGTTCACGGGATTACCGTATTCATCTTTATAAACATTGAGTCTTAAAAAGGCGGTTTGAAGTTCAAGCTTATCATCAAAAGCAAAATAAACGCCGATTTTCCTGTATTTGCATGTATCCTCTCCCGTCAAAGCTGTCAAAGGTTCTTTTTGACGCGCGGTGTATGTATACTCATTCTCGTTAAAACCCATATATGAAAAATACGGATATTCGGAAGCAAAAGCCGGAGCATCAATCTCATTAACGCGTGACCGTGCAATATCCATGCCTGAATTTGCAAGTTTAACCTTGCCCTTTTCACCCGAAAGTTCAATAATGTTTCCTTCCGATACATAACCCAATAAATCTCTGCATTGATAACGGTGTATCTTTACGTCAATTTTGCCGTCTTCTCCGGAAACACTTTCCCTAACCCAATTCGGCTCATTCATGCCCGAAATATTTACCGAAAATTTGATGCCGTCTCTGTAATAAACCTCATTTTTATCCCAATGTTCCAATCCGTCCGCACTATCAGACGCCATAGCGGCAGTTCCTCCGAGCATTACCGAGAAAAGTATACAGAACAGCACAAAAGTCAAAATTTTTGCAAGCATGCTTCGTAAGACCTTTTTACCGATATTTATTTTTAATGCATATAAGTTTTCAAACATTTTTATCCTCCCTCTGCGGATGACTCATATCATAAGATTTTTCCAAAGTATAATTGATCTTTCGTCTTCTGCAATCAGCATATCACAGTAAGGTATATTTGTCAAGATAAATCAAAAAATCCGCAGGATTTTCATATCCTGCGGAAGCTTAATCTTATAGATTAACACCGTGCTTTATAACGGTATTAAATATGTATATTTTATTTTTTATGATACAGCTTTTTCATCTGATATTTCGGATCACATGTAATGTTTACTCCGAGTTTTTTAAACACATTTATATCTACACCTGACAATATAACGGAAGAATGTGCCTCACAGCCTTTAAGCTCGCCTATCTTTTCCATTGCGCGCGAAGCCGGCTCATATGTAACCGCGCTGATTGACAGTGCTATAAGAGCTTCATCTGTATGCAGACGCGGATTGTTATTGCCGAGATGACACGTTTTTAGCTTCTGAACAGGTTCGATTATCGACGGTGAAATAAGCTCGACATCATCGTCTATCGAAGCAAGATATTTTAATGCGTTAAGTATTGCCGCAGATGATGCCCCCAAAAGCGATGACGTTTTGCCGGTTACGATCTTCCCGTCGGAAAGCTCTATTGCAGCAGCAGGTGCATTTGTTTCCTCCGCCTTTTTGTTTGCAGCACCTATAACCGGTCTGAGCTCCGGCGTAAGGTTTGCCTGTTTCATTATAAGCTCAAGCTTCGATACGGTATCTGTTGCAACGCCGCTTTCTCTTTGCTCGCAAAGTGCGGAATAATATCTTCTGATAATTTCAAGATTTGCGGCATGGCATACGGCATCATCATCTATTATGCAATTTCCTGCCATATTAACGCCCATATCCGTTGGAGATTTATACGGCGATGAGCCGAATATCTTTTTAAACATTGCATCAAG
Organism: uncultured Clostridia bacterium; assembly: GCA_934463165.1. Taxonomy (GTDB): domain Bacteria; phylum Bacillota; class Clostridia; order UMGS1810; family UMGS1810; genus RGIG1828. The sequence continues at coordinate 5,051 of CAKSJG010000030.1, forward strand.
CACAGGGAAAATTTCAACATCGCGGTTATAATTAACCGTAACTTTTCTGTAAGCTTCAAGGTGGAAAGGATCTATCATATTAACGTCGTTAAGATCTGCAGTTGCCGCTTCATATGCAATGTTTACGGGATGCTTAAGCGGAATATTCCATATCGGAAATGTTTCAAATTTTGCATAGCCTGCCTTTATACCGCGTTTATTTTCATGATATAACTGAGATAAGCAGGTTGCCATTTTTCCGCTTCCCGGTCCAGGTGCGGTTACAACGACAAGCTTTCGTTCTGTTTCTATAAATTCATTTTTGCCGTATCCCGCATCACTAACAATTTTTTCTATATCATACGGATAACCCTCTATGAGATAATGTCTGTATACCTTTATTCCGAGACTTTTAATCTTGTTTTCAAACTTAACAACAGAGTCCTGCGCGTTGTAGCGCGTAAGGACAACACTGCTGACATAAAGTCCCACACCCCTGAAAGCATCTATAAGCCTGATAACATCAATATCATATGTTATCCCGAGGTCGCCTCTGATCTTATTTTTTTCTATATCGGCAGAATTGATCGCAATAACAACTTCCGCTTCATCCTTAAGCTGCAAAAGCATTTGCATCTTGCTGTCGGGTTTAAAACCGGGAAGGACTCTTGAAGCGTGAAAGTCGTCAAAAAGCTTTCCGCCGAACTCAAGGTACAGCTTACCCCCGAATTGAGATATCCTCTCTCTTATATGTTTTGACTGCATGCGCAGGTATTTATCATTGTCGAATCCTATTTTCAATGTTTTATCCTCCGTAAAATCCGTATCACTTGCACTGTTATCCTATAAAATCAGCCGGTTTGTCACCCTCGCCGAAAGAATATAAAATTGCCTTCGTAATTCGTGATGACGCGTGACCGTCACCGTAAGGATTTGCGGTATGCGCTATTTTATGATACGCCTGTGCATCGGTTAGGAGCATATTTGCTTTTTCTTCAATTACACCTTTATCTACACCGCCCATTATTACGGTACCTGCATACACTGCTTCGGGGCGCTCCGTTTCATTTCTGAGGACGATAACGGGTTTTCCGAGGCTGGGAGCTTCCTCCTGAAGTCCGCCGGAATCCGTCATGACCATGTAGCATCTATGCATTGCATTATGAAGCTCTTCAACATCAAGCGGATCTATGAGGTGAACCCTATCCATACCACCGAGAATCGACGTGGCGGTGTTTCTGACCATAGGATTAAGATGCATCGGATAAACAAGTTCCGCATCGGGATGAGACAAAATAATGTTTTTAACGGCATTGCAGATATTTTCAAGCGGCTCACCCAGATTTTCACGTCTGTGTGCCGTCATAAGAATTATTTTTTTGTTTTTGAAATCCAAACTGTTCAGCACGGGATCGGAAAATTTGTAGTCATCGCGAACTGTTGTTTTAAGTGCGTCAATTACCGTATTACCGGTTATATATATATCCTTTTCGGATACATTTTCTTTTAAAAGATTATTTTTGTTTGAGACCGTCGGGGAAAAATGAAGATCCGCCATTGCTCCCGTGAGGCGGCGGTTCATCTCTTCGGGATACGGTGAGTATTTATCATATGTACGAAGTCCCGCTTCAACATGACCTATTTTAACCTGATTATAAAATGCAGCAAGAGAGCCGACAAACGATGTCGTTGTATCTCCGTGAACAAGAATAATATCGGGCATTGCCTCTTTGATAACGCTGTCAAGCCCCGTAAGAGAACGCACGGTTATATCCGCAAGCGTCTGACCGGGCTTCATGATATTAAGATCATAGTCAGGCTTGATATCAAAAATCTCAAGAACCTGATCGAGCATTTGTCTATGCTGAGCCGTAACGGTTACAATCGACTCTATCTTATCGCACTTTTCAAGTTCTTTTATCAGCGGTGCCATCTTTATAGCCTCGGGGCGTGTCCCGAAAACAGTCATAACTTTGATCATACTGATTTAATTCCTTCCTAATTGTTATTATTTTTATTAAAGCTTTTTCTGAAAAGTTTATACAATCCGAATGCTGCACTGACAACTATAAGCAAAAGCATAATTGCTATATATGCGCCTCTCTCCAAAACAAGAACGGCACTTATACCGAGAACTGAAGCTATTACATAGAGTATTGCAACGGTCTGCTTCTGAGTAAATCCATTATCGAGCAATCTGTGATGCAGATGTCCTCTGTCCGCTCCCATTATAGGCTTATGATTCCATGCACGTCTTATAATTGCAAACACGGTGTCGAATAACGGAAGACCCAAAATCAAAAACGGAATAATAAACGATATTATTACATACCCTTTAAACAGTCCCTGAATACATATTACAGAGAGCATGAAGCCCAAAAACTGTGAGCCTGTATCGCCCATAAATATTTGTGCCGGGTTAAAGTTATAGGGCAAAAAACCAAGGCAGCCTCCTGCCAATGCTGCCGATATAATTGCAACATTTTGCTCACCGCCGAGTATTGCTATAAAAAACAGCGAAAACGAGGCTATGGAAGAAATGCCTACAGCCAAACCGTCAAGACCGTCAATAAGATTAACCGCATTTGTAACAATAATTATCCAGACCATCGTAATCGGTATGCTGAGAACACCGAGCTGCAGAACACCGCTTTCAACAATAAATGACGGCATACTTATAGCAGTTATACGCACATTATGGTAAACAACTATGGCAGCGGCAAGAATTTGCGCAGCAAGCTTATAGATTGCACGGAGCTGCTTTACGTCGTCTATGATTCCGACGCCGACTATGATAAGAGAACCGATTATAATTCCCTTGATTTGCCGGTCTATATTGGCAAAACACAAAAGCGCTATAAGGAATCCGTAAAAAATCGCAAGTCCGCCGAGACGCGGTATTGGTTTTTTATGAACACGGCGCGCGCTGTCCGGTACGTCTACCGCACCGATTTTATATGCAAGACCTTTGACTCCCGGAGTTGCCGCGAGAGATATTGCAAAGGCAATTGTAAAACATAAAACCAAAACTCTGATATCCATAATATTATCCTCACATATTAAACAAAGCGCTTGATTATTTCACCAACAATACGTATACCCTCTTCTATCTTATCATCAGGCATAGTGGAATAATTAAGTCTGAAACAATTACTCGGTTTTTCTATATCTACCATGCATGTACTGCCCGGTACAAATGCAACATTGTTATCTATACACTCTTTAAAGAGTTCATATGAGTCTACGCCCTCGGGCAATGTACACCAGAGAAAAATTCCGCCGTTCGGTCTTGTATATGAAACGCAATCCGGAAAATATTTATCCATACATTCAAGCATCAGAGCGCATTTATGACCGTAGAGTTCACAACCCTTTTGAATGTGCTCTTCAAAATCATAAGCATCAATATAATTATTTACAAGCATCTGATTTATCAGCGGTGTGTGCACATCATTGACCTGCTTGCACACAACTACCCTGTCTATAATCTTTTCGTGACCTGTTATCCAGCCGACTCTGATACCCGGAGAAAGTGTTTTTGAAAATGATCCTACATAAATAACTCTTCCGTTTTCATCCATTGATTTTATTGTTGCAACAGGTTCTCCGCTGAATCTGAGGTCTCCGTACGGATTATCTTCAAGTATGAAGCAATCATATTTTTCGGCAAGCTTAAGCAGCTGCTTTCTTTTTGCCGCCGACTGTGTTATACCGGTCGGATTCTGAAACGTCGGTATGGTATATATAAGTTTGATTTTGTTTGACTTCTCTTTTAATATTTTTTCGACTTCGTCCGTGTCTATGCCGTCATCGTTCATTTTAACTCCGAACAGCTTGGCTCTGTAAGATCGTATACCGTTAAGAGTACCGATAAAGCTCGGATCCTCACATATAACACCGTCACCCTCGTTTACAAGAGATTTTATGAGAAGATCTATCCCCTGCTGTGCGCCTGTTGTAATTATCGTTCTGTCAAAATTCTTGCCGTTGCCGAGTTTGGCATTCATCTTTATGACCTTTTCCGTAAGCGGAGGATAACCCTCGGTCACACCGTAAACAAGCGCTTTTGCACCCTCGTTTTCCATAATGCCTTTAAGTATATCTCCCCACTCTTTTGTCGGGAAAAGATCGGGAGAAGGAATGCCTCCGGCAAATGATATCATACCGGGTTTGCCCGTAAGTTTAAATATTTCTCTTATAGCAGACGCCTTAAGCGGCGTAACTCTGTCTGCAAGTGATTTGCTTATATCCATAATACAAAGTACCTCCTGAAAGAATATTATTCAAAGCTTCTTAAAAATTCGCAGTTTCCGCATATTGTGTATTTATCTATTGCCGCAGGAATAAAAAAACTGTCTCCCGAACGAAATTCATATTTCATGCCGTCATATCCTATGTAACCCGATCCCTCGGTAAAGACAAGCATTTCAAATTTATTTTTCTTTGCCTGTATTTCACATTTATCTGATACTATATATTTTACAACCGTAAAAAACTCGCATGAACACAGCTCTTTAGAGCTTCCCCAATTATATTTTTCTTCACGGATTGTGTTATTATTCGGAGAAAATGAATAGTTTATAACATCTTTTGCCTTATCAACATGAAGCTCCCTCGTCTTTCCGTCTTTCCCTACTCTGTTATAGTCATAAACTCTGTAGGTTGTGTTTGAGCTCTGCTGTATTTCCGCTATTAAAAGTCCCTCACAAATTGCATGAACGGTTCCCGATGGTATGAAAAAAGAATCACCTTTTTTTACGGGAACATAATTAAGTATATTTTCAAGCGTATTGTTTTTTACGGCATCCGAAAAATCTTCTTTTGTTGTGCCCTGCTTTAATCCGTATACAAGATGAGCACCGGGTTTAGCGTTTATGACATACCACATCTCTGTTTTCCCGCGTTCGCCGTTTTCATGTTTTGCTGCATATTCATCATCGGGATGAACCTGCACGGAAAGCTTATCGGACGCGTCCAAAATCTTAACAAGAAGCGGAAAAGAATCCGCATTGCAATTTCCGAGCATTTTTTCTTTATCGGAAAAAATCACATCTTTTAAGGTCTTACCCTCATATTCTCCGTTTGCAACAAAAGACAAGCCGTCATCGTGACAGGATATCTCCCAGCTTTCGGCCGCAAAGTCATCGGGTATGGACTTTCCGAACATGGTCTTAAGATTAGATCCGCCCCACAAATATTGTTTAAAAACAGGTTTGGTTTTTATGGGATATATCATTTAACATCATTTCCTTTTTTCAATAGCATAATCTGTAAACATTCATCTTATCATACCACAAACGCAGAAAAAAGTCAAATTAAATATAGCAGATACGGAATGATTTTATTACTTTATAGCATCAAAAACACAAACTTTACATGTAAAAATTTTTTTACTTAAATTTGACAAAAGATGTCTTTCGGATTTGACATACGGGTGATAGAATAAACTTGTAAACAGAAAATAAAAAAATTTAAAAACAAAAAGGAGTTTTTAACCATGAAAAAAATTTTATCAATTGCAGCATGTTCCATACTCGCTATGGCATTGCTTACCGGCTGCGGAAGCAAAAATCCGGAAACAAACACATCAAAAACAAATACCGACACTGCAAGCATAAGCGGTTCGGTATCGACAGACGGTTCAACATCTATGGAAAAGGTAATCGGAGCTCTCGGTGAATCATTCAAGAACGAAAACAGCGGCGTATCATTTACATATAATCCGACAGGATCCGGATCGGGAATCACGGCAGTATCCGAAGGCAGCTGCGATATCGGTCTTTCGAGCAGAGCTCTTAAGGATGAAGAAAAAGCAAAGGGCCTTAAAGAAACAACACTTGCTTATGACGGAATAGCAATAATTGTTAATCCGAGCAACAAAGTTAATGACCTTACCACAGAACAGATTGCAAAAATCTATACCGGTGAAATCAAAAACTGGAGTGAAGTCGGCGGTGACAACGCGGAAATAGTCCTTATAGGACGTGAAGCCGGAAGCGGAACGAGAGACGGATTTGAATCAATCACAAAAACAGAAGACAAATGCCAATACCGTCAGGAGCTTACATCGACAGGTGATGTAATAACAACGGTTTCCCAAAATCCAAATGCTATCGGTTATGCTTCTCTGGCAGCAATAAAAGACAGCGTAAAAGCAATTAAAGTCGGAGGTGTTGAGCCTACGGAAGACACTGTAAAAGACGGATCATATGTTATTCAGCGTCCGTTCGTACTTGTAACCAAAGAAGATAAACCTCTTTCAAAAGCAGCACAGGCTTTTTACGATTATGCACTCTCAAGCGATGCAGCTCCGATAATATCTAAAGCAGGAGCAGTTGCTGCGAACTAAATATCAAAAGTAAATCCAAGCCTCTTGTCCGACAGAAAAGCATTTGAGTATTGACTCACATGCTTTTCTGCAGAATTACATGTGAAAGGTTATAAATTATGAAAATAACATCTAATAAAACCATTGAAAACTTAATACACGCAATTTTTCTCATTCTCGGACTTATAACAATCGGAAGTGTACTTTTGATAAGCATATATCTCATCATTTCGGGAATACCTGCAATAAAGGAAATCGGACTTTTTAAATTTTTATTCGGAAAAACATGGGCATCAACAAGTGCAGATCCGAAGTTCGGTATTCTTCCGTTTATTTTAACAAGTATATACGGTACGGCAGGAGCAATTGTAATAGGTGTGCCGATCGGTTTTATGACGGCGGTATATCTTGCAAAATGCGCTCCGAAAAGGATTAAAAAAATAATTGAAGAAGCGGTCAGCCTGCTTGCCGGTATTCCGTCGGTTGTATACGGTCTTGTCGGAATGCTTGTTCTTGTTCCCGCAATTAAAAAAATTTTTGCAATACCTGACGGTGCAAGCCTTTTGGCAGCAATAATCGTGCTTGCAATAATGGTTTTGCCGTCTATAATAAAAGTATCACTCACATCTCTTGAAGCAGTACCGAAAGAATATGAAGACGCATCCCTTGCACTCGGAGCAACACCTGTTGAAACATATTTTCGTGTTTCCGTGCCGGCTGCAAAAAGCGGAATAGCTGCTGCGGTTGTCCTCGGCGTAGGGCGTGCAATAGGTGAAGCAATGGCAGTAATGATGGTTTCGGGCAATGCAGCAAACATGCCGTCGCTGTTTCAGAGTGTGCGGTTTTTAACAACAGCGGTTGCAAGCGAAATGTCATATTCGGCAGGGCTTCAAAGAGAGGCGTTGTTTTCGATAGCGCTGGTGCTTTTTGTCTTTATAATGCTTATTAATGCCGTGCTTAACCACTTTTTGAAAAGAGACAAGGAGAAATAATCATGATAACTAAATCTATGTCAAAAAAAAGAAAAGCTTATATATTCACAATGAAAACGCTTATGGCAATTTCAACTGTTCTGACATGTTCATTGGTATTATTTCTTATTGTATACATATTCAAAAACGGACTGCCGAACATATCATGGAAGCTAATATCAACAAGCCCGAGTTACCTTGACGATAACATCGGAATATTGCCCGACATAATGAATACGGTAAATATTTTATTTGCAGCGCTGATTATTGTTCTTCCGATCGGTGTCGGAGCGGCGGTTTATCTGACAGAATATGCATCAAGCAAAAAGATTATCGGCATTATTGAATATGCTGCGGAAACACTCTCGGGAATACCGTCTATAATATACGGTCTTGTGGGAATGCTGTTTTTCTGCAGATTTTTGAGAATGCAGACATCGCTGCTTGCCGGAAGCCTCACTCTTGTGATAATGAATCTGCCAACAATAATGAGAACAACTCAGGAGAGCCTCAAAACCGTTCCGCAAAGTTACCGTGAAGGAGCGTTCGGGCTCGGAGCCGGAAAGTGGCGTGTTATTAAAACAGTCGTACTTCCCGGATGTGTTGACGGGATAATCACGGGCTGTATTCTTTCTGCCGGAAGAATCCTCGGGGAATCGGCAGCACTGCTCTTTACGGCAGGATTTGCACATGAGCTTAACGGATTTATAAGCGGTCTTACAAGCTCAGGTGCGTCGCTTACTGTTGCACTTTATGTATATGCAAAAGAACAGGGAGAATTTAACGTTGCATTCGCAATAGCTGCCATATTAATGATACTGACTCTTATAATTAACCTTACAGCAGCACTTGCCGAAAAATATTTCAAAAAAAGGAGAAGCTTATGAGTATTATATCTGTAAAAGATTTAAACCTATGGTACGGAAATTCACATGCACTTAAAAACATAAACATAGAAATCCCCGAAAAAAGCATAACGGCACTTATAGGACCGTCGGGATGCGGAAAATCGACATTTTTAAAAACGATAAACCGAATGAACGATCTTATAGACAGCGTCAAAATTGAGGGTGATATACTCTACGGAGACACAAATATTTTTGACCCGTCGGTTGATGTAAACGAGCTTCGCAGAGAAATCGGTATGGTTTTTCAGAAACCGAACCCGTTTCCGATGAGTATTTATGATAACATTGCTTACGGTCCGAGAACCCACGGAATAAAAAATAAAGCAAAGCTTGACGATATTGTTGAAAAATCACTCAGAGGCGCAGCTATCTGGGATGAAGTAAAAGACAGACTGAAGAAATCGGCTCTCGGGCTCTCGGGCGGTCAGCAGCAAAGACTGTGCATTGCAAGAGCGCTCGCAGTTGAACCGAAAATACTTCTTATGGATGAACCGACAAGCGCACTTGATCCGATATCAACTTCAAAAATAGAAGAGCTTGCAAACAGCCTGAAAAAATGTTATACTATAATCATAGTAACACATAATATGCAGCAGGCTGTCCGCATATCGGACAATACGGCATTCTTTCTGCTTGGTGAGCTCATTGAATACGGCAATACCGAAAGACTGTTTGCAAATCCGAGAGATAAACGTACGGAAGATTATATAACAGGGAGGTTTGGTTAATGAGAAGCAAATTTGACAATCAGCTTGCTCTTCTTAACAAAGAGCTTATAGAAATGGGAGCATGCTGTGAACAGGCAATAGCACTTGCAGCAAAATCATTGGAAGATAAAAACTCCGCTTTGGCAAATGATATTATATCAATTGACCGTGAAATAGATCAGAAAGAAAGATCCATTGAATCCCTCTGCCTTAAGATGCTTCTTCAGCAACAGCCCGTTGCAAGAGATTTAAGGCAGATTTCCGCCGCACTGAAAATGATAACGGACATGGAAAGAATCGGTGACCAGGCTTCGGATATAGCGGAAATTCTTAAAACCGCAAAGAATATTTATTCCATAAAGCAGGATAAATTGTCGGAAATGGCAAAAGCAACAATAAAAATGGTCACGGAAAGTATTAACGCATATGTTGAACGCGATATAAATCTTGCAAAGACGGTTATAATGTATGACGATGTTGTTGATGAATTTTTTAATGAAATAAAATCCAACCTGATTAAAGAAATATCCGAAAATGCAAACGAAAGCGAATATGCGGTGGACATGCTTATGATTGCCAAATATTTTGAAAGAATCGGCGATCATGCAACAAATATTGCGGAATGGGTTGAATTTTCGGTTACCGGAGTTCACAAAGGAGAGACAGAGCTATGAAAGTTTGGTGCGTTGAAGATGAAAAAGGAATAAGAGATATTGAGGTATATACCTTAAAATCCACAGGTTTTGATTCGGAGGGGTTTTCTGACGGGAAATCATTTTACGAAAAGCTGAAAAACGATAACCCCGATTTGGTTATTCTTGACATTATGCTGCCCGATACGGACGGTGTTGAAATACTTAAAAGATTAAGAGCATCGGATGATACGAAAGATATACCGGTTATTATGGCAACGGCAAAAGGAATGGAATATGACAAAATTCAAAGCCTTGATCTCGGAGCCGACGATTATCTCGTTAAACCTTTCGGAATGCTGGAAATGGTATCGAGAATCAAGGCTGTGCTCAGAAGATGCAAACCGAAACAGGAAGAAAGCATTATCAGAATAAAAGGAATTGAAATTAATCTTAACGAACGAACCGTACATATAGACGGAAAACGCATCACACTTACATATAAAGAATTTGAGCTATTAAAGCTTTTTATGTCTAACCCGGGAATTGTATATTCGCGCGAACATTTGTTTTATGAAATATGGGGTCAGGACTATTTCGGCGAATCAAGAACGGTTGATATGCATATAAGGACGCTTAGGAAAAAGATAGAGCCGTATGACACGGTTATAGAGACTGTCAGAAATGTCGGTTACCGATTGGAGGCTAAATCATGACCAGTAAAATTTTTCGATCAATAATAATCACTTCTTTTACAACAATTTTTGCAACATTGGTTATAATTATCGGCATACTCTACGGATATTTTTCGGATATTCAAAGGCAGCAGCTTAAATTGCAGCTTCGTCTGGCTGCGCAGGGCGTCAATGATGAGGGCGTGATTTATCTGGAAAATGTGAGCGAAGAGGATTGCAGATTTACTCTTATCAGCGATGACGGAAGTGTTTTATACGATACAGAGAGCAATCCGTCGGATATGGACAATCATCTTGAGCGCTCCGAGGTAAAGGAAGCGTTAAAAAACGGTGAGGGTGAAAGCTCAAGATTCTCCTCTACCCTGCTTGAAAAAAACATGTATATAGCACAGAGACTCGATAACGGAAGCGTAATCAGAATTTCGGTAACACAGCACAGCATTGTACTTTTGGTGCTCGGAATACTTCAGCCTATAGTTGTCATTCTTATTTTTTCCGTTATCATATCCATATTTGTTGCCCATAAAATGTCGAAAAGAATAATAACACCCATAAACAATCTTAATCTTGACAAACCGCTTGAAAATGATGCATATGATGAAATATCTCCCCTGCTCACACGTATCGAACAGCAAAACCGTGAAATAAACCATCAAATTAAGAAACTCAAAAAAAGCCATGATGAATTTTCGGCAATAATAGACAATATGAACGAGGGGCTTGTTATGCTCGGAAAAGACGGACATATCGTCGCAATAAATACCGCTGCCGAAAAGCTGTTTAATACCGGCAAGGAATGCATAGGAAAAGATTTTTTAACGGTTGAACGCAGTGTTGATATAGATAAGGCAATAAAAGATGCTGCCGAATCGGGGAAAAGCGAAATAAATATAAAACGCGCAGGGCGGATATACCAGCTGAACATAAGCAAAATCGGTGACCAAAGTCACAAAAACGGCATCATTATCCTGTCTTTTGACATAAGCGAAAAGGTTCTTGCCGAAAAAACACGAAAAGAATTTACGGCTAATGTTTCTCACGAGCTGAAAACACCTCTGCAAACAATCATGGGAAGCGCGGAACTTATGCAAAGCGGTCTTGCCAAAAAAGAGGACACAAATGCATTTTTAAGCAACATACGATCGGAATCTGAAAGACTCGTGACGCTTATTGATGATATAATCAGACTTTCGCAGCTTGACGAGCAGACAGAATTCAAAAAAGAAAAAGTTGATATTTTTGAAACGGCGAAAGAAGTTAAAAATGAACTTGAACCGTTTGCTGATAAACATAAAATCAAAATAGAATTAAGCGGCGAAAGCATTGTCACGGACGGTGTTGCAAGACTTGTTCACGAAATAATTTTTAACCTTGCGGAAAATGCAATAAAATATAACAAGGAAAACGGAAACGTTAAAATCGATGTAAAAAACGAAAACGGCAAAGCTGCCGTTACCGTAAAAGACAACGGTATCGGAATACCGCATGAAGATTTACCGAGAATTTTTGAAAGATTTTACCGTGTTGATAAGAGCCGTTCAAAGCAAATCGGGGGAACGGGACTCGGGCTTTCGATTGTAAAGCACGCTGCCGAATGCCTTGGAGCTTCAATAACGGTAAACAGTACGCCGAATGAAGGCACGGAATTCAAAGTTATATTTAACGTATAAGTAAAAAACAAAAGCATGGAAGCATCCAAAACGGATTTTCCATGCTTTAATTTTACATATTAAACTCAAAAACCGATGTGTTAAGCGTTCATCTTGACTGAATTAACTAATCCGAAAGTGAAAATACTTTCATCGCATCAATAACATTGTCTTTCATAGCTTTTACGGCAGCTGCTTCAATATCATGGTAAAATGTCTTATCAGACAATTCTGACACTGCTCTACCGCCTTCTTTTGCCATATATGTATAGTAATTAATTTTTCTGATACCGAGCTCTATAACCCTTTTATAATCTTCATGGCTGACGCCGGAGCCGCCGTGCATTACAAGAGGTACATTAACCGACGAATGTATCTTTGCAAGCCTTTCAAAATCAAGTTTTGGCTTTTTAAGATATATTCCGTGCGCCGTTCCGAAAGCACATGCAAGAGCGTCTATTCCGGTTTTATTCACGAAATCCGCGGCAGCATCGGGATCGGTATATATACTCTCGCCCTCACTGCCGCCCGATTCACGTGAGCCCATAGAGCCGATTTCCGCTTCAACGGAAATACCGTATCTTGACGCTATCTCAACAATTATCGAAGTATTTGCATAATTTTGTTCATTTGGAAGCTCGGAGCCGTCATACATAACAGATGTATATCCCAAGTCCATACCGCGTTTTACATAATTCATATCGGTTCCGTGATCCAGATGAACACAAACGGGAACAGACGATTTATCTGCCATAAAAAGCATTATAGGGGTAATTTCATCCATTTTGCAAAGTCCCATTTCTTCATGAACCTGAGCATGCATAATAATTACTGGCTGATTTATCTCTTCAGCCGCCGAAATAACCGCTTTTGCCGATGCAAGGTTCGGCGTATTAAACGAGCCTATTGCACATTTTTTTGCTTCTGCAATTTTTAATATTTCTTTAAGACTTACTAACATTGTTGTTCCTCCGTAAATTCAAATTTTATACAGTAATTTCTCTCTTCTCCCGATGATAAATAATCAAGTATTCCGTTTTCTCTCATAACATTTCTTCCGTCCGGCAGACAGTTTCCGGGTTCCAAGCCGAGAACGTATTCATTTTCTCCCATCATTTTCCACTCAGTAAAATATTTAAGCTCATCTGCATTGTATTTTATCTTTAAACCTTTTTTGATATCGCTGTTATAAACGGACACAACCGCATTGCCGCTCATTGCATGATAATAGCATTTCTCTGTGTATCCGTTTTGAGGTTTTTCCATTATCGTGCAGCTTTCAATTCCGTCTTTTGCATGCTCATTGCGCGGCGTCACATTATTTGACGGAATATCAACGACAGTGTTTTCGGATAAAAGCGGATATCCCACATTGCAGTGATACAGTATTTCAAACGGTGTTTCGGATGATGATATATTTTTTATTTTATCTTTAAGAACAATTTCGTTTTTTTCTGTGGAACATATATATTCCCTCTCTAAAATCAGCTGATGCGAAAACAATGCGGCGTCTCTTACGGTAAGCTTAATGTGAATCTCGTTGTTTTCAATCCAATACATATCGTTTTCGCACGGAGTATTTGAAATGCTTCCGTGCAAAGGCAGATTTTCACCGTTATCCATGCACGGTGAGCCGACAGCGGTAAGGCCGCATGTGGTAAAGAATCCGGCTGTAAAAGAGTTCAAAAAACCGTTTTCTTTATTGTCATAATATTGCGGTGACACATATCCCGAAGGTGAAAAATAGCCATAGTTATCTCCCTTTAAAGAAAGCCTCGATATATCTCCGCATCTGTCAAGCGAGACAGTAAACTCAAGTCCGCATCCGTTTCGGACATTCAAAATACGCATACCGTCACCCTTGCCGCCTATGAGACGCATTTTTTCAACAACGTAAAGCTGATGCTGATGTCCAATATATTTATTCATCGTAAACCTCCCCTATTATCGGTCTTATTGCATTGTATATTTTTTTGTAAGCTTCAAACTGTTTACCGTATTTTAATTTGTTTTTTTCATTCGGAAAATATATACTTCTTTCTTTAACGAAAATCTCTGCGGCAGCTTTAAGATTTTTACATACTCCCACAGCGACGGACACAAGCATACATGTGCCGCAAGCCCCGGCTTCTTTTGCCGAAAGAGCGGAAATAGGTTTCCCGAATATATCGGCTTTTATCTGCAGCCATTTTTCGGACGATGCGCCGCCTCCAGCTGCAACAATTTTTTTGAATTCTATACCGTAGCTTTCCATATTTTTTATGTTAATCATTGCTTCATAGGCTACGCCCTCCATAAGGGCTTTATAAACATCGTGTCTTGTATGTTCAAGCGTCAGGCCGACAAATACAGCCTTTGAGCCGTTATCCGTATACGGATTTGCCGCCCCGGCAAAATGAGGCATTACAAGAATTTCCGTCGGGTCATCGGGAATATTGCCGTCCAGATATTTATATATATTTTCATTATTTTCGCGGCATATCGCGCATTCATGCTGCGAAAAATTATCTCTGAACCATTTAAGAACCGCGCCTCCGGTAAACGAAAGCGCATAACTTACGTATGTATCATCAAAAACATACGGCACAACCGAATAACCCTCTTCATACAATTTTTTGTTTTCGGGAATTTTATCAAAAACAGGAGTTATGCATTCAACCGTTCCGCTGCCGTCTACAGCTGTGCCAACCTCAAATACGCCGGCTCCGATTGCAGCTGCAACCTGGTCATGACAACCGTTTACAATTAATATATCAGTCTGTATATTAAGTTCATTTGCAACGCCGGCTTTTATCTTACCTGCTGCAGTTCCGCTCGGGACAGGCTCAGACATTAACGATAAATCTATTTTTGCCGCATTAAATATTTCTTTACTCCATGTTTTTTTGCGTATGTCAAACCCCATGGTTCTTGCCGCCAGTGAATAGTCTATGTGTGCAACTCCCGTCAGCATATATACAATATAATCCTGCATAAGGAGTATGCGCTTTATTCTGCCGTATATTTCCGGATGATTTTTTCTTATCCACATTATTTTCGGTATGCTGTACATCTGATGAGGCTGCGTTCCCGAAATATACGTTATTTTATCCGTTCCGATACTTTCGCTAAGCTTGTCAACCTCGCATTTTCCTCTTGCGTCCGTATAAAGCATTGACGGCATTAAAACTCTGTCTTTATCATCAATCACTGCAAATGTTTCTCCGAATGATGTGATTCCGATTGCCGAAAGCTCACTATGTTTTTTGCAGGTGTTTTTTATGCATGTGCAGACAGAAGCAAAAATATTTTCGGCATCGATCTCATGTTTGCCGCTTATTCTTGATACATCATATTCAACATATTCATTATCAATATATGAACCATTATCACTGTATACCGTAAGCTTACATCCCGTTGTGCCTACGTCCAATCCGCCTATATACATATCAGTCTGTCTCCTCTATGCTTACAACATCGTAATTAAGATAATATCTGAACGCTTCTTCAAGAATTCTTTTTACATGACCGTTTGCAACGGTTGTATGATGTTTGAAGCCGCCTCTGGCAAGATTAATAAGCTTACTTTGCAATTTATCGATTTGTGCCACTCCGCCGCAGCCGAAAAATCCGTCTTCTATTATATCGTCCGTAAAAGTTCCCTCGCTGAAATATATTGTTATTTTTCCGTTTTCCGTCTTGCAGTTTGAAAATGTCATCGGGAATGATGCTATTCTTCCCTCATTTGTTCCCCAGCCGCTTCCGGCGTCGGTCTTATCAAACATTTTGTGCGATGTTACGGTTCCTTTATTTTTCATAAGCTTCTGTGCCGTTGAACCGCAATGGAAAAGAATAACCTTGTTTTTATCATCGCCGTAGTTATTGTTCCAGTCAAGACATGCTGCAGGGCCCTCGGTTGCCAAGGATAAAGCACGCATGGTAATTGCGGAGCACATGTCAATCTCACATGAAGCGGTTATTCCACGGTCATTTAATTCGCTTATCAGCACACACGGACAAACTCTGAGATATGTTTCCATCTCATTCCAGCATCTGAGAGCTATTGCATCAAGATGATATGCGTCTATGTATTCATCAATAACCACGCTTATTTTTGAAAGCATAAGTTTTTTATCTTCGGGAACGTTTGAAAAATCAGTATAATTCTCAAGTACATTCTTTTTATCAATAACCTTTTGGTCACTGTCCGATTTAGAACGCACAAGCTCAAACAGTTCGGATAGATCAAAGCATTCAACGTTGATACCGTGTCTTTGCATGGTAACCTCATCAAAACGAACGGTTTTGAATGCCGTTGTTCTCGCGCCTATGCATCCTATGGTAAATCTTTTCATTCCGTTAACCACTCGGCATACCGCGGCAAAATCATGAAGATTTGATTTAAATTCATCTGATAGAGGATGAACGACATGCGGCTGCATAACCGTATACGGAACACGGTATTGCTCAAAAACATCCGTAACCGAAAACTTGCCGCAAAATGCATCGCGACGATGAGCAAAATCAAGCTTGCCTATTTCATCGGGATATGCCTGCATAAATATCGGCACACCAGCATCCTGCAAGGCAGCTATTGCACCGTTTTCATCTATAAATATCGGCATACACAAAATAACTCCGTCATATTTACCCTCGTGTGATTTAAGCCATTTTGCGTATTTTCTGCCTTCGTCTCTTGTTTCAACCGCACCGTAACGGGTTGCATCTTTATCCATAATCAAATAATCATATCCGGCATCGGTTACGGCTTTTACCATATCCTCACGAGCACTTTCAATAAGTTCCGCAGGCATAAAGCCGCGATTTCCGAAATACAAAGCAAATTTCATTTTTTTCACTCCCGTAATTTTATTATTTGCTTGAATTATATCAAAAACTATGCTACAATTAAAGTGAATTTTGTATTATTAATTGTAAATTTGTCCGGGGGTTTGGTGTTTTTATGAAATTGAAATTTGACAAGATAAAGCTTACGGAAATTATGGAAGCTTTTTATGCGCTTACAAAAATCAAAATAATTATATTTGATAAAAACCACAACATAATTTTATCGTATCCCGAAACCGACTGCAAATTTTGCGCTTTGATGAAAAAAACGGAAATCGGAAGAGAAAAATGCAATTCAAATGATATGGAAATATTTGAAAAATGCAGAAAAAAGAGCGAGCTGATTGTATATACATGCCATGCGGGACTTGTTGAGGGCTGCGCTCCTCTTAAATACGGAGAAATTGTAATCGGATATATAATGTTCGGTCAGGTATCGGATCTTCCGAGCAGAGAAACACTGAATCAGAGTATTGAATATATATGCAAAGCATATAATCTCGATTCGAAAATCTTTATTAATGCATCAAAAAGCATTACGGTTAAAAAATCCGATATAATAATGTCGGCGGCAAAGATATTCAGTGCATGCACAAGCTACATTATCATAAACGAAATGCTGATACCCGAAAATGACAAAATTATTTCGCAATGCGATTCATATATAAATGACAATATAGATACCGCATCGGTTGACAGCCTTATAGCGCTTACGGGATTATCAAGGACAAAGCTTTATGAAACTTTTAAAAAGAGTATTTCAAAAGGTGTATCGGAATTTATCAGAGATAAAAGACTTGCAAAAGCGGAAGAATTATTAAAGAAAACCGATCTTTCAATCTACGAAATTTCGGTTCAATGCGGATTTAACGACTACAACTATTTCAGCAGAATATTTAAAAACAAATATAAAAAATCGCCAAAATCTTTCAGAATGTCATTGTAAAATCGGTGACCAAAGTCACAAAAACGGCATCATTATACTGTCTTTTGACATAAGCGAAAAGGTTCTTGCCGAAAAAACACGAAAAGAATTTACGGCTAATGTTTCTCACGAGCTGAAAAGAGATAAAAGCATGGAAGTATCCCAAACGCTGTTTCCATGCTTTAATTTTACATATTAAACCTACATCGTTATACGGAGAAACGGCAGGTGTTTTCAGGTGGTGCAGAAGGAAAAATAAAGCCTGCAAAGAATAAATCCTTACAGACTATAATTAATGTATTAGGTTATTTGATGTAAATATGATTGCTTTTTTATCAAGTGTTTGTAAATATCGCAATGTTTAAGGGCATACCGCAAATGCAGTATGCCCTCGTTTCATTCGTTTTCAGAAAATCTGTCCGGAAAGCTTAAGCTTTTTCTTGTATGGAAAACTTTTGTCAAACTCATCGGCTTTTTCCTCATCAACCAAATATGCTTTAGGAGGCGTATATTCTCCCGTAATCCCCGTCAGATAACCGGGGACAAGTTGCTTACATAAGAAAAATGAAGAATCCGCTCCCACAGGTAAGCCGTGATAGCGAATATTAAACTCACTTGCATACGTAAAACCGCTTTTGCCGTAAAAATCAATATTGCCCTCAAAGCATACTGCACCGAAGCCTTGTTTCAAAGCCTGCTGCAGTGAATAGTCGAGCAGGATTTTGCCGTATCCCTGCCTTTTAAGCTCGGGTGTTATGCAAATCGGCCCCATTGTTACAATCGGCACGCAATTGCCGTTATCAGCCTTGATATTTGCTTTAACAAATACATTCTGACCGATAATTTTGCCGCCCTTTTCCATAACAAAATCAAGCTCCGGCATAAAGCTTTCGTCATTCCTCAGCCGATTAAGCACATAATGCTCAAGACAGCCGGGTCTATAGACATTCCAGAAAGCTTCTCTCACAAGGTTTTCAACCATGCGATAATCTTCTTTTTTCTCCAAACGAATTATTAAGTCATTTTTTTTCATTATTTTTTCCTCCTGATAATTGTTGACCGCAATATTGGGAGGCTTGTACGGATATTTGCATGCAGCCTCCCGACTACGCTGCAATATCCGAGGTGTTGTTTTTCTTCAAACAGCAATACTCCTTAAAATTAATTTTTATATCATTAAGCCTTTCGGCATGATATCACTATGATTTCGGCTCACTTCTTTTTTCTGCCGGGCAGTTCGTCATACATCGCAATGAAAAGCTTTTTCAAAAAAATACTGTCATCCGTATTTTCAACCAAAAGCATTTCCTTTGCTCCTTCATACGGCGGTTCTGATTTTGCACCCGGCAGCATTTTAACCGCAGAAGGAACAGGTTTTGCCAAAAGTCTGTTATCACAAAGATACGCCGCAATTTTACCGTTATAATAAATGATATACTCACCCATCATCTGACGGTACATTATATTATCAAGTCCGTGTAATTTTTCCGATATGTAATTTAAATATTCCTTGCTTGTTGCCATAAATTCCATCCTTTTGTCCTTACCGCATAAATAACGAATTTTAATTCTGCTTTATATCAGCGCCGCCGAATATGCAGCAGCCGTTGACAGTAAGAGTTACATTGTTTTCGCTGTCAGGCTTTACAATTCGCTTATCGCTTATACCGCCGAACAGGCAAAATGTATTGATTTTTACATTTACGTTGTTAGGCACGATGATTTCAGCGCCGCCGAACATACAAAACAAATCAAGGCAGGCTCCGTCTGTAATTTTTGCATCCGTCAGATTGCATTTGCTGCCGCCGAATACGGCGCTGACCTTGGCAATTGCGATTTCCTCGCCCGAATAGTCGTATTCCTTGGAACAAAATGCAGACATATTTCTCTTTTTGACGTTTTCGTCCGTTATCGGCTTGTTTACAAGGCAATTTTGGGAATTTACCGATTTTATTATCATTTTAAGCCCGATTAAAACAATGGCAACAGGAATTGTCAGTTCCCACCCGAGAGCATACGTGATTACGCCCTGCGCAGCCAAGAGCAGATAAACTCCGAGCCACAGAAAAAATATGTTTAAAAGCTTATCATTGCTTGTCACAATACCTGTAATTGCAGGAACAATGATAAACAACGCCCACCAGCCGTCAAAAGATATATCCATGTCAATCATACCGAATGCGACCAAAAAATAGACAGCTCCGCATATAATCATAGCTGCGCCCAAAATAATTCCCGTTAATCTTTTCATCGTCAAACCCTCCTAATTTTTTGAAGTCATCATCAACATTTGCGCCTTAAACTGCTCTGTCAAAAGCCTGCTTGCATCTTCCTCCGTAAAGCTGCAGACTCCCGTAGCACACAATGTCCCGATTCCGTAGGTATATATCCACATATTTTCAAAAAGTATTTTTGCCTTTTCGTTATCCAAACCATAGTTATTTTGAATTGTTTTTACTGATAATGCCGCAGGTTGTCCCAAAAGCGCAAATAAGTCGGCAGAGTTTTTTGCGTCTGTATGCTCTTTCATAAACAAAAGCTGATACAGCTTCGGCTCATTCATGCCGAATTTTATCATTTTCATGCCTTCTCTCTTAAATGGAGGCATATCGCAAGAACCGGTAATTTCAGTGTTTTCCAAACGGGCTGCGGCAGCCTTTACAACCTCTACGTAAAGTTCCTCCATATTCTGAAACTTTGTGAATATCGGCCTTGAGGAACTGCCCAAAAAAGCGCCGAGCTCGCGTGCCGTCAGTGCGTCAATGCCTTTTCGAGAAACAAGCGCAAGTGCAGCCTCTGTAATTTCTTCTCTTGTAAACCGCGGCTTTGGCGGCATGATCATCCCTCCTTCGGCAATTAAAAACATTCGTTGTGCAACATCTGTTTTATTATATAATAAAAACAGGAATTTGTCAATAATTTTTATGGCTTCGACATTTCAATCTGTCTTAATCCGTTTTGAAAACAAAAAAATCATATTATGTATTGTGTCATTCGTTTGTTGCCGTGGAACGGAAAAATTTTTTATAGAAACAGCAATTTGAGATATTGTTAAAATGATTAAAGATATGCATTGACATTTTAAGCGTTTTTTATTGCATAAAACAAGGGGTTTCAGAGGTCAAAACGGGCAAGGTAATGGTTATATATTACCTTGCCCTAAAATAGCGCATTCTTTTTCTACACACAAGCATTTACACTTAATGTTTTGAGTCAAACTTATTTGCAATGCAGTTGACAAAAAATCCGTATTTTATGTATTAGCGTATTGGTATAGGAATACAATTTGTTTGCATTATAATATGATTACATTTTTCTGTAAGCTTTAGGTGATATTCCAAAGTTTCGTTTGAAACAATGGCTGAATGAATACACATCAGAAAAACCGCACCAAATTGCTATATCCGAAACGGGCTTTGATGTATTCAAAAGTAATTGTTCTGCATTATTCAGGCGAATGTCCTTCAAAAATTCATGCGGTTTCTTTTTATATACATCATAAAAAACACGCCTGAAATGCTTTTCACTCATGCCTGTCATTTTCGCAACCTCGCTTATTTTCAAATCAGAATGGCTGTAATTTCTGTTTAGATAATCAAGTGCAATTTCCATTTTATTTGCCGTTTTATGAGTAGTTTCATCAAAAATAAGGTCATTGTAAAGCTGACCTATTATCTGATATAAAATCCCGTTGCATATTGTTTGAGAGCCGGGCAAACCCAAACTATACTCATTAACAGCTTCCCGAAATAATTTCTCATATCGGTATGCGTTTTTTGACGAGCAAACAGTTCCAAACGGCAGATTTTGTCTTGATGATGCAGGGCTTGCGTCAAAATTAAAATTGACTGCGATATATGAAACTGCATCGCAACCGTATGTACTGCTTTTATCTATAGAACCCTTGGCTATATATGCGATTTGTCCCTGTTTTATCTGAATAGTCCTTCCTTGTTTTTCATATCCAAGTGTTCCGTCTGTAACAAAGGCAAGACTATCGTGGTTTCTGGGGTTATTGGATATATAAGGAGTGCTGTATGTCAGCGTGTCGCAAAAAAACACCGCGTCATGGGTATATACCATAGTTTCTGTTTGCATTTTTCTATTTCCTCTTTTTTATTTTATTATATCACATATTTTTTGTTTTTTCAATAATAATGTCCGTTTGAAACAAATTTTTTTTTTGAAACATTTACATTTTTGAATTTTGCTATATAATAAATACAGAGAAAAATTTTAAGGAGTGAATAAAATGAGAAAGGCTTTGGTTACAGGTGCAAGTCGGGGAATAGGATATGCCATTGCAAAAAAATTATTGCAAAATGATTGTGCCGTTGTTATAACAGGACGAAATATCTCAAATCTTGAATGTGTTGCGCATGAACTCGGAAAAAATGTATTTCCTATGGTTTGGAACGCTATGGAATTTGATAAGGCGGAGAAAAAAATTAACGAATCCGCCAAAATTCTTGACGGATTGGATATTGTTGTAAATAATGCCGGAATTTTTGCACAAAGAAATGAATGGGATAAAAACAGCCTTTTAAAAACAACAGCAAAGGAATGGCAGGATGTCATAAATGTTAATGCAAGCGCAGTTTTCTTCACAATGCAGGCAACTGTCAATTATATGCTTAAAAATGATATAAAAGGCAATATATTAAACATTACATCGGTAGCAGGTGAAGAACCGGTTTACGGTGCATACGGAGGTTCTAAAATACTTGCAACGGGGCTGACCCGCGGTTGGGGGAAGATGTTTGCAGCTGACGGAATAACCATAAACGGAATTGCACCCGGACCGGTTGCAACCGAAATGAACAACTGGCACGAGGGGGATTCCATGAAACATGACCGAATCCCGTACGGAAGATTTTCGACAATAGATGAAATTGCCGAGCTTGCAATGTATCTTTTGAGCGAAAAAGCAAAAATGATATGCGGCGAAACAATTATTTTTGACGGCGGATATTCAATAAGATAATATGGAGGACAAACGAAATGAATGAGAGAATAGAAAGTTTGGTTAAGAAAACTGTTTCGGGTAAAATGTATGTTTACCCGGTAAAAACAGAATATGACCGATGCGACTTGTTTTTGCCGCCGATAAAAATGTCCGCAAAAAGAGTCTGCGAATATATAAGGAATCAAGAACCCTTGATTGTTGCTGAATCATGCTTTACAGGTTTGATTAAATTTGACGGCAGCGTTGAGGGTGATGTTTTTAACAGAAGCGGTCATGTGAATTTTGGTATTGCTTATAATAATTTTTACAATAAGCCGGTAGATAATCTGCTTTCTTTCGAATGGCAGCATTCGGCAGACGATTTTGCTAAAATCATTAACGGCGGAATAGTCAGTATTAAAGATGAAATTAACAAATCAATCGAAAAACACAAGAATGATGCAGAGGCAACTCAATTCTTGGAAACGCAATCTGATATATGTGACGCTTTGATTGATTGGGCGGGTAAATGCTCCGAAAAAGCATTGAGTTTTTCTAAAACAGTGTCAAATGAAAAGTATAAGAAGAATCTGGAGAAACTA
>CAKSJG010000031.1 GCA_934463165.1 uncultured Clostridia bacterium
TTTCTTGCGTTTAATCGTATTATTTTGCTTATTTAATGCGGCGGAACGGTGTGGGCACCGTTCCCTACAAAAAATTTTATAGGTATATTTTCAATTAATAAATTGATTTAAACTATAATTTGTAATAAGCTTTTATTTAATAATTAATTGCAATCTTACTATGACTACGTAGGGAACGCTGCCCACAGCGTTCCGCATGCGCTTTATATACACAATTGCATAATAGAAGGCAAGAACATCTGTCTTACAAGCGAGGGTGCAGGGTATGCTTTTTATTTTTTGATTGAAAGCGAGTTCAGCGCCACTGCACTGCCTGTTTGAGCTTTCCAAAAAATCAAAAGTATACCCTGCACCCGATGCCGTCTATATCTTCCCCCTGAAAAATATTTTTTAAAAAACTGTTGACAAACAAAAAAACATGTGTTATACTCTAACTGTATTAATACAATCGATACAGTTGAAAGTGTGGTGATGATATGGTTAAGCTTGATTACAAAAGCGACAAACCGCTTCATGAGCAAATAAGCGCAGGGTTGAAAGAGCTTATCATAAGCGGTATTCTTCAAAAGGACGAACAGCTGCCGTCCGTAAGGGAAATGTCTGTCAGCCTCACGGTAAACCCAAACACGGTGCAGCGTGCATACAGAACGCTTGAATCGGAGGGCGTAATATACAGCATCCGCGGAAAAGGGAATTTTGTTTCGGGAAGCGTATCGGCAGATCCGAAGCAGGTCGATAAGCTGTATGAAGCCCTGTGCTCTGCCGTAAAGGAGCTGTGCTATCTGGGTGAGGACAAGGCAAAAATTTTAAATGTGGTAGACAACATATATAACGAAAGGAACGGTTAAAATGATAAAGGTACAAAACGCAGTTAAATATTTTGACAAATTTCGCGCTCTTGACGGCTTTAACATGAATGTTGAAAAGGGAAGCATATACGGTCTTGTCGGCCCGAACGGCGCAGGAAAAACAACCGTTATGAATCACCTTACAGGGGTTCTCTCTCCTGATGAGGGCACGGTTAAGATTGATAAAAAGGAAGTGTGGGAAAACTCTCCTTTAAAACAAAGAGTGCTGAGTATTGCCGATGACTGGTATTATTACGGAACATACACCATTGGTGATATGGCAGAATTTTATGAAAACATGTACATAAGATTCAACAGAGAAAGATTTGAAAAGCTCGGAGAATATTTCGGCATGAATGACAAAAATCAGATACGCAGGATGTCGAAAGGAATGAAAAAGCAGGTTGCATTCAGGCTTGTGCTTTCGTGTATGCCGGATGTGCTCATTCTCGATGAACCGCTCGACGGTCTTGACCCGGTAATGAGAAAGCAAATCATGAATCTTATAATCGGGGATGTATCGGACAGAGAAATGACTGTTTTGGTATCGTCTCATAATTTGAGAGAACTTGAGGACGTATGCGATCATGTCGGAATAATACACAAAGGAAAAATGGTTATTGAAAAGCCGCTTGACGATATAAAAGGAAACGTGCACAAATATCAGATAGCATTTGGCGGCAATTTTCCGCAGGAAATATATCACAAGCTCGACATCATGCATACGCAGAAGCTCGGGAGTGTGTATACGTTTATAATAAAGGGAAATGATGAATTTAACGATAATGTTATAAAACAGTTCTCGCCCGTTGTGTTCGACAAGGTGAGTCTGACGCTTGAGGAAGTATTTATTTATGAGTTGGGAGGTCTTGGATATGATTTCAGCAAAATCCTCGTTTAACAAAGGGATATATCTGAACGCCGTAAGCCGCTTTAAGTGGGGAAGCTTTTTGTATTTTGTGCTGCTGTTTTTCTCGGGTCCGTTTGTTCTTTTGACGCGCGGCTCGGCAGCTGTGACGGATTTTTACGGCGCACGTGCGGAAAAAGGATTTTCGGTTATTTTAAGCAGTGAATATATTCTGTTTCCGCTGCTGCTTTCTATCGCAGTACCGACGGTTGTCGCACTTCTGATATTTTCGGGTGTGCACAATTCCGGACACGGAATATTCTTGCATTCACTGCCGACAACAAGAAAAGCTAATTTCATATCACTGCTTTGCGCATCGTTCACACTGATGCTTGCACCCATAGCGACTATCGGCATAATTTATGTATTAATGTCTTTTTGCGGATTCGGTGCGGTAATAACGGTGACAAGTGCCCTGCTGTGGATTGCCGTAAATATTTTTGTGCTTTTTGTGATGTTTTCAATAGCGGCATTTTCATCTTACCTCACGGGAAACGGCATTGCATCGGTTGTTGTCAACGCATGCATACATATTTTGCCTGTGATAATCAGCCTTGCTATAGTTAACGTCGGCAGCAAATTTATATACGGCTTCAGCGGAGACTACAGCATTGCCGAGACAATAATGACTGAATCGCCGCTTATATGGATTTTCAGTCATATAATATCATCCGAAAACAACAGACTGTTCTCCGCACCTGAGACTTACATATATATAATCGGGGCGGCTGCGGTATACGCTATGACATATCTGCTGTATAAAAAGCGCAAAATTGAGGCATGCGGAGATGTTGCGGCATTTAAGATTTTTAAACCGATTCTCAAATACGGAATTACGCTTTTCACCGTAATTGCAATAAGCTCAATAATATCGGAGACGCCTTTTATGAACGGTATTTCAAAATGGATTATCATTATTGCATTCAGTGCGGTTGTATATTTTGCGTCGGAAATGATTTTAAACAAAAATGTCAGAGTGCTAAAGTCATACAAAGGGTTTGTCGGATTTTTGGTATGCTTCTTTGCGGTTATATCTTTCTTTGCTTTTACAAGCGTGTTCGGATATGAAACATATATCCCGAAAGAGAGCGACATCAGCGAGGCTGCGGTTTATGACAGTCAGCTTGCAGAGCCGATTGCATCGGATGCAAAGCTTATTAAAGACACCGTAAGCATACACAGGCAGCTGATAAGCAGCATACCGACCGTTAATCCTGAGGACACAAGCGGAGATCTCGGAATGATGTCAGTTGTATATAAACTGAAAAACGGAAAAACCGTAAAAAGGAATTATTATGTTGCACCAAATGAAATAAAAGACATTATGAATACAATGTTTATGTATAATGATTTCAAACTCAATTACACGGGAATCAGCAATCTTAATATACAAAACATCAAAAATGTTGACCTTTATATCAATTCAAATGGTAATGCATATACGCTTGCTTTAAACAATGACACACAGGCATTTTTTGACGCATTGAAAAAAGATATTGACGCTGTAGGTTATGAAAAAATGTATGAATACACACCCGTAAGCTTTTCGTTTCATATCGGCAAATCCGAAAGAGAAAACAAAACAGAAAAGATATTTAAAACAGGCTACGGAAACGACTATATGTATTTTGACATAACAATAAACGGTAATTTTACAAACACCATCAGCTTTTTGAAAGACAAGGGTTATTACAATCAGTTTTACGGTCTGCTGTTTAAAAAGGGAATGTATGTAACCAAAGGTGCTTATGAGGAATCATACCTTGAAACCGGCGAGGTGTTTACAAGTTCAAACGTAGTATTCGTCAACGAAACTGACGGATACGGACTGTATGACAGATATGCGTTCAGAGTATGCAATGATTCGGACGGTGAAAAATATTATTATATATATTCATCGGACGCATATGACAACAAGCTTGCGCAAAACTACATCTTCATGGTTCCGGAAAAAGAATTATCGGAATATATTGAAAAATATACAGTTCAAAATTAAAATCCGAACATGATTTATCGGCATCATTTACTGTCGGAGGCGCTGTTTCTTGCGTTTAACGGTATGATTGTGATTATTTAATGCAGCGGAACGGTGTGGTCACCGTTCCCTACAAATAAATTGACAGGTATGTTTTCAATTAACAAACGGATTTTAACAAAAATTTGTAATAAGATTCTGTTTGATAATTAATTACAAACTTGCAATGACTATGTAGGGAACGGTGCCCGCACCGTTCCGATTTTACATTATAAACTCAATATATATTATTGACAAAGAATTTTGACAAATTTCTCATATGCATCGTCCCAAGGTGCCGGATCCTGAGGTGCGTATGTTTTAATGTCAAATGAATCTCTTATAACGGCTCTTGCTTCCTTTATATCTTTTATATCACCCGAAGCGATGAGCTGAACGGCAATATTTCCGAGAGCGGTTGCCTCTATCGGCCCTGCGCTGACATTTGTATTGCACGAATCTGCAGTGAGTCTGCAAAGGAGCGGATCTTTTGTGCCGCCGCCTACGATATGTATGCCCGAAAAATCTTTTCCCGTTATTTTGGAAAGATTAAGGAATGCATGCTTATACTTAAGAGCAAGGCTCTCATATATACAACGCATAATCTCCCCTACCGTCTGCGGAACGTACTGACCCGTACGCTTGCAAAACTCCTGAATTCTCTTCGGAATGTTGCCCGGCTTTCCGAATTCAGGATAATCGGGGTCTATGAAGCATTTGAAGCTTTCGCATGCAAGAGCCTGTTTTTCAAGGTCGTTAAAGCTGTAGTCCTCGCCCTGTTTTTTCCATGCGCGCCTTGATTCCTGAATGAGCCAAAGACCCATAATATTTGTGAGGTATCTGATTTTGCCGCCGTAGCCGCCTTCGTTTGTATATGAAGATTTAAGCCCTTCGTCGCTTATAAGCGGTTCGGAAAGCTCTGTGCCGAAAAGTGACCATGTTCCGCAAGAGATATATACAAAATCGTCTTCGGTTGTGGGAACAGATACAACAGCCGACGCGGTATCATGACTGCCTACGGCAATTACGTCAACGCTGTCTACGGTAAGCTCCTCGCATATTTCGGGGCTGAGCTTGCCGAGAACATCACCTGTGCGGATAATATCGCAAAGAAGATCGGTCGGTATGCCCAGGTTCTCCATAAGATCTTTATCCCATGTGCGTGCACTCGGGTTTAAAAGCTGGGAGGTTGAAGCAATTGTATATTCGCTTCTTTTTACTCCGGTTAAAAAATAATTTAAAAGATCGGGAATAAAAAGAAATTTATCGGCTCTTTTTAAAAGATCGCTTTTGTATTTCGCAAGGTAATACAACTGAAAAAGCGTGTTAAAATTCAGAATCTGTATTCCTGTTTTTTTGTAAAGTTCATCTTTGCCTATTTCTTTGAAAACCTCTTCGGGAATGCCGTCGGTTCTTGAATCTCTGTAGTGAACGGGGTTCGAGATAAGATCGCCGCATTCATCAACAAGACCGAAATCAACACCCCATGTATCTATACCGATGCTGTCGAATCCTCCGGCAAGACGGGCATTTACTATTCCCTGTTTAATCTGATCAAACAGATAGAGTATATCCCAATAAAGAGTGTTTCTTACGTTAACTCCGTTATTTGCAAAACGGTGGATTTCATTAAGTGTGATTTTTCCGCCGTCATATGTTGCAATTATTCCTCTGCCGCTTGATGCGCCGAGGTCAAAAGCCAATACTTTTTTCATTTTTTTCATCCTTTCTTCTATTTATTAATAAGCGCAACGCCGTTTTCTTTTAAAATCAATTTAAATTCATCGTCAAGCTCGGCATCGGTAATGAAACCGTCTATATCCTGCAGTGACGCGAGCTTTGCAAAGCTGACCCTGCCTATTTTTGCACTGTCGCATATAAAATACTTTGTTTTTGAATTCATAAGCATGTTTTGTTTTATGCCGCATTCGGATTCATTACTCTCAAGTATGCCGATATCGGGCGCAATACCCTTTGCGGAGAAAAACATCTTGTTTGCAAAATAATTTTCCCGGATGCACTTTTCGGCAAGAGAACCGACAAATGACTGATTGGGGCTCATTATTCCGCCGACGGATATGACTTTTATATGTTCACATCCCGAAAGCTCCGTTGCAACTCTGAGAGAATTTGTGATTACCGTAATGTTTTTCAGCTTTTTAAGTTCTTTTGCCATAAAAAACGTTGTTGTTGACGCATCGAGGAAAATAGTATCTCCCGAGAATACGAGATTTGCGGCAATGATCGCAAGCTTTTGTTTTTCGGGAACATTTGTCGCCTTTCTCTTTTCGAGAGAAAGCTCATATGTCGTTTCATCAATGGAAACGGCTCCGCCGTGTGTGCGGCGCAGGGCTTCTCTTCTTTCGAGCTTTTCAAGGTCGCGGCGGATGGTCTCTTCCGTAACACCGATCTCCGCTGCAAGCTTGCTTACGGATACTACTCCGTCACGCGCCAGATCGGACAAAATCAATTTGTGTCTTTCAGGTGCAAGCATTAATAATCACCTCTGTAAATTTTATTGCGTTATTGCCAAAACGCATTTCAAAAAAACGCGGAACACATACTTATTTATTAAAGCACATATTTCCGCGTTTGTAAAGCTTTTTTTATAATCTTAAATTATTTTTTTATTATTCTCACCCGCGCACCGTTTTTAAGGCCTGCAGAATTGGCGTCATCGGTGTCTATATGCATTTCAATATTAAAATCATCTCTTACTCTGACCTGAACATCATAAAACCTTGTCGGCTTGATGCCTTCCACTTCAACATCAACATAATCATTATCCGATATACCGTGCGCTGCGGCATATTCGGGTGTAAGATGTATGTGACGGTTTGCAATAATAACGCCTTCTTTAAGATATACCGTTCCCTTTGGACCTACCAAAACAAGCTTTTCACTGCCCTTGATCTGACCGGACGGTCTGACAGGGGGGCTTACTTTAAGCAAAAATGTATCGGTACGCGAAATCTCAACCTGGGTATGCGCTCTGACAGGACCGAGAACACGAACCTTTTCTATAGCTTTAAGAGACGGACCGACAAGAGTTACAAATTCTTCGGACGCATACTCTCTGCCCATAAGATATTTTTTTACCGTAAGTTCATATCCCTTGCCAAACAAAGTGTCGAGGTCTTCTCTGGAAAGATGCACGTGACGCTGCGAAACGCCGACTTTTATCTCTCCGTTATTTTCTTGTATAACCGGTCTCATCTGTGAAATGACATCGGCAATTGTCTGTTTTATTTTATCATTATCGTACAACTGTCATTCCGCCTTTCGGATATCATATATCAAAAAACTTTGTAACTTCGCTGTGGGGATTTGCAATCAGCTCACAACCATATACGGTGCCGAGCTCCGACGCAGCATTTTTGCCGGATTCAAGAGCCGATTCTACCGAAGACACCGAACCTGCAATTATAAGAGTTACAAGTCTGCCGCCGAGTCTTTTTTCGGTATGGACAAGACGTACATCGGCAGATTTAACCATAGAGTCAAGCCCGGTTATCGACGCAACAAGACCCTGAACCTCCAAAAGTCCTATAGCTTCTGTCATTATTCGTCATCCTCCTTGAGAAAACTCTTGGGGAGCTTCTTGTTAAATTTATCTCTGTTTATATCTATGAGATATGCCATCTTCTCTACCGTGTCCGCCGGACGCGCTATTATATGATGAATAATATATTTACCTTTTGATTTTGCATAGCTTACCGCAGCGTCAACCGCTGCTTCAACAGCCGCAACCTCACCCTCCATTTTTATCTCCATGATAAGCGGAGCCGGTGCTCCGGGAGCAAAAGGACGGTTACGATCAAACGCTATTATCTTTACATCCGCTGCCTTTGCCGCAATATCGGCGGCAACAACCGCGGTTGAAAAACTGTATACTTCTATCATTCCGAGTGCTTTCATACTCAGCCTCCGCTCATTTTAATCATTTTTGTAATATCAGACAATGTGCAGTCCGTCTGCCATTACGCATCTTCTGTAACGTGTAAATGAATGAGCAGCCGTGAGACCTTCGCCCGTCGGGCCGGCAATTGTGAAGGTTGTGTAGCCCTCGCCGCCTGCGCCTATGCCTGCATAAGACGGAGCGTTTTTTACGAAAATCGTCGTCTCTACGGCTCGAGCAAATGCCGTCAGCCTGTCTACATTTTTGGAATGAATATGAGCGGAATGTCTGCAGCCGTGTTCGGCTTTTACCGCCATGTCAATTGCTTCTTCTATATTGGATACCCTTACAATCGGCAGGATAGGCATCATCATTTCTGTCTGAACGAAAGGATGATTTTCACTTGTTTCACAGATTATAAGGCGCGGATCGGCATCAATTCCGAGTTCTTTAAGAAATTTGGAAGCGTCCTTTCCTACCCATTTTTTATTAATAACATATTTACCGTCTTTTTCGATAAGTGCAACCTTTAAGAGCTTATCTATAAGATCACCCTTAATCAGATATGCGCCGTTTTGAGTCATGTTTTTGATAAGCTCATCGGCAACGGAATCAAAAACAAAACATTCCTTTTCGGCAATGCACGGGAGGTTGTTATCAAAGCTTGAACCGTTTACGATATCAACCGCAGCTTTTGCAATATCGGCTGTATCGTCAACTATAACCGGGGGATTGCCGGCGCCTGCGCCGATTGCCTTTTTACCGGAAGAAAGAAGAGTTCTTACAACGCCCGGTCCGCCCGTTGCAACAAGCATTTTAACATCAGGGCACTGCATCATCATTTTGGATGTATCCATTGTAGGCTTGCTTACCGAAACAACAAGGTTATCGGGACCGCCCGCCTCGCGGATTGCCCTGTTAACAAGGTCAACCGCGTAGTTCGCCGTCTTGCATGCATGCGGATGCGGATTGAACACCACTGCGTTTCCGCCGGCTATCATACCCATTGAATTGCAAAGTACGGTTTCACTCGGGTTTGTGGAAGGGGTTATGCTTCCGATTATTCCGAACGGAGCCATTTCGATAAGCGTAAGACCGTCGTCACCTGTTATTGCTGACGGCTTGAGGTCTTCCGTACCGGGAGTTTTGTTTGCAACAAGCTGATGCTTGATTATTTTATCGGAAACTCTGCCCATGCCCGTTTCTTCAACACCCATAACAGCCATTGTTTCGGCTTCTTCAAGTGTAAGCTTGCGGATGCTTTGAATCATCTTTTCTCTTTGAGCAACACTGTAGCCTCTGAAAAGCTTATACGCTTTCTTTACTGCTTCAAGAGCTTCTTCCATGGTATCAAAAACACCGAGCTGTTTTGACGCCGAAGCAGCTGCACTGCCCATGTTTTTTATAACGCTCTCAACTATTTCGCTGATATATTTTTCATCCAACATAATCTAAGTACTCTTCCTTTCATGTGATATATACGATTTAAAGAATGTTGCTCCATGTCATTTTATCGGGATTTGCAATAACCGAGCTGTCAAGATACATTGAGCTTTCTTTGAGTCTTTCTTTTACATTATCAACAGATGCGGTTACGGCAGCAACCTCACCCGTTATGAGCATATACGATTTGCCGCACATACCCTTTGCTATTCTGAGCTCAACAAGCTTAATATCGGCTGTTTTTGAAGCAATATCTGCCGCAACTATTATCGACGCGGCACTGTATGTTTCCAAAACACCGAGAGCGGACGGGTTCTCAACCGATGCCGACCCGTAAATTGCAGGGAAAATCGAATCGTCCGGATTACCGAGAACAAACGAATCGACAAGCTTTTCGCCGTAATTTTTTTTTGCATTGTCAACCGCGGCGGCAACCGCGCTGAGCTCCCCCTCTATAAGGGCTATGTATTTACCGGGGCACACAACATGAGCCTCGATAAGCTTAACGTCTGCCGTCTTTACCATAGAATCGGCAGCCGTAATACCCGTTGATACGGTAAGATATTCTACCATTGCAAGCGCTTTGCTCATTCAGAATCGGCCTCCTTTTTTATTATAACATACATATCGGTTACGGAAATAACCTTTCCGTTTACGGAGCTGTGGCAGTCACTGCCGAGCTTTCCTTCGGTTGAACCGACAAGCGAGCCGATCTTAACCGAATCACCCGTCTTTACAACCGGAACAGCCGGGGGGCCGATATGCTGATTCATCATTATTTTAACAGTGTCTGCGGCAACTTCTTTTTCATCGAGAGTTGCCGGAACGTAATAACCGTCAACACCGAGACGCGAACGCAGACGGCTCATCTGAACCGTTTTATACTCTCTGTCGGGGTCAACACCCGTAAATTCGGGGTTTTCTATCGGCGGAATGCCTTTTCGTCTGAGTTCTGCTTTAAACTTGCCGATAAGCGAACGCGGAGAAAGCCCCTGCGGACATGAGAACATTTCACAAAGACCGCACTGAGAACAGTATGCACTGTTTAAAACCGCTTTAACATCGTCTGTCTTTCCCTTTGTAACGGCGCGCATAAACAAATGCGGCTGAATGGGATATCCGATGAGATGCCTTGAGCAAAGATCCGTGCACGAACGACACTGACAGCATATGCTCATTGCCTTATGTATATTTATATCAGCGCTTGAAAGACGGCGCTGTATAATGCTGCTGTTTTTGGGAAGTACCAGAATCGCATTGAGTCTTTTGGTTACGGGATCGTCACCGCGGACGATATTGCCCGTCATAAGACCGCCGCCGAGATACATGCAGTCATCTGTTTTTTCACCGCCGGTAAGCGCAACGGCTTCTTTAACCGTTATGCCGACGGGAACCTTGAATGTGCCGGGATTTTTGATTTCTCCGGTAATTGTTATATATTTTGAAGTGACATTTTTGTCATCATTGATTGCATAGTAAGTGTTGAGCATTGTCTCAACATTATAAACAATGACTCCCTCCGTAATCGGGAGTTTGCCCGGCTTTACAACCTTGCCGGTTACTTCGTATATGAGTATTATTTCGTCACCCACGGGGTACACCTTGGGCAAAAGAGCAATATCGTAATCCTTAAAAGACGGAAGATAATATTTAACTCTGTCAATTGCTTCCTTATAGGAAGGCTTAAGCGCAATATAAACTTTTTTTGCGCCGACAGCTTCTTTTACATACGAAAGAGCCGTCATGATTTCAAATGTATATTTAGCGAGAAGCTGACGGTGCAATTTGAACAACGGTTCACACTCCGCACAGTTCAGTATAATTGTATCAGCTTTGTCGTTAAGCTTTGATCCGGACGGAAAACCCGCACCGCCGGCGCCGATAACGCCGTGAGATTTCATAATCTGTGAAAGACGGCTGAGTTCCATAACCGCACCCTCTCCTTTTGTTAAAATCAGTGTTCGTCTACTATTCCCACGATTGCCGCATCTACGGGGGCATTCTCCTGACCGCAGCCTATTCTTGCGGCGCTGCCCGTTGCTACAAGAACCGCCTCGCCTATTCCCGCGCCGACGTTATCTATCGCAACTATCGTGTTTTTTATATTCATTTCATCTATTGGTTTTACAATCATAAATTTATTGCCTACGAGATTTTCATTCTTACGTGTGGATACCACGCTTCCCGTAACTCTGCCGATTATCATTGCATTTTCTCCTTTCAAGTGATAATCAGGCAAGGCGGCACAGGCATTTGACTGCGTGCCGCCTGCCAAAAATTCATTATCTTACCACTTATCTGCCGTGCAAATTATTTAAGAGAAGGCAGAATTTTTTCAACATCGCCGTGAGGTCTGGGGATTACGTGTGTTGCAATAATCTCACCGAGTTTTGCTGCGGTTGCTCCGCCTGCCTGTACGGCTGCGTTTACTGCTCCTACGTCTCCTCTTACCATTACGCTTACGAGTCCGGAACCGATTTTCTCTGTTCCTACGAGTACTACGTTTGCGGCTTTGAGCATTGCGTCGGCTGCTTCTATTGCAGCTACCAAGCCTCTTGTTTCAATCATACCGAGTGCTTCCTGTGCCATTGTGATTTCCTCCTTAATTTTTACTTCCTGTTCCGCATTTACCTCTGCTGCCTTTACAGCCGCGGTTTTTTTTGCGGGAGTTCTTCTTGAAGTCTGTTTCTTTTCCATAATATATCACCTTAGTTTAATGATGGTAATATCTTCTCAACGTCTGTGTGCGGTCTGGGGATTACGTGTGTTGCTATAATCTCGCCGAGTTTTGCTGCGGTTGCTCCGCCTGCCTGTACGGCTGCGTTTACTGCTCCTACATCTCCTCTTACCATTACACTTACGAGTCCGGAACCGATTTTCTCTGTTCCTACGAGTACTACGTTTGCAGCTTTGAGCATTGCGTCGGCAGCCTCTATTGCAGCTACCAAGCCTCTTGTTTCAATCATACCTAATGCTTCCTGTGCCATTTTACTTTACCTCCGTTTATTATTAATATTATTCATTTACAATTGCTATCTTAAGGCCTTCCATTTTGAGGTTGGTCTTGTATGCTTCTTCAATTTGGCTGAGCGGGAATTTGTGAGTTATAAGCTCTTTCATCGGAAGACCGATTGCATTTGCGCGTTTAAGAAAATCAAACGTTGTTGCATAATCTCTGAGTGTATATACCCATGATCCGACAGTTGTGATTTCTTTGGAGCATATATCAAAGTGCGGATTGATCGTTGCGTCACCGCCGTTGATAAAGAATCCGAGTTCGCAAAGTCCGCCGCCGTTGCGGATGAATTTATAGATATTTGCATGCGCTACAGGTGAACCCGTGCACTGGAATGCAAAATCTGCGCTGTAGCCGCCGAAAGCTTCTTTAACGGCATCTGCAAGAGCTTCAACACCCTTGTAGTTCATAAAGTTTACACTGTTGTCGGCGCCCATCTTTTTAGAGAACGCGAGTCTTTTTTCGTTTCCGTCAACAGCTACAATATTTTCAATACCCATGGTTCTGAGCACCGCTATGCAGATGAGCCCTATGGGACCGCAGCCCTGGACAACAACTCTGCTGTTAAATCTTAAAATTCCCGTTGTCTTTGCTCTTTCAACAGCATGTACGAGAACCGCACACGGCTCTATGAGAATTCTGCTGTCAAGATCAAGATCACTTACGTTAAACACCGTGGAACCCTTGCGAATCAATATGTAATCGCTGAACCATCCGTTAAGATGAATGTCATCATCGGGAAGAAGTCCGTATACATCGGCACCGCCGACATTTTGCTTGTTAAGGTCAAACATTGTGATATCAGGATTATCCTTAAATATCATACATGTTACAACCTTGTCACCTATGTTAAGCGGCTTTCCTGCGCTGTCTTTTTTTACATTCTTACCCATTTTGACAATCTCACCGGTTCCCTCGTGACCGAGAGCTACCGGGATAAGGCCGAACGGATCACGCTTGAATTCGTGTGCGTCCGTACCGCAGATTCCGCAGCCTTCAACCTTAACGAGGATATCATCGTCACCCACTTCGGGAATCGGGAACTGTTTGATATCAAAATGTTCAAGTGATGTAAGCATGGCAACGTTTGCCGTTTTGGGAATTTCTTTAGATGAAGCCGAAGCACTCTGTGCAGATACATTACCGCTCATGCCGGCAATAACCTGTTTTACAATTGCTTCAATCTCACTGTTATTCATTCCGTGTCATCTCCTTGTATTGTTATGTTTTAACTGTTCATAATATTTTCTAAAATTGACGCTCCGTATGCCGAGAGTGCCGTGTCCTGCTCTTCGCTTCCTCCGCTGACTCCGAGCCCGCCGATTATCTGCGAATTATATACGAGCGGATCGCCGCCGCCGAAAATGACTATCTTACCGTCGTTCGTATGCTGAATACCGTACAGAGAACCCCCGGGCTGACTCATACCTTTAAGAGCAGCTGTGCTCATCTTCAGAGCGACAACCGTGTATGCCTTACCCATGGCTATGTCGTAGCTTGCGATAAAGGAGTTGTCCATACACTCTACGCATACCGGCCTTGCCGACGAATCCGTAACGGCAACAACGGCATTGACGCCAATTTTCTTTGCCTTTTCTTCAACAGCGGCAGCAAGCTTTTTTGCAATACCAAGCGTAATTGAATTTTGAATGCCGGAGGAAGAAATATTTTTTGCAACCTCACGTGCAATCATGGCAATGTGTTCTTTATCCACAAAAACACCGCCTTATTTTTTAAGCTGTTCAACAACCTGTGCGGTTATCTTTGCAATGAGATCCGCGTCAACATCGGACGGACCGGGTTTTGCAGCGGCGGAGCAGCTGGGAACACCGCAGTTATGACAGCTTACATGACCGTTTTTGTTGTTCGGGCATAAGTTTGCGGGGTGCTTTCCGGACATACCGAATTTTCTTCTGATTTCATAAAGCTGTTTGATCTGCTCCTCAGAAAATTCCTTAGGACCGCCGAGCTGTCTTGAATGGAAGAGAAGCTCTGCATAGAACTCAACGGATTCCATTTTATGATAAGCTGCGAGAAGCGAATCGGAATATGTAAGAGCACCGTGGTTTTCAAGAAGTACGGCGTCAAAATACGGGAGATACTTTTCTACATGATCGGGGATTTCCATAGTAGAAGGTGTGCCGTATTCGGCAATCGGAACACATCCGAGAGCGATAACAGCTTCGGGCATGATCGGCTGTGTAAGCGGAATGCCTGCGATAGCAAAGCTTGTTGCATAAATCGGATGAGCATGTACAACAGATTTCACATCCGGTCTCTTCTGATAAACTCTGAGATGCATTTTGATTTCGGACGAAGGCTTGAAGTTGCCGTTTGCCTGAAGCACATTTCCCTCACCGTCTATCTTACAGATATATTCCGGTGTCATGAAACCTTTGCTTACGCCTGTCGGAGTGCAAAGATATTCATTGTCGCTGATTTTTACGGATATATTACCGTCATTTGCAGCAACCATTCTTCTGTCATAAATTCTTTTACCGATATCACAGATTTGCTTTTTGATTTCATATTCTGATACCATTTTGACATTCTCCTTTTTATTTTATGTTTGTTTTTGTTTTGTTTATGCTAATATAATAACACTTTTTTTATTGTTTGTCAATATGTTTTGTTGATTTTTCTTTGTTTTTCTTTGTTTTTTATTTATTGAGATATTCCGAAAGCTCTTTTATGCCCTCTCCCGTTACGGAGCTTATCCTGAAAATCTTTGTACACCCCGCAATCTTAAGCCATGTTTCGGCAAGATCGGCATTTGCATCTGCAAGATCCGTCTTTGTGATTATTCCTATAACCTCGCGGTTCGTCATAGAGGTTATGTTCGGGCCGAAAATCGAATATTGTTCCGTTGCAGAGACAAGTAAAGCGCATATATCAGCCTCATAGGCATAAAGAGCAAGCGCACGTCCGAGCTGTCTGTTTTCGGCATATTCACCGGGGGTGTCTATAATCTGCGCACCGTAGAGAACATACTGCGTTTTTTGGTATTCTATTTTTTCGCCGCGAAGCGTCTGCGTAAGAGTTGTTTTTCCGCTGCCGCTGTGACCGAACAATATAAGCTTCTTCATGTTCTTGTTACCCGGCACACAGTAAACGAGAGTGTATCACGGCAGTACCTTGTGACAGCATCAAGAGATGATTCAACCTCCGATACGGTTCCGGTTATAATAAGCGTTCCGCTGAAACGGTCTACAAATCCAAGCTCCGCACCCGATGCCTTAATAGCAATATCACCGGCTATGATTGCCGTCTCGGCAGGTGACATCGTCACGATTCCGATAGCCGCCTTTGAATAATCGACGGCAGGGTCAAGACCAAGCTTTTTATAAAGTATTCTGTCGGGATTGGCAATAATGTGCGCAAGGGTTATTTGCTTTCCGGGGACAAGCTCCTGTATTATTCTCATTTTATCGTTTAAATTTTTATTATCCATGCTTCACCCTCCTATTTTGCATATGAGTCCGCTTTTTTCGGCTGCCGATTTCAGCTCGTTTATTTTTTCATGAGTCAGCAGTGCGGCATCCCCCATAGAGTATTCTCTGCCGAGGCCTATGTATTTGTCATAGCCGAGACGGTGATACGGCAGAAGATGAATTTCAGTCACACCGCTAAGCTCCGCAGCAAATGATGCAATGTCTGAAATTTCGTCCGTCGTATCGTTAAATCCCGGTATGACAGGGGTTCTGACGGTGACCTTAACCCGTTTTGCAATTTTTTTTGCATTTTCTTTGATAAGCTCATTCGGCACTCCGGTATATTCCTTATGCTTTGCACTGTCCGCATGCTTGATATCCAAAAGATAATAATCAAGATACGGCAGAATTTTTTCAATTTTATCATAAGAAGCGCAAGCTGTGGATTCAACAGCAGTATTTATTCCGATTTCTTTGCATCCGCGAAGAATTGCCGCCGAAAAATCACTTTGACAAAGACACTCGCCGCCGGACAGTGTAACACCGCCGCCCGAACGTCTGTAATATATCCTGTCTTTTTCGGCTGTTTCAAGAAGCTCCGATACTTTAACATCCCTGCCGACGGTTTTTATTTTACCGTTTGTCTCCATTTGTTCGATATCCTTACTCTGCGACTCGGGATTACAGCACCAGCGGCATCTCAGAACACAGCCCTTTAGGAAGAATATGGTTCTTATACCGGGGCCGTCATGAATTGAAAAACGCTGAATATCAAATATTCTTCCGACGGTGTCGGTATAATTAAATGTTTCAAGCTCATTCATGTTTTATCCTATCCTTTAAAATCCGCCCTGTTCGGTACGGTTTATAATGTCATCCTGCAATGATTTTGAAAGAGTCGTAAACAGTGCGCTGTAGCCCGCAACCCTTACAACAAGGCTCTTGTACTTTTCGGGGTGCTTCTGCGCGTCTATAAGAGTTTCTTTGCTTACGACATTAAACTGCATGTGACTGCCCTTTTTGTCAAAATATCCTCTCACAAGAGCAATAAAGCTTTCTATGCCCGAATCACCCTCAAGAGCCGACGGATGAAACTTCATATTGAAGAGCGTTCCGTTGGATGCAATTGAATGATCAATTGCCGAGACGGAATTTGCCGAAGCCGTGGGGCCGTTTACGTCTCTGCCTGCAGACGGAGATACACCGTCGGCAACGGGCCGGCGAGCGTATCTGCCATCGGGGGTGGCACCTGTCTGCGCTCCGAGCGGAACATTTGCCGACACGGGATAAAGACCTGCCTGGAAAATACCGCCGCGCGGATTTTTAAACGTTTCAAGCGGTCTTGTATATGCATATGCTGCTTCTCTGGCAAGGGAATCAACCTCTTCTTTATCGTTGCCGAATTTGTCAAGCTCCTCTATCATATCATGAATTTTTATGTATTTTTCTTTTTTCCCTGCATCGGATGCCGATTTGATTTTTTTATATATTTCCGCAATCTGTTTTTCGTTCGGCATCTCTCCGTTTTCGGAAAGCTTTTTAACAAGTGCAATTGTGATACTTTCGGCGTTCTTTCCGTCGTCTTTGCCGAAGTTGCAGTCAAGCGCTTCTTTAAGCTCACGAAGCGTGAACTTCTTTTCGTCAAATACAAGCTTCTTTATTGTATACAGTGAATCTGCCATGTTTGCTATTCCGAAGCCCTGCGGGCCCGTAAAGTTATATACCGCTCCGCCCTCCTGGACGCTTTTGCCTTTTCCTATACAATCCGATACCATTGACGAAAGAAACGGCAGCGGGCAGCGTTTTGCATGAGCCATATCTATTGCGTTATCGGCATTTACAAGCAGGCTTATGCAATATTTCATCTGCTTTTTATACGCTTCAAAAAATTCATCATAGGTTTTCATGGAGTCTATGTTTCCGCTCTCAATACCAATCCTTTCATTGCCGTCATATCCGTTTGAAAAAACAAGCTCAAGCGGACGGCACATATTGAAAAATGCCGCGTCATGCCAACCGTCTGTTTTGCCCGATTTCTGCGGTTCAACACAACCGATTATATTGTAGTCTCTTGCGTCTTCCATTGTAAGTCCGCGGCTTATGAGCGACGGAATTATAACTTCATCATTATAATAAGCCGGGAGACCGACGCCTGTCCGAGTGAGTTTTGCCGCCCATACAAGCAGGTCATGAGGTGAACCGTTCCATACCCTTATCGACAGTGACGGCTGCGGAAGCATGACATGCATTGATGCCGTTATACACATAAACGATAAGTCGTTTGTCGCATCAAGACCGTCTTTTGTCTGACCGCCGCATATAAGATTCTGAAACAGGCTGTAACCTGCAAAGCCCTCTGCCGATGCAGCGTCTCTGACCTTGTTGAGGTCATTTAATTTAACCCATATGCAGTCCATAAGCTCCTGGGCAAACTCACGCGTTATTGCTCCGCTGTCAATATCTGCTTTGTAATAAGGATACATATACTGATCAAATCTTCCGGGTGAAATCGAATGACCGCTTGATTCCGTTTGCAGAAGAAGCTGAACAAACCAGAATGACTGGCATGCCTCATAAAAGCTTTTTGCGCCGTTTTCGGGTACGTTGCGGCAGTTGCGCGCTATGGTGTAAAGCTCGCATTTTCTCTCTTCTATATTGCATTCGTCCGCCATTTTTTCGGCAAGATCTGCATACCTTTTTGCATACATAATTGCCGCGTCAAGACTTTTGATTACGGATTTTAAAAATGCCGATCTTTCGGCATAATCAGCGTCGCCCTGACTCACATTATCAAGGGCGCTCCGTGCCTCTGCGCGAAGCCCCTTAAAGCCTATGCGCAAAACCTTTGCATAGTCAACGGTAACATGTCCCACTCCGTTATAAAAATAATTGCCCGGGGTAAAGATATTATACTCAATTGCCTTTGCAGCTTCATCCGACATATATGCACTTGCAAGATCGCTCGTTGTCTTGCCGTCCCAATATTTATACGCTTCGTGAAGCTTTGCCTTTGCTTCATCGGAAATATAGAACGGATCTGCCTTCCTCATCTCCACGGTGTCAAATTCATCCTCAACCCATTTAAACGAATACTCGGGGAAAGTCTGACAGCTGCGCGGTCTGATTGAATTGCTGCCGCAAATAAGCTCGTTATCTCTTATTACTATAGGAAGATTTTCAAGAATATGATAAAATGCCTCCGCTCTGCGCTCTATTATCGGAAGCCCCTCGGTCGCCTTATAGCTTTCGGTTATAAGAACGGCTCTGTCGGGCTCTATTTCAGGCATTTTTTCAAATAGAGCGTCTTTTAAAAGATCTATTCGCGGAGATTTTTTCATCTCCTTATTATAATATTTCGCCATGATATTCAGCTCCCAAAAACAAAAAATATTTAAATCAAAACAAAAACAATAATATTCTACATATAATATACAACAAATCAATCAAAAAGTCAATAGTTCAAAGAAAAATTCTTTAAAAACAAACATTTTCAAAGATTTTCGGTGTGTATATACTTTTCTTGACATACACAATATTATGTGATAAAATTTTATCATAATCATTACAAAAGTTATAAAGGTGGTTTATAAGCTATGACTCTGCAGCAAATACTGTATATAATAACAATTT
Source organism: uncultured Clostridia bacterium (assembly GCA_934463165.1). Classification (GTDB taxonomy): domain Bacteria; phylum Bacillota; class Clostridia; order UMGS1810; family UMGS1810; genus RGIG1828. The sequence goes on from CAKSJG010000031.1 coordinate 19,188, forward strand.
CCGATTACGGCTCAATGAATAAAGCATCGGAAGCATTGTTTATTTCTCAGCCGACGCTTACAAGTGCGGTTAAAGAGCTTGAAAGCGAAGTGGGAATAAGAATATTTCAGAGGAGCGGAAAAGGCACTCAGCCGACGCCGGAAGGAAAGGAATTTCTTATCTATGCGCATCAGTTGTATCAGCAATATGAGCTTTTGCAAAGCAAATATACCGACCCGGACGGTGTTAAAAGGAAATTCGGCGTATCGTCACAGCACTATTCCTTTGCCGTAAAGGCATTTGTCGAAACCGTTAAAAAGTTCGGAACGTTAAACTATGAATTTGCTATGCGGGAATGCAAAACGTCGGATGTTATAAATGATGTAAGCACACTTAAAAGCGAAATAGGGATTTTATATCTCGACGATTTTAACAGAAAAATAATTTCAAAAATAATTCGCGACAATGACCTTGAATTCAAACACCTTATTGACTGCAAGGCATACGTATATATATGGAAAGGACATCCGCTTGCCGCAAAAAAGTCAATCACATTCACCGAGCTTGCTGATTACCCCTGTCTATCTTTTGAGCAAGGTGAAAAAGGGTCGCTTTATTTTTCGGAAGAGATACTGAGCACAAATGAATATCAGCGGATTATAAAAGCAACGGACAGATCGACCATGCTTAACCTTATGGTCGGCTTAAACGGATATACTCTTTGTTCGGGAATAATCTGTGAAGAACTGAACGGAAGCGATTTTGCGGCCATTCCGTTTGAAAGCGACGACATTAACCAAAATCAGACAATGGATATCGGATACATAACAAAAAAGGGATCCGCTTTAACGGAAATCGGAACAACATATATTGATGAAATGAAAAGGTATCTTGCGAATGCAAAATAGTGTTGCTGTTATATATAAAAAAAATTTATAACTTTTGATAATCAAAATGTATTGGACAAATAACGGCTGCAGCTGTATAATAAGCCTATAAAACATACTTATACGGTAGGAAATATAAATTAAACGGAGGTAATTAATATGGCAGATAAAAAATACAGATTTGAAACTCTTCAGGTTCAGGCAGGTCAGGAGAATCCCGATCCAGCGACAGATGCACGCGCCGTGCCTATATATGCATCAACATCATTTGTGTTTCATAATTCACAGCATGCATCCGACAGATTCGCTCTTAAAGACGCCGGCAATATTTACGGCAGATTGACAAATCCTACTCAGGAGGTTTTTGAAACAAGAATTGCAGCACTTGAGGGCGGATCGGCAGCTCTCGCCGTTGCATCGGGCGCGGCTGCCATCAACTACACCATACAAGCTCTCGCAAAATCGGGCGAACATATCGTTGCGTCAAAAACGATATACGGCGGAACATATAACCTGCTCGCTCACACCTTGCCGCTTACATCGGGAATAACTGCAACGTTTGTTGATCCCGATGAAGAAGGAGCATTTGAAAAGGCAATTCAGCCGAACACCAAGGCACTTTATATTGAAACTCTCGGAAATCCGAACTCCAACATAATCGATATTGAAGAGATTGCAAAGATTGCTCACAAGCACGGAATCCCCCTCGTTGTAGACTCGACATTTGCAACACCGTATCTTGTAAGACCTATCGAATACGGCGCAGATATCGTTGTTCACAGTGCGACGAAATTCATCGGCGGTCACGGCGCTGCAATCGGCGGCGTAATAGTTGACGGAGGAAGCTTTGATTGGAAAGCATCGGGAAAATACCCGTGGATATCAGACCCGAACCCGTCATATCACGGTGTAAGCTTTGCCGATGCCGCAGGCCCGGCAGCTTTTGCAACATATATCAGAGCTATTCTGCTTCGTGATACGGGGTCAACAATCTCTCCGTTCCATGCGTTTATGTTCCTTCAGGGGCTTGAAACTCTTTCACTCAGAGTTGAACGTCATGTTGTAAATGCTCTTAAGATTGTCGAATATTTAAACAACCATCCGCAAGTTGAGGCTGTTCATCATCCGTCACTTGAAAGCGAATCGAGCCACAAGCTTTATAAAAAATACTTCCCGAACGGGGGCGGATCGATCTTTACATTTGAAATCAAAGGTGATTCCGCAACAGCGCAGAAGTTTATTGATAACCTTAAGATTTTCTCACTTCTTGCAAATGTTGCAGATGTAAAATCTCTTGTAATTCATCCTGCTTCAACAACACATTCACAGCTTTCGGAATCGGAGCTTATCGAACAGGGAATAAAACCGAACACAATCAGACTTTCAATCGGAATCGAAAACATTGATGACCTTATCGAAGCTCTTAACGACGCGTTTGAAGCTGTAAAATAATATAACTCTACCCTCTTTAGAAATTCAAAAGAGGGTAATTTTTTTGTCTGATATCAGAAACCCGTCTGCACCGAATATAACCGGCGCAGGCGGGTTTTACATTAAAACACTATTGATATTTTAAATTACTGACCGAGAGTTTTAAGATATTCTCTGCTCATTTTTACTGCTTCCATAGCAGGTCTTTCAACAGACTGATCCTGCTCTACTATTATATATTCCGTTCCGCATTTTTCAGCTGTTTCAAGAATTTTTTCAAAATCCTGAACACCGCTGCCGCAGGGCTGGAATTTGAAGCCGTTTTCTTCTTTTGACTTAGGCTTCTGCTCCTCGCCGTTTTCGTCTATAAGACCGTAAACCGGGCCGGATGCATTTTCGTTGCATACAAAGTCTTTGAGATGAAGAACCTGAACCTCGCCTTTATATTTTTCAATATACTTGCAGGGATCCTCACCGGCATAGCGTACCCAGCATGTGTCAAATTCCGGATGAAGAAGATCTGACGGAATGTCACTGTAGAGCTTATCTATGAGATATTCGCCGTCTCTTTTCTTAAATTCAAAATCATGGTTATGATAAAGAAGCTGAATGCCGTTTGCCTTCATGTCCTTACCAAGCTGAGTAAACTTGCTGATTGTATCGTTCCAATCCTGCTTGTCAATCTCATACCACGGTATAGCACAATACTCTGCACCGATAACCTTAAGAAAATCAATAGCTTTCTGACCTTCGTCAAAGAAAAGCTGCGGAGCCTGATGCACCGAAATGCATTTGAGACCGTGTTTATCCAAAAGAGCCTTTACTTCTTCTGCAGATTTGCCGAAATATCCTGCAAATTCAACATAATCATAGCCCATTTCCTTTACTTTTGCAAGGGCAGCATCCATATCCTTTTCCATGTCTTCACGGATAGAATAAAGCTGGAGTCCTACTTTAAACTTTTTCATAATATATTACACCCTTTCTGCAATATTAATGTTGTCAAATATATTATCTTATCAAACCTCGGGGATATCAAGAACAATTTCTTTTCCGAGTTTGTTTGATTTGTTGATACCGTCAAGAATAGCCTGGTTATAAATAATTTCACTTGTCGGAACAGGAGCCTTGCCGCCTTCTTTGATAGCATCGAGGAATGAACGAATCTTAAAGTAGAAGTTACCTTCTGCAGTGGGTTCTTTCATCGGGATTTCTGTGCAAACAGGTTCACCTGCTATATCCTGATAAATCTTAAGCGGGCCACCTATGGAGCCGTTCCAGCACTCTGTTGAGGGGATTCTGAGGGATGCATCGGTACCGTAAATGATAGTATCGCCGGAGGTATCGAGGTTCATTGCCCATGCAATTCTGAAATCGAGGATTACTCCGCCTTCAAGACGAACAAATGCAGCTGCAAAATCGTCTACACCGAATATTTCGGAATAATTTTCCGGTTTGCCGACAGTGTTCCAATATTTTTTGCTCTTTCCGAAGAAATCGGATGTATAACCCGTAACGGTGAGCGGCTTCGGATAGTTCATAGCATTTAAAACCATGTCAAGTGAATAGCATCCTATATCACCGAGAGCACCGAGGCAGCCTGTGTCAGCCTGAATGAATGTTGTGCCGAAAGGCGTCGGAATACCGTGTCTTCTTCCTCCGCCTGTCTGGATATAATAAATCTTACCGAGAACACCGGACTGAACAACCTTTTTAACCATCTGCATGTTGGGGTCAAGTCTGGGCTGGAATCCGATAGAAATAAGCATTCCCGTTTCTTTTTCTGTCTTGCGGATTTCAACTGCTTCTTCCAATGTTACGCACATCGGTTTTTCAAGAAGAACATTAACTCCGGCTTTCATTGAATCGATAGCGCACTCTGCGTGAGTTGCGTTATATGTACAAATGCTGACTGCGTCAAGTTTTTCATTCGCAAGAAGCTCTTTGTGTGATCTGTAGCAACGAACACCTTCAACATTCCATTTTTTAAAGAATGCTTCAGCCTTGCCTTCAACAAGATCTGCACCTGCAACGATTTCAACATCGGGCATTTTGAGATACTCGCTTATATGAGCATCAGCAATCCAGCCCGTACCGATGATACCTACTTTAAGCTTTTTTGAGGTATCGATTTCTTTTTTGTCCTGATTTTCCTTGAATGCATCAAGAATATCTGCCATTTTTATCTCTCCTTATTAAAATAATAGTTGATTTTTTTGACTTGATGTTATATTATATATAACTTACGTTTATTATAATACCGTTATTGACATTTTTCTATTTAAATTTTGACTATAATTTGAACAATTTTGACTTTCGACTGCCGTATTGCATTTTATCCGCATATTGTTTTCAGATAATCAATACTTATTTTCGCTTCTTCCATGGGCGTTCTCTCGGCAACGGGATTTTTTTCGACTTCGACAATTATGTATTCCGTTCCGCATTCCTCGGCGGTTTCAAGTATTTTTTCAAAATCCGTAACACCGCTTCCGCACGGACGGAAGAAAAATTCATCATCGGACGGATTATCTTTCATATCTTTAAATCCCTCCGAAAATTTCTTGCTCACAAAATCCTTAAGATGCAGCACTTCTACCCTGCCGCTGTATTTTTTTAAATATTCGCACTGATCTTCACCTGCATACAGCACCCATCCGGTATCAAATTCAGGCGAGAGAAGATCGGACGGAACATCTTCAAAAAGTTTGTCCAAAAGATACTCTCCGTCCCTTTTTACAAATTCGGAAGTATGGTTATGATAAAGAAGCTTAATGCCGTTTTTCTTTAAGTCGCTGCCGAGCTTCATAAATTTGCCGACCGTATCGCTCCAATCTTTATTTTCAATATCATACCACGGTATCGCACAGTATTTTGCACCGATAACCTTAAGAAAATCTATTGCCTTTTGACCTTCTTCAAAAAACAGCTGCGGATCCTGATGAACCGAAACGCACTCAAGACCGTGTTTATTCAAAAGTGCCCTGACCTCTTCTGCAGACTTGCCGAAATAACCCGCAAATTCCACAAAATCATAACCCATTTTCTTTACGTTTTCAAGAGCCGCATCCATGTTTTCTTTAACTTCGTCGCAAATTGAATAAAGCTGCAGCCCTATTTTAAATTTTTTCATCATTACTACTCCTCTTCTTCACATACGGTATTCTTGTTTTAAAACAAAAAACAGTTGATTTTTTTTAAAATTGATGTTATATTATATATAACTTACGATTATTATAATACCGTTATTGACATTTTTCCATTCAAATATTGACAATAATTTTAACTTTTTTGACCTTGGGAGGTGTGCACATGAAAAATGAAATAGTCTGTCCGTCCGTGCCGAATACATCGGTCAGAATAAATTTAGGAGAGAAGCCGAGCAAAAGTTATAGCTTCTGTCCGCTTCATCTTCATAATGAATTTGAGCTTATACATACAAAATGCGGAATGATGTTTTTTTATATAAACGGAAAGAAGCATGTTCTCAAAGGCGGAGATATAATTATTGTTAACAGCCGTGTCGCTCACAAAACAGAGACATTTCCCGGAACGATGAACATAATGATACAGTTCGGAACGGATCCTAATATCGGCGAAACAGGTCAATATCACATGAGCAAATATCTTTCGCGCTTTGTTAACTACGGAGGAACCGATTCGTTTGTTATGCGCGAAGGTGAAAAGATAACAGACGATATGCTGACACATATTAAAAATATAGAACGCGAATACATACAAAAGGATAAATCCTACGATGTATTTATAAAGTCATCGGTCTATGCAATGCTCGGTATTCTTTATCGCAACGGTATAATAACCAATCCGGATTCACTTTTTGACACAAAAAACATCCAAAAAATTCTGCCCGTCCTTGAATTTATTGACAATCACTACAACGAACCGCTTACGCTTACGGACATGAGCGACGTTTTAAACGTTAACGAATCTTACTTTTGCAGAATGTTTAAAAAAATAACAAACGCAACGGCCGTGCAATACCTTAACTTTGTCAGAGTCTGCAAAGCGGAGAGGCTTTTGCTGTCGGGTGAAAAGAGCATATCCGAAATATCGTTTGAAACGGGTTTCTCTTCGCTTTCGTATTTTAACCGAACATTTAAAAAATTTAAATCATGCACGCCCACGGACTACAAAAAAATAAAATATGCTCAGGTTTAAAAATTTTTCTTGACAAATGATTTTTTATGTGGTATTATGTAATCAGATCAGATGAGAACAGAATATTAAGAGACGAGAATAGCTTAGAAGAGTACAATTTTATAAAAGTATTGTATTTATCGGGCATATTTTCAATATGCCCGTTTTTGATTTCCTTGAACATTCTTTATATTTTGAAATCTGTCTCATCATCATATTTTTAACAAGGAGACGATGAAAATGGCAGAAAAAATTCCTTACAAAATTTATTTGAACGAAAACGAGATGCCGAAGGCATGGTATAACGTACGTGCCGATATGAAAACAAAACCGGCACCGCTTTTAAATCCTGCAACAAAAAAACCGATGACGGCAGAAGAGCTTGAAGGCGTATTTTGCAAAGAGCTTGTAAAACAGGAGCTCAACGACACCGACAGATACATTGAAATTCCTGAAGAAATCAGAAATTTCTACAAAATGTACCGTCCGTCACCGCTTGTAAGAGCATATTGTCTTGAAAAGAAGCTCGGTACACCGGCAAAGATTTATTATAAATTTGAAGGCAACAACACAAGCGGAAGTCACAAACTTAACTCTGCAATAGCACAGGCATACTACGCTAAGGCGCAGGGGCTCAAAGGAGTAACAACCGAGACCGGTGCAGGTCAGTGGGGTACGGCGCTTTCCATGGCGTGCTCATATTTTGATCTTGACTGCAAGGTATATATGGTTAAGGTTTCGTACGAACAGAAGCCTTTCAGACGTGAAGTGATGAGAACATACGGCGCGTCGGTTACGCCGTCTCCGTCGGACACAACCAATGTCGGAAGAGAAATCCTCAAAAAATATCCAGGTACAACCGGAAGCCTCGGATGTGCAATTTCGGAAGCTGTTGAAACGGCTGTTTCAAACGATGGATACAAATATGTGCTCGGAAGCGTGCTCGGTCAGGTACTTTTGCATCAATCGGTTATAGGACTTGAAACAAAAGCCGCTCTCGATAAATATGACATACATCCCGATATCATAATCGGATGCGCGGGCGGCGGATCTAACCTCGGCGGACTGATCGCTCCGTTTATGGGCGAAAAATTAAGAGGCGAAGCCGACTATAGATTTATAGCAGTTGAGCCGTCATCGTGCCCAAGCCTTACACGCGGAAAATATGCCTATGACTTTTGCGATACGGGCATGGTTTGCCCGCTTTCTAAAATGTATACCTTAGGATCCGGATTCATTCCTGCTCCGAACCATGCCGGAGGACTCAGATATCACGGAATGAGCTATGTTCTTTCGCAGCTCTTTGACGACGGATATCTGGAGGCAACATCCGTTGAGCAGACATCGGTATTTGAAGCGGCGGAAACCTTTGCAAGAGTTGAGGGAATCCTCCCGGCACCGGAAAGCAGCCACGCTATAAGAGTTGCAATCGATGAAGCGTTAAAATGCAAAGAGAACGGCGAAGAAAAAACAATTGTGTTCGGCCTTACGGGAACGGGATATTTTGATATGGTTGCATACGAAAAATACAACAACGGAGAGATGACGGATTACATTCCGTCGGATGAAGAGCTCAACAAATACTTTGAAACTCTTCCCAAAATTGACTGATTTTAAATATTAAACGGTTAAACCGAAGACACACGGGAGTTGAATTTGTTTTAAAGTTCAACTCCCGTGTGCTTAACCGCACGCGTCAATATCCGAACATATTCAAAAGAATTAAAAATTCGTATCGGTTACAGGTATATGTATTTTATTTTAAGTCGCTCAAACAGGCAGTGCAGTAGCGCTGAAC
>CAKSJG010000032.1 GCA_934463165.1 uncultured Clostridia bacterium
CTTAAAACAATAGATGAATCTGACTATTTAACTAAATGATTTCATCTGCCGGACGACGGCAAAAGAAAAAAAGCCGTTGTACAGTAGATGTCATTTTGTGTGCTATTCTAATTTTGCGGCGGCTTTGAATAATCAAGGCCGCTGCCTTCATTTTTTGTTTTCGAAACCCTAATGACGACCGTATAAAGTGGCGGCTCACAGGAGGAATCGCCATGAAGCAAAGAATATCACAACAAAATATAACAAACTTTATACTGAAAAAAAAACTTGTGCTTGTCAACGGAATACTTTGGTCCTGAATATGAACTGTCACATCATATAAATATATTATATAATTCTAATGCGTCTATCTATATTTGGGGGATAGGTGCATTTTTTATTTCTCAATTTGAAGTTGAAAAACGCAACAAAGAGCCATCTCCCGAACGGGTACGGAGCGAAAGGGGCAGAGGGGACAAACCTTTAACTCCTGTCCTCTACTCCACGCGGGAAGGAGGTGAACTCTATGGGGCTATCTTCTTCCGACAAGGAAAGAATACAACATCAGTACGACGCATTGGCAAAGAAAACGTTGGTAGGCGAAGCAAAAAGCTACCGCCGCACCCTTGCGAAACGCGCAGCACGCGAAGTAACTTTTTCGGATTTGAGCGAAAGTGAACTTGCGCAGCTTTTCACAACGGACGAATATGAAAGTGATTATTTCCGTTTTCAAGTGTCCGGCTTTGATGTACTCGTCAAAAATGAACTGCTTGCCGAAGCCCTTAACGCTTTGCCCGAAAGGAAACGCGATATTGTTCTCTTGTCCTACTTCTTGGATATGAGCGACGCAGAAATTGGCGAACTGCTGAGTGTTGTACGCACGACGGTTTTCCGGCACAGGAAGTCCGCTCTTGCGAAAATCAAACAGTATTTGGAGGGAAAAGCAGATGATGAACACCGTTAGGAAATCTAAAAATCTTTTGCCGTTCCCTGTCATTTCGGCTGCGGCAAACGGCGATACCGAAGCAATGTGCGCTATTCTCAAACATTATGAGGGTTACATAGCAAAACTTTGCACTCGTACGATGAAAGACGATGCGGGCAATACCCATTTCTATGTAGATGAAGAAATGAGAAACAGGTTGCAAGTGCGTTTGATTACTCGTACACTTGCTTTTCGTGTAAGCTAAGTAAGTTTAGTTCATGCGGAAGTGCGTTCCCCTTTCCGCACTTTCCGCTATGGACAACAATTTATCATTCCGTAAAAGCACATTTTAAGAAATGTGTTTTTACAGGCTGATAACAGCTTTTACTGATCTTTGACAAAGAAAGCGACTCGACCGCAGTATAGGCAAACAAACACATTCCGTCTGTGCCGAGCTTTACGGAAAATGCGCGAAGAAACCATTTGGCGAGCGAAAACCATTTTTACCGTAATTGCAGATTTGGCACTCTGCAAGCAATGACGCACAGACGCAATAATGATACTCCCGTCTTGAACGCGTCACGGCATTGGGCGGCTGCATGAGAACCATGCAGGGGTGAGATTCCCGTGGAGCGCAGCCGGCGCCGTTTGTAGTTGCTGAAATTTATTTACTTGTAATAGCGGACACGCTGTTACGCATATAGTTATAAAAACTTCAAAGGGGGTTTTTATTTTGGAAAATAAGGTTATTACAACCGAAAAGAAAATTGGGAAAATAACATATTTTGTATCTTCAACACAAAGCGAACAAGCGAAAGATACGTTAGATAAAAAGGTAGAAAAGATGATTTTGAAAGACGTCGGGCAAAACGCCGAAATCTCAAAACTTTACTGATACGGCATTGACGGTCAATACGAAGCACGTTATAATGATGCTATAAGTACATTTGTTGTTTGACTGTCGGAAAGGAGTATTTTTTATGAAGCAGTCAGACAAAATAACGGCTTTATATTGCAGATTAAGTCAAGAGGATTTGCAGGCGGGCGAGTCGGGGAGCATACAAAATCAGAAATTGATTTTACAAAAATATGCCGACGATCACCACCTTATAAACACAAAGTTTTATGTGGACGACGGTTTTTCCGGCGTGAGCTTCGAGCGCGAGGGGCTTCAGTCAATGCTGCGCGACGTTGAAGCGGGGCTTATATCAACCGTAATTACAAAAGACCTTTCAAGGCTTGGACGTAATTATTTGAAAACGGGAGAATTGATAGAAATTGTATTCCCCGAAAACGACGTAAGATATATCGCAATCAACGACGGCGTAGATACGGCGCGGGAAGATAACGAGTTTACTCCCCTGCGAAATTGGTTCAATGAATTTTATGCAAGGGACACAAGCAAAAAAATCCGCGCAGTAAAACAGGCGAAGGCGCAAAAGGGCGAACGCGTCAACGGCGAAGTACCATACGGATATATCGCAGACCCCGAAGATAGAAACCATTTATTGCCCGATCCCGAAACGGCGCATATCGTAAAAAAGATTTTTGAATTATATGTAAAAGGTTTACGAATGTGTGAAATCCAGAATTGGCTTAGGGATAACAAAGTCCTGACCGTATCGGAATTAAGGTACAGACGGACAGGCAGCGCAAGACACCCGCGTCCGCAATTAGGCTTAATCTATAATTGGCCGGATAAAACAATCTATGATATTCTTACCCGTAAAGAATATCTGGGACACACGATTACGGGAAAAAGCTACAAGGTATCTTATAAGTCAAAAAAGACAAAGAAAACCCCCGTAGAAAAGCAATATTTCTTTGCAAACACTCACGAACCGCTGATAGACCAAGAAACCTTTGATTTGGCGCAAAAGAGAATTGCCACACGGACAAGACCGACAAAAGTTGATGAAATTGATATTTTTTCGGGAGTAATGTTCTGCGCGGACTGCGGATATAAAATGTACGCCGTCCGCGGCGCTAAAACGTTGGAACGCAAGCACGCCTATACCTGCGGTAATTACAGAAACCGCGCAAGGCAAAATACTTGCTGTACAACGCATTACATACGCAAAAGCGTAATCAAAGAGCTTGTTTTGGCGGATTTGCAGCGAGTTATGACGTATGTAAAATCAAAAGAAAACGAGTTTATTCAAAAGGCTGCGGAGTATGGAAACAAAGAAGCAGAAAAGGCGTTTGAAAACGACCGCAAAGAGCTTGCTTCCGCTGTCAAGCGCGAAAAAGAGCTTGAAACGATTTTCCGCAAACTGTACGAGGACAACGCATTGGGTAAAATTTCCGACAAACAGTTTGTTTCGCTTACAAGCGGCTATGATGAAGAAAAAGAAACGCTTGCAACAAAAATACGGGAATTGGAAACAAAGCTAAATTCCGTTGCAGAAAACAAAAAGGACGCGGCAAAATTCGTTCAGCTTGTGAAGCGTTATACGGAGATTAACGAACTCACTTATGAGAACGTACACGAGTTTATAGACCGTATTTTTATTCACGAATTGGACAAAGAAACGAACACGCGTCAAATAGATATTTTCTATAACTTTGTCGGTAAAATTGACAGTAATGAAAAACCTTGTGAAAGCGTATCGTATTTCCGTCAAATCGGTGCGGATATAACAAGCGTTGCAATGTAAAAAAATGTGATAGCGTACCCATAACAAATTGGTTACGTTATCACACTTCATTGAAAGTCCGTCCGGATTATCCGTGATTAATTTCGTGTAAGTCGGGTAGCCGTCTTTCATTTCATAGCTTTCTCCCTCAATACCGAAGTTCATCAGCATTTCGCCTTTTTCGCTGTAGCAATAATCAAGGAATTTCATTGCTTTGTCAACGTCTTTACAGTTTTTGGAAATTGCAGCCCCGTATCCGTAAATAATGTTCCATGCATTTCCGTACATGCATTTTTCGCCCTTATTCAATACCGGATAAGGAGCCGCGCATACTTCATATTTATCATCCGGTGCAGCAGCCATCCATGCACCTATACCGCTTCCGATTGCAGCATACGCTGCACCCGATGTGCCGTTGGTCATACTGCTGCCGACATTTTTGGCATCATTGCTCATAAAGTTTTTGTCAAGCAAGCCCTCACTGTACCATTTGTTTAATTCCATAAGACACTCTTTATAGCCGTCAAGAATTCCTCCGAATTGGATCTTTCCGTTATCATCAACAAAGAAGTCTCTCGGTGCTCCGTATGCTCCCGTAAACATACCGGCATAAATAGAACTTAATGTAGACAATACAAGCGGTGCCTTAGCGCCTTTTTCATTTTTAAATGCAGTCAGCATTTTATACCAATCGTCCATAGTCTCGGGGACAGACATTCCGAGGTCATCCAGCCAATCCTTACGAACAACCGGTCCGTTAGATACGGTTAAGGATTTATCGCCCCTGATGAACGGGAACATATAATAAGTTCCGTCATCTGTCGTGCACATTTTCTTTAAATCCTGATGTTCATCCATATATGCCATAAAGTTTGGTGCTTTTTCTTTCATTGTCTTTTCGTCAAATCCCATAATCTGATTGTCGGAAATCGCCTTTTCGGGGCCACCCGGAAACGTGATCCAGTTTGTTTCAACAATATCGGGCAAGCTGTTTGATGAAATCATAAGATTAAACTGCTCATCGGATTCGGGATGCTGATATTTTATTTTTATGCCGGTATCCTCACTCCATTTTTTTCCTATGGGAGTTTCGGCAAAATCCGTTATAATGAGCTTCATACTATCGCCCAATTTCATGCAGTATGTTAGCTCATCACTATCTGCACTTTCTTTTGAAGTTGTAAAGCCTGCACATCCCGAAAAAGAAAATGCAAAAACCGCTACGGTCGAAACCAAGCATACAATTTTCTTTTTAAAACTTTTTGTGCTTTGTTTTTTTCTCATTTTGAACACTCCTCTTTAAAATATTTTTCTGCTTCAAACCGTCGCTGCCGTCACTGCAAAGAAAATAACACGGTCTTATTCTCTTTTTGCATTGATGCAGACAGTCCGAATATTACACATACGAAACGTATGGATAATATCAAATTATTTAATTAAGCTTTTACTGCAGAATTTGTTTTTTCGTTACATGCTTTTTTAATCCAATCAAGACCGGACAACATACCGGCAAAACCGTCCGAATTTAAAAATTCATCGGATTTACATTCGTCAGATACAAATCCCAGATTTATTGCCAGATCGTTAAATGAATGAATACGTTTGTCATTATCTCTGACCGAAAACAACACACATCGGCTGAATTCATTCTTTCTTCGGATAAATAAATTATCATCTATGATTCCGTTCGGCACAGACAGCCAGCTTATCTTTGAATCATTATCCGCAGAATTCAATTTAAGATTATTTGTTAAATATTTGCCGAACGCATATTCCGAGTCACCGTAAAGAGCATTATTGATCTTTTGACTCTTTGCAAAATCTCTGACAGAATTGCTTAAAACCTTAATGCCGCCGCTCTCCCAACTGTCAACGGTATATATTGCATTGTACTCTGATGACAGCGGCGCCGAAACACGGAATTTGCAATTTTTTGCAATTAAAACCTCATTTTCGCCCTCGGGCGTAACATACGCATCATAATCCGACGTTTCCGGTCTTACAACAAATCTTATCTTATATTTTTTACCCTTTTGATATGCAACAGAATTTTCGTATCTGTATCCGAGACCGTCATATGCATCTATTATTCCCGCCTGCGGAAAACGGACTATTATAGGAAAATCAGCCATCTGCGACGGCGAATTATCCTTATATGCAATACCTATAACCACGTCAATATTGTCTTTTTCAACCTCGACATCATGCTCCAGTTCAAATTCGTCTGTCTGAGGAATTATATCCATACAGCTGTCTTTAAACTCTGTACTGCTGTTTAATACGTCGCGGTTTACGGGGGCAATCGGAATGTCAAACTGCTTTTGAAATACCTTGTCACCTTTTTTTACGGAAGCGGTTAATATTACATTCGTATCTTCATCACCGATATTATACCTCTTAAGAATTCCGTCGTTTCCCAGTATATCGGGTTTATCGGACGTCCATTCAACCTTTGTGTTATACAATGACTCTGTCGGCAAATCAACATCAGATGACAGTTTGTCACCGCTGTATATGACCTCCAATGCCCGAGCGGCATACTTAACGGCATCATCATTTGAATTTACATCCGGTATCATGGTAAATTCGGTTCTTGTAATACCTTTTTCCGATGCAAATTCGGGGTATTTTTCGCAAATCAGGTTAATCAGTACCTCGGACGCTTCCTCATTTGTTATAAACGCATCGGGAGAGTTATTTTCTATACTCTTGCCGGATACATTTTCAACAGCAGCGATAAAATCCTTATAAAGCACATTACCTGTCATAAATCGGTTTAAAAATCCGTTTTTCAGTGCATAACTCACCTGAATATTATCATTTTCCGTATATCCGTCGCTCAAAGCTGCCTGAAATGAAAGCTTGCCGCCGATACACGTCTGATTGCCGCCTTTTGTTATAACTACCCTGACACCGCCGTCAATTTTACTTTTTTGTATTGCATATGATTCTCCGCTGTTTAAATTAAACTTTCCGTTTTCAACATGCATTTTCACCAAACCGCTGCCGAATACATCTATAACAATTTTATTTTCGGAATATTCAACAGCTTTGATTTTTACCTCATTTATTGTTTCGTCAACATATATCGGCAGTTTTGTCGCCTTTATATGCGAAAACTGCTCAGAGCTGTCAATACTCAAAGTTACATTGTACGGATTATCCGTTATATTTAAATAATTGGACCAAACACCGGAATCGCCGATATTAATACGAATGTTCTTTGTAAAATCTCCCGATACATATCCGGATAAATTCATGCCGTACAGCTCCGTGTTTATTCCGTCGGTATAAGCTTTTACGGTTATATCGGGCCATGAATAATTATCAACGGAAATGCTCTTGTCATATCTTTTTGCATTCGGCGAAAAAGCTACAAGAAGATTTTCATATCCCATATCAATTACATCGGCTTTGTTTTTTTCAATTAATTCGGCAAATTCACCGCCCGAATGAAGAAGAGTCAGGCACTGACCTATTGCCGCATAAACCTTAGGCAGTTCATAACCTTCCTGACCGATTTTATGCTCCGATGTTCCTTCGGGAGACTGAGCGCACACAAAAGAATCAAGAAGCGACAGTATATTTTTAAAATATCTTTCGTTTGTGCTTCCTCCGTCCTTGTATGCAGCCAATAAAATATCTGCCGCCATAATATCGGACATAGGTGATTTTCCTCTTGTGCCGTCCTCATTTTCCTCATACACATCCTTATTTCCGAAAGGATGCCAAAGACCGGGGCCGTACTGCTCATTTTCATAACACAGATAATCGGCACATTTTCTGACCATCTCGTGCACGCTTTCATCGTCAATCTCATCTAAGATATCGGTTATGCCGCGCAGACCGTACAGATATATATAATTTTTGATTGACGGTTTATCCTGACCCGACATACAACCCGGAATTTTGTCATCGGCATAAAGCTGATACCAGTACCCGTCATCCGTTTGCGTTGTAAGTGCCCAATTCAAAAAGTTATTGACCGCCGTTTTGTATTTATCGTCACCGAATATACGATATGCTCTGAGCATTGCCTGCGTTTGTATTAAATAGCGGGGTTCACAGCCGTCCTTTGTTCCGACTCCCTCGGGATACGTACCGTATAACCACAATCTCGGATACGGCACTCCGCTGTTTGGCATAAGATTCATAATCCTGCATAAGCCGTCGGCACCGATTTTAAAAATATCTTTTAAATATTCATTACCGCTGAATACATATGCAGTATATAATCCTGTCAGGCATCCGTAATACGGCTGTGATATGAAAAATCTGTCCTGACCGTAGGAGCCTCCCGTAAAATATCTGTTTAATCCGTAGGGCGTTTCGTATTTGCCCTTATATATAACTACATCTGCCCAGCTCTCCGTACTGTCTGTTATCATTTCATACAGAGTTGTATCGCCGAGAGCCATGTAACCGTAACCCAAATAATATTCCACTTCACCGGGACGGTGATTAAAGTCTGTAACGGAATCAAGTTCAACTTCTATTGTATAAGGAATGCTGCCTGCCTCAAAACGGTTGTTTCTCTTATCATAAGCATAATGGACGGCAGAAATCATTGTTCTTGCCGGAAGAGGCATCTCAACCGAATTTATAATTCCGGCATTTAAAAACTGATATTTATCAATAACCACCGAGGGTTTCCTTTTAACTGTAGCGGCAAGCTCTTCGGTGTTATCTTCAAAATTCAAATACAGATGATTTGTTCGTGATACACCGTCATACCAAGTAAATTCGGCATTGTTAAGTATCGGAGCAACCATTAAAACATTTCCGTCTTTTATAAATCCCGTATTATTTTTATTTACGACAGCTCCGCTGAATTTTGAATTATCTGCCGAAACAATTCCGATACCGTTTATCTTGATATAATCACTGTTTTCAATTCCGCTGCACAAATCTTTAAAAACATTGTTCATAATTATTCCCGTAGACTGAACAGTCACATCTCCGAGAGCGGTTATGCGGTATTCAACATCAACATACTTTGCCCCGGCCGATAATGTCAGAATCATTTCACCATGCACGCTGTCGGTTATTTTACCGCTGATTTTTACCTTAACGTAAATATTGCTGTCTTTTATGATTTCAAACTTATCCGCTTGCATCTCGTGAATAACATTTTCGGTTTTAACATAAATATTTATATTGCCGTCTGTTTTTTTGTTTCCGAGGTACGTACAGCTTTTAATTCCGTCATATCCCAAACCGACAGTAAGATTTTCATTTTTGATAACCATGGAATTACTGTTTTTTATAATCTCCACGGTTTTTTCATAAATTCCGTAACCGTTTACAAGATAATAATTCTTATGTTCATACGGTTTTAAATTCATAATCCACGATACCAACAGCCATTTTATACTTCCGTCATCGTATTGCTCCAAAATATACGGAGTATACGGCACATCTGTACCTTTTTCATCGGTTAATTTCAAACTTTCAGCATCTTTTAACTGTCCTTTGGCAAACGGTACGCCGCGTCTTTCAAAATGGTTGGTTAATGCCGTGCCGTTGCGTTCTTCAACAGATATTTTCACCGAGATATTATCGGAGCCGGCTTCGGCCGCCGAAGATATCGGCAGATTAAAACATCCGACAATGAACGCAAGAAGAATTATAAATGCGCATCTTCTCAATTAACTCACCTCCCGCATATGCATAGCGTTATATACAGCCAAAATTGCCTGTGCTCTGGTGACTTTATCGTGCGGAGCAAACATATTTTCCCCTATTCCCTTTACAATGCCCGATTCCTGCAATGCCTTAACCGCATCCGACGCATAATCCGATATTTCATCATGATCATAAAAATCCTTTGTCGGTTCTTTAACGTAAAGATCAATTTTTTTATTTAAGACTGTGCGGTAAATCAACACTGCCATATCTTCGCGCGTTATCATATCATCGGGATGAAAATTACCGTTTTCATCGCCTTTTATTATTCCCGACAACACCCCTTTATTAACATAAATACTCCACCACTTATCATCGGGCTGCTTTTCATAAGGTATTTCTTCTCCGATTGAAAATGCCGTTACAAGTATTTTTGCAAATTCTGCACGCGTCAGGACATTGTTTGGTAAAATGCGGTTATCTCCGTATCCCGAAAGTATTCCTTCGGACTGCATATAAAGAATTGCATCTCTTGCCCATTCGCATTCGTTTATATCTTCAAAGGGTTTAAGCGGAGTTTTATCATCGGAATCCGTGTCGGAAGGTGTGTTATCGGTCTCCGGAGTCGGCTGCGGTATTACGGAATAATTTCCGCCTCCTCCGCCACTGCCGCCTGAGCTGTGTTTACCGCCCGAGCTGTGATTTTCCTGATTTGTATCATCATATTTTGACAGTATATAATTCATTTCTTTGCAAATGCCGTTGATATCATCACTTTTTATTTTCAGAATTTCAACAAGAAATAAATTTTTGTTATCGCGTCGGAGTGCTTCATATTTATCATAATTAAAACCGTTTTCTTTAAGTATGTCTTTATTAACCTCTATAAGGTTTTCAATATTTTCACGGTCACCCTCACCAAACAAAATCTCAAAATTCATATATGACAGTTTTATATTTATATCATTCAGAGACTCATACGGCTGACCGTCCGCAATCTTTTTTATAAAATCACTTTGATAATTTTCGTAAGTTTCTCTGTCAATATCAAAAGCCGAAATATATTTATTTATATTTTTGCTTAAAACATCACTGTCGGAGCTGTTTATAAACGGCAAAACAACATCTTCTATATCTTTGCCGATATATACATCGTGCATTTCAATCGGTGTAAGATACTCGCCCTCCGCCGATATCACAATATCCTGAGTGTCTGTTTCTTCATCGATTTTGAAGTTAACCGTAAATTCGCCGTTTTCATCGGCCGTTATAATTTCTGATTTATCTACGGTGACGCCTTTAATTTTTATGTAAACGTTATCATCAACAACTA
Source organism: uncultured Clostridia bacterium (assembly GCA_934463165.1). Classification (GTDB taxonomy): domain Bacteria; phylum Bacillota; class Clostridia; order UMGS1810; family UMGS1810; genus RGIG1828. The sequence continues at coordinate 10,499 of CAKSJG010000032.1, forward strand.
ATTTTAAAGATCCGTTTACCGTAACAACTCCCTTTTTTGCCGTAATATTTTTTATTGCAACGCTGTTATTATCATGTAAAAATATCTCAATGTCTCTGTACATATCCGCCGATACAGCGCGGACAACAACCGTACACTGTGTTCCGGGTTTAACAATCAAGCGGTCTGCATCCAATGTCACATCATCACTGTCACAGTCTAAAATCTGCCATGAATATGTGCTATCACCGCATAATTCGTTAAAATTATCGTACGTTTCCGCTTTCAGAGAAATTATTATATCGGACTCACCGCTCGTGGAATATTTTGCATCCATGCAAGAACGAATATCATTCGGTATACGTTCAACCGTTCCGCTGTCTGAACTGTTACAAAACCTACCGTTATCAAGCATGTCAATGCAGCTTTGAATTTCATTGATATACTCTGCCTGTTCGTCATCACTAAGATCATTTTCGGCAATTTTTTCTATTTCCGAAAGTCTGTTGACAGCCATTGCATATTTTGTCGGTGAATACTGATTTATATCTGTTCCGACATAGTAGTTGTCTTCAAGTTCGGTTTTTTTGCTGCTTATAAATTCATCCAAAATCTGATTGTTCATTTTAAATATATTTAAATTATCTATGTAACAATAGGTGTACTCCTCGGATGAATTGTTGGCATCTACCTGAAATTGGATGAAACCTATGTCTTCGGCATCCTGATTAAAATTTCTGCCGCTGCAAACAAGATTGTTGTTGATATAAAAATCAAATTTCCTGTTTTCAAAGTCAATTACCGTACGCAGCTTCAGCCATACATTTGAACCGTATGATGAAACAGGTATATTTTGCCCGCAAGCTGTTATATTATCGGACGTAATATAGAAAATCAACGGACGTTTGGATTTCGCGGAATCCCAAGCCTGAATTCTGAACAGTGTGCCGTTATTTGTCTCACGTTTAAAATCCAGATCCATATATGTCTTTCCGGAATTATCGATTGAAACGGTACGCTCTGCAAGTGCGCTGTTTTTACCGTACCCTTTAAGCTCCAGAACGGAATTGCCGTCATCTTCGTTTTTTATTCCGACGGAAGCTTCTCCCTTTGCCGTTATCTGATATTCCGGGGGCATAGAATCAAAATTATCTTTAACAATGTTATTAACAGCGAGAGCTTTACCGGAACATACTATTAAAGTTATAAAAATAATACAAAACACTTTATTTATCTTCATGGCAATTATCCTTTCATCTGTATATAACAATATCCGTCACATCGGCTCTTGCAGTCCTCACAAAAACTTCATCACCAATGTTAAGATAATACAATCCGTTTAAAACCGATACCGTTCCCCGAGCCCGATTATATTCATATACATACATCTTAACTCCGTTTTGACCGATTATCGGACGTGCAAACGGATATTTACGAATTTCAGAGCCTGAAAGAGAAAAGAAGCTTTCGGGAATAAACTGTGTTACTTTTCCGTATGCCGTAGTCATTTCGGAGGCATAATCATAATCATTAAATGTTACATATTCATCTGCTCCGCTTGATTTACTGTGCAATATATGTATCATATTCACCTTTCCGGAAGAATCGAGCCCGTATTGTACTATGTCACCGGGTTCAAGCTCGGAAAAGAGTGTTTTTCCCGTTATATCCTTCCATGCGGTTGATTTTGAATCTTTCAGATCATCAAATTTGGGTTCAAGCTTGACTGCCTCTCCTCTGCAATATGCATTGTAACCCTTATATTCTTCTCCGTCATCATTAAAGGCCGTAAAATCGCTTTGAATAACCGCAATATGTTTTTCAAGCACAAATGAACCTGACGGTTTTATATCCATATTATTCACGGTGACAAGCGCAACCGGAACTTCAAATTTATCCGTAGAATCATACAGTTTTATATTCAGCTCTTTTGCATCCTGACCTAAATAAGAATAATCAGCGACTACAATATCTTCATCGTCCGAAGCATCTTTTTTTGCCACAAACAGCCTTGCATTCTTTTTGAAGTTATAATTCGGTGCAACCCAGACACTGTAAATACGTCCGTTGCCGCTTTCATAATCTACGGTAAAGCGATCTTCATCATATCCTATATAGTCATTTTCCTTTGAACAGTCAACCGCTTTTTCAATGTGCGTTAAGGTGTCTCCGTTTGCCTCATACACAACCATCTGTGCCTCGCCGAAGAGCAGCCAAAAGGTATCGATATCAATTTTCTTATCTGACACATAGCTGTCGTTCAACATTCCCGTATATCTGACTTTTTGTTTTTCGTCAAAGCAGAGCTCGTGCTTCTTTCCGACACTGTCATAAATTTTTGCCATTGCTTTACGGTTTAGTTTTTCATCAATTGCACTCTTCATTAAAAATCCGTAATTTTTGTCGGATACATCCGCATCAAAAAACACAATCTCATCATTTTTTCCCAAATAAAACTTTCCTTCATTATTAAGCTTTATGCTGTCGGATACATCATCTGAAAATTTATATTCTTTTCCCGATACCGTAACCTTGCTTTCGCTCAGCATTACTCCTTCAATTTTACCCGAAAAACTGTTGTTCGTTATTTCTATTGTAAGCTTAGCATCGTAATCAAATCCGTTATTTTTTACCGTTGCCAAAACAGCAAGCAATGAATTCTTTTTTATATCACTCAGATCAGCGGTTTTACCGTCGCTGTATTTAACAGTATATTTATCAAATTTATTAAGAAAAATTGTCGGATTATTCCCCTCATCCGAAATAATTTCGTTTTCATAATCAACAGTGTTTACCATATAATACAGATAGTCTTCAACGATTATTATATCTCTGCCGTGTGAATCCGAACTTAGAATTTTAACAAATCCGCTCTTAGGGCTTAAGGTTTCATTTGTAATATTTACCGTACCCGTACCGTTGACATATACCAATGATTGCGGATCCAAATTAATTTTTTTAACCTTTAAATCTTCTCCCTCATATTGTATATACGGAGATGACTTTTCGGATTTTGAATCATTTTTATCAAATCCTTTTACCTCAATAATATCAGCTGCCCTTATTTTTTTTGCAGAAACATTCCGGCTTTTATTAAAAAAGAAAACAACAGCCTCATAATTATCGTATTCTTTTATGTAATAAGTACCGTCAGAACCTATACTGTCATAATCCATACCGCATTCGTTTTTATACAAAACGTTATCAATGCATATACGGTCATCTTCCAAATCATTTTTCAGCGGCTCTATGCTGATTCCGCCCACAGCCGTAACCGTTCCGTTTATTTCATAAATATCAAGCGCTTTATTCATAAAATAATCATCACTGAAACCAAGCGTTTCATTTTCCGAAAAATCACTTTCGGCGTAATGACTGTTGAGCATATTGAAAATAATTATATTTGCCTGATTACATGTTAAAAACTCGGAATACTCCAGATTTTTTAACAGATTTAAACTGCGGGCAAGGCGGTTTTTATCAAGATCGTTATCAGCATACTTTTCAAATCCGAGAACTCTCAAGCAAATCAGCATTGCATCATCAAAGCGGATTGTGTTATCAGGATTAAAAAGTCCGTCAGAGCCGCCTTTGATATAACCAAGCTGCTTTGCCGTCGAAATATAAGGTGCAGAATCACCGTATGTGTCTTCAAACAGTTTTTCGCTCACGTAATTCTCGATACCGCTCGCCTGCACAGTCATAACGACAAAGTCTTTCCGTGAGATATATCCGTCGGATTCCGCAGCAGAAATCCCTATGGAATTAAGAAAATTTGTCGCTTCGTTCGTATGACCTTCCGTACTCTCCGCTGCAATGACCGAACCCACATTAGGAAAAGCAAGTGAAGCAATCATAACAAAAACCGCTATTGCCAAAAACAACCTCTTCATTTTTACCACTCCCTCTTTTATATTTAGTTTGAAATAAAAGGTATATCAGCTATTCTTAAATCCGTGCAGCCGTAAGGAATCAATTTTACCTTTTCGGGTTTTAATCCGTTATCAGCTTCACCGAAATGTTCGGCGCAATGTCCGTTCTCCGTTTGCCAATCAACACTGCACATATTTGCCATTATCTGAACGGGGGGATTTTCCTTACCGAAAGGCTCTTTATAATTATTTTTGATTATTTCAAAATCCTTGTTCAACAGTCCGTAATTCCACTTAGACTTCGGCGTTATGTAATAATCACAGTACGGAAATTTGCGTTCTACGCCGTCTTTAACATACTCATGTTTTTCCCAATGAGAATCAATATCCACAGCATACAAAAGCGGACCGCGCCATACATTGACAAAGGAATTTTGTTTTTCGGCTACATTGACCTCAAATTTAAATTCAGCACAAACTTCTTCATATCCGATCCATGTTTTTTTGATTTTGTAAAATTCACCGCTTTTAACGCTTATTCCGTCTATCACAGCATCGCAAACACAATCGGGAATACGTATTTCAAGCGCAAACTCCACAGGCTCGGAGGTTATGATTTTATATGTAAGCTTTTCTCTGAAAGGATACTCCGTATCAAGAATAATACGCACATCCGAATTGTTGACCTTTACATTCACATCAGCCGGAAGAAGCGAGCAAGACGCTATACCGTCTTTGGTTTGCATAAAAGACGTGTTGAAAAGCTTTGGCCACCCCTGACCGAAATTAGCGGTGCAGCATCCGAAATTCGGTTCCAATCCGAAAATATGTGCGTCGTTTGTATTTGTTCTGAAATGCTGATTTTTCATAGGCACGCATTCAACCTGATTTGTCATCTGATCATACTGATGAGACCACATATCCGTGCTTACGGTTGCCGGAAGTGCATTAAATGCCAATTTTTCCAAGCTGTCAAGCCACTTAACATTGCCCGTTACGGCAAACAGTAACTCATATGAAAACATCGCCTCAACCACACCGCACAGCTCCGTGCCCCTAATCGGTGAATCACCCGACAGACATTCGTCACCGGTAAAATGTTCCGTTGCCATCCAATGATTTTTTCTGAGATAGCCCAAAGTATCTTCCGCAATTTTTTCGGGGTCAACATCGTCAAACAATGATACCAACGCGTCACTTTTAAGCATCATTGCAATGTTTACAACATGAGAGATCAGATCCCATCCTTCTCTGCCCGGCTCCATAAATTTCGTATGTATTGCACGGCTCCAGTCAAATCCCTGAACTCTTAATTTTTCAAAAAGGGAAATGAGCCACTCTTCATGAGTTTTTTCATAAAGCCAAAATATACCTATCAGACCCTCAAACCACCTTGCTGCGCCCCAGTTTCTTAGTGTAAAGGCATCTGTATGTTTATCCAAACTTTTAAAGCATTTTGTAAGGACATCGACAATACGGTCATCACCCTCAAAATCCGCATACATTGCAAGCACCTTTGAAATAAGCAGTGCTGCCCAGACATCGTAATTTTCACGTTCTTCGTTTGAACAGGGGCATATCCAGCCATCCTCATTTTGTGAGGATATAATAGCATCAATATATTTTTTTGCGCGTGTGATTAAATCTTTATCATCAAGAAAATAAGCCATGGGAATAAACCCGTCAAGCCAATACGGCACTCTCTCCCAGCCTTCGCGGTTTCCGCCGATCCATGCGCTGTCTCTGACGTCCGGCCATATTTTATCAAGATTGCCGCACAGGCCCGCCGCCTGAATTTCAAGCTGCCGTTTTATCCAGCCTGTAGGTTTTAATTCTTTGCTTGTTAAAAAATTATATTTGTATTCTTTCATCTCAACAATCCTTCTGTAACAATATAATATATCAATTATTGACTTTATTATAATATATTACCATATTGATTACAAGGTATATTAAAACGGTCAAAAGTGTAACTTTGTTCACTTTTGACCGCTGAATAATCAGAATATTAAAATTAAAAGCAAATACTAATAATACATGTAATTTTATTATTAATTACAAATTTATTTATTCATTATAACATGATTTTACAAATAAATAGCCAAAAATCATTTATTGTTTTCAAATTGAAATCAATTTAATAAAAAATTAAAAATGGATACTTTACCAATTTTAACCAAACAGAAAAATTTGATTAAATTCCCTTGACACGCAAAAAAAATTATGATATTTTATAATTAAAAAATGCTTTAAATTTATTGTTATATTAACTGTTTTTTAATTCAGAACATGAGATGATCAACCGGAGTGATTTAAATGAAAAAAATATTTGCACCGAATTTAAGTGAAGGAACATATAATTTTCGCGAGGAAATTTATAATTATGCAGGCAAGGTTAACGAAACCATTTTCCATATCGCATCGGGAATAACATATCCCGACAGTTCATACGAGGTATACCGAGCAAACGCAAATTGCTATACAATCGAATATATTTATGACGGCATATGCATTATTCAAAACGGGAAGAAAACATACCGCGCTTCAAAGGGTGATATATTTATTTTGCATCCCAACAAGGTTCAGCACTACTATTCGCATAAGCAAAAGCCATGTAAAAAAATATGGATAACAATTGACAGTAATCTTGACCTTATATCACACTTGATTACCGATTACGGTCTGAGTAACAAAATAATTATTTCGGGAATAAATACCCCTCTTCATCTTAAACGGATTTTAAACTGCATGAAAAATCAGAGCAGGAATATTTCAAGGAAACTGGAGATTCTCATTTTTCTTCAGATTGCAGAAATGTCAGACTACATTAAAAAAACGGAATTTCGTGAATATACCGTTGCGGAATCAATAAAATTATATATGGACAAAAACCCCAATGCAAAAATTACAATCAAAGACCTTTGCATACACACATCATACGGAAGAACACAGCTGACGAACATTTTTAAAACTGCATATAATATGACTCCTATGGAATACTTTAAACAGCTGAAATATCAAACCGCATGCACATTGCTGAATCAGACTTCATTATCCATATCGGAAATTGCGCAGAGATTATCCTTTAACGATGCTCAGCATTTTGCAAAATTTTTCAAAAACAGATCCGGTGTTACCCCATCAAAATACAGAAAAACTTATTAAGTTTTAATATATTAAAGCAAAAAGAACAGAGTCAAAATGCTCTGTCCTTTTTGTTTTATAATTGTTTTTAAAACTATCAAAATTCTTAAAGTCTCTCTTTAAGCTGCTCACCGAGTTCCTCGTAACCGGGCTTGCCCAAAAGTGCAAACATATTCTTTTTGTATGCTTCAACACCGGGCTGATTGAACGGGTTAACACCGAGGATATATCCGCTTATTGCACACGCCTTTTCAAAGAAATAAACAAGATTACCGAAATTGTATGCGTCAAGCTTCGGAACATTTATAACTATATTCGGGACATTTCCGTCGGTATGAGCTATGATCGTACCCTGGAAAGCTTTATGGTTTACGGTATCAACGCTCATGCCTGCAAGGAAATTAAGACCGTCGATGTTTTCTTCGTCAAACGGAAATTTAAGATCCTCCTTAGGTGATTCAACATTCAGAACGGTTTCAAATATAATTCTGCTGCCCTCCTGAATATACTGACCCATTGAGTGGAGATCAGTCGAGAAGCTTACGGAAGCAGGGAAAATACCTCTGTTATCCTTGCCCTCACTTTCGCCGTAGAGCTGTTTCCACCATTCGGAAAAATAGATAAGCGCAGGTTCATAGTTAACCATGAGTTCAATTGCTTTACCCTTGCGTGCAAGAATGTTTCTTATTGCCGCATATTTACAGCAGATATTTTCTTCATAAGGTGCGGTGTATTCCTTGCGTGCATCAGCAGCGCCCTGCATCATTGCGTCTATATCGATGCCTGCTGCGGCAATCGGAAGGAGACCCACCGGCGTGAGAACGGAAAAACGGCCGCCCACATCATCGGGAATAACAAATGTCTCATATCCCTCTTTATCGGCAAAAGTCTTAAGAGCACCTTTTGCCTTATCCGTTGTTGCATATATTCTTGATTTAGCTTCATCGGCACCATATTTTTCAATAAGCACGCTGCGAAGTATTCTGAATGCAAGAGCAGGCTCGGTTGTTGTGCCCGATTTTGAAACAACGTTAACACTGAAGTCTTTATCTTTAACAAAATCAACAAGTTCCGAAAGATATGACGAGCTGATTGAATTGCCGGCATAAACAATTTTCGGTGTTTTGTTTTTATTCATATTATAAAAAGAGCCCGTAAGCATTTCTATTGCGGCTCTGGCACCGAGATACGATCCGCCGATACCGATAACAACCAGCACCTCTGAATCAGATTGAATCTTAGCTGCCGCTTTCTTTACGCGTTCAAATTCTTCTTTATCATAATTTACGGGAAGATCAACCCAACCGAGAAAATCGTTTCCCGCGCCGCTTTTGGAATTTAAAAGTTCCTCCGCTGCCTTTACCTGCGAAGCCATATTATTTATTTCTTCATCGGAAACAAAATTTGAAAGCTTTGAAGTGTCTAATGTAATCATAATATAAAACCTCCGATTGATACACAAAATTAATGCCGCATGACACTATACATATCTTAATCTATTTTATTTTATCATACATTTTGCCATTTTTCAACAAAAAATTGTCAAAAATTTAACAACACGCACGGCGCAAGTTTGTATAACATTTAACCGTTCTGATATCAGAAACATTTAAAGATTTTCATGTTTTTTGTCTCTGAGCATAAGCTCCATAACCGCGTCATGCGGATTTTTACCGTTATAAAGCACATCGTACGCTTCGCTGACAATCGGCATTTCAACGTCATATTTTTTTGAAAGCTCATATGCCGCACGGCAGTTTACAACACCCTCGACAACCATGTGAACTTCATTTACAGCCTCATCAAGCGTTTTGCCTTTACCGAGCAAAATTCCGGCACGGCGGTTTCTCGAATGCATGCTTGTGCATGTAACAATGAGATCGCCTATTCCGCTGAGGCCCCAGAACGTTTCGGGTTCTGCGCCCATTTTCACGCCGAGACGTGAAATCTCCCTTATTCCGCGCGTCATAAGAGCGGCTTTTGTGTTGTCTCCGAAGCCTATGCCGTCTATAATACCTGCGCAAAGAGCGATAACGTTTTTGAGAGCGCCCCCGAGCTCCACACCGAGAACATCACTGCCGGTATACACTCTGAAATTCTCGCTCATAAAAACATTCTGAATATATTCTGCGCATTTTATATCTTTGCATGCAACGATATTTGTTGTCGGGATTTTGCGTGCAACCTCTTCGGCATGGGACGGCCCCGACATCACGGCAATCTTTGCCTGCGGAATTTCTTCTTCCGCAACATCCGAAAGCGGCTTCAGGCTTTCCGCTTCAAGGCCTTTTGAGAGGATTACGACGGGGGTTCCGTCATCAATAAACTCACTCATCTGCCTTGCCGTCTGCCTTATAACCTTTGACGGCGTAACCAAAACTACAATATTCTTGCCGCGAACGCATGATATATCGGATGTAAAGTTAACCGAGGGATTAATCTTTACACCGGGCAGAAAATCTTTGTTTTCAAGATTTTTTCTTAAAGCTTCGCTCTCCGACTTCTGCCATGACCAAAGTGTGACATCGTGACCGAGATCGGATAAATGAATACTTACGGCGGTTCCCCAGCCGCCCGAACCTACAACAACTATTTTTTCAGACATTTTTATCCCTCCTAATGCTTTATAAACTTTGATTCTTCGCCGTGAATGAGACGAACCATATTTGTTTTGTGTTTAAGTACTGCTATAACCGCGATTATAACCGATGAAAATATAAAGCCCTTGTCTCCCGTGTGAAGGAAGATTACCGAAATCGGAAAGCAAACCGCGCTTACAACCGACCCCAGTGATATATGATTTGAACATATTACAACAGCAACAAACACTGCAAGCAAAATTCCGCCGATTCTCGGATCAAGCATAAATATGACAGCTATTGACGTCATGATTCCTTTGCCGCCCTTAAATCCGAAAAATACGGGGAATACGTGACCTATCATAACAAATACCGCAGCGGCATATTCACTGTATGCACTGTCCGATATGCCGAAGATATACTTTTCGATAAATCTTGCAAAAAGTATTGCCGCGACTCCCTTAAGGCCGTCTCCCAAAACGACAAATGCCGCCGCTTTTTTGCCGAGAATCCTGAGTGTGTTTGTGGCTCCGGCATTGCCGCTGCCTTTTGAGCGGATATCGTCCGCACCTATTAATTTTGATACTATTATCGACGTATTTATACTTCCGAGAAGATATGCAATGACGGCAGATATCACCGCCGAAATAACAGCTTTACCCATAAATATTATTCCTTTCCTCTTTCGCGTATGATAAATCTTATCGGCGTACCCTCCAGACCGAATGTGTTTCGGATCTGATTTTCAATGTATCTTATATACGAAAAATGTGCAAGCTTTTTATCGTTGACAAAAAGCACAAACGTCGGCGGCTTTGCACTCGCCTGTGTTATATACATTATTTTAAGTCTCTTACCCTTATCGGAAGGCGGTTGAACCTTTGTTATCGCCTCGTTTAAAACATCATTTAAAACTCCCGTTGATATCCTCATTGCATGCTGATTGTTAACGTATTTTATAAGCTCAAAAAGCTTACCGATTCTGCTACCCGTGAGCGCAGAGATAAAGAGCACCGGAGCATAGAGCATATAGCTTAAGCCGCCTTGTATTCTTTTGCGGAAGGTTTCCATTGTTGAGGTCTGTTTTTCAATAAGATCCCACTTGTTGACAACAATTATGCTTGCCTTGCCCTGATCATGAGCATAACCTGCAATTTTGGTGTCCTGCTCGGTGACGCCCTCTTCGGCATCTATCATTATAAGCACGACATCGCACCTGTCAACCGCGGCAAGAGAACGTATTACACTGTAGCGTTCGACAGCCTCGTCTATCTTTCCTCTTTTTCTCATTCCTGCAGTATCAATAAACACATATTTCTGGCCGTCGCGCTCGTAATTCGTGTCGATTGCGTCTCGCGTTGTGCCTGCAATGTTGCTGACTATAACTCTGTTTTCGCCGAGGATTTTATTAATAAGAGACGATTTGCCGACATTCGGCTTACCGATTACGGCAACCTTTATGGCCTCGTCATCCTCTTCGTCGGTTTCCCGAACGTCAACAAAACTGAAAAGCTTATCCAGAAGATCACCCGTTCCGAGACCGTGAGTTGACGAAATTGCAATGGGATCGTCAAGGCCGAGATTGTAAAATTCATAGAATTCCATCGGAACATCGCCGATATTATCTACCTTATTGCAGACAAGAACTATAGGCTTGCCCGATTTTGCAAGCATTGACGCAATATCGGAATCCGATGACGTAAGCCCCGATTTGACATCAACCATAAACACAATAGCGTCCGCCATGTCTATTGCAAGCTCTACCTGCCGGCGCATCTGCTCAAGAATAATATCGTCATTTTTCGGTTCTATTCCGCCGGTGTCTATAAGAATAAATTTTTTGTTCAGCCATTCTCCTTCGGCAAAAATACGGTCACGCGTTACACCGGGCGTATCTTCCACTATGGAAATACGCTGACCGATAAGCTTGTTAAAAAGCGTCGATTTGCCGACATTAGGTCTGCCGACAATGGCAAATGTAGGTTTTTTCATTGTATCATCCCTTTCGTAGGATTATTTTAAAATATTTTTTATGAATCCGTACCCTGTGTTCGGTGTCTTTAAAACTTTTATATTAAGCTCTTTTTCCACATATTCAAGCGTGGTATCATCGAGAAAAAGATTTGTGTCATCTTTAAACATGCTTTCCGAAAGCATAAGATATTCGGTATCGATTTTCTCCTTAAGCTGTTCGGCTATATCAGATCCGCAAAGAAGCCCCGTAACGGTTATATTATCCCCGAAAAACCCGTTTTTGATTTTGACAACCTTTACATTAATATTCGGAATACGTTTTTTGACCTTTTCAACACATTCCGATATAAATTCGTATGCAATATATGACGTTGCAATTGTTTTCGGCTTCGGGTCGGATGTGTCATATTCATCCGAAAATTCAAGCTCCGTGTCTATTTCATCACGAAATGCGGCAATAAGACCGACGCCGTTTTCTATCTGCGGAAAGTCCTCATAATGCTCATAGGGCGGTATTTGCACCCCTGCGTTTATATAAAACTCATCGGCAAGATATACGAGCGATGTTCCGATTTCTTTTTTGAATTTTTTCTGATACGGCTTAACATCATTTATGACTTCAAGTGAAGATTCTTTGTCAAAGCCTTTAAGCTCGGTAAGATTTTTACGGTATTTTGAAAGTCCGACGGGAACGGCGGATATGCTTTTTACATTCGGATAAAGCTCCCTCAGATCTTCAATTGTTTTTTTGAGGTAATAACCGTCGTTGATATCTCTGCAAAGCACTATCTGCGCATTCATATATATACCCGCATCCGCAAAACGACTCATGATATTCAAGACATTGCCCGCATTCGGATTTCTTAAAAGCTCTATTCTTTTTTCGGGATCCGTCACATGCACCGACACATTTATCGGCGAAACCTTAAGCGCGCAAAGACGGTCTACATCGGCATCACTCAAATTGGTAAGCGTGGCATAGTTGCCCTGTAAAAACGAAAGACGAACGTCATCATCTTTAAAATGCATAGTATCTCTTACGTTCGGAGGGAGCTGATCCATAAAGCAGAAAAGACACTTGTTACGGCAAAAACGCGGCTTATCGAGAAGAGGATTTTCAAATTCCACACCGAGGTTTTCATATTCGTCGTTATATATCTCAACAATCTCTTCACTGCCGTCTTTTTTGCGGATATCCAGCGTGTAATAATCATCACTTGTATAATATTTAAAATCAAGAATATCGCAAAAATCTTTGCCGTTTACCTTGAGTATGGCGTCTCCCGGCTCAAGCCCGGCATCCTCCGCAACGGAATCCGGCATAACGGATTTTACGACTGCTTTGTCGTTCACAGCGGTTCCTCCTTTCGTAAAATTACAAACACATATTATTTTGTAAGATAATTATATAAATCTTCCGTATCTTTTGCAATGTATATATGCGGATGAGCTTCAAGCTCCTCTTTTGTTCCGTAGCCGTAGAGAACTCCGACGGCATCCATGCCGAAGTAAGATGCTCCGTCCAGGTCATATTTACGGTCACCTATCATGACGGCCTCCGATACGTCACTGATTTTCAGATAATCCAGAATATGAGCAAGCACCTTTTCTTTGGTATCTCTCGATTTATCCATAGATGCACCGGTAACGTAATAAAAATACTTTGTGAGATCAAAACGGTCAAGTATCGCTTTTGAAAATTTTTCGGGCTTGGATGTGGCAAGAATAAGCCTGAATCCACCGTCGCACAGCTTTTTTAAAAGCTCGGGGATCCCGTCATAAATGCGGTTTTCGTCAAGATAATGATTGACGTAGCGTTCGCGGTATTTTTCAACAGCTTTAAGCGCCTCTTCCTCAGAAAATCCAAACAGTGAAACAAATGATTCCCGAAGCGGAGGCCCGAGAATCGGGCGAAGAGTCTGCAGATCGTCAACCTTAATTCCGTAGCTTTCAAGTGCATAGGCAAATGACTTTGATACTCCCTCAAAAGAATCGGTTATTGTACCGTCCAAATCAAACAAAAGATATTTATACATTGCACACCTCCGAAGTATTTTGCATCCTATATCAAAATAACCTGCCTTATTTCGGCAGGTTATTCGGGTTTGACATAATTATTCAGCCTTTAAGATTTCTTTACCGTCATAGGTACCGCATGCCTTGCATATTCTGTGTGGCATTTTATATTCACCGCACTTGGGGCATTTTACCATACCGGGTAAAGAGAGCTTCCAGTTAGCTCTTCTCTTGTCTCTTCTTGCTTTTGAAACCTTTCTCTTAGGTACTGCCATTACTTCCACCTCCATATATCAAATAGTCATCATTTCAGAAAATCTTTTAGCACAGCAAGACGAGGGTCAATATCATCACTCTCACAGGAGCATTGCTCTTTGTTCAGATTGCATCCGCACATCGGACAAAGACCCTTGCAGTCCTCACTGCACAGGCATGTTATCGGCAGTGCACAGCAAAATGACTGACCGATGATTTCCTTTAAATCGATTTCATTGGAGTTTAAAATGATGACATCATCATTTTCGTTATCCAACTGAGATTTTGAATAAACTTCATTAACATTAAAATCAAGAATGCACTCGGTGTCTTCAAGACAGCGGCTGCAGGCGGTAACATAATTCGCACGGCACTTCAGATCAAGATAAATCTTGCCGTCAATACTGCTTGCCTTACCCGATGCACAGACAGGAGCTTTAAATTTTATATCCTGCCCGTTAAACGAAAGAAAGCCCAAATCAACTTGCGCGTCGATTTTCAGTGACTCTCCGTCGGCATTAATTAATTTCGTAATATCCAAAACCATAATACACCTCGACATAACAAATCTATTATATATATTTATCTTCAATTTGTCAAGCATTTTTTTGAAATTAGGAAAATTTTTATAAATAAAGTGCGGTTAAAACCGTTTTTTTGGCATTTTCAATTTATTAACGCGTTATTGCGGTTTTTTATTTTTTCACTTTAAGCTTCGCTGCAGCAGCATAATGCAAACGCCGACAGCCGTAACCGTATCGGGCGGTTACGGCCGGTTTTAATGAATTTATCATACGGTCTTACAATCGTACGAAAAGATTAATCAGCATGCAGGCAAGAACACCGAAAACCGTCGGGAGCGCAAACGAAAGAAATGTCCACCTCCAGCTGCCTGTTTCTTTTTTTACGGTCATAAGGGTTGTTGAACACGGCCAGTGCATAACAAAGAAAACTATTGCGCAAACCGCCGTTGCGGCAGTCCATGAATTTGCGGCAAGAATTGAATGCACTGTGCCGACAGAGCCTATCTCATACAAAACACTGTTTGAAGAATATATCATTATCGCAAGCGGAAGAACGATTTCATTTGCAGGTATGCCGAGTATAAACGACGCAAGGATTACACCGTCAAGCCCCATAAGAGATGCAAAAGGATTTAAAAATGATGAAAATCTTTGTATAAGGCTTATGCCGCCTATATTAAACTGTGTCAGCATGCCGAGCACAAGTCCTGCGGGAAAAGCAACTGCAACGGCTCTGCCGAGAACATACAATGTTCTGTCGAATATTGAGCGAACAATAATCTGACCGAACTGCGGACGTCTGTAAGGCGGAAGCTCAAGCGCAAAAGACGAAGGAGCTCCTTTTAAAAAAGTATGCGATAAAAAATACGACGCAACAAGCGACATTATAACGCTCATCACAACTATGAGCGAAACCATAAGCGCCGCCTTTATTTTTTCGCTGCCCGATTCACCTGCAAAAAACGCCGTGACAAGGGTAATTAACGCCGGGAACCTGCCGTTGCAGGGAATGAAAGAATTTGTAAGAATTGCAATGAATCTTTCACGCGGGGAATCAATGATTCTTGCGCCCGTTACGCCTGCGGCATTGCAGCCGAAGCCCATGCATGTCGTAAGCGCCTGTTTGCCGCATGCATCACATTTTTTAAATGCTCTGTCAAGGTTAAATGCAATTCGCGGAAGATATCCCACATCTTCAAGAAACGTAAAAAGCGGAAAGAATATCGCCATAGGCGGCAACATAACCGATACAACCCATGACATCACGCGGTAACCTCCGCCCACAAGTATATTGCACACAATATCCGGCATACCGATGAATGAGCAAAATCTCATTATATAGCCCTCGCAATACGTAAAAAACAAGCTCAGATATTCACTCGGATAATTTGCACCCACAAGCGTGAGATAAAATATACATGCAAGCAAAACCGCCATTACGGCAAAGCCGCTTATTTTACCGGTCAGAATTTTATCTGTTTTTCTGTCGCGCGATGCGCTTTTGCTCTTCTTGTTTTCAACAGCTCCGCTGCATATCCTGTGGGCGTATCTCACTGCCGAAACGGATATAATGTCTTTTATATTGTCGGGGGTTATTCCGCATTTAAAAAGATAATTGCCTGCCTCGCTTCTCGCACATACTATTCTGTTATATGAAATACGGTCGTCTCCGCAATTTTTTTCGACAGTATCCCACATGAATTTATCGTCTTCCAAAAGTCTGAGAGCGGTGTAACGGTCATTCATTCCGCCATGGAAGCTTTTAAGTTCTTTTAATATAATTTTAACGGCATATTCTATATTTTTTCCGTAATCAATTCTTACGGGGCGTTTTTGTGCATCCGTCAGCGCATGGTTCATGAGATTGTCAAACCCTGTTTTCTTTCGCGCTGAAATTACGCAAACGGGTATTTTAAGACGTTTTTCAAGCAAGGAGGTGTCTATTGATATACCTTTCTTTTTTGCTTCATCGGCAAGATTTATGCAAAGAACAACATTATTTACCGCTTCGCATATCTGCAGAACAAGATTCAGATTTCTTTCTATGCAGCATGCGTCGCATACCGCCACAACGCAATCGGCATCGGCTGAGCAAATTGCATCGGCGGCGCATTTTTCCTCTGCGGAGCGCGCCCTCATCGAATAACAGCCCGGAACATCTTCAAGAATAAATCTGACACCGCCGTATTCATATGTTCCGCATGCATTGCAAACGGTTTTTCCGGTCCAATTGCCCGTATGCTGATTCATCCCCGTGAGG
>CAKSJG010000033.1 GCA_934463165.1 uncultured Clostridia bacterium
GCTGATTCCAATCTTGACTTGCAGTGATTTGGATAAAGTGAAAGCTGAAATCAAAAAGCAATTAGGCTGACAAATTCCGGTTTATAAGGCACACTAAGGCGAGCATTCGTGTTCGTCTTTTTTTGTGCCGATCTTACACGGTTTACCGGTTGATATCGAAAGCGCCTACCACAGCATAAAAAACGGAGTGCATTATGTGAAATCGGGACTGAGAAGGTTCGGATAAACCGTCAATGGACAAAAGGATGATTTTGTGGTATAATGTTTATAAGATAAATCGGAATTTGCGGAGGCGATTATATGAATGATAAATGGGTTGAATTTGCAATCCGTATTCAAGGTATAGCACAGACAGGGCTTCAGTATGGGAAAGACAAATATGACAGAGAGCGTTATGAAGAACTGAGGCAAATTGCGGCGGAAATGCTTTCTCTGAAAACGGATATTCCGGTAAATAAAATCTTTGATTTGTTTTGTAATGAATCCGGCTATCAGACGCCAAAAGTAGATACACGGGCTGCAGTTTTTGTTGACGGTAAAATTCTTCTTGTACATGAAAATAACGGGACATGGTCGTTGCCGGGAGGCTGGTGTGATGTAGATCAATCTATTGCCTCAAATACAGAAAAAGAAGTGCAGGAAGAAGCAGTACTTACCGTGACGTCCGAGAAAATAATTGCAGTTCAAGACTGGAGAAAGCACAATGTGGTAAACTACGCTTATGGAGTAGTAAAAATTTTTGTATTGTGCCGATACGAGGGCGGAAAATTTGAAAAGAATATTGAAACTACAGAAATCGAATTTTTCGATAAAAAGAATCTTCCGTCAGCCATTGCTGTGGAAAAATGCACGAAAGAACAAATCCTGATGTGCTTTGACTCGTATGAGAATCCGGATACGGCTACGATGTTTGATTGAGACAAATTTCGGTTTATAAACACACTAAGGCGAGCATTCGTGTTCGTCTTTTTTTGTGCCGATCTTACACGGTTTACCGGTTGATATCGAGAGCGCCGGCCGCAGCATAAAAAACGGAATACATTATGTGAAATCGGGACTGAGAAAGTTCAGATAAACCGTCAATGGACAAAAGGATGATTTTGTGGTATAATATAAAGTGTTAAGTTTCGGTTTGCACAAGCTTGTTATTGCCGGAAAGGAAATAAAAGTATGAAGAATAAAAGAGAGATAAATATCCATTCATCGACAGCGGAATATTTGACTTTTATTGCGTCTGTGGGTGATAGTGAACAAAGTGTGGAAATGCGGTATGAGGACGAGAACATTTGGCTTACGCAAAAAATGATGGCAGAGCTTTATGATGTAAGCGTTTCTGCAATCAATCAGCATATAAAGAAAATATTTGACGATGGTGAGCTTTCAAAGGATTCAGTTATTAAGAAATACTTAATAACTGCCGCAGACGGAAAAAAATATAATACAAATCACTATAATTTACAAATGATTATAGCTGTCGGATTCAAAATTGACAATGACCGAGCCGTTCAGTTCAGAAAATGGGCGGGGCAAATCGTGAAGGATTATACCATTCAAGGCTGGACAATGGATAGAGAACGCATTATAAAAGGTCATATGTTCACCGATGAATATTTTGAAAGACAGCTCCAATATATTCGTGAAATAAGGCTGTCGGAACGCAAGTTTTATCAAAAAATAACCGATCTGTACGCAACGGCATTTGATTATGACAAAGATGCAAAAACAACGCAAAAGTTTTTTCAGACCGTGCAGAATAAAATGCATTTTGCCGTTCATCGTCATACTGCCGCTGAGGTAATTTATGAAAGAGCGGACGCAGAAAAAGAGCATATGGGACTTACCGCTTGGGAAAACGCACCCGACGGAAAAATCATAAAAACCGATGTTACGGTTGCAAAAAACTATCTGAGTGAAGATGAAATGCGATATCTTGAAAGGATTGTATCTCTTTACTTAGATTATGCGGAACTCCAGGCACAGCGGCATATACCTATGAGTATGGAAGATTGGTCAAAGCGGCTTGACAGTTTTCTTGAATTTAACGGAAACGAGCTTTTGACCGATGCCGGGAAAATAAGTGCGGAACAGGCAAAACTCCATGCCGAAACGGAATATGAAAAATATCGTATTATTCAAGATAGATTGTATCAAAGTGATTTTGACCGCTTTGCCGCTCTTGAAGATGAAATAAAGAAAGTTGAAGAATAACTCTTGACGATGATAAGGGAATTCAAGAACGATAAATCGTAATTTGCAAAGTTCATTAAATGTAAAGTTTATCTTGACATGTAAAAAGGACTATGAAGGAGAAAGTTTTATATGAATATTACAGTGTATCTTGGTGCAAGTGAAGGCAATGACCCAGCCTTAAGAAATGCAGTTACAGAACTGGGAAATTGGATTGGACAAAGCGGTAATACGCTTGTTTACGGTGGTTCAAAAGGCGGATTGATGGGAGCGATAGCTGACAGTGTTTTGAATACCGGCGGAAAGGTTATCGGTGTTGAACCACAGTTTTTTATCGAAAATGAGTTTCAGCACGATGGACTGACTAATCTGATTATTACAAAGGATATGTCAGAACGCAAAAATAAAATGATAGAACTTGGTGATGCATTTATTGCATTTCCCGGCGGCACCGGTACGCTTGAAGAAATTACAGAAGTAATGTCAAAGGTATCGTTGAAGCAACTTGATGCTCCCTGCATTCTCTATAATTTGAACGGTTATTATGACAGTCTGAAAGAGTTTATGAATCATATGATAGAAAAGGGATTATCTTCCCCGGAACGCCAGAAGGATATCTTTTTTGCAGATAATCTTGAAGAAATTCAGCATTTATTGAAAATTTAATAAATTTCGGTTTATATAACAAAACAAATCAAGGCGATTACTTCGGTAGTCGCTTTTTCTATGCCCGGTTTTAGTAGGTTGCAGCATGAACGGTATAACAGAACTTGCAAAATTACTCAAAGAGCGTGAAAACAGTGACGGTTACTCGCCGATGTTCGGAACGGTTATTGAGCTGCCGAACACGAAAATACGCATAAGCGACAAGGTTATTCTGACCGACAGCCACATTACGCTTTGCATAAACTTAAAAGAACAAAATGCGGACGGCGAGTATATAAACCTTGGCAAGACGGTGGTTTTGCTCCCATATGCAAACGGTCAGAAATTTATTGTGATTGGAGTGGTTATCTGATGTTTCCGAATTCAACCGATATAATGCTTGATGATTTTGTTGTGCGTGACGGAAAGCTGATTGAGTGCGACGGCATCGAATCAATAAAAGTATGGATAGAGAAAATACTCCGAACCGAAAAAAGGTGTGGCAAGCGAGGAATTAATTTCAGAAGTGGCAAATAATATTGAAGAAAACAGACCGATCAGAGCGGAGGTTACAGCATGAATAAAATTGTCTGTGGGCTTGAAGCAGATGGTATTCTGACTGGTGCCGGCAAAACAAAATGGTGGACAAGCACCATAAACAAAATTCTTCGTAATGAAAAATACATCGGCGATGCACTTCTGCAGAAAACTTATACTACTGACTTTCTTAACAAGACCAGAGTTAAAAACACCGGTATCGTTCCACAGTATTATGTTGAAGGCAACCACGAAGCCATTATTCCAAAAGAAATCTTTATGCGAGTTCAGGAAGAATTGGTACGCAGACGCGTTGTTAAGACAAGTGCCAACGGTAAAAAGCACAGCTACAGCTGCAAGCACTGTTTTGCACAGATTGTTATTTGTGGCGACTGTGGTGAAATGTTCAGAAGAATTCATTGGAATTTACGCCATTTTTTAACGTTGCAACACCTAAGATATTATCTTCTTCTGTTCCTGACTTTCTAATAAAAATTTTATCAAACTTAAAATCAAAACTGTAAATTTCATCATTAGGTTTAACAATCAACGGATAAACCTTTATTTCTTTTGGTAAATCTGAAAGGTCATTTGGAACATCAATAAAAAATGCAATGTGATTAACATATGTCTTACCATCTTTTTCTGTAAATACCTGCTTATAATGAATTTCTTGAATTCGCTGACTATTAGATATACAATTAGGAATTTGCTGTAAAAGTTCCCGGAGCAAAACATCGACAGTTGCATATACATAGTCACGTAATTCTAAAATCTTGTCGAGTGCATTTTCTTCTGTGTAATCAACGCCACCATATGAGAATGCGTTAATTTTGAAAACATCCTGATTTCCTATAAATATACTGTTTTTTACTGATATTAATATCGTTTTAATATGTTTGATATAGTTGTCAAATGCCATTAGATACTGGAATCTAATATCATTTTTGTTTGCATCCATTAATTGAAGGAGCGTTGCAAACTCTGGCTTTTGATTTAATTTCTTTAAAAGCTTACCTAATAATCCTTTATCCTCAACATCGAAAGCTTCGTCACCTAAAAGAGCTGCATTTATCAATTGAAATAATACATCCATGCTTACCCTTCCGTAATGGAAGAATTCCTCTCTGTTTTTCGCAAGAATATAATATCATCTAATTCATAACCGCCAACATTCAAATTTGTCCTTTGCATATCAGAAACTTTATAGCTTGCTTTTCCGGAAGATTGCCACTACCCAAAAAAGCCCGTAAATACGCCGATTTGCGGCTTTTATTTATCTTTTCTTGACATCAAACATACCGTCTCCACATGCATAGTCTGCGGAAACATATCCACTGCGCAAAGTTTATCAACTTTAAAACCGTAACCGCAAAGCTTTGCCGCGTCGCGCGCAAGTGTTGCACTGTTACACGAAACATACACTATTTTCTTTGGATTCATTCTGTTTAAAAGCTCAAGCGTCTTGGCATCGCAGCCCTTTCTCGGAGGGTCAACAACGGCAATATCGGCTCTTTTACCTTCGCTTAAGAGCTTATCCACAGTTTCGCCGCAATCGCCGCAATAAAATGAAGTATTTTCTATTCCGTTCAGCCTTGCATTCTCTTTTGCATTTTTTACCGCATCTTCCACGATTTCGACCCCTACAACCTCTTTGACCTTTTTTGAAAGAAAAAGAGAGATACTGCCTACTCCGCAGTAAAGGTCAAAAACAGTATCACTTTCTGACGGAGATGCATATTCCAAAGCCTTTTGATATAACTTTAACATCTGAGATGTGTTAACCTGAAAAAAACTGTTAGGCGAAACCTTAAATTTTATATCTCCGACATTCATGATAATGTACGGATTGCCGAAAAGCGTGATGTTCCTTCCTCCGAGTATAACATTCGTTCTTTGTGTATTAATATTCTGAATCAGGCTGATTTTTCCGAGATGAGAAAGAGATTTTGCCAATTTTTCCGCATTTTTTATTTTTTCGGGTATATTTGTAACAATACAAACCATAAGCTCGTCTCCGCCGTCGCGGACATATATATGCCGAACCGTTCCTCTGTGTGTTTTTTCGTTATATACACTTATATTTTCCTCGCGTATAAACTCCATAACCGTATTTAAAGCCGCATTTATCCTATCACTTTGAATACAGCATGAATCGATGCTTACTATATCGTGAGATTTCGGCAGAAAAAAACCGCAAACTGCGCCCTTATCCGACATACCGAGAGGGAACTGGGCCTTATTGCGGTAGTTATATTCACAGTCTGCACCTATTATCCCCTCATATACATAGTCGGAAACTCCCCCGATACGCGCCATATTTGAAGTTACCGTATGCGACTTCATATCAAGCTGAGCGGTGTATTTTATATTGAGCAGTGTGCACCCTCCGCATTTTTCAAATTTGCAGCAAACCGATGTACGCCTAAAAGGAGACATTGTAACAATTTTGTTAAGCTTTCCGAAACCGTATGTCTTGTTAAGCTTCGTAAGCACGAAGCTTATCTCATCACCGACAATGGCGCCGCGCACAAATATAGTATAATTATCTTCAATTTTTGCGATTCCGTCACCGTCCGTTGTCATATCAATAACGGATGCCGTGTATTCATCATTTATGTTCATTATCGTATTTCTCCAAAATCTCTACGGCAATATCCGCGTTTCTTTTAGCTTTCTCTTTCATTTCCTCGCATAAATCCATAATTCCGGACTTTGAATCTTCAGAAAAATAGTCATCTATAAGGTGCATCATTTCATACGGTGTAACAGTCGAAACATCGGCAATTCTGCTTTGCCTGAAGTATTCCATAAATCCGTCTATCTTTGGATCGTACTTAACTGCAATAACGCCCACTCCGCACGAAACCGCATATACCAGAGAATGCAGCCTCATTGCAATAACGAGCGAAGAGTGTTTTATTATTCCTATGGTTTCGCATATGGTGCACGGTGTCTCAATGCAATAAGCCTTTGTTCTCATTTTTGAAATTATAGATTTGGAAATTTCTATGTCAATAGGGTACTGCATCGGAATCATAACAATATTTTTTCCGTATTTATTCGCCGCATAATCAAAAGCCTCTGCCATTGTTCTTTCAAAACGTGATTCGGAATCCTTCCATTTTCTTACGGAAACACAAATATATTCGCCCTCCGGAATTCCGTTTGCCTCAAGGATAGTCCTTACCTTAGACTCGTCAACCGGTTCAAGAGATATGGCAGGATCAGCCGTTATTTCGGTTTCAACATTTATATTCATATCCCGAATTTGTTTGTATGATTTTTCTTCTCTGAGAGTAATACAGTCTACATCTCTGTTTATTATATCCGACGCAAGCTTTCTGTTTTTCGCTCGCTTTACCGGGCCGATACCGTTTGCAATCTGCATAACGCTCATGCCGCACCTTTTGGCTGTGCTTATTATCCAAAGATAATACCACAGAGATTTTGAACTTGTCTCATCCTGAATAAGTGATCCACCGCCGCTGAGCAGCACCTTTGATTTTTTAAACAGAGAATATATTCCCCACGGTGAAATACGCCCGAAAGAATCCGTGCGATACATTGCCCTCGTCTGACGCGGTTTTGATGAAAGCACGGCAATTCTTACATCTTGCCGGCGTGCTTTCAAATCGTTTATCAAAGCAAGCAGAAGCGCGTCATCTCCGCTGTTGTTAAACCCGTAATATCCGCTCAAAACAAAATCGTATTTTTTATCACTGCCGTAATCGGCAAGAATTTTGTTATATATCTTAATATGATCATCGGCAAGCTTCTCGGACGAAAAACATGTTGTGACCTTTTTATATATATTTTCACCCATTTCTTTTATCTTTGATGAATCGGATGCAAGAAGCAAAAGCTTTTCGCTCATATCATCGGCATTTTTGCTTTCAAAAAGATAACCCGTCTCACCGTCTTCAACAAGCGCGGGAATACCGCCGACGCGGCTCGCAACCATAGGCTTTCTCATTGCCGCCCCCTCAAGCATGGAATACGGAAAGCTCTCACGCAGTGACGTCAGAGTGTTTATGTCTATGAAATTTAAAAAGCCGTACATATCGGTAACAAAACCCAGAAATTTTATAACTCCGTCCATACCAAGCCTGCCGACAAGCTCTTTAAGGTGTTTTTCCTCAACTCCGCTGCCTGCTATAACGAATCTCAGATTCTTATTTTTCGCGTATGCCTTTGCCGCTCCTTCAATAAAAAGATCAACTTTTTTCACCGCATCAAAACGTGCTGCAATGCCGACATATATACAGCCGGGCTCTATTGTAATCCCGTATTTTGCGGCAAAATTCTCTTTGGAGGTGACCTCACTCGGAATACGGCTGTAATCCATACCGTTATATACAACATTTATATCGTTCGGGCGAAATCCCCTTGAAATAAGCATATCTTTAAAAGAATCCGATACAGCTATGAAATAGTCTATGTTTTTTATTGCCCATACATTAAGCTTGGTAAACAGATGTTTTTTTACAAACGAATCAAAATCAAGAAGATAATCGCTGTGCATTGTTGAAACAATGGGTATATTTATTTTTTTCTTTAAAAATCTTGCAATAAAATTGGCTCTTGCACCATGCACATGCAAAATTTCTGTTTTTCTGTCAGACAGAAATTTTAATATATCTTCCAAAACACTTAAATCAAATCTGTTTTTTTGTTCAAATAAAACCGATTCGACATCACGGTCAAGAATTTCTTTATAGAACTGTCCCTGCATCAAACAGCCCATTGTGACATTGCATTTATATTTTAACTTGTCCAAAAGCTCAAAGAGATGGGTTTTGGCACCGCCCGTATCTCCTCCGCTGATAAGATGCATTACATTCATGATACTACCTCCGTATTTCGGTCTGCCCGAGACGCATATTTCCTCTGTTTTTACCGGCAATTAAATTTGTTGCTCCGAGTATTCCGAGCACCGTCCAATAAACAAACATATCTCTCGAATAAAACCATACATATTCAACGCCAAATACAAAAAGCATTCCGACAAGAGATCCCATAGCAGCCGACGATACAGCACACATCTTCTTTGACGCATGACCCACGCACGAAAGACCGCGTTTTATGACCGATACAAAATACGCAAAAAACGAAAGCGCACCGAAAATGCCGAATTCTATTATAAGCTCCATGTAAAGCATGTGAGAATGCGGTGCGGAAACGTAATAATGATTTGCGAAAGGTTTGTAGTATGCAGCAAAGTTTACCGGGCCGGCTCCCACTCCGCTCAAAAAATATCTTTTTGCCACCTGCCATGCACCGGACCATATATATAATCTGCTGCTGTTTGAAGTATCACTCATAGAACCCGTCGTAAGGATTCTGTCGATTATGGTAGACGGCAGAAGAGGTACGGCAAAAAGTGCAATAATTCCGATAGGAATAAGAAATTTCCAATCATAGACAATAGTCATGAAAATTATCGAAATAACCAATGCAACATAACACGAGCGGGAGTATGTCATAGCAAGGGTAACTATATCAACCGAAAAGAAAAGCATCCAAAGAAGTTTTTCACGTTTGCTCTCGGCAATATAAACAAGACCGAGAGTAAACGGGATACCGAGAATCAGAAGCTCTGCAAAGCTGTTGGGATTTGCAAAAACGGAAAAAACTCTTCCCGGCATACCTTCATTAGACGCAATGTCTACAAATTCGGGGTCAACCTCAACACCCATAATACGCTGAACAATGCCCATTACCGATGTTACAAACACTGCCGAACACAAAAACTTAACAAATGTTATTATCCTTTCTTCTGTATTCAAAGCATATTTTGCGGCAAAGCATAATACAAGTGCCGAAAGCAAAAACAGAACAATACGTGCTCCGTCCTTTGTTGCATAGGCATAAAATACACTCAAAACCGCAAAAATCACAAATACAATCGCATAAAAATTCATTTTCCCCGGATTAAAGTCAACATGACGGCGCGCATACATTATCATAAACCACAAAAGAAAGAAAATTGCCGCACCGACGGCATATATATTGTTCCAAAGTTCATGCGGACACATTATCATAACGACCGTAAACAGACCGAAAATCGCTTGAAAACTGAGTATACCGCGTTCGGACGCCGATGATAAAGCCGAATGGACATATCCGTTTTTGTTAAATTCGGAAACAGTGTTACAGATAAAAGAAGCCGATTTTGAAACAGAATTAAAAATCATGCATATAACAGCGCACAAAAAAGATTTTTCATACAAATTCTGCAATTTACTTTCTTTGTTTATATATGCGCTCAGAAATGAAAGCGAATACTTTTTTTCGATGAGGCGTACAAATGCGCACAGCAATGAAACCGTGCGGCTATTTTTGAAATCATGCGAAAATCTGCCGCAAAGTGCCGACACAAACGAAGAAGTGCGGCTGTTGGCTACTTTTTCAAATGTCAAATTTAAAAATGTATAAGATATGCCTTGTAAATGCATACCGTTTCCTCCTTGGGTGCTACTGAATTTGCTCTATATCGTAAATACGTCCGTAAACCTTGGAATCACCGACTCTTAAGGTTATCGTCTGACCGACGCTGTAAAGACCATCCTCAAATTTTGCTCCGTGGTCATAAAGCTTGCCGATACCTTCAAAAGTTATATATCCGGATCCATATCCCGGTTTCGGAGCAACAACATATTTGCCGTCCGCTGTTTCAAGTGTTCCCTCGGATTCATCCTTTATATCGGTTCTCGTAACATTTCCCATGTTATAGTTATTGCTTTCGTCACACACGGGGTCTCCGTTTTCTATTCTCTTAAGTGAAAAATATGTTGATTCGTCCGTGTAAAAGGTAAGGCGGTATTTAACCGTAGAGTTGGCATCCTCGGTCTTTTCGGTAATAACGCCCTTAAGCTTTATTCCGACAAAGACAAGAACGGCAATTATCGCAACAATAACGATAAAATCAATAATGTTGAATTTCTTTTTACTCTTTTCCATTTCTTCTTCCTTTCGTTAACTGTACAATTTATATGTTTCTTCCAGAAGTTTATCCAGATTAAATACGGTATCTATTGCTTTTAATGCATTGGCACTGTATTTTTTTCTCAACTCATCATTTTCTATCATATCCGAAAATGCCTTTGCCATAGCGTCGCTGTCGCCGTAATCAACAAGAATTCCGCAGTCATTTTCGGGTGACAGAATGTCACCGTTACCTCCCACACGCGTTGCGACAACGGGAAGACCGGCATCCATGGCTTCAAGAATAGCAAACGAAAGTGCCTCATAACACTTAGCACTGTTTACATACAGATCGCTGATCTTGAGGATTTCTCCGGCGTCGGTTCTGTATCCGAGCTGATATATACAGTCCGTCAGATTCTTTTCTTTTATAAGTGCCGTGATTTTATCCCATAATTCACCCTCGCCCAAAATTAAAAGGACGAATTTTTTGTTCGTAAGTTTTTTGAGCTTTTCAATGCTGTCAACAAGAAAATCAAGCCCCTTTGCCATGTGATATCTTGCAAGGGTAGTTATTACGAATGTATCATCGTCAATGCCGAGTTTGCTCCTCAATTCGGGATCGACGCCGCCCCTCTCATGCGGTTTTATGCCGTTATATATAACCGTTATCTTATCGGCACCGACGCCGTTTCCGACAAGAAGCTCTTTTCCGTTATTACATACGGATATAATTCTGTGATTGTTTTTTGTCATCTTTCTGTTTGTAAGCTTCCAAAGGAAGTTTGTTTTAAGAGTAAGGTGACAGGTATATACAACGCGCGTGCCGCTGTAATATTTACGCGACAAAAGAGCAATGTAATTCTCACGCGGATACTGCGTATGGATAACATCTATGTTGTTTTCACGGCAATACGCGGCAATTACCTTTGCTGCCTTTTTGTCAAACGGATGACGCATATTTACCTGCAGCATCGGAATCCCGAGCGCTTTTAAATCATCTGAAAGTTTGCCCGGCGTGTTATAGCCGAAATAGCACTTGGTATCTTTACCGTCAAACGTTTTTATCAGGTTATATACATATTTCTCCGTGCCGGCATTTCCGGCATAATTTATAAGATACAAAATTTTCATTCGCGGAACATTCTCCTTTTGAGTTCTGATTTTTATAACCTTTGCGGGATTGCCGCCGACTACCGCAAGCGGCGGAACATCCTTTGTAACAACTGCCCCCGCGGCAACTATTACCCCGTCTCCTATGTTCACTCCCGGGAGAATTATTGCATTTGCGCCTATCCACACATCATTACCGATTGTGACTTTTTTCTTCGGCGCAGTCTGAAATCTCATGGGACGGTAAATATTTTCGGTTTCGTGATTTTGTGTATATATGCTGACATTCGGCGCCATCATAACATCCGTTCCGATATCGAGCGGCCCGGTTACGCGACAGTCAAGACCCAATGCCGAGTTGTCACCGATTTTTATATCTTTGCCCGAGGCAAAAAAAGCTCCGTGCTCTATATTTACATTCTTGCCCATTTCGGCAAACATTCTTTTGCAGCAAAAGGCGCGGATTTTTCCCGAACCGAGACTGTAAGGAACGCTTGAGCCGGGCAGATGCCTTGCAAAAAAATAATACATTACATAGCCGAAAGCGGCACCGATTTTACCCAAAGACTTCATCTCCTCTTTAATTTAGCGAAAACAGACGCAGAAAACGTACGAACGGTTTCACACTTAAAAACATAGGCAAATACCGCATAAACAATAACACCGCAAAATGCCGGCACAGCGAGCTTTACAAGTCTGATAAACAGACCGTCGGATATAAGAAATATGTCCGACGCTCTGTTTATGCCGAATACGCATGCAAACATAATCCCTGCCGCAAGCAGACTTTTTATGATTTCAGCCCCCATGCCGTGCGCATATGGGCCGACCTTGCGCTTCAGCTGCCACAAAAGATTTGCGCAACCTGCAAGAGACGACACCGAATATGCAAGCGGAATTCCGTATGCACCGATAAAATTTATGAGAATGAGGCTCAAAGCTACGTTTACTATCATAATAAATATTCCGTTCACAGCAGATACCTTTGTGTTTTTAACGGAATAGAGAGCGCGGTCAAGTATTTCTTTAAGACCGATGCCGAAAATGCCCACAGCATAAAGAGAAAGAAATGTTTCCGCCTTGGAAACGGAAGCTGCGCTTACCTTTCCCCATGCGACAAGCAGATTGAGAAGCGGTCCGCGGACACTGATATATCCTATGCTTATCGGAATAAGCATTATTGATACATTTTTCAGTATTTGGCAAAGAGTCAGCTTGTAACCGTCCATATCGCCGACAGCGGCGCTTTGTGTAAGCTTCGGATAAATAACCGCCGTTATCGAATATACAAATGCCAAAACCATCTGAATTGTTATATTCTGAACAAACGTCAGTATGGTAACCATGGTTTTGTCGCATCTTGCAATCATAGTTGAATTGAAGAGCATGTTAAGCTGATATGCTCCGACGCCGACAAGAACGGGAACCGCCATTTTTGCCGCGTTTATTATATCGGGGTCATTAAGCTTAAAAACAGTTCTGTATCTGTAACCCTCTTTGATAAGCGGCGGCACAAGAATCAGCGCCTGCATTGCAAGCCCTGCAACCGTTGCAAAGAGAAGCCCCGTAACACCGAAACGGTCGCTCAAAAAAAGCACATACGCTATGACTATGAGCGAGCTCGGAACGCTGACAAACGCTGGGAGCTTATATCTTCCGCAGGATTGAAGCATACCCTGGAATATATAGTTCCATGCATAAAAAAACATTACCGGCATAACAATCATAAGTGATTTTACGGCATATGACCTTGACGCGTCATCCTTGGCAAATCCCGTGAAATTGACAAGCAGCGGCGCAATACACATGCCGACAATAACCAAAATAAAGGTCAGCACGGTTGAGACAGTAATAATATTATCGGCAAAATATTTTGCCTTTTGCTCTTCTCCGACTGCCTTATGACCGACATAAAGCGGAATAACCACTGTCGAAAGCGCTGTTCCGATGCATG
Organism: uncultured Clostridia bacterium; assembly: GCA_934463165.1. GTDB lineage: Bacteria > Bacillota > Clostridia > UMGS1810 > UMGS1810 > RGIG1828. The sequence goes on from CAKSJG010000033.1 coordinate 13,364, forward strand.
TGAATATGATATTCGGAATATTAATCGCATAAGAATATATGTTTATATATATGCTGTCGGTCCCGAAAACCGACATGTAAATCTGCGCGCTGAAAAGCGAAAGCAAGCGCGAAGTAATCATAATTACCATTACCGAGCCTATCGCGCCGGCAAGATTTTTTTTCTTCAAAAATAACACCTCAAAATTCGTCCGTCATTGTTTTGCAAGCAAAAATATTACGGTTTCCAATAAATATCCGTTTTTATGACGCGTGCCGGATTCCCTCCGACAAGCGAGTGCGGCGGAACGTCTTTTGTGACAACCGCCCCGGCTGCAATTACTGCGCCCTCTCCGACGGTAACTCCCTTTAAAACAGAAGCTCTGCAGCCTATCCAGACATTATTGCAGATTTTTACCGGACGCACCGACTCCGTATCGGAGTTAAACTTGTGATAATCACGGTCCAAAATGTTGCAATCCCACGAAATGTCGCATCCGTCTCCTATCTCAACAAGAGAAGCCGCATGTATTTCGGTTCTGTCGCCGATGTAGGTATTGCTGCCGATCTTGACTCTTGCCTTTCCGTTTTCGGTTCCGTATGCGCTGATTTTACAATATCTGTGCAGAAGTACTCTGTTTCCTACGGATATTTCGCCGTTATTTTTATAAAAACGCGCACCGCGTTCAATACGCAAAAGCGAACCCGATGACGAAAACTTATATTTTTTTACAAACCCGCGCAAAACAGCGGCGGAATTTGTGACAAATTCTCTTATATTCATAATTTCTCCAATCAAAATTATAATTCTACACCTATGATATATTATACCATGTATAAAAAATTAAGTCAATAAAAAATTGCCCCGAGGATAGCGTCAATTTAAGCTTTACAGGTTACTTTGTTTATAAAATCAGAATTGTTAAGGTGCTTTTGACAGAGGATCAATGTTGAAGTTTTTATCCTATAATGAATTCAAAACAATCAGATGCAACAATTAAATCCATATCGGAGCTGTCATCGCTTGGCACGAAACCAAAATATAAAAATTTATTTTACCGTATTTTCCGGAAGCAATTGAATAATCCCGCTTAAAATTATTGATTTATTTATCATGTATCTTTCCTCAAAATTTCAAGATAATTTTCGTAAGCAAATACACGATTACGGTTTGCGTTATTTGTCTGCATAAGTATTCCGCATTCTTCCAATCGTTTTACACTTGCGGAAACCGTACTGAAAGCAAGTGATAATTCCTCTGATGTTTTTTTTGTGTCTATAATAGGATTTTTTTCAAGGTAATCAAAGATTTTCTTTGCGGTTTTTGAAGCTCTGCCCATTCTCTCTATAATTGCAACATTCTTGCCGTGCAATTCCGATAATTTGTTAATTGTTTCAACTGCGTCTTCTGAGGATTCTTTGATTGCGCGAAGAAAGAATTTTATCCATTGCTCATAGTTGTTTTTGTTTCTTACTTCACTCATACGGTCGAAATATTCAATTCGATTATTTTTAAGATAATAAGAGATGTAAAGCGCAGGAGTATTCAATCTCTTTTTCTCCATTAAAAACAGAGTAATTAACAATCTGCCTACACGCCCGTTACCATCCAAAAAAGGGTGTATTGTTTCAAATTGATAATGAATTAGGGATGCCTTAATCAGCAAGTCTGATTCATCATCCGAATTTATATATTTTTCCAAATCAGACATTGCCTGTTTCATATCTTCGGGATTGGGCGGAATATACCGTGCATTTTTTATTGTACTGCCCGCAGCGCCAATCCAGTTTTGAGAATATCTGAATTCTCCGGGATTTTTTTCCTGACCCCGTACATCTTTCATCAAAACTTCGTGCGTTTCTTTTATAAGTCTGTTACATAGAGGGAGTGATTTTAATCTTTCGAGAGCAAACTCTGTTGCTTTTATATAATTAATTACATCAGCTATATTTCGATTTGCATTTTTTTTAATTAAAGGATCCAAAACATCATCCAAAGTTGCTTGTGTTCCTTCAATCTGTGATGACAGTAATGCTTCTTTACGCACATACATAGACACAAACAAATTCATATTGGGAATATAGCTTGACAATGCATCTAATGTGGCCAATGCTTTTGTTGCGTCTGTAAGCAAGGTAATCATTTCTGCATCAATATTGATTTCTATCGGGAGTGGAGCGGGGCGAAATGACTTATACTTGGCCTCTCCACTTAAATTTGTGATATATTCTCCGGCTCTTTGCATAGTAACACCTTCTCAACTCAAAATTTCAATTATATTTTAACACGGTTATTTTGATTTGTCAACTTTTCTTAAAATAAAGCAATTTGTTTTTTTAATTACAACCTTAAAATCAAAATATATTATTTGCATTCTTTCTCTTATTATTAACCCAAAAACACCTGCCTATAATAAGACAGGTGTTTTTGACATTAATATGAATTTTTTATTATTATTTTTCGGCTTCGATAAATCTGTGGAGAACCGCGGCAATTTCTGCTCTTGTTGCGGTGTCCTTGGGATTTAACGTATCTGCCGTTTTACCAGAAATAATTCCTGCGCCGACAACATATTGCATCGGAGCAATTGCATAATCGGATATACCGTCATAATCTTTATACGAAAGGATGTTTGTGTTTTCTCCCACGCTGACGTCAAGATTTTTGTATTTTGCATAACGGTGAATTATTGCCGCCGTCTGCTCTCTTGTGATGTCGCTGTCGGGAGCAAACTCCGTTTCGGAAATTCCGTTTACAATGCCGTTTTCGCTTGCCCATGCAACAGCCTTTGCATAGTATGCGTCTTTGGCAACATCGGTAAATTTGGACTCCGCCGCAACCTCCGGCTCGCCCGACGCACGGTAGAGAACCGTTACAAACATTGCTCTCGTTATGTTTCCGTTCGGCAAAAATTCCTCTGCCGACATTCCGCTGAACAGTCCGCGGCGTACGCCGTATTCAACGTCTTTATAATACCAATCGTCGGAGTTTACATCCTTAAACGGATTTTTCCATTCTTCGGAATCAGACGGATTGCCGTCTTTTCCGCTTTCCGTGCCGTCCTTGCTGCCGTCATCGGTATCGGGAACTTTAACCTTGTTCCACTTAGCATAAAGAGTTATGTTCTTTGTTATCTTCGATGAAAAATCAAATTCTGTTTTAAGACCCGAATCGCTGTACCAGCCTGCAAACTCAAATCCGTCTTTTACGGGAGCCTTCGGCTCGGAAACTGTCTTGCCGCTTTCTGCCTTAAGGCTTGAAACCTTGCTGCCGCCGTTTGAATTGAATGTTACGGTATATGTCTTGGCTTCAGTGCTGCTGCCGCCACCGCCGCCGGAACCGCCCGATCCCGAGCCGCCGCTTCCGCCGGAGCGTGCAGGTTTAATTGAAAGCGGTTCGCTTACAAGCACGTGCGTATCGCTTGTAAGCTTAACGGTAACCGTATATGTTACCGAGGTGTCGAATGATCCCTCGAGTGTATATGTCTTATTCTCATTTGAAGCCGTAACAGATTTGAGAGTAATAACGTTATCGCCGTCTTTAACCTCAAAGTTATCTGCCGTAAGACCGGCAAGAGCTTTATCGAAAATCACTGTGAGATATGAGCTCTTTGCATTTCCTGCTTTTGCCGAAACGGGTATCTTTGTGATTTCAACATCGCCGTTTACATAACTTATTTCATAATTATCCGAAACAAGTCCGCTTGCTGTTGTTTTGCCCGTGTGAGTGCCGACAGGAGTCTGCGCGTTAATTGTGCTGTCATAGGCAAGAACAAGCGAATCTCCGAAGATATCTTTTGTCTCTCCGTTTTTAAATCCGGAATATTCCGCCTCAAGTGCGGGGTTTTCCGCGCCGTATTCACGTGATACGTTTTTAACCTTAACCGTAAGCGGCGCTTTTTCGACAGTGAGAATTCCGCTGCCCGAAATTACAAAGTTCAGGTTATCGTTTCCGTTTGTATTAAGAACCGCGTTTATTTGATATCCGCCGTCTTTTACGGGCGCTGTCTTTGCTGCACCGTCGCATGTGAATACCGCGTCCTTGGCAAGAGATTCAAGCTCTTCCGCCGAAATCAGAGGACTTGAAGATACGAGTTCAAATTTTACATCGTCTCCGTATACCTTTGATACATCCTTCGGCTTCAGCTCGATGTTTGCTTTATTTATATAGAGCGTTGCGTTTCCGCTGCCGCTGTAGCTGTTATCCGTGATTACAAAGCTTACAGCGTATGTTCCGGCATTTTTCGGCTCTTTCACCTTGCTGTCAGTAATGAGAGTATATGTCACGTCAACGTTTTTACCCTCGCCCGAGATAACGGGGACGAAGCTCGGGTTGCTCGATATGAGAGTAATCTCCTGAACTTTTCCGTTATATGTTTTAACTGTATCTGCCGCCGAAAGGACAACGGACGATTTTTCTATGTTAATCGTAAATTCCGCTTTTGCTCCGCTGTAGTTTCCGTCGGCGGTTGCCGTAAAGGTAACCGTACCCGATTTAAGGGTCGTTACAAAACCGGTGTCTTTATCTATAGCCGCAATATCCGGATCGCTGCTCTCCCATGAAGCGTTTACCTTTGTATTACCGTAAAATGCATAGAGAGTGAATTTCTGACCGACGTATGCCGTGTTGGTAGCTCCGGTGATGCTGAGCTGTCCGCCGGAAGCTCCGGTTACGGTGAGAATACCGCTGTTGTCATAAACAAACATGTAGTTTTCGGCACTGCCGCCCGAAACCGTTATCGGATATTCCCCGACAGCGCTTGATGCATTTGCCTTTGCGCTTGCAGTCGGTTCATAAAGGAGTACGTCTTTTGTATCTCCGTTTTTAAAGCCTTCATAGTTAAGCGTGAATATCGGATTTGATTCTCCGTAAGCACGGCTTGCATTTGTCGCCCATACCCTGAGCGGCGCTTTTTCTATGGTAAAGTTCTTTGTAACGGTGAATGTTTCGTAATTGCTGCCCGAAATCGTTGCAATTGCCGTGTAGCTTCCGGCATTTGTCGGAGCTTCGCTTCTCGGGACATAAATTCCCGTGCCGGCATATGTTATTTCGGCCTTTGTTCCGTCAGGATAATTTATTGCAGAAGCTTCGGGTTTGTCGCCATATACAAAGCTTGAACCGATCTCGATATCGCCGCTTGCGGCTGCCTTGTTGATTATAAGCGTGTCGCTTGCATAGCCTTTGTAGTTCGGGTTTGTTGTTTCAACCTTAACCTTGTATCTGCCTGCATTTTCGGGGAGCGTTTCGCTTCCGTCATATGTAACGCGGTAATCATCTGCACTCAAATCCGTTGCAACGGTGATATCGCCTACGCTGCCGTATGTCTGTTCAAGGTTACCGAGTTCAAACGAAACACTTTTTGCGCTCGCCGTAAATACTATTTTTGATGAAACATCACTGTAGTTATCACTGCTTTTTACGGCTTCTATTTCAATCTTGCCGATTCCCGTGATTTCAACTTCGCCATCCGCTGAAATGCTTGCGTTGCCGCTCTTAACACTCCATGTGAGATTTCCGCCGTCTGTTCCGCCGATTGCCTCAAGAGTAAATGTATCGCCGTAGGAAACAGTTCCCGGCAGACCCGAAATAACCAGCTGATCCTGTGTTGCCTCCGTAATTGTAATACTGATCGGATTTGTCAGATTCATTATATAGTTTATTTCATCGTTCAGAGTGATTTCAGCCGTATATTCTCCGACTGCATTCGGTGTTGCACTGTAGCTTACGGCAAAGTCTTTGAATATTCTGCCGTTTTCATCAGACGCAGAAACCGAAATTTCTTTATCTGCTCCGTCATATATAAACGTTGTCTGACCGATTGTGAAGTCTACTTTTAAAGGCTCGATTTTTGCATTTGCTGTTGCCGACGCGCATGCAAGGCTGTAGTTCGCAGCCTTTGCACCGGAGAGAGCATTCGCCGTGAACACCACGGTTTTACCGTCGGCGCTGTCTGCAGAGTCAAACGAAGCACTGCCGACAATCTCTACCTGACCGATATCCGAAGCAAGCACTCCGTCAATTTGCGTTACGGTTGCCTGTGCCGCTGTTGTACCGTCATATTTTTTATCTTCCGCTTCAATCGCAAATCCGGTAATATCAAGGGGCGCTATGTCTACCGTTGTCTGAACATTTTGTGACGAAAGCGTGTAGCTTTCGTTATCGCTTAAAGCTATACCGTTTACATAAACTATCTTGCCGCTTCCTGCGTCGGAATTTATCATTGATCCCTTTGCAGTTGCGGTTACGATATCGGAAAATGCCGTGTTTTCAAGCGAAACGGTTACATTAACGCCGCTCTCTCCGTTATATGCCCTGTTTTCGGCAATTGCGGACGGAGTGAGTATTCTCTTTTTAACATCAATTGTTTTAACGGCAATTCTGCTGATGTAACCGTCCTTTTTGCTTTCGGCAATAATCGAAACCTTGCCTGTTCCCTTTAAGGTTACATTGCCGAGAGAATCAATTTCAATAGTATTCGGTTTATCGGTGCTGTATGTTACGTTGCCCTCGGCTCCGTCACAGCTTACGGTGAATTTATCGCCGTAATAAACCGTCTCGGGAACGTTCTCTATGGAGAATACCTCCTGAGAAGCACTTTTTATCGTAAGGGTTGCCGCATACGGTGCAATCGCATAGTTTGCGTTAAGCGATTCAATCACAACATCATAAATTCCGACGCCGATCGGTTCTGCTTCTGCACCGTTCATCATGTATTTTACGGCATATTCGGTAAATACTGCTCCGTTTGCCATTGCGCTGACATCAACGCCCTGCGCGCTTCCGTCATATGTGCGGACTGTGGACGATGCGCATATAACCGTAACATCTGCTCTTTCAATTTTTGCTTCGGTATATGCTGCGCTGCATGCAAGATTATAGTTTGCGGCTTTTGCTCCGACAAGAGAGCTTGCCGTGAACGTTACCGTTCTGACGTCGGCACTGTCTGCAGAATCAAACGAAGCACCGCCGACAATTTCTACCTGACCGATATCCGATGCGAGCACTCCGTCAATTTGCGTTACAGTTGCCTGTGCTGCCGTGGTTCCGTCATATTTTTTGTCATTTGCTTTTATTGAAAATCCCGTAATATCAAGAGGTGCTATGTCTACTGTTGTCTGAATGCTCTGGGATGAAAGCGTGTAGTTTGTATTATCGCTCAAAAGTACACCGTTTACATAAACTATCTTACCGTTTCCTGCGTCGGCATTTATCATTGTTCCTGTTGCCGTTGCCGTTACGACATCCGAAAATGCTGTATTTTCAAGCAGAACCGAAACATTAACCTCTTTTTCTCCGTTGTATACCCTGCTTAAAGCGGTTACCGTCGGATTAAGTATTCTCTTTTTAACGTCAACTGTCTTAACTGCCGTTCTGCTTATATAACCGTTCTTTTTGCTTTCGGCAATAATCGATACCTTACCTGTTCCTTTTACGGTTACATTTCCGAGAGAATCGATCTCGGCAATATTCGGTTTGTCTGTAGCGTATGATACAGCTCCGTCTGCTCCGTCACAGCTTACGGTGAATTTATCGCCGTAATAAACCGTCTCGGGAACATTTTCTATGGAGAATACCTCCTGAGAAGCGCTCTTTATTGTTAGAGCAGCACTGAACGGCTCAATTTCATAATTCGCATTCAGCGACTCAACGGCAATATCATAAACTCCGACTTCTATCGGTTCTGTCTCTGTGCCGTTCAGCATGTATTTTACGGTATATTCGGTAAATACCGCACCGTTTGCCGTTGCGCTGACGTCAACGCTCTGTGCGCTTCCGTCATATGTGCGCGTTACGGAAGCCGCGCATATAACATTAACCTTTGCTTTCTCTATTTTGGCAAAAACAGTGCCTGAAATTTCACCGCCGTCCAAAACATAGTTTTGTGCGTCCTTTCCGGTAAGCTCGGTAAGCGTAAATCTTACTTCCTTATTTTCTCCGGCATTCACATCGGTAAATTCCGCTTCTGCCGTCGCCTTTATATTCGGAATTGCTGAAGATACAGATAGCTTAACATTTCCCGAACCGTCATAAACCTTATCGGAAGCCGTAACAGTGAAGTCCGCCGCGGTTAAAACCTTGGGGTTAACCGTAAGTGCAGCTCCCTCAAACACTATGTCATATATATCTGATGTGAGCCCGTACGGTGTAATGTCATATGTGCCTATCTTTTTGCCGACAGCATAGTTTGTCTTGAACAAAAGAGTGCCTTCAAAGTCAGCCTGAGTCATTCCGTCAGGATATATCACATCTGCCGAAGTGAATACATCACCGTAGGTTATTTCGGTATCTTTTGCCGAAATTGTAATCTTCTCTTTGCTGACTGTAAGCGTATAGCTTGCATACACCGGAGTAGCGCCCGTCTTTATGCTCTCTGCCGTAACCGTAACGCTGCCCGCTTTATGAATCGTAACCGTACCGTCATCCGCTACGGAAGCTATGGTATCGTCACTTGAAGAATACAAAACCGTACTTGCGTTGCTGTTTGTAAGAGGATTTATAAACGGAGCGTCCGTCGTCTTTTTGCTTATTATTCCGCTCTTAAAGTATATCGGCTTCTGAGCCTCTTCGGCACCGGATTTGATATCCATAAATCCAACGTTTGCGTATGAGTCAAAATCCGGTATGCCGGTATCCGACACTGTATACTCGTTCTGTATTATATATTTCTCGCTTGCTGCGGAAGTAAGCGAAATTACATACATGTATCTTCCTGCAGATATTGCGCTTTTAACCGCCGAGGTCGATTCAAGAGTGCCGTTATTTTCGTCAACGGGATAATACTTAACCGTAAAATCGCTTTCATCAAGCTTTTTGGTGCTGTTGCTGAATGTGATATTTCTTACGGTATTCGGAGAATATACATATTCCTTGCCGCTTACGGTAAATGTTACCGGAGTTTTTTCAATACTGAACCGTATCTCATCGCTTGCAGCGGAGGAATACTTTTCATCTCCCGGGTATTTAACCGAAAGAGTATATGCATAAACATTTGCCGGAATCTCTATCTCAAATTCTCCGTTTGAAGATATTGTTCCGTCAATTGACTGTGTTCCGCCGTTCCATGAAAGATCGGCTTTCACTGTGCCTGTCGGAAATGCAGCGGAATCGCCGTTTTTAGAAAGTGTGCCCTTAGCCTTAACAGAGTCTTCCGTTGTATATACATCTCCCAAGACCGGGGAGCTTACATTTATGCTTGTAACGGCCTTTGTGATTTCAAATTCACATACAGTAACTCCAACTGCAGCACGGTAGTTTGTGGATTTTTCGCTGTCACATTTTACGGCATATTCGCCCGGATTTACGGGTGCGCCGCTCTCTTCGACAGTATAGTTACCCTCATCATCCTTGGAATAATATTTAACGCTTGTTATGTTAAATGCTCCCTCTTTTGCCGGAGTAACGTCTGCAATAACGGGGAGTCCGTTATATACAAAGCTTCTCTCCGACGAAGAATTGAGCGTGACTTTGAAATCAGAGCTGTCTGTATCCTTTGCCGCAATATATACCGAATCAACCAAAAGCTCGGTGCATGAATTGAAGTTTGCACCCTCGCTTACATTAACATATATATTGTACGTTCCGGCATTCGTGGGCGGCACATTCGTTTTTGTGCCTATTGCCTTTACGTCTTCATAGAGAACCTCTATATCACCCATGCCCTCATATTTTGATGTAACGGTTATGGGCTTCGGCGAGCCGTCATATTTAAGAGCCGGGCGGGTAATATTAAAATCATTACGCTCGGGATCTGTTTTTAAAACAGTGAGAGAGCCAACCCTGTTAGTATATATATCATAGTCGGCATCCTCCGACGGGGTAACCTCAAGCCGTACGTCATACTCTCCTACGGGGATGTCTCCTCCGAGATCTATTTCAAATTCACTTGACGGGATACTTCCGTCTGCCGTTTTTGAAGCTATAACAACACCGCTTACCTTGTCTATGAGCTTCACGTTGTATGATGCGTCTATAGTTTTGCTGCTGTCTAAAAGGCCGAGAGGATCTGTCACGGTAACATAAACCTTCACGTTATCTCCGTAATGCCATTCGGATCTGTTGAGTTCTGCTGATGCATCAAGTTTCGCTTTTTTCACGGATGCAACTATCTTTTTGGACGCCGCATCATAATATGTTGATCCTTTGTAACTTACCTTTATATAGTGACTGCCTGCTTTGGGATTTTTGTATTTATACACAGACATTCCCGAGCTTGATTCCCAATGATCATATTCGATATTCGCCGTGTACTTTTCGGTTTCGGCGTCATCTTTATAATCCTCAATTACTAAATTATCCGTATCGGGAGTGTCAACGGTAATGTATATGTCATCACCGTAGTTACATTCACTCTTATCCAGATTAACTTTCAATTCGGGATCCCTTTTTGTTATAGTATTTCTAAGAATAAATGTATCATCTTCATAATAATCCGAATCATAGTATTCTATTTTATACTCATGGTCTCCGAGAGAAATATACGAAGACGGTATCGTGTATGTTTGTTCATAACCGTATATATTCTTTTCGCTTCCGGTTCCCGTATATTCAACTCCGTCAATATAGAGCTTGGTTTTACCGTCGGTTACATTTCCAACCGTGCCGTCTGCCGAGAGCACCGCCTTTACAGTGAAATTAATTTTAACCTGTTCGCCGTATTTATATCCGTCGGGATTATCAAAGGCATATACCGTCTCCGATACAGCTCTCTTACCGATAGTAAACTTTCCGACATTAAGGCTGTAAACACTAAAAAAATTACTGTCGGAATCCATTGAAAACATTACGTCGTATGTATCAGGCGCTGTCGGGGGATTATCTGCATAATATGTTCTTCCGCCCGAGCTTTTATAGCTAAATGACATTTTTCCGGTAGCAACAAAGCGTGCATCCTGTTTTGCTGTTGCCGACGGATATGTATAACCGCCGTTTTTCAGATACTTCTGATCCGTCGGGATGTTGATATCTATATATTCGGAAAGATTTTCCGCATTGAGAGATACCTTTACCATATAAAACGATGCATTCAGACTTGATCCGGAGTTTTCGTACATATTAAATGTACCGCCTTTAATTTTACCGTCATTTTCTTCAACTATATATCTGACGCAAAATTTGGAATATGTAGATAATTTGCCAGTATATTCTTCGGCAAAGTCTCTGTCATATACATCGTTTCCCGATGCCTTTGCCACGTACTTTTTCATACCGCCCGATGTTGCAATGTCCGCTTCAGACGGAGCGTCAACGAATTCGTCCGAGCCAACTCTCTTCCATTTGCATTCATATTCGGGAAGTGTCGTTGTATCGGGCAAAAGCTTTACCTGACCGTTAAATACAGGATAATATCTGCCCTGAGGATTCTGAGCTGTAAAGTTCACATTCCTTGTGACCGTATACGTTCCCGGAGCGTTAATCACCGAGTTATTAACGCTATCCTTCCAGCCTGTGCAGTAATAATCATCACCTGCACCGTAAGGGAGGCTGACCGCTACGCTGTTATATATAAGCTCCGTTTTTACGATTTCTGATCCCAAACTCCATGTAACAACATAAGGCTGTGCGGTTTCGTTAAGCTTTTTAAGTCCCAATATATCGGACGAAGCTGTATTGGCATTATATACCGCAGAATCTACCGATGACTTTTCAATAACATTCTGTACGGTTCCCTCGCTGCCGACAACAGCTCCGTTTATGCATGCATCCGATGTTTTTTTATAGTAACAATTAATAACGCTTCCGTCAGCTTCATTTGCACCGGTGATATATCCGTTATAATCACTGTTTGACTTAACAGCCGTTACAGATGATGATATGGAAACAGAGCCCTCGCTCCACAGGTTATAAATCATTCCATAGTTCCGCCCCACACCGCAAGAGGTATTTGTAAGAGTCGCTCCGGTAAATCCTCCCCATCTTGTTACGGTTATATTCATCTTGGTTTGAATATTGGCTATTGTTCCGTTGTTTAAGGAAACAACACCGGACATAAGTCTGCCGTCACCAATCTTCATATTACCGTCGATATATGAATTGATGAGTTTACCGTTATTTTCATATAAAATGCCGCCAAATGAGCACACTTCATAACTGTGAGTAACGCTTCCCACAATTTGATTAAATTGCGCATTGACATCTGCACCGGTTATTTTAACAGAATCAACGATACCGTTATTTGTAACGGCAAGAAGACCTCTTTTAAAATCGTATGATCCGTTATACGCATTGTCAATGTTTTTAAAAACATTTGAAAATTTCGGTGATACAAGATTCAGATTGTATACCACCGCAGTTTTCTCTATGGTATCAAAAAGCGCACCCTCGGTAGCTGTAACAAGCTTTCTTGAATCATCAGCCGTAACCGTGGTGTATATATCGATACCCCGTATGCTTTTGCCGTTACCGTTCAATATACCTTTAAACGATTCTATCGTCTTAAAGGTACGGCTTACGGTGATGTCGCTTCCCAGCTTATAATACGTGCCGGGCTCGCCGCTTCCTATTGCAGAAAGCTCATCTGCCGTGGTGATTATGTACGGATCGTTTGCCGTGCCGCTTCCGCCCGATGCAATTGCAATTTCGGGAATCATGGAAAGCAGCATTGCAAATACCGTAATGATACTTAAAATTCGTTTTCGCATTGATTTCTTCCTTTCATAAAATATACATTATACTATAATATTATCATATGACTCTATTTTATCACTAAAAAAATCATTTGTCATCATACCAAAGTATGATTTTACAAAAATTTTTCTGATATTTTATGAAAAAAATTATTTTCAGAACGTACTGAATCCGGTTTGCCTATCGCAAATCCGTTCTGCGACCGCAGCACCAAAGGCGGCTCACTTTATCTGTCACCGGCAGCGTTTCACTTTTTTGATTTTGAATTTCTTCGATTTTGAATTTCTTAATGGAGTCGGGGTATGCTTTTTATTTTTGATTGAAAGCGAGTTTCGGCGCCACAGCGCTGTGTTTGAGCTTTCCAAAAATTAAAAGTATATCCCGACGATGGTAAGCTGCAGAGCATATTGTTGGACTTGAACCAACTTGTTTCATAATATGTATGTCTTTCATCTTATCCGATGTTACGTTCTCACTCTTGCGGTTACCGCATCGCGGTTTGCTTATTGCAAATCCGCTCTGCGACCGCGGCGCCAAAGGCGGCTCACTTTATCTGCCACCGGCAGCGTTTCGCTTTTTTGATTTTGAATTTCTTCATGGAGTCGAGGTATGCTTTTTATTTTTGATTGAAAGCGAGTTTCAGCGCCGCAGCGCTGTGTTTGAGCTTTCCAAAAATTAAAAGTATATCCCGACGATGGTAAGCTGCAGAGCATATTGTTGGACTT
>CAKSJG010000034.1 GCA_934463165.1 uncultured Clostridia bacterium
CATCCGTATAATGACGGCACTACGGATATTGGCTGGAAAGAAATAAGCGATTATTCAGTAACGGATAAAGGTATTTCTGTAGTATTGCCGGAAGCTGCAACATATTGTTATGCAACAATTGAGGACAGTAACGGAAGTTTAATTTCAACGAGGTATGTTAAAGTTAGATGATATAAGAGAAGGGGTGCGGACGAGAGGGGGTGCGGACATATTCTTGGACTGTTTTTTAAGCTTTATTAATCCAAGACTATGTCTGCCACTCTCCATTTTTAACCAAAACCTCTTGTAATTTTTAGCCTAATTTACCTTAAGTACAACCTTGCCGACATTCTGTCCGTTATACAGAATATCATGTGCCACTTCCGCTTCTGTTATCGGCAAAATTTTATATATAGTCGGCTTAACAAATCCCTCTGAAATCTTAGGGAATACATCCTTTACAAGCGCCGCCAAAATCTGTGCCTTTACCTTCGGTGTTTTTGAGCGTAGCGTACTGCCAATAATTCTTACATTTCTTACATATATGTTCTTCAAATCAATTTCCGTTTTCTGCCCTGCCAAAGCCGCGATTATAATCCATCTTCCACTGTAATGAGCCAACTTGACAACCCTGTGCCATATATACGGCGCAGGGTTATACTATCATTTTAAAAATTTCAAGCTGTTTATTATTCAAATATTCTTTCGTAATATTCTCCTGTTTGTCCGGCTTGACAAATAAGCCTTTTTAAGTTTATCTCATGCTCATATGAATATTCATTTGTATGCATGCCACATATTATTTCGGCGAAATCAATCATCATATCATCATATCTTTTGTATGGATTAAATTTAAGCTTTTTCGAACCATCAAAACAAGGATTGATATTATTGCTGTTATATGTAACATTCATATCAGTCGTAAGATAATCTGTGTTTTCAACATCAAATATCTCCATAGGCTTGATTTCTATGCTTCCTAATGTGCCGTTTATTACAAACTGACGGCGAATAAACCCGTTTACATCTGCCGCACTTGAGCGAACCACGGCCGCCGCATTTTTGTATTTAAGAACCGTCATACCGTAATCAAGTGCATTTGTGTCATATGTATGTGTTGAATAGCACATAGGCAATACCTTATCGGGTACGCCCAGAACAGACAACACCACATCAAGCATATGACAACCCAGAAATTCCATCATACCACCGTTAAATTTTATCAAATCCTTTATTACTTCTTCGCTTAATCGAATACACATTTGTGCATCAACCGAATATATATCACCTAATTTTCCGCTTTTTACAAGTTCGATGGATTTTTTCACTGCCGGATTAAATCTGTACATATATCCTGTGTGAAACACTAATCCCTTGTTTTTTGCGGTTTTTACCAATTTTTCATACTCATAAAAGTCAGTGCCGCCGGGTTTATCCATATGTATATTAAAACCTGCATCTGCCATTATCTGTGCATATCTTGTCGAATTCTTTTCTTCTGTTTCCACAATTACTCCGTCAATATTGCTCGAATTCAATATATCGTCTATCGACAATTCCTGAGTATCTTTATACAATTCTGTTCTTAAATTTTTTCTGTGCTGTTCATTCGGTTCACAGACCCCTGCAATTTCAAAAACTTCGGGAAGTTCTTTAATGCACTTAAAAATGCCGGACGCATGCGGATGACTTGTTCCCACTTGTACTACATTTATCTTTTTCATGCCTATGCTCCTTAAACATATCCTACTTATACATTTTGCCAATCAAACAGTAATCCCGGCGGAAAGTTTTTATAATCATTTGCGAGACGTGAGTACACCTGTGAGCATTCTGAAACAGGGTGTATCTCACTTATCATCTTTTTGTAATTCACTTTGCCCAAATGAATAAGTCTGAATATTGCATGGTAATCATCATCATATGTCCAAAATCCCGGACGAGAATCATTATCTGGGCGGGTATTTGTATGAGCACCAATAAGTTCAACACCCGGCCAATGTATTTTTCTGTAATAGTCTATGGTAAAATTTGAATCACGAGTACATCCGAGAAGTGAAATTCTGCCATGATGCGCCATACAATCAAGTATTTGGTCAAGGGCCTTTCCCGTACCGGTAACCTCAACTGCAGCATTTACGCCTCTGCCGTCAGTCAATTTATACATTGTTTCCACAAAATCATCTGCAAACGGATCAACAGCATAATCTGCTCCAAGTTCAAGAGCTTTTTCTCGTTTCTCCTTTACCGGGTCAACAGCAATAACTGGAGTTGCTCCCATTGCTGCACAGAATTGTACCGCAAAAAGCCCAAGTATTCCGCATCCCATAACTGCCGCTGATTCTCCTATTTCTATACGCAACTTTCTTGCTCCCGAAATAGAAAAGCTTGATATAAATGCCATGGAAATTTCGTCCAGACCTATCTCGTCATACGGGAGTTTAAACACCCAATCACGGTTTACCAGATGATGACTTGCATGTCCGCAAGCCCGCAAAACAACCCTATCTCCGACTTTCAAATCATCAATGTCGCTTCCTACTTCCAAAACCGTACCCGAACTGCTATAACCGACTTCGCGCGGCCAAATTAAAACTGTGTCTTCAGCCTTAGTTGTTGCGAGTATGTTTATATCTCCTGTCAGGTTTGCATACTCTGTTCCGGAACTTACAGCTGAATATGCTACTTTAACCAATACTTGATTTGGTCCAAGATTAAACTCTTTATTTTTTTCCTCAAAGAGTTGAGCTGTCGAATCACCCATTAACATAACTTTTTTATATTCTTTAATCTTCGTAATCATAATTATATTTCCTTTCATTTAATATTTAGCAATATCTTATGGTCCTAATATTAAGTTTACGGTGTTTAACCAACACGGTGATCATTTAAGATAAACAAGTGTATTCCTCGTCTGACAAGCATTTAGAACATTTGCTTCCATACGTGTCATATGGTTGAGTATCTTGCGGGGCACCGCCTTTATACTCACTTCCTTTCTCTCATAATCAACTACCATATTTTTAAATATTGAGTATATATGAGTATATAACGGATAGTATCTTGAAAATATATTCCGTCATATTTATTGATTCCCAAGAACTTCTCATCCATCAAAGAAAGGCTGCAGAATTAAAATGATTCGAGATCATACATGGTGAGATAATTCTTGGTGTTGTCAAGCATTTCACGGAATAGCTTCCTTGAATCCTCAAGATTTGTTGTCACAAGAGGGTCATTGACAAATGCGCGGAATGCCATGTCAAGATCGTGATTCAGTCCTGCCTGAGTAATTAGCTCCTGTTCGCCGGAAATCCTGGTGATAAGCGGATAGATTTCCTTCGGTATTTCATCCGAAAAGACGGGATTCAGCGAATCTGAACGGAAAACGGCGTTTGTTTCAACAACTGCACCAATGGGCAAATTAGGAATCTGACCTCTGTTCGGAATGTTTACGTTCGTGACAAGATCGCACAAGCCTAAGAGCGCTCTTATCTGATTAACACCCTCTTCGCCGGTTTCGTTTATTTCAAACTTCTGTTCTCCCGATACAAGCTTTGCGCTCTTCTCAAGGCGTGCCTGCAAATCCTTTTTTCTCCAACTTACGGGCGTGAGGGCAAATTTCCATGCACTCACCTGATCAGGGCTCTCAAGATACCAGTGGCCGGGGCAGAACTCCGCAAGATGTCTGTCGCCTGCTGCTGCAATATAGCCGTATCTGTTGAATAGGTCAAGTTTCACTCTTTCGGAATATTGGAAAGAGTGATTCATCCAGTTTTCATCGCTCTTTTCGTTAAAGCCCGTTGCGGAGTATTTATCGGAAAACCTTTTATACACATCAAAAAGATTAATATTTTTATATTCTGCTTTTGTGAACCATGTGAAATGATTTACGCCGACAACATTAACCTTAATTTCATCTCTTGAAACATCATCAATTCCGCAGATATATTTCAATGCCTTTGCGAGAACCTTCTGAGTTCCGAAAACCTCATGACAGCAACCGAAAGCCTTGATGTCAGGAAATACGCTATAGAGAGTTTTAATGGAAACAGTCATAGGGTTTGTGTAGTTTATAACCCATGCATCGGGTGAAAATTCTTTAATTGCAAGTGCAATTTCCTGCATCATGGGAATTGTGCGTAAAGCTCTGACAATACCGCCGGGACCGGATGTGTCCCCAACCGATTGATAAATTCCGTATTTTTCGGGAGTGTGTACGTCGCTTTCCATTTCGTCAAATGTGCCGGGAAGTATGGAAATTATAACAAAATCCGCGCCTGTCAGTGCCTCACCGATGGTTTCAACAGCTTTGTAATTCCAGCTCGATTTACACTCGTCAAGATCCTTGATTTTATTACCGATAATTTCGTTGTGCTGTGCCGCCTCAAAGTCGATGTCATAGAGAAATACATCTCCCGAAATATCATCGGCTTGCGCAAGATCACTCATAAGCCCCCATGCCCAGCCTCTTGAACCTCCGCCGATATAGGCAATTTTTAAATCAACAGCTTTGTTGTTTTCGTATCGCATAAAATTCATCCTCCAAAAAAATTTGCCGCAAAACATCTTGTCGACAAGTCTATTATACAATTTAGCGATTATATATTCATTAATTTTTTTGACGCAATTCAGAAAAAATCTTGACATTTTTGATAAAACAAGTTATTATACTCAACATAAGAGAGCGTGAAACGAGGTGTAAAAATGAACAAAAGACTTTCGGACCGGGGTGCTTTTTTCATCGAAAAGCATAGGGATTCGACTTTTGACGGGGCAAAACGAGATGTGCATGATTTGATAGAAATCTACTACATGATAGACGGTGAATGCGATTACTATATCGGAGGAAGAATATATGAGGTTAAAAGCGGAGATGTCATATTGATTCCGTCTGGGGTGCTTCATAAAAATTCCTACAGAAGTCGCAGACACACACGCATTGCAATACATTTTTCAAATAAATACATTCCGTCTGCGGTTTTGCCATTCATCAAATGCGGTGTAATTTTGTATCGCAACCCTGAGACAGCCGAGATGATTCATAAGCTGATGGAGGCTATGTACGATGAATTCACAAGGAATGACAGCTTTTCCGGTGAGATAATCAGAAATTATATGAGTTTGCTTTTCCTTGTGTTTGCAAGAAACTGCCA
This sequence comes from uncultured Clostridia bacterium, assembly GCA_934463165.1. Classification (GTDB taxonomy): domain Bacteria; phylum Bacillota; class Clostridia; order UMGS1810; family UMGS1810; genus RGIG1828. Next base: position 5,136 of record CAKSJG010000034.1, read on the forward strand.
ATGTTATGAGGGTGTAAAAGCATTGAACGAGGATATTGAAAAGGTAAAAAGACACATTCACGAGAACTATTCATCGGAAATCACTCTGGGCGAAGCCGCGGGAATGATTGGGGTCAGCACCGAGCATCTTTCGAGAATGTTCAAGGCAGAAACGGGATTTGGTTTTTGCGAATATCTTAACATTGTTCGACTTGACAGAGCCAGAATACTGCTGCAAAGCGGAAACAAGTCGGTTGCTGAAGTGGCATATAAGTGCGGCTTCAATGACAGCAATTATTTTTCCGTCAAATTTAAAAAGTTATATGGGGTGTCGCCGAAAAATTGCAAGAAAATGTAAAGTGAGAGAAAAAAATTTTACTTGACAAATGCGACAAGCCGAATATAATAATAATATAAAAATATTAACGGCTTCGGCAGTCTGAAAACAAAAAAGGAGTTGTAACAATGACAAACTACACCGAAAAAACTACTTTTTCAGCAGAGAACTTTGAAAATCCGCCAAGCGTCAATTCTCCTATCTATTCATGGATTTGGAACAGCCCGATGACAACGGAAACGGTGGAAAAAGAAATTGATGAGATGGCAGTGCAGGGGATGCGTGCATTCTACATAATTCCTGAGCCGCCTGAGTTTCGCAGTCCAATCCGCAACAGCCGATCAGTTGGTTTGTGTTTTTCATGGTTGCCTCCGCAAATTTGATTCTTTTTTCTCTTTTATAACTTTCTTGCCTTAAACAAAACGGAAATGGGCAGCATTTTTGCTTTTTCAGCTTTGTTGCTGATATTTCCTTCCGAATGCATTGTCGCCTCGTCGGTCTGCTCAACAATTTGCTCAATTGCAAATCCCGCTTTCGCTAACGCGTTGACATAGGTGGATATTTTTCGGTTACACAGCAGGATCTCACTACCGTCCACCGGCATCCTGAAGTAAGACTCATCAAAATAGCTTTTGTTCATCACCAAGGCATTATTTTGGATCACATCTTTCCGTTCATCGCAAGACCATGCAATGCAGTAATTGAGTGTATGATGCCAGCTGAAAATGATGATGCCGTCTTTTTTTCAGATACGATGCGATCTTCCGGAAAGTACCGTCCAGATCAGTCGTCCATCCGATACCATATATCGAGTATACGAAATCGAAATACTCTTTCGGGATATCCATATCAGCTTCCATCGGAGAGCAGATAAAATTAGCCGTGTAACCGTTTTCACTCAAATATCGTTCAGCATTTTCAAGCTGTTTATGAGAAAGATCAACGCCCCATAATTCTCCGGCATTTCTATCTGCATGATATTTCAGAGAATGACCGCTGCCGCAGCAGATCTCAAGTATTTTCTTTCCCGAAACATCACCGAACAAGTGCAATTCATCCTCAGTTACAAAGTGTACGCCATATGTAGGAAGCGCAGTAGTGCCAAACCAAAGATCGGCGTATGTATCCCAGTAATGCTTATTTGTTTTTAATATTTCATCTCTGTTCATTTTCCCTTGTATACTTATTCACCTGCCTCACGCAACTTTATCAATCGGAATTTATCTCTCGGCAACGATCAGTACGGCTCTGCACGGCGAACCATCCGCACCGGATAGATTTAACGGTGCCGCATTTAAGAAATAAATGCCTTCCGAAACTTCTGCCAAACGGATTCCTTCAAGCAATACGATACCGGCTCCCAGCAGGATGAGGTGTACCTCCATCGGAGCGGCTTCGGGGCCGACAGTCTGGGATTCATTGCCGAGAAGTAAGATTCCCGAGTCGGCAAATACTTCAGCCGCTTCCGAAGAAACCTCTGCGTCTCCCTTAATAAGAATTCTCTTTGCCGCTTCCGGACTTTGTTTTTTCGCTTTTTCAAGTATTTCTGCTGCTGCGGCATCAGAGATAATTCCATGATATTCTGCAACATAAGCCATTCCTACGAATGTATCCAAGCTTATGGAATCGATGGCTTTTCCGCCTTTGATAAAATGAAACGGTGCGTCGATATGCGTGCCGTTGTGAGCACACATACTAAAAGCCGTCAGATTATACAAATCGCCTTTCTCCATTGAGCAAAGCTGCTTTTTTTCCGGCATCGGATCGCAGGCATATACCCGACACCCGAAAACCTCTTGAGAAATGTCATAGATTTTCATTTCACATTCTCCTCCGTCAAATCCCAATTTGCCTATTTCAAATCAAAGAGAAAATCATCTCCTTGTTTGCCATTTCCGCCACATCTCACTTTAATCTTTCCTGACTGCAAGGCAGTAATTGACATGCTCAAAGGCTTTCATATCTGCCCCGGTCTTGTCAATTACATCCCTTTGAATATCATCCGGTGTCAGCAGCTCGTAGATCAGAAACCCATGCTTCTCCAGCAGCGTTTCAAGCTCCGAATAGGAAAACGCCGACTGCATCGGTTCACCGCCTGCTTTTGCCATCATAATGGTGTTCTGCACACGCTTCTCTGGCGCATCAAAGAAGTTTTCGTCCGGATAATCAAACATAAGGGTGCTGCCGTTCGCACAAAGCGATGAAAGCTCGGCAAGGGTTTTGCCGATTGCTTCCGCCGAAAGGTAGTAGGTCACGCCGAGCCATGAGAAAAAAGCTTTTATAGACGGGTCAAAACCGGCGGCAATCAGCCGCTCCGCTAAACTGTCCTTTGTGAAATCCACGGGAACAAAGGTGAGGTTATCCGGGATTGCCCATCCCGCGTGGGCGATCCGTTCCTTTTTGTCTGCCTGTGTCAGAGGATGATCGACCTCAAACACCCTGTGCTTCGATAAAAACTCTGTTTCCCGAAAAGCAAAGGTATCCATGCCTGCACCAAGCGTAACATATTGCTTTGTTCCGGTCAGGACGGCAACTTTCAGAGCCTTCTCCGTATAAGCTGCGCGGCAGAGCGGCGACGGCGCGATATGTACATTCACAAGCCTGCGCAGCAGCTCCTTCGGTTCCTGCTTTGCAGGATCGATCTCCGGTTCAAAGAACCGCGCTCCGCCGAGGATATAACCCTGAACAGCGGCATATTCTTCCTCAGTCATCAGCTTCTTGGCAAGATGATCTGCAAAAACCGGATGTTCTTCATTTTCTGAATGAAATGCCCGTCCGAACGAACTCATCAAGGCGGTAATACTGGCTTTGTTATCCATTCCTTCATCCTCCATCTTTGAAATTATTGTTTCCTCTTAAGTTCATAATAATCTATCGTAATGAGAAGCAGTACGCCAAGGGATCCTTACCTTTTGACGCTCTCATCAAACGTCTCAACAGAGCAGCTTTTGCTTTCGTAATAGGTAAGCAGCACCGGCAGCTTGCTTTTATCGTAGCTGGTGATGCAGTCCGACAGCACATGAACGGTATAGCCGCTTTTTGCCATGTTATAGCAGGTGGATTTGATACAGGCAGCGGCGTCCGCACCGGTTATATAAAACTCGTCAATGCCGTTTTCCTTGATGAAAGCCGCAAACTCCTCGCTGGTCAGTGCATTGCTTTTTGACTTCGTGAAGATGTGATTGGATACGATTTTCATTTCAGGGACAAGTTCTGCGCCATGCGTTCCGGGATTGAATGTCCTTGTTCCTGCAGACAGGTTGTTGTGTTGAATATAAACGACCCACAGCCCCTTTTGAACTGCCCAGTCGATTGCCTCATTGACTTTTTCAATGATTTCCTTGTAGTTTTTCGTGATGTCGTTTTGCAGGTCGATTACGACCAACGCACTATTATTCATACCTTTTCCTCCTTTGTTGCTAATATTGCACCTCTGTATGCCTGCTCCAAATGGGACTTTATAAGTTCCTCATCGTATTTCAGTGAATTATTGGCGATGATACTTGCATACCCATGAGCAAACAGGAAAACAGTCAGGAATATCTTTTTGGTTTGTTCTATATCGACTCCCAATGCTCTTTGCATAGCCAAAAGAACAGGGGTAAGCTCTTCGGCATCTATCAGTTCAAGCAGTGTACTTCCGTTAAAAAAATCCGACTGAAAAAGGAAACGGAACAAATGCGGTTCTTCAATTGCAAAGCGGATATAATTCATTCCGATCCCAAGCATAGCGCCCTTTGGCGTTTTTTTTATATTCATCAGATATTCCGAATGATAATTGTCTGTTTTTTCATAGACTGCTCTTTTCAGTGCTTCGATCGTTGCAAAATGATACATTACCGGCTGTGTAGAACAATCCAGTCTTTCCGACACCGTCCTTGCGTTAATGTTTTCCGCTCCTGTTTCGCGGGCAACCTCAAAGGCTGCGTCAATAATCATCTCTTTTGTGGCTTTTACTTTCGCAGGCATATTTGTACCTCCATAATATAATTTGAATTATACATAATTCAAATTATACATCATTAAATAAGATTTGTCAAGCATTTTTGATAAAACCTGCATATTAAATTGCACCCAGCCTCCGAAACGAGGTTGGGTGCAGCTTTTTAATCTGTGGTGGGTTATTTCTTTTTCGCCGGATAGCAGACCTCGGTCACAAACTCATCGGGATTGTGCGTTTCATACGGACTGACATGGTAAATGTTGAACATCGGGGCAACGCTTTCATATCCGTTAGCATCCATCCACGCAGCAACAGCAGAATAGACTTCCGTAATCAAATGACAGCCGCCTTTGAATGTGCAGCTTGCCACCGTGACCTCCGGCAATGTCGTAAATTTGACATGCTCAGTGTCGGGATAGCTCCCCCTTGACGGTCTTCCATGCCATCACCTCCACATTCTTCTCCTTGTACTCTCCGTCAAGGAAAGTGACGGCACAAAGACATGGGTCTGCCTCGATAAGATTCATATGAGCGGTTTCGGACATCAAGATGCTCCATACAATTCCCTCGTCTTCATAGCGCGGAATGGTCATATGTACGGTTGCGGCATAGCGTGCCGGAATGGTTTTGATTGTAACATTGTAATTCATACTTTCTTCCTTTCTCAGCCGTTTGGTGTCAATGTTTTGCCCCAGCTTGATGTGTCCCTGCTTGTTTTTGACTGCCTCTTGCAATTCCTCAAAGGTGTTAACGGTTTCCCACTCCGGCTCTGCCGCACTTACCGTAGCGGGCACGAGCGTGAGCAGCATTGCCAGTGTCAGTAAAACAGAAAAAATTTGTCTTGTCCTTTTCACATTTATATCCTCCTTTTGATGTGATATTTTACATTCCTCCGCAAAATTTGCCGGAATGTATCGGATTAACTAAAAGTATAATCCGAACTTCAGATTTCTTTGTCTTCATTAGTATCTTTCGATATAACTTAGCATCTCCTTTCTTTTGGATTTTGCATTTATCCGGTATTTCGGCTTGCGGCTTTTTAATTTTCGCATTTACCGAAATCCCCTGCACGAAGTTTTGTTGCTCATATGCATTTGCGGACAAAAGATTACAGTATGTATTATGTTTTACACCAATAATTATATATAAATTATATATGAAATAATCTGCTTTGTCTCCATACTTTTCGCCAAAAGTATAGGATGAATTTTAATTAAAATCAAATTTTTTCAAAAAGTAGGGGAAAAGGTATAGGATGTTTACAAATATTGTAATCCAAACAGTAAATTTACAGTAAATCGCACGGAAACGATTAAAATCATTTTCTTTGCTTTTTTGTAGGTCTTTCCTTTCCGTGTTTTGGGTATGAAAAAAGAGGCTGTAGCAAAACGCACAGACCGCATAAAGCAAAAGAATACCGATATAACGGTATAAATACAAGTACATAACCGTAAAAGAATAAATATACCTTTTTATGAAGAATGAATGGTTGCTATAAAAATTCCTCCCTTCGGACAACAAAAAAGAGCAACCGTTTATGATTGCTCTTTTTTTGTAATGTCAACTTTAATGTAAAGTCAAACTATTATTTTTTTCTTATTAGGTTTTTTAGTGTATCAATAACTAATCCATATCCTATCATTGTAATTATACTCAAAATATACCACAGGTAAGGAATCGAATTGATAATATCGCAGCAAGCTTTGGAACTGCTTAAAGCATTCAAAATCGGATTCAATCCGATAAACAAGCTGATATCATCAAAGCCAACCAATTTTAAGATAATTCCAATAATACCAACAATGGCAAACCAAAATGTAAAAGATTTTATTATTTTTTTCATTCAATCACACTCCATATATAAAACTCAATTTACTGCTGCTTAATATGTAATGAATTTTTCAAGGTTGCTCATAGTAGTTTTCCACTTACATTATCATATCAAGTATATCTTTCGCAAATGCAATGATGACTCCGCCGAAGAAGGTCAGAGCTCCGCTTGACTTAATTTCTCACGAACATTGCCGAAAGGTATTGATCGACAATCATATATGTCGGCGATGCTTAATTGTCTTTTTCTAAAAGAATTTATGTCAAGCCTCTTGTCCGTTATAATCGACCCATTTTTTATTTTTAACATCTATGCAAACAAGCATTTTATTAAGATCAATATCAAAAATCTGTTGTCCTAAAGTCGGGTAATAGCTTAATCTTTCTTTTGTGCTGCAAACGTTTTTATGACAACTGTTTCTGGTTATGATTCCGCTTCCCGATCCGTCATTTTCCCAGAGTTGAAAATCCATTGCATTTAAATGACACCATGCCGGCTGCAAAGTAAAATCAATCTTTCCGCTCCATGTTCCGGGATAGACCTCTCTCATTAAATCACCGAGCTTTTTCCCGGGAGTTTGTTTCTCAACCCTTTCCATATTGAAGCTTATCATGGTAACCTCTTGTTTTCCTTGTAATCTTCCGCCTTTTCCGTCACCATCACCGCACAGATTAAACAGCGGCAAATTTATATTTCTTTCATCCATGCAATTTATAAGCGTAATTGGATGATTTGAGCCGCAGTTTGTTTTATAATTTCCGAAAGTAAATCCATATCTGCCCACTGTAGCACCGCAATTTATGCAAACAACGTGTTCACCGCCCACCTGTATTCCTTCGTCAAATCCGTAAGTTTGCACATTTATATAATTACTGTAACTGTTATTGCTTCCGTCAGTCATTGTAAGACCAATGCATCCTTTTGCAGGAATTTCGGGAGGTGTTCCCAAACCATAGTCTGAGTCCTCATGAATTGAATCTCCGTAACTTACGAGTGTGATATTCTTCAATTCAACTCTGTCCGTTCTCCTTAAATCAATACATCTCAGCTTGTGTTGATTATTTGCCAGTATGACAGAAATATTTTTTATATGTAATGATGAACCGTTTTGTATTCCGGCATTTGTCCAAAAACTACGTATAATGTCTGTTTCCTCTGAAATTTTATTTAAAGCATTTTCGGATACGTATATTACTACACCGTTATCATATTTCTTTTGAAAACCGTATTCACTGTTCTGACCGTAAAATTGAATTTCACGCCAAGCATTCGGAAAACAAATTGCACTTTTGGGACCATTGTCATTATAGTAATCGTGAAAATCATCCACATGATATATTCCGTTTAAAAGCATGACATTTTTATTTTCTTCTATGCATTTTTCTACAGCCTTTTGAATTGTCAATTCGTCATTTTCTCCGGTGCATATAAAGTCGGCGTCTATATTGCCCGAATAATCTACAGGGGCTACCGTAATAAATAAATTCATAATTACTACCTCTCTTTATGTGTTTTTTCGAGTATACAGCAACCGGATTACCATTATAATATCCTTTTCCGGAAATTACATAATGTATTAAATAAAGATCTCTTTTTCGGGTCCGAACTTATTGTTTACAGGATCACTGCTAAATCCTATATTTTCAATTTTTAATAATTTGCTGCTTTCTGTTGAAATGATATGATAAAATATTATACTACACTCCTTGTTATGATTATATCATATTTTGTTATGATTTGTCAATGTACATTCCCGACGAGGGATAGTATAGCAAGGATTCTTGATAAAACCTCACACTTTCGAATACTATTATCCTGATACAGACAACCCGTGGACATTTTTGTGGGTTACATCACTGGATACAGTAATGGAAGATATATTTCGGACATTCGCTGCAGATGAAAACACGAAAATATTTAATTATAACTACGTTGCCGATGTTCGGAATCTGACATACATAATTAAGCTCACGGGAATTAAACCCAATGTGGTCTAAAAAGGAAAATTTTGCATAATACTGCAGAAAATTCATCAAATATACGTCAGTATTATTTTCGAATTTTCTTTGTCTGATACAAAATTTTTTCTTTTTTGACTCTTTGACCCTTTGTTTAGAAAAATTATTTGTATTTTCAATGCGGATGACGCAGACAGGCTTGACGCCTTTCAAGGACGACAAATTGAAAAGACTTTAATTTTTCAAACAAAGGGCATATCGGTTTCAGTTCCCGTGGGCTTAAGCAAAATCATAACAAGAACTATATCCCTTCAAAGATTTTGGAGATTTTTCTTAACCTTTTTAACATGCACGCAAGCAGTACAGCCGTATTCAAAAAGAATACTGATATTTATTTTGAATATGCTGTTAACTATATACATTCAAATGTTTTTCGTGCAATTAGAGTTGCTGAAATCACTGATGTCTTGGGAATAACTCAGCCATATCTTTATAAAATATTTATAAACAAATGCGGTAAATCTCCCAAGCGCTATATCGATGATTACAGGCTAAAAATTGCCAAAAATATGCTATTAAGCAGCGAGATGTCTGTAGGGACTATAGGAAATTCTGTCGGATTTGATGATCCGTTGGTTTTTTCACGATTTTTCAAAAAAAATTTTGGTGTATCTCCTTCAAAGTTCAGAATAATAAATAATACAAAAAAAACGATTTAGAAATGGATTACCAATCATTTCAAAAACATCATTCATTATACATTATTCTGTGATTTTGCATAGAAATAGAGCATTGAAGCAGTTAGTTTCAATGCTCTGATTGTAAATTTATTTTTTATCTGCACATCTGCATTGGCTCACTAAGCCGCTTTGCCATTTCAATACCTTCGGCGTCAGTTATAATTTCACCGTTTTAAATAAGATTATTAAGAGAAATCGTTGCATCGTTAAATGAACGACCCGCTGCCGCATTCAGCGACAACGGGTCGTTCATTTAATATAATTATTCGATTGCAATTCTGCTTGTTGAATCAAATTTTTTCTGTTCCTTTTTTGGAAGAACAATGGTCAAGACACCTGATTTATATTTTGCTTTTACATTCTCGGGAGCAACATCACCGACATAAAAGCTTCTTGTGCATACACCCGAATAGCGCTCCTGTCTTAAAACTCTGCCTTTCTTGTCTTCCTTATCTTTATCAATACCTTTTTCGGCACTGATTGTAAGGTAACCGTCTTTCACATCAAGGTTAATCTCATCTTTTTTGAAGCCCGGCAGGTCAACGGTGATTTCATATGCACCGTCTTTTTCGTGAATATCGGTCTTCATCAAATTTCTGCCGTGCTTTCCGTACAGCGGATTGTGTGCTCCGAAGAAACCTCCGTCAAAGAAATCATCAAACATATTTTCTCCAAAAATACTCGGTAACATAAGTCATTCCTCCAATTATTATACTATATTTTATTATAAAATCTTGTGCTGCGATTAATTCCGTATCACATGATATTTGCTGCTTATTTGTATTGTTAATTATTCATCGAACTCACTCTCTTTCTTATCTTTTAACTATATTATACAACTTTTTGTTGAAAAAACAATAATCTTGTGGTACAATAAATATATGGTGTGTTGTGCTGACGGCACAAACAGAAAACAAATAGGGGATGATGCCGTTGAATGAACATAAATGGGAGAATTGCAGCGTTCAACCGCTTGTAAACGAATTTTTTGAACAGGATGATATAAAAAAACTTGCCGAAGACACGGGGATTTTGCTTGACTGCCCGTTATTGATAATTGATGAAACATTTCATATTGCCGCACATTTCAGTCCGCCCGGTTTCTCTGACAAGCTTTTCAAGGATGCGCTTGCCTGCGGTATGATTACATATGAAATAGGCGCGATTATAAGTAAAAACGATTTTCTTCGTGCCGGGAAAGCAGACTATATTAAATTGGACGAAAGCGCATACAAAAGACGTTTTGCTCCTCTTGTCAGCTCAAGCGTAATGCTCGGATACTTGGTTTGTATTGATATCGACGGGCATTTGCCGAAAATCCCGCCGAATGTTTGGAGAGAAATTGAAAAAGTACTGTCTAAACAGCTGTTTATAGAAGCAGGAAGACAGGACAAACTCTATGAAACAACAGAGGAAATACTTATGCATTTGCTTGAGGGCGGTTTTTCGTCAGAACCGTATTTTCGACTTCAGGCAACTAATACATATTTAGCAAATTTTAAGCCGACAGCTTTTGCACTTATTGATCTTACGGTTTATAACAGCGAATATTTGGGCAAACGGCACTTAAAAGAAGAAATTCGGCACTGTTTTGCCAATTCACATGATTTTGTGTATAAAGGGGACGTGTTTCTTTTTCTGCACAGCGAACACGATATAAATAAATTTGTCGAACTTTCAAATGAATTCGGATTAAAAGTAATTATATCCGACCCGATAAACAGCTTATATGAGCTGCCGGAGCTTTATATCACCGCACACGAAGCGCTTGAAATGCTTATTGAAGCCGACTTGGGTAATGTGTTCGTATCATCTGTTGCAAATTTGAGAACACCTCTGATGCTTAAAAATTTATCGCACCGAAAAGACCTTATTCCGCCAAAGCTTATTAGTCTTGCAGAGCACGATAAGTCAAAGGACACAATGTATTTGGAAACGCTCTATTATTATCTGATAAGTAATCGTTCGCTGAAAAAAACCTGTGATGCATTGTTCATGCATCGCAATACCGTTTTGTACCGTATCCGTAGGATACAAGAGGATTTTTTAATTCCGCTTGATGATACTGTGATGCACATTGAGTTATTGCTCGGCACCGCATTATTGCTGTTTGAAAGCAAAGGTGTCGCTTTCTTTGCGAACATTAAAAATAATTGAAAAAGGAATGATTTATTATGAAAGAGAACAGAAAACTATTAAAAGAAGTGTTAAAGGACATTCAGCACGATATGACCGACGAAGAAGTTTTGAATCTTTTGGCTGACAGCAAAATTTCAATAAGTCCAAAAAAAGAGAAAGAAAAATATACTCTCGGACAGCGTGCTGCCGATAAAATCGCTAAATTTGCCGGAAGCTGGGCATTTATATTTTCATTTACCGGCGTTCTTATACTGTGGATGATTGTAAATGCCGTGCTTGCGTCCAAAGCATTTGACCCGTACCCGTTCATTCTGCTTAACTTGGTTTTGTCATGCGTGGCAGCAATTCAAGCACCGCTTATTATGATGAGTCAGAACAGGCAAGAGGAAAAGGATCGTCATCGTGCGGAAAATGACTATAAAGTCAACCTTAAAACTGAAATTATGATAGAAGATATTTTTGATAAGGTTACCGCGATTTTGAAAAAACAGTCGGAAATGGAAAAGCAAATTAAAAAAATCATGAATGAAAACAATTCAAACCTTTAAATATTTTTGCCAATATTACCGGCATTCGCATATTTGCACTAAAAAAGACAACCTGTGCAGGTTGCCTTTAAAGATGTTATATAATTTGTTCTCATCCGTTATTTTGTGCAGGAACGTTATCGTATATTTATTCTGCTTAACTGTTTTCTGCATACTTTCCAATGAGGACAGATTTTTGCGAGCTCATCATAAAATTTTTTTGAATGATTTGGTTGCAAAAAGTGTGTAAATTCATGCAGTATCACATATTCTATGCATTCAATCGGTGCATACATAAGATTTGTGCTGAATGTCAAAATTCCTTTTGTAAAATGACAGCTACCCCAACGGGAAATCATTTTACGAAATTTAATCTGCGGATATTTTACCCCTTGCTTCCCAAAATACGGGTATGCTTTTTTGCAAAGCTCAAGTATTATTTTTCTTATCTCGTCATCGGTAAAATATTGCTTTTTATGATTATCTGACATATTAGCATATTTTTTCAAAGCTTTCAAAATAAAGTCACTCTTTGAAATTAAAAATTCATCGATAACATTTTGAGATATTCTTCGATTAGCAGAAACATGAACCGTTCCGTCAGGCTTTATGCGTAAATTTATGTTTTTGACTTTCTTGTATTGTAAGTCATATTGAATTTTTATGTTTTTTAAATATATTTCTTTATTCATGCCGAAAAACCTTTATAAACCGAATTTTACGCCGTTAACCGTTTTTACGGCAATAATTTTGCCATACCGGTTATCGGATTCTTTCAAAAAATCCGATAATGAAATTTATATGCATAATTATAGCATGAGTTTGTGAAATTATCAAGAAGCTTATGCAATTTTATGAACTGCTCTCAACCGTTTCGGTTATTTTAAAGAGTATTTCAGTTGACAAATATCTAAAAAGTAGTATAATATTAAATAATCTGAATGTGGATTGAAAAAGGGAGAGTTGACAGAATATGAACGATAATAAAGAATTACTCGGTACCGAACCAATCGGAAAATTACTTTTTAAGTTGGCGGTTCCCACAGTAGTAGCTCAACTGATTAATATGCTTTATAACATTGTTGATCGGATTTATATCGGTCATATGCCCGAAGTCGGCAGTTTTGCTCTGACGGGAGTCGGCGTTTGTATGCCAATCATTATGATTATCACGGCTTTTGCCGCATTGATCAGTTCCGGAGGTGCACCGAGAGCGTCAATTTATATGGGAAAGGGCGAACTCGAAACCTCGGAAAAAATTTTGGGTAATTGCTTTGTTTTGCAGCTTATTATTTCTGCTGCTCTTACATTGATTCTTTTAATTTCAAACAAAGGTTTACTGCTGACGTTCGGAGCAAGCGAAAATACCATAGGTTATGCTGTAAATTATATGAATATCTATGCCATAGGAACTGTTTTTGTGCAGATAACGCTTGGGATGGGATCATTTATCACTGCGCAGGGATTTGCCAAGATAGGAATGATGACAGTGCTCATTGGTGCTGTCAGCAATATTATTTTAGATCCTGTCTTTATTTATTTGTTTAATATGGGAGTATCCGGTGCGGCACTTGCAACGATTATATCTCAGGCATTGTCATGCGTATGGGTATTAAAATTTCTCTGCGGTAAAAAAAGCATCCTGAAACTGAAAAAAATTTATATGAAAATTAAACCTGAAATTATTTTACCGTGTATTGCTCTGGGGCTTTCCGCTTTTGTCATGCAAGGCAGTGAGAGCGTTATTTCGGTATGCTTCAATTCTTCTCTGCTTAAATACGGCGGAGATATTGCCGTAGGCGCAATGACGATTCTGACCGGTGTAATGCAATTTGCCATGCTTCCCATGCAGGGAGTCGCACAGGGGGCACAGCCGATATCAAGTTATAATTTCGGAGCAAAAAATGCTGACCGCGTAAAGAAAACTTTTAAATGGTTAGTTACCACATGTTTAATTTATTCTTTTGTAATTTGGTGTTCGGTTATGCTTTTTCCAAAGGCTTTTGTTTCTGTATTTACATCGGAAACACAACTGATAATATTCGCATCAAAAGTATTACGGATTTACTGCGGAGTTCTGTGTATTTTCGGCGCACAGATTGCCTGTCAGATGACATTCGTTTCCACAGGGAATGCGCCGTGTTCCATCATCGTTGCCGTTGTGCGCAAGTTTGTTCTGCTGATTCCGCTAATTTATATAGTACCGCAGTTCGTGCAAAACAAAGCTATTGGTGTTTATATGGCAGAGCCTATTGCTGATGTGATTGCCGTATTGTTTACGGTAATACTGTTTGCGATTCAGTTTCGTAAATCAATGAAATCGTTGGAGAAGACTGCATAAATACGTTCATATGACTCCGCAACCATTGCAAGGTTTATAATATAAATATTTAAAATATAAAATCATATAAATAACGCATTACTTCAAAACCCGCCTGCTAAATAATATGTTGCAGACGGGTTTTTAATACGTGTACAAGTTATTTGTTAAATAAAAAATATCACACAAATTTATTGATATGATATATATGGATCATAAAAACAGAAAATCGTAATTCAATGTTATATAACGTTTTTCGACAAAAGCATAGCACGAAATTAAACCTTATTCAAGTAAGTGAATACAAAAAGTGCAATTCTGATATTTGTGAAAGTTAATTTGTCTGCTTTTAATATAAAGTTTATCCTTCATTTGGTGTAAGAATATCAAGTATAACGTGTGTTTTTGAGCTGTAATATAACTTGTTATTATATTTTAAATTTTGTGTACAAATTTTTTTAAATTGAATATAAAAATGCACTATGTTACAATTAATATGTGTATATGTCAATATGTAAAATTATATTGAAGGAGAGATTAATAATGCTAAAATCATTGTTTTATGCAAAAAGAGCTTTTTCTGCTTTTATTGCTGCGTCTGTGTTGGTATGTATATTTTCTGTAACGCCTGCGTATGCGGAAGATGCCCGGACGGCGGTCGGTATCTTGTGTGACGTTGACGGAAAGACAGGAGTTACTAATATAGGTGATAATACAGACGGTTTGATTACAATATCATTTGACAGGGAGATGGATACAACCACCTTGAAGAAAGATAACATCGTTCTTACAAAAGATGACGGCACTGCTGTCAATTATGACATTAATGTTGTTGATAATAAAACAGTCACGATAGACAAAAGCTGCTTATCCAATTTATCTGCCGACAACTCTGCCGACGCTTTGGGAACCGAACTTGCTGAACAGAAGTTTAAGATAACAGTAAAAGGTGTATCTGCAAGCGGTTCGTCAACTGTCGAACCTGAAACCGGTTTTAGCTTTTCGACGGATGAGATTGTCGCTCCCGTGCCGTATGTTTCGGGTAAGGTGATTCGAGATGTATCCGTAGGTCTTATTGCACAGGCAAGATATGGATTTAAAAATGAAAATGTGAAAAATTCCTCCGGAACCGACAGAAATACCGATACATTTATTTGGGCAAATGACAATGTTTCAAGTAACGGATTGAATGACTGGACTGTTAAATACAATTTAGGAAAAGAGTATGATATTTGCGGTATAGTATTAAGAAATTACAACGGTGGTGATCCGTACAGACAAATTGAGGTGGGAGGCAGCGAAAGCGATACACTTGAAAAAATTACTGATTCGGGATATGAAAGATATTTGACTACAAATGGTAATTTTACCGATGCAGGCAACAGGAACAAGGTGTTTAATGCATTTTTTAATCCCGGTGAAAAGAAAGCTGCACGGTATATTTATATTGCACACCCCCGAATCAGAAGTGACGGGTTGCCGGCAGACAGGCATACAATATTTTCGGAAATTTATGTTTTTGCATACGAAGATTCAAAAAGCTGTGTGGCGTGGACATCTCCCAAAAACGGCGAGAAAAATGTTACAAATATAGGTATACACTCAAACGGATATATTGAGATTGGATTCAAAGAAAAAATGAATACGGCAACTCTTAATGATGACAGTATAATATTGAGGGACAGTCTTGGAAATAAAATTAAATATGAGCCGACTGTTAATGATGGAAAAATATATAAGATAGACAAAAAATATCTTAGTAAGTTATATTTGGATAATTCAAATCAAGCTCAAGGGACAAAGATCGGAGAGGAGGATTATACCGTAACTGTTACGGCAAATGTCCGAGCAGAAAATTCCGAAAATGATAATATAAACAACGCTATGTATTCTTTTAGCTTTAAAACAGCTGAGATTGTTGCTCCCGTAGATTATGTTGACGGAAAGGCAATAAAAGATGTGTCGGAGGGTGTTGAAGCTGTGACAAAATACGGGTTATCAGAAGAAGCCATGGCAATTGGCGGAACTGACAGAAATAAAGGAACTTGTATCCGCGTTAAAAACTCCTCAAGCACTGAAAAGGACAATTTGATAGCTAGATATGATTTGAAAAACAACTATGATTTAGCAGGAGTAGCAATAAGGAACTTTAGCGGATATGCACCATTTAGGGAAATTGCTGTCGGAGGAAGTTTAAATCCGGATGTTGATAAAACAACAAACAGTGAATTTAATCAATATATTAAAACACATAGTCTTTTTTCTCAAAATGACGACAGAGACAGAATTTTTAACATTTTCTTTAATCAAGGTCAGAAAATTGCAAGATATATTTATGTAGCACATCCGAGAAGTGATGCAAGCGAAACAATATATTCCGAAATATATGTGTTTGCATATGTTGATTATGATATTAACTCATTTGGTCTTGTTACCGATGACGGTGCAAGACACCCTTATGCGGTTAGGAGCGGATATAAAGGCTATGCAAAGGTAAATGTTTCAAAATTTGGGAAAACTGATGATTATGCAACAATATACTTTGCCGAATACAGTCCGGCCGGAAATCTGGCAAATATTTCTGTTAATAAGGTCGATATTTCTCAAATTAATGAGGGAGAAGAGAGAGAATTCATGTTTCCGCTAAGTTACACAGAGAATGGAGGTATGGTGAAAGCATTCATAATGAAAGATGATACGGTTATTCCGTTGGAAAGGGCAAGTGTCTATAGACAGAATGAATTTTTCCCCGATGCACGTGAGATTATGAATGAGGACACACAATATTTGCTTGCAGCCGCTGTGCAGGATGAAAACGGTAATTATTATGAGGATTGCAGCACTCATGATGATAAGTATGATATAGATGCAATTTTTTATGACAGCGTTGTTGGCGACCAAACAAAAGTGT
>CAKSJG010000035.1 GCA_934463165.1 uncultured Clostridia bacterium
TGCACTGCCTGTTTGAGCGACTTAAAATAAAATACATATACCTGTAACCGATACGAATTTTTAATGTGTTCGGATATCAACGCACCTGCTTAAGCTCACGGGAATTGAACTCGATATGCCCTTTGTTTGAAAAATTAAAGTCTTTTCAATTTGTCGTCCTTGAAAGGTGTCAGCCTGTCTGCGTCCTCCGCATTGAAAATACAAATAAATTTTCTAAACAAATGGTCAAAGAGTCAAAAAAGAAAAAATTTTGTATCAGACAAAGAAAATTCGAAAATAATACTGACGTATAT
Source organism: uncultured Clostridia bacterium (assembly GCA_934463165.1). Lineage (GTDB taxonomy): Bacteria > Bacillota > Clostridia > UMGS1810 > UMGS1810 > RGIG1828. Next base: position 294 of record CAKSJG010000035.1, read on the forward strand.
TTGATGAATTTTCTGCAGTATTATGCAAAATTTTCCTTTTTAGATCTGTAATTAATTTATCTAATCCAAAATATTAATCACTTCAATACCAATTTTATTTGCATAGTCAACAGTATTTTTTGTACCGGACGGTATTCCGCTATATACGGCAATAACCCTATTTGACCTATCTACCATAAATTTATTTCTTATCTGATAGCATGCTCTGTAATAATGATTGCTTATTGTTTGAACATAATCAGCATTATTAATTATTTTTTTATATTTTTCTTTTTCATATGTTCCGCGGCGATTTTCAAATCCGGGATGAGGTATTGCACATATTAAATGCAAATTTTTATTATGTTTTCTTCTTTCAAGAACAATTTCAGCCGCCCGAATATCGGTTCCGCGTGCCATGCCTGTTATAAATGTTACATATCCGTCGGCTATTGCATCATCAACAACTTTTTCCAAAATAATTTTAATCTTTTCTTCTTCATACATTAGTTTTTCGGGTCTGTGTCCCGTAAAACAACACCTATGTTTTCTTAAATCATTTGTACTCATATAAATTCTCCTTACCTGTATTAATAACAGACAATTATAAAATATCCGATTTGATGCACATTTTGCAGAATTTTTTCTTCTCTTTGCTACCAAAGTGCATATTATAATTTTCCTTGGTGGAATGGCATAGACAAAAATTATTCACATCTTTTTTATTTTATAATCATCTAAATATTAAGAATAGTATAACAAATATCAATAAATTACGCAAGTGCGTATACGTATAAACGTAAACAAGTATAAAATACTAATTAATTGGAGATGATTTTATGGGAATTAAGAATGCAATAGTTTTACGAATTAAAGAATTATGCAAACAAAAACAAATAAAATATAATACTCTGGCAACAAATTCGGGTGTCACACCGTCAACGGTGTACAGTCTTCTTGATGAAAACAGAAAAGATATCGGTGTTCTTGTTTTGAAAAAGCTTTGTGACGGATTGGATATTTCAATATCAGATTTTTTTGATTCCGACATTTTCAGAAACTTGGAACAAGAAATAAAATAATTCTTATCGAATAAAAATATTAAGGATGAATTTTATGGAACAAAAAATAAGACGTGACCGTAATATGGGAGACAATTTAAGAAAACTGCGGCTTAAACATGAAATATCTCAAGAAAAACTATGTGCAGAGCTTCAAAGACGCGGATGTGATATCGGCAGAAGTACCTATGCCAAATATGAAGCCGGTGAATTAAATATTCGGATAAGTGTAATAATTGAACTTAAAAAGATTTATAACTGTTCATTTGATGATTTTTTTGACGGACTTGATATAATAGTTTGAGTTCTTTTAAATTTATTCCAAAAACAGACCCCATTGATTTTTCAATGAGGTCATTTTATTAAATATCAATTAAATTTTTAAAATTAATCAAGACAAGAATAAACAACGTTTCTCAGCCTCGGCTGATAATAATCCTCCAAAGGATTAAGCATATGGTGTGCATAAAATACACCGAGTCTGTTTTCGGGATCAACAAGAACAGTTGCCCCCGCAGCACCTCCCCAACCGAATTCGCCGAGAGGTGACAGCGCACCGCCTTTTGCCCTGTCCGTCAGTGTTCTGACGCCGAGCCCGTAACCGTATCCTTTAACGGCAGCCCAGTTAAAATACGGCATAGTCACAGATGTGAGCTGATTTGTGCGCAAAAGATCAACAGCAAACCTGCTGATTATTCTTTCACCTATCGGTGATATACCTCCGTTTGCAAGCGCGGAAACAAATTTTGCGTATTCTCCGACTTTTGTTACAATTCCGGCGCCGCCGCTGTCATATTCATCACTTACGATAAAGCAATTGGAATTATCCGTCCTTTTCAGGTCGCCGTCCTTTACTCCGCTTTTCTGCAGCTCCACAAGATCCGCCCCATGCCCCGACTGCGGTTCAAAGCTGTATTGCGTTGCCATTTTCGGCATATCTTCCTTTGATATATGATATGAAGTATCTGTCATACCGCAAGGCTCAAATATATTTTTCTTCATATAATTTTCAAATCTTTCGCCCGAAACAGCCTCGACAACACCTGCCAGAATATCATGACAAAGGCTGTAGCCCCAATGTGTGCCGGGTTCATCAACCAACGGGTACGCCGCAAGACGTTTCACACATTCAAGCGTTGACAGATCGCCGGCAATTTCATCGCTGCCGTACGGCTTTTTCAGTTTTTCAAGGTTATAGTCAAAGCCGCCGGTCATGGTGAAAATATTTCTTATTGTAATTACGTTTTTACATTTCTCTATATTTCCGTCAGCGTCTTTAACTGTCATATTCTTAAACTCGGGTATGTATTCATAAAGCGGATCGCTTAAAAGAATTTTACCCTGCTCCAAAAGCTGCATAGCAGCCGTAACGGTTGCGACTTTAGAGCATGAATAAATATACATAAGTTCATCGCCCCGCATTTTTGTTTTGCTCTCTATATCGGCAAATCCGCTGCTGTAACGGAATACTTCTTCATTATCCTTATACACGCTGACGCTGTTACCGGGAATCACCCAATCGGTAAGTGAATCCATAAATTTTTCAAGATTTTTAAAGTTCATTTTGCTCTCTCCAAAAAATATAATTTAAATATTTTCTATCTGCCAGTCTATAGGCTTTTCGCCCATTTTAACAAGCTCTTCGTTGGCAATTTTAAAATGATTGCACCCGAAAAATCCCCTGTTTGCCGAGAGCGGACTCGGATGAACAGACATCAGCACAATGTGCTTGCTCCTGTCAATAAGCATGGATTTAGCCTTTGCATTGCTTCCCCACAGCATAAATATAACCGGCTTTTCACGTTCGTTGAGCGCTTTTATTACTTTATCTGTCAGTATCTCCCAGCCGACGTTACGGTGAGAATTTGCCATATCCTTACGGACGGTGAGCGAAGTGTTCAAAAGAAGAACACCCTGCCTTGCCCATTTTTCAAGATAACCGTTATTCGGAATGTAACATCCAAGGCTGTCATGAAGCTCACGGTAAATGTTTCTGAGCGACGGGGGTATTGCTATCCCCTTTTTAACCGAAAAAGCAAGCCCGTGAGCCTCTCCCTCTCCGTGATACGGATCCTGACCGAGAATAACAACCTTTACATCGTCAAAATCGGTATATTTAAAAGCATTGAAAATGTCATACATAGACGGATAAATCGTTTGCTCGCTGTATTCTTTTTTCAAAAATTCTCTGAGTCTCAGATAATACGGCTGATGAAATTCGTCATTTAAAATTTCATCCCACTTATTTCCTATATTAACCATAAAAACACCGCCCGACAGTCATTTTCTTGCGTTTGCTTTTGCTCTTAATGTTTTATCAAGAATTCTCTTTCTGATACGCAGGCTTTGCGGAGTTACCTCCAAAAGTTCATCATCGGCAAGAAATTCTATGCAGTTTTCAAGCGACATAACAATGGGAGGCACGAGCCTTAACGCATCATCCGAACCCGACGCACGCGTGTTTGTAATATGCTTTTTCTTACATACGTTAACGTCTATATCGGCTCCGCGGTTATTTTCGCCGACAACCATACCGCTGTATACTTTTTCACCCGGTCCGATAAAGAGACTTCCTCTTTCCTGAGCATTGAAAAGTCCGTATGTTATTGCCTCGCCGTCTTCAAATGCAACGAGAGATCCTCTCTGGCGTACGGGGATATCACCCTTAAATTCTTCATATCCCGAAAGAACGTGATTCATAATACCGTTTCCCCTTGTATCAGTCATAAGCTGCGAACGGTAACCAATAAGGCTTCTTGACGGAATATCAAATTCTATTCTGGTAAATCCGTTTGAAGAAGCGTGCATATTTGTCATTTTAGCTTTTCTTTCGCTGAGGGTCTGGATAACGGTACCCGTAAATTCATCCGGAACATCCACAACAAGAAGCTCCATAGGCTCCATAACCTTTCCGTTAACTGTCTTTGTGATAACCTGAGGTTTTGAAACCTGAAATTCATATCCCTGACGTCTCATTGTCTCTATGAGAATGGAAAGGTGAAGCTCTCCTCTACCCGAAACCTTAAACGTCTCGGCGGAATCCGTCTCCTCTACCTTAAGGCTGACATTCGTTGCCATTTCCTTAAACAGTCTGTCACGAAGATGACGGCTTGTAACAAACTCGCCCTCTTTGCCTGCAAACGGGCTGTTGTTAACGCTGAAATTCATCGAAATTGTAGGCTCGTCTATATCTACAAACGGAAGTGGATCGGGATTGTCGGTATCGCAAATGGTTTCTCCTATTTTTACATCCGCAACACCGGCTACAAGGACTATGTCTCCGATAGTTGCTTCTTCCGCCTCGGAGCGCTTAAGCCCGTCATACATAAACATCTTTGTGATTCTGATATTCTCCGTTGAACCGTCTTTTTTGCAGATAACGGCATTTTGTCCGACTCTGAGATTTCCTCTTTCAACTCTGCCGACAGCCATATGACCTACATAATCATCGTATTCTATATTTGAAATAAGAAGCTGCAATCCTCCGTCCGGATCACCCTCCGGAGCCGGAACGTTATTTATTATCATATCGAAAAGCGGCTTTAAATCCTCGCCCTTTTGCTCCGGATTCATCGTGGCATAGCCGTCACGTCCCGAAGCGTAAACAACGGGTGAATTAAACTGTTCGTCATTTGCTTCAAGCTCAAGGAACAGTTCAAGAACCTCGTCCACAACCTCAAACGGCCTTGCGTTCGGGCGGTCTATTTTATTAACCACGATAATCGGCTTAAGATTTAAAGACAGCGCTTTTTTGAGAACAAATCTTGTCTGCGGCATGCAGCCCTCAAATGCGTCTACCAAAACCAGAACACCGTCAACCATTTTGAGCACACGCTCAACCTCACCGCCGAAATCGGCGTGCCCCGGTGTGTCTATAATATTAATTTTAACTCCGTTATATACAAGCGATGTGTTTTTTGAAAGAATTGTTATGCCTCTTTCTCTTTCAAGATCGTTGTTATCCATAACTCTTTCGTCAACCTGCTGGTTTTCTCTGAATGTGCCGCTCTGTTTAAGCATACCGTCAACAAGCGTGGTTTTACCGTGGTCAACGTGAGCAATTATAGCTATATTTCTTAAATTTTCTCTGACTGACATAAATTAAAATCTCCCCTCCGCACCGATATCCAGTGCAAAAGCAGTATATCTGTATTTATCATGATGTAAAAAGTACATAAAAATACCAAAACCCCTTCATTGGAAGGGGTTTAAATGTTAGACTATTTTTCAAGTCCGAATCTCTTTCTGAACTTATCAACTCTTCCGCCTGTATCAACGAGCTTCTGCTTGCCTGTATAGAACGGATGACAATTTGAACATATTTCAACCGAAATGTTCTGTTTTGTCGAACCTGTCTCGAAAGTAGCACCGCATGCACACTTAATAGTGGTAGGCTGATAATTCGGGTGTATTCCTTCTTTCATTGTATGTTCACCTCTTTCAACGGATTAAATTATCTGTTCGTATTAAACCTAAAGTATTATACCACAACCAAAACAATATTGCAAGTGGTTTAACGTATTTTTTTTATAATTATATAAATTTAGACATTTCTGCCATACAATCGTCTAATTTTTTCTTTGCTTTTGCATAAGAATTATCACACACGCCGAAATAAAACTTTATCTTCGGTTCCGTGCCCGACGGTCTTACGGCAAACCAACCGTCGCCCTCAAGGTCATAGCGGAAAACGTCTGATGACGGCAGATTAAGCTTTTCAACCTTTCCGGTTTCAAAATCCGTTCTCTCTCCGCTCTTTACATCCCACATACGCGTCACTTTCATACCGCCGAATTCCTTGGGCGGATTTGTGCGGAATTTTTCCATGATATTTTTAATTTTTTCACTTCCGTCAATTCCCGCAAATGTAAGCGGCTTTGTAAATTCCATATAGTAACCGTATTTTTCGTAAAGGTGCATCAATCCGTCATAAAGCGTCATGCCCTTTGCCTTGTAGTCAGCCGCCATTTCGGTAATGAGCATTGCGGCAACAACGGCGTCTTTATCGCGTGCGTATGTACCCGAAAGATAACCGTAGCTCTCTTCAAATCCGAGGAGAAATTCGTTATAGTTATCGTGAGTTTCAAAGTCCTTTATCATTTCTCCGATATACTTAAAGCCTGTCAGCACGTCATGAACATGTACATTATAGTCCTTTGCAATGGGATAAATCATGGATGTCGTAACAATAGTCTTTATTATTGCGCCCTTGTCCGTAAGCGTTCCGTTTTCTTTTTTGTTTCTCAAAATAAATTCCGAAAGCAGCACGCCTATCTGATTACCGTTAAGGGTTATAAATTCACCCTTTTCATCGGTAACTATAACTCCTATTCTGTCGGCATCAGGGTCGGTTGCAAAAATAAGATCCGCACGCTCTTTTTTTGCCATTTCAATAGCTATGGCAAAGCCCGCTTTTTCTTCAGGGTTAGGAGATTTAACCGTTGAAAAATTCGGATCGGGAAGCTCCTGCTCCTTTACGATTCTGAGGTTCTTAACACCGATCATATCGAGTATTCTTCTTACGGGTTTGTTGCCCGTTCCGTGGAACGGAGAATAAATAACGCTGAAACCATCTCCGAGCTTTTTAATGGGCTCTTCGGTAATCGACTGTTTTTTTACGTTTGCAAGATATTCTCTGTCAATATCTTCACCGATTATTTCAAGAAGCCCCTTATCCTTTGCTTCCTGCTCGCTTATAACCTTAACGCCGTCAAATATGTCTGTCTTTTCTATTATGGATATTACATAATCCGACGATTTCGGCGGAAGCTGACCGCCGTCCTCTCCGTATGCCTTATAACCGTTATACTCTTTGGGATTGTGGCTTGCGGTAATTACGATACCTCGCGCGCATCCCAAAAATCTTACGGCAAACGAAAGCTCCGGTGTCGGACGGAGTTCGTCAAATACATAAGCCTTTATTCCGTTTGCGGCAATAACCCTTGCGCTTTCAATTGCAAACTCACGGGACATATGTCTGCAGTCATATGCAATGACAACGCCTCTTTTTATTGCCTCTTCGCCGCTGTTTTTTATATCCTCGCAAAGTCCCTGTGTCGCGCGCCTTACGGTGTATATATTCATTCTGTTGCTGCCTGCGCCTATTATTCCTCTGAGACCTGCGGTTCCGAATTCAAGATCTTTATAAAATCTCTCTTTTATTTCATTATCATCATCTTTAATCTGAATAAGTTCATTTTTTGATTCGGCATCAACCGCATCACTTTCAAGCCATCTTTGGTATTTTTCCATATAATCCATAATCAAACACCCTTTCCGAATAAATTTATCCAACTATATTATTATACACCATTTTCTATATAAAATCAAGAAAAATATTATTGCAAAAACACTTGTATTATTTGTTGTTTTGTGCTATAATAAGTATAATCGAAGATGAGTTTTTTATAAAATTTGTCAATGATTGTCTGAAATACTTAAGTTTATAACTCGCTGATGCGATTTATACAAATTACGAACAAGGAGCTGATTTTATGAAAATCACAACAACAGGAAGAAAAATTGACGTTACACCGGGGCTTAAAAACTATGTGGAGAAAAAACTTTCGAGGCTTTCTAAATTTTTCGGAGAATCCGCTGCCGCTCAGGTTACTTTGTCTGTTCAGAAGGACTACCATATTATAGAAGTTACCGTTCACCATGAAGGCATGATTTTCAGAGCCGAGGTAAGAGAAAGAGATATGTACAGCGCAATAGACAAGGTTGGCGATGTTCTTGAAAGACAGATCAGAAAACAAAGAACGAGACTTGAAAAAAGGCTTAGAGACGTTGCCCCCGAAATGTATACCGATCTTGCGGAAGTAATCGAAGAGGCTGAATTTAAGGTTGTTAAAACAAAGAAATATGAAAATAAGCCGATGAGTGTTGAAGAAGCAATTCTTCAGATGAATCTTCTCGGGCATGAATTTTATATTTTCAACAATGCCGATACAATGGACAAAGAGGTTGTATATAAAAGGAAAGACGGCAACTACGGTCTGATTGAGCTTGGCTGATATAACTAATGATTTTTAAAGCAGGGTGAATAACCGCCCTGCTTTTTTATTTTGATTATTCAGTTCAGCACAATACATATACTTTATATAATTAAAGGCAAGAAATTTAACTGTCACATATGCGTAGGGGCAGATATCCCCCCTACTCGGTCATTAACAATAAACAATATAAGCATAATGTTCGTTGTATAAATATATCTTATTGACATCCGAATTTTAACACACCGATTCATGATAAATTTCATATATCGATGTGCTTTTTATTTAATTTTATCGGACAGCTCATAAAACAACTTTAAAAATTCATCTTTTACCTCTCCGAACGGCTTAAATTCATAATCGGGAGATGTAACATTCTCTCTTTTTTCCGAAATTTCAATTCCCGTATAATGGAGAAATTCAAGATAGAGCATATCCTTATCAACAAGGGCAACAAGCTCTTTTTCTTTGTCGGTTAAATTGCCGACATACTTTTCATATATTACGTCAAGCAATTTATCTTCATAATTCCGATAATCCGGAAGCTTGTTTTTTACCGGTGTTGTAACGTCGGAAAGATATGCCTCGGCGCTGTCGTGCAAAAGGCAAGCAATTGCGGTTTTCGGCGAATATCCTCTGGCAAGGGCTTCCGTGCAGCATTCAATGCAATGCGAAGCAACGGAATGAAACTCTCTGAAATGTCCGTTTGCACGTGCAATCATGGAAAGAGCATGGGCAATGTCTTCTATGTCAACACAATCTTTTTCAGGTGACATCGAATAAAATTTTATTCCGGATACCGTGTAAATATATTCCGCCATAATCAATACCCCAAAATATCAAGCCTGAGCGTTATTCCAAGCTGAAAAAATGCGGTAACCGTATATATAATATATTCGTTTGCCTTTTCGGTTTTCAGATAGTCCTTAATCAAAACAACCCACTTTTCATACATTTCTATAATGAAATTCTGAAAATTCTTTCTTTCGTCGGGGTTATTCATTTCAAGAAGAACAAATATATTATTCCACACGCCGCCGTCATATATTTCGTCATATTTGATTTTAGACATTCTGTCGCCGCCGTCCGCCCATGCATCGGCATATTCAAGCCCTCCGCCCAGGCAATTTACGCACAGACCGAGATAGTAACCTACCATATTACCCTTAAAGGTGAGATAAAATTCGCTGTCTTTAAGCCAGCTGCGTGTATATTCAAAGCCTGCGTCAAGAAGCTCGCGCACCATAATGGCGTCCGTCTCGGTATACATTTTTTCGTATGCTGCCTTATGAATGTCTGCCAAAAAAATATTAAAAAGCTCATTTGGTGTTTTTAAATTATTATCCATTTAATTCTAAATTCCTTTATACATCTTTATTTTCGGAAACATAGTTTGTATGACTCATATCGATATCCTCCGGCTCATACGATTCGATATAATCGATAAGCTCGGATTCGTCCGACACAACCTTATAAAGCGCAAGAGTATGCTCTTTTGCAAAATCTTCGTCAACAATATTTTGCATAAGCTTTATAAAGCTGTCGTAATAACCGTTTATGTTGTATACAACTATTGCCTTGTTGTGTCTGCCGAGCTGGCGAAGGGTCAGTATTTCAAAAAATTCGTCCAGAGTTCCGATTCCTCCCGGAGCCATTACAAACACATCGGCATTATCCTCCATAAGCTGTTTTCTCTGACGCATGGTGTCGGTATATATAACCTCGTCACACTTTGCACACGTTACCTCCCCATCGGGGAAAAAACGCGGAATAATCGCCGTCACATGACCGCCGCCCTCTTTGAAGCCTCTTGCGGCGGCGCCCATAAGTCCGCTGTCTCCTCCGCCGTATACAAGGGAATGACCTTTTTCGGCAAAGGTCTTTCCGAGGTGAGTAACAGCGTCAACATATATTTTTTTCGATTTTATGCTTGAAGCACAGTAAATACATACTTTCATGGTTCTTCCCTGCTTTCTTTATAATAAATAACATATTTAAGTTTTTTCGGGCTGATGATATCCTCCCCTACGTGGTCATTTGCAATGTAATTTTCATTTTATAATTTAATTCGGATTAAACGCAAGAAACAGGGGCTCATTTGTGTAAAGGGAGCTGTCAGCGTCAACTGACTGATGGATTGTTAAAACATATCTGCGTTTTAGAAATAAATTTTGCATAAGTTAAATATTTACAACCCCTCCGAGTTGCTCGATGGCTCTCCTCCCCTTTCACAGGGGAGGCACTGTTTCTTGCATAATATTAAATTATTGTGTATATAATGCACATGCGGAACGCTGTGGGCAGCGTTCCCTACGTAGTCATTGTAAGATTGCAATTAATTATTAAATGAAAGCTTATTACAAACTTTCGTTTAAATCAATTTATTAATTGAAAATATACCTATCAAATTTTTTGTAGGGAACGGTGCCCACACCGTTCCGCCGCATTAAATAAGCAAAATAATACGATTAAACGCAAGAAACATAATTACGAATTACGCATTCCGAATTAAATTACCTGCACATTATTAATTACAGCGTAGGGGCGAATATTATCCGCCCGCTCAATATAAGCACAATATCCGTTTCATAAATAAATATATATGACAGATATCGAAATTTCTCTAAGGTTACGGATTTTTAACTCTTTTGAATTTGCCCGGATTTAAGCTTTGAACACGTCGTAAAAAACATTACAATCAGCGCCGCAAAAGCAATAAGCCACGATATCGGATATATTGCATATAAAATAAATATGCTTCTGTCCCATGCAAAAACGGTATAAATCCAAATTATTCTGACAACGCACACGCCGAATATCGTAATCATCATCGACGAAAACGCCTTGTTCATTCCTTTAAGCATGGCGCTTGTTATTGTCATTGCCGCGCATATAATCTGCGTACCCATAATACATATTATTCTCGTACTGCCGACATCGATTGCCGGACCGCCTTCGGCTATGAATAATGACAGAAGCGGTCTGCGAAATGTTATAATTACAACACTCACTAAAACACTTACGATACATGCGCCCCAGAGCATAGCCTGACCGTAAATTTTTTTGAGCCTGTCATATCTCTTTGCGCCGTAGTTCTGCCCGCCGAATGTTGTTGCCGCCTGAGCAAATCCGTCATACATAAATGAAGCGTACGATTCTAAAGCTGCGCTCGCACCGTTGCCTTCAACAAATGTATGGCCGAAGCTGTTTATGGACGACTGCATAAGAATATTTGATACCGAAAACATTGATCCCTGTATTCCCGCCGGGAGACCTATTTCTATCATCCGTATAAAGTCGTGAAAATTTATTTTGATCTCCCTGATGTATATTTTACAGCAGTTTGAATTTTTGCAAAGTGTAATCATAACCAACGACGAAGAAATGATATTTGAAATTACGGTTGCCGCCGCAACACCGCCGGCAGGATTAAGCTTAAGTACTATAACGAAAAGTATATTCAAAAAAACATTAACCATGCCTCCTGCGGCAAGATAAATCGTAGGCCTTTTTGTATCCCCGATTGTACGCAGGATTGCACTTCCGTAGTTATAAAGCATCATAAACGGAGTGCCGAGAAAAAATATTTTCATATACGTAACCGCGAAATCAAAATTTTCTTTCGGCGTTTTCATCATTTTCAGCACAGGGGAGGCAATCAAAAAACCAACAACGGCAACTGCCACTCCGCAAAGAAGCGCGGTTGCGACCGCCGTATGAGCAATGCTCCCTGCCTTTTGCTCTTCTTTTGCGCCGATCGCCTGTGATATGGCAACCGAAGCGCCGACAGACAAACCGATAAAAAGGCCTATGATAAGATTGATTATGGAACCGGTTGCACTGACACCGCCGAGAGCAGCTGTATTAACCCTGCCGACAACAATGGAATCGGCAGTATTAAATGTTTGCTGCAAAGTTCCGCTGATGATGAGAGGAAAGGCAAACAAAAACATTTTTTTAAGGATGGGACCGTGCGTTACATCAAGAATTTCACGTTCTTTTTTATTTTTTCCGATAGAAAACATACTAACCTCCCATGAACATTAGCATATAGTTATTATAACACATTAATATTTAAAATGCCACATAAAATTTAAACAAAAAACGCATCACAATGCCGATTTTCTCCGTTTTTTGTCAAAAAACTCTTCAAGAGCTTCTTTTCCGTTTTCGGTTACGGGTTTTATCCACTTGCCCGAATACATATGCCTTTGCATAAGCAAAAATCTTATCGGCTCATCAATATAGCAGCAAGCAAAAATTATGTAATACGGAACCTTAAAATAAAATGCCGAAAGACACACACAGGGCAATACCATGATATACATAAAAGATATTTCAAGCACTGTTCCGTATGCCGCGTCTCCGGCGCTTCTGTATGTATCGTTTTGCACCCAGTTGCCCATTCTGAATATTGCATAAACGGAATATATACACAAAAGCACTGTCGCTGCCCTGAAAGATTCTCCGCTCAGACTCATAACCGTAAGCAGAGGGGTATGCACGGCTATCAGCGTGAGGCATACAACCGCAATGCATCCGCAGCATAGGAACACAAGCCTTTTTGCACGCTCGTATGCCTTTTCAAGATTACCTGCACCGACATTTTTGCCCACAAGCACGGATGACGCATTTGAAAATCCCGAAAAGAACGCTATGACAAGACCTTCGAGAGTTCTGAAAACGGCAATTGCAGCAATTACACGCTCGTTTTGTCTGCCGAGAGCAACGTTTATAATCATGTTTCCGACGCCTATCAGAACCTCGTTGCAAGCAATCGGGAAGCACTTTTTGAAATATTCTGCAAGCCATGCCTTTGTTTGTCTGAAGCATCTTCCGAGATGAAAAAAATACGGCACGCCCTGAATGCGTGATATCACAAGCATAACAGATACGTTAACAACAGACGCACAAACGGTTGCCAGAGCCGCTCCGCGGACTCCCATTGGAGGAACCCCGAAATGACCGTATATAAACACCCAATTCAGGCATACATTTGTTGCAACCGATGCAATCGACGCATAAAGCGGAATTTTTACCCTGCCCGTCGAACGGAGAAGCGCACTCATTCCGACGGAAATAATCGTGATCGGATATGAGAAACCGACAACCCTTAAATATTCGCAGCCAATTTTTTGAATCGTTGCCTTATCGGTGTAAACACTCATTATAAACTCCGGCATGAATATTCCCAAAAAAGCAAAAATCACTCCGACGGTTATAAGGCACATGAGCGTAGTTCCGTAAGAACGGTAAATTCCGTCGTCATCGCCCGCACCCCAATATTGAGCAAAAAATAACATTCCGCCGCCGATAAAGCCCCAATAAGCCGCAAACATAAGCACGCTGAACTGCGCGCACAGTCCTACGGCACCGACAGACGACTCTCCGAGAGGAGCAATCATCATGGTATCGACCATGCTGCCGGTTGTTGTGAGCAGGTTTTGGAAAGCAACAGGTATCGCTATTGACGAAAGCTTTTTTATAAAAGATCCCCAATCAAATTTTTCTTCTTTTAACATCTCGCATACACCTCTTTTTCACACACGGAAAATATTTCCGAATGCATGTGTGTATTGACTATTATCACACACCTTGAAGCATTTGTCAACACCTATATAAGTTACATTTATGTTACAAATCGATTTTATAAAATCAGTATCCGTATTCAAAGAATAATTGCGTATTTTGTATCTGAATTTATATAGACACGCAAAAACTTTGTTGTTATAATTGGATTGATTTTAAAACTTTTATCAAAGGATGTGAAATTATGTTCAAATGCAAATTTGCCTTTTGTTCAAGTCTTGAAAAAGTGTTTTTTGATATGCCGAACGCTACGTTTGATAACGGAAATTCCGACATGTTTAAAAACGAAATTTTTTCATTTCAGATTGTCGGGAAATTACTTGACGGATGCGGATGGAAACAGGATTTTAAAATAGAATGTGAATCCGACATAAAAGAATTTATTAATATTCATGAGGTAACATATGTGCCGTCGCTTCTGCCGAGTTACTCCAACTCGCGTACGGACTCCAGATACATAAGCACAACGCCGGGGCTTTTTCCCGATCCGCTTCAGAAGCTTGAAAACGGAAAATTTTTAATTCCCGAAGACAAGGCAAGAGCTCTTTGGGTAAGCATTGAGCCCAACGGCAAAATCACGGGCACGCACCCGATAAAATTCAAAATATCTCATGTCGGTGAGTTTGGATGCGAGCCTTGCTGTGAGCTCACATACACGGTCAACATAAAGGACGCTCTTCTGCCCGAATTAAAGCTCATAAACACCGGGTGGTTTCACGGAGACTGCATAGCTGTGCTTCATAACGTTGAGATTATGAGTGACGAATATTTTGAAATTGTTGAAAAATATATTGATGTCTATACAAAATTCGGTCATAACATGATCCTTACTCCCGTGTTTACCCCGCCGCTCGATACCGCTGTCGGAGGTGAAAGACCGACAAATCAGCTTGTTGACGTTACTTTGGAAAACGGGAAATATTCATTCGGCTTTAAAAACCTAAGACGCTGGATTGAAATGTGCCTGCGCCGCGGAATAAAATATTTTGAGATATCGCATTTATTTACACAGTGGGGAGCAACCTCCGCCCCCAAAATTATGGCAAATGCGGACGGTGAATATAAACAGATTTTCGGCTGGGATACCGATGCGACATCGGGCGAATATACCGACTTTTTAAACAGCTTTTTGCCGGAGCTTAAAAAGGTTTTGGAAGAATATAACCTGATTGAGAACTGTTATTTCCATGTATCCGACGAACCGTCGCCCGAGCACATTGACAACTACAGAGCAGCAAAGAACATCCTCACAAAATATATCTGTGATTCAAAGCTGATTGACGCTCTCGGCAACTATGAATTATATAAAGAAAAAATAATTTCAAAGCCGATTCCGTCAACAACATCGATACACACATTCATTGAAAACGGAGTAGAAAACCTTTGGACGTATTATTGCTGCGGTCAGGGAAAAGACGTTGCAAACAGATTTATGGCAATGCCGTCTTACAGAAACAGAATTTTGGCTTATCAGCTTTATAAAAATAACATAGAGGGATTTTTGCAATGGGGATTTAACTTCTGGTTTACGCAGTATTCGCTGCGCGTGGTTGATCCTTACAAAGAGACGGACGCAGACTGTGCATTTCCGTCGGGAGACACGTTTATAGTTTATCCGACAGATAAGGACGGAGATGTTGTATGCTCGCTCAGGCTTTATGTATTCGGTGAGGCAATGCAGGATTTGAGAGCCATGCAGCTTTTGGAAAGCCTTACCGACAGAGAAACCGTGCTCTCGCTTCTTGAAGATATAAAAGGGTTTGACACATATCCCGGAAATGCGGAATATATTTTGGATTTAAGAGAAAAAATTAACGAGATGATTTTTGAAAAACTTAAATAAGACAATAATATCTGCCCATACGCGGTAATTAATAACGTCCGTTTCATTTTACAATTTAGTTCGGATTAAACGCGAGAAAGAATGGTGCCCTTGTGTAAAGGGATGAGGGATTGTTAAAATATATTTGCAACTTACGAATAAATTTTGCTTAAGTTAAATATTTACAACCCCTCCGGCTTGCTTCGCAACCCACCTCCCCTTGCACAGTGGAGGCACTCTTTCTTGCTTTAAATCGTATTATTTTGTTTATTTTCTGCAGCGGAACGGTGTGGGCACCGTTCCCTACAAAAATTTGATAGGTATATTTTCAATTAACAAATTGATTTAAACGAAAAATTGTAATAAGAATCCGGTTAATAATTATTTGCAAACTTACAATAACTAAGTAGGGAACGCTGACCACAGCGTTCCGCACGCACAAAATGTATATGATTAAATAATCAAAAGTATACCATTTCTGCGATGTCGGCAGTAATTTCCGCTCAGATAATATCTGCCCCTACGCAATAATTAATAATATCCGTTTCATTTTACAATTTAGTCTCAATTATTCCGACATATCTATTTTATTTCTTTTTATTTTATTTGTGGTTGTTTTTTCAAACTCCGTATCGCGGATTTTGATTTCCGTTATCTTTTTATATGACGGAAGCTCCGCCGTAGCGGAATCTATATCCTCTCTGAGCTTTGATGCAATGTCCGAAACGTCCATTTTTTCAACCGCATCGCTGTCTAAAAACACTTCGGCACGGAGGTGCTTTTCATCACCTTTGGAATCACGGACGGCATAAACAACCGCCTCTTTAATATAATCAATACCCATGATATAATTTTCTATTTCTTCGGGGAAGATGTTCTTTCCGTTGCTCAGGACTATAAGGTTCTTTTTTCTGCCTGTTATCATAAGCTGATTTTTGCTGTTGAATTTTCCGTAGTCTCCCGTTTTGAACCAATCGCCGTCAAAGGCTTCTCTTGTTGCTTCTTCAAGCTTATAATAACCCTTCATGACAACATCGCCCTTAACGAGTATCTCCCCTATTCCGTCGGAATCGGGGTTATCTATTTTGACATCGAGGCACGGCAACACAAAACCGACCGTTGAACAATCGTTACATTCCTCACGGTTTGCACTCACAAGCGGTGAACACTCCGTTATGCCGTAGCCGTTTATGAGAGATATGCCGATATCGTCAAAAAACTCGCCGAGCTCGGCTCTTACCGGAGCTCCGCCGCATACGATTTTTACAAGATTGCCGCCGAAGCTTTTGTGAATCTCTGCAAAGAATTTTTTCCTTTTGTCTATGCCGATTTTTCTGAGTCCGTTGCTGAACTTTATTAAAAATTTAAGTCCCTTTTCTTTTCCGCTTTGCTTAACGGTTGCCCAAATCTTTTTGTAAAAAAGCTCAGCAAATGCGGGAACGACATATATGAAATCGGGTTTAAACAGCTGCAGATTTTTAACAACGGCTTTAAGATTGCTGTTTATGCATATGCAGCAGTGATTGTGCAATGATACGAGTATTCCCGAAACAGCCTCATAAGTATGATGATAAGGAAGAACGGATAGAGAACGCGTGTATACTCTGGAAACCTGAAGTCCGCAGATAACGCTGCAGCATAGATTGTGTTCCGTCAGCATTACGCCCTTTGACATTCCCGTTGTGCCGGATGTATATATGAGCATTTTAAGATCATTCGGTTCGCTCCGTTTTTCTTCATATGAATGATTTCCCGCATTGTATGATTCTTTTCCGCTTTCAATAAGCTTGTTATACGAAAGGAAGCAGCCATCGTCATCCTCTGACGAAAAGCCGATAAAATATTTTACATTCGGCATAAGCTCGCGGTTTTCTCTGAAAATTTTATCGTATTTTTTATCATAAAATATTGCTTCGGTATCGCTGTGATTCACAACGTTTATGATATCCTTTGCAGGGAGTTCCTTATCTACGGGCACAAACACACCGTCGCCGCAAAGGCTCGTCAGATACGCAGTGAGCCATGTATAGCTGTTTTGACCTATGCAGCCGACATGACCGCTCAATACGCCGAGGTTTAAAAGCGCCGTGCCGAGATAAAGCGTGTCTTTATAAAAATCGCTGTATGTAACGGTTATTATCTCTTTTCCGTCCACATATTTAAACGCAGGCTTATCACCTGCATCGGCAACCGCCATTTGCAGCATCTGCCTTATTGAAGAAAATTTTTTCACATCATAAAGTTTCAGTTCCATTTATACACAACCTCCGTAAAGTTTTAAGTGTTTTATAATAATGCATTATATTATAATTGTTCCGTTATATTTTATATATATTATAACACAAATACCCGTATATTACAATATTTTTCTCACAAAAATGCCGAATCGGGGAATATCCTCAATTCGGCACAATTTGCAAATTTGACTGATCGCTATTTAATATAGAACACACATATATAGTTTCACTGTTAAATAAACGATGCTATTTAATTTTAACGGAATTGGCAACCGGTATTATTGCACTGCCTTCGGAATCCTTAGACCAGATAAATACCTTTGCGGTTACGGCTTCATCCCAAGCACTCTTACCTATAATTACCGAGTTATTGGTAAGAATCTTATCATAGCTGAGAAGAGTTATACAGTCACCGTAGGTATATGTTCTTTGTCCGTCTCCGGTTGTTTTTTCACTTGTAATTCTCGGGAGCTCATACACACCGTTTAGCGAACCGTCTGCCGCATAAAGAGCAACATACGATACCGCATCCTTTTTAAGAGTAAAGCTTGCCGTATTAACCATAATGTTTGTATATCGCGGATAACCGTTGTCAAATAATATATTTTCGAGTGTTAAAACAGGAGCAGAAACATAGTTATTATAAGCATCTGCAAATTCTTTTGAGCTTGAGTATGTTTTTCCTTTTAAAGCGCTGTAAAGCTCTTCAGCCGAATATTCTTTATCTGACTTTGTAAATACCCTAAGCTCATTACTGTAAAAATCAATAGCTTTTGCAAGTGATTCAGCGTCTGTCGATTCATTTATTACCTTATAAAGCGGCTTATATACCGTAATATCTGTATTGGCAAGATAATCTAATGATGTGTCTTTTCCTCCGTTTTCACCATGTGAAAAGCGAAGTCCGTAAACTGTATCCGGAATAACACCCATATTATTTGCATTTTCTTTGCCGCCAATCGTCTCACCCGTATATTTATATACATATGAATTAGCAATTGTGGACGTTGCGTAATCATTATATGAAATCGGCATTATTGCCTCTTTGCCGTCGGCTTTTATTCTCAGGCTTTCTGCCTCCGTATCAACCAAATACTCAATATTAGACCATTGATTATCTTTAACCGATACATTTCCGGTCCATGCAGATGAAGCTGTAGCAAATGAACCGCTTCGGGTAATTGAAGCAACAGATACACCGGCAGCGGAATAAGTATTATTATTACTGCCCATTCTTATTAAAAACGGAGTTATACGAGTTTTAGTGTCATAATGAACATATACATCAGATTTAAACTTGATAATTCCGTCCTTTTTTACAGGATTTGCAAAATTAACGCCTGCAGGTCCGACATACGCGGGCATATAGAATTTTCCGTCGGATTTTATTGTCGTATCGGTCACAAGACTACCCCTTGAAAATATAGGATTCTCAGTTAAGTCATCCATAACAATTCTTTCCGAAATATACGGATTAACATTAGCAGCAACTGCTGCATTATATGCATTTGTTACAGCTGCATCAGAACCAAAGCTTTGTCCTATAAGAGCACTAAATACAGTATTCATATCATCAACTTTGGTGTATTCGCTGCCAAAGTCAAATATTCCGAGATTTTTATAAAGCTTAAGCTGGGCTTTAACTTCATCAGCTGTTGTGCAATTATTGATTGCGTTATAAAACGGTTCATATACCTTAACGCTTGTGTTATCATAGAGATTGTTTTTTACATTTGCATCAAATGTTATTTTGTTGATATCTGAAAGTATCTTTTGGTTATCATTTACATTAATTTGTGAAACCTTACCATCTTTCATAACAATTTGATATCCGACTACACCGTCTAAATAATATCTTTTTTCATACGTATATGTCGTATTATCAGCCATTTCTTTTGCATGATTATATGCTGTTTCATATGCTATAAGGGCATCTCCGGTAAGCTCGCTTGGATTTTTACCAATACAGTTTTTGAAATCAGCATGATAAATATGGTTGCCGCTCTTATATGACGAATGCTGAAAATTAATGTTTTTGTATGTACTATCATCAGCTCCCGGAACTTTATATGCAACTTCATACCATGAATTATCACCGTCAACATTAACGGTAATTTTTAAGGTCACCCACTGATTAAGCGGTATAACATTAACTTCATTTGCCCAACCGCCATTTGCACCCGAAGCAACACCCGTATTTTTATTTATCAATCTGAAAAGATCCAAACGATCATCGGCGCCGGCGCCTATTCCGAAAAATACACCGTATGACGGTTTATCACTTGAATCCAGATTACACGCATACCAGTCGGTTGTAAATTCAATTATTCCGGAATTAATTCCCGATTCGCTGAATTTAATATCACTGCTACCGGAAAGTTTTAACACTTTACTTCCGTTAGCGGTCACGAAATCTACGCCTGCAGCAGTTTTATCGACAACCTTTGCGTTTCTTGTAAATGGTGCATTATTATTATTTTCAAAATTAAACGGCCCTCCAGCAAGATTTTCAATCCCAGCCGCGCAAACACTTACACTTGCACATGACGCAATAATCGTCAGACACATAAATAGTGCCAACAGTTTTTTCATAAACACACATCTCCTCATAATAAAATATTTTAAGTGTTTTACTATATATGTATAACAATATTTTAATTGTATATCGTGTTTTTGTCAATAGATTTAGCCAAAAATTTTTTTCAAAATGAATTTTCGGTTAATCTATACATTTTTTTCCTAAAAAATAGGTAGTTGTGCATAATGAAAATTTCTTTTTATTTGTTTGTTTTGTAGACTTTTTTCTTTGTTTATCTGTTGTTTTGCGCGTTGTTTCCTATATTGCTGTAAATGTTGAAAATATTGTTCATTATAATGCAAAGTGTGTAGGGCGGATATCATCCGCCCGAAAAAACACATGTAAACAGGCAGGCGGATAATATCCGCCCCTACGCGGTAATTAATAATGTACAGGTAATTTAATT
>CAKSJG010000036.1 GCA_934463165.1 uncultured Clostridia bacterium
AAAAGCGGAAGACGAGATTCGAACTCGCGACGTTCACCTTGGCAAGGTGACGCTCTACCACTGAGCCACTCCCGCATGTTTTACACCGGCTTTGTCAACCGACTTAAATACTATATCATAAAACATAATATTTGTCAATAGTTTTTTTGAAAAAATTTTACATTTTAAAAAAATTTTAAAAATAAAACTTTTTTCTTGCATACATAGGCAATATATGTTAAAATCAAACTGTAAAAATAATCTGAAAATACGGAGGTAGGACTTATGAAGAAATTTTTGAAAAAAGCGCTTTGCGGTGTAACGGCTGCTCTGATGCTTCTCTCCTCGTGCGCATATGCGCAGGGCGAGGACGCGAAAGATACGGAGACAACAAAATATACCGTAAAGTATATCCGTTCGGCAGAAGAATACGATTACAGCAGCGAATGTGAATATATCGGAAAAAATAAAGCGAGCGGCGAAATAATCCCGTTTGCAATCGGTCCGTCTGACGGATACTCATATGCGCTGCTTCCGGAGGATGAGGATTTTTATATAGAAAAAACAGAATATAAAAATCCGTATACCGATGTTAATACGGACTTCTACAGATATAATTATTCAATAAACGAGATGAGCGCCAGAGGCGTTTTTAAAGGCTATGCGGACGGCAGCTTCGGCCCCGCGAACAACCTCACCCGTGCAGAAATGGCAGTGATTTTTGCAAGGCTGTTTTCCGTTAAACCGGTGGGCGGCGAAAGCGGATTTACCGACGTTGCGCCCGACCATTGGGCTTGCGAAAGCATAAATGCGCTTACCGATGCCGGAGTGTTTAAAAAAGATGAAAAGTTTAACCCGTCGGAGCCGATAACGCGCGAGCAGCTCACGGCAATGACATATCGCATGCTTGAGAGAACAGGTTACATCGGCAAAAACAAGGGTGAAAAGTATTTTGAATATAAAGACGCTTCGGATATATCGGATTTTGCAAAGGGAGCATATGACGGGCTTCTTTCGGAGGGATATTCTCTGATTCAGGATATGGACGAGCACGATGTTGAAGATTTTGCGGATGATGAATATTTCGCAAAGCCGCAGTCTTATGTAAACAGGGGAGAGTGCACGGAGTTTTTCAGTATGCTCATCCGCAATTTTATGTATAAAAATGCACCCGCTATCAAATTTGATACCGCACCGACGGAGGAAATCCCCGTTCTTGACGGCTCCACGTCGACATATCCCATAACGCAGAATATCTATTACGGTTATTTTCAAAATGCCGAAAATAACCCCGACATGCCGAAGAGTCATTCCAAAACGTCTAATTCATACAAAAGGCTGATTGACGGCGAGGTTGAGCTTATTTTTGTTCCCGACCCGAGTGAGGATATAAAAAAATATGCCGAGGAAAAGGGCGTTAAGCTGAAATACACGCCGATTGCAAACGAAGCGCTTGTATTTTTCACGGCAAATGACAACAAGGTTGACAATATAACCGCGCAGCAGCTCTATGATATATATGTTGACAACAAATATTCAAACTGGAACGAGCTCGGCGGTGATGATGCGTTCCTTGCGCCGTATTGCCGCAATAACGACAGCGGAAGCCACGCTCAGATGGAAAAATTCATTTTGAACGGCAAAGACCTAAACCCCGATATCGCAAGGGAAAGAACATCCGTAATGATGGCGAGCATACTGACCGATGTTGACTCGTATAATCATCAGAATCCCGGAAAATACGCTATGGGTTACAGCCTGTATTACTATTTTAACAACGTGCAGATGGTTATAGGCGACGTTGACCTTAAGCTTATGAAGATTAACGGAATTGAGCCTACGGACGAGACGATATCAAACGGTGAATATCCGTTTACGACAAACTACTATGCGGTTTCGAGAGACGAAGAAAACCCGAAGGTTGACGCATTTCTGAAGCTTATGCAGAGCGAGTTCGGAGATGACGTCATATCCGCAAGCGGACTCGGAGTTATAAAGAGATAAAAGAATCGGAGAAAACAGATGAAAAAAATTATTACACTTTTTATTGCATTTTCCTTTCTCATGACGTCCTGTTCATTTATGCAGGATGAAGCCGATATTTTGCAGGGCAAAAAAGCAGAATCGGATGCATCGCTTGCCGAGGATGAAAATCTGTCCGATAACGAGGGCAAAACTTCGGAAGAAAAAGAAGAAGCATACGAAAGAATTTTGGACGGTATGACATTGGAAGAAAAGATAGGTCAGCTTTTCATAGTTTTTCCCGAGAGCCTGTGCCCGTCAAGCGGCGGCAATTATGCGAACAAATCGGGCGAGAAGTCATCAACGGAGTTTACTCGGGAAATGTCTGACGCTATGGATAAATACCGCGTCGGCGGGGTTGTGTTGTTTTCTAAAAATATAGTGTCTCAGACGCAGCTGCCGAAGTTCATTTCGGATATGCAGTCAGCATCCGAAATACCTATGTTTATCTCTGTTGACGAGGAGGGCGGCAGGGTTGCACGAATTGCAGGAAGCAACCTTTTCGGTGCAAAAAAATACAAAAATATGGCGTCTGTCGGAGCAAGCGGCAATACGGAGGCGGCGAGAGACGTCGGAAGAACTATAGGCGGATATCTTAAACCTCTCGGATTTAACCTTGATTTCGCACCCGATGCCGATGTGAATACAAACCCGAAAAATATAGTTATCGGCGACCGCTCGTTCGGAAGTGACCCGAAGCTTGTTGCGGATATGGTGTGTGCGCAGCTTGACGGTATGCACGAGGCGGGAGTAATGGGCTGTATAAAACATTTTCCGGGTCACGGAGATACAACGGCAGATACACATTCGGGTTACGTCAAGATTGAAAAAACCTGGGATGAGTTAAAAACATGTGAGTTGATACCGTTTATTTCAGCCCTTGATACGACAGATATGGTTATGGCAGCGCATATAACGGCTGTCAATATAACCAAAGACGGACTGCCGTCATCGATATCGGAAGAGATGATAAGCGGAAAGCTGCGCGGTGAGCTCGGCTATGACGGTGTTATTATTACAGATGCCATGAATATGGGCGCAATAGCCAAAAATTATTCTTCTGCCGATGCAGCGGTTAAGGCAATTAAAGCGGGCGTTGACATTATCCTCATGCCGAAGGATCTCGGCGAAGCCGCAGACGGTCTGAAAGAAGCTGTCGAAAGCGGAGAGATAAGCGAAGAGCGGATTGATGAAAGCGTAAGCCGTATTCTCAGGCTTAAACAAAAATATGAAATTATAAAATAACAAACCGGCGAAAACACCCGAACATTTTTCTTCAGGCGAGATGTTCGGGTGTTATTTGACAGATATATTTTCAATTAACAAATTGGTTTATACTAAAATTATTAGTAATAAAATTCTGTTTAAAATTTTATTGCGATTTTGTAATGATTGTGTAGGCAGCGGTGACCACAGCGTTCCGCATGCACAATACATATACTTTATATAATTAAAGGCAAGGAATCCGGCAACATAAATTGCATTTCATCTCTGATAAAATGATAAATTATATCAATAACATTCTTTTCAAGAGGGGATGTGCCTTCCCCTCTTGGACACCCCTCGTTTTTTTCTTGAAAATCTTCATGCAAATCATTTCAAAAATCTCAGCCGACTTGATTTCCTCAAATTATTTCGGAAACAAGTCTGAATCCCGCCCGAGTTTTAAGGGAACCGATTACATTCGGGCGGAATTCACTCTCAATTTTTTCATGAAAAAAACGCATGACGATTTTCAAACAAAAAATGCTCGCATAAAAATTTGTTTTCACAGCTCACGAGCCATGACAGGCTGCAAAAACAATATATTAACATTGTGCAAGAAGCATTGCCTCCACTGTGCAAGGGGAGGTGAGTTGCAAAGCAACTCGGAGGGGTTGTAAATATTTAACTCTTGCAAAATATGCTGCTAAGTTGCAAATATATTTTAACAATCCCTCAGTCAGCTGCGCTGACAGCTCCCTTTACACAAGGGCGCCTTTCTTTCTTGCATTTAATCATATTATTTTGTCTGTTTTGTGCAGCGGAACGGTGTGGTCACCGTTCCCTACGAATAAATTAATAGGTATATTTTCAATTTACAAATTGGTTTAAGCGAAATTCTCCAATAAGATTCTGATTAACAATTAATTGCAACCTTGCAATGACTACGTAGGGAACGCTGCCCACAGCGTTCCGCATGCGCATTATAAACGCAATTGTATAATAACAGGCAAGAACATCTGTCTTACGGGCGAGGGGGTATGGTGTGCTTTTTATCTGTCAATAATTTTTCCGTCAACCGAAATTGTAACCACCTGCCACGGAATGAATTTTCCGCTTGCCATAAGCGCGTTTTTTGCCGCATCCTCTATTCCCTTGCAGCACGGAACCTCCATTCTTGCAACGGTTACGGATTTTATGTCGTTGTTTCGTATAATTTCCGTAAGTTTTTCCGTGTAATCCGTGGCGTCAAGCTTCGGGCAGCCGATAAGAGTTATTTTGCCTTTCATAAATTCCTCATGCATTGAAGCATACGCATATGCCGTGCAGTCTGCCGCAATGAGCAGCTTTGCTCCGTCAAAAAATTCCGCGTTCGGCGCTGCAAGCTTTATCTGGCAGGGCCACTGCCTCAGCTGTGACATCCGCGGCGCGTCGGATTTGGGCGCGTTTTCACATTCGCTTCTGTCAAACATCCTCATTTTGTGTCCCGGGCATCCGCCCTCGGCATGCATGCCGTGGTGATGTTCTCCGCGGATGTGAGCTGCACCGTAATTTTTAATTGGTTCGCCTGTTTTTGCTTTTCTTTTGTTTTCCAAAACCGCCGCCTCGTTATATTCCGCCGCTTCGCGTTCGGTGAAGCTTATCGCGTTTGTCGGGCACACGGGCAGGCAGTCGCCGAAGCCGTCGCAGTAATCGTCGCGCATGAGATGCGCTTTTCCGTTTACCATTTGGATTGCTCCCTCATGGCACGCATTTGCACATGCTCCGCAGCCGTTACATTTTTCTTGGTCAATTTCTATTATTTTACGTATCATATTATTCTCCTCCGTTTCGCCGTTCTTGCGCCGGCATAAATATAATTTGTAAGGCAATTATAATACACTGCAAAGTAAAAGTATGTTGGAAATCAAACAGAATTTAAAATTTTTAAACATGTGCTCGGGCACATATGCTGAAACAAGTTTTTGTGTTAAAACAACAAATTTCAAAAAATGTATTGACATAAAAATAATTTCGGTCTATAATAGCGTCATAATAATTTTTGCAAAGAAAAGCGGCAGACAAAGGCGTCTCACACAGAGACACTTTGTCTGCCGCTTTGTATTTTAACAAAAAGGAAGTGTTAAATATGGCGGCAATCAATAATACCGAAATAATGCTTAAGGATATAGGAATGGTCTACCGCACAAATGACGGCAGAGACGTAACAGCCCTTACCGGTGTAACGCTCGATATCGAAAAAGGCGAATTTGTATCTCTTGTAGGTCCGTCCGGATGCGGTAAGACAACACTTCTCAGAATCATAGCGGATCTTCTTTCCCCGACATCGGGAGATATCAAAATATCGGGCGAGAGTCCGCACGACGCAAGATTAAAAAGAAGATACGGAATAGTATTTCAAAGCGCCGTGCTTTACGAATGGCGGACTGTCAAGAAAAACATTATGCTTCCGCTTGAAATAATGCACGTTCCGCTGAAAGAGCAAAGCGAACGTGCCGACAGAATGCTTGAGCTTGTCGGACTTACGGAATTTGCAAATCATTATCCGCATCAGCTTTCGGGAGGTATGCAGCAAAGAGTCGGAATTGCAAGAGCGCTTGCAATTCAGCCGGAAATACTTCTGATGGATGAACCGTTCTCGGCACTTGACGAATTCACAAGAGAAAAGCTTCATGTTGACTTGCTCAAGATATGGAGAAAGACAAACAAAACCATCGTGTTTGTAACTCATAATATTCAGGAATCGGTTTTCTTATCCGACAAAGTGTGCGTGCTATCGCCGCACCCGGGCAGACTTTCGGCAGTGGTCGATATAAACCTGCCGCGCCCGAGAACAATGGATATGAAAAGCACGGCGGAGTTTACCGCACTTGTTGCAAAGGTAAGAAACAGCTTTGAGGGCGTATGATTTATTTGGAGGTGATACTGATGAAGGGTATAAAAAGACTTGCCGAAAAAAAATATTTCATGACAATATTATGGATTATTCTGATTATGGCAGTCTGGGAGATTTTTGCATTTGTTGTTGCGGCGACAAAGAGAACGCCCGAAAATATTTTGCCTCATCTTTCGGGAATAATCGAATCGGTTATCAGTAAAAAAACGGTAAACGGCGGGCAGACAGCAATCCAAATGGTTATGACAAACGCAGCGGCTACGCTTTCGCGTGCAGGGATAGGATATATCATAGGTATCATAAGCGGTTTCGTGCTTGCGCTTTTTATGAGCCTGTGGAAGCCGATAGAAAAAATCGCTTTTCCTTATCTTATGCTTATTCAGATGATACCTATTCTGGGTATGGCGCCGATTATAAACGCACTTACGGGCGACATAACCGCAAGCCGTGTTGTCATAGCGGCAATCCTGACGTTTTACCCCGTTGCGACGAATACCCTTGCCGGGTTTAAATCCGTCAGCCGTGAAAAGCATGAGCTTATGTATTCATATGCTGCAAATAAATTTCAGATATACATAAAAACAATGATACCTGCCTGCATTCCGTATTTTTTCACGGGGCTCAAAATTTCGGCCCCAATGGCGATAACGGCTTCGATTCTCGTTGATACGCTGCAGGGCGGAGTGGGGCTCGGATGTTTGCTGTCGCAGGCGCTTAAAGGCGCAATGACAAGATACGTTTTCTGGCAGATTGTATTTTTCAGTGCGATCATAGGCATACTCAGCTTTTCCGTAATGGGGCTTCTGGAATATATCCTTTGCCCGTACAAAAGAAAAGCAAAATCTGAGAGGGAGTGATTATGATGATTAAAAAACGGATTGACTCCGTAACGTCGGTTCTTTATCCGCTCTTATTCGGAATTTTTACAGTCTGTATGTGGCAGAGCGGAGCGCTTCACAAATTGCTTAAAACCGATGAATACATATTGCCGTATCCGACGCGTATACTTAAAATTGTGGCGGATAACACAGATAAGATCATGCCGAATGTCGGCGCGTCGATGCTTGTTATAATAACGGGTCTGCTGCTGGGTTCACTTCTCGGTTATGCCGCCGCAATCGGGGCGAGCGTGTCACCGAGATTCGGCAAGGGAGGGCTAACGGTCATTTCGGCATTTAACGCAATACCGATAGTTGCCATGGCGCCGGTTATCATGAACTGGACAAAGGACGTAAGCTCCGACGCTTCCGTAAGGAGCACGGTTGCAAAAATAATTGTCGTAACGCTTATGTGTATGGCTTCGATGAGCATAAACGCATACAGGGGTCTGACCGAGCTGAAGCCGTTTTCTCTTGATCTGATGAAGTCATACGCCGCGGATAAAAGGACGGTATTTTTAAAGCTTCGTCTGCCGAACAGTATTCCGTATGTTTTCACGGCACTTAAGGTCAGCGTTCCGTCAAGCGTTATTACGGCTCTCGTAAGCGAATATTTTGCCGAATACCGCGCAGGCGTCGGGCGGCAGATACGTGAAAATATCCTTATAGCGCAGTATTCGACGGCATGGGCATACATAGCTGTTGCGTGCATAATAGGAATTGCATTGTTTGTGCTGCTTCTGGCGGCTGAAAGCGTATATTTAAAGAAAAGAAAATTTCTTTAATATATATGGGTAATTGCAAAATAAACGGCAAAAATGCTGATGACCGTTTCGCAAAGATAAATTGAAAACATGCATCTTGTTAACGGATAAAAACGATTAAAAAAATATCAGAAAATAAGTTTTGTTTTTTACAATTACCTGTTTAGTATATAAATATTTAATAATAAAAAAAGGAAGAAGGAATTAAAAATGAAAGCAAAAAAATTACTCGGAATGTTATTAATTACCGCATTGATTATCTCAATGCTCGGCGCCTGCGGAGACAAGAAAAAGCAGTCCGGCACAGCGTCGTCAAAGACAGATATGACCGATGAAGAGAGAATTATATCCGCTGCCGATGAGGGCAAAGTCGGCAACTGGGGTCTCGGCAACGAATATGAAATTCAGGCGCTTTTAACAAAATACGGAAAGAGCACAGACTATCTTGTACAGTCATTTGATATGGACGGCTTCGACGATGACTCGATCACTCTTGCCTCGGCAATGACATATAACGAGCTCGGTCTCGTTGTCAATGACTATGAGGGCGGCTACGGCTACGGCGATACCGTAGGAACGATAGATATGAACGATCAGGGTGTTGCGATGCTTGAAGATAACATCTTCTGCAAAAAGGAATTTGCCGAAAAGAATCCGAACACCGTCAAAGCATTTCTTTCAGCGTCGCTCAAAGGCTGGCAGTATGCATGCGAGCATCCCGACGAAGCGGCTCAGATTGTATTTGAAGCAGGTTCATCCGTATCGACAGATCATCAGAAATACATGGCTAAAGAGGTTGCAAAGCTTATCCAAACAGATACAAAGGGCAATACCGTTTCCGATTACGGAAAAATGGAAGAAGAAGCAATGCAGCAGACGCTCGATCTGGCAAAGAAATATATAAAATTGGATGACTCTGCCGCAGCCGACAAATTGCAGTCTCTCACATTGGACGACATCCGCGATACATCGTATCTTGAGTCGGCAAAAAACAATGACTTCGGCGAGCCCGAGAAGAAGGACGTTTCAATTCAGCTCAAATGGCTTCCGCAGGCACAGTTTATGGGTTATTTTGTGGCAAAGGCAAAGGGATATTACGATGAAGTCGGCTTAAACGTTGACATAGTTTCGGGCGGCGGCGACATAGGCGAAACAACGGCTGTAAACAACGGTACGGTTGATTTCGGTGTAACATGGGTTTCAAATCTGATTTCCGCAAACTCGGGCGGTATGGATCTTCTTGAAATAGCTCAGATTTATCAGAGATCGGGACTTGTACTCGTTTATAAAAAGTAAAAATAGATGACTATAGAATGAAAAGGCAAAAAAGTAAGGAGGATGCTCTATGGATTTACTTATTAAAAACGGATCAATAGTAAACGGCTGCGGCAGCTTTAAGGCCGATGTAGCCGTGAAAGACGGAAAAATAACACAAATAGGCGCCGACATTGCGCCTGCCGATAATGCCGAGGTTATCGACGCTTCCGGGAAGCTTGTTCTTCCCGGGGCGATAGACGCTCACACTCACCTTGCAATGCCTTTCGGCGGAACGGTTTCATCCGATGATTATTTTGCCGGAACAAGAGCCGCGGCATGCGGCGGCACGACAACCGTATTTGATTTTGTTCTGCAGGATTTCGGCGAAACAATGACAGACGCGGTAAAGCGCCGCGACGCAACGTGTGCCCCCGTTGCTGCGGTGGATTATTCTTATCATGTTGCGGTTAAAGACGTAAGCGGCGATTTGCTCGATTCCATAGAGGACGCGGTAAAATTCGGTGTTCCGTCATTTAAGGTATTCATGGTATACGATTTCGGCGTAACCGACGGAGTATTTTACAGGGTGCTGAAAAAAGCAAAGGAATGCGGAGCGCTCATCGGCGTTCATGCCGAAAACAACGAAATGGTAAACACCCTCACGGAGCAATACTTAAGCGAGGGCAAGACAAGCGCATGGTATCACTACATGTCGCGCCCCGAATTTGTCGAAGCGGAGGCTGACATAAGAGCCATTCAGTGGGCAAAAGCTCTTGATGTGCCGCTCTATATTGTTCACCTTGCAAACAAAGAGGGCGTAAATGCCGTCACTCGTGCAAAGGATGAGGGGTATAAAATATATGCCGAAACCTGTCCGCAGTATCTGGAATTTACATGCGACGTATATAAGCGTGAAGACGGACGAAACTTCGTATGTTCACCTCCGATGAAAGGCGAAGAGAGTCGCCGTGCACTCTGGGCGGCAATCGGCAGAGGTGATATCGATACAATTGCAACCGACCACTGTCCGTTTCAATCTTACGAAAAGGACTGGGGCAAGGATGACTTCACCAAAATCCCGAACGGCTGTGCCGGCATTGAGAATATGTATCCGTATATGTTATCTGCGGCAAACGAGGGTAAAATCACATTTGAAAAAGCAGTGGAATTATGCAGCGAAAACCCGGCGAAAATTTTCGGCTGCCGCGACAAGGGCAGCATAACCGTCGGAAAGGATGCCGATATTGTTATTTACGATCCCGAAACGGAATTTACGATTACCAACGACAAAATGCATTCCGACTGCGACCATACGATCTGGGAGGGAATAAAGCTTAAGGGCTATCCCGAAAAAACGTATTCGCGCGGCAGGCTTGTGTATGACAAAGGTGAATTTGTCGGAGAGAGCGGTTGGGGTAAGTTTGTGAAGTGTAAGATATCCTGACAATTATTCATTTTGTTACCGGCATCAAGGTCGGGTATGCTTTTAATTTTTTGGAAAGCTCAAACAGGCAGTGCAGTAGCGCTGAAACTCGCTTTCAATCAAAAAATAAAAAGCACACCCAACCTCTCGCCGAATGGGTTTACATGTATCGGCATCGCGGTTAGGGTATACTTTTGATTTTTTGGAAAGCGGCAATAATAATTAATGCGTAATTCGGAATTAACAATGCACAGATGATTTTATAAATTAATGTGAAATTAACGCAAGAAGCATTGCCTCCACTGTGTAAGGGGAGGTGGCTTGCGAAGCAAGCCGGAGGGGTTGTAAATATTTAACTCTTGCAAAATTTATTTCTGAAATGCAGATATATTTTAACAATCCCTCAGTCAGCTGCGCTGACAGCTCCCTTTACACAAGGGCGCCTTTCTTTCTTGCGTTTAAGAGAATGATTTTGTATAATTCATGCACCGGAACGCTGTGGGCAGCGCTGCCTACGCAGTCATTGTAAAATTGCAGTCAATTATTAAACAAAATCTTATTGGTAATTTTGGTTTAAACAAATACAATTAATAGGAACTATACCTATCAATTTATTTGTAGGGAACGGTGCCCACACCGTTCCGGTGCACAAAACAGACAAAATAATATGATTAAATGCAAGAAAGAAGGAACGAGACACTGTTCCTTGCGTTAAATCCGCATTAATTTATAAAATTGACAGTACATTGTTAATTACCGCCGTAGGGGCGGTATCATCCGCCCGGAAAAACAAACAACAAAGCAAACGGAAAAGAGTTGATTAAAATGAACATACATGATGAATCCGCAAGATGCCTTTTGTGTTCGGACGCAAAATGCACAAAGGCATGCACAAAATCTTTTGATCCTGCACGGATGATACGTGCCGTAAGGTTTGACAATGAAAAATGCGCCGCAAAATACATAAACGCAAAAGCCTGCGCCGAATGCGGCGGCGAATGCGAAAGCGCGTGCATACATCCCGATTTTGCAATAAGAATCCGCAAGACGGCATCGGCTCTTCCCGAATGTGAATATACCGACGAACCGAGTCTTGAAATTGATTTTATGGGCATAAAATGCGAGAACCCGTTTTTCCTCTCGTCATCAATCGTTGCCGGCAATTACGAAATGTGTGCAAATGCTTTTAAAATGGGCTGGGCGGGCGCGGTTTTCAAAACCGTCGGCTTTTTAAAACCCGATGAAACCTCCCCGAGATTCGACGCGATAAGAAAAGAGGGAACTCCGTTTATCGGTTTTAAAAATCTTGAGCAGATTTCGGACCACAGTCTTGAAGAAAACCTGTCGGATTTAAAACGGCTGAAAACCGATTTCCCGGGCAAGGTAATTGTTGCGTCGATTATGGGCGAAACCGATGAGCAGTGGACATCCCTCGCAAAGCTTGTTACCGATGCCGGGGCAGATATTATAGAATGTAATTTCAGCTGTCCGCAAATGGTCGGAGAGGGTCTCGGCTCGGATGTCGGTCAAAA
This sequence comes from uncultured Clostridia bacterium, assembly GCA_934463165.1. GTDB lineage: Bacteria > Bacillota > Clostridia > UMGS1810 > UMGS1810 > RGIG1828. The sequence continues at coordinate 11,955 of CAKSJG010000036.1, forward strand.
TCCCGAGCTTGTCCGTCATTACACCCGATGCGTCAAAAAGGGCACGACGCTTCCCGTGCTTGCAAAAATGACCCCTAATCTCGGCAATATGGAAGCTCCGGCATCGGCAGCGGTCAGCGGTGGTGCCGACGGCATTGCCGCGATAAATACAATAAAGTGCATCACGGGCTTTGACCTTGAAAATATGCAGCCGTACAACGCGGTAGGCAGCAAAACGTCTGTTTCGGGCTATTCGGGAAAAGCCGTAAAGCCGATAGCGCTGCGCTTTATAAACGACATGGCAAAATGCGAAGATCTGAACGGAGTGCCTTTAAGCGGCATAGGCGGAATAGAAACCTGGCACGACGCGGCGGAGTTCATTGCACTCGGGTGCGAAAACGTTCAGATAACCACAGCCGTCATGCAATACGGCTACAGGATTATAGACGATCTGATTTCGGGTCTTAAGGCATATATGAAAAGAAAAGGTATTAGAAATCTTTCGGATTTGGTCGGCGCCGCGCTCGATACCGTCACCGAGCCGGATAAGCTTGACAGATCCGTCGTTACATACCCCGTGTTCAGCAAAAACAGCTGCATCGGCTGCGGAAGATGCTTTATTTCATGCAGAGACGGCGGTCATCAGGCAATAGACATTTCGGACGGCGGAAAACCGGTTCTGAAAGCGGGCAAATGCGTGGGATGCCATTTATGTTCTCTCGTCTGTCCCGTCGGAGCAATCGGCAAGTCAAAAAGAGTTCAAAAGAAAAGGTGATATCGGAAAGGGGGCTTTCTTATGTCAATTATACTTAAAAAGCTTTGCAGCGATACCGAAACAAAATACAATTTAAAGCTCATTGCCGGGAAAAACGGAATGACAAATACCGTGCGCTGGGTTCATACGGTTGAAGACAGACAGGTGCCCGATTTTCTGCACGGGGGCGAGCTTGTGTTTACAACCGGTATCGGTCATGTCGGAAAAGATCCGCTGCTTGAGTTTGTAAAACGGCTTAAAAAGCACGGCGCCGCGGGCGTTGTGGTAAATATAGGGCCTTATCTGGAGAGCGTTCCGCAAGAGGTAATAAACTATTGCAACGAAGAAAACTTTCCTCTCTTTACTCTGCCGTGGAGCGTTTATATCATCGATATAACCTATGATTTCTGCCGCCGCATAATCGAAAACGAAAAGATAGAGACAACATCGGCGGAGGCGTTTAAAAATATCATACTTTCTCCGGAGCAGGGGAAAAAATACCGGTCGTTTCTTGAGCAGCACGGTTTTTTGCCGGAGTCGCACTACAGGGTATTTACATTAAGGCTGATGAAAGACGGCAAAAACATAACCGACGATTTTGAGCGCAGCAACCATATTAAATTATGGGGCATACTTGCAAAATCAAAGGATCATCCGTCCGCAATGTTTGTTTATGAAAACACAATAGCGGTTATCAGGCAGTATGCCGACCGCTGCTTTATCAAAAACCTTACGGACACCCTCGACGCTGTTTTTGAAAACAAGAATATTTCGTATGTAATGGGAATCTCAACGGAGAGAAAGGGCTATAAATCGGCCGCAACGCTGCTTTCGGAGGCAGAAGCCGCCCGAAAAACCGCAGCGTCCGACAATAAAAGCTTTTGCCTTTATTCGGAAATAGGCATAAACAAGCTTATTTTCGGAGTGAATGACAAGGCGGTCTTAAAAGAATTTGCTGCAAGTCAGCTTGACGGCATAATCGCATATGACACCGAGTATAAAACCGATTATGCAAAGATTTTGTATGAATATCTTATCTGTGACGGCTCCGTCATGGCAGTTGCCGAAAATTACGGAATACACCGCAACACCGTGAATACAAAAATAAAAAACATAAAACAAATTTTCGGGATCGGGCTTGGCGGAGAAAAGAAAGCGGAGCTGCTGCTTGCCTTTAAAATAAAAAAATTATTCAATGAAAACGGAGGAAACCAAAATGAGCGAAAAAGCATTTGAAATCAAAAAAAATCATACCACATATAATCTGCAGTCATGGTCAAAGCAAAGGGGCTTAAATCCCATACCGATTGAAAAAGCGGAGGGGATTTATATGTGGGATTTTGACGGCAACCGCTATACCGATATGTCGTCGCAGCTTGTAAACCTTAATGTCGGTCACGGCAACAGACAGATCATAGACGCAATAAAAGAACAGGCTGAAAAGTATTGTTATATCTCACCGTCATACGGTTCTGAGCCGAGGGGAGAGCTTGCCAAAATGATTATTGAGCGCATGCCCGATAACATGGGTAAGGTTTTCTTTACAAACGGCGGCGCCGACGCAAACGAAAATGCCGTTAAAATTGCCCGTATGTATACGGGCAGGCAAAAAATCTTTTCGCGCTACAGAAGCTACCACGGCTCAACCTACGGCGCCGGAAACCTCACCGGCGAGCCGAGAAGATATCCCCTGGAGCCGGGCGCGCCGGGATTCGTAAAGTTTTTTGATCCGTATGTATACCGCGAAAAAATCAGCTTTGAATCGGAAGAAGCCGCAGCGGATTATTACGTTGCAAAGCTTCGCGAGCAGATAATATACGAGGGCGCCGACAATGTTGCGGCTATCGTTATGGAAACGATCACGGGTTCAAACGGAGTTATAATTCCGCCGAAGGGATATTTAAACGGCGTCAGAAAAATCTGCGACGAGTTCGGAATAATGATGATATGCGACGAGGTTATGGCCGGCTTCGGCAGAACGGGCAAGATGTTTGCATTTGAAAACTTCGGCGTAAAGCCCGATATCGTGTCTTTTGCCAAGGGCGTAACCTGCGGTTATGTTCAGCTCGGCGGCGTGGCTGTCAGCAAAGACATTGCAAAGTTTTTTGACGATCATCTCCTCTCATGCGGACTCACCTACAGCGGACATCCGCTTGCATGCGCAGCCGGAGTTGCCTGCCTGAAGTTCTATGACGACGCAAAAATCCTCGATAACGTAAACGCGTCGGGCAAGGTTCTCGGCGAGGAGCTTGAGGCGCTTAAATCAAAATACGACATCGTCGGCGACGTAAGATACATCGGTCTGTTTTCGGCAATTGAGCTTGTCCGCGACAGAAAAACAAAGACTCCGCTTGTCGAATACGGAAAAGACCCTGCCGGAATAATGAAATCAATAATCGGAAAGCTTAAAGAAAAAGGCTTCATGACATATTCTCACGAAAACATGATCCTCATTTGCCCTCCGCTCATCATAACCCCCGAGCAGGTTAAAGAGGAGATGAAGAAGGTTGACGAGGTTATTGCGGAAATAAACGGCATATATTAAATGCCGCTCAGGAGGTGTAATAATGCCCGAACGTTATAAAAATATAAAATTCGGTTCGCTTGACGAGTATATTACTCCCGATAAATTTCGGACGGTAGGCGACGATATGCGCGGCGCCGCTCTCGGAATCAGCGAGTATGCGGTTGAGATACACATGAAGCAAAGCCTGAAAAGCAGGCTGAGCTTCAAGACGCCGTGGGACGGAATAATATGCGGCTGTGCAAGAGACAAGAGGCTCATAAAGCAAAAGCTTGATTTGAAATCGGAGATAAAAACAGCGTATCTGATTGACTGGGACGATAAATATCTGTTTTTGCTTGAGCTTGAAAATCAGCAGGAAATTCCGGTTATGTATGTAAAAAACGACGATATTGCAGCGCTTCTTGAAAACTGCATGAGAATACCGGAGCAAAGATAAAAGTCAGAAAGGAATGATTAAGATGTATGAATGCAGCAAAGAAAGAATGGAAGATAAAATAAAAACCTTCAGTAAGTTCGGCGATGCCGGCCACGGGGGTATCACGAGATACTCTCTCTCGCCCGAGGCAATTAAGGCACGTAACGAATTTATAAAGAGAATGAAAGCAATAGGTGCCGAGATCGAGATTGACGACGTGGCAAATATCTATGCAACTCTTCCCGGAAGCGATCCCGACGCAAAAAGAATTGTAATGGCTTCTCATGTTGATTCGGTTAAAAACGGCGGCAACTATGACGGAATTCTCGGTGTAATGAGCGCAATGGAGGTTCTGGAAACAGTTTACGAAAAGAAAATTCCGCATAAGCATCCGCTGACAGCAATGATATGGACAAACGAAGAGGGCTCACTCTATCCGCCGGCCATGATGATATCGGGTGTTGTGTGTTATGATTATCTTCCCGCGGATATCCGCCAAAAATTCAAATATGAAGATATGATGGCGTCAAAAAGTATTCTTGACCCGACAAAAACCTTCGGCGAAGCTCTTGAAAAATCGGGCTTTAAGGGCGATAAAAAGTTCAGGCTTTCTCCCGAAAGATATAAATACATGTTTGAAACTCATATCGAACAGGGTCCTATTCTGGAAGATAACGGAAATGACATCGGCGTTGTTGACTGCGTTTTGGGAATGTTCAACTACAGACTCAAATTTTACGGTCAGACAACTCACGCAGGCACATTCCCGATGCCGAAACGGCGTGACGCATTTTATGCCGCAGCTCTCGCTCTTGACTATCTCCACACGGAAATCGACAAGCTCGGCATAAAGGATCTGGTATACACAACCGGTGAGGTTGTTTGTCATCCTTGCGTTCACACCTGTGTTCCCGATTATTTTGACTTTTCGTTTGATTCGCGTCATGAGGATCCCAGTGTTCTTGAAAAGGTGCTTTCAATCGTAAAAAGCTGTGCGGGCAACAAGTGGGCAGGCTGCACCTGCGAGGTAGAAAAGGCATGGAACCGCGATACCGTATATTGGGATAAAAAGCTTGTCGGCTATGTAAAAGAAGCGTGCGAGGAAGCCGGAATCAAGCATCAGTACATTCATTCGGGCGCAGGTCATGACGCGCAGTTTGCGTCATATATGCTGCCGACGACAATGATTTTCGTCCGTTCAAAAGACGGTCTTTCGCACTGCGAGCCCGAGTTTTCAAGCGTTGAACACTGCACAGAGGGCGCAACCGTTATGCTGAACGCGGTGCTGAAAGCAGACGGTGAATAAAGGAGCGGAATTTATGAGCAAAGAATTTTTAACCCCGAAAAAAATCATAACGGGAAAGGGCGCAATCGAAGCTTCAATAAAATATCTTGCCGCAATGGGCAAAAAACCTCTCATAGTAACGGGAAGAACGGTATCGGAGCTTGAAGCTTTCAAGTCGCTTGTATCCGCTCTTTCAGAAACGGGGCTTGAATGCGTTATATTTAAAGACATCACGGGCGAGCCGACAGACGTTATGATTGAAAAGGGACTTTCGGTATACCGCGAAAACGAATGCGATTTTCTCATCGGCATGGGCGGCGGCAGTCCGCTTGATTCAATAAAGGCAATTGCCGCTCTGGATGTATGCGGCGGAAAGCTCAGCGACTATATGGGAAAAGAAATCAGCGGAAAATTCCCTCCCATGGCGGCAATTCCGACAACGGCGGGCACAGGCTCCGAGGCGACAAAGTTTACGGTTATAACAGACGCTGCAACGGATGTAAAAATGCTGCTAAAGGGAGAGGCTCTTCTGCCTGATCTTGCAATTGTCGACCACACAAACACTTTCAGCTCACCGAAGAGTATAACCGCCTCAACGGGACTCGACGCACTTACTCATGCCGTTGAGGCTTATACTTCAAAACAGGCTCAGCCGCTTACCGACGCTTTGGCGCTGTCCGCCGCAAAGAGAATTTTTAAATATCTTCCGATTGCATATGCCGACGGCAATGACGAAACCGCAAGATACGAAATGTCAATTGCCGCGCTTGAAGCGGGGATATGCATAAATAATTCATCCGTAACGGTTGTGCACGGTATGAGCCGCCCGATCGGCGCACTGTTTCATGTTCCCCACGGACTCTCCAATGCGATGCTTTTATGCAAGTGTATGGAATTTGCAAAAGACGGCGCGCTTGAGCGTTTTGCAGAGCTTTCAAGGCATGTCGGCACTGCGGATTCTTCCGACAGCGACGCCGCCGCAGCCGATAAGTTCACGGACGGCTTGCTTGAAATCTGCCGGAAGTGCGAGGTTCCGACGGTAACGGAATACGGAATCGACGCCGAAAAATTTAAAGCTTCCATTGTGAAAATGACGTCGGACGCGCTTGCAAGCGGAAGCCCGGCAAACACGCGCAAAAATGTCGGCGCCGATGATATTTCGGCTATATATCGGGCGCTTGTTTAGCTTAAAATCAAAAAAGACTTCGTGCCTGTGGCATCGAGGTCTTTTTTGTTTTAATCTCGGGCTGTTTATTATTAATTACTGCGCAGGGCAGATAGTATCTGCCCGAAAAGGCAGGCGTAAACAAGCGGGCGGATAATATGTATACTATGTTACTCTTGACATAATATCCGCCCCTACGACCACGATACATATGCGTTCCTTGCATAAAACATACAAATAACACGATTAAACGCAAGACAGAAAGGCGCCCTTGTGTAAAGGGAGCTGTCAGCGCAGCTGACTGAGGGATTGTTAAAATATATTTGCAACTTAGCA
>CAKSJG010000037.1 GCA_934463165.1 uncultured Clostridia bacterium
CACCGGCAATGACAAGACTTGCTTTCTGTGTGCAAACCGTTTCTGTCATAAGGTCAACGATTTCGTCAAGCATAGCAATATCCCGCTCGTTGCGAAGGCTCAAAATGTCATACTCGATATTTTCTTTGATTATTTGTCGGTATGCTTCAACCTCATCATATCCAATCCTATCCGAATTTTCTTTTTGAGAGTCCGCCGGTCTTGTCGGCTCGACCTCTTTTTGATATGATTTGATTGGATAAGTATTTGATACATCAGTATTTAATTCTTTTTTATTTAATATATTAGTATTTAATTGTGCGGTGTTTTCCTGTATAGGCTCTGCCTGTGCAGGAATATCCAATACAGGATTTTCCCGTATAGGTTTTTCCCGTTCAGGCGGCGCACTTTTAGGCTGCTCCAAAATTGTGTACTCAATCGTGGTGAGCTGTCCCTTTTCATTTCTCATACGCTCACGGATAATATATCCGTGCTTTTCAAGTTCTCTGATACAGGAGCTTATGCTGTCGATTCCGTCCTTGCAGATTGCCGCAAGCCCCTTTGTTGTGTAGTCCCAATTTTCGGGGAGCGACAGCATAAGGGATAACAGCCCCTTTGCCTTTAACGATAATTCCGTATTTCTCAAATGGTGGTTGCTCATCACGGTATAGTCGCGCGTTTTGTCTATTCTGAAAACTGCCATTTCAAAAATCTCCTTTCCTGTGAAATTAAAAAAGCGCCGGGATTTTTTATCAATCCTGACGCCGTTGCTCCGGTTTATTCTGTTTTTCAAGCGGCACATACGCCGAACACGTTTTGCCGTTATGGCAATGCAAGTACGAACAAAACGGATTTCTGTTGTCGAGCAAATATGTGTCCTGCCCGATTTTACAAACAGGGCATAACTGCTTTGAATTTTCGGTTTTCATTTCTGATTTTCCTTTCGTGGTTTGAACAACAAAAAAAGAATACCATTTTTGCAGGTATTCTTTGATTTGTATTAAGTTTCAAGTACATAGTTGTTTGCCTGTTGTCCTAAAATGTTGATTTTATGCGATTTTGAAAAGTATCGTTATCTAACTTCATTATTCCATGGCATCGGCACTGTATAAATATACCCGTGCAGCTTATCAGGGACCATTTGTTCAGGATAAGAGATACATGGAGCAATACGGTTCCTTGCCTCAGCAGAAAGAAGCCCTGACGCTTTGGAGTGATACCGAAGCCGAAAAGCATATAATTCCGCCGATTCTTCCTACGGAAAAGGAAAACAGCGAACTTTCAAAAATAACAAGCGATTGCTTTACCTGCCTTGATGAATATACGGTAAGATTTATTTCGGGAACCGAATCCTTTGATAATTGGGATGATTTTGTAGCAAAGCTTAAATCCCTTAAGGTTGACCGCGCAATAGAAATTTATCAGGCTGCATACGACAGATACATTAACAAATAAGATTTGAGGTTTAATTATGATTTGTAATAAAAGTATGAGCGCGAGAGCCGATAAAACATCATATTTCAAACGCCTGATGATTGATTTATCGAAGAATAAAATATTGTATCTCATGGTTTTGCCGACGATTATATTTTATTTTGTGTTTGCATACGTTCCGATGTACGGTGTGCTGATTGCATTTAAGGATTTCAACGCATCTTTGGGAATTTTAAAAAGCCCGTGGGCAGGACTTAAGCATTTTAAAGACTTTTTTGAATCCGTATACTTCGGAAGAGTTATGACAAATACAATAAGAATCAGTTTGACCAATCTGTTGTTTGGCTTTCCTGCACCGATTATATTTGCACTGCTTTTAAATGAAATAAGAAGCAAGAGAGCGGTTAAAACCATTCAGACATTTTCATACATACCTCACTTTATTTCCTTGGTTGTAATTTGCGGTATGATTAAGCAGTTTACAAATGATAACGGTTTTATAAATGACATTATAGAGTTTTTCGGCGGAGAGCGTGTATCAATGCTGAACCAACCTTCATATTTTGTACCGCTGTATGTTATATCAGGTATATGGCAGGATATGGGCTGGACATCAATTATATATGTTTCGGCGCTTTTATCAATAGATAACAGCTTATATGAGGCTGCTACCATAGACGGTGCCGGCAGATTCAGACAGATTATTCATGTATCCTTGCCGGGCATAATGCCGACAATTATTACAATGCTGCTGATGCAGGTAGGAAATATACTTAATGTCGGCTATGAAAAAATCATTCTTATGTATAACCCTGCAACTTATAAAACAGCCGATGTAATATCAACCTTTGTATACAGAAAGGGCCTTCTTGAATTTAATCTCAGTTTTTCAACCGCGGTGGGATTATTCAATTCGGTTATAAACTTCTGTATATTGGTTCTGGCAAATAAGGCTACCAAGCGTATTGTCGGTACATCATTGTGGTAGGAGGTGTCATTAATATATGTCAAATTCAAGAAGTTCAAAAATTGCAAGCTGTATTATTGCATGCATTGCGATTTTGATGACGTTTGTTTTTGTATATCCGTTGTATTATTCCATTATGGCTTCTTTTTCAAATTCAAATGAATTGATGAGATATACCGGCTTTTTGATAAAACCAATCGGTTTTTCGGTTGCTGCGTATAAGGAGGTTATATCAAACAGCTTAATAACAAACGGACTTAAAAATACATTTACAATAATGGTTGTTTCATTGATTATCAATATGGTATTAACCTCAAGCGCTGCTTATTTTTTCTCAAGAAAAGATATAATGCTGAAAAAAGCCTTATTTATGTTTGTTCTTATTACCATGTTTGTGAACGGAGGAATGGTTCCGTTTTACCTTACGGTAAAAGGCTTGGGGCTTGACAATACTTTTTGGGCTGTTATCTTACCGGGTGCGGTGAATACATTTAACCTGATTATATTAAAAACAGGCTTTGAATCAATCCCCGATTCGCTGATAGAAGCCGCAAAAGTTGACGGCGGCAATGATTTTCTGGTGTTTTTCAAAATTGTGCTGCCATTGTTTAAGTCCACATTGGCTGTAATATTTCTTTATTATGCGGTTTCCAACTGGAACTCATGGTTTTATGCAAGCATATTTTTAAGAGAAAAAACTCTTCAGCCGCTGCAGTTGATTTTGAGACAAATACTTCTGGCAAACAATACGGATTCAATGGTTGGCGGTGCTTCAACTAACGACGCCGAAAGCTTTTCGGAATCGCTTAAATATGCCGTAATCTGTATATCAACTCTTCCGATTATGGTGATATACCCGTTTTTGCAGAAATATTTTGTATCCGGAATAATGACAGGTGCGGTTAAAGGATAGTATTTAAGCAATTAAAAATTATTAAAGACGGAGTTTGGCATATCTGTTTGATATGTTGACTCTTAAATATATTGTAAAAGAAAGGGATAAAAATGAGAAGAATAGTTAGTGTTTTGTTAACTTTAACAATCATCTTCAGTTTTGCTTCGGTTTCGTCGGCAGATACCGTGCCGACAGCCGATGCATCCAATGTTATCATAAATGAGAATTTTGACGGCGGCAGCCTTCATCCTTCGGGAAACGGCATGTATGTTGCAAACAGCGGGCATATCGGTGCCGGAAAATATTCTTTTGAGAACAGCGGAGAAAGACTTCTCTATAACGGCGGAACGGAAATTTCCGGCGGTGTTCTCAAATATGAAGAAAAGGTAAAAATTACTCAAAGCGGTTCTGCCACTCTCTTAATGGCAAGCGATACCAACGGGGTAAACAATGCATTTTCGATAACAATCGATCCGAGCTATATAAGATATAACGCTTATGACAGCACAGGAAATTCCGCAGGCGGAAATATATCGGCATATGATCTTAATACCGAATATGACATAGCAGCTTATGTTGATCTTGATTCGGGGCTGCTGCAGATTGAGCTTAACGGCAAATCGGTATGCGGCGGTACTAAGCTTTACATAAACAAAAATAACCGCAGCGGTAACATAAACAGAATATTCGACATAAAAACAAATTCAGCACAGTTTGAGTTATACGGTGTTTCTGTAAAAAGAATTGCTAAGCTTCCGTATGACAAAACGGAGGAAGTGCTGTGGTATGAAGATTTCTCTGATTTTGACAGAGAAACATGCGGAAGCAAAACGGAAGTACCGGATGCAAATATTTTAACATCCGACTCTGCCGAACACGGAAATGTTTTGCACATAGGTCAGGGAGTTCGTCTGCATAAGCCTGTAAGTGTATCGGGTGAATTTTCGGTTAAGACCGATCTTTATTTCACAACCGAAAGTATCTGGACAAATATTTTTAAAATACTTGGTGCTTCCGATGCCGAAACGGCATATCTGAAAGTAGAAAACAAGAACTTAAAAATATATGCCGGAGCAGACAGCAGTGCAGAAGCTTGCACGGGCAATTTGGTTGAAACAGTTGAAGCCAATAAGTGGTATACGGTTGAGATAAGCGGAAATGCAAGCACAAGAGAAATATCGGTATATGTGAACGGAGTAAAGAAATGCGATGGCATTTATCTTTTGAATAATGGTGCTGTGCAGGAACCGTTTTATATCGATAACAAATATGCCGGTACAGTTGCAAACGGTATATATATCGATAATTGCGAAATCGGTCTGACAGCAGATTACAAAGCGGACAATGTGTTTGAAGATGTCAAAGTTGATACCGATATTTCAAGCGATGATACAGTGAATATTGCATTCAGTAATGTTGTCAGCGCACCGGTAACAGCAAACGGATATGTAACATTTAAAAACGGAAACAGAGCGCTTAAAGATTTGAACCTTGCATCGGGTGTATATGCATTTAATACAGACATAAGAGTGCCGCAATACGGAGCAGACGACGCAACAAACACCCTGTGGGATGCATACAGAAGCAACACCCCGTCATACGGTGTGCAGACAATCGGCAAAAATATATTTGTATATGCCAATGATGCAAACGGAAATACGGTTAAACGCAACATAGTTGAAAACTACAGTACATCGGCATGGTATAACATTCAGATAATTACAAACACAAGCAATAACAGAATCAGAGTATTTGTAAACGGAATTGAATGTGCTGCAGATACCGAAATGTATCTCAAAGGAGACGGTGCAATAACAAGACCGTATAACTTTGATGCAAGATACAATGCAGCTGATTTTGTCTATGATGTAAGAAGTATAAAATTATATGAAGATAAGCTTCTCGGTGCATTGGGAATACAAAACGGTATCTTAAGCGGAAATCTGACGCTTCCGACGAGCGTCACGGTAGACGGAATTACATATTCCGTAACATGGAGCACATCGGATTCTTCGGTAATTAAGGCTGACGGAAGTGTAACCGTTGATGTATCGAGTGCAAAATTCCCCGTTATTCAGGCGTTTGTCAGTGATAATGACAGCGTAAAGGCAACAAGAAGATATACATTCTATGCGCCGTCGGGAGAACTGGATTTTGAAGATAAGACCAACGTTACCGAAAACATAAACGATATGCCGTTTGTAACAAGCGACGGAAAGCTTATCACATGGACATCGTCACATCCCGAGATAGTAACCGCAACCGGAGCGGTAACACGCCCGGCAGATACCACGGTTGTAACGCTTACGGCAAGCTACGGCGACACCGTTAAGCAATACAGCATTCAGGTAATCGGAATGAACGAAGAAAACAAGGTTTTTGTTTTGGAAAACGATTTTTATACCGGCGGAGAAAAGATGATCGGTAAGGTTCAGATTACGGACAACACTGTTGAATACAGGACAAAAATATATAATGCAACGGAAAGCAGCATAAAGGCTGCAATGATTATCGGTGTATATGACAGCGAAAACACTCTTGTTGATATTAAAAACGGAAGTATACAGGATGTTGCGTCACATTCATACGGAAACGAGGAAAAGCTTACATGCGTGCTCCCCGATGACGGACAATACAGAATTGAGGGATTTCTTTGGGAGCCGTATACACTTTCTCCGTATTGCAAAGCATGCAGCGCGGGAGATAAAGATGCAATGCTGTATGTAATCGGTTCTTCATCATATTCTTCGTATTCGCAAAATGCCGCGCAGGATCAGGCAGGCATAGGCATGTATATGGGTAAATATTTAAGTGAAAATATTACCGTTGAAAATGCAGCTTACGGCGGAAAATCAAGCCGTTCATATCTTTGTCTTGACGACAGCAAGGCGCACTTTGAAAAAATCTTAAATAACCTCAAAGATGGAGACTATATGCAGATAAGCTTCGGTGCAAATGAGGCCGGAGAGGGAATAAGATATGTAACACCCGAGGAATTTCCGGATTATCTCTCCGTATATGTTTCGGCTGCAAAAGACAGAGGCGCGGTTGCATACCTTGTTACGCAGCCGTTTAACGGCAAATATATTCCGGCAACAGATGATGCTGCAGCAAGTATAGAGAGCAATTCTTCCACAGAAGCAAGAAGAGCTGCAATGCGTACATTTGCAAATGACAACGGATTGATACTTGTTGATCTTTCGGCAAAGCAGGAAGAATATTATTCTACATTAACTGCCGACGAAATAAGGAATTTATACATTTATGAGTATGATTCCGATGGCACGCAAAACGACTATTTGCAGCACCTTAATAAATCAAGTGCGGATATGGTTGCCAAGATGCTGATGCAGCTTATAAGACAGTCAGGCATCAACGGATTGAGCGGAGCCGTAAGAACAGCAGACTGATTTGCATTAATTAAACAAACAATATGTTGATTAAATGTAATGAAGAAAATATTAATTTATAAGAGGTGAAACCAAGATGAAAAAAAGAAGAATAATCAATGTTTTATTGATTTTATCGATTATCTTCAGCTTCGGTTCATTTGCAGCGGCAGATACCGTGCCGACAGCCGATGCATCCAATGTTATCATAAATGAGAATTTTGACGGCGGCAGCCTTCATCCTTCGGGAAACGGCATGTATGTTGCAAACAGCGGGCATATCGGTGCCGGAAAATATTCTTTTGAGAACAGCGGAGAAAGACTTCTCTATAACGGCGGAACGGAAATTTCCGGCGGTGTTCTCAAATATGAAGAAAAGGTAAAAATTACTCAAAGCGGTTCTGCCACTCTCTTAATGGCAAGCGATACCAACGGGGTAAACAATGCATTTTCGATAACAATCGATCCGAGCTATATAAGATATAACGCTTATGACAGCACAGGAAATTCCGCAGGCGGAAATATATCGGCATATGATCTTAATACCGAATATGACATAGCAGCTTATGTTGATCTTGATTCGGGGCTGCTGCAGATTGAGCTTAACGGCAAATCGGTATGCGGCGGTACTAAGCTTTACATAAACAAAAATAACCGCAGCGGTAACATAAACAGAATATTCGACATAAAAACAAATTCGGCACAGTTTGAGTTATACGGTGTTTCTGTAAAAAGAATTGCTAAGCTTCCGTATGGCAAAACGGAGGAAACATTATGGTATGAGGATTTTGAGAACTTCAGCAGCACTGACTACACAAGCGATTCAACCGAAGGAACTGCACTTACAAACAATGTGGCGGCAATCAGCGATGACACCACTGCTCACGGAAAGGCTTTGCACGCGCAGACGGGAGTTCGACTGGATAAACAGCTTAATAATTTGTCGGGTGTGTATTCTGTAAGAACAGATTTGTATATCGATTCGGCAATTAGTATAGACATCTTCCAGATAGCCGACACAAACAGAAATCAGATGGCGCGATTATCGATCAGTGAGGGCAAGCTTTGCGCAGTTGCCGGGGCAAACAGCACCGCAACGGGCACATCGTGGAAAACAATCGAAACGCTTGAAGCGAAAAAATGGTCTGCGGTTGATGTTAGAATTAACACAGCGACAAGAGAAATCAGTGTATATTTGAATGGTGTTAAAATGTGTGACGGTGTATATCTTGTAGACAAAGGTTATGATGTAGCTCATCCTTTCTATATTGATAATAAGTATGCAGCAGATAAAAGCGGGTTGTATGTTGACAACTGCGGTGTTTACAAGGTGACAGACTACAATACTGAAGACATATTTGCGGATGTCAAGGTTGATACGGGTGCGGATGTAAGCAGCGCATTCAACAATATAGTGTCTGCTCCGACATCAGGTGACGGATATGTAACATTTAAAAACGGAAACAGAGCGCTTAAAGATTTGAACCTTGCATCGGGTGTATATGCACTTAATGCAGACATAAGAGTGCCGCAATACGGAGCAGACGGCGCAACAAACACCCTGTGGGATGCATACAGAAGCAACACCCCGTCATACGGTGTGCAGACAAGCGGCAAAAACATATTTGTATATGCCAATGATGCAAGCGGAAATACCGTTAAATGCAATATAGTTGAGAACTACAGTACATCGGCATGGTATAACATTCAGATAATTACAAATACAAACAATAACAGAATCAGAGTATTTGTAAACGGAATTGAATGTGCTGCAGATACCGAAATGTATCTCAAAGGAGACGGTGCAATAACAAGACCGTATAACTTTGATGCAAGATACAATGCAGCTGATTTTGTCTATGATGTAAGAAGTATAAAATTATATGAAGATAAGCTTCTCGGTGCATTGGGAATACAAAACGGTATCTTAAGCGGAAATCTGACGCTTCCGACGAGCGTCACGGTAGACGGAATTACATATTCCGTAACATGGAGCACATCGGATTCTTCGGTAATTAAGGCTGACGGAAGTGTAACCGTTGATGTATCGAGTGCAAAATTCCCCGTTATTCAGGCGTTTGTCAGTGATAATGACAGCGTAAAGGCAACAAGAAGATATACATTCTATGCGCCGTCGGGAGAACTGGATTTTGAAGATAAGACCAACGTTACCGAAAACATAAACGATATGCCGTTTGTAACAAGCGACGGAAAGCTTATCACATGGACATCGTCACATCCCGAGATAGTAACCGCAACCGGAGCGGTAACACGCCCGGCGGATACCACGGTTGTAACGCTCACGGCAAGCTACGGTGACACCGTTAAGCAATACAGCATTCAGGTAATCGGAATGAATGAAGAAAACAAAGTTTTTGTTTTGGAAAACGATTTTTATACCGGCGGAGAAAAAATGATCGGCAAGGTTCAGATCACAGACAACACTGTTGAATACAGAACAAAAATATATAACGCAACGGAGTCAAGCATAAAGGCTGCAATGTTTATAGGTGTATATGACAGCGAAAACACTCTTGTTGATATTAAAAACGGAAGTATACAGGATGTTGCATCTCATTCATACGGAAACGAGGAAAAGCTTACATGCGTGCTCCCCGATGACGGACAATACAGAATTGAAGGATTTCTTTGGGAGCCGTATACACTTTCTCCGTATTGCAAAGCATGCAGCGCGGGAGATAAAGAAATCGATTTATATATACTGTCTGATTCAATTTATGCGAATTACGCTGAGAATGCCTATAACGATGAAGGCGGCATCGGAATGTATATAGGTTCATATTTTGACAGTAAGGTTACTGTTCATAATGAAGCTCACGGCGGTACATCTTCAAAATCATATATGAGGACATATTTTAATAATGACATTTTATCTGCTGCCGAAAAAAATGATTATATGCTTGTATGTTTCGGATTAAATGACGGTTCTTTCGAAAAACCCGAACGGTACACTTCGGAAGCAGACTACAAGGAATTTTTGAAAATTTATGTAAATGCTGCAAAAGACAGAGGAATAAATATGTTTTTTGTTACACCGACTCCGTTCGGCAAATATGACGGTGATACGGTAACATACAGCGACAATCCTGTGAACAGAAGAGCGTGGATGAAAGAAGTTGCCACTATGATGAATGTAAAGTGTATGGAACTGGGAGAGCAGGTCGACGCTGAGCTTGCCGCATTATCGGCAGCTGATCAGTATTCGAAATTCATACAGGAAAAACAGGAATCGGCGGGCACAATGCTTCACATAAGCAAAGCAAGGGCAAATGAACTTGCCGGCAGACTTACACAATTGATAAAATCCGCTGATATAAACGGACTCTCAAACTATGTAAAGTAAGATATGTCAACAGTGGCCGCCATGGTTGGCGGCCACTTGTCTTACAAACAGGAAAAATTCAATAACGGTGGTGATGATTCCGATATGCTGAAGTGCTTGAAGTGTTTCTTTTTAATTATTGTAATTGCCGCTTTGATTATGGGCAGCAGTGCCGTATCGGCCGACAACACGGAATTGATATTAAATCAAACATTTGAGGGCGATGCAGACATTTTAAAATCAAAGCAATGGTATGTTTCGGACAGCGGTGTGAATGTGGTAAACAGCCCGACATTTGATGGCAAAGTGCTGGCAATTTCTCCGATTCAATATGCGGCTTATACTCTTGAAAGCGCCGTTAATTCGGGTACGGTAACGGTATCGGTCGATTTTTTTGTGAAAGAACTTGTAAATTCAAGACCGATAAGCTTATGGGATGAAAAAAACACCACGGGTAATTCGTTTGTGCGTATTGAAACAGATACCTCGGGCAAAATATCTGCCGTAAATTCCGAAGCGGAAAAAATCTTTGTCGGGATGTACAGTTTGAATAAATGGACGAATATTACGCTGCTTATCAATAACGAAAACAGCACATACAAGGTGTTTATTAACGGATGTGAAAGCTCGGATAATATTTCGTTTTCAAGCTCAAACAGAATAGTCAACGGAATAAATACTATCGAATTTCATAACGGAAGCAATGAGTCGGATATATATATCGATAATTTATATATTAAAAGAAGCAATAATTGTGATTTTGAAAAGATCATAAGTAATTATACAAAGTACATGCAGCGAATTGACTGTTCGTTTGAAGGTTTAAGCGGCAAAAAAATTGAAGATACGGGTAAGTACGGTTACAATACCGTTTTCGGATACTGTGAGGCATATTATACCGATGAGGGCGGTAATACGTATATTCATTTTGCCGGTAATGAATCGGTTAAATGCAATACCGACAGAATTAAAGATAAGAAATATTTTGTTATTTCTTATGATTTCAGGTCTGAAAATATTTTCGGAACATGCCCGGTGAAGCTTCATGATAATAACGGTAATGTTTTTTCCGAAATATATGTTGACGTTAACGGTGATTTTAATATAAACAAAAGTGTGTTATCTTCTCCGGGTATATCGGGCCAAAATTGGAATAATATGTATTTTGTGATTAATTTTAAAGAAAATCGGATAAGTGCATATCTCAACGGAATTTCTTTGAAATCGGATGACGGAAATAATCAGATTGACTTATTGAACAATGATGCCGCATCGGTTTGTGAAATTGAGTTTGCCGGCGGCAATAATACATCAATTGATATCGATAATATATCTGCAAATGGATTCGGTAATGTGTCCGATGCCGAACTATATATATATATGTCATTATGCCGATCCGACAGGTCGGTAATGTCTATGGCGGAAGGATACTTAAAGCTTATGTGCGGTCATGATGTTGCAGCCCGACTCTGTTCCGAAAATTACAAAAAATATGAAAACGCGGTTAATGAGCATAAAAATTACAGGAAATATGCAGATTTTGCCGATACCGTATATGCAGAAAATTTTGATTCGTTTGCCGACGGTTATATTTTTGATAATTCTAAAGGAAATACTGTTGCCGAGTATGCCGTTGTCGATTCGGGTACATTAAAAATAGGCGGTGAAAATGAAAAGGGCAGATTCTTAAAATATAAAAGACAATTTGAGGATTTGACAATTAATTTTGACTTTAAACAAAGTAAAAAAATACCGGGAAAAATTTACAGCTTATCGGATTCGGCAGGCAAGAAAAACGTGATGTTTATAACCTGTAACGGATATGATATAAAGCTTGAATCGGGAAGTGACGATGCTCCGATTGTAATTCTTAAAAATTATGAGGTCGACAGATGGTACAATATAAAAATAATCACATCTGTCAGCAATAAAAGCTTTGCTTTATTTATTGACGGAAATAAAATCGGAGATTACAAATTTTTAAATTCGGATATAAATAATTTTGAAAGGGTATTTGATGTTGCCGATATAGGCTGCGCTTTCTATGATAATGTTGAAATACTGAAATATTATGACATTAAGCCGATTGCTCTCGGATGCGGAAAATCCGTACCTGATTCCGGTGAAATGTTTTTTTCGATTAATGAAAATGAGGTTAACATTCCGAAAGAGCTTGACCATATTTTTGATTTGCGGATTGCATACGGCTGGAAGAGCGAATCGGGAATTTTGTTATTAAGCTTATCGGGTAATACAACGCCCGTAAGCATACGCTTATATGACAGACATAATGAAGACGCAAGTCTGATATCAATTGAGGAAAAATCAGATATTGAAAAAATAGACATATATTATTGGGAACATCTGCAAACGCTTGTTCCGATATCAAAAAAACAGCAAATTAATATAAAACGAAACGGGAGTGAATAATAATGTATTTTGATGAGCTTAATTCGGTAAAAAACAAAATCGGTACATCACCAAAGGCAGTTGCCGGGCAGATTGCAAGAAGATATATTGCCGACAATCCTGCATTTAACATTGAACTGTCGGGTATATATGAAAATTCGTTTAAGTATAACAAAAACGGTAAAATTGCCATAGACTTCAATCGGTTATATCCCGATGCAAAAATCGGATCATACGCATATGCATTCAGCTTCATAAGAGCCGATGAAGAAAAACTTATCGGGCTTTCGGTATCATTAATGACGGAGTCGCATGTTTTTCTTAACGGTGAGCTCATAGCCGAAACAAATGTTGAGGGAGAAACATGTAAATGCGAAAAGGATTTGATATGTAAATTAAATAAAGGCAAAAACTCCGTTTTTATTAAATGCAGAAAAAATGAACTGGGCTTCGGATGTGCAATAGGCGGCCGCGGGAAATGGGAACCGCAAGCATTTTTCATGCCTTTTTTGCATAATCTCGGTATGCTTGGCTTTGCACACTCAAAATGTTTTGATTCGGATGTTTATACAGCGGCCGATACATTTCCGTCAATAGGTGATGAAGCCGATGACCGTTGGAGCATAATACCAAAGGAAAAACTCGATCTTTGTGATAAAAATGACGGGTACTATCTGCGTATTTCATATTTTAACGGAGGCGGAAGGATTAAACTTAAAGCAAGCTGTAGTGAGAATTACAAATTGTATATTGACGGAGTCGAATTGTTAAACGAAAACTTAAACGAAACAGATACGGATCTTCCGTATAAAGAGCATTATGTGTTTATATCTATTGCCCATAAATCGGGAATTCAAAATAAGCTTGATTTTATTGTCGAAAAGGACAGCACTGCGATTGAATGTTATTCAAAAATTCAGGGTGTCGGCGGTGAATGGATGCTTTCGCCTTTATTAAAGAGAGAATATCCCGAATTCCGAAAATCGTTTTGCCCCGAAATTCTTTTGGACGGAATTTGCAAAAAAGAATATTGGCGTTCGGAATATAAAAATATATTGGTCAGGGCATATAAAGAATCCGGTAATTTCGGGCACTGGTCATATCCTCTTGGGGTCGTTATGTACGGAATGAAGCTTTATTCGGATGTATTTAGTGACGTTTATGCGTCTGAATATGTAAAAAAACATATGGACATGACGGTCGGGATGTATGAATATTCACGCATGGAGCTTGAAAAATACGGCTATTCGTTTTTTAATTCAATGCTTAGCGACGTAGACGCTTTGGACTATTGCGGCTCGTTTGCGTATGCGGCACTGTCGTGCTGCCCATATGATAAATGTCGGGATGCTGCGGATTTTGTTTCAGATTATATTATCAATAAACAGGAGCGGCTTGATGACGGAATTTTTTACAGAAAACAACTGCATACATTTGCGGAATTGACAGTTTGGGCCGATGATACGTATATGGGTCTGCCGTTTCTTTGCGAATATTATAAATTGACGGAAAATGAAGAAGTTTTAAATGAAATTGTAAGGCAGATAAAGCTGTTTTTTAAGTATCTGTATATGCCCGATAAAAAACTTATGAGTCATGTTTACAGTGTGAAGCACGGTAAAATAAACGGTATGGCATGGGCAAGAGGCAACGGATGGGTGCTGTATACACTTACGGAAATACTTCGGATTTTACCCGAAAATCATCCGGAGTACAATAATGTTAAGTGCCTGTTTGAAAATTTATGTGAAGGCTTTTACAAATATTATAAAAAAGGCGAACTGATTCACCAATTGATTGACAGGCAGTCATCATATGAGGAAACGTCGGGAACGGCAATGTGTATTGCAGCATATTCAAGAGGGATAAAAAATAAATGGATAACCGATGAAAAATATAGGGAAGCTGCATATGATTTGTGGAATTCGCTTTGTGAGAAGTCAATTTATTTTAACGGCGATTTATACGGCGTATGTACGGGTTCTTGCTATTCTTTCAGAGAAGACTACTATTCAAAAGAATTGCTTCCCAACATAAATGACACACACGGCACGGGAATCGTATTATCCGCCGCTGCGGAATTATCCCGTATACTGTAAAAAATTAAACGGAGGACAAAATGCGTAATATTAATATTAAAGCAGTTTTTATTTAGGAAGGTATTGCCGATACCGGTATTTAATCACTGTGCCGTATGCGGAAAAAATTTGTTGACGAGGCAAAACCGATTGACATAAGAACATTAACGTCAGATAAAAAACTCCTTAATGAAACGGACATAAAAACATTTCTTGAATGCGGTAGATCATACTCCTATGAAATTGATGAAGAAGCTTTTACGGAAAAGAAAATTGACTGTGAAGACGGTACGAAGCTTTGAGTTTACATCAAAATCGGGAAAAAGTGTAAAGGTTGAAAGTGTCAGAATCGTGAGTTTAAACAGACCGCACAGTGCACAAATCAGATATCCTGTTACATCAGCAAATATCGAGTGAACCGTTCTCCTTATGTCGGATAAAAATCCGACTGTCAGGGGAGCGGTTTTGATTTTTAAAAAACTTATTTGAAAATAATTGATTTTAAGGTCATTTTGTGTTATAATCAAAGTATATGTTCTGACATGTGAAAGGAAGTTTTAAGATGATAGACACTCAAATAAAAAAACTTGTAAATTACGGTATAAAATGCGGACTGCTTACGGAGCGTGACAGGATTTTCACAACAAATCTTATAATAGACGCTCTCGGCATGGATGAATTTAAGGATACCGAGGTTGATGATGAAATTAATCTTGAAGAGATTTTAAGCGATATAACCGATTATGCGGTTGAAAAGGGAATATGTGAAAATTCGGTTACTTACCGCGATCTTTTCGATACGCGTATAATGGCTTGCCTTATGCCGCGCCCGAGCGAGGTAACCGATAAATTTTGGGGAATATATAAAAAATCGCCCAAGGAGGCAACGGATTATTTCTATAAGCTAAGCTGCGACAGCAACTACATTCGCCGTTACCGCATTGCAAGGGATGTCAAGTGGGCTGCGCCGTCCGATTACGGTGATATAGATATAACAATTAATCTTTCAAAACCCGAAAAAGACCCCAAAGCGATTGCCGCTGCAAAAAATGCACCGCAGAGCGGTTACCCGAAGTGCCTTCTTTGCCGCGAAAACGAGGGATATGCAGGCAGGGTAAATTCACCTGCAAGGCAAAATCACCGTGTGATACCGCTTACGATAAACAACTCAGACTGGTGTTTTCAGTATTCACCGTATGTGTATTACAATGAGCACTGCATAGTGTTTAATTCATGTCATACACCGATGAAAATAGAAAAGGCAACGTTTAAAAAGCTGCTTGATTTTGTGGGTCAGTTCCCGCATTACTTTGTCGGATCAAATGCCGATCTTCCGATTGTCGGCGGCTCAATTTTAAGTCATGATCATTTCCAGGGCGGAAATTATGAGTTTGCAATGGCAAAAGCGCCGATAGAAAAGAAGCTTTCTTTTGACGGATTCGATGACGTTGAATCGGGCATTGTAAAGTGGCCGATGTCAACAATACGTCTCAGAAGCGAAAAAGCCGAGAGACTCTCCGAGCTTGCGGACAAGATTTTGCTTGCATGGCGCGAATATACCGATGAAGATGCTTTCATTTTTGCCGAAACGGACGGAGAAAAACACAATACAATAACTCCGATTGCAAGATTTAAAAACGGAAAATATGAGCTTGACCTGGTTTTAAGAAACAATATAACAACACCCGAGCATCCTCTCGGTGTTTACCATCCGCATGCCGAGCTGCACCATATCAAAAAAGAGAATATCGGTTTGATTGAGGTTATGGGTCTTGCGGTTCTTCCTGCCAGACTGAAAAATGAGCTTGATGTTCTTGCCGACGCCATTGTAAGCGGCAAGGATATAGACTCTGATGAAACAATTGCAAAACATGCCGATTGGGTTCGTGAATTTTCGGTTAAGTATGACAGCATAACTGACGAAAACGTCACGGAAATTCTTCACCGTGAGGTGGGTCTTGTATTCCTTAAGGTTTTGGAACATGCGGGTGTGTATAAAAGAAATGAAAGCGGCATGAAAGCTTTTGTTAAATTTACAGATTACGTAAATAAAAAATAACCGGTTGTATTATCGGCTGAAAGAAGGGTACGTATGAAAAAATGTATTTTGTTTGTGTTGTCTCTTGCCTTGCTCATCTCACTTTTTGTGCCGTGTATATCTTATGCTCTTGACGCACAATATCAGACGGTTAAGGTCGGAATATATTATTCGTCAACTGCAAAATCGCAGGTTTCGTTTGCTTCGACAGACGGATTTACCGTAGGCTATATGAACGATTCGGCATTTGTTCCCGAGTCCGGTCTGTGGCAAAGCGAAAACAGCGCGGCGTATTCATCGGCAGGTACGGTTAACATCAACGGTACCGAATATAGCTGTAAAAACGGAAACGTTGCTCTGTATCCGATAAACGGCAGCGTCAACATCAACGGCACAATATACCGCGGCGGTGTTGAGTTTTATCCGTCATCGGGCAAGCTTACGGTAATTAACTTTGTAAATATAAACGACTATATTGCCGCCGTTGTCGGCAAAGAGATGAGCCCGTCATGGAATATAGAAGCGCTCAAGGCTCAGGCTGTCTGCGCCAGAAGCTATTGCATAGCAACATGGAACAGGCATTCGTCTCTCGGGTTTAATATGTGCTCTCTGCAGGACTGTCAGACGTATATGGGAATTTCGGGCGAGACGGAATCAACCAAGCGCGCTGCGTCGGAAACCAAGGATCAGGTGGTTATGTATGGTTCGTCGGTTGCAACCACGGTTTACAGCGCGTCTGACGGCGGTTCCACGGCATATTCAAAGCATGTGTGGGGAGGAGATATTCCGTATCTGCAGGCTGTGGAGGATATATACGAAAACCCGAATGAAGCAGTGCGCTCATCATGGACAAACACGTTTACAAAGTCCGATATCAAATCAAAGCTTGCCGCAAGCGGAATAAATATCGGCGAGGTTACCGATATGAAAGTTACGGGTAAGGATGAATACGGCAGGGTATATGAGGTAACGATATACGGAACTAACGGAAACCACGTTCTTAAAAATGAAAAAACACGTTCGTTTTTTAATCTTTACAGCCAGAAGTATACAATTTCCTCCTCGGGCAAAACGGCTGACAGCGAGATATATGCCGCTTCCTCGGAGGGAATAAAGATTATCACGGATAACGTTATTGCAAAGGTTTATGTAGACGGACTTCTGACAGTAAGGGGCGGTGCTTCGACAAAGACTTATAAAGAAAACGAATCCGCATCTTTAACGGGCGATACATTCACGATAAACGGTTCGGGTTGGGGGCACGGAGTCGGAATGAGCCAATACGGAGCAAAGGCAATGGCAGACCAAGGGTTCGGATATAAAGATATTCTGACGTTTTATTATAAAGGTACATACATTGCATAATAAACGATAATTAGGTGATTGTAAAATAAAAATGTAAAAAATGTGGATAAATTTTTGCGGAACGCTGTGGTGCACAAAACAAACAAAATATATAATTAAATGCAAGGACTAATGCCTCCACTGTGTAAGGG
>CAKSJG010000038.1 GCA_934463165.1 uncultured Clostridia bacterium
TTAGTCCTTGCATTTAATTATATATTTTGTTTGTTTTGTGCACCACAGCGTTCCGCAAAAATTTATCCACATTTTTTGTCTTTTTATTTTACAATCACCTAAGTATAATCTTGATAGTTAATTGTAAAATTACAAAATATCTGATTTAAAGCATATTCTGCGATATCATTTTATTTACATTTTCTTCCGTAAACAGATGAAAATATTTATTTTTATCGGAACGGTGTGGGCACCGTTCCCTACAAATAAATTGACAGGTATAGTTCCTATTAATTGTATTTGCTTAAGCAAAATTAACTAATATGATTCTATATTATTAAATTGTAAATATTTAACAATGGCTACGTAGGGAACGCTGACCACAGCGTTCCGTATAATTTCATCCACATTTTTTGCCTTTTTATTTTACAATCGACTAAGTATAATCTTGACATATATATGTCTGTTTGATATAATTATATTATACCAAATAAGCTTTAGTCAATATAATTATAGTGTATTTATATAACTATATTATACGGAGGTACTTTATGAAAATACGTCTTTACGAAAGCTCGGCAGCTTTATTGTTTCCGCTTTATCCGCTCACGGTTTCGGCATCGTTTATTCAGGAGCCGATAGCAAACGGAAACGGAGCAAATTTTCACCAGATATTTACGGTAGTGCGCGGCAGCGGAATGCTTCGGCTCAAAAACGATATTTATGACATAAAAAAAGGGGATATGTTTTTTATTCCCAAATGGGTTTTGCATGAGTACAGAGGATATTCGGATGACTTCACCACATGCTTTTTGGGCTTTGACGGCAGCGGCTGCATGGGGCTTTTTGAGTATTTCGGCATACCGGAATCGGGCTTTTGCCGCGGAAAAATCACTCCGTTTATTTATTCGGAATTTAAGGAAATTTACAGGGTAATGACATCTGCGGGCGAGGCAAAGCTGTGCGCCGCGGCATACGGTCTTGTTACCGATTTTTTTGAAGAGGCGTTAAAAAAAGAGCTTTCACCGCTTGACGCCGTTTTAAATTATATGGAAGAAAACTATTTTATGCAGCTGACTCTTGATGATATAATAAGCGTATATCCTTATTCAAAATCAAAGCTGTGCAGGGATTTTTGCGAAAAATATTCGGCAACAATTTTTGAAAAGCTGACGGATATCCGCCTTAAGCATGCGTATTTTCTGATAGAAAATCAGCCCGAGATGAAGATAAAAACAATTGCCGAGAGATGCGGCTATACCGATGCAAGCTATTTTTGCCGTACATTTAAGCGTGTATACGGCAAAAGCCCCGATTCTTTGAGAAAAGCAAAAGACATCGGCGCAAACCGGCCGATGTCCGATATGTTTTAATATAAATTTTTTCCTTCAAAATATGAATTGTAATTATCGATGCATTCCTGAATTATTCTCACTGCCGTATCATGCCCCATAACTTCGTCGACAGCCGTTTCCTTGCCCTCAAGCTGCTTGTATACCGAGAAGAAGTGGCGCATTTCATCGAAAATGTGTTTCGGCAGATCCGTTATGTCCTTATATGAATTGTAGCTCGGGTCATCAAACGGAATGGCAATAATCTTTTCGTCGTTTTTGCCGTTGTCTATCATTTTGATTACGCCGATAGGGTATGTCTTTACCAGCACGAGAGGGTCTATCGTTTCATTTGACAAAACCAATACATCAAGCGGATCGCCGTCATCGGCAAGTGTTCTCGGGATCAGACCGTAATTTGCGGGATAGTGCGTGGAAGTGTAAAGAATCCTGTCTAAAATAATAAATCCCGTTTGCTTGTCAAGCTCATATTTCTTTTTGCTTCCCTTTGCTATTTCTATAACGGAAAGAAAGTTTTCTGGCTTGATTCTCTCCGGTGCAACATCATGCCAAACATTCATATTGAATACCTCCATTTTGTATTATATATTTATTATACATTCAAATTCAAATGTTTTCAATAGATTTTAAATACATTCATAAAACACTGACAGCATAAAGCATACGGCTGCAAGCCGATTTTGTGTTTATCCGACAATCATATTTGAGTATTTTCCGTGTTTTCGGCACGGTAACTGCTCGGTGAAAGAGCAAATTTTCTCTTAAACACTCTGCAGAAATACAGTGCATCATCATATCCGCAGGTGTGTGCTATTTCGTTTATTTTAAGCTCCGTTGTATTTAAAAGGCGGCACGCGTTTGTAAGACGGATATTTTTTTGATATTCCATGGGTGAAGTACCTACGGTTTCTTTAAAAACATGAGCAAAACGGCTTTTTGAATATCCGGATATTTTTGCAAGTCGGTCTATGCTTAAGTCTTTGTTAAAATTCATGTCTATGTACGTTGCGGCAGACCATATTGTATTTGCCGTATCGTTTTTGGCAGACTTTATTCCGTCGGAAATAAGAGAAAAAAGCCTGAGTACGGCTGCGCTCAGGTATTGTTTTTTTTCGGGCAGGGCAAAATAACCCGCAGCTTTTGAAAACGTTTCAAAGACGGACGCGTCAAACGAACAGTTGTATGCACCGCTTGAAATACCCGTTGCTTCAAGCAAACCGCAGACTCCCGTGCCGCTTATATGCATCCAATACGACACGGTATCTTTTTCGTATATATAATATTGTTCCTCATGCGGGTAAAATACAAAAAGACCGCCTCTGTAAATTTCACGGATTTCTCCGTTGATTTTAACTTTCATCTTTCCTTTTCCGACAAGGACAATATGATAATCCTTTCTGCCTTTTTTTCGTATGACAGTCTGTTCTATACCGATTGCATGTATTCCGCAGCTGTTGACCTCAAGAAAACTGTCGGATTTTTTATCCGATTTATCGTATTTTTCACCGTAATAAATATACATTGTTATTACACCGCCTCAAAACCATTATACAACGAAAAAGCAGTTTTGTCCATATATATCGGGAAGTTTTTCCATTTACTTTATTTTTGAGCGGCTGTATAATAATTCCATAAAATTTCAGGAGATGATTTATATGAAAAAATTTGCGTTTATAGGAGCCGGCAGTCTGCAGTTTACAACAAGCTGCATTCGTGATCTTTTAACATTCCCGGCATTTAAGGAATGTGAATTTGCACTTATGGATACAAATGCCGATAACCTTAAAAACATCAAAAAAATTGTTGAAACAATTATCGAAAAAATGAATTGCCCCAATTGTATTGTTACGGCAACACAGAGCAGGGAAAAAGCACTGAAAGATGCCGACGGAGTTTTATGCACGGTGTTTAACGGTGATGTGGATATATGGCAGTATGACATCACAATTCCAAAAAAATACGGTGTGGATATCAATGTCGGCGATACGCGCTCGGTATCGGGAATATTCAGAGCGCTCAGAAATATTCCGCTTATGCTTGATATTTGCAGAGATATTGAAAAATATTGCCCGAATGCAGTATTTTTGAATTACACAAATCCAATGTCCATGCTTTGCGGTGCAATGCAGAAGTATTCAAATGTTGAAGTGACAGGTCTTTGTCACAGTGTTCAGAATACAGTGAAAATGCTTGCCGAATGGCTCTGCGTTCCCGTAAATGAGATAGAATATAAATGCATGGGTGTTAATCATCAGGCATTTTATACCGTTTTAAAGCATAATGGAGAGGATCTTTATCCCAAGCTCAAAAAGCTTCTGGAGGATCCCGAATATTATAATAAAGAGCAGGTCAGAAACGAGATGTGCTTAAAGCTCGGATATTATGTAACGGAATCGAGCGGTCATAATTCGGAATATAATCAGTGGTTCAGAAAAAGACCCGATTTAATAGAAAAATACTGTACTCACGGAACAAACTGGAATCCGGGTGAGTATGCATTTTCTCTCAACCTCAGAAAAGACAGAAAGGCGAACACTCAAAAACAGTATGACGAATGGTATAACGGGGAATTTGATGCCAAGAAAAGCTCGGAATATGCTGCAAATATCTTTAATGCCTGTATCGGAGACGGAATGCCGTTTATCTTTAACGGAAACGTGTTGAATCACGGTTCGATTTCGAATCTTCCTTTTGATGCATGCGTTGAAGTGCCCGTTGCTGCAGACAGAATGGGCTTCAAAACAACAATAGCCGGTCCTCTGCCCGAGCATCTTGCAATTTTGGTAAATACCACGGCACGCATGGAGTCTCTTGTTACGGAGGCAGCAATGCGAAAAAGCAAAGAAGATGTTTATCATGCGGTGTATATGGATCCGCTCACATCCGCTGTTTGCTCTCTTGATGAAATAAAGAGCATGTGTGATGAGCTGTTTGAGATAAATAAGGACTATCTCGGAGAATATAAATAATTTTTGTGATTGATATAATTTAATTATTTGCACCGTGGGTAAGGTATGTTTTTGATTTTTTGGAAAGCTCAAACAGGCAGTGCAGCAGCGCTGAACTCGCTTTCAATCAAAAAATAAAAAGCATACCTTACCCGATTGTTTGCCTTATGTTCTTGAATTGAATAACGTGTCATATTAAAACGAATCATGCAGCTTTATATGAAAATAAAATCCCGTATTTTGTAAAAACGGGGTTTTATTATATCTTTAAAATAATTTTAAGGTAATATCTTATCACTTTTTTGTACAAATAATAACTTGATTTTATGAAAAATATGTTATATAATAATATACAATTGCTAATTTAAAGTGAATTGTTATGTAAAAAACAGATATCGGGAAGGGGAATGTAATGGCGCTGTATGCTTTGAGCGATCTTCATTTGTCTTTCTCTGCCGATAAGCCGATGGATATTTTCGGCTCCGTATGGCACAATCATACGGAAAAGATTATGGACGGGTGGAATTCGGTTGTTTCCGACGGTGATCTTGTTATTGTCGGCGGGGATATATCGTGGGCAATGTATCTTAAGGATGCATATGAGGATTTTGCATTTTTGAATTCTCTTTCGGGCAGAAAAATTATTATGCGCGGCAATCATGATTACTGGTGGGAAAGCGTAACCAAAATTAATAAATTTTTTAAAAAATACAGCTTTGACACCGTGAGCATTCTGCAGAATAATGCATTTATATATGAAAACTACAGTATTTCGGGGACGCGCGGCTGGATTCTTCCGTCATCCGACGGATTCGGCGCCGATGACAGAAAGGTTTATGAGCGTGAGCTCATAAGGCTTGGTCTTTCTCTTGAATATGCACAGAAGCTTGAAAAAGAGCATCCCGAAAAGAAATACGAAAGACTTGTGGTTATGCATTATCCGCCGTCAGATATATCGGGCAGGGCAGACCCCGGTTTTGCAGAGCTGTTTGAGAGATACGGTGTAAAAAGATGCATTTACGGTCATCTTCACGGTTCTTCCGCTCACGCGCTTGAAAGCTTTGATATTGCCGGTGCTTCATGCATGCTTGTGTCTTCCGACTATCTCGGATTTAAGCCTGTAAGGCTGTCCGTTTAAATATAGATTTACAAAACATTCAGTTTAAAATTTTTATTTGGGAGGTTTCCTACATATGAAACTTATAAAAAACGAACAGACAGAAAAAAATACTGTTAAACTCACGATTGAGGTTGACAAAGACGCTTTTGAAGCTGCCGTACAGAAGGCATACAAAAAAAATGTCAAAAAAATTGCTCTTCCCGGCTTCAGAAAAGGTAAAGCTCCGAGAAAGCTCATTGAAAAATATTACGGCGAAGGTGTTTTCTATGAAGATGCCGTTAATTTTGTTTGCCCCGATGCATATGATTTTGCAGTTAAGGAAGCAGGTATTTCTCCTGTTGACAGACCTGAGATAGATATTGAAACAATCGGCGAAGGCAAGGATCTTGTTCTTACGGCAACGGTTACCGTTAAGCCGGAGGTTAAGCTCGGCAAATATAAGGGTGTAGAAGTTGAAAAAACCGTTTATGAAACAAAGGATGAAGATGTTGACGCTGAAATAAAGGCTGCTGCCGAAAAGAACGTAAGAATGATAAACGTTGAAGACAGACCGGTTAAAAAAGGCGATGTTACCGTAATTGATTTTGAGGGATTTGCAGACGGTGTTGCATTCGAAGGCGGCAAAGGTGAAAATCACACGCTTGAAATCGGAAGCGGTCAGTTCATACCGGGATTCGAAGATCAGCTCGTAGGCGCTAAGCTCGGAGAAGAAACTGAAGTAAACGTTACATTCCCCGAAGAGTACCATGCCGAAGAATTAAAGGGTAAACCGGCTGTATTTAAAGTTACGGTTAAAGAAATAAAGGAAAAAGAATATCCGGAGCTTAACGACGAATTTGCAAAAGATGTAAGTGATTTTGATACCTTTGAGGAATATAAAAACAGCATTAAGGAAAAACTTGACAAGTCTAACGAAGCAAAGACGAAAAATGAGTTTGAAAATAAGCTTGTTGAAAAAATCTGTGAGGATGCCGAAATTGACATTCCCGAATGCATGATCAACAACCGTATTGACGATATGATCAAAGAATTCGGTTACCGTCTTTCTTCTCAGGGTCTTAACCTTGAACAGTATATGAAGATAACAGGCGCTACTCCCGATACCTTTAAAGAACAGTTTAAGGATCAGGCAGAGGCTCAGGTAAAATCAAATCTTGTTCTTGAAAAAATTGCCGAAGAAGAAAAGATCGAAGTAAGCGAAGAAGATCTTGAAAAAGAGCTTCAGTCTATGGCAGATATGTACGGCATGGAGCTTGATAAGGTTAAAACTCTTATCGGTGATAACGAGATGGAATCCATAAAGGAAGATCTTAAGATCAAAAAGGCAGTGGAAGTTGTAAGCGAAAATGCAAAGGCTAAAAAGCCTGCAGCAAAGAAGGCTGCATCCAAAACCACAGCCGCAAAGAAAACAACTTCAAAAACAACGGCAGCAAAGACAACCAAAACGGCTAAAACAACAAAGGCCGCTGCAGAAAAGAAGCCCGCTGCCAAAAAGACAACCAAGACAACCAAAAAGTCCGAAGAAAAAACAACAGAAGATAAATAATTAATTAAAATTAAATTTTTATGTAAATTTATCAAGGAGGAATTGCTATGAGCCTTGTACCTGTAGTAGTGGAACAGACAAACAGAGGAGAACGTTCATACGATATATATTCGAGACTTCTTAAAGACAGAATTATATTTTTGGGAGAAGAGGTAAACGACGTGTCGGCAAGCCTTATTGTCGCACAGATGCTTTTTCTTGAAGCGGAAGATCCCGATAAAGACATAAACTTATATATTAACAGCCCCGGAGGAGTTATTACCTCAGGTATGGCAATATATGACACCATGCAGTATATTAAATGCGATGTATCAACAATCTGCATAGGAATGGCTGCATCAATGGCGGCATTTTTGCTTGCTGCCGGTGCAAAGGGAAAGAGATTTGCTCTCCCCAACAGTGAGATAATGATTCACCAGCCGCTCGGCGGTATGCAGGGTCAGGCAACGGATATTAAGATCCATGCTGACAGAATCATAAAAACCAAAGAAACTCTTAACACAATTCTGAGTGAAAGAACGGGTCAGAGTTTGGAAACGATTATGAAAGATACCGAAAGAGACAATTTCATGTCGGCAGTTCAGGCAAAGGAATACGGTCTTATCGATGAAGTAATCGAAAAAAGAAAATAAAAGGTGGCGATTAAATGCCCGGCAAAGGCGCAAACGGCAAGTTTGCATGCTCATTCTGCGGAAAAACCCAGGATATGGTAATGAGGCTTATTTCCAGCCCGACGGCAGACGCATTTATATGCGATGAGTGTATTGAAGCTTGCAGTGATATAATAGACAGTGAATACAGCGAATTGCAGACAGCACCGGAGTTCAGTCTGAAAGAGCTTCCGAAGCCCGAGAATATAAAAAACATTTTGGATATGTATGTAATAGGACAGGATAAAGCTAAAAAAAGCCTTTCGGTTGCGGTATACAATCATTATAAAAGAATATTCAACGCATCCAAGGCAGATGATGACGTTGAAATTCAAAAGAGCAATATTCTTCTTCTCGGTCCGACGGGCTCGGGAAAAACCCTCCTTGCTCAGACATTGGCAAAGATAATAGACGTTCCTTTTGCCATAGCTGATGCGACATCTCTTACAGAGGCAGGTTATGTGGGCGAAGATGTTGAAAATATTCTTTTAAAGCTTATTCAGGCTGCCGACTACAATATAGAAAGTGCCGAAAGAGGCATAATATATATTGATGAAATCGATAAAATTGCGAGAAAATCCGAAAATCCGTCGATAACGAGGGATGTAAGCGGTGAGGGCGTTCAGCAGGCACTGCTTAAAATCCTTGAAGGAACGGTAGCGTCTGTTCCGCCCCAAGGCGGAAGAAAGCACCCCCAGCAGGAGTTTATTCAGATAGACACAACAAATATCCTTTTTATTTGCGGAGGTGCGTTTGACGGTATAGAAAAAATTATTGAACAGAGAACGGGTCGGAAAGTTCTCGGGTTCGGCGCCGATGTAAAGTCTGCGTCAAACAAGAAGCTCGGAGAGGCTCTCAAGGATATTCAGCCTGAGGATTTGTTGAAGTTCGGTCTTATCCCAGAATTTATCGGCAGACTCTCCGTGACGGTATCGCTTGAAGCACTCGACAGAGACGCACTTATCAGTATTCTTACAAAGCCGAAGAATGCTCTTGTTAAGCAATATCAGAAGCTGTTGTCATATGATAACGTCAGTCTTGATTTTGATAAAGACGCATTGGAGGCAATTGCCGATAAGGCAATTGAAAGAAAAACCGGCGCGCGCGGTCTCCGTTCCATTATGGAAGAAACGATGGGCGATATAATGTTTTATGCACCGTCGGATAAAGCCGATAAGGAATATACAATTACGGCAGATATGGTAAAATCTCCCGAAATTAAGGCCTTAGCGTCAATTGATAAAAAGAAAAAGAACACAAAGCATATTCAGAAAAAAGACGTCAAAAAGGACGCCTGACAATATGATTTAAAAACCGCTTTTGACTTGTCACCGCAGGGATCAAGAGCGGTTTTATTTTTCTTGATTTATCACAAAAAGAGGTGATATATATACATGGACAAAAAATATATAGCAATAGATTTAAAATCATTTTATGCATCTGTGGAATGCGTTGAACGCGGGCTTGATCCGCTCGATACCAACCTTGTTGTTGCAGACAGTTCAAGAACGGAAAAAACAATATGCCTTGCTGTTTCGCCAAGCCTCAAATCATACGGAATAGGCGGCAGAGCACGGCTTTTTGAGGTTGTCGCACGCATGCGCGATGTAAATGCTCGAAGGCTTGCGAATACGCGCCGCAAATTATTTGACGGTGAATCGTATATCCATTCCGAGACGCAAAAAAATCCGAATTTGTCGGTGTCGTATATCACAGCACCGCCGCGTATGGCATTTTACAGCAATTACAGCACGAGGATATACCAAATATACCTGAAATATGTCTCGCCCGATGATATACATGTATATTCCATAGACGAGGTTTTCATTGATGTCACAAGTTATCTGAAGCTGTATTCCAAAAGCGCGCGTGAACTTGCCGAAATCATGATATCCGATGTTCTTAAGCAAACGGGAATAACCGCAACCGTCGGAATCGGAACAAATCTTTATCTTGCAAAAATAGCAATGGACATAATGGCAAAGCGTATGCCTCCCGATAAATGCGGCGCAAGAATTGCAGAGCTTGACGAAATTTCTTACAGGCGTGAGCTTTGGAGTCATACTCCGCTTATCGATTTTTGGCGCATAGGAAAGGGGTATTTCAAAAAACTTAATGACAACAAAATTTATACAATGGGTGATGTTGCGGAGCTTTCACTCACGGAATACGGCGAAAAAAAGCTGTATAAGCTTTTCGGAATAAATGCCGAGCTTCTGATTGACCATGCCTGGGGGTGGGAGCCGTGTACGATAGCCGATATAAAAAAATATAAACCTCAGAATAATTCAATCAGTTCGGGACAGGTTCTTCACTGTCCGTATAATTTTGAAAAAACACGGCTTATCATAAAAGAAATGGCAGAGCTTTTGTCTCTTGACCTTGTGGCAAAGCGCGTTGTTACCGATCAGATAGTTCTTACCGTCGGCTATGATATCGAAAATCTCCGCGAGGGCGGCGAGCGTATTGAATATCACGGTGAAACGGTCACCGATCCTTACGGCAGAAAGATACCTAAGCATGCACACGGCACGGCGAATATCGGTGAATTTACGTCGTCAACCAAGCTGATTACCGATGCAGTCTTAAAACTGTTTGATAATATTGCAGATGAAAATCTTCTCACCAGACGTATAAATATTTGCGCAAATCATGTTATTTTTGAATCCGATGCCGATGAAAAAAAGGAATATGAACAGCTTGATCTTTTTACCGATTATGACGAGGTTGAAATGAAAAACAAACAAAGAAAAGAATTTTTGAAAAAAGAGCGCAGCATACAGGAAACAATGATAGAGCTCAAACAAAGATTCGGGAAAAATGCCGTTTTAAAGGGCATGAATTTTGAAGACGGCGCAACTACGATAAGCCGAAACGGTCAGATAGGCGGTCATAAGGCATAATGCTTTGAGGTGATACAGTGGACAGGTATGAAAAGTTTATAAACAAAGAATATAACGGCTCAAAGAGAAAAAACAAAATGCCGGTATCCGACAGGGCAGCGCAGTTTGCATCCTTTGCCGCGCTTACGGGTCACTCCGATGCCATAAAGGAAACCGCACGCCTTACCGACAGCAGAACAGAGCTTGATGAATATGAAAAAGCTGCCGTAAACGACAGACTGAATTTGATTATGTCAGAAATAGACATTCGCCCGTTTGTCGAAGTGACATATTTTGTTCCGGATGCGAAAAAGCAGGGCGGAAGATATGTTTCGTATGCGGGGAATCTTCGCAGAATAGATGATGTTATGCGTATGCTTATATTTTCCGACGGAACCGAAATAAATATTGACGATATAATCGGTATAACGTCCGATAAAGCGGGGGGCTGATTATGACTGTATATTTAATGTCGGTCACGGAAGCGAAAAAGATAGGCAAAAAATTCTGTATTGAAAACTTCCCGATCAGATATGAAAAAGCAATGCGCAAAAAAAACAAAAATGATGCTATGCTCTCTGTTGCGTCGGGCACGCTTATATCTTCTGTTTTGAAAATCAGCGAGGCAGACATAAAATTAAATGAGCACGGCAAGCCCTATACCGATGCGCAAAAAATGCACTTCAGTATATCTCACAGCGGAGAATATGCCGCGGCGGCTGCTTCAAACGGTGAAATCGGGATAGACATTGAGCTTGTGAAAAAGAGAAATTATAAGCTTGCAAAAAAAATTTGCACAGCCGATGAATATAAATGGTTATCGAAGGATTATGAAGCCGGATTTTTCAGGCTATGGACTCTTAAAGAGAGCGTTTTGAAGGCTGTGGGAACGGGGTTTTCGGCTTCTCCGAAGAATTTTTCGCTTATGCCTTATCTTATGAACGGTGAACGTATAAACGCGGGAAATATGAATTTATATGCAAAAAGTATTTATTACGGAGGCTATTGCATTTCTGCGGTATGTGAAGATGAATTTTCCAAACTTGATATTGTCAGGATCGGATATGACTTACAAAGCGGCAAAATCATAACGGATAAAACTTAATACAAACAAAAGAACCGGATCTGTTACCCGGTTC
The DNA here is from genome assembly GCA_934463165.1 of uncultured Clostridia bacterium. GTDB lineage: Bacteria > Bacillota > Clostridia > UMGS1810 > UMGS1810 > RGIG1828. The sequence goes on from CAKSJG010000038.1 coordinate 11,617, forward strand.
TTTTGTTTGTAATTAAAAGCTGTTAACATGTCATACGGTTTTCATAAGATCAGACCTTACCCAGCCTATAAGTCCGTCTTCCGTTTTTATTTTGCACCATACATATCCGTCATCATCCGTGGATTCTTCGCCGACGCATACAAATATTGATGTTGTATCCTCTTTGGGAATAAGCATCAGGTAGTCTTTGCTTATCTGCGGAGTATTTCTTATGTAAACTCCGTCGTTAACATTTTTTACGAATACCGTGCCTTTGGGATATGTCAGACTGTCGGAATAATTTATGACAATTTTTTTCGATTTTGAGTTCCCTTCTTCGTCATAAAGAGTAACCGCAAACTGATTTTCGCCGCTTTTCAGGCTGAGGTCATATGACCAGATTTCATTTTTTATGTTCGGTTCAAATGTTTTTATTTTTTCTCCGTTTATTACGAGGTATGCCCGTGTATCTCCGGAAGAAACGCTTCCGCCCACAGTTTCGGAATCTGTGTCAGAATCGGCATCGTAGCTGTCAATATTAAATTTAAGGCTGCTGCCCGATGACGTAATTGCTTTGACATCGGAAAAAGATTCTCTCTTTTTGCTGTCGACGGTAAATATTATAATAAACACCAATAGGGCAATGATTATAACAGACATAAAAGAAGCCATTGTATAAAAAAGTGCGTTGCTTTTTTGCGGTCTGTTATATTCCCGCGAATTTCCGCCGTAGGCTTGCTCGTATTCGCGGTAATTATTGTTGCTTTCCGGATATTCATATCCTCCGTTTTGATAGTTTTCCTCATATTCATCCGTATAGACATTCCCGTCATAGTTGTATTGATTGCCGTCATACATACCGTCTCCGCCGGGCTGCGGTGCATTGCAGTTTTCGTCGTTTGCATCATAACCGGCATTTTCATCATAAACATCGGCTCCGCAATATGGACACCTTTCATATCCGTCTATGTTGTTTCCGCAATTGTAACAAAACATTTATTATTCCCCCTTTTTACTGTACAGCCTTTACAAGATCACTTCTGACATATCCGTGCTGTCCGCTCGGCGATATAATCTCATACCATGTGTAATTTTGTGTGTCGGTAACATAGTGACCCGTAAATACCATTTTGGACGTATAATCGTTTTCGCCTATAACATCGACAATTTTATATTCCGTTCCCGAATATTCACGGATATTAAGCGCACCCGGTTTTCTTTTTACAAATGAACATCCGGGTGTTACCGGACCCTCTTTGTCGGCTGCAGTGTCTTCTTTTTTAATCTTTTGAATGTCAACGCATTTTACGGTTCTTTTTTCTTCAGATGTATTGCCGTTTGCGTCTTTTGCCGTTATTTCGAGTTTTTTTGTGTCTCCGGCAGATATATAAAAGCTCTTGCTCCATTCTTTTTGAATTCCGGCGCTGTTTGTGCTGCATATTTTTTCGCCGTTAACCGTAAGCTCACATTCTCCCGCATCGCTTACAACATAACCGCGCAGAGTAAATTTATCTTCATCACTGTTTATTTGCTCCGGGCATTCGGTAATAACAATCAGAGGAGGCTCCGTACTGTTCGGGTTATCATTGCTGCTTGTAACCTGAACGGATGACTCGGCAGGCTTGCTGCTTCCTCTCATAATTGAAAATATGAGAACAACTGCCAGAATCAAAATAATAATTCCCAAAACTATATATGTAACTATCTGACCCACGGGAGTTTTTTTGCTTTGATAATATTGACCGTTGTACATGTTATTCATTAAATTAATCCCCCTTGTTATTTTCAAGATACCTTGCGTGGTACTCTTCAAATGTAAGTATGTTTTTATCGTGCATGTCCGTGCTTGCATCAATGCCTATATATCTGATATGCCACGGCTCGGATTCATATCCGGTTATCTCTTCGGTTTCTGCCATATAACGGATTATAAATCCGTATTTATATGCGTTCTTTTTAAGCCACGGATATTCGGGCGTCTTTTCAAAATTTCTTAGACCCTCAATCGAACCGTACAGATCTATTGCCATTCCCGTGTGATGTTCACTGTGACCTGCTCTTGCACTGTATCTGTCAACATTTGCTTTGTCGTCCTCGGCAAGATAGCTGTTGTAAAGATTCTTTTGATAATCGACGGATCTGTATGCCGAAACGGCATATATTGTAAGCCCCTCGGCACGTGCGGCATCTCTGAGCTTTTTATACGCTTCCGCCGTATCCTTTCTCATAAGGTGACCGTCTGTATTTACGAGATCGGGCGGACGGTAATCGTTTGCGACGGTGTAGTATTTATTTACTATTATATAAGGATCGTCATATCCCGAGGCAGGTACATCGTATTCATACATGGGTTTATCAAGGTTGGAGTTTACTCTCCATACAACTTCTTCATAATCGTATTCGGGATTTTTCTTTTTGTATTCTTCATATCTTTTTTCATTGTCTGCAATTGAAAAAGATATTTTTTTATACGAATTTTTATTTTCTGCACTTTGTGTATCTTCTGTTTGTGCAGCTGCTGTCACGGTTTTTTCGTGAATGACGGACTTTTCTTGCCTGGCGGTAATTACTTTAACACATACAAGAGCCGCTGCGAGTACGAGTGCCGTTGACGCAAAAAATACAAACCTTTTTTTCGCTTTGTTTTCTTTGCGTTTTGTCCTTTCAAGCTGTTTTTTTTCACGCAATGCACGGAAACGCTCCGTGGAGTATAGGTCATAATCACTGCTTTTCGGTTTTTCTTCTGTATTGTTCATAAATAAATCTCCAAACTGAAATATAAATCACAAATAAAGACTTTAACTTTTATAATAATACACTATTATAAAAAATCTGTCAATAGCCGACAAGGTTTTAGGATGATTTTTAAGCATTAAGTCATAAATATTTTGGTCAATTTTGTACATAATACTAAATGATAGTTTTATATTTTAAGCATTTATAACCGAATTAAAAAAAATTTAAAAAAATGCTTGACAAAGATGCCCAAAACTGATATAATTTTAAAAGTCGATTGGCGATAGGTAATCAGGTTATGAAGTAATCTAATGACACGCGGGTGTAGTTCAATGGCTAGAATCTCAGCCTTCCAAGCTGATTGTGTGGGTTCGATTCCCATCACCCGCTTTTATGCGCCTGTAGCTCAGCTGGATAGAGCAACTGCCTTCTAAGCAGTGGGTCGGGAGTTCGAGTCTCTCCAGGCGCGGTTGCTTTTCAGCAAAGGAATGCGAAATAAATGCTTACCCTGTACGGTGGGTATAGTTCAGTCGGTAGAGCGCCAGATTGTGGTTCTGGATGTCATCGGTTCGAGTCCGATTACCCACCCCACTTTTACATTGGGCTGTAGCCAAGTCGGTAAGGCACAAGATTTTGATTCTTGCATTTCGTAGGTTCGAGTCCTGCCAGCCCAGTTCCCGTTTTGGGCAGCAGATTTAAAATTAAATATGGGCCATTAGCTCAGTCGGCAGAGCACTTGACTTTTAATCAAGGTGTCCGGAGTTCGAATCTCCGATGGCTCAACCTAAAACCCCTTGAAAACACTACGTTTCAAGGGGTTTGATTTTAGTGTGGTATTTAATCAATATGTCATTGGTGTGGTAGTTGTGTGGTAATGCACCCTAAATTTAACCATTTTAAAAGGGAATTATCCCTTACCTTTTAGTGCAGATACAAGAAGCATGCAGACCCACTCGGGCGGCTTGCGAAGTCCGCGTTCCCAATCCGAAACCGTGCGAACCGGAATCTTAAATTTTTCTGCCATAGCTTTTTGTGTCAAATTCGCCTCAAGACGCGCGTTTTTTACGTCCTCATAATTCATGGTCATTCACCTCGCTATTTTTTGTACAGTTTGATTACAACTATTAATATTACAATCGATGTAATCAGAGATATTATACTGCTTATTAAATTTAATGCTTGCATTTTTTTAAAGATTGAGATATAATATAATTACCCCGTAGGGTGGGGGATTTATTTATCCCCCTTTTTCTTCATCAGCTTGTAAGTTACGATAACTGATATAAGGTTTATTATCGCGCTTATCAAGCTGATTATTTTTTCTAAAGTCTCAATCGTTTCTCACCTCACTTTCTGCATATATTATACCACGCAACGCGTTATTTGTCAAGCGTTTTTTTCGAAAAAATTTTAAAAAATTAAGCCGAGGATTTCTCCCCGGCTTGTGTTATTATTTGAAAAACTGTGCAATGACAAACCCTGCAACACCCGACACGCATGTCGTTATAATTGCTTTTATGATCACACTGTATTTTTCTTTCGGTTCATTTTCGAGTGTTCCCACTCTGACCGCCAGTGCTGCAACGTCCTCCGCAATATTTTTGACATCACTTGCAAGCTGAATGACCTGCTGTGTGAGTTTTTGTACGGACCCTATGAGCTTGTCTTGCGTGTCAAGTCTGTGATGCGCGGATTTTACGCTTTGCTCGACCGCGGTCATTCTCTCTCTGATTTCAGATTCAAAGTCCACCTTAAACACCGCCCTTCGTCATTTTAACGGCTTTTTTTGCAAGACAGTATAAATTCCTGTCTTTATTCAGCAAATCAAGCCACAGTGCGGAATCCGATATAATACCCCTATGATTGAGCTCCCACACAATATCATTCACACTTTCAAGCTCTTTTTCGGTTGAATTTACCGTCTTGTTAGCTATTTTATATCCGAGCCAATACGCAGGTGAATTCGGTGTCATTTTTGAAAGCCAGAGTTCTTTATCCGATATAATGCCGCGGTGCGCAAGCTCCCATACTATGTCGTTTGTGCTCTTAAGCTCTTTTTTCGGCGTTTGTGCGCCGGAGAGCCTTTTGTTCACCTCGTTTGCAATATACGGAAATTTACCTGCAAGATAACCTCCGGGGCAGGCTGTTGCTGTGAAATACCTGTGCATTGTGAGGTTTCCGCTTTTGTCTCCCGTAAAATTAAGCCTTTTAATGCCGTTTCTTTTGCATATGTCAACGCAAAGATTTATGCAAGATTCCAATGCCTTGTCGGACACATGCCAGTTGCCGCCTATTGTGTCATTTGCAACCTCAATTGTTACCGCTATATTGTCGTTTTCGGGGCTTGACGAAGCCCATGAACGGTTTTTTTCTTCGACATATAGTCCTATTCTGCCGTCCGTTCCGACACCGTAATTCGATGACGCGTGTCGGCTTTTTGTTGCAAAACCCGCTCCGCACTGTTCTATCGTGAGATTTCCTGCCATGTGATGAATTGTTATTTTGGATATCTTCCCCCGGCGCGGATTGGTGCTGTTGGGTGATATCTTTGTGTAAGATACAAGCGGACTGTTACTCATTCATGCCGCCCCCTTCT
>CAKSJG010000039.1 GCA_934463165.1 uncultured Clostridia bacterium
CATAAATTGCACACTTATCCTGCTTATCATAAGCGATATAGCAGTTTTGACATCGTTCAATCTTGGTATACTCCATCTGAAGTATGTATTCATAATTTTGCATCTTTTCTGCAAATGCAGTTATTGCCATGGAGCAAAGAATTGTAATTGATAAAATAAGCGATAAAAGTTTTTTCATTGTTGTGCTCCTTTCTGCCGGTCAATGTCAAAATACACCTGATAAATTTCCTCATCATAATCATTGCTTTTTCTGAAATCCGTTACTTTTTTGCTCAAACGGTAATATCCGGGCGAGAGTTCTTCATACAGCCACTTCCAATCAACGTTGAGATCCGTTATATCGTTGGATTTAATATCATATACATCCTTGGTCCAAGCATACTCAATAAGCGGATTTGTTCCAACCTTCCGCCAAATATCATTGACATTCTTTTCAAGCATAAACCATTGCCCGGTTTGAAGTTTTCCGGTATAACTGCCGCCAAACTGTTCAATCTTAATTGTCATTCCGGATGTAGTGACATTATCCGGACAGAATGTGATACCCCATTTATCTCCGGATGTAATTGTGTTATGTGATGTGAGAGTATATCGGTTTTGCATTACCGAACTTAAAAACGGGGCGTAAACATCATCAAAGGTTATGTCTTTATTGTCGGTCAAAACAACAATTTTGCTGTCAACAGCAGCATTGTTAAGGTGTCCCTTTATATAAAAACAATATTTATATGACTCAAAATCTTCAGGAAGTTCATCATATTTTTTGAATATAACCCATTTACCGTCGATGTTTGCTTCTTTTGTGATGCTTGTTGCGTTCTGATACCCATCAATTTCAAAATTTGATTCGCCGGATTTATGCGGAATTTCAATTTCTCCGACAACGTTTTTCAGTTCTCCGTCAGGAGTTGTGAAACGGGGAATCTTATTACTGACAAGCCCCGAATCGAAATACAAGTCACCGTTTACATTAAACATTCTGATCGGCTTTTTTTCGTATTGTTCGCCAAACTGTCCTTTGATGGTTTCGCCGTTACTTTTTACATAAATGCTTGTCTGCTCGTCTGAACCGCCGATTATGCCGTTGCTTGAATTATCGCACGCAGTCAGCAGCAGGCAGCACGCCGCAAGCATTAAAGTTATTGTCCGTTTCACAAAATCAACCTCCGTATATACAATTTTGAAATCTGTAAAACTGCATTGTTTTTTTAACAACCAATATTTGATTTTAAATAATAAACCTTTTTTGTGAGACATACAAAGTTAATCAAGGCCTCGGGTACAAAAAAAGGGCAGTCAAAGCGGCTGCCCTAAGGGGATATGCGCAGGCATTGCCGTTGTATCGTCAATGCCTGCGCATCGTTTTGCAACAGTTGTTTATACGTTGAAAATATACCTTATGTTACAACCGAGTCATCTTTATTCCAGATTTTCAATCATACGGGCAAATACAGTTGCCGCCTGTGCTCTTGTTGTGTTCGATTTCGGCAAAAAGCTGCCGTCGTCATTGCCTTTCATAAGCAGGTTTGCAGCTGCCCAGCTTACGGCGTTTCTCGCATAGCCGGAAATAGAATCGCCGTCCGAATATGCCGTGTTGCCGTTTGATTCTACGTCATACCCTTTGAAATTTGCGTAGCGGTAAAGGATTGTTGCCATCTGTTCGCGCGTAATCGGATCGTTCGGCGCAAAACGATCTTTTGAAACACCGGAAACAATGCCGTTTGCATTTGCCCATGCAACCGCCCTGTCATAATAACCGCCGATTTCAACGTCCACAAACACAGAGCCTCCGGCTTGCGGCTCTTTCTCCATACGGTAGATAATCAATACGAACATTGCCCTGGTCACATATGAGTCAGGTGAAAATTCCATCTCGGTGGTACCCTTCATCAAGCCAAAATCATATGCAAATTTCACCGAAAAGTAAAACCAATCTCTTTTCTTAACGTCACCGAACGGATTATCCCACTCAATGTCGGGTTTTACCTTGATGTCCTTTTGTTTCTTTTTGAGTATGCTGCCCGTCACCGCATTGATTCGGTATGTCCACTGTGTTTTTTTGTCAGCAAATACGAGATGATAATAAGGCGTTTTAATGCCGCCGTCTACCAATTCTTCCTCCAAAAAGGTAACTCTGTCGGTGCAGCCTGCATCATCAACGGCAATCTTTTTTGCGTCGGCAAGCAAAATATATCTTCTGCCGTAGATAATGTCGCCCGTTTTTGCATCAATCTGATAGTAATACCGGTTTTTACCTGTATAAAACTCCAATAAATAGCATTGCTTTCCCTGATAACGGTTAAACTCAGTCTTGGTGAACACAATTTTTTGTGCGTATTTGTCAAGCTCCGCGTCCTTCAGTGCAATCTTCCTTGCTTCCTCCAGAGAGATATAATCCGGCTCATCGGTGTTCTTGCTTTTCTTTTCCAGTATAGCGCCGCTTACCGCATTGATTCGGTATGTCCACTGTGTTTTTCTGTCGGTAAATACAAGCCGGTAGTAAGGCGTTTTAATGCCGCCGTCCACCAATTCTTCCTCGGTAAAGGTAACCTTTTCGGTGCAGCCTGCATCATCAACGGCAATCCTTTTTGCGTCGGCAAGCAGAATATATCTTCTGCCATAGATAATCTCGCCGGTTTTTGCGTCAATCTCATAGTAATACTGATATTTACCGGTGTAAAACTCCAAAATGTAGCAGGGTCTGCCTTGGTTGCGGTTAAGCTCGGTTTTGGTAAAAACAATTTTTTGTGCGGTGTCGTCAAGCTTAGCGTCCTTCAGTGCGATTTTCTTTGCTTCCTCCAAGGAAATGAAATTCGTACCGCTGATATCATCAATATGCTTTCCCATCACAGCACCGCTTATCGCATTGATTCGGTATGTCCACTGCGTCTTATTGTCTGCAAAGACAAGCAGATAATACGGTGTTTTAATGCCGCCGTCTACCAATTCTTCTTCGATAAAGGTAACCTTTTCAGTACATTCGGCATCATCAACGGCAATCCTCTTTGCGTCGGCAAGCAGAATATATCTTCTGCCGTAGATAATGTCGCCTGTTTTTGCGTCAATCTCATAGTGATACTGATATTTACCGGTGTAAAACTCCAACAGGTAATAGGGCTTGCCCTGATTGCTGTTAAGCTCCTCCTTGGTGAACACAATCTTTTCCGCATTTTCAACAAGACCGGCGTCTTTAAGCGCAATTGACTTAGCTTTTTCCAAAGAGATTAAATCCGCCTCGCCGATATTCTTGTCTTTCTTTTCGAGTATATCGCCGCTTACCGCGTTGATTCGGTATGTCCACTGTGTTTTATTGTCTGCAAAGACAAGCAGATAATACGGTGTTTTGATGCCGCCGTCTACCAATTCCTCCTCCAAAAAAGTAACCTTGTCGCTGCATTCGGCATCATCAACGGCAATCTTTTTTGCTTCGGTAAGCAGAATATATTTTCTGCCGTAGATAACTTCTCCCGTTTTTGCGTCAATCTCATAGTGATACTGGTTTTCCTCTGTATAAAAATCCAACAGGTAGCAGGGTCTGCCTTTGTTACGGCTCAGTTCTTCCTTGGTGAACGTTATTTTTTGTTTGTTTCTGTCAAGCTCGGCGTCTTTGAGTGCAATTTCTTTTGCTTCATCCAAAGAGATAAACTTTGCCTCGTCCGTGATTTTTTCCGAATCCGAATCTTTTGTAATCTTCGCTGAACTTGAATCTTCCGTAACCTTTTCGGTCTTTGAATCTTCCGTAACCTTTTCGATTTTTGAATCGTCCTTAGTCTTTTCAACCTTTGCTTCGGCCGTAATCTTTACAGCCTTCGACTCGTCCGCAAATGCAGTCATCGGTATAAGCGAAAGCAGCATTACTATACAAAGCAGAATGGAAACCGGCTTTTTTGTTTTGCGTTTCATGTTTCATAACCTCCTTTTTTGAAAATTCATCTTGTTACGCAGCATTCTGTTTATGCCGGAGTGCGAATATCCGGCAGTTTTTTCTTTCATAGGCTGCACGCTCCTTTCGGGGATGTAGTCATCTATTGTATTTTCGGTGTAAGAACAAAAAAAGGTGAGCCCGATTTCAAAATACTTTGAAAACGAACACACCTTAATAAATACCCGCGAACGAATAACGGAAAAAGGCAAATCTACGCCTATGCCGCGAGCAAATGTATGTATTGATTTTACGCCTTCGTTTCATACTTGCCAAACCCTTTCTATATAAATACTTTTCTACGGATATATTGTATCACATTTTTTTGTTTTCGTCAATGTTTTTTAGATAATTTCAGCAAATTCGTCGTTTTGCACTATGAAAATATTTGTGAATTTTTTCATTTTTCTTAAATGCGAAAAAATAGAAATACATTTACTTTTCAATGAAATTTCATAGTGCAAAACACTGAAAAACTTTCCTTTCCATTGACGAAAACAAAATGTATGATATGATTTAATGTGGGTTTTTGTATCAGTACAATGCGATGTACAAGCCTTGCGCCGTCAGCAGCAATGGGTAGTTTTCGGTGTTTATGACATTTCTGCTCGGAATTAAATTCATCGTGCGTCCCGTTATGACAACAAAGGAAAGCATGGAAAAAGCTTCGGTAAAAAAGCGCGCGGTTCAGCCGATAATATGCGGTGTGCTGATCGGCTTTATCTGTGGTTTTATCTGAGGCGGCGGTATTTGCCGATAAGGCACAGCCTAAAACACTTAACCGTGCAACAGGTATAGTTCTCGTTGTTCTCGGCATTGTGTATATTGCTTTGCAGTATTTCATATTTATATTTACATGTTCTGCATTTTACTTGACAAATTTATGTAAATTACGTATAATTAGCTTATAATTTCTGTATAACTAAATCCGTTTTATAAAGACGCTATTTTGCGGATTTTATTGAATTTATGCTTGATATAATTAAAATTATATTGAACGAATCGGTTAAAACTGCTCAAAAAGCAGCTATTGATAACGGAAAAGATAAAATATTTGGCAGGTGACAATTATATGGACGTTGTAAAAAAGCTTTTTGAAATGCAGAATTTATCATACCGTAATTTTCATGCAAAGCTTATTCCGAATATTTCGTCAGACAAAATCATCGGCGTGCGTACTCCCGCCCTTCGTGCATTTGCAAAAGAATTTTTTAAAAGCGGTGAATACGGAGGCTTTATTGATTCTCTTCCGCATTATTATTATGAAGAAAATAATCTTCATGCTTTTATTATTGAACAAATTAAAGATTATGACACGGCGCTTAAAAAATGTGAGGATTTTTTGCCTTATATTGATAACTGGGCGACGTGCGATGCATTTTTGCCTCATGCTTTTAAGAAAAATAAAGAAAAGCTCATACCCGTTATAATGCGTTGGATTAAATCGGACAAAACTTATACCGTAAGGTATGCAACAGGACTTTTGATGAGTCTTTATCTCAATGATGATTTTGATGAGAAATATCTTCGGATCGTATCGGAAATACGCTCGGACGAATATTACATAAATATGATGATTGCGTGGTACTTTGCAACTGCACTTGCAAAGCAATACGATGCGGCAATACCGTATATTACGAATAAACGTCTTGCTGTTTGGACGCATAACAAGGCAATTCAGAAATGTGTTGAAAGCCGCCGCATTGACGCGGATAAAAAAGAATATCTAAAAAAACTTAAAATAAAAAACAACTGTGAAAGAAGATGATCATATATGGTAGGCTTGGTAGTTGAAGGCGGAGCCAATCGCACATATTATTCAATTGGAGTATTGGACGCTTTTTTGGATGAGGGCATACATCCCGATCTTTTCGTCGGTGTAAGCGCCGGAATTGCAAACGGTGTGTCGTTTATATCGGGTCAAAAGGGAAGAAGTCTGGAGCTTGGTCTTAAATACATAAGCGACAAACGTTATATGGGGGCAAAATATTTTTTCAAAAAAAACAACAAAAGCTATTATAACATAGATTTTGTGTTCAGCGAAATACCGAACAAGCTTTTGCCGTTCGATTATGACGCTATGAATAATTATGACGGCGAAGTATACGGTGTTGTCACGAATGTCGATACCGGAAAAAGCGAATACATGCGTGTTGACGGAAATGATAAAAACTGGAAGGTGCTTCTTGCAAGCTGTGCTCTGCCGGTTTTATTCAAGCCCGTAAAAATAGGTGACTCATATTACATGGACGGTGGCTGCAGCGATCCGCTCCCTGTTAAATTTGCATATGAAAAAGGCTGCGACAAGGTTATAGCAATAGTAACGCGTGAAAGGACATATACCAAAGAGACGGAAAACGACGTTTTGCTTTCATCATTTATTTATCGCAAAAAGAAGAATTTTGCCGCTGCTCTTAAAAGAAGAAGTGAGCTTTATAACAAAAGCCGCGAATTTATTTTTGAAAAAGAAAAAAATGGCAGTGCTTTTGTTTTTGCACCGGCTGATACAAACGGATGGAAAAGAACAGAAAAACGCCCCGAAATGCTTAAAAAAATGTATGATGAGGGCTATGCCGACGGCATGAGAAGAATGAAAAAGCTGAAAGAGTTTATCGGAGAATGATAAATTTGTTTTAATTGTTTTGCTTATGTGTAACATTATTTTAACATTTTTTGTAACACGGATGTAACACAACGACAACATTGATGTAATAAACCACATAGTTTTAAACATAAAAAGTTCAGTATTTTCAAGTTATACACAGGTTTATCCACTTTATCCACAGCTTTACATAAAATAAAATTATTTTTAACTTATTGCCGAAAAATATAAAATTACATAATTGTTACAGAAAAATGCAATATTATTGCATCATAATTTTGTATAATTTATTAATTTATACAGAAAACAAAAAAATGTAATATTACTATTGCTTTTTTTTGATAATCGGTATATAATAAGATAGTGTCTCAGGGCACAAATTAATTTTGATTTATTTTGAAGGGAGATACATTATGGCTACAGTAACAAAAGATACAATTATTATGGACGTGCTCGCTATTGACGAGGGAACAGCTCCGTTCTTCTTTGAGATAGGCATGCATTGCCTCGGTTGTCCGTCGGCAAGCGGAGAGAGCATCGCTGAAGCCTGCGCCGTTCACGGTGTGGATGCGGACGAGCTTGTTGAAAAGCTTAACGATTATCTTAAAGATAAATAATTTTATCTGAAAAGATCAGATTTGGCAACAATTGCATTTTTTAAGATAACAACGGTCGATTCAGCGGAGCTGCCGGCAGCCCCGCGTTTCGGTCTGTATACATTTTGAAGGGAATGAAATATATGTCTACAAAAGTTGTAATCGGCGCTCAGTGGGGCGACGAGGGAAAGGGTAAGATCGTTGATATTTTTGCATGTGACAGTGAAGTGGTTGTCCGTTCCTCGGGCGGTAACAATGCAGGTCATACAGTAGAGGTTGACGGCGTTAATTATAAGCTTCATCTTATTCCGTCGGGAATTATAAATAAAGGCACAATATGCATCGTGGCAAACGGTACGGTTGTTGACCCGAAAGTGCTTCTTGGGGAGATAGACATGCTCTCATCGCAGGGAATAGATGTCAGCGGACTTAAAATCGATCTCAGAGCGCATCTTATTATGCCTTATCACATTGAACTTGACTGCTTAAGTGAAAAGGCAAGAGGCAAGGGCGATATCGGCACAACCAAAAACGGTATCGGACCGTGCTATATGGATAAGGTTGAAAGATGCGGAATCCGTGTGTGTGACCTTATGAATCCCGAGGTGTTTGCCGAAAAGGTTAAAAACACTATGGAAATTAAAAATAAAATCATAGAAAATGTTTACGGAGGAAAAGCTCTTGACCCCGATGCTGTTATAGAAGAATATCTTAAATACGGCGAAAGACTTAAGCAGTTCACGGCTGATACAACGGTTATCCTGTTTAATGCAATAAAAGAGGGCAAAAAAGTTTTGTTTGAGGGCGCACAGGGAACACTCCTTGATATTGACCTCGGTACATATCCTTATGTAACATCCTCTCACCCGATATCCGGTGGTGTATGTACAGGTGCGGGAATTGGACCGACACTTATTGATGAATGTGTAGGTGTTGTAAAGGCGTATACCACAAGAGTAGGTAAGGGACCGTTTCCCACAGAGCTTCTTGATGAAAAAGGAGACACAATTCGCAACAAGGGTAACGAATTCGGTACGACAACCGGAAGGCCGAGAAGAACAGGCTGGTTTGATGCGGTTATAGTTAAATTTGCTGTAAGAACGAGCGGTCTTACTTCCATAGTTGTAAATAAGATAGACACATTGAGCGATCTCGGAAACATAAAAATTTGCGTCGGCTACAAAAAAGAAGGTAAAATTATAGATGAATTTCCGCCGAGTCTTGAAGAACTTGCGCTTTGTGAGCCCGTATATGAGGAGCTTCCGGGATGGGAAGGCGATATAAGCGGATGCAAAACATTTGATGAGCTTCCCGAAAATGCCAAGAATTACATAAAGAGAATAGAAGAGCTTATCGGCTGCCGCGTTTCAATGGTAGGTGTAGGCCCCGGAAGAACACAGAATCTTGTAAGATAAGACAGATAAAATTAAAGCATATATTAAAATTGGGCAACCGAATCTGTTTTTGGTTCGGTTGTCTTGTTTTTGGGTTTTTATGGAGGTATAGAAATGACAGCGCAGATTTTGGCGGTTGTAATATTCATAGCAATGTTTTTGCTTATTGTAACGGAAGTTTTCGAACGGCATGTAATCACTCTTGCCAGCGGAGCTTTGGTTATTGCTCTTGTTTTCGGACTATGCATGCACAGTGCGGACGCAATATTTAACGCTCTTAACATAAAGAGCATTTTCACAGGCGGTTTTTGGTATGCTTCGTCTGAAGAAACCTCGTCGGGTATCAATTGGTCAACCATTGTTTTTATTTTGGGAATGATGATAATGGTTGAAGGTATGGGAAGATCCGGATTTTTTAAATGGCTTTGTCTTAAGATAGCAAAAACGGTTCATTTTAAAACGGTTCCGCTTCTTGTTTGCTTTATGATAATGTCAGCTGTGCTTTCGATGTTTATAGACAGTATAACTGTTGTACTGTTTTTGGCGGCGGTTACGGTTGAACTTTCGGCAATGCTTAAGTTTGACCCCGTGCCCATGATTATTTCCGAAATTTTTTGTGCGAATCTCGGCGGTTCCGCCACAATGTGCGGAGATCCCCCGAATATAATAATCGGCACATCATTCGGATATTCGTTTTTCGACTTTTTGGGTAATACGGGCATAATAGTTCTCATATCATTTATTGTAATAGCCGTATATTTCTGGCTGTGCTTTCGCAAAAAACTTAAGAGAAGCGAGCTTAGCCGCGGCGGTGATATAAAAATTCCCGAACCCTCCGAAGCGATTAAAAACAGACTTTCATTTGCATTGTCCGTAGTCGTTTTTGCCGTGGCGGTTGTGCTTCTTGTGTCGCATGCGCAAACGGGTCTGACGGTTTCTTCAATAGGATGCATAGCAGCCGTACTCACGGTTATCACAACGCTTATTTCATCCGGAAAAGAAGACATAAAATATATATTCTCTCATCTTGACTATAAGACGCTTTTGTTTTTCATAGGTCTTTTTGTTTCCGTCAGCGGACTTGAACAGACGGGTGTGCTTGAAATCGTTGCCGATTTTATAGAAAAAATCAGCGGAGGAAGCGTAGCGGTTGTGGTTGTTATAATTTTGTGGTTCTCGGCAATAACAAGCGCATTTGTTGATAATATTCCTTTTGCCGCAACCATGGTTCCGGTGCTTCAGTCCATGAAGGCAGCCGGAATGCCGCTGGATATCCTTGCATGGTCGCTTTCACTCGGAACGGATATCGGCGGAAATGCCACACCGATCGGTGCGTCGGCAAACGTAGTCGGAACATCCGTTTCTGCAAAATCGGGTCACCCGATAGGCTGGGGTAAATACTGCAAATATTGTGTGCCGGCAACGGTTATAGTCCTTTTGGTATCTATGACATGTATTTTGGTAAGATATAATTTGGTATAATTGTATCTTATTGTAAAATAAAATGTTTAATCAAGTACAAATTAAAACTGTGCGGTGAGGTGCTGAATATGGATGACGTTATGAGTTTTGAAACATTGAAGCAATTTGAAATTGATAAATATATTGATTTAATGAGAATCAAAAGGTGTCAAAAAGAGAATAATGCGGAACTTGAATATCAGCTGAAGACGCAAAAAAACAAATTGAATGTAATGGGTTTGAATGTTCATGATTTTGAATTTGATGAATAGCGTTAAAAATTTTTGAAGCGTATACGGAGGGATTTTACATGAAAAAACAGATTATAATAACTATAGGAAGGGAATACGGCAGTGCAGGTCACTATATTGCCGAAAAAATGGCGCAGAAGCTCGGCATTGCTCTTTATGACAAAAAATTCTTTGAAGACAGTCATGACGAAATAGGCTACAGCAGAGAAATAATGCAGAAATATGACGAAAAACCCGTCAATGTTTTTATATCACGTAAAATAGGCAACCATACAAATTCAATCGAAGAAATTGTTCAGCAGAAAGTTTCGGAGTTTATATCCGCAAGAGCTGAAAGCGGCGAATCGTTCGTAATAGTCGGCCGCTGTTCCGATCAGGTTTTAAGAAACAATAAGAATGCAATTCATATTTTCATCATGGGAACATATGAAGACAAGCTGAACAGAATTATGCAGATATATAAGTTTGACCGTGAAAAAGCGGCGGAATGCCTTAAAAAGCATGACAAGAAAAGAAGAAATTATCACAATACGTATTCGGATCTGAAATGGGGAGATTCAAGGGGCTATCACATATGCATAAACAGCAGTATAATAGGTATCGACTCAACGGTTGAACTTCTTTGCGAATATGCCGAAAAATTTAAAAATCTGTAAAATAAATGCGGAATTATTATTTACTTTGATAATTCCGCATTTTTTGCTTTGACTGACGGTGTATTTGCTTTTATGCTATTTTCGCTGCGTTTGTTTTTCTCGGCATTTGCAAGCATCAGCTTGATTCTGTTTTCCTGATTAACCTTGCTTGCCCCGGCATCGTAATCTATTGCAACAATGTTAACATCGGGTTTAAGCTCTTTGATAGGTTTCATCATGCCTTTTCCGCAGATGTGATTAGGCAGACATCCGAACGGCTGTGTACATACGATATTTTTGCATCCGGATTCCGCGAGCTCCATCATTTCGGCGGTAAGAAGCCAGCCTTCGCCCATTTTTACGGCGGTGCTTATAAGATCTCCGGCAAGCTCAACAACCTTGCTGAAAGGCGTCCAGCCTCTGAAATCGGAATTGAGCTCCGTAATTTTGCTGATATCATCTCTTTTTTTCGACAAAAATCTGAATGCATATCGGCTCATATAATATTTAAAATTTGTTCTTTTGTATATCGTTTTCGTCGTGATAAAGTCGCTGACGCAATAAAGGCAGAAATCTATAAGCCCCGGAACTACAGGCTCCGCTCCCTCACTTACAAGAAAATCTTCAAGACCGTTGTTTGCAAGCGGAGAGTATTTGACATATATTTCGCCGACAATTCCGACTCTTATTCCGTCTTTTTTTGTTGTTTTTATTTTTGAAAACGATTCTATGATTTTTTTGTAATTTTCTTTGATTTTTCTGTAGCGGATGTGTTTTGAGTTTCCGAGCTCCGCCCCAAGCTTTTCCGTCCATTCGTCGGCAAGCCTTTTTGATTCGCCCTTGTTTATTTCGTATGTTCTTGTCTGATTTACAAGGTTCATCAGCAAATCGCCGTAAAATGCCGCATAAAGCAAATTGTGAACAAGCTTAAGACTCATCTTAAATCCGGGGTGCTTTTCGAGTCCGGCAAGGTTAAAAGAAATTACAGGTACATATTCCATTCCTGCTTTTTTAAGAGCTTTTCTGATTAAAAATATATAATTCGACGCACGGCATCCGCCCCCGGTCTGAAACATGATAAGCGCTGTTTTGTGCGGATCGTATTTACCTGATTTTAATGCATGAATAAACTGACCGACAACAAGAATTGCAGGGTAACACGTGTCATTGTGGGTGTATTGCAGTCCTGTTTCGGCAATTGCACTGTCCGTTGATTCAAGAAGCTCCATTTTGCAGCCGTATGTTTTCATTATGCTTATTATAAGCTTAAAATGCATGGGCAGCATGTTTGGAACAAGAATTGTATAATCTTTTTTCATTTCTTTTGTAAATTGAACAAAGTTTTTATCGTGCATTTTTCTTCCTCCTGTTTGAGCTTTTCGAAAATTAAGGGTATATCACGGCCGTAATCCCGGTTCCTTTGAGTAAGCGGATAGGGTATGTTCTTAATTACCGCTTTCCGTTTCTTCAAGTGCTCCCAAAAGACTTCTCAATCTGATTTTAACAGCACCGAGGTTCGTTATCTCATCAATCTTTACCTGCGTGTAATGCTTTTCTCTTTCTTCAAGAAGAGAGCGCATTTCGTCTGTTGTTATTGCATCTATTCCGCATCCGAACGATACCAGTTGAACAAGCTCGGTGTTTTTGTGCATTGCAGCATATGCGGCGCTTCGGTAAAGCCTTGCGTGAAAAGTCCATTGGTCAAGAACATGTACATATTCTATAGGCGCCATATGACATACACTGTCTTCGCTTACAACCACAAATCCGAGTGAATTTGCAAGCTTGTCGATTCCGTGGCTTATCTCGGGGTCTGCATGATACGGCCGTCCTGCAAGTATCATAACTCTTTTGCCGCTTTCTTTTGCAAATAAAGCTGCCGCTTCTCCCTGCTTTCTTAAGTTTTGCTTGTAATTTTCGTATGCTTCAAACCCTGCTTTTACGGCATGAAACACCTCTGATTTTTTTATGGACGCATCAAGCGCTTTAACAGAATCAAAAAGTGTTCTCGTAAGATCCTTCGCGCTGTCAAGCATCAGATACGGATACATAAAGTTTACCTTTTCAAGCTCATCGACATTGCTTTTCAAAAGCTCCGAATAGTACGCAACAACCGGACAATTGTAGTGATTGTCGCTTGCATGTTCATCCACATTGTAGGTAAGCCCGGGATAAAAAATATTTTGCAATCCTTTTTCTATCAACTCAAGGATGTGCCCGTGCATGATTTTGGCAGGATAGCACGCGGTATCCGACGGTATCGTAAACTGTCCTTTTTCATAGGTTGCTCTGGTTGATAAATCCGAGAATACAACCTCAAATCCCAGATCCGTAAACAGAGCATACCACAGCGGCGCAAGCTCATATGTTGAGAGCGCCATCGGTATTCCGATTTTTCCGCGTGTGCCTTTTTTTGGTTTTAACGATCTCAAAAATTCTCTTTTCCATTCATATATATTCGGCAGATCCTCTTTTTTTTCTATCCCGAGAGGTTTCTGACACTGATTGCCCGATATGAATTTTTTTCCGTCGGAAAAAATATTTATCGTAAGGTGACAGTGATTTGCGCATCCGCCGCATACTGTCGATTTTGAGGTGTGTATAAAATTTTCAAGTTCATTCAAAGAAATTAAAGAACTTTTTTTGCTTTTCATAATGTGCAGAGCCGCTCCGTACGCACCCATGAGTCCTGCAATTGACGGACGTATAACATCTGCACCGAGTTCTTTTTCAAATGCCCGCAGCACAGCATCGTTATAAAACGTACCGCCCTGGACGACAATGCACTTTCCGAGATCCGACGCACTTGCCGCGCGGATAACCTTGTATACCGCATTTTTCACAACGCTTACGGAAAGCCCTGCCGATATATCCTCAACGCTTGCACCGTCTTTTTGAGACTGCTTAACCGATGAATTCATAAACACCGTGCACCGTGAGCCGAGATTTACGGGCGCTTTTGCCTTAAGACCGAGCTTTGCGAATTCACTCACTTCATAGCCCATTGCGGTTGCAAAAGTGCTTATGAAAGATCCGCATCCCGAAGAGCATGCTTCATTCAGCATGATGCTGTCTATAGCGCCGTTATGAATCTTAAAGCACTTTATATCCTGACCTCCGATATCAAGTATAAAGTCAACATTCGGCTGAAAATATTTTGCTGCCGTAAAATGTGCTATTGTCTCAACGATTCCCTCATCTGCCGAGAATGCATTTTTTATAAGCTCTTCGCCGTATCCCGTTGCGGAGCTGCCGCATATTTCTATTCTGTCGCCGCATAGCTTGCGTATTTTTATCAGCTGATCGCGCACAAGCTGAGTCGGGTTTCCCTTGTTTGAATCGTAATATGTGTATAATATATCCTTGTTCTCCGATATGAGAACAAGCTTTGTGGTTGTGCTTCCGCAGTCTATCCCGAGCCATGCCTTTCCTGAGTAACTGTTTATATCAACCGTTTTTACGCTTGCTTTTTCATGACGTTTTCTGAATTCATTATATTCTTTTTCATCTATAAAAAGAGCTTCAAGCCTTCCTGCCGAAGTATCGCTTTTTGCAGATTCTATTTTATTTATCAATTCGCCGACAGAAATATGTTTTGTATTTTCGCAGTGCATTGCCGCTCCGAGCGCAACAGCATAAAGAGCATATTCGGGAAAAACGGCCGTATCTTTTGTAAGTTGCAGAGTTTCGTAAAAGCGCTTGCAAAGACCCTTACAGTAATAAAGCGGCCCGCCGAGAAACATTACTCTCCCTTTGATTTTTCTGCCCTGAACAAGACCCGTTATCGTCTGGTTGACAACAGCCTGAAAAATGCTTGCCGCAATATCTGACTTTTTCGCACCTTGATTGAGCAGCGGCTGTATATCCGATTTAGCAAATACACCGCATCTTGACGCGATAGGGTATATTTTTTCCGCTTCAAGGCTTGCCTTGTCCATTTCGTCAACACTCATGTTAAGAAGCACAGCCATCTGATCTATAAAAGACCCCGTTCCTCCGGCGCATGTACCGTTCATTCTCTCGTCAATTCCGCCGTCAAAGAAGATGACCTTTGCATCCTCTCCTCCGAGCTCGATGACAACACTTGTATCCGGCGCGGTCTTGTTTACAAATTCGCCCGTTGCGTAAACCTCCTGAATAAACCCGATTCCTGCGGCTTCCGAAAGCCCCATGCCGGCAGAACCCGAAATTGTTACCGACAAGTTCTCAACACCGGTTTCCGATATCATTTCTTTAAGCATTTCAAGAGTTGTCAGGCGCACTTTCGACATATGTCTCTTATATTTTTTATATATAATTTCCCCGTTATTTATAAGTACAAGCTTTGAGGTAGTAGAGCCGATGTCTATCCCCAAAGAATAATCGGTACTTTGCATTTCGTGACCTCCTTTGCCGAAATTCCGCTCCGTATACAGTGCTTTTGATGTTTTAGGGCGGATATCTGTTGTTGTCAAAGTTATCAAAGGTGACAAAAACCATATTGTACATTATAGCACTTTTAAACAAATTCGGCAATTGACAAAAATCCAACAAATTTTAAAAAATTTCACTCCGTATTTGGATAGATTTATACTTTATTTATTTGTCTTACAGATGAGGAGTTAGGGTATACTTTTTATTTTTTGATTGAAAGCGAGTTTCAGCGCTGCTGCACTGACTGTTTAAGCTTTTCAAAAATCAAAAGTATACCCTAACTCCGATGTCAATGAATAAATGAAGTTGTTGTATGTGTTTTGATACTAACACACCTTTTTAAAATTGAACCCAATGTGGTCAGTTCCCGTGAGCTTAAGTATATTTTTTTCTGTATTGTGTTGGAGTGAGCGAAAAACGCCGCACAAAAATTTTATAAAACCACGAAAGATTTTCAAATCCGCCTTCAAAGCATATATCCGTTACCGAAAGATTGCTTGATATCAAAAGATTTGCGCAATAGTCAAGCCGCAGATTCGTTATAAGCTCCGACGGTGATATGTGATAATACTTTTGCATACATCTTGCAATGTGTTCACGGGATTTCCCGGTAATTTCACACAGCCTTTTTGCACCGTATATAAAATTGCTTGGATTTTTGATTTTCTCATATGCCATTTCAAGCCATAGGGGAATGTCACTTTTAAAATCTTTATAACCGAGGAAATACGTTGTAAAAATCTTGAGTAAAAGGCATCTCATTTTCATTTTTGAAAATAAATCGTTCTCATTTCCTCCGAGAAGAGTAAATTCGTAAAAAAGTTTTTCGCTGTCTTTTTCATTAAGCAGTACGCACGGCGGATAATGAGCCTCCGTAAGAGGTTTTGCATTGAATCCATCGCCGAGATAAGACAAAAGGTCATTCATCACTTTTTTTGAAAATGCAAGATTCATAAATTCAAAATATTCTCCGTCGGCGCTTTTGTAATTATGTGTGTCAAAATCACGGATAAACAAAAGATGACCTCTCCTTAAAATCTGATCTTCTCCGTTTACCGTGTGGCATACGTTTCCCTTTATAATCATAAACAATTCGTAATAATTATGACTGTGGTTTACAAATCTTTCCGTATCGCTCCTCACATATCTGAGCAAAAACTGCGTATTGTTATTTACATGGTATTTTTCGTCAAGTATAACCGATTCCATAAAATCACTTCCTATATCACAATACCACAAAAAATAAATCATGTCAAGAGAAGATTATAATTTTTTGTTGCTGTATTATTTAATCAGCAAAACAAATTGTAATTTATCGGTGTAATTTGCATTTCATCTCTGATAAAATGTTAAATTATATCAATAACATTCTTTTCAAGAGGGGATGTGCCCTCCCCTCTTGGACACCCCTCGTTTTTTTCTTGAAAACCAACCTGCAAATCATTTCAAAAATCTCAG
>CAKSJG010000040.1 GCA_934463165.1 uncultured Clostridia bacterium
ATATAGCTTACAGACTGCCCCTTTGTAAGCCTCTCATTTGTGTCAACATCGCCGATAACCTGCATCATTTTCAGATACGATAAAGCTTCTTCGGTCGTATCGGGATCGGTGTAGTCACTGAATACAAAGCTGCCGTTTAAACCGGACGCAAATACCGAAGATCCGAGTGTAAGCAATACCGACATAACAAAAGCAATAATTCTTGTCAATTTTCTGTCTTTAATGTTTTTCTCTGTGCTTTTAACCACTGACAAAACTCCTTTCATTAATTACAAATAATTTTAATTAACAGTTACCGTATGAAATGTTATATAGTTGCTGTCATGAAAATTATCTGCACCGTTATAAGCAGTTCTTGATGCAATTAAAAATTCATCGCCCTCAATCAAAACAGACGGATATTGAAAACCGATTTTATTTATGTCCATATCGGAGCAATTTACTATGTCTTTAACAAACTTCCATTCTTCCAAATCCTCGGAAACATAAAGCGAAAGAACATTTCTTCCCGGCGCTTTATTGCCCGCAACATAGTATTTTCCGTCAGAATGTCGAATAATCTCAAATTTTGAATGTGCGACAGGCATTTTAATATTTTTTACATATTCCAGAGTGTTTTTTTCATGATTGAGTCTGAGCATAACCGCTTCATTTTCTTTGTAACGGACAATATTCAATATATCTCCGGCCGGAGATTTTACAACATTGCCCTCGATATACCATGTACGTTTTCTGAAATAATCTATTTCATGAACAAAATGTTCGGTAATTGTCCAACTATCGGGGTCTGTAAGATCAGAATTCTCATCTGCATACAGAATCATATTTGCATACGGAAACCAATACTCAACCGACGTATATATCTTTCCGTTATCCCTTATGAAGCAGCATGCTCCCCGATGCCAACCGAAACCGTTTATTCCTCCGCCGCGTGCTATAACACTCGGAGCGCTCCAGGTCTTACCGCCGTCCAAGCTGCTGCCTATTTGCAAATCGCCGTATTCCGTTGAAACACTCAGCATATACAACACATTGTTTACACAAAACATCTTACCCCAAAAGCATGGCATCAGCTCTGTTAAGTGTCTCCATGTTTTTCCGTTATCAACCGATTTAAAAATAAGAGTCAGATTTTGGGATGCTGTCTCACGGTAAACATCCATTGAACACAGCAGAGAGTCGTCACCCAGTCTTACAATTGACGGACTGCAAAGATAATTACCCGAAAAACAATATATTCTGTCATCGGGATGCAGATAGTTTACAACAGAGCCGATAACATCATCGGCAAGCAGCAGACGCTCATCACTTTTTCCATACTGATTTTCGACATATACCGTATACTCATTTCTGACATCCAAACCTTCAATAACACATACACCGTTCAGCATTTTTTTTGATACTGTTTTTGAACCGTATCTTTCTTTGAGGTAAAGTATGTCACTGCCCGTAGGGTTTTTAATTTCAACGCAAACATCCGATGCGCTCGGAACAATTCTGCAAATATACGGCTTTTTCAATTCTGTCATTTTGTCATATGTTAAGAATCTGTCATAATTCCAATATTTGTAATATCCGTTCACAGCATCCACCCCTTACTTTAAGTTTTTTAATTTTTTCATAATTGTGTTGTTTGTCTGACCGAAAAAATCTGATACTGATTTGTAAATTTCATATAATTCACGGTATTTTTTTGTGTTTTCATAATTTGGAAAATACACCGTCACATTATTATCACACATATTTCTTGCAGCTTCCTCAAATGTTTTATAAATTCCGCATGCACATGAAGCAAGTATTGCACTTCCCTTTGCGCCCGCCTGTAAAAGAGCCGGAACCGTTATTTTTTTACCCAAAACATCTGCATAAATCTGCATAAGAAAGCTGTTTTTCTGCGATATTCCGCCGGATGCATATATTTCATCCGTTTCTATTCCGTTTTCCAGATATAAATCAATTATTTCTTTTGTACCGAATGCTGTTGACTCTATAAGAGCTCTGTATATATCTTCAGGCGCGGTATTCATGTTCAGCCCTACAATCATGCCGCTTAAATCATAGTCGGCATACGGGGTTCTGTTTCCGTTCCACCAATCAAGAGCAACAAGACCGCTTTGGAAAACAGATTTTCGGCAAGCTTTTTCGTTAAGCAATTCAAAGATGCTTTTGTTTTCTTCAGCGGCGGATTTACAATAATGCGCCGGAACACAATTTTTAACAAACCAATCAAAGCAATCTCCTACCGCTGCCTGCCCTGCCTCATAAGCGATATATCCCGGTATAATACCGTCTTTGACACTTCCGCATATTTTGGGGACCTTCTTTTGCTTTTTACTCATAACAATATGACATGTTGACGTTCCGATTATAAGCATCATTTTTTTATCACTTACAATACCGTTTCCGGGCAGTGCGGCATGTGCATCAATTATCGGAACAGACACAGCCGTCCCGGGATTCAGTCCTGTTAACTCTGCGCCATATTCATTCAGTTCGCCGGCTTTTGTACCCGGAGGGAGTATTTTTTCGGATATTTTATTTCCGACAATACCTCCAAGCTTCGGATTTACCGATTCCAAAAATTCATTTGACGGATAACCGTCCTCGCTGTTCCACATTCCTTTATATCCCGCCATACAGCTGCTGTGTATCTCATTGCCGGTAATTTTCCATGTAATCCAATCTGCAGCCTCAACAAATCTGTATGTTTTTTCGTATACATCGGGAGCTTTATTTAAGGTTTCCAATAATTTCGGGAAAAGCCACTCCGATGATACTTTGCCGCCGTATAACGAAATCCATTCTTCGTGATTTTCAATCGCTTTATCCGTTATGTAATCAGCTTCAGCTTGAGCACTGTGATGTTTCCAAAGCTTTACATATGCATGAGGTTCACTTTCAAATTCTTTCAGCATGCAAAGCGGCACGCAGTTTTCATCAACAGGAAGCATAGTACACGATGTGAAATCCATTCCTATTCCGACAACATCCGATGCACTTATTTTTGCATCACTGACAACCTGCCTTATTACGTATGATAAACATTCCAAATAATCTTCGGGGTGCTGATATGCCGAATTCTTTTCAAGCTTTATACCGCACGGAAGGCTGATGTCCATAACACCGTGTTTATATTTTCTCTCCGCTTCGGCAATTATTTTACCGTTTGTTGAATCGACCAACACCGCTCTTGCAGACAATGTGCCGTAATCAATTCCTATTAAATATTCAGACATCATTTGTACCTCCGAAAATAAAGTTGCAGATTTATAATTTTATTTTATTAATTTTCTGACATAAGCTTCAAGATCAATTTGCTGATCGATTATTTCCTTTTGATAATTTATGAAAAACTTTCGGTCTTTTGAACGTGCATTTAAATTCATTTTAACGCCGTTAAGATTCATTTTGTATTTTGCACAAACCGGATAGCTCAGGTTTTCCAAAAAGGCAGACATACAAAGATACGATTGAATCAGTTCCGCTTTTTGAGGTTGTTTTTCAAAATTATCACATAACCAAACATATAAATCAGGATGAAAGTTTGCCATAACACCCGAATATCCGGCGCCGCCGCATCTTAATGAATGCAAAAGCGACTGAGAATTTGCGTTATAAAGCTCAATTCCCGAATTTTCAAGCTGTTTGATTCTGTTTTTAAGCAATTCAAAATCACAGCATGTATCTTTTATAAATTTAAATCGTTTTGTATGTATGCACCAATCAATAAGTTTTTTACTCAGCAATCTTTTATAAGGTATCGGGCATTCATATACTCCGAGCTTTATATCCGGATTAACCTTCGACAAAACTCTTTCGGCGTTTTCAATCCACACATTATCACCGTCATTATTTATGTCAAATCTGTTGCTTACCAGAATAAAAGCGTCTATACCTGTTTTGGCAATTTCATTTATCTCTTCAGCCTGTTGTTCAAGAGATGAAGAAACATGTCCCGAAGCAACAACGTTCATGCGTCCGTCAGAAAATTTCAAAACCGATTCAGCAAGTTTTATTCTTTCTTTCAGACTCAAATAATTCATTTCGCTTGACTGGCAAACAGCAAATATGCCGCTGCAGCCGTTTTCGGCATACCAATCAACAATATTTTTTACAGCTGCATAATCAATTTCCATGTTATCTGTATATGGAGTTATCATTGTAGGATAAACTTTATACACATTTATCAGACTCCCTTTTCTTTTGCTTATAACTATTATATCTGCTATTAAAAATAAAAACAATGGAAATGTCTGCTATTTAAATGTCAATTTTGGACATGCGTTTTGATTTTGCTTGACAAAAAAATAAAACAATGTTATCATTCAAGCAGAAATAAGAGTGTTATGTATTTTTAAGCAGGAGATGATATTTTAAAATGTCCGATTTAAAAACAAACATTAATTCAACAGATTTACTGACAGCAGGTAAAAATCTTACAAAATTTAACCTTTCCTTTATTATGGATGATTTGAGAATAGAATCTATTTGGTGCAGATTTGCGCTTTTATATTTAGAAAATTACAATAAAAAACCGCAGAAGCATTCTTTTTATGAAATTCACATATGTCTGGACGGACTGTGCAGAATGAAAGTCGGCAATAAAGAATATACTCTTAACAAAAATCATTTTTTGCTTATTCCGCCAAATACAAATCATACAATCACTTATATCGATGACCGTTATTCGCAATTCATATGGGGATTCAGATTCGAAACAGACAGCGACAGTTTTCAATTATATATCAATAAATTTGAAAAGCTTGTAAAAAACATAGAACCGCAGGAGGTTTTTCCGTCATTAAAATCATATTTAGAAATCATAAAGCTCAACAGCCTTATGATTACAAATGACCATTATGATATTATAAAATGCCAATTGTATTGCATGATTAAAAGCCTTATAGAGAGTTATGCGGGAAGCATGCACTCAGAGTTTAAATATTTCAAAAAGAATAATGAATATATTTTGATAGAAACAGTTAAGAAGTATATTATTGATAACATTTCAAAAAATTTTTCAACAACAGAAATTGCTCAGCAATTTAACATAAGCGAAAGACAGCTCAGGAGAATATGCAAATCAAATCTCAACATGACGATATTTGATTTAAAAAAGCAAATTCAAATAAAATACATTTCATCTCTCTTGGCGGAAACAGATTTATCATTAAAAGAAATTGCCGCAAAGACCGGCTATTCGGATGAATACACACTGGGAAAATTTTTCAAAAAAAACGGAGGAATGTCACCGGGTGAATTTCGAAAATCATCTAAAAAATAGTCTATGAGTCTATCAGCTTATAAATTAAGGCAAAAACAGATTATTTTAATACAGGAGGTACACATGAATAAAGATCTGATTAAAAAAAGCAATATGTTAAACGAATTTATTAAGAGCAATTGGAGAAAATCGCTGAACGAACCGAGCGGAATACTTAAACATAAGTTTATAGACCCTGCATCCGTTTACCGCGGACAGCTTTGGGATTGGGATTCTTTTTTTTGCGGAACGGCTCTTTTGGATGTTTATGATGACACCTTTGAATATATAAAAGGATGCGTCATGAATTTTATCGATAATCAGGCACAAGACGGATCCATACCTTACTCAATAAATGCGAATCCCGAAAATGAGCTTTCTTATTTACTGCCGGACACAGAAATAAAGTGCAGAGACAAAGACAGTGATTTAAATTCGATAAAGCCGCTTTTGGCACAAATGGCATTGATGGTATATGAAAAAGAAAACGATGCCGAATGGTTAAAAAGCATATTACATTCACCTCAAAATCACATTGAACATTGGGAGAAAACGCAAAAGATATCAAACGGACTGTTTGTCTGGAGAAGCTACAGAGGCTCCGGAACAGATAACAATCCTGCCGTTTACGGCAGGCCTCTTAATTCATCTGCAGCTGTTGAACTAAATTGTCTTATGCATGCCGAATATATATCAATGGCTAAAATTGCAAATGCGTGCAATAACAGTTTATTATTTAATAAATATACCAAATCTGCAAAAAAACTGATGAACAGCATTAACAGACATATGTGGGATAACATAGACGGCATGTATTATACGCTTGATGTTTTATCGCAAAAACCGGAGCTTGCGAACCAAGAAATAACCTGGGATGTTTATCTTAAATTCAAAACGTGGACATGCTTTATGCCTCTTTGGGCAAAAATTGCTCCGAAAGAGTATGTAAAAAGAATAATTACAGAACATCTTGTAAACAAAAATGAATTTTGGTCTGATTACGGAATCAGGACTCTTGCAAAAAATGAACAGGCATATTCTACGACAGAAACAAGTAATCCGTCAAATTGGCAGGGACCGATATGGATCGTCTCCTCTTATTTGATATTTAAAGGTGTTTTAAATTACGGATATTACGATATAGCAGAATCAATAGCTGAAAATCTGATAACCGTCATGATAAATGACATAAATGCAAATGGTGTTTTACATGAATATTATAATCCGGAAACGGGAAAAAGCAATATTAACCCGGGTTTTATGAATTGGAATGCTTTGGCAGGCTTAATGATTCCCGAATTGCTTAAATACAATGCATAAATTATAAATTCCGTATTGACAAAGCTGTAAATATATGATACAATCAACTTGTACAGATGAGTTGATTTGTATAATAAAAAGATGAAAGGATAAGCGTAATTTTATATACGCAAGGTGTTATTATGTCGGTAAAAATAAGCATTATCGGTGCGGGAAGCGCTGTATTTTCAATCAATCTTATCAAGGATTTGTGTGTAAACAATCATTTTAAAGACTGCACGGTTTCACTCATGGATGTGAGCGAAGACAGACTCAATTCCATTTATACCCTATGCACAAGATATATTGAAGAAACAGGCTCCGATATCAGGGTTGAAAAAACAACGGACAGACGCGAATCCATGAAAAACGCGGATTTTGTTTTGAATGTTGCCCTTGATTACGGTCACGAAAGATTTAAACAGGGGATTGAGGTCGCATACAAAAACGGATACCGTTTCGGCGGAAGTCTGCACATTGTTCATGATGAAGGATTTTACATTAACTTTCATCAGCTCAGACTTATGGAAGACATTCTGCTTGATATTTTGGACATTTGCCCGAATGCTTATTACATTCTTGTTGCAAACCCCGTGCAGGCAGGTGTTACATACCTTAAAAGAAAATACAAGGATGCGAAAATCGTGGGAATGTGCCACGGTTACTACGGTGCATACAGAATTGCCGAAGCAATGGGAATGAATCCGGATGATGTTGCATTTGAAATATGCGGAGTTAACCACTTTATCTGGATGACAAGCTTCCGCTACAAAGGCCGGGATGCATATAAGCTTCTGGATGATTATCTTGAAAAGCATGACAATTCACTCTCGGCAGAAAACGACGAAATGTCGCGCAAGGCAGTTGATTTATATAAAAGATACGGAATGTTCCCTATCGGAGATACGCCGAGTGCAGGCGGCGGTGCATGGGGATGGGAATATCATACCGACGATGAAACGCAGAAAAAATATCAGGTAGATCCGTACAACTGGTATCAGAGATATTTCGAAAACTGCGCAAAGCAGCCATTGGAGCTTAAGAAGACCGTTGAAGATAAATCAATACGGGTAAGTGACATTTACTCCTCCAAGGCGTCACACGAGCCCATGATTCCGCTTATAGAAGGTCTTGCGTTTGATACCGATACAAAGGTAGTTGTAAACATATTAAACGAGGGCGGATATATGAAAGGTCTGCCCACGGATTATGAGGTTGAAATCACTGCAAGAGTTGACAAACACGGGATACACCCCATACATAACAACGGTCTTCCCAAGCCGATTATGTCGCATCTTTTAAGAGACAGAATCGCACCTGTTGAAACAGAAATTGCCGCATTTGAAAATCACAGTCTTGAGCTGTTGACAGATCTTGTGATGATGGATCCGTGGACAAAATCGAGAAAACAGGCGGAAAAACTTATAAAAGACATATTTGACCTGCCATGCAATGCGGATATGAAAGAATATTATAAATAATGAGGATGAGACGATGATACAATTAATGAAGAAAAAGCTTTTCCCCGAAAGTATGGAGGTTCTTTACAGCAAGGAATTTACGGAGGAAAGCATCAAAAACGATTTTGAAATAAAGGGCGGAAAGTGGTACGTCGAGGACGGATGGCTTTACGGCAAAAACAAAGGAAATTTCCCCGGAATGATAGTTTCAAAAAATGATTATTTCGGGAATGTTTTGCTTGAATTTGACGCATCTACGGTTCT
This sequence comes from uncultured Clostridia bacterium, assembly GCA_934463165.1. Lineage (GTDB taxonomy): Bacteria > Bacillota > Clostridia > UMGS1810 > UMGS1810 > RGIG1828. Next base: position 8,287 of record CAKSJG010000040.1, read on the forward strand.
TCCGTGCACACATGATATAAATGTTATGTGGCACGGAAGCTGGAGAGAAGACACAAATACAAGACACATTGCCTATGTGGCAGGTCTTGAAGGATGGTGGGACGGAAAAGTCGGATTTGAAAAGTCACCCGACTATAAGCTTAATGTCGGAACGGCAAATTTCAACTTTGAACCCGGAAAAACCTATCACATAATTGTCGGTGACATCGGGGGACACATTTTTGTGGTTGTTGACGGAAAACTTATTCTTGAGATAACGGACCCGGATCCGATAGACGGCGAAAAATACGGCAAAATAGGTTTTGAAGCATATTGCAGCTTTATAAAGATCAAAAACCTCTCGGTAAAACGCGCGGTATATACCGATGATATAAAAGAATATACACCCGAATTTGAATAATTATACGGAGGAGAAATGGTATACTATATTTTATTGATAACTGCAGCTGTTTTATATTCACTGTCATTTTATTTTAACCGAAATGTCGAAAAACAGTGTAGCAACGGAATCAATACTGCAATACTTTTTTCGCTTGTAACATGGCTTGAAGCATTTGTGATACTGTTTACCGTTATGCGCGGGCATTTAACGGTCACTCCGTTTTCCGTTATATGTGCGCTTGTTCACGCAACGTTTCTGATTATGTTTTCTTTTTTAAATTTAAAAGCATTTGCCGTCGCTGATCTGGCGAAATATTCCATGTTTACCATGCTTGGCGGAATGCTTGTACCGTTTGTATTCGGTATTGCTTTTTTCGGAGATGACATAACAGCCGGAAAAATCATATGCTGTTTACTCGTCTCGGCTGCGCTATACATAGAAAGCATAGGCGGAAAGATAAACAAGAAAGCAATTTTTTATCTTATGGCGGTTTTTCTTGTTAACGGTTCATTCGGAGTTATAAGCACAATACATCAGAACAGTGAGCTGTCTCACGCAGATACGCTTTCATATATGGCTATTCAATCGGCATGGGTTATCTGCTTCGGATGTTTTTGGATGATTAAAAAAAGGCTGTCAAAAAATAAGCAGCCGATCGTAAAAAACAAAAAGGCATACGCAAATATGCTTTTTTACGGAATAGTAAACGGAAGCGCAGAGCTGATACTCCTTTTTGCAATCAAACATGTTCAGCCGTCGGTTCAATATCCGATTATAACCGGAGGAGTAATAATATTTTCAACACTTATAAGCATGATTATCGGCGAAAATAAAAACCTCAAAAATCTTATTCCCGTAGGAATAACATTTATCGGTCTTTTATTTCTGTTATAATTTTTTTACTGATTTGCGAACTGCAAGCTTTGGCGAATAAACCTTTTTAGCGTGCAGTTTCCCGTTAAACATAAGGTCGGCAGCTTCTTTGCCGATCTTTTCTTTCGGGTGAGTAACTGATGTAAGATTATATATTTCGGCAATAATTGTATCGTCAACGCTTATAAGCGACACATCATTCGGAACGCTGAGATTTGCCGACTCCAGAATATCGAGAACCTGTTTTGCGACATAATCGTTAAAACAAAATATACCCGTTACCCCGTTTTTTATGTAAGAAATAAGCCTATCACCCATACGGGAATCATTATAAACAGCGTTAAAATCGGGCAAGACCTCAGAAAAACCCTTCAAGCGCTTTTCGGACAGATTGTTGTTATCAACACAAACACATAAAATTTTTGAATGATTGTTTTCTTTAAAATATTTTGCCGCCAGAGCTCCCGACGACGTTTCGTCCGGAATAATATAAGACGAATCAAAAAAATCATAGCCCGCGTCTATTATGACATAAGGAATCTCCGTATCATCCAGATTATGCAATGCATTAAGCATCCTCTCCTTATTTATTTTCGGAGACGGACTGCCCTGTATTATCACCCCGTCGGATCCGTTTTTGCAGATCATTTCAAGATATTCGCATATGCGGTCATTGGAGTTACATGTATCACATGCTATAAGATCAGCGTTATTTGACGCTACAACACTTCCGATACTGCGCATGTAATAAGGAACAAAATAATAATCCGTCACATCAAGCAAAACATGAATACGCTTTCTTGAGCCCGCATTTTTACAAAATGTTCCCTTGCCGTGCCTCTTTTCAAGCAACCCTTCATTAACCAGAATATTTAATGCTTCCCGAACCGTAAGCCTTGCAATTCCGTATTTCTTAACCATTGCGGATTCACTGTCAAGCATGTCTCCGGGCCGTATCTCTTTAGTTTTGATTTTCTCTCTTATTATATCCGCCAGTTGTACATAGCAAGGTGTTGACGAGTTTTTATCAATCATTTTACCATCCTCCGAATATCACTGCCCGATTCCGTTTTTTATAATATATTCTTTGATGCTTTCATAATCATTGGCACATCTGTCCTCTATTACGGCATTTAAAACATCCTTCAGTATTTCTCCTATCTGTGCTCCCTGCTTTATTCCGAACGACATTATGTCCTTACCGTTTACGGCGAGATCGGATATCTTGACACACGGCTTAATTTCAAGCTGATGCATATATTCATTCACAAATTTATTATATGCAAAATCACTGCGGTAAATTTGCATAATGCATATAAAACGCATCATATCTTCCGAATCAAAAAATGACATCAGCCTGCGGACAGACGCGGCATCGCAGCCTATATCTTTTTCGTTTAATTTTTCAGAGAGCTTTACAACAGACGAAAGCGTTTTGTTATCGGGCTTTAAAAGATGCATAAGAGCGCGGACGTCACTTTGACCTATGCCGAAAAACAGAGCTGCAAAACGTGTTATCACATCACAGTCAACACTGCCGATTTTTAAAACGTTTGTCATGTAAATGCTTTTATGCTCCGCAAAATACGGAAAAATCACGCCCATAACATCCGCATAAGACGCAAGAACCTCGGCTGCGCCCGCGCCGCACAGCAGCTTTTTAAGCTCGCTGTATATTCTTTCGGCAGATATATTTTTTAAGAGCTCTTTGTTTTTTCGGATACTTTTTGACGTCTCGGAATCAATCGTAAAACCTAAAACAGACGAAAATCTGAGAGCGCGCATGATGCGAAGTCCGTCCTCGTTGAAACGCGTGTCGGGAACACCCACACAGCGTATTATTTTGCGTTTCAAATCATCGCACCCGCCGAAAATATCGACAAGACCGCCGACAGGCGAAAATGCCATGGCATTAACCGTAAAATCACGCCTTGAAAGATCCTCTTCAAGATTACGCGTAAACGTGACGCTGTCGGGGCGGCGGTTATCAAGGTATTTTCCGTCGATACGATATGTTGTTATCTCAACATTTTCTCCGTCGGAGACGACGGTCACCGTTCCATGTTTTATGCCTGTTTCTATGATACGGTAATCAGCAAGGACCTGCAGCATTTCGCCCGGCAGTGCATTTGTGGTAAGATCAAAATCGTGCTGCGTTTTTCCCATCATGTAATCACGCACACATCCGCCGACAAGATATGCCTCGTATCCGTTTTCATTTAAAATATTTATCACTTTGTTTATATAATCCGGTATTTTCATAATAGTCCTTAATACATATTTTTAATATTATTTTCAATTATATCATAAATTATTGTAAAAAGCAAATAAGCGCCGAAAAAAATCAGCGCTTATCATATAAGAAATTTTTATTACTTCAATTTCACTGTTTCACCCGATTTTACACAAAGCTTATGCAATTTTCCGAACACCTTTACATTAAGGTATACATCAATTGCCGACGGATTATGTATAATCGTGCAGTCATTTGAAAATTCAAGCGAATTAAACGCGCGTATATAGTCGTATGCCTCAATGTTTGTACAATACCACACATCGTCTCTGCCGCCGACTTTTGCACTGAAATCTTCTATAACATGCCAATTGTCATCTCCGTCAAATTCATATGTATGACCCCAAAGGTAGAAGAAATACGGATTCGCTTCGTCTTTTATTTCATCTCCGACAAATTTATCGGCAAGGCTTGTAAGATTGGAATCATTGTGATGACATGTAGGGTCAAGACGAAGCCAATCACGGGGAATATCGAAGCTGTGAGTCGCCTTTGTTGTACGCGCATACACTATGCCGCAGTTTTTGAGAATTTCAACGACCTCGTCACTGTATGTTCCGTATGGATAAGCACAGCCGCGCGTTATAAAGCCGAACATCTCTTCAATATTTTTTCTGTCTTCGGTTATTTCATATGCGGTAATATTCAGCGGTATTCTTTCCAAAAAAGGATGTGTGAGAGCATGAACCGCAATTTCATGGGGTTCGTTTTTATACGCTTCATATGCCTGTGACTTTGTCATTCTTCTGTGCACTGTGCCCTTGGGATACACCGTGCCCACGGGAGCAAAAAGCCCTGTATTGATATTAAATGTACACTTCATATTATACTTATCGATAACAGACATAAATCTTATGTCTGTTTCAACTCCGTCATCATAGCTTAGCGTGAGAGCTTTTGAAAGCCCTCCCGGATATCTCATGTAAATATATGCCATTTTTAACTCCTCCGTTTATTGCTTGTCAAATATTATTACTCTGCTTTCGTAATCTTTTCTTGTCATAAATTTCAGACCTGCATCCATTAAAACCGCACCGCTGTATACCTTGCCGCTTTCTCTGTCTTTATATAAAGCGTCCGGCTCAAGGCCCTCAAATTTTACTGATGTATTGTCATAGCCCGGATGACCTACCAATGTATAGAAGAACAATACCGCTGTATTTTTATCTTTAGAGGTATATTCAAGAGCACAGGTTCTGCCGTCAAACGGAGATATGAGCCTGTACATATCGCCGAAATGAACGGTTTCTCTGATTTTCTTATAGAATTTAATCTGCTCTCTGATTTCTTCAAGTTCATCCTCACTCATTTTTGTGATATCGAGCTCGTATCCGAACTGACCCGTCATTGCAACATCACCGCGAAGCTTAAGCGGTGTGGTTCTGCCGACCTGATGATTCGGAACTGCCGAAACATGAGCACCCATTGTGAGGCAAGGCATAACAAGACTTGTTCCGTATTGAATGTATATACGTTCAACCGCTTCGCTGTCGTCGCTTGTCCAGTATTGATTAAAGTATGCAAGCATGCCGGCGTCAAAACGTCCGCCGCCTCCGCTGCATCCCTCAAAAAGAACATCGGGGAAGCTTTCTGTAATATTTTTAAGAATTTTATACAGACCGAGAATATATCTGTGAGCAACCTCGGGCTGATTCTCGGGTGAAAGAAGATCGGAACCGACCTCGCTCATGTTACGGTTCATATCCCATTTAACGTACGTAATCGGCGCTGAAGAAAGAACGCTGCTGACAGCATTTATAACATACTCGCATACATCGTCTCTCGAAAGGTCAAGTATGAGCTGATCTCTGCAAAGACTGCGTGCTCTTCCGTTTACATGCAGACACCAATCGGGATGCGCGCGGTAAAGATCGCTGTCGGGTGATACCATTTCCGGCTCAAACCAAAGGCCGAAGCGCATGCCGAGGTCAACCACCTTATTTGCCAGACCGTCTATGCCGTTCGGAAGCTTTCTTTTATCTGTATACCAATCGCCGAGAGAGGATTTATCGTCATCTCTGTGACCGAACCAACCATCATCGAGAACCATGAGTTCAACACCGACACCCTTTGCCGCCTTTGCAATATTGAGAATTTTCTCCTCGTTAAAGTCAAAGTATGTGCCCTCCCAGTTATTCAAAAGGACAGGTCTTTCGATATCACGGTATTTACCTCTGCAAAGACGTGTGCGGTAGAGATCATGGAAGGTTCTGCTCATTTTGCCGAGACCGCCGTCAGAATATACCATAACGGCTTCGGGAGTTGTAAAGCTTTTTCCGGGCTCCAATACCCAATTGAAATTATGGCTGTTTATACCCATTATGACTCTCGTCATATGTTTATAATTCACCTCTGCACCGGCTATGAAGTTTCCGCTGTATACAAGGCTGAAGCCGTATACATCGCCGCTGTTTTCCGTTGCATTTTTGCCCATGAGAGCTACAAACGGGCTGTGATTGTGTGAACTTGATCCGCGCTTGCTGTCTATTCCCTGATAGCCTATCATGAGCGGTGTTCTCTCTATATGACGCTCATTTGCCCAGCAGCCGTGCAGGTGAACAAAGTCATAGTCTTTGTTATCAAAATCAACGTTAAGGCTCTGAACCGATTTTAAGTTGATCGTATCGCTGCCGTTGTTTTCAACAATTACATTTCTTGTTATTGCGTCTGCCGTGTTATATACGGTATATACAAGAGTGATCTTCATTCCTCTGAGCTTATCCGTAAGATAAATTTCAAGGGTATCTGCCTCGCCGTCATCTTCAACATATGTTGACGGAAGACCGTCAAGCGGTTTTTTACCCGCATAAATTTTGTGACCGCTGTAGTAAGCTTCGGTTATAAAGCTTCCGTCGTAATAGTTTGCGTGAAATGACGGTGTTCTTGCATCAAGACCCTGAAATGAATATTCAAGCTGCATGTTTTCGGGGCTGAGAACGGGGTCGCTCCAGTCATAGACTCCGCACCATCCGGTACCGTCAAAATCGACGGTTTCGTTTATACCGCTGATGTCAGCAAGCTTTTTCCCGTAATAGATATGAGCGGGAACTCTGCCCTGTTCTAACCTGATTACATATGATGTTTCGGGTGTGCTCAGGTTAAAAGTTTTTTCATTTTCATAATAAATTATTGACATTTTTTCCTCCTTAGGTTATATAAAAAATTATAATTTATCGGTGTAATTTGCATTTCATCTCCGGTAAAATGTTAAATTATATCAATAACATTCTTTTCAAGAGGGGATGTGCCTTCCCCTCTTGGACACCCCTCGTTTTTTTCTTGAAA
>CAKSJG010000041.1 GCA_934463165.1 uncultured Clostridia bacterium
CGCGGAGCGGAAAATAAAAACGTAACCCTTACGGCAAAGATCACCGTAGGAGAGGCGAGCATAACCAAAGCATTTGACATCACGGTTATAAAGAGCGAGACTGACAGCGAGTATGCAGAGTATCTTGCGTCAACGCTTAAACTTAAAAGCAGATTTTTAACATCGTCAATATCTCTTGACGGAGAAAACCTGTCACCCGATGTTTCCGTTGTATGGAGCAGCAACAGGATTAAGGACGCAAAAGTTAACGGATTTAATCTTGAAGTAACACGACCGCTTTCAAATGACTTGCCGATTGTTCTTACGGCAACGGTAAAGTATAACGATGCCGAAGTGTCGAAGGACTTTGATATGACGATAATAAGAAGCGAAGACAAAAACATTCTTATGGACAGAAAAGTTCTTGAAGGTGATGTCGAAGCGAGAAAAGCTGTTGATGAAAATTTGGATACTGTCTGGAGTGTAAAAAACAAAACGGTAGTTTATGATATGGCAAGCGATAGAATTGTATCCGGAATGACTGTCATACCGACATACGGTGACATATCGGATATGGATATATATATATCAGCCGATAACAGCGTATGGACAAAAATAAAATCGGGAATATCATGCACTGCGGATAAATTAAATTATATCACTTATTCTCCAAGCGTATACGGCAGATATCTGAAAATTGATTTTAACGGTTCCGTATCGGCTGTTAATTTCCTTGCGGCATATTCATATATCAATTCCGAATCTGACGATGTATTTGCATCTGTTACTGTTCCCGAAAGGGCAACGTCAGACTTTGATATAGCAGAGAATATATCCGGCAATCCGATCACATGGAAATCGTCGTCGGATGCAATTACCGTAAGCGGAGGCAGAGCAATTGTCAGAGCAAAAACAAGCGGAATAAACGTAACTCTCACCGCTAATGTCACCGCAGGCGGCATCGATTACACAAAATCATATGTAGTGTATGTTCCCGGTACGGGTTCATCCGGCGGTGGAGGCGGCTCCGGCAGCGGTTCAAAGAAGAACACCGGCGGCAGCGTGATAACCGCGCCGATTATAAATAACGAAAGCACAAATGCAAACGATAAATTTAAAGATCTTGATTCCGTTTCATGGGCAAAAAAATATATAAATTACCTTGCCGACAAAAACATAGTAAGCGGAAAAACGGACGGATATTATTATCCGAACGATAATATCAAAAGAGAAGAGATTGCAAAAATTCTTGTTCTTGCGTTTGATATCGGTGCAAATCCCGAAACGAGTGTAAGCTTTAGCGATGTGCCGTCCGGCAGCTGGTTTGAAAGCTATGTCGCATCTCTTGTATCATCCGGCGGAGCAAACGGAGTGGGCGGCGGCTCGTTCGGAGTCGGAAGCTTCATAACACGTCAGGATGCATTCAAGATGCTTGCATCCGTTCTGAAGCTCGATCAGACAGACACGTCAGAAACAAGCTTCGGCGATGATTCCGATATTTCGGCATATGCAAGAGGGGCAATAAACGCGCTTTATGCAAAGGGAATAATAAACGGAGATACATCGGGCAAAGTCAACCCCAAAGCGAATATCACAAGAGCGGAAGCAGCAAAGATAATTTGCCTTGCAATCGGCATTTGAAGAGTAATTTTATGAAATATAATGAACATCATTATATATAAATTTTAGGAGGAAGATAAACATGTTAAAAAAGAAAATTTTCATCCCGGTTCTCACATTAATTTTTGTATTTTCGTGCCTTTCGGGCACAGCGGTATTTGCCGATGAAGGAGCTTTTCCTAAGGCAACCGCAGCATATGGATATACTTTTGAAGATCAGAACGTAGGTGAAGATGTAAATGTTTTTTTCAGCAAAAAACCGAAAGTAAAAGCAGATCCGAATGATAATCAAAATAAGGTGATTTACTGTGACGGCACCGCATATAGTGATTATTCATCAATGGGTGATTTTAAGTTATCCGGTAATACGGTTATACAATTTGATTTTTATCAGGAAAAGTATATTAAAACAGACGCTTTGGTCAGGGCAGAATTATCATATGATTCAGGGCGTGATCCAAAGAACAAAGCATGGTTAAATCTTATGATTCCGCAATCGGAAACAACTGCAAAAATTAACAATTTTATTGTAAATGTTGCTGCCGGTAAGTGGTATACCGTAAAATATGTTGTTGATTATAACGTTTTTAAAGTATATTCTTACATATCCGAAAAGGGCAATGAACCGTCTTACATCGGAGAGAGTAATTGGAGCTACAAAGACTACACAGCAATGTATAAGTTTCAGATTGTAGGCAGTGCTCAGGGTTCAACGGAAAAAAATTCCATTTACATCGATAATCTGTTTTTGAATTCATATTCCGGCATTTCGGAACAGATTAAGGCATGCACTACAGCTGACAATGTTATTCAGACAATAGAATTTTACCGTTCAAACAAGCTTATAACAACAGGCTTTAATCTTCTTTCAGAAGATGATAAAGCAGCTGTTGCAGCAAAAATTTTATCGGATAAAAATACTTATACTGATGACGCGTCTGTGATTACGGCTTTAAATAATCTTGTTTCGGCATACGGTGACGGATCGACACTTTATTACAAATGGAATTTCAATGAGAGCAAATCGCTTAATGACTATGTTAACGGAACGGAATTTATGATGGGCAATAAATCAAATAACGGTGAAGGTACCGTAACGCTTGTTGCAGATACCGTGAACCCGGGAAAAACGGTTGCAAAGATAGATTTCAGTAAGCCCGGCGAGAAGCTTACGAATACTACGGCATTAAAAAATGATTTATTGAATATAAAATACGTTGTATATGATATTACGGCACGTAAAGACGGTGATAAACAAGTAATATTTCAAACAAGAAATACAGCTGAATCGAGAAACAATTTATTGACAATTTTTACGAATGATACATCATGGGGAACCTACAAAAGCGTGTACAGCATAGACGGCAAGTCCATAAAGCAGTATAGGTTAAACAATTCAGTATGGGAACAGCATAATGTTCCTTCAACCGTATCTTTATTTTATGGAAATGATATTCGTTTGAACCACATCGATGACGAGGATAATAAATACGGTAACCTTTATGTTAACTCCTTAGAAGTTAAAGGCTATGAGGATTTCTATACCGAAATTAATAATGCAACCGAGTCGAATGTGCTCAAAGTTGTTGACGCGTTCAAAGATATGCATGTGATAACTCTCCCGACAGCTTATGCTTCAATGGATGATAATGCTAAAACCGAGCTTGCAGCCGCTCTCAAATCAAAAACATGGACATCCGACGATGAAGTTATAACATTTATTTCATGTGAGCTTTCGGATAATGAACTTGTTGCAATATCCGATGTTACGGAAGATAACACTTTAAAATCCGCTGAGTTTGCAATTAATAAAGACGGTATCACAGCATCCGGTGCAATTGCCGTATTTGCAAGCTACGGTGATGATAACACACTCATAGGCGTTTCAACAAAGGATGTAACCTCCGATTTTGCAAAATACAGTGTTGTAAGCGTATCGGATATAAATCTTGATGTGACAGGTGCGGCTAAGATTAAATATATGTTAATCAGCGATCTTGAAAGTCTTATGCCTATCACAGCAAGCTTAACAAAATAATGCCTGATAAACCTGCTTTTGTAAAAGGGCATATATTTAACCCGCAAACGACTGCATATTTTGCAGTCGTTTGCAATTTGCAAATTAGATAAATTTATACGAGGTGATGTTTAAAAATGAAAAGTCCGTTAATTCCAATGCTGGCAATAACAGGAAGACCGACCAAAGAAAAAATTGAAAATTTTATGCATGGGTTGATTCAAAACGGTATTGAACAGGTGATGTTATATCCGCGTTCGGGCTGTGAACTTGACTATTTAAGCGATGAATGGTTTTCGGTAATAGGTCAATTTATAGAAATTGCAGAAAAGCTTGACATGTGTGTGTGGATATATGATGAGTTTAACTGGCCTTCCGGTGATGCCGGCGGGCTTGTAACAAAACACGAAAAATTCCGCTTAAAATCAATTACCGTCAAAGGAGAGCACATCGGTAAAATAACAACATATTCCGATTACAATATCGATTTGTTCGGTGAAAAATTTTTCCCCGATCTTTTGTCGGAAGATGCGGTTGATTATTTTATCGAATTGACGCATAAGGAATATTACAGACGGTTTAAAAAATATTTCGGCAATATAATAAAAGGCATTTTTACCGATGAACCTTCAATAAGCTACTGCTGTACTCCGGATTCAATACCGTATTATGATGGAATTGAAGATGACTATAAAAAATATTATAAACGCGATTTTAATACCGATTTACGCGATTCATACGAATTTTTTACAGAGTACTCTTATAATGTAATTGCAAAGCGCTTTAAAAATTGTTATGTAAAAAAAGTGAAAAATTGGTGTGAAAAACATAATATATTTTTAACCGGCCACCTTATATATGATGATGAACCTTTTACTTCCACAAGAAATAACGGCAATCTTTTGGAAAATCTTTCGGAATTTTCGATTCCGGGAATAGACAATATATATACTGACTTTGAAGAAAAAACATTGCTGACACTTTTTGGCAGTGCAGAGTATGCAAGCGGCGAAAACGGCTCAATGATTGAGCTTTTTGCTCTCGGACCGTGTGATATGTCATACAGCACTAAGCTTTGTATGATTTATCTGGCGTCTTGCTTTAAAATTGATCATTATTATCTTGCTGTGTCGCATCTCGATATGCGCGGAAATACAAAAATCAGCGACTATTTTAATGATTTTTCAACAAGTCAGCCCGATTTCGGCGGCAACAAAATACTTGCAAGAGAAGCTGAAATTGCAGCAAATTATGCAAAAAAAGATTTTGTGCCCGATGTATATATCCGTTATCCGTCCGATATTTGTGCAAAAAATATTTTGACTGATTTTAATACAGATCCGTTTGTAAATATAGTAAATACGCTTTCTAAAAATCAGATACAGTGGAAATATGCGCTTAAAAGTGATAATTGCAATGACATACCTCTTATAGATTTTAACGAAAGAATGGAATATGTATACGGAGATATGATCACAGATAATCCGCAGGATATAATATCCAAACTGAATATTAAACACGTCGTTACCGACGCGGACGGCAATATTCCCGACGGATTGTTTGTCAGAAAATATGATGACGGCACGGTAATTATAATTAATTTGTACGGCAAGGCATCGGATTATGTGATAAACGGTCAAAAAATATATCTTGACAAACATGGTATTTATACATCGGATGCGGTTCGAAATAAGTATATGACTGATGCGGAAAGAAAAAATATAACAAATGATTTTTCTTTGGAATATGTTAATGATAATGTGATACGTGCAATGTATATCAACGGAGAGAGCAATGCGGAAATTTGTTCCGACGATAAAATGCCGGTTAGGTTTGCTGTGCGAAACGACGCGGAGGCTTACATTTCTGACAGTAGAATTATATGTAAAAATAATGCCGAAAAGCTTCCTGACGGTTTGAAGAATTTGTATAAGATTTCGGATCGGTATACCTTGCATGAAGGAACGAATGTTTTGAAATCGTCGGATGACTATAAATACCTTCCGAGTGTTTTTATAACAGGAAACTTTTCCGTTCGGATAACATCCGGAAAAATTTGCAATTTGAAGCTTTATGAAAGAAAAATAACTTATTCATGCGGAGATTATTTTAATGATTATGGTAAAATTGAGTATACAGCATTTCTGAAGGTTCCGAATAATGCAAAATTTGTTGAAATAAAAGGTACGGGTCTTTATACATCTGTTTATATGAACGGAGAAAATATAGGTGAAAAGATATGCACACCCTATATTTATGAAGTACCTTCACAGCTTTACAATAAAGAGGTAGAATTAAAAATAGTGCAGTGCTCAAGTATTGCACCGATATTCGGTGATACAAAATATTTTGACGATCATTCTGAAACGGCAAAATGGAAAGGTACTCCCAATACTCAAAATATAAAATTCGGATTCTCTGAAATAAACTGGATTTTTGACATATAAAAATTTTGTCTGAAATAAACCGGATTTTTGATATATAAAAATTTTGAATGATATATTTTTTGTCAATTATCGGTCTTGACTTTTTGTCATATATGTAGTAATATTTGTATGTTTAAATATTAAATTAATTATTTGTTTATTCACCGTACGGAATTTGACACGTAAATGAAATCATAAAATTACATGTGCATTGTTAATGACCGCGTAGGGGCGGAAAAATTTCCTGCATAATATTGCGTATCGTTTTTATAATTTGCATACGGAACGCTGTGGGGCACGCTGCCTACAAATAAATTGACAGGTATATTTTTAATTTATAAATTGGTTTAAACGTGAATTTTCAATAAGACTCTATTTAACAATTAATTACAAAACTGCACTGAATAATCAAAATAGTACTGTTAAACGCAAGAAACATAATTCCGAATTACGCATACCGAATTCCGAATTAAATTAAATTCATTAAGGAGAGATAAAAATGGCAACAAAAATTTTATTTCAGGGAGATTCAATAACCGATTGCGGCAGAAATACCGAAAACGGCAGCAGGCTTTCCATAGGTCAGGGCTATGCCGCTATTTGCTGCGCGGAGCTTATGAACAGATTTCCGAAGGAATACGAAATAACAAACCGTGCTGTAAGCGGGAGCAGAATAGTAGATACATATTGCAATATAAAATGCAACTGCTGGAATTTAAATCCCGATATTTTAAGTATTCTCATCGGTGTAAATGATGTATGGCATGAGATATCGCCTGAAAAAAACGGCGTTGATGTTAAAAGATATGAAAATCTGTACAGGATGATAATCGAAGAAACAAAAGAAAGATTTCCGAATATTAAAATGATTATTATGGAGCCGTTTGTTTTGAAGTCACACGCAACCGAAGAACATTGGGAAGAGTTTAGATCTGAGGTTAAGCTGCGAGCGGATGTTGCCAAAAAGGCAGCGGAAGAATACGGCCTTATATTTATTCCTCTTCAGGATAAATTTGATAAAGCGGCGCAGGCAATAAATGACGCGTCATACTATCTTGCAGATGGTGTTCACCCGACTCCGGCAGGTCACAGAATTATTGCCGATGCATGGCTTGATGCATTCTACAAAAATTTAAGATAATATAATTATCGTTATCCTAAAGCTGTAAATACCTTGTTTGACAACAATCGGTATTTGCAGCTTTTGTCATAAAAAACGTGCTTCGATTTTTAAATCAAAACACGTTTTTACAATTACTGACCGTCCTCAAACTCATTAGCCTGTGTTTGTTCTCCGGTTGATATTCCGTTTTGCTCCGCCGCACTGTCAGCCTCATGCTGACGTTCGGTTTGTTCATTGGCATATTCCATATCGCTCGATGGTCCGACACCGCCCTCGAAATCTTTTGGCAAAGACTTAAGGTTAAGATTTTTATCTATGATATATCCGCTGTAGAAGTCCGAACTTGAGGCCAGCTGATCCGAAAACTTTTGAAGCCCCTTTTTTTCCGCAAGGGTTTTTTCTCCCGAAAAGAGATTTACCCCGAGACCGAGGTTTTCTTTTCCCCATGTGACTCCAAGCGACGCAAGCGTTGTCGGAAACATATCCATAGTGGTAAACGTCCTGTTTTTTGTGTGATCAGCCGACATACCCGTATTTATAAAGCAGTTATATATTCTTCTTCCGCGCTTCATTGCCGTTTCGCTGATTCTGTCAAAATAGTGATGATCCATGGTAAGATGATCTCCCGAAAGGACGATTACCGTATCCTTGTAAAACGGCTGCTGCTTAATCCATTCAATAAATTCATATATCTGCTTGTCAGAGCAGTGTATGACGTTAGCATACTGGCTGTCATATATATCTTCACAAAGCGGACACTTGTATCCGTCCGTAAAATGGGTGTCTACCGTAAGCATGGTCAGATTAAACGGATTTCCTTCACTGTAAAGCTTGTTAAGCTCAATTTTAGCATAGTCAAAAAGACGCCTGTCTTCATATCCCCACCATACATAATAATCCTCGGGAATATATTCACGCTCAACAGCGGTGTAATAGTCAAATACTCTGAAATTTCCGTGTTGCTCAAAATATGCTTTCCGTTTTGCAAAGCTTGCTTTTGAACCGACCAGAAGCTCGTTTGTGTATCCCTCTTTTTCAAGTATCTCGCCTATAGAATATGCTCCCGGAAGAAACTTATTGTCCTGACCGAAATTTGATTTTGAAATAGGAATGGTAAGCGGTATTCCGCTTGTCTGCGTAACCATTGCCGCGGCTGTCCATGTTGTACCTGCCACCGATTGAGCGCCGCCGAGCACGTCCGTATCCGAAAAGCTGATATTCTCTTTAGCCATTTCAGTCAGATACGGAATGTAATTATCGGCCATAACGCCGCCTTCTTCAACGGATGCATATGAGGTTTCCATAGATTCAAGAAAAATATATATCAGATTTTTTTTCTTTTCGGGAAACTGATATATCTGTTTTTGCGGAGGCGCGTATTCTTCTTCGTAGACACTTGTCGTTTTCATCATTCCACCGAGATATGAAAACGCATCGATTTGATTGCCGAAAAAAATAATAGAAATTAAAAGTACGGATACACCGCTTATAATTTTATGGCTGTTTATCGTATGCATCTGCGCAATCGGAAAGTTAACGCGGTTTTTTTCGGAGTATTTTTTTATTGTTTCTTTATGCAGTATACACATAAATACTGCTATATTTGCAATTAAGAAAATAATCACGGATGTAGGAACGCAAAAAGCAATACATTTTTTAATAGCAAGCGTGCTTCCGTCAGAGAGAGGAACCCTGGCATAATAAAGAAGATTTTCAAGATTGTTTCCGCGAAGATATATCCCCGCAAGGGCAATGCCGCTTGCAAGAGTGAATATCAAAATCAGAAATATCGTTTTAAGATAAAGCTTTTTATCAAATTTATTCATAAAAATAAAATCACTCTTTTCGTATGTGATATGCCGAACAGGTGATTTCGGCGGCACGTTATATATTTTATCACAAATAACGGAATTTTGCAATAGCTTTAATACATAATAAGGTGTCGGTTTGCTTTTAATTTTTTGTAAGTTCCCGGAGTGATACCCGTTTTCTTTTTGAATTGTCTTATAAAGTGGTATTGATTTTTATATCCGCAAAGCTCTGCTGCCCGTTCAACGGTGCAGTCATCTCTCATAAGGATTATTTCCGCTCTTTGCAGCCGTGTTGCGCATAAATCCTTCAGCGGAGAGATTCCGAATATTTTTTTATAAAGAAAATGAAACCGTGACGGGCTTAAATTTGCAAGCCCGGCCATTTCTTCAATAGTCCATTTGAAATTGTAATTCAGGTGTATTTCAGAGCGTATCTTAATAAATTCTTCTTTTTGCTGCCGGTCAACACTGCCTTTATCTCCTTTATCAAAAACAGAGCGCCCGATTATTGCAAACAGCTTTTCGGCAGCTGCGTCGGATATTTCCTTATAAAATTTTTCTCGCTTAATATATTCAAGTTCAATTTCGGTTATGATTTTCGTTATGTTGTCACTTTCTCCGGGATAATATACCTGTTCAAAATTCAGACCGTATTTTTTCATAAGCAACTCGCAGCTTTTATCGGCATGAAACCAGTCGTGCAAAAGGCTGCATCCGAGAGAAGAAAATTGCTGCTTGGAATGCATTTTATAAAATACGCATCCTCCGGGTGATATATTTACGTTTTTGCCTTTTAATGCGGCAGTAACAGGAGTCAGAAAATGTATGAAAATGTAATTCTCAATTGAATTTCTGTTTAAAATGAATCCCTTGTTCTCGGGATATAATGATTTAACGGCAGTAAAGTTCATTACGGCAATCACCTCGACATACAGTATTAACAATATAAAATTAAGATTATACTTTTTGTATTATAACATTTTACAGTAGAAAAAGTCAATAATTCAGTAGTAAAATTCATTTATTTTTTTTCGGGTTTAATATATAATTAAAACATAAATTATTATTGTGCTGAACATGCAGCAA
>CAKSJG010000042.1 GCA_934463165.1 uncultured Clostridia bacterium
TGGCGGACGGGGTGGGATTCGAACCCACGTGCCGGAGTTACCGACAAACTGATTTCGAGTCAGCCCCGTTATGACCACTTCGATACCCGTCCATATTATATATTGATTAAATCCGATATCATAAATACCAAATTCAAACGCCGAAATATATTATACTACAAAAAATCAAATTTGTAAATACAAAATTAAAAAATTTTTCAATTTTTTTGCAATGTTTAATCAAATCTATTTTTTATATTAAAACTTGACAAATATTCATTTAAGTGTTAAACTTATATTATTAATTCTGACACCGAATAAACTTATGAGGCGAAAGATGTTAAATATTTTTAATTAACATACTCCGCTTTAAGGCGGAGTTTTTTGAAGAGGAGAGTTTTTAAAATGTACAATCCCAAATCTCTTTCTGCAGATGAATTTATTAATCACGCGGAAATACTTGAAACACTCAGATACGCAGATGAAAATAAGGATAATATTGAGCTTATCGATTCCATTATTGACAAAGCCGAAAAAAGAAAAGGTCTTACACACAGGGAAGCATCCGTGCTTCTTGCATGCAATGACAAAGAAAGAATCAACAGAATATTTGACCTTGCACAGCAGATAAAAAAGGATTTTTACGGAAACAGAATAGTAATGTTTGCTCCTCTGTATCTTTCAAACTATTGTGTTAACGGTTGTGTATACTGCCCGTATCACATGAAAAACAAACATATTGCGCGAAAAAAACTTTCGCAGGAGGAAGTTGAAAAAGAGGTAATTGCTCTGCAGGATATGGGTCACAAGCGCCTTGCAATAGAAGCCGGAGAAGATCCTGTGAATAACCCGATTGAATATATTCTGGAATGCATCAAAACCATATATTCAATAAAACATAAAAACGGCGCTATACGCAGAGTAAATGTAAACATAGCTGCAACCACGGTTGAAAATTACAGAAAACTTAAGGATGCAGGAATAGGAACATACATTTTATTTCAGGAAACGTATCATAAAGAAAGCTATGAAAAGCTTCATCCGACGGGCCCGAAGCATGACTATAACTATCACACAGAAGCTATGGACAGAGCTATGGAGGGCGGAATAGACGATGTCGGTCTCGGTGTTCTTTTCGGGCTGGAGCTTTACAGATATGAATTTGCAGGGCTTCTTATGCATGCGGAACACCTTGAGGCGGTTCACGGTGTGGGACCGCATACAATCAGTGTACCGAGAGTAAAAAAGGCAGATGATATTGACCCCGATGCATTTGACAACGGAATAAGCGATGAAATTTTTGCAAAACTGTGTGCACTTATTCGTATATCCGTGCCGTATACAGGTATGATAATATCTACAAGAGAAAGTGAAGAGCTGCGTGAAAAAGTTATCAGACTCGGAGTATCACAAATCAGCGGCGGATCGAGAACGTCTGTCGGAGGATACTGTGAAGAAGAGAGACCGCATGATACGGAGCAGTTTGATGTATCGGACCAAAGAACGCTTGACGAGGTTGTCTGTTGGCTTATGAAGGCGGGATATATCCCCTCTTTCTGCACTGCATGTTACAGAGAAGGCAGAACCGGAGACAGATTTATGACTCTTTGCAAAAACGGACAGATTCTAAACTGCTGCCACCCGAATGCACTTATGACACTTAAAGAATTTCTTATGGATTATGCTTCGGAAGAAACGGTTAAAATCGGCACAGAGCTTATAAATGATGAACTTAAAAAAATTCCGAATGAAAAGGTGAGAAAAATTGCAGAAGAAAACATTGAAAAAATAGAACACGGATCAAGGGATTTCAGATTTTAAGATACTTAAAAAGGCGGCTCAAAAAAGCCGCCTTTTTATCATTCGGTTTTGGGAACCAATCTTTTAAACAGAATCGAAATTGACCATACACCGGCAAGACCGACGATGGTGTAAACAATTCTTGACATGATCGAAAGCTGACCTCCGAAAGCAAGCGCCACAAGGTCAATTCCAAACAATCCTATAAAAGCCCAGTTTAAAGCTCCTATTATTACAATAACCAATGCAGTTTTATCAAACATGAATATCATCTCCCGATAATATTATCGGCAGAAAAATATTTTATATTCAAAAAAATTTTAAAAAAATTCAGTATGTAAAACCGACTTTAAGCCCACCACATTTCGCCTTTGGATTCAAACATTATAACATCCTTTAAAAATTCAATTGCCTTTGTAAGACCTTCCATAGGTGTCATGAGGCTGTCTTCGTGCTCAATGCTGATAGCGCCGTCATAGTTAACCATTCTGAGAGCGCTCATCATATCTTTCCAGCACTGGTAGTCATGTCCGTATCCTACCGATCTGAATATCCAAGCTCTGTGTATTTCATCGCTGTAATGCTTTGTATCAAGCACACCTGTTGTTTTTGTGTTAATATCGTCTATTCTTGTATCTTTTGCATGGAAATGATAAATTGCATCTCCGAGTTTTCTGATAGCATATACGGGGTCTATTCCCTGCCAGAACAAGTGGCTCGGGTCAAAGTTAGCGCCTAAAATATCCCCTACTTCATTTCTTATTCTGAGCATTGTTTCGGGATTATATACGCAGAATCCCGGGTGCATTTCGAAAGCTATTTTCTTAATACCGTGAGATTTTGCAAACTCGGCGGCTTTTTTCCAATAAGGAATCAGAACATCATTCCACTGATAATCGAGAATCTCCGAAAAATCATCGGGCCAAGGGCATGTAACCCAGTTCGGTGTTTTATCTTCCGGTGAACCTCCGGGACAGCCCGAGAATGTGATAACGGTATCGATACCCATTTGTTCAGCAAGAATACATGTTTTTTCAAAATCGCTGTTTGCTTTTTCGGCAACCTTCTTATCGGGGTGAACCGCATTGCCATGGCAGCTGAAAGCGCAAATTTCTATTTCATATTTTGCAAGCAGATCCTGAATTTTCTTGATTTCGTCGGGTTTATCAATTAAGTTATCGGGATTGATATGATCCGTCCCGGGGAATCCGCCCGTTCCGAGCTCAACTGCCTGAACTCCTTTTTCATGGAGTGTTTTAAGCATATCTTCTAATGATGTACCGTTAAAAACCGGCGAAAAAACTGATAATTTCATAATTATTATGCCTCCTGATTGTGTGATAATTATTAATTTTATTTTATAACAAATTTATGCTCTTGTCAATACAAATCAAAATAATTTTTAATCATGGTATTTATTGACTATATAATCATGCGCCATATACTCTATCTTGTCATCAAGCGGCACAAGCTCAAAATCTCCGTATCTTCTTTCGATAGCTTTTTGTATAACATAATCCGCAAGTTTTGGATTTTTCGGAAAAAGTGTTCCGTGCAGATAAGTGCCGATGACATTTTTCCAGACAACGCCTTCATAGTCATGCGAATCATTGTTTCCGAATCCATAAACTACTTTTCCGAGAGGCTTATGAGAATTGATATACGTCCTGCCGCCATGATTTTCAAATCCAACTATTTTATCCCCTGTCAGTTCACTTTCCAATACGATATTTCCTATCAGTCTGCCGCTGCCCTGTTCGGTGTATATATCAAGAAGCTCAATTCCGGGGACGGTTTCATTTTCAAGTTTATAGTACTTTCCGAGAAGCTGATATCCTCCGCACACGGCAACAATGCAGCCGCCGCGATCGGCATAGTTTTTTATTTCATCTTTAAACTCTCTGAGTCTGTTGCATACAAGAAGCTGTTCCCTGTCCGAACCGCCGCCTATAAAAATTATATCCGTATCTTCAAAATTAATGTTGTCCGATAATTCATATTCGTTAACAACCGCTTCAATACCTCTTTTTTTAAGCCTGTAAACCAACGATGTTATATTGCCGCGATCACCGTATAAATTCAGCAAATCGGGATATAAATGGGCTATTGTTATCTTCATTTTATCCTGCCTTTCCATAATCCGACACCTACTTGTCTTCAAGCGCTTTAAGATTATTCTGAGTGTCAAAAAGCGCGGTATAATTTATGAGTACATAACACACATCGCCGTCTTTTGACGCAACGGATTTAAGTGTGTCTGAATTGTTATCCTTAATTTCAAAATCTTCAAATCCGGCATATTTCAGGCGGACAGCCATATCGTACTTTCGTATTCCGGATGCCGTCAGACTGCTTACATTCGCATTTTTAAGTTTTTCGTAATCAACATCCCATATCCATGAAACATCGCGTCCGTCCTGCGCGTTATCATTCAAAACAATCATAACATCCTTGCGCCTTTTGTCGGATATCAGCGTTGCAATAGCCTGATTGAAGCCCGCGGGATTTTTTGAAAGGTTGAGTATAACGGTTTTTCCGTTAATTTTAAACGGTTCCATTCTTCCGATCTGAGGCTTGTATTTTTCAAAAACGGCATTGACATTTTCAAGACCGTATCCGCATTGATTAAACGCGGCAACGGATGCAAGTATGTTATATATATTATAAAAGCCGTGGTAATTTATATTTATCGGAACAATATCGGAGCCGCAGTGAAGATTAAATGAAATATTGCCCGACAAATCAACTTCCTTTGCGGCATAATCAAGAATGGGTCTTTTAAAGCCGCATTTTGTGCAGTAATAATCTCCGAGCTGACTGTAATGATAATAATTGTAGCTGAGCTCATTGCCGCAGTTAAGACAGAATCTGCCCTCTTTTGTCTCTCTGACGCTGATATTGCAATCTTCATCAACACCGTAGTATACAGCATTTTTATTCTTTCCGAACTGTGCACAAAGAGGGTCATCACCGTTTAATATAAGCTGAACATCACTAAGCTTGTCTATTGCCTCATTTAAAAGGTCGATGGTGATATCAATCTCGCCGTATCGGTCAAGCTGATCTCTGAAAAGATTGGTTATCACAATTTTATCCGGTTTTACATGTGGAATAATCCTTCTGAGGCTTGCCTCATCGCATTCTATTGCTGCACAGTCGGCGTCTAATTTGCCGAAAAGCGAACTTTTGCTTATAAACGCACATGCAACTCCCGGGAGCATATTGGCTCCTACGTTATTACAGACAACCTTTAGTCCGCGGTCTGTAAAAAGCGAATATAAAAGGTTATTTGTTGTGGTTTTACCGTTTGTACCGCACACCATGACAACAGGCCCTTTAACCTGAGACGCCAGATGCTTTAATAACCCCGGAGATATTTTCATTGCAATTTTACCCGGGGTTGAAGATCCTTTTTTGCCCATGCATTTGCCTGCAAAGATTAACAGCTTGCAGGCAATTACCGCCATAATGTTTCTTATTCTGCTCATTTTATCAATCCTTATCGAAATAGTTATCATAATAAAAGCGATCAAATATATCTTAATATGTCATATCGCAAAAACTTACTTTAATATTATATACCAACAAGTGAAATATTTCAATCAAAATTTTTGCAATTTGTAATATTTTTTTCGGTTTTTTAATATATTTTACAGATAGGCGCTCAAATGCCGACGCGAAACGGAGTGATAAATATTTCTCTATATGTAAAAAAAGAAAATTCGTATACAAAATATTGCGCAGACAAAAACGGAAATTTGATTTGCAGCAAATCGGGCACAAAGGATGACATCATAACCGATGGAATTACCGACGAATTTGACGCTGTATATGATTCCGATTCTTTTTTGCATTTTTTTATTCAGACCGTAAACGGAGGAATGATTTATCTGAAGTTTGACGGTTCGGTCTGGAAAAAATACACCGTATTTCAAAGCAGATACGGCAGACAAAAAATTTCAAAAGTGCGCCTTACATACACGCCGAAATATTTATGTGCATTTTATATTATGGAGCACGACGGACGATATATGCTCATCAAACATATATTTAATTCGGGTGAGCTTACAATTGAACCGTCTGTGGTTGACTATACGGATTCGAGAAAGGATTTTTGCATATGCAGCGATACCGATAACCGCATTCACCTGTTTTACAGAAACGGTCTCGGAGAAAGAAAAGAAAAAATTTACGGTGAAAACTGCAATGAAATTAAATTGGAAAAGAGAGCTTTTGACGGTGATATTTTTGCATTTAACGCCGTAAATGACGGCAAGGATATCTACATAGCATACACAACACGCAGAAAAAACTATACTGCTCTGATATTTGAAAATTACGCAAAAGCCGACAGCGAAAAGGTTATAACCTTCGGTATAGCAAGGAACTGCATTCCGCGAATATATGCCGCAAATAAAAACATTGTTACGGAATGGTTCGACGGAGGAAATGTGTATTACTCCGAAAGCAAAGACGGCGGGCTGTCATTTACAAAGCCGAAAAGAATAAATTCGTATATGAGCTTTGACAAATTAAGACTTCCCGGACAAAAATGCGGAATAATATGCAATGAATGTGCCTTTGATAAGTCCGGCAAAATTTGCATTGAACCCGGCATTTTGCATAAATCAGATTATGAAAATAAAGAGGTGAACAACATGACATATGCAGAAAAATATTTACACGAGCACGCACACCCTTTTGAAAAATCATCTTTTGATGTTTACGAAAGAATAAAAAATATTGACAAAAACATTAAGTTTATCACAGAAAGCGTTGAAAACATAGGCCGAACGCTGGATAAAATTATTGAAATAAAAAGAAATGCAGAAAAGAATGATTTTATTGTGCCGCAGAAAAGCGAAACGGTAAAATCCGATGACATCGGAGAAATCAATGATGAAAATATGAAATTGTTTGAAAGTATGAGTATTGATGACGCAATACCCAAAAGCGAAATTCCGGAAAATCAAAAATATGTTATGGAGGATATAAGTGATGGACAGCAACAATGACATAAAAGGCTTTTTATTTCCGTACGTAAGATTTTTTAATGCTTCTCCTGATGCAGGAAGCATTGATTTTTATTGCAATAACGATATTCTGGCTGCAGGGATACCGTATGGATCATTCAGCGTATATATAAAAGTTTCACGCGGTATGCAATGTTTTAAAATAACAAAATCAGGGTCAAAAAGCGATGTTCTTGCAGAAACAAAGGTCAATTTTTCAATCGGCGACGTTTATGACATATGCGCCGTAAACAGATATCCCAAAACGGCGCTGTATGCCATAAATGAACCAACCGAAAGATCTAACCTCGATTACGGTCATTTACGCGTGTGCAACCTTGCGCCCGATATGAAATCAATAAATATTTATGCGGATAACAATTGTTTTATAGGCGATATAAAATATATGGAAATAAGCAAATATGTTGAAATGATTGCCGATAAATATACATTTGAGGTGAAAAACTCTGAAACGGGCGAAAAAATCTTAAGCTGCGGAACACAGATTATCAAACAGGGAAAGTATAACACGCTCTATATTCTTTCAAAATCAGAGCCTTATGACGACCCTATCTGTGTATTTATAATAGACGCCGCAAGCTATACGGGATTTTACCTGTAAACATATATTCTCTACGGCGCGTTTAAACCCCCTTGAAATACAGTGTTTTCAAGGGGTGTGATTTTAGTGTGGTATTTAATCAATATGTCATTGGTGTGGTAGTTGTGTGGTAATTTTTAATTTAATGCAGCGGAACGGTGTGGGCACCGTCCCCTACACAGTTATTAAAAAAAACAGAAATTTATTAAGCGGATGCAAGAAAATTTACGTTTCTTTGATAAGCATTAAAAACTGCAAACGACTGCAAAATATGCAGTCGTTTGCGGTTTAAATATATGCCCTTTTACAAAAGCAGGTTTATCAGGCATTATTTTGTTAAGCTTGCTGTGATAGGCATAAGACTTTCAAGATCGCTGATTAACATATATTTAATCTTAGCCGCACCTGTCACATCAAGATTTATATCCGATACGCTTACAACACTGTATTTTGCAAAATCGGAGGTTACATCCTTTGTTGAAACGCCTATGAGTGTGTTATCATCACCGTAGCTTGCAAATACGGCAATTGCACCGGATGCTGTGATACCGTCTTTATTAATTGCAAACTCAGCGGATTTTAAAGTGTTATCTTCCGTAACATCGGATATTGCAACAAGTTCATTATCCGAAAGCTCACATGAAATAAATGTTATAACTTCATCGTCGGATGTCCATGTTTTTGATTTGAGAGCGGCTGCAAGCTCGGTTTTAGCATTATCATCCATTGAAGCATAAGCTGCCGGGAGAGTTATCACATGCATATCTTTGAACGCGTCAACAACTTTGAGCACATTCGACTCGGTTGCATTGTTAATTTCGGTATAGAAATCCTCATAGCCTTTAACTTCTAAGGAGCTAACATAAAGGTTACCGTATTTATTATTCTCGTCATCGCTGTGGTTCAAACGAATGTCATTTCCCTCAAATGCAGATACGGTTGAAGGAACATTATGCTGTTCCCATACAGAATTGTTTAACCTATACTGCTTTATGGACTTGCCGTCTATGCTGTACACACTTTTATAAGTTTCCCATGATTTATTATCGGAAAAAATTGTCAATAAATTATTTCTTGTTGCATCATTATTTCTTGTTTGAAATATTACTTGTTTATCACCGTCTTTACGTGCCGTAATATCATATACAACGTATTTTATATTCAATAAATCATTTTTTAATGCCGTAGTATTCGTAAGCTTCTCGCCGGGCTTACTGAAATCTATCTTTGCAACCGTTTTTCCCGGGTTCACGGTATCTGCAACAAGCGTTACGGTACCTTCACCGTTATTTGATTTATTGCCCATCATAAATTCCGTTCCGTTAACATAGTCATTAAGCGATTTGCTCTCGTTGAAATTCCATTTGTAATAAAGTGTTGAGCCGTCACCGTATTCCGAAACAAGATTATTTAAAGCCGTAACCACGGATGCGTCATCCGCATAAGTATCTTTATCCGATAAAATTTTTGCTGCAACAGCTGCTTTATCATCATCTGAAAGAAGATTAAAGCTTGTTGTTATAAGCTTGTTTGAACGGTAAAATTCTATGGCATTCAATACATCAGCAGCGGTTTCGGATGCTGCAATTGAGTTTTTAAGCGTATAACTGTCAAATCTGAAATTGTCTATGTAAAGATCCTGAGCCGGAAATAAGAACTGAAAATCTGTCAATGTTCCGTTAAGCGCTGTATCACCAACTTTTGCCAAGCTGCCTTTTTCACCAAAGTACATTGTGCACTTTTTGGCTGTATAGTCAAATTCGCCTTTTACGGAATACCACTTATTCGGAGCAACCGTATTTTTGCTTGAGCTTGTAGTTGAATTATAAACATTTATCTCATTTTTGGCAGAAATGTTCATAAAGTTTATATAATCTTTATTTCCGCCAGATTTTAAATCAGAATACCTCACAAGATACCCATTTCCATTTGTTGTTCTTTCATAGTCGGCGGTCTGATAAAAATCAAATGATACTACGGTTAATCCGGCGTTAATACTTAAAGCTTCTATTTTGTATACACCATTAGTATTTAAAGGATATTTAAGAACCTTGTTAGAAGAATTTGAAGGATCTTCAACTACTTTGATTTCTGTATCACCTGTATCTGTGCCACCTTCCCTTTTAAATCCGGCCATTATTTCACCGTCTTCAAAATCTGTTGTGCCGTAAGAAACAGCGCCCTTGACCGATGTTGTGTCGGCTTCGGCAAATACCGCTGTGCCCGAAAGGCACGAAATTACAAAAATTAATGTGAGAACCGGGATGAAAATTTTCTTTTTTAACATGTTTATCTTCCTCCTAAAATTTATATATA
>CAKSJG010000043.1 GCA_934463165.1 uncultured Clostridia bacterium
AATCATATTACAGCTTTTCGTTTAAATCAATTTGTTAATTGAAAATATACCTGTCAATTTATTCGTAGGGAACGGTGACCACACCGCTGCGCTGCATAAAACATATAAAATAATATGATTAAACGCAAGAACGAGTGTTCGAATATCAACGCACCTGCTTAAGCTCATGGGAATTGAACCCAATGTGGTCTAAAAAGGAAAATTTTGCATAATACTGCAGAAAATTCATCAAATATACGTCAGTATTATTTTCGAATTTTCTTTGTCTGATACAAAATTTTTTCTTTTTTGACTCTTTGACCCTTTGTTTAGAAAAATTATTTGTATTTTCAATGCGGAGGACGCAGACAGGCTGACGCCTTTCAAGGACGACAAATTGAAAATACTTTAATTTTTCAAACAAAGGGCATATCGGGTTCAGTTCCCGCGAGCTTAAGCACACGGAAGTCGAACCCGATATGTCTATGGTATGCTTTTAATCATTTAACACAAATGACCGATAATGCACTTAAAATTAATAATATTACTTGATTTTTACCGCGATATATGCTATATTAAAACCATAATGTTTGAAAGGAAATGAGGCATAATATGAAACTTGATGAAATAATTAACGGAAAAGATAAATTTAAGGTGGTTTATCTCGGCGGCTCCATAACCGAGGGAGCAGGTGCGTCCTCAGTCGATACATGCTATGCGTCGCTCACATCAAAATGGCTTGAAGAAAGATACCCGAATGTTAAAATAGAATCGGTAAATGCCGGCATAGGCGGCACACCGTCATCATTCGGAATGTGCAGATGCAAAAGAGACGTTCTTTCTCATAATCCCGATATGGTGTTTGTCGAATTTGCGGTTAACGATTCGGGCATAACCCGGCCCGAGCTTTCCGGTCTTTATATGGAGAGTATTGTGCGTCAGCTTCTTTCGTTTAACAAAGATATTAAAATTGTCTTTTTGTTCACTATTCACCTGCCTATGATAAAGGACTATAACAACGGAAAAATCCCCGTAAGCATAATCAGTCACACAAAGGTTGCGAGGTATTATAACATTCCGATTATAAATGTCGGCGGATATCTGAGAGAGTCGTTTTTGAGCAGCAGCGAGGAGGTAACCGATTACCTCGGCGATACCTGCCATCCGTGTGACGCAGGTTACGAAATATATACAAGGCATATTAAAAATACGCTTCCGTATCTCGATTTTAACATAGAAAACAAAGCGGAGCCGCTTTTTGAAAAAGAATATACCAAACCGCAGATGATAAACGCTGCCGAAAGCTTTAAGGGTGACTTTAAAATTTCAACCGAGGGCAGGCTGAACAGATTTGACAGCTTCATATATTCAGACATCCCCGGAGATAAGATCACATATGAATTTGACGGAAGCTACATCGGTCTTTATATATCTCATGAATCTGACGGCGGAACTTTGGAATATTCCATAGACGGCGGTGAAAAACGGAAGATTAACTGCCGTGATCACCGTGAATGGGGCGACAGAGTTGACGCGACAACGCTTTGTGCCGAGCTTAAAGACGGACATCATGTTCTTGAAGCGGAAATTATTGCCGAAAAAGATGAGAAACCCGGTAGGTATTGTATAAGAATAGGTGCTTTTCTGACGGCTTAAAATATATCCCTGTAACCGACAAAATATGCATATAAAATGCGGACATAAATTCATTACCGCCTGAATATAATAATGAAGATGTATCTTTTTGCCGTGATATGGCTTGCGCTTTTGTGGGTGCTTGTTTTAATGACAATAATAAAATTCGCAAGGGTTGTAAAACGGGCAGGATATTTGCAAATTCCGTATCTGATCTGGTGCAGCTTTGCACTTTATCTTTCAATCGGAATATATTTAATGAATTAAAATTTATCATCGGGAGAATTAAACTGAATTATGAAAAAATTAAAGAGAATAACGGTATTAATAATTATTGCAATAAACATTTTTTCTCTTTGCGCATATGCCGACGCGCCGGCTGTGCTGTCTGCCGCGGCATTTGCCGAGGATTATTACAGCGGCGAGGTGCTGTATGCAAAAGATGCCGATACGGCGCGCGTTCCGGCAAGTATGACAAAGCTTATGACGGTATACTGTGTTTACGACGCGCTTGCAAACGGTGAAATAGGGCTGTATACTCCGGTAAATATCAGCGCCAATGTATACAGTAAGTTTTCGGGTTCGGATTATCAGTGCGTACTTCTTGATAAAACAGGACCGTTCACGGTAGACGAGCTTCTCGATTCCGTCATGGTTTATTCGGCATGCGATTCCGCGTATGCTCTCGCGGAGCTTATCGGCGGCGGAAGCGAAGCGGCATTTGTAAAACGCATGAACGCAAAGGCGCAGTCTCTCGGCCTGAATGCATGGTATAACGACAGCTGCGGTCTTGTTGACAGTCTGATATCACCGCGCTCCATGGCTGATCTTGCAAGATGCATTATCCGTGACTATCCTCAGGTGCTTACAAGAAGCTCAAAGAGGTTTATCTATTTTCACGGCAGAATATATTACAGCTCCAACAAGCTCCTCGGTTCGTATTATTATGAGGGGGCCGACGGGCTGAAAACGGGGACAAAATCAACCGCGGGTTATTGCTTTTGCGCAACGGCGCTCCGCGGCGGCAGACGGATTATCACCGTGGTTATGAATGCACCGTCGACGCTTCAACGTTTTGCCGATTCGGTGAATCTGCTTAACTACGGTTTTGAGTCGATGAGTGCAAAATATGACAGAATGTATTACAGCGACATGCATACATACATAGACGGAGCCGAAATTCCGACATACAGATATTCGGGCACGCAGTCTCAGGCTTACATAACCGCTCAGGATCTGGCAAATTACGGCTTTGACGTTGAATATGACGGTGTAAATAATATTTTGTATGTACGCAAAAATCCGTCAAAGGCGGTATCTCCGCTGAATGCGGCGGAATATTCGTCAAAAAACGGTCAGTGCGCATATTGGATAAATCATAACAGCGGTATAAGGGTTATTGTGTCGGATAAAGACAGATCATATGAAATGAAAGCCGTGTATGATGTCGGCTATACGTGCATTTCGGCAACGGAGCTCAGCAGCATATTTGCTTACAGATGGGACGCGCAGCAGAGTGCGTCATATATTGATACGAATAATGACTGATTTAACCTGACCGTTGAAACCGATTCAAATATTTCTGAAAATGTTGACAATTCAGAATAAATGCGCTATAATGAGTATACAATATAAATGGTTATTTGAGGTGGTCAATTTCGTGGCAACCACACGCCGACGGTCAGACAGGAGGAAACTCCGAGAGATGCAGGAGAACGCCACGCCTGTCAAATATCTAATCCGGAAAGGGATTGCTTCGGCAGTCCCTTTTTGAATAAAATATTAAGAACTTTGATAAATTTTAGGTTTAAATCTCCTTATTTTTATCATCCGTATCTTCTGCAATTACCTCAATCAAATCTACTACAACCTTATTAAGTTCAGTTGCATTCTTTGAAGTTATAACAGGATCTCCTGTCTCTTGTTCTATTTCTTTGCGTGCATTACCGGCAACAGAGCCGCCTCGTTTTGCAATCTTCATATTTTCATTAAACGAAGTTGGCTGTTCTCTTTTGGATATTTCTGTTGTAGTTGCCTCGGCAAGCATATTAAGTACCAGTTCAAGGTCTGACATATTATCTCGCAAGTTTTCTTTGGTGAGGCCTTTAAGATTTTTATACTTTCTCGTAGTCATTCCCGACCATGCTTTGGATATTTCATCCGTGAGAATAGCATATTCACGGCCCTTTTCAACTCCACGCCTGTCCCATTCATCTGTTAATGCATTTCTCACACGAATTGACAAAAGCCTTTGGTGAATCCATTCTTCGCTATAACCTTTTTTCTGATATGTTTCAAGTGCTCTGTCGATTGCAAGTTCAGGATCAATGGTTTCTTCAATTCTTTCTCTGCCGACCTGCGCCAACCACATTTTAAATGGTTCTGCCTTTGGAGAGGGAATGGATTGGATAATGCGGAGTAATTGTTCGGTGTCAGCCACATCGGTCATTCTTTTTTTGCCGTCAGCGGCTGTCATTTTCAAACCGTTACAACTTGTAACGGTTTCATTTCCTTCATCCTTTAAGCGCTTTTTTAGAACTCTCCAATATGTAGCAGGATTGGGACTATCAGTCAGCACGGCTATTACATCCACCACAGAGAAGTACCATTCTTCGGTTTCTTCATTCCATGCTGTTCTGATTTTTTTATCTTCAAATATTTGTATTTTATCATTATTGTTCATAACCAAACCTCCGATAACTTCTTAATTATATTTTATCACATATTGTGACAAAATTCAATTGTTTTATATGAAATATGCGTGACTTATATTTACAACCGTTCAATGTCTTTTCTTAACGTTTTAATAAAAAATATACCCGGACGGCGGTAAATTGCAGAGTATACTGTTGGACTTGAACCAACGTGATTCATAATCTGTATAACTTACATCTTATCAGATGCTACGTTCTCACTCTTGCGGTTACCGCATCGCGGTTTGCTTTTTGCAAAACCGCTCTGCGACCGCGGCGCCAAAGGCGGCTCACTTCATCTGCCGCCGGCAGCGTTTCACCGCCTTTGCTACCGACTTCGCACTTAGCTCAGTCTATGCAGAGCATATGACTGTTAATCATTATTTCCCCTTTGCTGAAATTGGGCATGAGATCACAAAAAAGGATACGCTTCAGCGTATCCTTTTTATCCTCCCCCTGTTGGACTTGAACCAACGACCCTATGATTAACAGTCATATGCTCTACCGACTGAGCTAAGGAGGAATATCTCTAACAGATGATATTGTATCATAAATGATTTTAAAAATCAACACCAAAATCAATTTTTATCTAAATTCAAGCATATTGCACAAACACCTGCAGTATTTTTGTGCAATATGGTAGGGCGCAAGCTTTTGTACAGGTTTATATATTTTATTTAAAGTTACTTAAACAGGCAGTGCGGCGGCACTTAAGCATTCCTTTGTTCAAAAACAAAAAGTAAAATTTTAAAAAGGAAAAAAATCCCCGAAAAATGTTGCAATTTTTCTTTGATTGTGATATAATCAAAATATTATTTTGTAATTTTGGGGCTTGTCACATATGAAAAATACGACTTATCATATTTGAATTTACACGCCCGAAAAAAAGGGAGGAATTAATAATGTTTAATACACCAACTGTATGTATTATGATTACGATCATTGTATATCTGGTAGGTATGCTTCTGATCGGAGTATATTTCACAAAAAAGAATAACTCAACATCAGATTTTTATTTGGGAGGAAGGTCACTCGGACCGCTTGTTACGGCAATGAGTGCCGAAGCGTCGGATATGTCGGGATATTTGCTTATGGGGCTTCCCGGTCTGGCATATTTGTCGGGTCTTGCTGATGTCGGCTGGACGATTATCGGTCTTGCCGCAGGTACATATCTTAATTGGCTTCTTACATCGAGAAGACTTCGCAGATATACTCAGCTTGTCGATGCAATTACGATTCCGGAGTTTTTCTCAAAGCGTTTTCACGATAAGAAAAACATACTGTCGGCAATTTCGGCTGTAATAATCATAATCTTCTTTATTCCGTATACAGCTTCGGGATTTGCGGCATGCGGAAAGCTGTTTGCATCTCTGTTCGACATTAATTATTTTACGGCCATGATAGTGTCGGCTGTAGTTATAGTGGGCTACACCGCTGCAGGCGGATTCCTTGCTGCGTCAATAACGGACTTTATCCAGAGCATAATAATGACCGCCGCAATTTTTGCAATTTTGATTTTTGCAACGATGACGGCAGGCGGCGTCGGCGCTGTGGGCGAAAACGTAAAATCCATGTCGGGATTCCTTTCCATGACAAATTCATATGTACCCGACACGCAGACAAGCATACCGTATAATATTCTTCACATAATAACAACGGTTTCATGGGGTCTCGGATACTTCGGTATGCCGCATATCCTTCTCAGATTCATGGCAATTAACGACGAAAAAAATCTTAAGCTTTCAAGACGCGTTGCCTCCGTCTGGGTTGTTATTGCAATGTTTGTTGCCGTATGTATCGGTGTTTCGGGAAGAGCGCTCAGTAATCTCGGAATCGTAGATACTCTTTCCGGTTCCGATACCGAGACGATTATAATAAAAATATCGCACCTGCTTTCGGAATACGGAATAATCCCTGCGCTTATTGCAGGTCTCGTTCTTTCCGGAATCCTTGCAAGCACGATGTCAACGGCAGATTCTCAGCTTCTTGCAGCTGCTTCGAGCGTTTCGCAAAATATCATGCAGGAAAAGCTTAAGCTTAAGCTTACGGAAAAACAGAGCATGATAGCCGCAAGAATCACCGTAATTGCAATAGCTGTTCTCGGAGTGATTATAGCACGTGATCCCGACAGCTCCGTGTTCGGAATCGTATCGTTTGCATGGGCGGGCTTCGGCGCAAGCTTCGGCCCGATCGTAATCTGCTCTCTGTTTTGGAAGCGCACAACGCTCTCCGGCGCTCTTTGCGGTATGGCGGCAGGCGGAGCAATGGTATTCATATGGAAATATCTCATTAAGCCTATGGGCGGAATATTCGGCGTGTATGAGCTTTTGCCTGCATTCATTGTAAGTATTGCGGTAATTGTTGTTGTAAGCCTTGTTTCCAAAAAGCCGAGTGACGAAATAGTTTCCGAATTTGAACAGGCCAAATAATAATTTGTAAATAAAAATGCCTTTGCGGGTGATGACCGTAAAGGCATTTTTTAAATTTATTTTTTACGCAAGGTTTTTAAAATTGCATCGCAAGTATTGTATAAGAGTCTGTATTCGTCCGTGTTGCAATCATTTATAAGTGATGCAAATTCCTTTTTAAATTCCGGGGCGGAATTGTCCGTAACATCCATGAGAAGTCGGTCGGTTGTTGTGTTCAGAGCGTTAGCGATTGCAATCAGGCTCGGCAGGCTCAGCTTTGTTGCGCCGCGTTCAATATGAGATATGTTTGTGTCGCTCAGATCGGCTTTTTCGGCAAGAACCGCCTGAGTCATTTTCATATCTTTTCTTTTATTCCGTATTCTTTTTCCTATTGCCGTGTAATCTATTTCCATTATTTAACACCTCAACTTTTTTTATAATAAGTATTGTATATCCTTTAAGGATATGTTAGAATATAGTAGATATCCTTAAAGGATATATAATTAATAAAAAGGTGATAAAATGTCAATTTGCAGTTTTTTTGGAAGTAATATATATTATGAAAACCATATTAAAGATAAAATTTTTTCTTTATGTAAAAAATTAAATATTGAAAATAATTTAAATGAATTTCATTTGTTTCTGAATGGTGGATTTGAAAGTTGTTCGTATTGTGCAGTAAAGCGCATAAAAGAAGAGCATAATGAAATAAAAATCAAATTAGTTTTAACCGACAGTAAGGAATTATATACATATAATTTGGAATTTTATAAGGAAATGTATGATGAGATAATTGTTCCTATAAGTATTTTGGATGCAGATAATTCACATTCAAAGACGGAGAATATAAAAAAGCATATAATAGGTAATTGCAATTACCTTATTTATTTTGATAATAAAAAGGACAGAACATTATCTGATGTTATTTGCTCTGTAAAAAAATTTAAGAAAATCGAATGTTTTAATATTAATAGTTTCCATGTACAGAACAAAATATAAAATTAATAGATTATATTTAATTTCCGCGTAGGGGTGGATGTTAATAATGTACAGGCTTTTTAAAAATTTAATGCGAAATTAACGCAAGAAGCATTGCCTCCACTGTGTAAGGGGAGGTGGGTTGCGGAGCAACTCGGAGGGGTTGTAAATATTTAACTCTTGCAAAATATGCTGCTAAGTTAAAAATATGTTTTTAACAATCCCTCAGTCAGCTACGCTGACAGCTCCCTTTACACAAGGGCGCCTTTCTTTCTTGCACAATGTTAATATATTGTGTTTGCAGCCTGTCATGGTTCGTGAGCTGTGAAAAAGGATTATTATGCGAGCATTTTTTGTTTGAAAATCAGACTGCGTTTTTTTCATGAAAAAATCGAAAGCGAATTTCGCCCGAATAAAATAAGTTCCCTTAAATCTCGGGCGGAATTCAGACTTGTTTCCGAAAAAATTTGAGGAAATCAAGTCGGCAGAGATTTTTGAAATGAATTGCAGTCTGATTTTCAAGAAAAAAACGAGGGGAGTCCAAGAGGGGAGGGCACATCCCCTCTTGAAAAGAATGTCCTTAATATAAATTAACATTTTATCAGAGATGAAATGAAATTTATGTTGCTGAATTTCCTGCCTTTAATTATATAAAAGTATATGTGTTGTGCAAGCGGAACGGTGTGGTCACCGTTCCCTACAAATAATTTGATAGGTATATTTTCAATTAACTAATTGATTTAAACGAAAATTTGCAATGAGATCCTGTTTAATAATTATACACAATTTTACAATAACTACGTAGGGGAACGGTGTCCACACCGTTCCGTATGCACAAAATGTATATAATAAAATAATCAAATGCAAGAAATGTATATGTCCGATTATGCATAGGGCGGATATCATCCGCCCGATAATAACACGTAAACAGGCGGACGGATAATATGTATAGTGTAGTAAGATAGTAAACAGGTAGTGTAATGACATAATATCCGCCCCTACGCACTATCGGGCAAATACGCTTCTTGCACAATGTTAATATATTGTGTTTGCAGCCTGTCATGGTTCGTGAGCTGTGAAAAAGGATTATTATGCGAGCATTTTTTGTTTGAAAATCAGACTG
>CAKSJG010000044.1 GCA_934463165.1 uncultured Clostridia bacterium
CACCGTTCCGATGAAAAATAAACGTTTTCATCTGTTTACCGGAGAAAATGTGAATAGACGAATAACGCAAAATATGCATTAAATCAGATATTTTGTGATTTTACAATTAACTATATATATATATCGAAAGGAGGTAAATGCTGTGGCGAAATCAGACCACAAAACAGCCGCGTACAAAATCATTCCTGCGGAAACGGGAAATGTTTATAAGTTTTTTTGTGAGCGTTCGGGACAGCTTGTTTGCACCACAAGACCGTACCGTGAAAAAACTCCGGAAGCCGAGCTTGAAAAAGCGTGGCAGTCGGAGGGGATCCGTAATTTTAACCGCTGCACAAAATGCGGATGCTGGGTAAACACGGTGATGTTTAACCCCGATGTTTTAATGTGCGTTGACTGCGCTCCGATTGAGTCAACTCCGAACTTTTGCCCTCATTGCGGTGCAAGAGTTAAAGAAAACACCGACAAATGCGAGCTTTGTGGCAAGAATTTGATATATGAAGGAGTGATGTAAATGACTGCATTAAAATTGCAAAACGAAAAAATGCGCTGCTTTGGATTTGGATATGAAGTTATGAAACAAGTTAAGATCTGCGTAAAATGCGGTGCTTCGGCAAGCGCACATCAGCTTTTCTGCAAAGAATGCGGCGCATTTTTAACAAGGAAAAGCCTTTATGATAAATATAAGGAACGGCATAGGGTATGCAGAAAATGCAAGACCATACTTCCCGATACGGCAGAATACTGTCCGCAGTGCGGAACGAAGCAAAACAATAAAGAAAGAGGGGCTATATAAATATGAAGAAGTTTCTATCACTGTGTATGGTATTTATTATGTTGATGACGTTTTTGCCGCTTTCGACATTTGCTGACGGCGAAACAGGCACAGAACCGCCGAAAGCCGCTGACGGTTACTATCTTTTGGACAGTGCGGAGGATTTATACTGGTTTTCCGATTTTGTCAACAACAGAACAAGCAGCAGCGAGGTTGTAAATGCACGTCTTGAGGCGGATATTGACTTGAATTCCGGAATATCATTTGCGTATAACCATGAAACCGGCAAAATAACCGTCTCCAAAAACAACGGGGAAAACTTTCATCTCGGTTCGGGACTGAAAGGAACAACTCTCGGCGCAATTGATGACGGCGAAACGGTTTTTGCGCTGAACAAATGGACACCTGTCGGAACAAGTTCAAAGGCATATGCCGGAACATTTGACGGAAACGGACACACCGTAAACGGTGTTTATGTGAACGATGAAAATATAGGCTATGCCGGATTTTTCGGACCCATCGGCGACATTAATGCAAATAACAAATACAGCGGTCATGTGAAAAATCTTACGGTCGGAGAAAATTCCCTTATTCTCGGTTATAAATGCGGAGGCAGCGGTTCTACAGGCGGAATATCCGCAATGGCAATGAGTATCGATACGCTCGCAAACTGCATAAACCGTGCGACAGTTGTCGGAAAAAGCAGTTATGTTTCATTCAACAGCAGCGCGTCGAGTGTAGGTATGGTCGGCGGCATTGTCGGTTGTATGGCAGGAAAAGCGGAAAACTGCGAAAACTACGGTACGGTTGTCAGTGATAATTATGCCGGCGGAATCGCCGGAAATTTGACCGGCGGCAGAACAAACACCTATGCTCAGGCATATGTATCGCTTGAAAACTGCAGGAACTACGGTGAGGTTTACGGTAATGAAGCCTTTGTATCCGCAACCGAAACAAGCGGTCATGCGGGCGGCATTGTCGGAAATTCCGGCGGCGGTGATACATTCGGCTGCGACGGAGGCATTATTGCAGGCTGCGTCAATTTCGGAAAGGTTCGTGCAAGCGGTGCTGCCGGAATTGTGTATCAGGCCAGAGAAGGCACGAGGATTCAATTTTGTGCCAACAGAAGCGAAGTTGCGGCGACTATGGTTGCCGTGGGGCTTGTTGGTCATATCGACTGGGGCGGATGCACTTTAGAGTCGAGCTATACCGCCGGAAATGTGACTTTAACCGGAGAAGGCGGAGAAACGGCAATTGCATATCCGATTGCTGGTTTGCTGAGAAGTTTTCTCGGAAATTTCCCAAGCTACACCGTTAAAAAGTGTTATAACGACAGTTCTGTGCTTCCTTGCGAGGATAACGCTCTTGTCGGCGCAAATATAAATATTAACGCGTGCTACAGTGTTGCGACTTCCGTTTTTGCAACCGGTGAGCCGGCATATAAAATGGGCTTGTGGTATGATTTGCGTTGGAAACAAAATATTGCAGAGCCTTATGAAGAAGGGAAAATCCCCGAAGATTATCCGAATATAACGGGAACAAGAGTTGTTTCGTATATTACGCACTATTGCTGTCATACCGACGAAACAAATAAAAAAGCGCACAAAAAATCGTTTTATTCGAATTCAACCGAGGATATTATCGATGAACACGCTTTAAATGAAAAAGGCATTTGTACGCACTGCGGTAAGGATTTGAGGAAACCGATTTTTTCTAAAGACTCACTCCCCGAAGCAAAGGCGGGAAAATCATACAATGTGAGAGTCAGCGTAAGCGACGATCCGCCAAGCTTAAAAGATCACATAAAGGCGGTTGTCAGTGAAACGGACGATACGGCATACAGCTTTACGCATGGCCTTACCGGAAAATCGGATTATAACTGGCGTTACGGTTATTATTACGACATTTACGGAGTCCCGTCCGAAAGCGGGATGCTCAGCTTCACTCTTTGCGCGGAAAACGATAACGGCATAACCAAGAAGACATATACATTAAAAATAAACGAAAGCGATCCGCTTGAAATCACAACACAAAGCAAATTGGATAATGCAACGGTCGGATCTGAATATTCGCGCAGCTTATCGGTTAATTCGGATATTGCCGCAGCATGGAGCGTTGCGGACGGTTCATCCCTTCCGGCAGGACTTTCGCTTAACCGGGAAACGGGTGCGATTAACGGCACACCGACAGAAAGTGGTAAATATACCTTTTCGGTAACTGCCGAATGTTCAGATATGACAGCAACCAAGGAGTTTAATATAACGGTTTTGCCGGAGGGAGGCTGTCCGCATGATAAGATGACTCATATTCCGGGCACGGCGGCAACATGTATTAAAGACGGCGTTGCGGATTATTATTACTGTGATTTTTGCGGCAGGTATTATAAAGACGAACAGGGCAAAAATCAGATTTGGGATATCGAGTATGCACTGAAATCGGAACTTAAAACCACCGTTATGCACACGGACGAAAATAATGACGGCATTTGTGATTTTTGTAACAAGCCTATGCCGATATTTGTAAAAGTAACAGATGAAAAAGATATTGTTTACGGCAGTACATATATATTTGTCTCCGAAATCGGCGGTAAATATTATACGCTTGAGGCGCCGCCGGTGGATGGAAAAACCGGGGAAAGGCGATACCGCAATGTTATGGGTGTTGCCGAGATAATACCCGACGCAAACGGCGAATTCGCATTTAACGCGCTTTATGCAGCAGACGCTATAATGCTTAAAACGGAATTTGCCGCCGAATGCGGTCCGCTGGATGCGGGAAAACCGCGATACGGACTAAGTACGATTTTCGAAAATACCCGATACGGACTTATGGGCGATTACAATGTTTATAATATGTATCCCAACGAACCTGCAAAATATGGCTATCGCATTGCGCTTGAACCTGACAAATCCGTAAGGATTGCATCCGTCTATAACGAATGCTGGAATGTCGGCTCAGACGGAGAATCGGGCGGCAAAGGCGGCAAAGGCGAAGACGTATTGCCATACGGAATATTACGCACATTCGATATGAATTATAATGATGAGAACACAAAATTCATGACGATGCAGACAGAAAGCTATTACAACGGAGAAAAGCAGATTTACAGCGGCGCGCAAATGACGCAATATCCGATTTATCTGTATAAAATGACTGTTAGCGGAACAGTCGGCGGAAAAAGCTATACGGTATCCGACGG
Source organism: uncultured Clostridia bacterium (assembly GCA_934463165.1). GTDB lineage: Bacteria > Bacillota > Clostridia > UMGS1810 > UMGS1810 > RGIG1828. The sequence continues at coordinate 3,972 of CAKSJG010000044.1, forward strand.
TCAAAATAATGTTAATTTATCGAATCTTCCGGGGACGCTTTCCAATTATCAGGGCTTGGGACTTTCAAATGTCAGCGGACTTACGAACGCGGTAAATATTGCGTTTATCACCGATACGGTCGCTAATGCGCAGACGGACGCAGCCTCGCTGGATACAAGGGCATATGCCGATATATCTGTAAACGGATATACAACTGCAACCGATGAAAAGGGCAATGAAATTGCTTCTTCAATTACCTATTCGGTAACTCCTCATTTAAGCGTTACCGATGCGGACGGAGCGGAAATTTCAAGCTGTGAAATTACTGATGAAAGTCTAAACGGTGCAGAGCTGAAAGTCAGTTTGCACACCGTCGGCATTGAGCCTCGGCAGGTCATCCATTACAAAAAAGACGGGAAAAAGGAAATTTTCTATCCGGAGTACTCCGAACCGGCAATAAACGGTGCAAAAACCTTTGAATATGAATCAGACGGCCGAGGCGGCGGATTTGTGACAATCCGCATCACAGACTTTTCAGATATCAAAATTCTTTCGGTAGCCGAGCCGGAAACAGATTATGCAATACGCTATGACGGAAAAACGCTTGCGATAGATTGTAAAACAGGCGGTGCATACACAATTGTATTTGCAAGCTATGATACAAGCGGTAAAATGACAATCGTCAAAACACTCACAACGGAATTTAACGCAGGAGTAAATTCGGATGTTAAAATTCCTGAGGATGTAACGCTTAAAGCGGGCGACAAAATATTTCTTTGGGAAAATCTTAAAACGCTGAGACCGCTTTGCAAAGCATATACATTAAATAAATAATTGTAATATCCATTTTGAAAATGTGGATATAGATAAAAATTTTAAGGAGGTTCATTATGAAAGGAAAAAATTTTTTGAAGGTCACAGGTATTCTGATGATTATCGGCGGAGCATTGGGCATAGTTATAGGTCTCATTGCTATTGTCGGAGTTGGCGCGATGGCAGCGCTGCTTAACATAAGTTCCGGCGGACTGATGTTTTCAAGTGTTCTTGTACTTTTAAGTGCAGTATTTCAGTTGATTGCCGGAATTATGGGTGTGAGTAACTGTGAAAAGCCTGAAAAGGCACAGAGCTGTCTGATTATGGGTATAATTGTAGCGGTGCTGTGCATAGCCGGCAACATCATTTCAAATGTTATGGGAACCGAATTTAACATTTTCAGTTATATTATCGGTTTGGTTATCCCGGTTCTCTACATAATCGGTGCTGCCAAGAACAAGACTTCGGCATAAGCTATAGGCTTGAATGCCTCTGCCGTTCATTTACGGGCGGCAGAGGCAGCCGAGCATAAAGGAGAGAAATGATGGACACAATACAAAATTATAAATGTCCCTGCTGCGGAGCTTCATTGATTTTTAAAAACGGATCTCTGCACTGCGATTCCTGCGGTAACGATTTTGAACTTGACGCTATGCGGCAAATTGAGGATGTCGGATCGCAAATGCAGGGAGAGTCAAAATATGACTGGGAGCATTACGAACTCAGAAACTATGAAGCAGGCGGCGAGATTGAACTCGCAAGCTATACCTGCCCCTCCTGTGGTGCAGAGATAGTCGGTGACGATACGATGGGGGCAACCATCTGTCCTTACTGCGGTGATGCGGCGGTTATCAAGGGACAGTTTGACGGAACGCTGCGTCCTGATTATATTATTCCGTTCAAAACAGAAAAAAAAGAGGCAATAGAGGCGTTTGAGGCAGATTTCAAAAATGCGCCGTTTTTGCCGGATGAATTTAAGGTTAAGAAGAAAATAGAAGAAATGACAGGCGTGTATGTGCCGTTTTGGATGTTTGACTGCGACTGCAGCGCTGCAATAACTTACGGTGCACAAATGGTTACAAGCTGGAGTGATTCTAATTATAATTATATAAAAACAGACTATTACAGACTTTTCAGAAGCGGCAGTGTGGGTTTTGCCAACATTCCTGTTGACGGCTCAAAAAAAGCGGATGATGCATATATGGAGGCGGTAGAACCTTTTTGTTATGATGATGCAGTAGAGTTTAACGGTGCATATCTTTCGGGATATATGGCGGATAAATATGATGTTTCGGCAGAGGAAAGCATAGAGCGAGCGAACGAACGTGTAAAAAATTCCACTGTTTCGGTATTTCGTAAAACTACAGACGGCTATGCGTCGGTTATTCCCGAAAGCACAAAAATTAGCTTTTCGGGCGGTAAAATAAGGTATTCCCTTCTCCCGGTATGGATGCTCAATATTAAATATATGAACAATACATATAAGTTTGCTGTCAACGGACAGACCGGTAAGGTTGTCGGTGAATATCCTGTTGATAACGGAAAAAAATGGAAATACTTTGCGAAAATTGCCGGCCTTGCTTATATAGCCGCTGCAGTTACGGCATTTTTCTTGCTGCATTAGGAGGAAGCCAAAAATGAAAAGATTTGTTACAATCATGATTGCCCTTCTCTGCTTTGTATCGACAATTACCGTATATGCGGATTTTATCAATCCAACTATTACAGATTCGGTCGGATACCTGACAGAGGAACAAAATAAAGAGCTGTCGGCAAGGCTTGATAAAATTCGTGAACAATATAATTTTGACATTGTATTTGTTTCGGAGGATAGATTATCTGCCTATGACGCACAAGCGTCGGCAGACGACATTTACGATTATAATGGCTACGGTTACGGTGAAAATTATGACGGAATACTTTTTTATATAGCAGATTCCGAAAGAAAATATCATTTTTCCGTCTGCGGCAGCGGTGAAACGATATTTAACAAAAACGGTCTTGCCTATCTTGAAAAAAAGATTGCTCCGTATTTGAAGAAAGACGACTATTATGCTGCGGTCAAATCATACGCCGATCATACGGAAGAACTTTTGGAGATGGCAGCAGAGGGTAAGCCGTTCAACAAAACCCAGCACAGCATGAAGTATATCATTTGTGTGGCTGCCGGAGCGCTTCTTCTTCCCCTTATTCTTGCGTATTTTATGATGCACAAAAAGCTCTGCGCAATGAAAACGGCGGTCAAAGAGGACAATGCCGGCAATTATATGAAGCCGAACAGTATGAATCTTGACTTTTCAAGGGATATATT
>CAKSJG010000045.1 GCA_934463165.1 uncultured Clostridia bacterium
CCTCCGAGTTGCTATGCAACTCACCTCCCCTTGCACAGGGGAGGCATTGTTTCTTGCGCTGATTCCGCATTAAATTATAATTTAATTAATAAAATAAACAAATCATGGAGGTCAATATGGATTTCAAAAAAGAAAAAATTCGCGTAATGTGCGAAAAGTTAAAAGAATTAAAACAAATTTCAAAAACAAAAATCGAATATGAATTCGCGGAATGCCCCGAATACAAAGTAACAAACACTCCGCCCGACAAAAATGCAAACTGGAAAAAAGCAAAAGACGGAGAAAGATTCGGCGGTGTTGACTATCATTTTTGGCTGCATATGAAGATAGACGCTCTGCCCGTACGTGAAAACAGGGAATACCGCCTTAATTTACAAACAGGCAGAGAGGGCGGCTGGGACGCCGACAATCCCCAGTTCACGGTATTTCTCAATTCAGATTCGGCAAATCAGGCTCTTGATGTTAATCATACATGGATTGCCTTAAAGGCGGGTGTGGATTATGATATTTACATTTATGCATACAGCGGAATGCACGGCGGATATTTTGACATTATCCCCACAATTAATGAAATTGATCTTTTGGTTGAGGGGCTTTATTATGACATTAATGTTCCGTATGAAGCGATGAAAATGATGAGCGAAGATGATTACAGCTATATCACAATCCGCGATTCTCTTGACAAGGCGCTTATTCTTCTTGACTTAAGACATTTTTATTCCGATGATTTTTATGCCGGTATAAAAAAATGTGCCGATTATCTTAAAGAAGAATTTTACGGGGAAATATGCGGAAACAGCGAGTCAACCGTTAACTGCATAGGTCACACTCATATAGACGTTGCATGGCTATGGACTGTTGCGCAGACAAGAGAAAAAGCACAGCGCAGCTTTTCTACCGTTATAAATCTTATGGACAGATACAAAGATTATAAATTCATGTCGAGTCAGCCGCAGCTTTATGCTCACGTAAAAGAGAATGACCCCGAGCTATATGAAAAGATAAAAAAACGTGTATCCGAGGGCAGATGGGAAGTTGAGGGGGCAATGTGGCTTGAAGCCGACACAAACCTTGCAAGCGGAGAAAGCCTTGTCCGTCAGATTCTTTACGGAAAAAGATTTATGAAAGAAGAATTCGGAGTTGAAAGCAAAATACTCTGGCTGCCCGATGTTTTCGGCTACAGTGCGGCTCTTCCGCAAATTCTTAGAAAGAGCGGAGTGGATAAGTTCTTCACGGCAAAAATGTCATGGAACGAGACTAACCCCATGCCGAACGATATCTTTATTTGGGAGGGTATAGACGGAAGCCAAGTGTTTACGTCAATAATAAAAACATATGTTCAGCAGCTCAATCCCGAAGATATTTACAATACATGGAAAGAATTCAAAAACAAATCTCTCACAAATAACACCCTGCAGACATTCGGCTTTGGCGACGGAGGCGGCGGTCCGACATATGAAATGCTTGAAAATTACGACAGACTCAAATTCGGTTTGCCCGGAATGCCTAAAACCGTTATTAAAAAAGCGGCGGAGTATTTTGATGAAGTTGAAAAGGATTTTGATAAAAATACATCCGAGCTTAAAAATGTTCCGAAATGGGTAGGGGAGATGTATCTCGAAATGCACAGAGGTACATACACCTCAATTGCAAAAAACAAAAAGAACAACCGCAAATCCGAGCTTTTATATCAGCAGGCGGAGACTGCTGCATTGTCGGCATTGATTCTTTGCGGAGCAAAATACCCCGTAGAAATGCTCAGAAAAAATCAGTTTAACATACTTCTTAATCAGTTCCACGACATAATCCCCGGTTCATCAATAAAAGAGGTCTATGATGTTACCGATGTTGAATATGCAAGAATATTAAGCGAGGGAAGAGCTGCAGCTGATGAAAGCATTGAAAATCTTAAATCGGCTATAGACACCGACGGCGGCATATTTGTATATAATCCGTCACCGTTTGACGTGAGTGATTATGTACAATCGGACGGCAAAACATACTATGCCGAAAATATTCCCGCGCACGGCTGGAAGGTCATAGAGAAGAAAGAGAGCGCCGACAGCGTTAAGGTTGATAAACACATAATCGAAAACGATGTAATAAGGGTAGAATTTAACGATAAATATCACATAGTGTCAATGTATGACAAAGACGCAAAGCGTGAAATAATTTCCGAGGGCAGCGAAGCAAATGTCATTCAGATTTTTGAAGATTACCCGCGTGCTTTTGACGCATGGGAAATCACGGATTACTATAAGCAGAAAATGTGGATTGCAGACAATGTCAGTGATGTAAGCTTGATGTATAACGGCATACGCATTAAGAGAGTTTATCAGAAATCCGAAATAATACAGGAGATAACCCTGAAGCCTCACAGCAAGAGACTTGATTTCAAAACAACGGTAGATTGGCACGAGGATCATGTCCTCATGAAAGCCGCGTTCCCGTTTGATATCAGAAGCACATTTGCAACATATGATATTCAGTTCGGCAATGTTACACGCCCGACTCACCGCAACACAAGCTGGGATGATGCTAAATTTGAGGTTTGCGCTCATAAGTGGGCAGATATTTCCGAATCTGATTACGGTGTAAGTATACTTAATGACTGTAAATATGGCTATGACACATGCGACAATGTAATGCGCATCACTCTTCTCAAGTGTGCAACATATCCGAATCCCGAAGCGGACAGAGGTCTTAATGAGTTCACATACTCAGTATATCCGCATGAATCCACGTTTGATAACGGCGGTGTTATCAAAGAGGCTTATCTTCTCAACATGCCGCCTGAAGCGTCGAAAATTTCCGCAAACAAAGGCTCACTGCCCGATAACTGGCAGGCTGTATCGTCAAATAAAGGAAACGTCGTTATCGAGACAATCAAAAAGGCAGAGACGGATGATTCGGTGATTGTCAGAATGTATGAAAGCTGCAACCGCAGGTCCGATGTCACAATAAAAACGGGCTTTGATTTTAAAGAGGTATATGAATGCGATCTTATGGAAAACAACATCAAAAAGCTTGAATCGGACAATAATTCTGTTACAATCCCGGTTAAAAACTATGAAATAAAAACACTTAAATTTATAAGATAATTAATCAGGCAGCTGACCGAGCAAAATGCTCGGTCAGCTGTCTGAAACTAATTTATACACTTAAATCTTCCATAATTGTATCGGGAGTAAGATGATTATCTTTCAAAACGTCATCCGTGTTGTATCTGTCCAAAAATTCTTTTTTAAGTCCGCAGCAATGTACTTTCATGTCGGAATTTCCGTAGTAGTCAGCGATTTTTTCTCCGAAGCCTCCGTCCAAAATTCCGTCCTCCAGTGTAATCACACGTTTATGATCTTTACTTAAATCGGAAAGCATATTTTTATCTATTCCCGTAAGATAGAGCGGATTGATGAGAGTGGGGCAGATTCCGGTTTTCTTTTCTATTGCATCGGCGAGTTCTTCACCAAGCTTCCAAAAACTGCCGACTGCAATAATTGCCGTGTCTTTTCCTTTTCGTACGCAGTTAAAGCGGTTAAGCTCTCCGTAATCTTTCCGAACGGGGGTGTCGGTGTGTGTAACACTTGAGGGAACTCTGATTGCCACGGGGTGTTCCTTTTGTTCAATTGACCATTCCGTCATTGCAAAAAGCTCTTCTGCATTCGTCGGAGCAAGATACACCAGGTTTGGAATGTTTGAAAGCATCGGTATATCATAAAAACCGAGGTGGGTTACATCTTTCATGGCATTTATTGAAGCGCCGAAAACAAGAATTGTTACGGGGCTGTTGTTAATGCAGATATCCTGAGAAATCTGATCGTATGTTCTTTGAATAAATGTGCTGAATATTCCCCAAACGGGTTTTCCGCCGTATGCAGCAATTCCCGAAGCAAGAGCAGCGGCGTTTTCTTCGGCAATGCCAACATCCGTAAATTGTTTTCCCGCTTTTTCGCGGTTTTCTTTTGTAAATCCGAAGACCGTAGGCGTTGCAGCATTTACTGCAATAACCGATTTGTCTTTTTTGATTTTATCCATGAGGTAATTGCCGATCATAGTGCCGTAGTCTTCGCCGTCGAAAGCATATTTGTATGCGCCCGTTGTCGGGTCAAACGGACCGCCCGCATGATAATTTTCGGGATTCTTCTCTGCAAACGAAAGTCCTTTTCCTTTCAGAGTATGGATATGAACAACAATGGGGTGGCCTATATTCTTTACTTTTTTAAATGCTTCAATAAGAGCCTCCACATCATTTCCGTCATCAACGTACATATAGTCAAGACCCCATGCTTTAAACATGTTGCACTCGGCTTTTCCTTTTGTTTCTCTGAGCAGAGCAAGATTTTTATACAATCCGCCGTGATTTTCGGCAATAGACATTTCATTGTCGTTTAATACAATTATCATATTCGTGTTTTGTTCACCGACATAATCCAGACCTTCAAGCGCTTCGCCGCCGCTCAGCGATCCGTCTCCGATTACGGCAATTATGTTTTCTTTTCCGCCTGCAAGATCTCTGCCTTTTGCAAGACCGGCAGCAAGGCTGACGGATGTTGACGTATGACCGATGGTAAATGTGTCATGCTCACTTTCGTTTGGATTAAGATACCCCGATACATCGCGATAATGTGCCTCATCCAAAAATGCCTGGGCTCTTCCGGTCAGCATCTTGTGGCAATATGTCTGGTGAGATACATCAAACACCATTTTATCTTTAGGCGAATCAAACACATAGTGCAGTGCAACCGTTGCCTCCACAAAGCCGAGGTTAGGGCCGCTGTGACCGCCGTTTAACGACAGCTTCTGAATCAAAGCCGCTCTCATTTCATCCGCAAGTATGCCGAGCTCTTTTGCAGATAGTTTTTTAACGTCATCGGGACCGTTGATTTTGTCCAAATAATTAATGACTTTTCCGTTTTTTAATGTAATGGTTTCCATGTTAAACCTCCTGAACAGTGATTTTAAATAAGCATAAATGTATTATTGAAATTCCGTATATTCCTCGTCCGTCACTTTTTCGCACCATTCTGTTCCCGTGCCTTTGCCCGGCACTTCTATTGCAAGATGCGAAAACCAACTGTCTCTTGCCGCGCCGTGCCAATGCTTAACACCGGGCTCTATGTTTACCGTGTCTCCCGGCAAAAGAAGCCTTGCTTCCTTGCTCCATTCTTGGTAATAGCCCTTTCCGCCGACACAGATAAGAATCTGTCCGCCGCCGCTTTCTGCCTTGTGAATGTGCCAGTTGTTGCGGCATGACGGCTCAAACGTGACATTGAAGATGCCAACCTGTTCTTTTGATAAAGGCGCCAGATAGCTCTGACCCGTAAAAAATTTTGCAAAAGCGTCGTTAGGTTCACCAACCGGGAACATTAACTGCTTTTCGTAATCCTCTTTGCTCATCATATTATTTCACCCAACTTTCTATATCTTTTTTTGCACCGGTCACATTGCTGCCGTGGATTGCAAGCCCTTTTTCAACCTTTGCACCGGGGCATAGCTTTTCTATGTCCGAAACGCTCTTTCCCATGCCGCTGCCCTCGTGAGTGCAAAACGGCATAATCACCTTGCCGTCAAAATCAAAATGCTCCAAAAATGTGAAGACAGCCATCGGCATTGTGCTCCAATAATTCGGGAATCCCAGGTATATGATGTCGTATTCGTCAATTGATTCGGGATAAGCCTTAAGCTCGGGGCGTGCATTTCTTTGCTGATCGGCTTTTGCTTCTTCAATGCAGTTATTATATCCTTTTGAATACGGTTTTATCTGTTCGATTTTAAATAAATCCGCGTCCGTAAGCTCGCTGATGATTTTTGCCGCAATTTCGGTATTTCCGATGTCAAGCTTTTTAAGCATGCCGCTTACGTAATTTTCATCAGCTCTTGAATAATAAGCAATTAATTTTTTGCTCATGATATATTACACCTCCGATTCATACTGATTGTACCACATAATTGATTGACATGGAATATCCGATGTGTTATAATAGCATAAACAAAAAGTTTATGCTAAGGTGTGATGTGTTATGTATAATCCGCTTCTCGATACATTTATAGCCGTTGCGGACTGCGGCAGCTTTGCAAGAGCATCGGAGGCACTGTATATCTCTTCGACAGCCGTTATGAAACAGATGAACACACTTGAAAATCATCTGAATTTGAAGCTTATCGATCGTACTGCATCAGGTATAAAGCTTACGGCGGCAGGCGAAGTTATATACAAAAACTCAAAATTCATGATAGACTATTCAAAAAAATCCATTTCGGAGGCAAGGGCTAAGGAGCAGTCGTATGCTACCACATTTTGTGTGGGAACGTCTCTTCTTAATCCGGCAAAGCCGTTTATGGATATATGGTACGGTGTGAACAAGAGCTTTCCGGATTATAAGCTTCACCTTGTTCAGTTTGAAGATAATCATGACGGGATACTTTCGGAGATAAAAAAACTCGGAGAAAAATTTGATTTTCTGATCGGCGTCTGCGATTCCAAATCATGGCTTTCGCTATGTAATTTTCAACCGCTCGGCAGATACAAAAAAATGATTGCCGTATCGAGGGAACACCGTCTTGCAAAAAAGGAGCGTATAAAAATAACAGATCTTTACGGCGAAACGCTTATGATGGTAAAAAAGGGAGATTCGGGTATCAATGATTTCCTTCGTAATGACCTTGAATGCAATCATCCCGAGATACATATAGAAGACACACCGCAGTTTTACGATCTTTCCGTTTTCAACCGATGTGCCGAGACGGGGAACGTGCTTCTGACAATAGAATGCTGGAGAGATGTTCACCCCGGTTTGGTTACGATTCCCGTTGATTGGGATTACAGTATTCCTTACGGATTATTATACAGCATTGATGCTCCCGGGGATGTGCTTGAATTTGTTAATGAGGCGGCAGAGTTTGCAAAAACAGAACAGTCGACATGAAAAATTGAACTCAATATGCCCTTTGTTTGAAAAATTAAAGTCTTTTCAATTTGTCGTCCTTGAAAGGCGTCAGCCTGTCTGCGTCCTCCG
>CAKSJG010000046.1 GCA_934463165.1 uncultured Clostridia bacterium
GTCAATTTTTATGAGTTTATACACAACACGAATGCCGAGATTTTTAAGTTTTATTTTCAGAAAACCCGATAAATTGTTTCCTTGTTTATTTCCTAACGGTTTGCCATATCCGCCCTCGTTTACGGGAAGCGGATTTTTGAGTACCTTTTCCAGCGCTTTCGCTACAACTATACGTTCGTTGCCGGATAAACGCCTAAAATCTTTTTCTGCTTCGGGGAAATAAACCAATTTCCAATTCATTCAAATTCCACCTCGCCGATCGCATCTAAGTCCGCTTTTGTAATACCAAGGTCTTTATAAAGCTCCTCACCCGAAATTAAGTTTGCCGGATTAAAATTCTGCATTCGTTCATTTGCTGTGTTCAAAAGTCTTGCATCATTAACTTCATCCATCAACTTAACATATTCTTCGGGAGAAAGGAGAACACACTCCGCACTGTTATTTTTCATAACAACCTTTGCACCGCTTTGCTTAACCTCTTTAAAAATCTTTCCGGCAAGTCCTCTGTTGAATAATGAAATAGAAATTGTATCTCGAATAGCACTTGTGATATTTGCCATCATTCTCACCTCCGCATAAACAGTATACCACACAGAGCTTAATTTGTCAATATATTTACTGATAAATTCACAAATAAATATATTACCTATTTATAGTATATGCAAATGACTGTAAAACGATTATTTCTATATCAAAAAACTCTCGACAAATCACAAAAACTGCGGTAAAATACAGATAACATAATGTACTTAAATTAAACACCTCAGTTTGCTGCGAACAATACATATGACAAATGTCGACATTAAAACAGAGGTTTCGACAGATTAACATCTAAAACTAAAACAACGGTATAAAGTTTAGTGTACTCCATACCGTTGTTTCATTACTTATTCTATTACAATGACTTCCCTTTTGCTATTAGGGATATAGCCTTCGCAATCTTCCCATTCCTCGATAAAATCATCTGTTGGCGTAAATTTATCTATTAAATGATAACCTTTTTGAATGGTTATCATTTCGGAAAACCATGTTGCGATTTCAAAAGATATTTCACGTGAATCTTCTAACAAGAAAATAAGTCCAACCGTTGAATTGAATTCATAAATATGTCCTTTATGCTCGATGGTCTGATAATCATTTACTACCGAAATAGACTTAATCTTACTATTTACTGGTGTATCAATCATTTTACCATCAACCATAAAAGTTTTAATATTTTCATCCATAGTTTCTGCTATTCGCAGTTCCGCAACATCATCCTTTACTAAGAATCTTTGAACTGTTTTTAAAAGTGATGTAATCTTAAACGACTTTTCGTTAATGTATATTCCCACAATTCCGTACACCATAGGTGTATTAATAAAAGGATCGCATTTATATTTGTTAAAAGTCTTGCCTATCATATTTCTCAATAAATCAAATTCTTTATTTGAAATAATTAACGAGGTATTCATTTGTTATTCCTCCTCTATAAAATGAATTTTTTGCTTTTTCACACCGCCTGTATGAGTGCTGTTTGATATGTTTATCTCAACTACCGATGTGCCGTCTGATGTTGATGTTTTTCGCCAAGTAATTACAGAGCCATCTGACATTTGAGTTATGCGCCTGTTCCCATTATCATAAATTTTTTCTGTGCCACCCAATGCAATTTTATTGTAGAAGTCTGTTGCAGTCGAGATATTATCGCTCGATGCAATGTTTCTTGTTTTACTTCCTGTGCTTGGACTTTTATCACCAAAATATCCGTTTGAATACTTATATGAATTAGATGTAATAAGAATATTTTGTCCTATACTGTGATATTTTACAGTACCGCCTTTATATATGCTTGTTCCCAACTCACGCACCTTCTTTCTCGTGAGTTCGCTCGAACTGACTTTTATAGCGGTGAAATTTAACTTTTGTCATAAATTCTCCAAAAACTTTATCGGGCATATGACCATGAACAAGGACATCTGTTGGTTCAAGAACTTTTATCATTTCCTCTAAGCCGGCTTTAAATAATCTTTTTTGTTCGTTTGATTTTATACAACCATGCGTACTTACAGAAACAATACTGTGCTTGGGAACCCCTAAAAAGCAATATTCAAAACTGCTTTCATCACTCCAACGAATATTAGGTATTACAGGTATTCCGTTCTTTTGTAAATAATACCCAACAGCGCGATTAAAATATGTATTAGTCTGTTGTAAGCATTCCGATTGACCTATTAACAACGAACAGTCGGGAGAAATCACTCCGTCATATTCTTTAAGTAATTCAATATATTTTTTTGTAGATGTTAATACATCTGAAAAGCCTTTGTCGTGCATATAAAAATGCACATACTTTCGCTTATCTGTTTGGTGCTTGGCTTTCTCGAAAGGAATCATATCTTTGGGAACTTGAGCGTTTTTCAAATCCAAAAGCATAGGAATTCCTGGTTTGCCTACAATAGAGGCTCCCTCAACCAAGTAGCTGTGAAAACCGTCATCATATTTAGTTTTTTTCAAAATATTTTACCTCCGTAAACAAAAAAATTAATAAAATCATAAAAACTTTACTCCTAATACTTGATTTTTGTTTACGAATCTGCTAAAATATAACCATAGAGATTGGGTTTGCTTATAGCAGACTCGTAAGAAACACATTGTTAAGTTGTTGGTAGCAACTTTTCTAATGTGTTTTTTATTTTTATTACAATCAAATCACATCATCCTTTCTTAATGACTTAAATTATATCTTGCCGCCGGTAGTGAAACACCGCATTGCTCCGATATTTCTTCCGGTGAAAGAGTCTGAATTAATTCATGTGGGCACATAATTTCTCCCGCAAGTGCTTTTGCCTGCCATTCGGGGTCTTCATATGCGCTAACATTTGTGTTTTCAAAATTTCTTTCAAACTTAACGCCACAGATTACAAGTAATAAGTAATGTGCAATTTCGTGCATTACTGTCATTCTGTCTCTGCCATTACCCTCTGTTGCTCCGTAATAAACATCTTCTCTTATTCGTATAATATGGTTTACAATATCGGTCTCTCCATGTTTTTTCTTTGGAAATTCTTCTCTTGGCACATACTCATAAGAAAAATCAGGGAATAATAACGGCATTACATTTTCTAAAATTGTTATTACAGGAATATATAGTCTGTCTTCAACCTGCAAAATTTCCCGCATTACTTTTGCAAGAGAGCGTAATTCCGTACGCTGTATGGGTTCTGCAATATAAGTCAAATAGTTATTCCTCCGTATTTCTCAATAGTTTTTTTATTTTGTCTAATGTTTCGGTATCAACATTTTCAAATTCTCTTGCAAAAAGAATAGCGGTTTCTTTACGAGAATTACTTATGTTGTCAAAGTTAAGAGTAATACTCTTTGCAGAATTGTCCGCAGCATCATTCAAATTGCTTTTTTCTTCCTCAGACAAGCCGTAAAGCTCAGATATTCTGTTTACCCATTGTTCGGGAATGTTTCTTTTTCCCATTTCTACCGCTGAAAGATATGCGGCAGACACATTCAATTTTTCTGCCATGTCCTTTAAAATCTCACCACAGTCAATTCGTATTTTTCTTAAAAATCTTCCAAAATCAGTAAGCATTTTTATAATCTCCTCCTTTACGTTTTCTATTATAACACGCTGAGTTTAATTTGTCAACAGTTTTTGTTGAATTTGTTTTTAAAATTGTGTATATGCAAAAATGCAGCATTGACGATTATGGTTTTTACGGTAAAATACAGATAGTATAATTAAATTCAGTTAAACACCTCAGTTTGCTGTGAACAATACATATGATTCGTGCAGATATAGAAACAACCGTATCCCCTATTGTAGGAACGGAAAAACAATCCGAAGAGCTTGTTCACTATTTGCTTAACGAATTTAACGAAAATCCGACATCTATATGGGAAACAAATATATTCGGAAAATCCCTGCATGAACTTGTTAACGAAGGGCTGCACAACAAACTTTCAAAAATGCCGGAAGACGCAAGATTTAAATTGCAGGAAACCTTGCAAAAAATTATAAACGAAGGCAACGGCGGACTCATATGCATAATTCTGTAATCGTAAAAAACATTGCCGTATTTTAAAAAATTCCGTATAAATTAAACCCGTTCAAACAAAAATTCCTTCTGTGTATCTGAGAATTTTTGATAACACAGAAGGATTTTTTTCATGCCGATTATTTTGCTTAAAAAAATCAACGATATTTATTATTTCAATTTAAGACCGTCGCTGAAAGCCTTGCCGACAACTTCGCCTATTTTATTATAGGTATTGTTCACAGGGTCAAAAACAATCGGGACAAATTTCGAAAGATCAATCTTACCGTCTGCATCAACTATCTTTTCATCTGCGCAAACGTTTACAATTTCTCCGACAAGACGGCATGACTCATTGTCATAGCTTTTAAGTTTGCATTCCAAAGCAAGCGGAAGCTCGTCAAAGAGCGGAGCGTCAACAAATTCACTCTTTGCGGCGTGCCAATTTGCTTTTTTGATTTTATCGGCTTCTTTATTGCCCGAAACAACTCCGACATAATCCGCCGCAACAACATTTTTTTCATCGGCAATACTTACCGTAAATGCCTTTTTTTTCAAAATGTTTTCCGTTGTTTTATGATTTGCGCTGATGCATATTGATATTTCGGCTTCCTCGCTGATTCCGCCCCATGCGGCATTCATTGCATCGGGTGTTCCGTCAGAGGCGTATGTTCCGATAATAAGCACCGGCATTGGATAAAGTATCGGTTTTGCTCCTAAATTTTTTCTCATTGTTTGTTTCCTCCTTGAATTTTTATTTATATAAAATGTAATTTAATGCGGAATTCGGAATGCGTAATTAGGAATTATGTTTCTTGCGTTTAAAAATATGATATTGTTTAATTCATGCAACGGAACGCTGTGGGCAGCGTTCCCTACGTAGTTATTGTAAGTTTGTAATTTTGATAAACAATATCTTATTACAAATTTTTGTTTAAACCAATTTTTAAATTGAAAACATACCTATTAATTTATATGTAGGGAACGGTGACCACAGCGTTCCGCATGCACATTATAGACACAATATACTAATATTATGCAAGGAATCCAAATGCTCGGTATCGTAGGGGCGGATAGCATCCGCCGGCTCGTCTGCACGTTATCATAGTTCGTGAGTTATGATAACGGATTATTATGCGAGCATTTTTTGTTTGAAAATCAGCATGCGTTTTTTTCATGAAAAAATCGAAAGTGAATTTCGCCCGAATATAATCGGTTCCATTGAATCTCGGGCGGAATTCAGACTTGTTTCCGAAATAATTTGAGGAAATCAAGTCGGCTGAGATTTTTGAAATGAT
>CAKSJG010000047.1 GCA_934463165.1 uncultured Clostridia bacterium
GGTGTCCAAGAGGGGAGGGCACATCCCCTCTTGAAAAGAATGTAATTTTATAAAATAATCATACCACAAATCACTTGCGAAATCAACAAAAAATTAAATTTTTAATAAATTTGCGATAACATTCGCAGTAATGTATATCTCCGTCGGGCTGCAAACATTTATATCCGATAAAAATCATATTTCGCAAGACGGTTCGGCATAATATCGAGAGGATCCTCACCGATAAATGCCTTTTTAAGCTCGTTTTTGCGCGGAGAAATCGGATTTGCCATAAGCACATATCTCACACAGTCATATATATGATCCTCCGATTTTGTGTTTATGTCCTCCACGTTTGATTCGTCATATATCAGATTCGGCACGGTTCTGATGAAGTGTCTGCAATTTTTGAATACATACATCATCGGTATTCCGTTTTTGTCAAACGCAAAACGGTAGTGGAACTGCATTTTTCCGGGTAGTCTCTCATGATCACCGAAGTCGAAAAACACTCCGTTTCTCGCCATCATGTCGGCAATGGATTCTCCGGTTTCCGCCTTGGCAATTGCGGGGTCTGCTATTCCGTGAATTTTTCTGTCCTTAAGATTCGGATGCGTGTTTTCCATCTCAATTATTTTTTTTGCAATTTCGGCAGGCGTGTCCTTGATTCCCGTGTCGGGTGATTCTGTGCATCCGTACAGCTCCGCTATGACATAAACCCTTGCGTCATGGTCTGCCGCAAGCCATTCGACGGCATACGGCTTTGAATATCCGAAGTCAAATCCGCGGTATATTTTCCACTCTTTCGGAACATAAAACGGATCTATAACATGCGTAAACACCCTGTCTCCGTAATGCGACGGGTCGTTTTTCCATTCCGTAAAGACCTGTCCGCAGAAGCTGTCCCAGTCGCCGTATAAGAGCGCCTGTCTTTCCTTAAACGGCAGCATGGAAAGATTTGCAATGTATCCCGGGTCGTTTTCAAGAAGCTTTTTGTTGTCAAACACCGTCGACGGAACAAAGATTCTGTCTCTCGTCACGGTTTCAAGCTTTCCGTCCGGAGCTGCAACCTGCATTTTGCTTATTATCGGGGTGAGCGGCGGCGCGGCCGTGATAAAGCGCTCCTTTACCCAGCCGTGGCCTATTCCCCCGGGGTTTGTTGTTGAGCGTATGTATACTCTCGTTCCGCTGCCCGACGGCCTGTTTCTTGAAAACATATATGAATATTCATCCCATGAAAAATGAGTTAATTCGTCAAATGCTATAAAATCATACCTTTTTCCCTGATAGTTTATTCTGTCCGACGTATGCTGCATTGCGCCGAAATATATTTTTGCCCCCGATTCAAATGTCCACACATGCTTTGTTTCGTTATATTTTGCCGTCGGAAATGCGCTTGTGTAAAGCTCTCGGCTTCTGTCTATAAGCTCCGAGAGCTGAGGATATGTTTTTCTGAGGATCAGCGCGCGGTAGTGCTTTATATGCACCTGACGCAGAGCCTCTGTGAGCAGTGCGTCGGATTTTCCGCCGCCGGCAGCTCCGCCGTAGAGCGCTTCATATTCGGGTCTCGACTGAAATATCGCCTGCTTTTCCTGAGGTGTCCAGATTACGTTCATCGGCTGTCACTTCCGTCTTTTTTAATGTCCGATATAAATATTATTCCGGTTTCGTCTGCGTCAAAATCGGAATTGTCACTCTTTACAAACCCTGCCTGAATGTCACGCACATCCTTAAGAGTTGACACGATTTGCTTGAGTGAGCCTGTGTCTACCTGTCCGTCGGCAATATCGGCGCTTTCGCTTTCGTAATATGATTCCTTAAGCGGTTTTTTCATATCGTCGTCATATTCAATGCTTTTGCTCCTTTGCTTTGTCTTTACAATGCATTTTGAGACCTCGCCGAGAGCCGTATCGATTTTATCAAGAATTTTGTCGCACAGCTCCAGTATTCTCCTGTTTCTTTTTTCAAGCTCGTCATTTATACTGTTGTCCGCTTCCGTGCAGACGGGCTGCACGGGCTTTTTTTCTGTATTTAAACTGTTTATAATAAAACCTCCCGGTTTAAGCATGTGTTTTAATATCCGTCCCTACGCGCAGTCGGGCATATAAATTCTTTGCATTTAACAAACAAAATAATACGGTTAAACGCAAGAAAAAAAGCGCCCTTGTGTAAAGGGAGCTGTCAGCGTCAGCTGACTGAGGGATTGTCAAAACATATATGCGTTTTAGAAATAAATTTTGCTTAAGTTAAATATTTACAACCCCTCCGGGTTGCTGTGCAACCCACCTCCCCTTACACAGTGGAGGCACTCTTTCTTGCAATAAATTTATGTATAAACAAATATAGCTGACAGATGTCCAATACATTCACCTTTAACCGCAACGCAATAATTCAATTATCTGCTCGTGTTCGGATATTATCCTGTGCTTAATGTTATAATCTGAAATGTCAAAAACATTCCTGTATATATTTTACCATAAACAGAATGAAATTTTTTTAAGTAAAATTATGCATGAAAAAACCGCGCACTCCTTATAAACTGGGGTGCACGGCGTATTTTGGCTTTCGTTTTTCGGCAAAATGGGTATAGGTTTAATTCAGTACCGTCTGCATAGATACGGCTTTTCCGAGAATAAAAATATTTTCACATTCATATCCCGTATAAATCATGGGCTTGTACGCAGGGTTTTCGGCAACAAGCATAATTCCGTTATCAATAAAATACACTCTCTTAAGCGTAGCCTCGTCGCCTATTGCAACTGCGGCAATTTCTCCGTTAGATACTGTGTTTTGCCTTTTGATGGTGACGATGTCGCCGTCAAATATCCGCGCGTTTATCATACTGTCACCGCGCGCAATTACACAAAAATCACCGTCAACCGGAACGCCCTTGAGCGTTTCAAGATCAAATTCCAAATTGCATTCTATAGGTGAGCCGCATGCTATTTTACCGTACATAGGCATCTTTGTTTCGTAAACGGGAGTTATATTCTTCAGCTTGAGGCTGTGTTTTTCTTCGATACCGTTAAGATAATCGAGGCTTACGCCGAAAGCGTCCGCTATGCACTTTTGCGTTTCGGTCTGAGGGCACTGTTTGGAGCATTCCCACTTGCTCAGCATTACCCTGTCTGCCTTAAGATTATATTTATTCCGAAGAATTTCGACAAACTCACTTTGCGTGAACCCCGCCTTTTTTCTCAGTTCTCTGATTCTGCTGCCGATATCGGCCATAAAATCATTCCTTTCTTTATCTTCAGTAAAATTATATTCATCATGTAATGATAATAACACATTTTTTAAAAAAAATCAATACTTTTTTTAAAAATGTGTTGACAAAGACACAAAAATATGGTAATATAATTGTGTCGATAGCGAAACATTTGTTATCGGGGGCATTGTGTATACACGAAAGGATGTGTCTTTAATGAAACAATTGGCTATGAAATTTATTTGTAATGAAAAGGTTTTGATAGCATTCATGATATTTATGTATATTTTGGGATGCTATATAGAAGCCGGATTTTAGGAGGAAACAGGAGAAATATGAAACAAACAAAAATTTGTCCTTACTGCAGAAAAGAGTTTACGACCACACTTAATGCAAAGAAATTCTGCCGTAAAGCCTGTGCGGCTCTCGCTTCCAAACAAAGGGCGTCAAAGAAAAGCGAATATCTTTGTCAATGGTGCGGACAAGTTTTTAAAGCGGCCAGAAGAAAGAAATTCTGCAGCACGCTTTGTCAGGGTTCATATATGAAAAGGCTGGGTTATATCAATAAAACAGAGATCCGTATACCCGTTAAATATACTCTGTATGATATTGAAAGCAACAGCCGCAGGGAAGGTATTACATACGGAAAGTACGTCAGCCTTCATAAAATCAAATAGGGGGCGGGTTACATGAATACTTATCCGCTTTGTCCGTTTTATGAAACCGAAGTAAAAAATATGCTGTTTTGTGAGGGGAAAAAGATATTTTTTCCGTCACGCGAAGACAGGACAAGGTGGCTCGGCATGCATTGCTGCAGCCAAAAGTATAAAATTTGTAAATTTTATTCTGAAATTATGAAAAATTATTAAGTCGGTTAAGACTATACAAGTCAAACGGCAGACAGCGCCTTAAACGGTACTGTCTGCCGTTTTACTATGCGCGATTATTACAGATTATATGAGTTTTGATTGTCGGTATATCGGGTTCGGTTCTTGTAAGTTTAGCCGCACGCGTCAATATCCGAACACATTAAAAATTCGTATCGGTTACAGGTATATGTATTTTATTTTAAGTCGCTCAAACAGGCAGTGC
>CAKSJG010000048.1 GCA_934463165.1 uncultured Clostridia bacterium
ATATTTAACCCTTGCAAAAAAATCATAAGATGTAAACATGTTTTGACAATCCCTCAGTCAGCTGCGCTGACAGCTCCATTTACACAAGGGCGCCGCTGTTTCTTGCGTTAAATAATCTAAACAAAATTCACCAATATGATTCCAATTATTAAATTGCAAATATTTAATAATTACTGCGTAGGAAACGGTGCCCACACCGTTCCGATAAAAAATAAACATTTTCAGAAAATGTAAATAATATCGCAGAATGTACTTTAAATCAGATATTTTATAATTTTACAATTAACTATATACATGTTTTTTATTGGGAGGCGAAAACAGTGAGCATAGAGCTATATGACCATAATCTTACGGCATACAATTCTGCCGTGGAAATGATGAACAATTGCAAAAAAGCCGCTGTTATTCACCCGACGGGAACCGGAAAATCTTTTATAGCATTCAAATTGTGCGAGGACAACCCGAGCAAAAAAATATGCTGGATTTCTCCGAGTGAATATATTTTTAAAACCCAGGTAGAAAACGTGAGTAAAAGTGACGCCGATTTTAATACCGATAACATAACCTTTATAACCTATTCAAAGCTGACAATGATGCCGCAGAGCGACATCGATAAAATTGATCCCGATTATATAATTCTTGATGAATTTCACCGCGCCGGGGCAACAGAATGGAGCAAAGGCGTGCAAAGGCTCTGCACTGCATACAAAGACACTCCCCTGCTCGGCCTTTCTGCCACAAACATACGCTATTTAGACAACAGGCGCGACATGGCGGAAGAACTGTTTGACGGACACATAGCATCGGAAATGACTCTCGGGGAGGCAATTGTCAGAGGGATACTTAATCCTCCGAAATATGTTATATCGGTTTTTTCTTATCACAACGAAGTTATAAAATATGAAAGAAAAATAAAAAACGTCAAAAACAAAGGCATAAAAAACAAAGCGGAGATGTATCTTGAAAATCTTCGCAAGGCTCTTGAAAATGCCGACGGCATAGATAAGATTTTTGAAAAACATATGCCCGACAAATGCGGCAAATACATTGTTTTTTGCGCAAATGTTGAGCACATGCGCGAAATGATTGAAAAATCACGCGAATGGTTTGCCGGTATTGACAGCGATGCGCATATATATTCGGCGTATTCGGATAATCCCGAAACAAGCAAGGCATTTGCCGAATTTAAAAATGATGAAAGCAACCACCTCAAACTTTTATTTTGCATAGACATGCTTAACGAAGGCATTCACGTGGATGATGTATCGGGTGTTATTCTTCTCAGGCCGACGGTATCTCCCATTATATACAAACAGCAAATCGGGCGCGCACTTTCGGCAAGCAAAACGAATGACGCTGTTATATTTGACATAGTTTTGAATTTTGACAATCTCGACAGCATCAGCGACGTCAAAGAAGAAATGAGAGAAGCGATATATTATTACCGCGGCATGGGATATGAAAGCGAGATAGTAAACGAAAAATTTGATGTTACGGACGAAGTACGCAATTGCAGACAGCTTTTTTATGAGCTTGAAAACACACTTTCACTTTCGTGGGAAAGTATGTATGCTGTTGCATGCGATTATTATAAAGAACACGGAGATCTTTTGCCGAAATCAGACTACAGAACCGATGACGGATACGGCCTCGGTCAGTGGGTTATAACGCAAAGGATTCAACACGCAAACGGAACACTGAGCAAATCAAGAACCGAAAGACTTGAAAAAATCGGCATGGATTGGCGAACGTTAAAGGAACGCTTATGGGAGAAAAGCTTTGCCGAAGCGCAGGCTTTTTATGATAAAAACAAAAACCTTAATGTAACGAGCGAAAATGAAAACCTTTACGTATGGATATTGAGACAAAGGAGCAAATATAAATCGGGCAAAATCACGGAGCGGCAATATAAAAAGCTTTCGCAGATAGGCATGGTTTGGGAACTCGACGATACATGGACGGAAAAATACAAGCTTGCAAAAGAATATTTCACAAAAAACGGCAATCTTGACATACCCGCGGAATACGTGACAAAAAACGGGGTTAACCTCGGAATTTGGTACAGAGGAGCAAGAAACGCATATATAAACAATGCCCTGCCGAATGAACGGCTTAAACTGCTTGAAGAAATCGGAATACAAAAAACATCGGTTAAGCAAAGAACATGGATGAAGTATTACGAAGAAGCAAAAAAGTATTTTGAAGAAAAAGGAAATCTCAACATTGACGCGCATTACAAAACGAAAAACGGATTAAACCTCGGCGTATGGATATCGTCACAAAGGTATTCATATTCAAAAAAGAGGCTCAGCGACGAACAAATAAAAATGCTCGAAAGCATCGGAATGTGTTGGCACAGAGACAAAAGCCGCTGGCAAAACGGATATGAGTATGCAAAAAAATATTATACCGAACATGGGAATATCAATCCGTCTGCCGGGTATACGTTTGACGACGGATTTGCATTCGGCGATTGGATAAACTCACAAAGACTAAAATACAAAAACGGCAAGCTCGGATTTGAATGCATTGAAAAGCTTGAAAGACTCGGAATTATATGGTTTCCGAATGATGCCGCATGGGAAAAAGGCTTTGAGCATTTGCTGAAATACAGACACATATACGGCACATGCAATGTGAAGAGCAAGTATGTATCGGGCGACGGGTTTAAGCTCGGAGCTTGGGTTACAAACCAAAGAACAAGGTACAAGGCGGGCAAAATTTCCGACAGCAGAGTATGCAGGCTCGATAAAATCGGGTTTGTGTGGGATGTGAGGAGAGAGAAAAGCGGTAAGTATGTTATTACGGCATGATGTCATGCCAAAAAATACAGATCATAAAATAGGTGTAAGTCTTTTAAAGAACAGATGAATGCCGTTAAGAAGGATAAAACATATAACGGCAAACGTCGTTATATGTCAGCTTGAGAGGTGTGAATAGAAGTTGGCTCTTGATTTAATATATATTACAAATAATCCTAAAGTTGCTTTAATTGCGGAAAAAAATGGCGTTGAATATATAATGGTTGATCTTGAAACGCTCGGTAAAGAAGAAAGACAAAAAAATATGAATTCAGTAAAGTCGCATCATAGTATTAGAGATATAGAAATCATTTCCAATGTATTGACAAAATCCTCTGTGCTTGTTCGTGTCAATCCGATAAATCCAAATTCAAAAAGTGAGATAGAAAAAGTTATAGCCGCCGGAGCTGATATGATAATGCTTCCTATGTGGAAAAACACTGCGACAGTAAAAAAATTTCTGGATATTGTGAATAACCGTGTGAAAACCATGCTACTTCTTGAAACCAAGGAAGCTACAGAATGTGTAGACGAAGTTCTCGCAATGGGTAATTTTGATGAAATACATATCGGATTGAATGATCTGCACCTCAGTTATGGACTTACTTTTATGTTTGAACCGCTTACCAACGGTACCGTGGAAATGTTATGCAACAAATTTCAAAGAGCTGGTGTTCCTTACGGGTTTGGTGGTATTGCACGTATCAGCAAAGGAATATTGCCAGCTGAAAAAATTGTTATGGAACATTACAGACTCGGATCTACAAAAGCAATTCTTTCAAGAAGCTTTTGTAATACGGAAGAGATCAAGAATATAAGAGAAATAGAATCAATTTTTTTCAAAAACATAATAAATTTGCGTAATTATGAAAGTTCACTTTTGCAAAAAACAGAAGACGAG
>CAKSJG010000049.1 GCA_934463165.1 uncultured Clostridia bacterium
CGTATTCATATGTTCCGCATGCATTGCAAACGGTTTTTCCGGTCCAATTGCCCGTATGCTGATTCATCCCCGTGAGGGCATTAAAAAGTGTACTCTTGCCGACATTGGGATTACCCGCCAAAATCACAAGGCGTGAATTATCCTCAATTTTTTTATGTATACCTATGCCGTTTAAGGCATGAGAACCGACCGAATTAAGCGTAAGTCCCAAAACGAATCACCTCATATAAACTATATCGTTATATTATAATGATGCAATTTCGTTAAATGTTAAATTTTATTCGTCTTTTATTTCTATTGCTGCTTTTTTTGAATTGATTTTTTTGATTATTTCAGGATCAAATTTAAACTTTCTGTCATATGTCATAAGCCCGTTTATCTCCTGCTCAACATCATAAAGCTGTGTATAGCAAAAACCGAGCATATACGGGTTATTGATAAGCGCTTCGGTAAGACCGCGATATCTCTCCAAAAATTCAGCTTCACTTTTCGGCGCTTCGCCGTAACCCCAGCCGTCAGAGCCGCTGCCTGACCACTGTATACCGCCGTACTCGCTGACAAACACCGGTGAAATGCCGTCATACTTCTGCCTGTCACGCGTTGACGGATTCCGATAGCAGGTATCTTCCGCAATTCCGTCGGTAAGCTTTTCATAGTGTGATGAAAATTCAGTTGGATTCTGTTCATAATCGTGAACGTCAAATATGTCTGTTTCAACATGAAAATTACCGCTTGTATCTATTACGGGACGGGATGGATCGATTTCCTTTGTGACTTCATATACCATTTTTATAATCATGTCGCTTTGTTTTCTGCCTTTATAATCCCATGTTTCGTTAAACGGACACCATCCGATGATTGAAGGATGGTTAATATCGCGCTTCATTGTCTCAATCCATTCAGGCAGAAAATGCCTGATTTGACCGGTTTCGGTGATATCCAAGCCCCGATTTGCAAATTCTCCCCAAACAATATATCCGAGTTTATCAGCCCAATAAAGAAAACGCGGTTCAAATACCTTTTCGTGCAGCCTCGCACCGTTAAAGCCAAGCTTTTGCGAATTTAAAATATCATTTTTAAGATCGTCATCACTCGGTGCAGTATATATTCCATTAGGATAAAAACCTTGATCAAGCACCCATCTTCCGAAGACCGTTTTACCGTTTATCTTAAATGCACGTCCATCAAGACATACGGTTCGCAGTCCGAAATACGAAAGTACCTCATCACAAACAACTCCGTCCCTTTTCACGGTTAATTTAAGATCGTATAAATTACCTTTACCGACTTCCCACAAATGCTTTTCATCCAATTTTAAATTTACAAAAGATAAATCCGATTTTAAATCAACACTTGCTTTTCCGACAGAATTCCCGTCCCAAAACGCTTCAGCTGTTACATTAACATTATCAAAGCATTCCGACATTTTAAATTCAACATTTACCGACGGCAAATTTATTTCTGTTGTAATCTTTACGCTTTCAATATAGCATTCATCAACAAATTCAAGCCAGACAGTCTGCCATATTCCGGTCGTTCTCGTATATAAACTGCTGTATGACTTAAGCCTGTCGGACTGCTTCCCGAGAGGCTGATTGCCGCTGCGCGCGTCATCTTCGGCACAAACAACAATGTTGTTATCCGTCTCTTTCAGAAAATCGGTAATATCAAAACTAAACGGTGTATAACCGCCTACGTGCTCGCCGACCTTTTTTTCATTAACATAAACATATGCATGATAATCAATTGCTCCGAAATGTAAAATTACTCTTTTTGATGTATGCTCTTTCGGGATATCAAAATCTCTTTTGTACCATACGCAATTCATAAAATCCTTATTTTCCACACCGGAAAGAGCGCTTTCGGGGCAAAACGGAACATTTATTTTTCCGCTCAGAGTATTTCTCTTATAAAATTCCTTCTCCTGTCCTACCATTGAATTGTCAATTTCAAACTGCCATGTACCGTTCAGATTAAGCCAGGCACTGCGTTCAAACTGCGGACGCGGATATTCGTTTTTTAAAATATTCATGGTCTGTCTCCTTTTTGCTGCATGTTCAGCACAATAATAATTTATGTTTTAATTATATATTAAACCCGAAAAAAAATAAATGAATTTTACT
>CAKSJG010000050.1 GCA_934463165.1 uncultured Clostridia bacterium
TATCAACCTTATTATCGACATTCAGAATTGTATCAAGGCACAGGAAAGCAAAGGCTATGAGCATTGGAGCAAAATATATAACTTAAAGCAGGCGGCAAAAACTTTGAATTTCCTGACCGAAAATAATCTGACTACCTATGAGGATTTAGAGGCTGCCGCAAATAAATTACATTCCGATTTTGATGATACAGCTCAAAAAATAAAAGCGGTTGAGAAGACTATCGGCGAAAATGCGATGTTGATAAAGCAGCTTGAAATATATCGGCAGTACCGACCTATATATCTGAAACTGCAAAAGGTAAAAAATAAAGAAGGCTTTACACAGAAATTCCAAAGAGAGCTGATTTTATATGAGGCTGCCGAAAGAAATCTGAAAGGCAAAAATCCGCCGCTTGAAACTCTTATAAAGGCCAACGGGGATCTGTCGGAACGGAAATCAAAACTGTATGAGGAATACAAAAAACTGAAATCAAAATCTGCCGAAATCGAGGTTATCCGTTCAAATGTTGATACGCTGCTTAACCGTCCGAGAGAACGCAATCCCGAAATTGAAAAATAAATTGTAGCGCAAATGTAGCCTTATAGGGCTGGGCGCGGCAAAAGTATTGTGATACAATAAATATAACTAAAAAGGTTTAGGAGGTACAACCTTATGAAGAAAATCAAAACATTTTTAACGGCAGCGGCAATTTTAGCCGCAATTACACAGTCGGCATACGCCGCAGAAATCCCGGTCGAGTGTGCGCCGGAAAACGCAACGGCTGAAAGCATTGCAATAACGGAAAATCTGATTAGTCCGATTCTTGACGAGGTGCAAAACGGTTTAGGCTTTCAGCCTGCTTGGTGCAAAGCTCATAACGCAGTATTTAACGCTGTGCTTGCCGGAAACACAAACGGTTACGGTTATCTTGATTTAGCCGCTGTCGCACGGAACGCACTCATTTATTACCGTGATGTTTATTTAAGACCTGAATACTATGCAGAAAAGGAAGCAGCCGCAAAAGCTCTTTTGTCAGACTTGATATGTGAAGTTGAGAATGGCACAAAAGATTATGACACCGCACTCAAAGAGGCATACACAAAAATTTATCAGTCGATAAATCCTGACTATGTTCCGAATGAGGAAATCGGCATTGACCGAATATATTTAGATATTCCTGCCGCTGATACCGTAATGTTTACACAAGCAAGAAAGCTGCTCAAAGAAGCACAGACAAGGAGTGTTCAAAAATGACGAGAACGGATATTTTAATACGGTTTATCAAAAAGAGCATAGCGCCGATAATAACCGCAATACTTTTATATAACCTGTTCATCGGGCTTTGCATAGCAAACGGATCGGTCAATTATATGTATCTTTTAATGCTTTGCGGAATACCTTTCGGAATACGGTTTATGTTCACATTGCCGGTCTTTATCGGAAATCCGGGCGTCGGCATTTTTATGACGGCTGCCAACATAGCAATAGGCGCCGTAATCGGCGGCATAATCTTAATATGGAAATTGCTTGTCGCTGTCTG